>NZ_JAVDUI010000001.1:0-1200000 GCF_031456275.1 Falsarthrobacter nasiphocae
CACCTGGGTGCGGGAGCGTTCGTCGTGAGCGCCATGGGCTCCGCTGCCCGCACGTAGGCGCGAGAGGCTCCTCCTCAACGAGTTGTCCACGTTTGCCGAGGGTCCGGCGCGGCGCGAGCGCCGATGCGGTTCCCTGGGTGCATGGGTGATCGAGAAGGACAGACGGAAGGGGCCAGCGCAGCCTTCCTCGCGCGCTTGAGGAGCGCGGAGCGGCGCCGGGAGCCGGGCGGCACCGAAGCCGCCACGGGGGCTGGGACAGGGCTTGGGAGCGGGGGCACGGAGCCGCGTGGCGGGAACGCGGATCCAGCTGACCGGCACGGGGGGAACGGGGTGTTCACACGGCGACTCGCCGAGCGGTGGCCCGTGTCCGTGCGCCGTGCCGTGGCCGTGGTGGCCGCGCTCCTGGCCCTCGCTGGCCTCCTTCTCTGGAAGTACTCGCCGGCCGCCGGAACCTCTACGCTCCGAGGAGACGAGTCTGCCCAGTCAGTAGCCACCGGCGGGGGCCAGAGCGGGCACCCCGTGGCGGTGCCCACCCCGACGCCCGCCCGCGGCCGCGGACCCGCTGGCACCCGGCCGCCGAGTCCAGGCGGGGCCGCGTCCGAGGTGACTGTCGACATCACTGGCGCCGTCAAGAAGCCGGGCGTCTACACACTGCCGGCTCCCGCGCGGGTCGCCCAGGCGATTGACCGGGCCGGCGGCCTCGCGGCCAATGCGGACGAGGACCGGATCAATCGGGCCGCACTGCTCGCCGACGGCGCCAAAATCACCGTGCCGCGGGTCGGCGAGCCGGCCGGGCCCCCTCAGCTTCCCGGCCCCGCGGCCCCGGCCCCTGGAGGCGGCGAGGCCAGCCGCGGAGGCTCGGATGCCGGGAAGACCTCCGCCGGGGCCCCCGTCCGGATCAACGGGGCGAGTGTGGCGGAGATCCAGACTCTCCCGCGCATCGGTCCCGTCCTCGCACGGCGGATCGTCGACGACCGCGAGGCGCGGGGCCCCTTCGCCTCACTGGAGGACCTCGGCCGGGTCAAGGGTCTGGGGCCGTCCATCCGGGAGGGAATCGCGGGCCGTGTGGTCTTCGATCGCTGAGCGGTGGCGACGCTTCCGACAGACCTCCACGATCCTTGTGTGCGCGGCAGCCCTCTGGGCGGGGACAGCTGCCTTGCACCACGGCCGGGCGTCACTGGCGCTGCTCTGCGCCGCGGGCGCCTTCCTCGCGGCCCTTCGCCACCCGGCGGGGCTGGCCTATCGGGCGGCGGCCACTGCGGCGGTCGGCGTCGTCGTCCTGGCTGTGGTGGGGGACGTCAGCGGACAGCCGCGCGCCCGCGAGGCCCTGCTGGCCCATGGGCGCGACGGCCGTGAGGTGACGCTCCGGCTGAGAAGCGAGCCGCACGCGGCGTTCGGGCGCCGCTTGCCAGATCGTGCCGAGGACCGCACGAGTCCGGCTCGCGAGGGTCAGACCCCCGCCGCGCGGAGCGGCGGGGCGCGGGCGGCGGTGGGGCTCTGTGAGGCAGAGGCGCGGATCGTCGAGCCGACGTGGGCGGACGGGACGGTGGCCCTGGTGCGAACGCCCTGTGCGGGCGGTGCCGATGCGCCCGGTGCCGGGGACGTCGTGCGGGGCAGGGTTGGATCCGTCTCACCGCCCCGGGGCCAGCCCCAGCGGCACGCCGTGACACTGACGTTGAAGCATGTCGAGACAGTGGAGGGGTCGTCCTTCGCCGCGATCAGGCAAGCGCGCCGCGCGGCCGAGGCTGCCTTCGCCGTCAGCGCCGGGGCCGGAAGCGGCCGGGTGGCGGCGGCCATGGTGTACGGGGGAGAGGCGGGGGACCCGGGCGCCCACGCAGCGATGCGCGCTGCTGGACTCAGCCATCTCACGGCAGTCTCCGGGGCCAATTGCGCCGTCCTCGTCGCCGCCGCCGTCATGGCGGCGCGGTTGTGCCGAGTGGGCTTGGCGGTGCAGACGGGCTCGGCTCTCGCCTCCGTCGTGGCCTTTGTGGCCCTGTGCGGGCCGGACGCCACCGTCCTTCGGGCCGCCGCGATGGGATCCGTCGGTGCCATCGGGGCGCTCGTGGGGCGAGGTCGTTCTCCGTTCGCGCTCCTCGGCGTTGCCATTCTGGTCCTTCTGGCTGCGGACCCCTGGATCGCTCTTGAGATCGGGTTCGGCCTCTCCGCGGCAGCCACAGCCGGCATCCTCCTGTGGTCGTCATGGATGACGGAGCGTCTCGCCACCGTGCTGCCCGCCTGGCTGGCGTCCCCGCTGGCGATGACGCTCTCGGCGATGCTCGCGTGCCAGCCGATCCTCGCGCTCATCACCGACAACGTACCGGGACTCTCACCGGCGGCCAACGTCGTCGTCGCGCCCCTCGTGCCCATCGTCACCCTCCTCGGCACCGGCGTTGTGCTCCTGGCGCCGCTGCATGCCGGGGCTGCCGCAGCCATGGCATGGGTGCCTAACCGCAGTGCCGACGCCATTGTCTGGGTGGCGCGGACCGCGTCGTCAAGCCACCTCAACGAAACGGACCTGCCTGTCGGAGCGGCGGGCTCGGTGCTGGCGTTCGCGCTTGCCGCTGCGGTCACCTGGCGCGCCGGAGCCCCGCCACGGCAGCGCGAGACGTGGCTCGCCCGGCATCCTGCCCTTGCTCGCGGCCGGGCTGCGGTGTGGGCCGTGCCCGCCGCCCTCGTGGCCGCATTCCTCGCCCCGCCCGAGCGCGGGGTCCTCCGGGAGTGGCAGGCTGCCGCATGCGACGTCGGGCAAGGGGACGCCGTCCTTCTCCGCACGGGTGCAGACCGGGCCGTCCTCGTGGACGCGGGCCCGCCCGGCGGGGGACTGCCGGGGTGCCTGAGAGAGTTGGGCGTCCGGGCCTTGGATCTCGTGGTCATCACCCACGGGCATGCCGACCACTTCGGGGGGCTTGCGGATCTGGCGGGGGACTTCGGCGCGCCAGCCGTCGTCGTCGGGGAGCCGGAGGGGAGCGAGCGATTCCAGGCGCGGGCGCGAGTGGCACCCGATCGCCTTACCCGGGCGGACCGGTCCCGTTTCGCGCCCGGAGACGTGCTCTTTGACCAGGGCGGCCTCCGGCTCACCCTCATCCGAGCCTCCCCACCGGCCGCCTCGGGTGCCAACGAGAACGCCGAGAGCCTCGTTCTCCTCGCGCGCTCCTCGCGCGACGGCTCCGATCTGACTCTTCTCCTCACTGGGGACCTCGAGACGGGTCAGGATCACGGCGTGGCCGAGACCCTCCGGGGAGAGCTCCACGGCGAGCGGCTCGACCTCGTCAAGACAGCCCACCACGGGGCGAAGAACGGGACGCGGGCCTACCTCGATGCCGCGCTGCCGCGCCTCGCGCTCATCAGCGTGGGCCGCGCCAACCCCTACGGGCACCCCCACGCAGCGACCCTCCGCGAACTCGGGCAGCGGGGGATCGCGGTCCGGAGGACCGACGAGTCCGGCACGGTGACGGTGCGCAAGCGAGGCGCCGACCTCGAGGTCAGGAGCCAGCGGTGAGGCGGCTCCGGCAGACACAGGGCAGGGGAGGCCGAGGGGCGACAGCGAGGGGCAGACCTCCGCAGGACGCGCTGCCGGGACTTCTGAGCTGGGAGCCGCCACGGCGGCCTCACGGGGCACCGGAGCCGCGCCCTGGCCCGGCCCGATACGATGGTTCCGGCCCCCGACCCAGGAGAGTGGAACCCATGGCAGACGTTCGCAGCCCGCGTGAGGCCGAGCTCGCCCCGCTCGTCCTGTTCCTCGGGCCCGAGGAGTTCCTCTTCCGCAAGTACTCGCCGAAGCTGCGCGCCCAGGCACAGTCCCAGAGCCCGGACTCAGAGATCCACCGCCTCGACGCGTCCACGAGCGCGGGGGGAGAGCTGGACGCGGCCACGCAGGCGTCGCTCTTCTCCCCGGCCGCCTACGTCGAGGTGGAGAACCTCGCGGCCATGACCGAGGCCTTCCTCGAGGATGCCCTGGCCTACCTGGCCAACCCGGCGCCCGAGGTCGCCCTCGTCATGCACCACGCGGGGGGCAACCGGGGCAAGAAGCTCCTCGACCAGCTCAAGCGCTCGGCCGTGGTCTACGACTGCGCCACGCCGAAGAAGGACGCCGAGAAGCAGTCATACGTCCTGCACGAGTTCCGAACCGCCCGGCGGCGCATCTCGCCGGACGCGGTCACCGCGCTCGTCGCCGCCGTGGGGACGAGCCTCGCGGAGCTGGACTCCGCGTGCGCGCAGCTCATCCAGGACGTCCCGGGAGACGTGGACGCCGCCACCGTGGACACCTACTACGGCGGTCGGGTGGAGGCCACGGCGTTCAAGGTGGCCGACGCCGCCCTGGCGGGGCAGACGGCCCACGCGCTCGGGATTGCCCGAGCGGCGATGAACACGGGCACGGACCCGGTGCCGCTCGTCGCCGCCATCGGGGCCAAGGTCCGCAGCACGGCCCGCGTGTTCGAGTACCGAGGCGGCCCGGGGGACGCGGCGAAGGCGTTCGGCATGGCGCCGTGGCAGGCCAAGAACGCCCTGGCGGACTCGCGCCGGTGGAGCACGCAGACGCTCCGTCAGGCCGTGGCCGCCGTCGGCGAGGCGGACTACAACGTCAAAGGCGGGACCCGGAACCCCGCCTTCGTCGTCGAGCGGCTCATCATCGAGATCGGGCGCCTGCTGTCCCGGCGCTGACGCCCCGGTGCAGCCCGGCCGCCCGGGCACAGAAAAACCTCAGCCCCGGTGCACAGTGCACCGGGGCTGAGGCAGACGCGGTCAATGCCGCGGCAGACGGACTCGCTTAGAGCGCCGCAACCTTCTTGGAGATGGCCGACTTGCGGTTGGCCGCCTGGTTGCGGTGGATGACGCCCTTGCTCACGGCCTTGTCGAGCTTGCGGCTCGCGGCGGCGAGGGCGGTGGTCGCTGCTTCCTTGTCGGCGGAGGCGACAGCCTCGTTGACGGAGCGAACGAGCGTCTTCAGCTCGCTCTTGACAGCCGCATTGCGCTGACGAGCCTTCTCGTTCGTCAGGATGCGCTTCTTCTGGGACTTGATGTTGGCCACAACTGCTCTTTCACTGATGGAGAACTGGTCGGTGAGGGTGTCCCGCCGTGGTGACGACTGAGCGGCGTGGGGTACCGCGGGGATCACCTGACGGGGTGCCCGTCGACCTGCGCGGACACACAACCACACAGTCTAGCAAACATGCGGCGGATCGCCCGATTCCTGACCGCCGCCGTGTCGCGCGGGGAGTTCGCCGCGCGGACGACGCGCGGGACAGCCGTCTTCATGGGAGAATGAATCACTGCCCTGCCTCCACTCTTCGCAAGGATAATTCGTACCCGTGTCGCCCAAGGCCCTCAACGCGCTGACGCCCGCGCAGACCCCCGCGGAGCTCATCCGCAATTTCTGCATCATCGCCCACATTGACCACGGCAAGTCCACCCTCGCGGACCGGATGCTGCAGTTCACCGGGGTCGTGCAGCCGCGTGACATGAAGGCGCAGTACCTGGACCGCATGGACATTGAGCGGGAGCGTGGCATCACGATCAAGTCCCAGGCCGTCCGCATGCCGTGGGAGCTGGACGACACAACCTACGCGCTCAACATGATCGACACGCCGGGCCACGTGGACTTCACCTACGAGGTCTCCCGCTCGCTGGCGGCGTGCGAGGGCGCCGTCCTCCTCGTCGACGCCGCGCAGGGCATCGAGGCTCAGACCCTGGCCAATCTCTACCTGGCCATGGAGAACGAGCTGACGATCATCCCCGTGCTCAACAAGATCGACCTCCCCGCCGCTCAGCCGGAGAAGTACGCGGAGGAGATCGCGTCGCTCATCGGCGGAGACCCCGCGGACGTCCTCAAGGTCTCCGGCAAGACGGGCGTGGGCGTGGAGCCGCTGCTCGACAAGATCGTCCGTGACATCCCCGCCCCGGTCGGCGACCCGGACGCCCCGGCGCGTGCCATGATCTTCGACTCGGTGTACGACACGTACCGCGGCGTTGTGACGTACGTGCGCGTCGTCGACGGTTCCCTGAGCCCCCGCGAGCGGATTGTCATGATGTCCACCCGCGCCACGCACGAGCTCCTGGAGATCGGCGTCGTCTCCCCGGAGCCGATCCCCACCCAGGGCCTCGGCGTCGGCGAGGTGGGATACCTCATCACTGGCGTGAAGGACGTGCGCCAGTCCAAGGTGGGCGACACGGTCACGAACTTCGCCAAGCCCGCCGAGGACACGCTTGCCGGCTACGAGGACCCCAAGCCCATGGTCTTCTCGGGCCTGTACCCCCTGGACGGCACGGACTACCCGGTGCTCCGCGACGCGCTGGACAAGCTCAAGCTCAACGACGCGGCCCTCGTGTACGAGCCGGAGACGAGTGCTGCGCTCGGGTTCGGCTTCCGTGTCGGCTTCCTTGGGCTGCTCCACCTGGAGATCGTCCGCGAGCGGCTCGAGCGCGAGTTCAACCTTGACCTCATCTCGACGGCGCCCAACGTCGTCTACGAGGTGGAGCTCGAGGACCGCTCGCGCGTCGTCGTCACCAACCCCTCGGAGTTCCCCTCCGGGAAGGTGACGGAGGTCAAGGAGCCGATGGTCTCGGCGACCATCCTCGCGCCCAATGAGTTCGTGGGGGCCATCATGGAGCTGTGCCAGTCCCGTCGCGGCCAGTTGAAGGGCATGGACTACCTCTCGGAGGAGCGCGTGGAGATCCGCTACTGGCTCCCGCTCGCCGAGATCGTCTTCGACTTCTTCGACGTGCTCAAGTCCCGCACGCGCGGCTATGCCTCCCTCGATTGGAAGGCGGACGGCGAGCAGGTCGCTGACCTCGTCAAGGTGGACATCCTCCTTCAGGGCGAGCAGGTGGACGCGTTCTCCGCGATCACGCACCGCGACAAGGCCTACGCGTACGGCACCCGCCTGACGGCGAAGCTCCGGGAGCTCATTCCGCGCCAGCAGTTCGAGGTCCCCATCCAGGCGGCGATCGGCTCGCGCATCATTGCCCGCGAGAACATCCGCGCCATCCGCAAGGACGTGCTCGCCAAGTGCTACGGCGGCGACATCAGCCGCAAGCGCAAACTGCTCGAGAAGCAGAAGGAAGGCAAGAAGCGCATGAAGATGGTGGGCCGCGTCGAGGTCCCGCAGGAGGCGTTCATCGCCGCGCTCTCGTCGGATGAGTCGAAGGACTCCAAGGACAAGAAGAAGTAGCCCGCGTGGCTCCTTCACTGCCCCTCGGCGAGAAGCCTCCCCTCGACGGCTCGCTGCCCCCGTCCGCCCTGGAGGGCTCGGCGGGCCGCCCTCTCTCGCTCTACGTCCACGTGCCGTTCTGCTCGGTGCGCTGCGGCTATTGCGACTTCAACACGTACACCGCCACCGAGCTCGGCGGCGGGGGCGCGCAGGCGGAGTACGCGGGTCAGGCGGTGCGGGAGTTGGATCTCGCGCGCCGGGTTCTCGGCGCCGGTGAAGAGGCCGACGACGGTCGGCCGCTGCACTCGGTCTTCTTCGGCGGGGGGACGCCGTCGCAGCTGCCCGCCGAGGATCTCGCGGCCATTCTCCGTGCGGCGGTCGAACGGTTCGGGCTTGAGCCAGGGGCCGAGGTGACGATGGAGGCCAATCCGGACTCGGTCACCCGGGAGATGCTCGAGGCGATGGCCGCGGAGGGCCTCACTCGCGTGTCCTTCGGCATGCAGTCCGCCGTCCCGCACGTCCTGCGCACCTTGGACCGCACGCATGAGCCGGAACGTCTGCCCGTTGTGACGGCGTGGGCGCGGGAGCTGGGCCTGTCGGCGAGCGTGGATCTCATCTACGGCACACCGGGCGAGAGCCTCGGGGATTGGCGGCGCTCCCTCGAGGAGGCCATTGCGCTCGAGACGGAGCACGTCTCGGCGTACTCGCTCATCATCGAGGACGGCACGAAGCTCGCGGCCCGGATGCGGCGCGGTGAGCTGCCCTACCCGAGCGACGACGAGGCCGCGGACAAGTACGAGCTGGCCGACTCGCTCCTCACCGCGGCGGGCTTTGAGTGGTACGAGGTGAGCAACTTCGCGAAGAGTGAAGCAGAGCGCTCCCGCCACAACCAGGCGTACTGGCTTGGATCAGACTGGTGGGGCGTCGGCCCCGGTGCGCACTCGCATGTCGGGGGCGTCCGCTTCTGGAACGCGAAGCACCCCACGGCCTACGCCCAGCGGCTGCTCGCGGGGGAGAGCCCGAGTGTGGGGCGGGAGGTCCTCACCGAGGAGCAGCGACACGTGGAGCGCGTGCTCCTGGAGATTCGCATGCGGGAGGGGCTGGACCTCGCCGTCGTGGGGCCGGCGGGCCGTGAGAAGGTCGCGGGGCTGATCGCCCGCGAGCTGGTTGAGCCGAAGGCGGCGTTCGCCGGGCGGCTCGTGCTGACCCTCAGGGGCCGGCTCATGGCGGACGCGGTGGTTCGCGAGCTTCTCGACTAGCGGATGAGGCGCAGGTTGAAGTCGTAGCGGTACGGGCGGCCGCGCTCGACCTCGATGCCCGCGAGCACCGAGAAGATCGTGACGATCACCCAGATGATGGCGTGGACGACCGCGAAGAAGCCGCCGATCCCCGGCAGCGGGGACAGGGCCAGCGCGATGAGCGCGAGGATCGTGGGGGGCAGCGTGAAGTTGAGCGCCTCCTTGGACTCCTGGGCGGTGAACGGGCCGCGGTCTTTGAAGACGAGGAAGATCAGGAGCGAGGGCACGCACATGAGGACGCCGCCGAAGTGGGCGAGCGTGGCCCACTGGCGGTCCTGCGCCGCGGTCAGCGGGAGGGCAGAGGCTGGGGCGCCTTCGAACCGGTCCGTCTCGGACTCGCGGGGATCGTGCTCAGAAGAAGCGTGTGCCACGGGGTGCTGTTACCTGATTCGCTCGAGTGGGGGTGGGGTCTTGCGGGTATGGCAATTCTAGCGGCCAATCGGCGCGCCGGTCGCCCTCAGGCGGGTCCGGCGCCGGGTGGGACGGTGACGAAGTCGATCACTTCCTCGACGCGCCCGAGCAGACTCGGCTCCAGATCCGCATAGGTGGTCACGGCTCCGAGGATGCGGCGCCAGCCGTTCGCGACGTCGGCCTGGGAGGCGTGAGGCCAGCCGAGGCCGCGCAGGATGCCGGTCTTCCAGTCCTGGCCGCGCGGAACAGTGGGCCACGCAGCGAGTCCGAGGACGCCGGGCTTGACCGTCTGCCACACGTCCACGTAGGGGTGTCCGACGATGAGGACATTGCCCCGCGCGCCCGGAGTGCGCATGGCCGCGTCGCGGATCCGGCTCTCCTTGGTGCCGTCGACGAGGTGATCGACGAGGATGCCGAGCCTGCGCGTGGGGGACGGAGCGAAGTCCGCGATGGCTGCGCCGAGGTCGTCGACGCCGTGGAGGGGCTCGACGACGATCCCCTCCACGCGCAGGTCGTCGCCCCAGACCTTCTCGATGAGCTCCGCGTCGTGCTTGCCCTCGACCCAGATTCGGCTGGCCCGGGCGGTCCGCGCGCGCTGGCCGGCGACCTTGACGGACCCGCTCGCCGTCCGCTGGGGCCCCTTGGGGGCGGTCGGCGCGGGGGGAGTGAGGTCGATGGCCTGGCCGTCGAGGAGGAGTCCTGGCCCGAGGGGGAAGGCGCGGATCGCGCCGTGGCGGTCCTCGAGCTCGATGAGGATCGCGCCTCCGGACTTCTCGATCCGGACCACGGCGCCCACGAACCCCGAGAGCGGGTCCTCCAGCACCATGTCCCGCTCCACGGGCACGCGGGGCAGCGCCTTCTTGACGGGCTTGGTGAGACGGGTGGGACCCCACGAATAGTCGAACTGCGGCACGGGGTCCTCCGGGTGAGATGGGTGGGCGTGTTCGCTCAGGGTGAGCCGGTGACTAGCCATACTAGAGTTAGCACTTGTGCGAAGTGACTGCCAGCCGGGAGCGCGCGGCGGCGGGATCTCCGCACGGAACCAGCCATCGAGACGCCACGGGGGAGAGCGAGTGTCAGCCAGCGTGCCGAACGAGCGCCGCCTCGCCGTGCTCCGCGCCATTGTCGGAGACTACGTGTGCACGCGCGAGCCCGTGGGGTCGAAGGCCCTGGCGGACCGCCATCATCTCGGGGTCTCCCCGGCCACCATCCGCAACGACATGGCCGTCCTCGAGGAAGAGGGCCTCATCACGGCCCCGCACACGAGCGCAGGCCGCATCCCCACGGACCGCGGCTACCGCCTCTTCGTGGACCGGATCTCCGAGGTCAAGCCCCTCTCTGCGGCGGAGCGGAACGCCATCCGCACCTTCCTGGATGGGGCTGAGGATCTCGACGACGTCATGCTGCGCAGCGTGAGGCTCATGAGCCAGTTGACGCAGCAGGCGGCGATGATCCAGTATCCGGTGAGCTCCGCTGCGAGCGTTCAGGCCATCGAGGTCGTGGAGCTGAGCGAGACGATCTCGCTGGTCATCCTGGTGACGAGCTCGGGTCAGGTGTCGCAGCGGACGGTGGCGCTGCCGGGCCTGGCACGGCCAGAGGTCGAGGCCGCCCGGGACAGCGCGCGGGCCCTGCTGGTCGGCCTCCCCCTGGAATCGGCGGGCGCCTCGGCGCGCGCCGCCGTCCCGCTGGAGGGGCCCCCGGGTCCGCCGAGTGCCGTGGGGACCATCCTCGTGGCCGCTGCGGAGATCTGCGACTCGTTCCGGGTCTCCCGCCTGGCGATGAGTGGCACGGCCCACCTCGCCCGCTCCCGGCGAGACTTCGCCTCCTCCGTCACGCCGGTGCTCGAGGCCCTCGAGGAGCAGGTGGTGCTGCTGCGCCTGCTCTCGGAGATCTCCCTCGAGGAGCGGGATCTCGAAGTGCGCATTGGCAGCGAGAACGCCGGGCCCCTCTCCGAGGCGGCCGTCGTCGTCGCCCACTACGGAAGCCCGGACTCACCGGAGGGTGGGCTGGGAGTCATTGGGCCCACGCGCATGGACTACGCCGCCTCCATGGCGGCAGTGCGGGCCGTGGCCCGCTACATCACACGCATTCTTCACTCAGACGAACAAAGGATTCTCCCGCAGTGAGCCATTACGAGACGCTTGGCGTCGCCCAGGACGCGAGCGACGAAGAGATCAAGCGGGCCTACAAGAAGCTCGCCCGCAAGTATCACCCGGACATCAATCCGGGGGAGGACGCGGCTGAGCAGTTCAAGAAGGTCTCGCACGCCTACGAGGTGCTGAGCGACCGCGAGCGGCGGGCCAACTACGACCGCTTCGGCGACGCGAACGGCAACGCCGCCCCGGGCTTCGGCGGCGGCGGCGGATTCGGAGGCTTCGACTTCGGCGACATCTTCGGCTCGTTCTTCGGCGGAGGACAGCGCGGCCCCGCCTCGCGCGCTCAGGCCGGCCAGGACGCGCTCATCGGCGTCCAGGTCACCCTCGAGGAGGCCGTCTTCGGTGTCACGCGCTCCATCGACGTGCGCACGGCCGTCGTCTGCGAGACGTGCAACGGATCGTGCTGCGAGCCCGGCACGCGCCCCACGACATGCGACGTCTGCCGGGGCTCGGGTCAGATCGCCCAGGAGGTCGTCACACCGCTCGGCCGCATGCAGTCGGCCGCCCCGTGCGGTTCCTGCCGCGGATTCGGCACCGTCATCAAGCACCCCTGCGTCACGTGCCAGGGCCAGGGCCGCGTCCAGGAGCGCCGCAGCATCACGATCAAGGTCCCTGGCGGCATTCGCACGGGCAACCGCATTCAGCTCCGCGGCGAGGGCGAGGCCGGCGTGGCCGGAGGCCCGGCGGGAGACCTCTACGTGGAGATCAAGGTCAAGCCAGACTCGGCGTTCGAGCGGGACGGCGACGATCTCACGACGAACATCGCAGTGCCGATGACGACGGCCGCGCTCGGCGCTGAGCTGACGATCGACACGTTCGACGGACCGCAGACGGTCAACGTCGAGGCGGGCACCCAGAGCGGCACCGTCCGCACGCTCCGCGGCCTCGGGGCCAAGCGGCTGCGCAACGGCGTCGCCACGGAGGACCGTGGCGACCTGCGCGTGGTCATCAACGTCGAGACGCCGACCAAGGTCAAGGGGCGCGAGCGGGAGCTCCTCGAGGAGCTCGCCCGCCTGCGCGGCGAGGACAAGCGCTCCGGCACGGTCCGCGCTGACGCCCAGGCCGGGGGCGTGTTCTCTCGCCTGCGCGGCAAGTTCGGCGGCGGGCACGCGTGACCCTGCACCAGTTCGCGGCCGGGCGGTCCCTTGCGGGGGCTGAGCTCGGCGGCCGCGTCGTCGTCGAGGGCGGTGAGGCCAAGCACGCGCTGACCGTCCACCGTCTCGCTGACGGCGCCCACGTGCGCATCTCTGACGGGGAGGGGCGGGTCGTCGTCGGTCCTGTCAGCGGTGACTCGATGCGCGGCAAGGAGCCGCGCCTCGTCGTCGTGGCCGAAGAGATCCTCTCAGTGCCGCGGCTCGCTCCGCCCGTCCGGGTGGTGCAGGCCCTCGCCAAGGGGGACCGGGACCTCGCCTCGATCGAGACGTGCACCGAGCTGGGCGCCGCCTGGGTCACACCGTGGGAGGCGGAGCGGTCCGTGGCCCGCTGGCCCCAGGCGAAGGCGGAGAAGTCGGCGGCCAAGTGGCGCAACACGCTCGAGGCGGCCGCCAAGCAGTCGCGCAACCCGTGGACGCCCCTCCTCGAGCCCCTCGCGCAGACCAAGGTCCTCGCGGGACGGGTCAGGGAGGCCGTCGCCTCGGGCGCCCTCGTGGTCGTCCTTCATGAGGACGCGCCGGAGGGACTGGTCGACGTCGCCTGGCGGAACGCGGACGCATGGCCCGTGCCGGAGGTGTGGCTCATCGTCGGGCCGGAGGGCGGGATCTCGCCCCGAGAGACCGAGGCGCTGACCGGGGCCGGAGCCGCGCTGGCGGGGCTGGGCCCCCGCGTGCTCCGGTCGTCGTCGGCCGCGCCGGTGGCCATGGCAGCGCTTCAGGCGGTGACGGAGGCCCTTGAGCTGGCGGGACTGGGGGCGGCTCGCCGGAAGCACTCAGGGCAGGCCCCTAAAATGGACGTCGATGACTGATCACAGTGAGCCGGCCGAGTCCGTCCTGACCTTCGGGTCGTCCGAAGAAGCCCTGAGGGTCCTAGGCCCAGGGGACCGAACCATCGGGTTCGTCGAGAGCCGGCTGCCCGGCGTGGTCTTGACGCCCCGCGGTGAGAGCCTGCGGGTGTCCGCCCCTGACGCGGCCGCGTTGCGCCGCGCCGAAGACCTCCTGGGGGAGCTGCGCGGCGTCGCCCGCCGCGGCACCCCTGTCACCGAGCACCTCATCGGGCAGGTCGTGAGCATGCTCGACGCGCGCGGGGACGAGCCCGGCGCGGTGCCGGCGCCCTCCGAGGTCCTCACGACCAACATCCTGTCCTCGCGCGGCAAGAGCATCCGCCCCAAGACCCTCAACCAGCAGAGGTACGTCGAGGCGATCGACGCGAACACCATCGTCTTCGGCCTGGGCCCCGCGGGAACAGGCAAGACGTACCTCGCCATGGCGAAGGCCGTCCAGGCCCTCCAGCGCAAGGAAGTCAACCGGATCATCCTGACCCGTCCCGCCGTCGAGGCGGGGGAGCGGCTGGGGTACCTGCCGGGCACCCTGAGCGACAAGATCGACCCGTACCTCCGCCCCCTCTACGACGCGCTCCACGACATGCTGGACCCCGAGTCGATCCCGCGCCTCATGGAGGCCGGCACGATCGAGGTCGCCCCGCTCGCCTTCATGCGCGGGCGAACGCTCAACGACGCGTTCATCATCCTCGACGAGGCACAGAACACGACGGCCGACCAGATGAAGATGTTCCTGACTCGCCTGGGCTTCGCGTCGAAGATGGTCGTCACGGGCGACTCGTCCCAGGTTGACCTGCCCACCGGGTCCAAGAGCGGCCTCGCGGTCGTTGAGTCCATCCTGGACGGGGTCAATGACATCGACTTCGTCCACCTCACGGCGGGGGACGTCGTCCGGCACCGCCTCGTCAGCGACATCGTCAACGCCTACGGCGTCTGGGATGAGCGCGGGGCGAACGGGGGCCGCGCATGAGCGTCGAGTTCATCAACGAGACGGACGCGGAGGTCAACGTCACGGCCGTTCTCGCCTGCGCGCGCTTTGTCCTCGAGCGCATGCACTTGCACCCGGAGACGGACGTCGCCATCACCCTCATCTCCCCGGAGGAGATGGAGCGCCTCCACCTCGACTGGATGGATCTCGAGGGCCCCACGGACGTCATGAGCTTCCCCATGGACGAGCTGCGTCCCGGCTCGCCGGGGTCCGTCACGGGTGTCGGCGTCCTCGGCGACGTCGCCATCTGCCCCGCGGTCGCGGCCGAGCAGGCTGCGGCGCAGGGGCACTCTCTCGACGACGAGGTCCTCCTCCTGCTGACCCACAGCCTCTTGCATCTCATGGGCTTTGACCACGACGACGACGCAGCCCGCGCCCGGATGTTCGCCCTCCAGGACGAGCTCTTGACGTCCTTCCTGGGCCGCCCCGCTCCGAAGGCGACGACTGCGTGACCTACCTTCTTCTCGGAATCCTCTTCGCCATCGCGATCTCCCTCGCGGCGGTCCTCCTGGCCGCAGAGTCGGCCCTGAGCTACCTGCCGCGCTCCGAGGCGGAACGCCTCGGCAGGGGGCGGCACGGCGCCTCGATCCAGCGGATCCTGGCGCACCCCCACAGCCACCTGCACGGCGTGCGCTTCCTGAGGATCTTCTTCGAGATGAGCGCCGCCACGGCCGTCGCCTTCATCGCCGTGGAGCTCATCGAGTCGCTCTGGATCGCGGGCCTTGTGACCACGGTGGTCATGGCGGCCCTCTCGTTCGTCATCGTCGGCGTCTCGCCGCGGCAGTTCGGGCGTGCCCACTCGTCGGCCGTCGTCGTGGCCACGGCGCCGACCGTGAGCTTCCTGTGCCGCCTTCTCGGTCCCATCCCGCGCTGGCTCGCCGATGCTGGCCGCAAGCTCGCGGGGGAGTCTGCGCCCGTCGATGACGCGTTCTTCACCGAGGAGGAGTTCCGCGAGTTCGTCGACCGCGCCTCGGACGCTGACTACATCGAGGATGAGGAGGCCGAGCTCATCCACTCGGTCTTCGACCTGGGCGACACGCTCGTGGCGGGTGTCATGGTGCCCCGCACGGACATGATCACGATCCACCGTGAGGAGCCGCTCGAGAAGGCGGTCCGCCTCTTCGTGCGCTCCGGCTTCTCGCGCATCCCGGTCATCAACGAGTCGGCGGACGACGTCGTCGGCATGCTCTACTTCAAGGATGTCGCGGCGCGGCTTCACGGCCCGCATCGGGGCGGCGGCTCCCACGTGGACCCTGCGAGCCTCACCGCGGAGGACGTGGCCCGGGAGGCGCGCTACGTGCCGGACTCGATGCAGGCCGCCGAGCTGCTCCGCCAGCTCCAGCGGGAGTCCATCCATGTGGCCATCGTCGTCGACGAGTACGGCGGAACGGCCGGCCTCGTCACCCTCGAGGACGTCCTCGAGGAGATCGTCGGCGAAATCGTCGACGAGTATGATGCCAAGGACATCGTCCCTGTCCCCACGGAGGACGGCGGCTGGGAGGTCCCGGCCCGCATGAGCCTCGATGACCTCGGTGACCTGGTCGGGGCGGAGATTGAGGACGACGACGTCGAGACCGCCGGTGGTCTCCTCGCGAAGGCCCTCGGCCGCGTTCCCATCGTGGGCAGCCGCGGCGAGATCCTTGGCCTTGACCTGGTGGCCACGCGCAGCGAGGGCCGCCGCAACCGAATTTCGCACCTTGTGGTGCACTATCGGCCCTCGCACGAGGCCGCGACGGAAGAAGACGCATGAGCAACGAGAACCGGGGCGCCGCCCCCCATCGCGCTGAGGCCGAGCGGGAGGAGTTCGCGGAGCCCGTCGAGGGCTTCCGGGCCGGCTTCCTCTCGTTCGTCGGCCGCCCCAATGCGGGCAAGTCCACGCTGACCAATGCCCTTGTGGGGGACAAGGTCGCCATCACCTCGAACAAGCCCCAGACCACGCGCCACGCGATCCGGGGCATCGTCCACGGAAGTGACTTCCAGCTGGTCCTGGTGGACACGCCCGGGCTGCACCGGCCCCGGACTCTGCTCGGCAAGCGCCTCAACGAGCTCGTGGCCCAGACGCTCGCGGACGTCGACGCGATCGCGTTCTGCATCCCCGCCGACGAGCCGATCGGCCCCGGTGACCGCTTCATCGCCCAGCACATCCGGGACATGGGTCGCAAGCCGCTCATCGCGATTGTGACGAAGGCTGACCGTGTGAGCCGCCAGGCCCTGGGGGAGCAGCTGCTCGCCGTCCAGAAGCTCGGCGAGTCCGTGACGGACGGCGAGGGCTGGACCGAGATCATCCCGGTGTCGGCCACGGCAGGGTTCCAGGTGGACGAGGTCGCCCGCGTCCTGGCGCAGCACATGCCCGTGTCCCCGCCGCTCTACCCCCTGGGCTCGGTCACGGACGACGAGGACGCGAAGATCGTCTCGGAGCTCGTCCGCGAGGCGGCGCTCGAGGGCGTCCGGGACGAGCTGCCGCACTCCCTCGCCGCCACCGTGGAGGAGATTCTGCCCAGGGAGGGCCGCCCCGCAGACCGTCCCCTTCTGGACGTCCGGGTGACTGTCTACGTGGAGCGGCCGAGCCAGAAGGCCATCATCATCGGCAAGGGCGGCTCCCGCCTCAAGCACATCGGGGCCACGGCCCGCCCGGAGATCGAGCGCCGCCTCGGCAGCCAGGTTCACCTCGATCTCCACGTCAAGGTCCTCAAGGACTGGCAGCGGGACCCGAAGCAGCTCAACCGACTCGGATTCTAGAAGGTACGTCGACCATGCCCTCTTCCTTGCCCCAGGACTCCGCCGAGCCGCGCCCTGTGCGCGGGCGGTGGTACCGCCGGTCCGTTGTGGAGCGGGACCCGGCGGTCGTCGCGAAGGACCGCCGCAGGCGCCTCGCGATGCGTGTGACGAGTTGCGTGCTCGTGCTGGCGCTCGTCGTCGCTGGCGGCTTCGTGGCCAAGCTGCGGGGAAATGTCCAGACGGCGCCCCTCACCCTGGGGGCTGGGGGAACGCTCGACGACGGGCCGCTCGACATCCTGCTGCTCGGCACGGACACGCGCTCGGCTGAGAACGCGAAGTACGGCGGATCGGAGTTCACGACGGGCGAGGGGCATTCCGACGTCATGATGCTCATGCACATGTCGGCGGACCGAAAGCGCGTCACGGTCGTGAGCTTCCCCCGCGACACGCTCGTCCCGCTGCCCGCCTGCACGGACCCGCACACGGGCAAGACCTACCCGGCTCAGGACCTCGCGATGCTCAACTACGCGCTGAGCTACGGCGGGCCCGGATGCACGGTCGCAGCCATCAACAAGCTGACGGGTCTGAACATCGATCACTTCATGATGGCGGACTTCACGGCGGTCAAGGAGATCTCGAACGTCGTGGGCGGCGTCGACGTGTGTCTGAACTCTGCCGTGACGGACCCGATGAGCGGCCTCAAGCTGCCTGCTGGCGTCTCGTCCGTGAAAGGCGACTCGGCCCTGGCCTACCTGCGGACCCGCCATGGCTTCTCGGACGGCGGCGACATTGGCCGCATCCGCGCGCAGCAGGCGTTCATGGCGTCGCTGACCCGCAAGATCAAAAGCGAGAACACGCTGACGAACCTGCCGCGCCTCTACCGGATCGCGGACGCCATGACGCAGAACCTCACGGTGGACGAGGGGCTCTCGAACATCCCCACCCTCATCGCGGTGGCCAAGAACATGAACGACGCCGACCTCGGGGACATCGCCTTCGTGACGCTGCCGACGATCACCTACGAGCCGGACCCGAACCGGCTTGCGGTGGACGAGTCCAAGGCGAGCCGTCTCTTCGACGTCCTTCGTCGCGACGGCGATGTCACGGAGCGCCCCGCCGCGCCAGCCCCGTCGTCGCCCGCCCCGTCTCCGTCCGCCACAGACACGCAGAAGCCGTCCGCGAGCAGGACGCCTACCCCGAGCCCGACCGCCACGGAGCCCGCGCTCCAGCGCGCGGGCATCCCCGTCTACGTCATCAACGCGCTCGGGGACACGGGCCGGCCCGCCGAGGTCGTGAGGATCCTCAAGAAGGCCGGATACACGTCGGCCGAGGACGGCGGCAAGGGGGACACGACGGTGCCCGCCACGCAGATCCTCTACACGGACGGGTACGAGGAGGTGGCCAAGGACCTGGCCGCCAAGCTCAAGGTCAACAACGCCCAGCTCGTCAAGACCGCGTCCGTGGTGAGCGTTCAGGTGCTGGTCGGCGAGGACTTCGCGCAGGGCACGACGGTGTCCTCCGCGAAAGACACCGTCGGCGGCGGGCTCTCGGGGCAGACGGCCAACCAGGTCACGTGCCAGCAGGGCAATCCGAGCGAGTAGGCCCACCTTCGCGGCGGATGTCCACCATGTGGAATGCCCTGTCCAGTCGCTGAGACCTCGCCGCCGCGCGAGTGTTACGTTCTTAGGACACATGCGCCGGATGGCGCCCCGGACCACGGGCGGGCGGCGGAAGCCGAACCTCGCCCGGCGACTGCAAGGAGCCGCGTTGAAGAACCTCCAGAAGCCCTCGGGCATGCCGTTCTCTCGGTACACGCCTTTCCACGAGCAGATCGCCGTCAGCCTTCCCGACCGCACATGGCCGGACCGCCGCAGGGACGTCGCTCCCCGCTGGTGCGCCGTGGACCTGCGCGACGGCAACCAGGCGCTCATCGACCCGATGGACAGCGAGCGCAAGCTCGAGATGTTCGACCTGCTCGTCGACATGGGCTTCAAGGAGATCGAGGTCGGGTTCCCGGCCGCCTCTCAGACGGACTTCGACTTCGTGCGCGAGCTGATCGAGCAGGACCGCATCCCGGACGACGTCCACATCCAGGTCCTGACGCAGGCGCGAGAGCACCTCATCGAGCGGACCTTCGAGTCCCTGCGCGGCTCTGATCGCGCGATCGTTCACCTCTACAACTCGACGTCCGTCCTTCAGCGCCGCGTCGTCTTCCGGGAGGACCAGGACGGCATCGTCGACATCGCCACCCAGGGCGCCCGACTGTGCCGCAAGTTCGAGGAGGAGCTCCGCGGCACGAACGTCGTGTACGAGTACTCGCCCGAGTCCTTCACGGGCACGGAGCTCGACTTCGCGGCCCGCATCTGCGGCGAGGTCGCCGAGATCTTCGAGGTCGGTCCCGACCGGCCCGTCATCGTCAACCTGCCCGCCACCGTCGAGATGGCCACGCCCAACGTCTACGCGGACTCCATCGAGTGGATGCATCGCAACCTGCCGCACCGCGAGAACGTCATCCTCTCCCTGCACCCGCACAACGATCGCGGCACGGGTGTGGCCGCGGCTGAGCTCGGCTACCTGGCCGGCGCGGACCGCATCGAGGGCTGCCTGTTCGGCAACGGCGAGCGCACCGGCAACGTCGACCTCGTGACGCTGGGACTCAACATGTTCAGCCAGGGCATCGACCCGCAGCTGGACTTCAGCCAGATGGACCATATCCGCCGGACCGCCGAGCACTGCACCCAGCTCGCCGTGCCGGAGCGCTCGCCGTACGGCGGAGACCTCGTCTTCACCGCCTTCTCCGGCTCCCACCAGGACGCCATCAAGAAGGGCCTCGAGCAGATGGAGGCGGACGCCGCGGCCGCCGGGGTGGGCATCGATGACATCCCCTGGGCCGTCCCGTACCTGCCCATCGACCCGAAGGACCTGGGCCGCAGCTACGACGCGGTCATCCGCGTCAACTCGCAGTCCGGCAAGGGAGGCGTGGCGTACCTGCTGAAGAACGAGCGCCAGCTGGACCTGCCGCGCCGCGCACAGATCGAGTTCTCGAAGGTCGTCCAGCACCGCAACGACACGGTCGGCGGCGAGGTCACCGGCCAGGAGCTGTGGGCCATCTTCACGGACGAGTACCTGCCAGCCGCCGGGGAGGGGGCGGACCGCTGGGGCCGCTTCCGCATCGGCAACGTGCGCACGCGAGAGGACGGGGAGCACCCTTTCACCCTCGAGCTGCGACTCGACGATGCAGGTGAGGTCTCGACGAGGTTCGGCCACGGCACGGGCCCGGTTGACGCTCTCCTGTCGATCTTCGCGGAGGTTGGCGTGGACGTCCGCGTCCTCGACTACGCGCAGCACGCGCTGAGCGCCGGCGGCGACTCCCGCGCGGCCGCGTACGTCGAGTGCGCTGTGGGCGGCCGGGTTCTGTGGGGCGTCGGGATCCATGACAACACGACGACGGCGTCCCTCAACGCGATTGTCTCCGCCGTCAACCGGGCCTGCCGCCTGGAGGCCTCCGAGGACGCGGATCGGTAGTCTGGACGGGTGAGTCGAGCCCGTTCCAAGACGTATTCCACGCGCGCGATCGTCCTGCGGACGCACCCGCTCGGCGAGGCCGACCGGATCGTCGTGCTCGCCACGCGGGAGCACGGCCTGGTCCGGGCGGTGGCCAAGGGGGTCCGCAAGCCCTCGAGCCGCTTCGGCGCCCGGCTTGAGCCGTTCATGGTCTCCGACATCCAGGCCTCGGAGGGCCGCGGCCTGCACACGGTGACGCAGGCCGTCTCGGTGGCCGGCTACGGCGTGGGGATCGTGCAGGACATGGACGCGTTCCTCTTCGCCTCGGCCATCGCGGAACTCGCGGAGGTCCTGGGGGAGGGGGACGCGTCCGTGCCGCTCTACGACCTCCTGCTTGGAGCCTTCGCGGCCCTCGCACGCGCCGCATACCCGCCTCAGCTGATCTTCGACGCGTTCGCGATCAGGGCGCTCGCCCGCGCCGGCTGGGACATGAGCGTGGACGCGTGCGCGGTGACAGGCAGCGTCGAGGGGCTCAACGCCTTCTCACCGAGCCACGGCGGCGTCATCGCCGCGCGCGTGCCCGGCGCCTCCGCGCTGCGGCCCGGCACCCGGGAGCTCTTGTCTTCGCTAAAATCGGGTGACTGGTCTTCGGCCCTCGGCTCAGACGAGGCGGCGCGGCGCCAGGCTCACGGCCTGACGAAGTCCTTCCTCGGCTGGCACCTGGAGCGGACCATGTCCTCACTCTCGCGATTCGATCGGCAGACATGACTACCCCCTCTCTCGTCCCGCCCCCGCCGCACCCGTCGGGTGCCCGCCCGCCCCGGATCCCCCGCCAGTTCGTCCCGAAGCACGTCGCCATCGTCATGGACGGCAACGGGCGCTGGGCCAACGCCCGGGGCCTTCCTCGGACGGAGGGGCACAAGGCGGGGGAGCGCGCTCTCATGGAGGTCATGGCCGGCGCCGTCGAGCTGGGGATCCAGCACGTCTCCGTCTACGCATTCTCGACGGAGAACTGGAAGCGCAGCCCGGACGAGGTCCGTTTCCTCATGGGCTTCTCTCGCGACGTCGTCCGGGACCGCAGCCACACCCTCAATGAGTGGGGAGTGCGCATCACCTGGTCGGGGCGGGAGCCGCGCCTGTGGAAGTCTGTTATCCGCGAGCTCAAGGCTGCGGAGGACCTGACGCGAGGCAACACGGGGCCCAACCTGAACATGTGCGTCAATTACGGCGGCCGGGCGGAGATTCTCGACGCCGTCAACCAGCTCGCCGCCGAGGTGGCCGCGGGGCGGCTGCGCCCGGGCTCCATCCGCGAGTCAACCCTGGAGAGGTTCCTCTATTCTCCCGACCTGCCGGACGTGGACCTCTTCCTGCGCACCTCGGGGGAGCAGCGCACGTCCAACTTCCTCCCGTGGCAGTCGACCTATGCGGAGATGCTCTTCCTCGACGAGCTGTGGCCGGACGTGGACCGCACGACACTGTGGCGAGCGGTGGAGGAGTACGCGCAGCGGGACCGGCGCTACGGCGGCGCGGTGGACAAGGTCGCCCAGGGCTGAGGCTCGCGCTTCCGCCGGCGCGGGCGCCCGTTCGCATAGGCTACAAGCGTGAACATCTACCCCCTCTTCTTCAAGGTCGTCTTCTCGCGCATGGACCCCGAGCGGGCTCACGAGATCGGCTTCCGCATGATCCGCCTCGCCGAATCGACCGGCGTCAGCTCGGTCCTGCGGCGCCTCACCGCCCCGCACCCCTCTCTGGAGACGGAGGCCTTCGGCGTCCGCTTCCCGTCCCCGTTCGGCCTCGCCGCGGGCTTCGACAAGACGGGCGCCGGCGTCTCGGCCCTCGCTGACCTCGGGTTCGGCCACATCGAGGTCGGCACCGTCACGGCCCAGCCCCAGCCGGGCAACCCGGCCCCGCGCCTCTTCCGGCTGGTCAAGGACCGGGCCGTGATCAACCGGATGGGGTTCAACAATGACGGCGCCGAGGCCGTCGCACGCCGTCTCGCACCGCTCAAGGAGGCCCTGGAGCGGCGCTTCCCCCGCGCCCGCCCCGTCGTCGGCATCAATATCGGCAAGACCAAGGTGGTGGCTCTCGAGGACGCAGTGGAGGACTACCGGGCCTCGGCGCGGCGACTGGCGCCGCTCGCCGACTACATGGTCGTCAACGTCTCCTCGCCCAACACGCCGGGCCTGCGGCAGCTCCAGTCGGTCGAGGCGCTTGAGCCCATCCTGCGGGCCGTCCAGGAGGAGGCCACCGCGGCGGCGGGGCGGGATATGCCTCTCCTCGTGAAGATCGCGCCGGATCTTGCGGACGACGACGTGGCCGCCGTGGCCCGCCTCGTCACGACCCTCGGACTGGCCGGCGTGGTGGCCACCAACACGACGATCACCCGCGACGGACTGACGACCGTTGCCCGCGAGGTCGAGGACATGGGCGCAGGGGGCCTGTCTGGCGCGCCTCTCGCGGCTCGGTCCCTGGAGGTGCTGCGGCTCGTCCGGGCGGAACTGGGCGAGGGGCCGGCGGTCATCGCCGTCGGCGGAGTGACGAGCGCGGCGGACGTCCGCGCTCGCCTGGAAGCGGGGGCGACGCTTGTCCAGGGGTACACGGCCTTCCTCTACGAGGGGCCGTTCTGGGCGTGGCGCATCAACCGGGGCCTCGCCCGCCGCAGCTAGGCCACTGCGGCCTCACCAACGAACAGCGCGCCTGCCGCCCCCGTCTGGGGGAGTCAGGCGCGCTGCTCGCATGTGGGCGGTGGGGCCTCAGACGCCCACGGCCGGAAGGCGCATCTTGCGGAACAGGATGGCCCTCTCGATGATGTAGCGGACGTCTCCCGGCTGCCGCGTCATCCCGGCGGCCGCCTGGCGGGCGCGGACCTGGCGCGTGAGGAAGATGAACTCGACGATGATGACGAGCACGTAGGCGTAGAAGAACCAGCCAATCATGCGCTGCAGCTCGAGGTTGGAGGCGAAGACGAGGCTGACGACGAGGAAGGGCAGCGTGACGAACATGAGCAGCTCCGAGATGCGGAAGCGCTCGTCCACCACCTTGCGGATGAGGCGCCGATTGGGGCCGCGGTGCTTGAGCGGCAGGTGGCGCTCGTCGCCTGTCTTGAGGGCCTCGCGCATCTTCTCGGCTTCCCGGGCCCGGGCCTCGCGGCGCTGGCGCTTGGCCTCGTCCGGATCCGTCACGAGGGGGCGCTTGCGGGCGGCCTCCCGCTCCTTGCGCGTGGGCGTGCGCACGCCCTTCTTCTCCTGCGGGTGCCGCTGGCGCTGCGGCGCGGAGGGCTCCGTCTGCGCGGAGGCCACGGCCGGGGACGTGCCCGCGGAGGGGGCCGCAGGCGCGGCCGTGGAGCCGTGGGTCGCCGGAGTCGAGGGCTCGCTTTCGCTGGAGCCCGTCAGGTCAGGGGTCTTCTTCTGTCGGAACACCCTTCCCATTCTACCGCCGGCGGATACCCTGGGAGACATGACTCACTCTTCCTCTTCTGACCTCTCAGCGGCCCAGGCGCAAGAACTCGTGGACCGGGAGTTCGACTCTGTCCTGGCCGAGCTCAAGGACCTCGTGGCCATCCCGGGCATCGCCTGGGAGTCCTTCGATCCTGCTGATCTCGGGCGCTCGGCCGAGGCCGTCGCCGAGCTCGCGCGCCAGGCGGGTTTCAGCGACGTCGCCATCCACAGGGCCGAGACCACACTTGACGGCAAGCCGTTCACCGGCGGACCGGCCGTCATCGCGACGATTCCCGCGCCCGAAGGCGCACCGACCGTCCTCCTCTACGCACACCACGACGTCCAGCCGCCGCAGGACCGCGCGCTCTGGGACACCGAGCCCTTCGTGGCCACGGAGAAGAACGGCCGCCTCTACGGGCGCGGCGCCGCGGATGACAAGGCCGGGATCATGGTCCACATCGCCGCCGTGCGCACCCTCCTCAAGCACTTCGGCGGTCGACTGCCCGTCGGCGTGACCCTCTTTGTCGAGGGAGAGGAGGAGGCGGGGTCCCCGACCTTCCGGGCCTTCCTCGACGAGCACCGGGACGAGCTCCGGGCGGACGCGATTGTCGTCGCCGATTCCAGCAACTGGGTGGTGGGCACCCCCGCCCTGACGACCTCCCTGCGCGGGCTCGTCGACGGTGTCGTTCGCGTGCGCGTTGCGGAGCACGCGTCCCACTCGGGCATGTTCGGCGGGCCGGTTCTCGACGCGCTGACCGTGCTGGGCCGGGTCATCGCGAGCCTCCACGACGAGAATGGCGACGTCGCCGTCAAGGGACTCCACGTGCGGGAGGCGGAGGCGAGCGTCGAGTACCCAGAGGCGGACTTCGCTCGGGACGCCGGGCTGCTCGGCTCCTCCCGTCTCGCAGGCTCCGGCGCGCTGACCTCGCGCCTGTGGAACAAGCCCGCGCTCTCGGTCATCGGGATCGACGCTCCGAGCGTCGCTGTCGCGTCCAATACGCTCCTGAGCGAGGCACGGGCCAAGCTCAGCCTGCGGATCGCGCCGGGGGAGCGGCCTGAGCAGGCCATGAAGGCCCTCGCC
The DNA here is from genome assembly GCF_031456275.1 of Falsarthrobacter nasiphocae. NCBI lineage: Bacteria > Bacillati > Actinomycetota > Actinomycetes > Micrococcales > Micrococcaceae > Falsarthrobacter > Falsarthrobacter nasiphocae. The sequence goes on from NZ_JAVDUI010000001.1 coordinate 24,735, forward strand.
GCCCACATTGAGGCGCTCGACGTCTTCGGTGCGGAGATTGCGTTCGAGCCGGGGGAGGCCGGGCAGCCCTTCCAGACGGACACCTCCGCGCCTTACGCGCAGACCATGCTGTCCGCCCTCGGGGAGGCGTTCGGAACCGATGCCGTCGAGACCGGCCTCGGCGGATCCATTCCCTTCATTGCGGACCTCAAGGAGGTCTACCCGGCCGTCGAGATCCTCGTGACCGGCGTCGAGGACCCGGACTCTCGTGCTCACTCCGCGAACGAGTCCCTCGATCTCGGGGACTTCCGCAAGGCCATCGTCGCGGAGACGCTCCTCCTCGCGCGCGCTGCAAGCGTCCGGGAAGAATCGGGGCCTTCGGAGCGTTGACAGATAGACTGGAGAAGACGACGACGACACTTGCCGCCGAACCACGGCGCCGCAGGGAAAGGAGTGCCCATGAGCACTGACGTTTCCGAGAAGACCGAGATGCCGACCCACGAGGTCGCCCTCTCCGACGTTGCGGCTGAGAAGGTCCGCAGCCTCCTCGCCCAGGAAGGCCGGGACGACCTCCGCCTCCGCGTGGCCGTTCAGCCGGGCGGCTGCTCGGGCCTCATCTACCAGCTCTACTTCGACGAGCGCATCCTTGACGGAGACGCGGTCCGCGACTTCGACGGCGTCGAGGTCGTCGTCGACAAGATGAGCGTTCCTTACCTCTCGGGCGCTTCCATCGACTTCGAGGACACGATCTCGAAGCAGGGCTTCACGATCGACAACCCCAACGCTGAGGGATCCTGCGCCTGCGGAGACTCGTTCCACTAGGGACGCCCCTCTCCGAAAGCCCCTCCCCGCCGCCTCGCCGCAGCGGGGAGGGGCTTTGTCATGTGCAGGGCGGTCAGGGCCGACAGCCGCGCCACGCTGAACTAAGTGCACAATCCGGGCCCAAGCCGGGTAAGCTCTACGATGAGTAGTAATAGACCGTGAAAGTCCTGTGACTTTCGGCCCGCACTCCCCGGTTTGCCTCCAGGCACTGGTAGAGACGGCGGGAACTTCAACAGAAAGGGCCGTTACGTGGGTTCGCAAGAACGTACGGAGCGCGGAGGCCGCAAGCTCCTCAAGATCGCGGCAGTCATGCCCCTCGCTGCGCTCGCGCTCTCGGGCTGCACCGAAGAGGCCAAGCGCGGGTGGATGCCGGCAGAGCCGGGCACGACCAACCACACGGACGCGCTGACGTCGCTGTGGGTCCACTCGTGGATTGCCGCGCTGGCGGTCGGCCTCATCACCTGGGGCCTCCTGCTGTGGTGCCTCGTCGCGTACCGGCGTCGCAAGAACGACGTCGGCTTCCCGCGCCAGATCTCCTACAACCTTCCCCTCGAGATCCTCTACACGGCCCTGCCGCTGTTCATGGTTTTCGTCCTCTTCTACTTCACCGACAAGACGCAGCGCCAGGTGGACGCTCGCGTCGAGAACCCTGACGTGAAGGTCAAGGTCTTCGGCAAGCAGTGGGCGTGGGACTTCAACTACGACTACCAGGGCGAGAAGCACTACTTCCAGGGCACCCAGGCGCACCTGTCTCCCACGGGCGAGACGGGCGTCGAGAAGACCCTCCCCACGCTGTACCTGCCCGAGAACAAGAGTGTCGAGTTCCAGCTGGAGTCCCGCGACGTCATCCACTCGTTCTGGATCCCGCAGTTCCTCCAGAAGCGTGACATGATCCCGGGTCACACGAACTACATCACGCTGACCCCGCAGCGGGCCGGCACGTACCAGGGCAAGTGCGCCGAACTCTGCGGCGAGTACCACTCTGAGATGCTCTTCAACGTCGTCGTCCTTCCTGAGGACCAGTTCAAGGCCAAGATGGCTGAGCTGCCCAAGGGCGAGGTTGGCGAAGAGTACAACCGCAAGCCGACCACCACGAACTCGAACTAGGTGAGCTTCGCATGACAACGTATGAATACAGGGGGCATTCGGGGGCTGCTGTCGACGCCCCGCGCGTGGTCCCGAAGTCCAAGGGCCGCATCCTCGTCAACTGGATCACCTCGACTGATCACAAGACGATCGGCTACATGTACCTGATCGCCTCCTTCATCTTCTTCTGCTTCGGCGGCGTGATGGCTCTGCTCATCCGCTTCGAGCTCTTCGAGCCCGGCATGCAGATCCTTCAGACGAAGGAGCAGTACAACCAGCTCTTCACCATGCACGGCACGATCATGCTGCTCATGTTCGCCACGCCGCTTTTCGCTGGCTTCGCGAACATCATCATGCCGCTGCAGATCGGCGCACCCGACGTCGCCTTCCCGCGACTCAACGCGCTGGCCTTCTGGTTCTTCCTCTTCGGCTCGATCATCGCCTGCGCCGGCTTCATCGCCCCGCAGGGTGCGGCCTCCTTCGGATGGTTCGCGTACGCGCCGCTCTCGAGCACGACCTACTCGCCTGGCCTCGGCGGTGACCTCTGGGTCTTCGGCCTCGGCCTCTCCGGCTTCGGCACCATCCTCGGTGGCGTCAACTTCATCACGACGATCATCTGCATGCGCGCACCGGGCATGACGATGTGGCGCATGCCGATCTTCACCTGGAACACCCTCGTGACGGGCATCCTCATCCTCATGGCGTTCCCGCCGCTCGCGTCGGCGCTCTTCGCGCTCGGCATGGACCGCCGTTTCGGTGGTCACGTGTTCGACCCGGAGTCCGGTGGAGCCGTCCTGTGGCAGCACCTCTTCTGGTTCTTCGGCCACCCCGAGGTGTACATCATCGCCCTGCCGTTCTTCGGCATCGTCTCGGAGATCTTCCCGGTCTTCTCCCGGAAGCCGATCTTCGGCTACAAGGGCCTCGTGTACGCGACGCTCGCCATCGCCGCCCTCTCTGTCACCGTGTGGGCGCACCACATGTACGTGACGGGCGCGGTCATGCTGCCGTTCTTCTCGTTCATGACGATGCTCATCGCGGTTCCGACCGGCGTGAAGTTCTTCAACTGGATCGGCACCATGTGGCGCGGCTCCATCACGTTCGAGACGCCCATGCTGTGGAGCCTCGGCTTCCTCGTGACGTTCCTCTTCGGCGGTCTGACCGGTGTCATCCTGTCCTCCCCGCCGATGGACTACCACCTCTCGGACACGTACTTCGTCGTGGCTCACTTCCACTACGTGATCTTCGGTACGGTCGTGTTCGCGATGTTCGCGGGCTTCTACTTCTGGTGGCCCAAGTTCACCGGGCGCATGCTCAACGAGCGCCTCGGCAAGATCCACTTCTGGCTCCTGTTCGTGGGCTTCCACGGCACCTTCCTCATCCAGCACTGGCTGGGCGTCATGGGCATGCCGCGCCGCTACGCGGACTACCTGCCTGAGGACGGGTTCACCGACATGAACCAGCTCTCGACGGTGTTCTCGATCATCCTGGGCCTGTCGATGGTTCCTTGGTTCATCAACGTCTGGAAGACGGCCACGAGCGCCCCCAAGGTGGAAGTGGACGACCCGTGGGGCTTCGGTGCCTCGCTCGAGTGGGCAACGTCCTGCCCGCCGCCGCGACACAACTTCACCTCGCTGCCGCGCATCCGCTCGGAGCGTCCCGCCCTTGACCTGCACCACCCGGAGCTCATTCCGGTGGGTCACGGTGCCGATGACCGGAAGGATGGCTAGTCCATGAAGATCGAATCCAACATCTTCCTCTTCCTCGTCCCGTTCTTCCTGGTTGTGGGCGTTGTCTACGGCTTCATGACCGAGTGGACCGAGTGGGTCGGCATGCTGGCCATCCCGGTCACGGGCCTCATGGCCCTCATGATCGGGTTCTACCTGAGTTCTAACGCTCGCCGTCTGGACGGCCTCCGCCCGGAGGACCGCCTCGACGCCGAGATCCACGAGGGCTCCGGCGAGCAGGGTCTGTTCAGCCCCTGGTCGTGGTGGCCGCTCGTCCTGGCCCTCGGTGCCGCTGGCGCCTTCCTTGGCCTGGCCATGGGCTGGTGGGTCTTCTTCATCGCCGCTGGCATCGGCGTTGTCGGCGTCATCGGCTGGGTGTACGAGTACAGCCGCGGCGACCACGCGCACTAGTCACCTGCTGGCTCTAGTCAGCATGCGAGGCCCTCATCCGGATGATCCGGGTGGGGGCCTCGCCCCGTCTCTCCGCCGTGCATCCCCAATGGCGCCATGGGTCGCGCTTGGGGGCCAGCGGCGCTGCGAGCAATGCGTGTAGCCCTTACAGCCCCTAGCGCGGCCCCGCATGCCACCTCTGCACGCGCGCGCCGCACGCCGCCCGTCCACGCGGCCCCTCCACGCGCCCCACTCAAGCCACCCCTCCACGAGGCCCACGTGCGACATCTCCGGTTCGCGTGCGGAAGATTCACGCCGTCGAGGCCATGCGTTCACGTCACGGCTCAGGCAAGCTGGTTCGCGTCCGTAGGATAGAAAGCATGGTGGAGCGGAAAACAGTCCAGTCGAAGCCCGAGTCCGTCCGCCGTCATCTGCTCGATCTCCTCGACGGCCTGGGCGACAGTGTGGACATGGCCCTGCCTTCGGAGCGCCAACTGGCTGCCGAACTCGGTGTGGCCCGCATGACCCTTCGGAAGGCCATTGACGCCCTCGTCGAGGAGGGCCGAGTCGTCCGCATCGTCGGCAAGGGCACCTTTGCCCTGCCAGAGAAGACCGCGCTTGAACCCAAGCTGACCGGTTACTCGGAGGAGATGCGTCGCCGCGGCATGGAGCCTGACTCGGAGCTGCTTGCGTTCGACCAAGTCCCCGCACCCATGGCGCTTGCGCGTGAGATGGGCCTGGGCGCCGGCGCGCCGCTCGTGCGCTACAAGCGCCTCATGCTGGCTGACGGCGCCCCCATGACCGTGGACGAGAACTTCATCCCCCTCCGCCTTGTGCCCGGCATCCTCCAGGGCCCTGCACCGACCTCCTTGTACCGCATCCTCAGCGAGGACTACGGCCTCCACATGGACTGGGGCGAGGACACGATCACGGCCTCCGCCGCGACAGCGACGCTCTCGAGGCAGCTTCGCGTCGAGCTCGGGGCTCCGCTCCTCAGGGTCCAGCGCCGCGCCTACGTTCGCGAGAGCCTCGTCGACTATTCCGTCTCCTACTATCGCGCGGACCGCTATAGCATTTCTGTGCCCCTGAGGCGCCCTGGACAGCGGCGTTACTCCCCGCGCGTCACGCAGAGCCCCCTGGGGCCGCGCTAGGGGCACTGGACGACGGCGCGGCCGCGTCTATCCCCATAGCCATCGCGAGAAGGCGTCCACGGGCCCCACAACGGCCAGACATGGGCCGGCTCGTCCTGCACGGGACCTCGGGCCACCAACGTGGCGGTGCTACCTGCGCCCACGTCACGGCCAGACGCGGCCAGACGCGAGACTGGGGGAGCAGGGGGCAACTGCCGTTGTTCCCCGAGGCCCGCCAGCTGAGGACGCCTGTTCACTCTGGAGCCTGGTGCGAGACTCGCGGCCGCGAAACGCGGCTGCTTCGGCCGAACCACGCCACCTTTCCGGGTTCTCCTCGGTGACATCGGGCGTCGTTCCAGACGTGGCTGTGTCGTTCATGCCGCCGACCGACACCGTTGGGCCACGGGGACCCGCCACCCAGCTCGCGTCAGGGGCTCCCAGAGGTCGGCGCTGGCTGGTCGCGCAGTTCCTGCGGTCCCTTAGGCGGCGCCACCGCACCACGCCAACCCCGCTGTGGATGCGCCAGGCGTGTTTGAGAATGCGAGAAGGGCCCGCCGCGCGTGATGCGCAGCGGGCCCTTCTCGATACGGTCAGCTGGTCAGCTGGCCGATGTGGCGCCCAGACTAGTGGCCGATCGCCTTGTGCGAGCCAGCGGACTCGACCTCGGCGGCATGCCCGTGGTGGGCGGCCTCGAGCTCGGCCGGGGTGACCGGGAGAACTCGGTCCTCGAAGAAGAGGCGGGACAGGCGTCCGCGGAGCTTTTCCTTGAGGGTGAGGTTGCCGTCGATGTCGGGCGTCGCCGGGATGACCTCGTACGAGTTGAAGTGAACGAGGCGGTGACGCTTGTAGGGGTCAAGTGCCTCGTGCATTTCCTGGTACTCACCGTGGGGGAGCCGAACGAGTCGACCCGTCTCACGGCCGTGGAGCACGATCTCGCGGTCCTTGCGCTGCAGGGAGAGGCAGACGCGCTGGGTGATGATGAAACCGAGGATCGGGCCGAGGAAGAACAGCGCCCGAAGCCAGTAGGTCACATCGTTGAGGGACACGCGGAAGTGCGTGGCAATGAGGTCAGAGCTTGCTGCTGCCCAAAGCGTGCAGTAGAAGATGAAACCGGCAACGCCGACGGCCGTGCGGAACGGTGCATTGCGCGGGCGGTCCAGCACGTGGTGCTCGCGGTTGTCCTTCGTGACCCACCGCTCGATCCACGGCCAGGTGAAGAGAAGGCCGAGGATGAGGAGAGCGGGGCCGAGGGCCGGCAGGAGAACGTTCAGGACGAACGTGTTCGCGCCCCACGGGAAGCGAACGTTGCGCTCGAAGCTGAAGTCGCCCAGGACGCCCGGCATGAGGCGGAGTGCGCCATCGACCCAGCCGATGTACCAGTCAGGCTGCGTACCGGCGGACACGGGGGAGGGATCGTACGGGCCGTAGTTCCAGATCGGGTTGATCGTGAAGAAGCCTGCAAGAACCGCGATGATGCCGAAGACGATGAAGAAGAAGCCGCCGGCCTTCGCTGCGTACACAGGGCCGACAGGGAAGCCGACAACGTTCTCGTTGGTGCGACCCGGGCCGGGGTACTGCGTGTGCTTGTGCACCACAACCATGAAGAGGTGGATGACGATCATCAGGAGGATGATGGCCGGCACCAGGAGGATGTGGAGCACGTAGAGGCGGCCGATGATGTCCGTACCCGGGAACTCGCCACCGAAGAGGAAGAGAGAGATGTACGTGCCGACGATCGGGATCGACTTGATGACGCCGTCGATGATGCGAAGGCCGTTGCCCGAGAGGAGGTCATCCGGGAGGGAGTAGCCGGTGAAGCCGGCAGCCATGGCGAGCACGAGCAGCACGCCACCGACAACCCAGTTGAGCTCACGCGGGCGACGGAAAGCGCCCGTGAAGAACACGCGGAGCATGTGGACGGACACCGAGGCCACAAACATGAGCGCGGCCCAGTGGTGGACCTGACGCATGAAGAGGCCGCCGCGGATGTCGAACGAGATGTCGAGCGACGACTGGTACGCCACCGACATCTCCACACCCTTGAGCTGGACGAAGGACCCGTTGTAGTGGGTCTCGGCCATTGAGGGGTCGAAGAAGAACGTCAAGAACGTGCCCGAGAGGAGCAGGATGACGAACGAGTAGAGGGCGACCTCGCCGAACATGAAGGACCAGTGGTCCGGGAAGATCTTGCGCCCGAACTCCTTGACCATGGCAGAGCCACCGGTGCGGGAGTCCACGAAGTTCGCAACGCGGCCGAGCTTCGTGGCCGGGACGAACGAGTCGTTGGGAGTATTCGACATGACTTCTTAACCTCGTTCCCAGTACGACGGGCCGACGGGCTCGTGGAAGTCGGACTGCGCGACAAGGTAGCCGTCGGCGTCGACCTCGATGGGGAGCTGCGGAAGGGCGTGACCCGCCGGGCCGAAGATGACCTTGCACTCCTGGGTGAGGTCGAACGTCGACTGGTGGCAGGGGCACAGCAGGTGGTGCGTGTGCTGCTCGTACAGAGCAACGGGGCATCCGACGTGCGTGCAGATCTTGGAGTAGGCGACGATGCCGTCCACATGCCAGTTCTCGCGCCCCTCGGAGATCTTCATCTTCGCGGGGTCGAGGCGCATGAGGAGGACGACGGCCTTGGCCTTCTCGTTGAGCTTGTGCTCAGCCGACTCCAGGTTCTCCGGGATGACGTGGAACGCCGAGCCCAGCTGAACGTCCGCAGCGCGGATGGGCGTGCCATCCGGGTCGCGAACGAGCTTGACGCCCTTGGCCCACAGCGTGTGGCGGAGAACGTCGACGTCGACGCTGGGGGAGAGGTCCCGGAAAATCGCAATGGCGGGGAGCGGGGCCAGGAGGCCAGCGGCAATCAAGGTGTTGCGGATGAGCGGACGGCGGGCAACGCCGGACTCGTCCAGGACCTGGTTGATGATGGCGGCGGCGTCGCGGCGGTCCTCCTCGGGGCGGATCTCGTGGCGGTCCTCGGCGATCTCGTGGTCCGGCATGAGGCTCTTGGCCCACTGGACGATGCCGATGCCGATGCCGAACATGGCGAATGCCGTGCCGAGACCGAGCAGGAGGTTCTGCGTCCGTACACCCGCGATGTGGTCTTCCGGGCTCGGCTTCATGAAGAAGTATCCGAAGAAGAACAGCAGGGTGCCTACGATGGACAGCACGAAGAAGAAGGCCACGAGCCGCTCCGCGGACTTCGCTGCCCGCGGGTCGATGTCTGTGACCCTGTCACCGTGAGGGGGAATTCCCGGGTCCGCGAAGCGGTCCGCAGTGTCCTTCTGCGCGACGACTGCGCCGGACGAATCCTTATGCGAGCTCACGGTTCCTCCAATCCATGTTGTCGAGTTGATTTTTCACGTGTTTCGTCATCCTCTAGTGAGGCCTAGGGCCTGGTCTGGTGCTAGTGGGAGCGGGACGTCAGCCAGATCGTGAAGCCGATGACGGCTCCGAGACCTGCGGTCCAGATGAAGAGACCCTCCGCCACCGGTCCGAGCGAGCCGAGCTTCGCGCCACCGGCCGAGCCCTGCTCCTCGCTGGTCTTGAGGAAGGCGATGACCTTGGTCTTCTGCTCGGGGGAGATGTTCGAGTCAGAGAAGACCGGCATGTTCTGCGGGCCCGTGACCATGGCTTCGTAGATGTGCTTCGGCGAGACGCCATCCAGCGTGGGCGCGAACTTGCCGCGGGTGAGAGCACCGCCGGCTGCGGCCGCGTTGTGGCACATGGCGCAGTTGGTGCGGAAGATCTCGCCGCCCTCGGCGATCTCCTCATCCGAGAGCTTGCTGTAGTCCAGCTCCTTCTCGGTGGGGACTGCCGGCCCCGGGGCCAGGGACGCCACGTAGGCGCTGAGCTGGCGGATCTGCTGGTCGTCGAACTGCGGCGGCTTGCGGAGCGCCTGCGGGCCCTGCATCTGCATGGGCATGCGACCGGAACCGACCTGGAAGTCGACCGATGCGGCGCCCACACCGATGAGGGAGGGGCCCGTTGCGGTGCCCTGTGCGTTCATGCCGTGGCACGTCGCGCAGTTGGCGGCGAACAGCTTCTGGCCGTCCTCGACGTCCTGCGAGCTTGCCGTGGCCTGGGCCTGTGCCTCGTTGTTCTTGGTGACGAGCGCATAGGTGCCGCCCGTGAGGACGAGCGCCAGCACCAGCAACGCGAAGATGGCGAGCGGATGACGCCGATTCAGTGATCGTGACTTCACGAAACTTTCCTAACTGTGGTTCTCGGTCTCGGGCGATCTACTTGAGGAAGTAGATGATGGCGAAGAGGGCGATCCACACGACGTCGACGAAGTGCCAGTAGTACGACACAACGATGGCCGCGGTGGCCTCGAACTGCCCGAAGCGCTTGGCGAGGTTTGCGCGCCCGATGATGAGGAGGAACGCGATGAGTCCGCCGACGACGTGGAGGCCGTGGAAACCGGTTGTGATGTAGAAGACGGAGCCGTAGCCGTTCGTGGAGATGGCGAGGTCCTCGTGGGAGACGAGGGTCGCAAACTCGTAGGCCTGGACACCGACGAAGATGGCGCCGAGGACGAACGTGAGGTAGAACCACTCGATCATGCCCCACTGCCGCAGGGCGTAGATCGGCCCCGAGCGGCGAGGCTTCATCTCCTCAGCACGCCACACGCCGAACTGGGCGGTGAAGGAGCTGGAGACGAGGATCGCCGTGTTGATCGAGGCGAAGAGCACGTTGAGTTTGGCTGACTCCGTGGCCCACTCGTGCGGCAGGGCCGCGCGGAGGGAGAAGTACATGGCAAAGAGGCCCGCGAAGAACATGAGCTCGCTCGCCAGCCACACCATGGTTCCGACGGAGACCATGTTGGGCCGGTTGAGCGTCGCCTGAGCCGCGGGGGCTGGGGTATGAGTCGCAGATGTCACCCTGCCATTATGTCTAAAAGTTCTCTGTGAATCCCACTCCAACACGGTGGGAGGTCGTGTCGTGGGGGCCGGATCGTTGGTTTGGCGCGGATCCGGGCCCCAAAAGATTTTCTACGACTCGTAGTTGTAGCCTTGAGGAGTGAACGTTCAGCCCCCGCAGCACGCCCCGCAGTACTCCTGGCCGCAGATCCTGAGCACCCTCAAGGACGGTGACTCGCTCAGCTATGAGCAGGCCCGTTGGACGATGTCCGAGGTCATGAGCGGCGAAGCGGGGGAGGCCCGGCTGGCCGCACTCCTCATGGGGCTCGCCATCAAGGGGGAGACGGTTGACGAGGTCGCCGGCTTCTCGGACGTCATGCGCGAGCGCGCCGAGCCCCTCAAGCTGCCCGCCGAGTCTCTCGACATCGTGGGCACCGGGGGAGACCAGCTCAACACCGTGAACATCTCGACGATGTCGGTCATCGTCGCCTCCGCGGCGGGTGCGCCTGTCGTCAAGCACGGCAACCGCTCGGCGACCTCCATGTCTGGCTCTGCGGATGTCCTGGAGGCCCTGGGTGTCCGCCTGGCGGCGCCCATGGAGCGGCTCGAGTCGACCTTCGATCAGATCGGCCTCGCCTTCGTCTTCGCCCAGGCCTTCCACCCGTCCATGCGCCACGCGGCCCCGGCCCGCCGTGCCATCGGCGTGCCCACGGTCTTCAACCTTCTCGGGCCGCTGACCAACCCCGCGGCCCCTGCGGCGTCGGCCATTGGAGCCCCCCGTCAGGAGTCCGCGGATCTCATTGCGGGCGTTCTGGCGCGTCGGGGGAGCAGGGGACTGGTCTTCCGAGGTCATGACGGTCTCGACGAGCTCACAGTCACCGATGCGAGCACGGTCCTTGAGGTCCGCAACGGCGAGATCACGCGCCAGACGGTCACCCCGGAGGAGGTCGGCCTGCGGCGGTGGACGGTGGCGGACCTGACGGGTGGGGACGCGCACCACAACGCGAGCGTTGTGCGGTCGGTCCTCGAGGGTCGGCCCGGTGCGGCGCGCGACGCGGTGCTCCTCAACGCAGCGGCCGGTCTCGTGGCTTTCTCGTCCGCTGCGGACGGCAGCGTCGTCGAGCGCTTGACGGCAGGCATTGCCCAGGCGGCCCAGGCCATTGACAGCGGCGCCGCTGCCCAGCGCCTGGACCGCTGGGTTCAGCTCACCTCCGCCGAGTAGCGGCACCGAGGGCTGCGCGCCCTCCGAGAATCGTCAGCGCCAGGAAAAGGGAGGCGACGACGAGGAACGCGACGGCGAATCCGCCGCCGGTGCCGACGCGCAGGCCCATGCCTGCGGCGACGGTGACGACCCAGACGATGAGCCCCTGAGGCGCCAGCCGGTGCGGGTGCCGCCACGCGCGCACCGCGAGCCATCCGAGACCCAGCCCGGCGAGGAACGGCCAGGCCGTCGTCAGCACTCCGGCCGGGTCGAGCGATTCACTGTGGGATGCGCGTCCGACGACGGCGAACGCCACCACGAGCGCCGCGTCAAGGACGGCCTGGGCTGCGGGGGTTGAGCGCCGGGCGTCTGAGTCGCGTTTCGATCGCTGGGCCGGAGTGGGCTGCTGCTGTCCGCGGCGCGGGTCTGACTCGCGCGGTGCAGTGGTCGCGGCGTCCTGCTGAGTGCCCGGGTGTGCGGTCGTGCGTTCGGCGTTCTGGTGACTCATGGGTTCCTTGAGGGTTGGATCGGCCCCGGGGGACGGCCCCCGAAGAGTTAGTTGACATAATGTATATTATCGGCGCTTTATCCGTCATGGCCGAGAGGGGCGTTGAGGCGCCGCGTGATGGCCTCACGGAGGCCTGCACTGGCGGGCCCGTACGCGTGCGCCGGCTCGCTCCAGTTCGTCGGCGGGTACAGCCACACGGGCTTGGCCCGCACATCGTCCGGCTCCCAGGCGTAGCGCGGCCACACGTGGGCGTGCAGGAAGGGATCCTTGTTGCCGAGGATCTCGATGTTGACGCGAAGAAAGTCGCTGTCGGCCTCGGAGCACGCCGCCTCGACCGCCTCCGCGAGCCGGTCCAGGCTGCTGAGGAACTCGAGCCGCTCGGTCCGCTCGAGATCCGTGAGGCGCTCGACGCCTGGCGTGTCGGTCAACAGGACGCTGTAGCCAGGCAGCCACTGGACGTCGCCGATGACGGCGAATGACTGCGGGAGGCGCGCCATGACCATCGGATTCGCTCCGATGATCGCGGCGCCGATCCGGTCGGCCTTCCAGTCGTCGCCTGATTGGGCTGCGTGGGTCTCGGTCACGTGTTTCTCCTCTCGCCTGCGGCATGCGCCCCGGCGGGCTCGGTCGGCCCACGGGTAACGTTGCACGCGTGTCTCCATCATCCCTGAGTCTTCTTGACGAAGGCTGCGTCCTGTGTCCGCTGTGCGGGAGCCCTGTGTCGCGCCCGGACGGCCCCGGCTCTGGCCCCCTCGTCTGCCGCGAGTCCCACCGCTTCGATGCCGCGCGTCAAGGTTATGTCAACCTCCTCGTGGGCGCCGGGACACCCTTTACGCCGGACACCTCGGCGATGATCCTCGCCAGGGAGCGTTTCCAGTCCGCCGGTCACTACGCGCCGCTCGCCCGCCGGCTCACTGAGTTCCTCTCGTCCCGAACGGTCGTCGACGTCGGCTGCGGCACCGGGTACTACTCCGCCGGATCTGAGTACTCGGAACTTGTGGCCATCGACCTCTCCCCTGCCGCCGCACGCCGAGCGGCCCGTCTTCCGCGGACTCTGGCCCTCGTGTGGGACGCCTGGCGCCCCCTGCCGCTGGCCGACGCGTCCGTCGAGGCGGTCCTCAACGTCTTCGCGCCCCACAACATGGACGAGTTCGCCCGCGTACTCAAGCCGGGCGGCTCCATCGTCGTCGTCACCTCAGGCAAGGGGCACCTGAGAGAGCTGGCCGACGCCGGGCTGACGCTGGGGCAGGCCGCCGGCAAGCGCGAGGCGCTGGACGCGAAGGCCGCGCGGGCTGGGTTCGAGCTGGCGCACCGCGAGACGCTGCAGCTCAGCCTCAGCCTCTCCCCCGACGATGTCGCCGACCTCGCGTTCATGGGGCCCGCGGGCCACCACATGACCCTCGAGGAGGCCCGCGGGCGTGCGCATGCCTCGCAGCCGGAGCGGGGCCAGGTCACGGCCGTCTTCGATCTCGCCGTCTTCGGGTCCCCCGCTCCGGCCGCAACGCGATAGAATAATGATTTTGGGCGTGTCAACTGCGCCCGCACCCGATCCGCACGACGAATTGAGGATGACGTGAGTGATCGCAGCTTGCGAGGAATGCGACTCGGATCGCAGTCCATGGAGACCGAGGCCGGCGTTGAGCCCGCGCCCCGCCAGCACATCGAGTACCGCACGGAAGACGGCGAGTCTGTCTTTGTGACGTTCTCAACCGAAGCTGACGTCCCCCCGGTGTGGACCACGAAGACCGGCAAGGAAGCCGTCATCGTCAACGGCGAGAAGCCCGAGGCGGGCAACGAGAAGCCGCAGCGCACCCACTGGGACATGCTGCTTGAGCGCCGCAGCGTCGAAGAGCTTGAGGTGATCCTCCAGGACCGCCTCACCGTCCTGCGCGAGCGCCGCGGAGAGTCCGTCTCCACCGGCAAGGCGAAGAAGAAGTAGCCTCCGCTCCCCCGGTTCAGGCCAGACGCGAGCCCGCCCGCTGTGACAGCGCGGCGGCCCTGCGCGTCCCCCGCCTGCCCCTGACGCGAACGCCCGGCGCGTGCCCTCCCCCTGGAGGCCACGCGCCGGGCGTTTTGTGCTTGTCAGGCTGCAGCGGGCTGTCACGCCGCAGCAGCGGCCGACGACGTCGGCTGGCGCCTAGCGCTGGCGCCGCCCGCGGAGGGAGTCCACCGCGCCGCGAACCTGGGACGCGCGCTCGGCGAGACCCCACTTGGTCACGTTGAGCATGGCCTCGCGGACGATCCCGCCGCTCATCTTGCTCGTTCCGAGCTCGCGCTCAATGAACGTGATGGGCACCTCGACGATCTTCATGCCGAGCTTGTGCATGCGGAAGGTCATGTCGACCTGGAACCCGTAGCCCACAGACTCGATCTGCGAGAAGTCCAGCGCCTCGAGGGCAGTGCGCCGATACGCGCGGTAGCCGGCCGTGATGTCCTTCAGCGGCATGCCGAGCATGGTCCGCGAATAGAACGACCCGCCGAGCGAGATGAGCTTGCGGGACAGCGGCCAGTTGACGACGCGGCCGCCCGGGACCCAGCGGGAGCCGATCGCGAGGTCCGCCCCGTCCTCGACCGCCTGGATGAGGAGAGGGAGCTGCTCGGGCTGGTGGGAGCCATCGGCGTCGTGCTCGACGATGATCTCGAAGTCTCGCTCAAGGGCCCACTCGAAGCCCGCGATATAGGCGGCGCCGAGGCCGTTCTTTCCCGTGCGGTGGAGGACGTGGACGCGCTCGTCGGCAGCTGCGGCCTCATCCGCCCACTGGCCGGTGCCGTCGGGACTGGCGTCGTCGACCACGAGCACGTCCGCATCCGGCACGGCCGCGCGCAGGCGCGCCACCGTTTTGGGCAGAGACTCAATCTCGTTGTAGGTCGGGATAATCGTCAGTACTCGCACTTGAAGCCTCTCGCCAGCGTGGGACACGCATCTCGGACCGCTCCCACGGGCAGCCCCCTTACCTTGCTCTGAAACATTCTAAGCGAGGTCGCCTGAATCAAAGGCGACGTCACCGTTGACGACGGTGCGCACGGCCCGCGGCGGCACCTCGGTGTCGAGGGCCGGGAGCATCGGGACGCGGGCGCGCGGGTCGGTGGACCAGGCGCTGATCGTCGGATCCGGGATCTGGATGGCCAGCTCCTCGATCTCCCAGACGGCGAACGAGGCGGGAGCACCGGGGATGAGCTGGCCCTCGCCGTGGCGCGGCCCGCCGGAGCGGTGCCTGTTGAGGGCGCGCCACGCCCCGCGCGTGTGGGCCGTGAACGCCCCTCGAGCCGTGAGGGACTCGGCCGGGTTGGAGTGATTCATGGCCGCCGCGACCTGCCACCAGGGGTCCGGCAGCAGGACGGGCGCGTCCGAGCCGAATGCGAGCGGCACGCCGAGACGCGCCATCGTGGCGAAGCGGTTCATGCCGAGCCGGCGATGGCCGAGGCGGACGCCGTAGAGCTCCCCCTCCCGGCCCCAGGCTGCGTCGAATCCGGGCTGGGACGAGGACGTCAGAGCGAGGTCCCGCATCCGCGCCAGCGCGTCGTCGTCCGTCATCTCCGCGTGCTCGAGGCGATGGCCGCGCGCCGCGAAAGCCCGGGCACCGACGATCTCCACGGCGGCCTGGGCGCCGTCCAGCGCGATGTCCATGCCGCGGTCTCCGATGACGTGGAAGCCGCCCTGGAGCCGTGCGTTCGTCGTCGCCACGAAGTGGTCCCGCACCTGCTCCGGCGAGAGATAGGCGATGCCAGTCCCGCTGGCAGGGTCGTCGTCGTATGGCTGGCGCAGCGCCGCGGTCCGGGACCCGATGGACCCGTCGACGTTGAGGTCGCCCGCGAGACCGAGGACCCAGGGGTCGACGTCCCCGCCGTCCAGGCCGCCCTCCATCTCCGCCACTCGCGCCAGGGCCGCTTCGGCCGTGTCCACGAGCTCGCCCCAGAGGACGAACACCTCAGGCGAGGCGGCATCGAGCGAGGCCTGCTTGAGGGTGACGACGTCCGAGACGCCGCCCAGGTGCGGTGCCGCGTTCTCGACGACGGCCACGTGGCCCGTCCGCGCGAACTCGTCCAGGCCGAGCCGAGCGGCCTCCGCCGCCTCGCGGCTCGAGAGAGCGTTGACGACGGCGGCCATGTCCGTACGGGCCTGTCCGTCGATGAGCCACGGCTCGTCCGGCTCCGCGTCGAGGGGGACCTGCATCTGCGCGTAGGCGTACGCCGCGCGCGTCACAAGCGCCGAATGGCTGTCCACGCGTGCTGCGTAGACAGCCCGCCCACCGGCGGCGCGCTCCAACTGCGCGAGCGTCGGCAGGGCCGGGTCGGCCCACAGGGTCTCGTCCCACCCGCAGGCCCGCACAAGCTCCGTCTCTGGAAGGCCCGCTGCCCGGGCGGCGAGGGCATCGAGCAGCTCCCCCGCGCTCCTGACGTGACGGAGGTCCACCTCGACGCGCGTGCGGCCCAGGCCGATGACGTGCGTGTGGGAGTCGACGAAGCCGGGGCCGACGAAGCGGCCGTCGAGATCGACGATGCTCGCTCCCGCCGGCCGTGGGGCCGACCTCGAATCCCCGACCCACTCGACGAGGCCGTCGGTGACGAGCATGGCGTCCGCCGCCGGGGACGCGGAGGAGTAGATGGGGCCGTTGAGATAGAGGGTGCTGGGCACAATGGTCCTTTGTCGAAAGTGCGGTCAAGAAGAGTTCAGGGCGGCTTCAGCCGGCGGCGACGACGCCGCGGCGCAGGGCGTCCATGGCCTCCTCGGCGCAGCCTCGCACCGAGGGGTCGCCGCTCGCTGCGCGCAACTGGTCGAGGGAGTCCACGACCTGCTTGGCCCAGCGCACGAAGTCGCCCGCCGCGAGGTCGGAGCCCTCGAGGGCCCGTCTGAGGGTAGCCCCCTGAGCCCATCTCCAGACCGGGCGCATGAGGCCCGGGTCGGGATCAGGCGTCAGAGGCACGGCGGCGCGCTCCTCCTCGTCCGTGACGCGGGACCAGATCCGCACGAGGGAACGGTAGCGCTCCTGCAGGTCCTCCGTGGGCATCACGATGTGCCCCGGCGTGTGCTCCCGCTTGCCCTGGTAGACGAGGAGGGAGACAAGGGCCGCCAGCTCGGCGGGCTCCAGCCCCGAGAGCTCTCCGCTGTTGAGCATCTGCGCGGTGAGCAGGTCCCGGTCCCCGTAAATGCGGCTGAGGACCGCGCCCTGGGGCGTGACCTCAGACTGCTCCGTCAGGTAGCCCGTGGCGCGGAGGACGTCGCAGACCTTGTCGAACTGGCGGGAGATCGTGTTGGTGCGGCCACGAATCCTGGCCCGAAGGGTCGAGGTCTCACGGGCGAGCTTCGCGTGCCGCTCTCCCCAGCGGACGTGCTCGTCCCGCTCGGGGCAGCCGTGAACCGGGTGGGCGCGAAGCCGGCGGCGCACCTCGGCCGCAGGCGAGGCGTCGTCCTCCCCCTTGGCGGTGGAGAAGAGAGGACTCCGACGAGGCGCGGAGCCGGCCCGGTCCAGCGCGGCCTTGAGGGCCGAGACGAGGTCCCGGCGCTCCTTCGGCGAGCGGCCAGTGAAGCGCCGCGGGACCTTCATCGTGGTGACGACCTCGACCGGCTCGGCAAGGTCATCCACCGAGATGCGACGGATGGTGCGCTGGAGCGTGAGGATCGAGGGGCGCGGGTGGAGGCTCACCGCGTCAGCATCGATGATGACGCCCTTGCCCTTGAGGCGGCCTGACGGGACCTCGATGACGTCGCCGATCTGAAGGCGCTCGAGGGACGCCGCCACGGCGGACGACTGGGCTTTGCGCGAGTGGCGACGGGCCCGTTTCTCGGCCTCGCTGAGCTCCCTGCGCAGCCGCAGGTACTCCGCGACGTCCCCCCGCTCGCAGCGCATGGACTCCTCGAACCCGGCGAGGGCGCGCTCGCGCTCCCGCACCTGGCGGGCCAGACCGACGACGCCCCGGTCCGCCTGGAACTGCGCGAACGAGGACTCGAGGACGCTGCGCGCCCGGTCCAGGCCGAAGCGGGCCACGAGGTTGATGCTCATGTTGTAGGTCGGCGCGAAGCTCGAGTTGAGCGGGTACGTGCGCGTCGACGCGAGGTCCGCGATCTGCGCCGGGTCCGCATCCCGGTCCCAGAGGACGACGGCGTGGCCCTCGACGTCAATGCCCCGCCGGCCGGCGCGGCCCGTGAGCTGCGTGTACTCCCCCGGGGTCACGGCCACGTGAGACTCGCCGTTGAACTTGTCCAGCTTCTCCAGCACGACGCTGCGCGCCGGCATGTTGACGCCGAGCGCGAGCGTCTCCGTGGCGAACACCGCCTTGATGAGGCCCGCCCCGAAGAGCGCCTCGACGGCCTCCTTGACCACGGGCAGCATCCCGGCGTGGTGGGCGCCGTAGCCCTTGAGGACGCCCTCGCGCCACGACCAGAATCCCACGACATCGAGGTCCTCAGGCGGCAGGAGGGAAGCGACCTGGTCCACGACGCGCTGGATCTCGGTGCGCTCGCTCGCCGTCGTCAGGACGGCCCCGTGCTCGACGCACTGCCGAACCGCCTGCTCGCAGCCCTTGCGAGAGAAGATGAAGACGATCGCCGGCAGGAGACCCTGCTCAGCGAGGCTCGCGATGATCCTGGGCCGTGAGGCGCGCGAGGGCCCGCCGCCGCCGTGGCCCGAGTGGGAGGGCCGCTTGCCACGGGGTCCGGAGCCGCGCCGTCCCCGCCCGAATCCGCTCGGCCCGCTCGAACGCGCCAACTTGATGAGCTCGGGGTTCACATGCGGGGTCCCGCCGGACTGCGCGAGTTCGTCGAAGGCCACGTGCCCCTCGAAGAGGTCCACGAGGCGGTCCCTCACCATGACGTGCTGGGTCAGCGGGACGGGGCGGTGCTCCGAGACGACGACGTCGGTCTCCCCGCGGACCGTGCCAAGCCACGCCCCGAACTCCTCGGCGTTGGAGACGGTGGCCGAGAGGGAGACGACCGTGACCGACTCGGGCAGGTGGATGATGACCTCTTCCCACACGGCACCGCGGAAGCGGTCTGCCAGGTAGTGGACCTCGTCCATGACGACGAACCCGAGGGAAGCCACGGTGCTCGAGCCCGCATAGAGCATGTTGCGGAGGACCTCAGTCGTCATGACGACGACGTCCGCCTCACCGTTGATCGAGGTGTCCCCCGTCAGGAGACCCACCCTGTGGCTGCCGAGCGCCTCGCAGAGGTCGTGGTACTTCTGATTGCTGAGCGCCTTGATGGGCGTGGTGTAGAAGGCCTTCTGGCCCCTAGCGAGGGCGAGATGGACGGCGAACTCGCCGACGATCGTCTTGCCGGCGCCCGTCGGGGCCGCTACGAGCACACCGCGGCCGGCCTCGATGCTTCGGCAGGCCTCGCGTTGGAACTCGTCGAGGGGGAACGGCTGCGCCGCTGCGAATCGGCTGAGCTCCGTCGCTGCTTCGGCGTGTCGGATTCTCATCGCTTCGTAGCGCTCGGCCGGGGTGGTCATGAATCCCACGATACACAGCAAGAAGGCCCCGGCCGGGCGGCGTGGGGCCTTCTTTTCGCGGCGCGCAGATCAGGCAGATCAGATCGCGGACACTGGGCGGACTTCGTCGGTCGTCGCGTGCGCGATCGTGCGACGAGCCCGACGCCTGTCATTGACCATGCAGACGAGCACTGCAACGAAGAAGAGAATGAGCATCGGGGCAGCCAGGGCGAACATCGGGAAGAGGTCCGGTCCCGGCGCGGCCATGGCGGCGAACGCCACGCACACGAAAACGACGATGCGCCAGGCCTTGGCGACGCGCTTGCCCGTCACGAACCCGAGCATGTTGGCACCGACGAGGAGCAGGGGCACGAGGAAGGCGAAGCCGAACGCGAGGTGGAGGCGGAGGACGAACTGGATGAACTCCGCGGCGGCGAGGTAGTACGTGGACCCCTCGGGGACGAACGCGTAGAGCGCCCGCACAGCGTGCGGGTAGATGAGCCAGGCCAGGTAGACGCCGCCGAGGAACAGCGGGATGGCCGCGAAGAGGAAGCCGAGCGACATGCGCTGCTCCTTCTTCGTCAGCGCCGGCTGGAGGTAGGCCCAGGCCTGGTACAGCCAGAACGGGCTGGAGGCGACGAACCCGAGGAAGAGGGACCCCTGGAGAAGCTGGTCAAAGGCCTGCGTCTGGGTACCGAAGTTGATGGTGCCCCTGTCGCCGGCGGCCTCCTTGACGGGGGCCGTGAGGAGCCCGACAAAGGGTTTCCAGAAGAAGCCTCCCGCGATGGAGCAGACGACGATGGCAATAGCCGAGGCGAAGAACCGGTTTCGCGCTTCCTTCAGGTGCTCCCCGAGGGACATGTTTCCCTCGGGGTTGTCCTTACGACGTGCTCGGGCCATAGGGATTACTTGGAGTTCCCGTCAATGACGCGGCCGGTGACGGGGGTGTCGGCCGAGGTCGAGCCCGTGCCGGTGGCGCCTGCGCCGGTTCCCGGCGTCTTGGGGTTGTCCTCGTCCTCTTCCTCTTCGTTCTTCAGCTGCTTGACCTCGGAACGGAAGACGCGCATCGACTCGCCGACGCTGCGGGCAAGCTGAGGAAGCTTGGGGGCACCGAAGAGGAGAAGAACGAGAACGACGACGATCAGGATGTGGGACGGCTGAGCCCAGCCCATGTGCTTGTCCTTTCGTGAGAACAGGGTACTCACATGATTCTACGCATGGACCCTGTGGATCGTCGCACTCGTCCCGCGGCCGCGGCGACCGCGGTCCGGGCCGCCTGCGGTTCCAGGACGGCCAGGTCCCCGGCGGAGCGCAGCACTTCGCCCACAATTCGGTCCCCAAAGAGCGTCACGGTTCCGGCGACGCCGTCGGCGAGCTGCCGGCGATCCCGGGCATCGAAGTCGTCGAGGCGCTCGTCCGGCATGCGGGCACGGCCCGCGAGAGCGAGGATCACGGCCGTGGGCCCCGAGGTCCGGGCGGTCCCCCACCGCGGCAGGCGGGTCTCGCCGTGGGTTGCAGCGCCGCCGGCGGCCGTGCCTGGCGCTTCGCACACCTCGAGCTCGTGGCACCGCTCCAGCCGGAAGTGCTTCTCGGTGCCGCGCTCACCGGGCGCCGCGGCCTCGTCCCCCACGAGGTACCGGCGCCCGCCTGCGTCCATGAGGCGAATCGGCCGCACCGTGCGGCGGCGCGCGTCGTCGTCCGCCTTGACGTAGACAAAGGTGAGCCAGCCGCCGGAGGCGAGCGCCCGCATGACGGTGCGGACCTGCGCGTCCGGGGCCTCGGTGCGGCTCGTCGCCTCCAGGGTCGCCGCCAGCTCGGGGTCCCCGAGCGAGGCGAGAAGCTTCAGGCGAGCGCCGGCGAGCGGCTCGCTCTCGGGGTGGTCGGGGCCGAGCACGCCCTCCAACTCCCTCAGGGCGACGAGGAGCGGCAGGACGTCCTCGGGCGTCGGGGCGGGCACCGTGACGCCGGATCCTCCCGCGAGCGTGGCCCACCGGCCGTCCTCCGAGACATGGACCCGTCCCTCCTCCCCCGCGTCCTCACCGTGCGCGAGGCTCAGGGCGAGGACCTCCTCGAGGACTGTCTCGGCCGGCTTGCCGAGGGCGTCGGCGAGCTCGGCGACCTCCCGGGGCGTGCCGTCGTCGAGCAGCCGAAGCAGGGCGAGGGCCCGGGAGACGCGGGCGTGGGCGTCCGGGCGGATGCGCTCCCGGCGGGCCCTGGGCGCCGTGGCAGCCGCTGGGGCGGGGCCGGTGTGCCGCCGCTCGAGCTCCGCCGCGGCCGTCTCGACGTCCTCGACAAACGCGGCCGGGGCGAGAGGCACGGCGTCCCCTCCCGCGGCAAGGATCTCGGCAACGGCCTCCTCCCAGAGGCGGCTCGGGACCCGCACCCGGTCCCATGCGGGCGACGACGCTCCGGCCTCACTCGGCGCCGCGGCCGGCCCGGAGGGCGAGGGGACAGACACCGCCCGCAGCCACGCGCCGGCGCCCGGGCGCACCGCGACCTCGCACTCCCGAGGGCCACCAGGGGCCAGGGCATGCTCGGACAGGTGAGACGCACGCTGCTCAAGGGGCACAGGGTCGCCCCCGGGCGCGGCGACCGCCTGACTCAGGGTCTCGATCCGGTCCAGCCTGAACGAGCGCACGGCGGCCCGGAGCTCGTCGTACCCGATGACGACCCACCGGCCGCCGCGGGCCACAACGGTCCAGGGCCACACGGTCCGGGAGGTCGCGGCACCCGCCGCGTCCACGTAGTTCAGAGTCACCGCCCGTCGCTCGACCGCCGCCGACGAGAGCAGACCAAGCAGGCCGCCATCCGGCGGCAGAAGCGGCGACCAGGCGCGGCGCGGGGCGGCCTCGAGCTCGTCCGGCGTGAGGGCGAGGCGCTCCGCCGCGCGCTGGGCCTGGCGTCCCGCAGACGAGCGGCCGAGAGCGGACGCCGCCAGGGACACCGCCGCCCGCTCGTCCCGCGTCAGCTCCGGCAGGGGTCCAGCCGCCTCGAGGGCGTACACGTACTGCGGCGCGGAGAAGTCGCCCGGGACAAAGCGGATGCCAGCGCGCTCGAGCCCTGCACGGTCCCGCTGAAACGCCTTGCGGCTCGCCTGCGTGAGCTCGTAGCCCGGGACGGCGGCAGCGATCTCGGGCCAGGTCAGCCCGTCCGGTGCCGCCCGGAGGGCGCGCCACAGCGCGATCGACCGTTCCACGACGGGCTCTGACCGCGCCAGCGCGCCGTCGTCGGCCATCTCCGACTCCACGTTCATGGTTCAAGCCTAGAAGACGCGCGCAGAGACGGCAGGGGCCCGCCGATCCAGAAGGATCGACGGGCCCCTCGCTCGCCCCACGCGGAGGCGAGGCGTCAGCGCACGCCCATGAGGTCGACGACGAAGATGAGCGTCTCACCCGGCTTGATGGCCGCGCCAGCGCCGCGATCCCCATACGCCATGTGCGGCGGGATGACGAGCTTGCGACGGCCGCCCACCTTCATGCCGAGCAGGCCCTGATCCCAGCCCTGGATGACCTGGCCGACGCCGACCGTGAAGTCGAGCGGCGCGCCGCGGTTCCACGAGGCATCGAACTCTTCGCCCGTCGAGTGGGCGACGCCCACGTAGTGAGCGGACACCGTCTTGCCGGCCGTGGCCTCCGTGCCCGTGCCCTCGATGAGATCCTCGATGACGAGGTCCGTGGGGGCCTCATCTCCGGGGAAGTCGATCTCGGGCTTGGTGCGATCAAAGTCGCGCTGTCCAAAGGACATGTCTCCTCCTGGGTGACGTTGGGGATGTGCCGCCTACTTTGCGGCGGCCGTCTTCTCAATCTTCACGTAGAACACGAGGTCTCCCTCGGCGTCGCCCTGGGGCGTCTCGCCGTAGGCGAGGTCCTTCGGGACGACGAGCATGACGGTCGAGCCGACCTTCTTGCCGGCGAGGCCCATCTTCCAGCCCTTGATCACGCCGTCGAGGCTCATCGGGATGGGGCTCTTGGTGAAGTTCTCGTCAAAGTTCTTGTGGGAGTCCCACGCCCAGCCCGAGTAGGTCACGGTCACCGTGTCGGTGTCCTTGACCGTGGGGCCCGTGCCCTCCTTGATCGTCTCCGAGACGAGGTCCTGGGGGGCCTTCGTGTCCTTCGGGAACGTGATGGCCGGGACCTTCTTGGCGCCCTGCTCCTTGACCGTGGGGAGCTTCCCCTCGTCGCGGAGCTTCTTGACCTGGTCCTGCTTCATGAGGGTGGGCGTGTGGTACTTCTCGGCGCCCGTAACCGTCATGACGAGGGCCGTGGCCTGCTGGCCCTGGGCCGTCTTGGGCACGTAGACGACCGTCTGGCCGACCTTCTGTCCCTTGAGAGCCTCGTAGAGGACCGGCATCTCGGTCTTGAGGTCCGCCATGATGGGCTTCGTCGGGGTGTCGAGGGAGTACGTGTCCTGGGTCTGGTTGCCCGTCGCGATGTCGATGATCGCCGTGTTGACGGACAGCTTCATGTCATCGGTGATGACGGCGCCGTCCTCCTTGGGGCTGCCGTACAGGCGGGCGCCGGCCTTCGTGGGGTTGAGGGCCTTGTCGATGCTGACCTGCGGGGCCCAGTTGTCCGCGCCCCACTTGACGCCGATCTTGTCTGTGACGCTCTTGTCCCCGAACTGCGCGCCGGGCGCCATGTCCGTGTAGGTCGGCGGCTTCTGGACATCGGTGATCGTGAAGACCATGACGCCGCGCTGGTCGTCCGACTCGGCCTTCGGGATGAAGGCGATCGTGGCGCCCTTCTTCTGGTCCTTGAGGCCCTCGTAGAGCGCGCTGGCCTGCTGCTTGAGCTGGGGACCGAAGATGAGGGGGGCGTCCTTCTTCTTCGTGTACGTCTCGTTGACGACCTTGTCCGTGTTGCCGTCGACGGCCGCGAGGCGGTACATGACGCGGTCGCCCTCGGCGATCTTGTCCCCCGAGCCCTCCTTGACGATCTGGACGGTGTCTTCCTTGACATTGATCGGGGTGTCGAACTTGACGTCAGGCACCTGATCATCCGCCTTCACGTCCACCTTGAGGGAGCTCACGCCGTCCTTGTCTCCCACGGGGGTGGACGGGCCGGAGCAGGCCGCGAGCAACAGGGCCAGCGGCACCGTGGCGATGATGATCTTCTTGCGCACGAAAGGAATCCTTTGCTTGGGAATCTCGGGTCTCGATCTTCCATCCTCGCAGGTCAACCCCGCGATTGTCGCACCTGACGGCGCGCAGATGGGTTCCCCCGGGGGATCAGGAGGCGGTGCTGAGCCGGCTCACAGACTCCATGAGGGGGGCGACGGCGGCTGGCGCGGTCTCGAACGGGTCCTTCAGCGCGACCTGGCTGTGCGGGTCCGCGTTGACGCGCAGGTTGACCCAGTCCACAGTCGTGAGGACCTCCCCCGCACGGGCCGCCTTGAGGAACGCCCCGCGGAGTGCGGCGCGCGTTGTCGACGGCGGCTGCTCCACGGCCGCCTCGATCTCGGCCTCGGGGACGAAGGTGGCCAACCGGCCGGAGGCCTCAAGGATCGAGGCCAGTCCGCGGCCGGGGGCGATGTCGTGGTAGGCGAGGTCGAGCTGCCGCAGGCGGGCGTCGCCCGGCTCCAGTGCGTTCTTCGCGGCGTACGCGGTGAGGAGGGAGCGCTTCGCCGCCCAGTCCACATGCGTGGAGAGGACCGTGTCCGTGCCCTCCTCGAGGTCCGTGAGGACGGCGTCCCACAGAGTGAGGACGTCCCGCTCCTCGTCCGTGGCGCCCTCCCGCTCGCAGAAGGCGGCGGCGTGCGCGTAGAACGTGCGCTGGAGCTCGAGGGCCGTGGCGGTCCTGCCGTCCGCCAGGCCGAGAGGCGCCGGGGAGTCCACGGCCACGGAAACGTCGCGGAGTGAGCGAAGAGGATTGGCGACAGAGACGTCCGGCAGCCGCTCCCCCGCCTCGATGAGGCGCAGGACGAGAGAGGCGGTCCCGATCTTGAGGAAGGTGGTCCCCTGCGCCATGGACGAGTCCCCCGAGATGACGTGGAGGCGCCGGTAGAGGGAGGCGTCCGCGTGGGGCTCGTCTCGCGTGTTGATCATGGGGCGCGAGCGCGTCGTGGACCCGGAGACCGGCTCCCACAGGTGCTCGGCGCGCGGCGAGAGAACAAAGCCGGAGCCGTGCTCCCCCGCCGTCACGCCGCCGGAGCCTGCGATCAGCGGCCGTGTGACGAGGAAGGGCACCAGCCACGAGGACAGGCGCGTCATCTCCAGGCTGCGCTTGATGAGGTAGTTCTCGTGGCTGCCGTACGAGTTGCCGGCGGAGTCCACGTTGTTCTTGAAGAGGTAGACCCGCGGCTCGTACCCGTCTGCCTCAAGGGCTGCGGCGGCGTCCTGGGCAAGGCGGTGGACGATCCGCTCGCCAGCCCGGTCCTGGGCGATGAGCTGGCGCACTGAGTCGCACTCGGCCGTGGCGTACTCGGGGTGGGATCCCACGTCGAGGTAGAGCCGCGCAGCGTTGTCGAGGAAGACGTTGGAGCTGCGGCCCCACGCGATGACGGGGCGGAACAGGACCCGGGCCAGCTCCTCGGGGAGCATGCGGGGGCCTCGCGACGGCATGTGGGCGAGGCCGAACTCCGTCTCCAGCCCGAAGATCCTGCGCTGCACGGGCTACTGACCGCCCTTCTGGACGAACCCGGAGACGAACTCCTCGGCGTTCGCGGTGAGCACCGAGTCAATGTCGGCGAGGAGGTCGTCAAGGCCCCCCGCATCGACGGACTGGGACTGCGAGGCGCGGCCCTCGGCGGGGAAGACGTCTCCGGCCGACGGGCCGTCCTCGTGCTCGGAGGCGGACTCGTTGATGGATGTGCGGCTCATGGCGCGCTCCTTTCGTGGTGGTCGGCAGACAGGGCAGTGGTGTGCGCGGCGACAGCCCGTGCGAGAGACTCGGCGAACGACTCGGCATCCGCGGCCCCCAAGGCCGGCGCCAGCGCGGCGCCGCCGATCGACGGGTCGGGCAGGACGATCCGCGTAGGGGCGGACGCGGAGGCGAAGCTGAACGTCAGCGTGTCCCACGAGGCCGAGACGAGCGAGTCAGCGAACGAGCTCACGGCGTGGCCGCGGGCGGCGGCACGGGTGGAGGCAGGAGCCCGGTGGACCGCCTCGAGGACCTCCTCGTCCGTGACCGACACGAGCGATGCCGCAGAGCCGGCGGCGCGCAGACGCTGGCCGAGGCCGCGCCTCGCGTCGAGCAGCGCGTACTGCAAGTCGACGGCCTGGAGCTTGACGTCGTCCCACGCGAGCCCATCCCGGCGGCGCAGCCCGTCCACGAGGCGGAACTTGGCGATCCAGTCCACGTCGGCAGCGAGCGAGAGCGGGTCAGTCTCCAGCCCGTCCAGAAGACGGCCCCACAGGGTCAGGGCCTCGTCCGTCTCGGCGTCGGCACCCGAGTAGGCCCGCCGCGCCGCGTCGAGATAGGTCCGCTGGACCGCCAGGGCCGTCGTCGTCCCCCCGGTATCCAAGCGCAGAGGCGAGCGGAACGCGCCGGCGAGGGCCGCGGCAGTCGAGGGAGCCTCGAGGGGAATGTCGTGACTCAGGGAGCGGATTGCGTCCACGGGGTCCTCAAGCCGTACGTCCGGGCAGATCCCGTCCTCGATGAGACGCAGGACGAGGGAGGTGGCCGCGAAGCGCACCGTGATGGAGGACGGGAGCAGGTTCGCGTCGCCCACGATGACGTGGAGGCGGCGGAAGCGGGACTCGTCCGAGTGCGGCTCGTCCCGGGCGTTGACGATGGGGCGGCGCAGGGTGGTCTCGAGGCCGACGAGCTCCTCCATGAAGTCCGCGCGCTGGGAGATCTGGAAGCCCGGCCGTGCCTCCACGGGCCCGCCCGGGACGCCCACACCGACGCGGCCTGCGCCGCAGAGCACCTGACGGGTGACGAAGAACGCCATGATCCCCTCGGCGAGCGACTCGAACGGCACGGCACGGTCGACGAGGTAGTTCTCGTGGGTGCCGTAGGAGCTGGACTTCGAGTCCGTGTTGTTTTTGAAGAGGTCGATCCTCGGGGCGCCCGCGGCCTCGGCTGCGGCGGCGGCGCGCATGGCGACGACGTCCCCGGCGAGGTCCCACACCGCGGCTTCCCGCGGCGTCATGACCTCCGGAGACGAATACTCAGGGTGGGCGTGGTCCACGTAGAACCGCGCGCCGTTCGTGAGGACGGTGTTGGTCACGAGCTCGTCGCGCCCGCGCGCGGCCAGGGCGCGCTGGGAGCGCAAGGAGCGGGGCGTCCCGGCGGCGGCCACGCTCAGGGCGTCGACGACGGCTGGCGCGTCCGTCAGCTGACTCGGGTGCGCCTGGCGGCGCGGAACCGTGAACCCGCGGGCGTCCCGAAGCGGCCGCTCCGTCGAGTAGTCCCAGCCGCCCGAGGGCAGGAAGCCGGGCCGCCCCTCGGCCGCCGCTCGCTCCTCCTCCGCGTCCGCGTAGGCGGACACGAGGATCGCGGAGAGGTACGTGTGGGCGGACTGCGTCAGCCCGGCGCTGGTCAGCCCGAACTCGGTCTCGCCGCCCATGGGGCGCCGCACGCTCATGACCGCTCCGCCGCGTGGGCGAGGTTGGTCAGGGCGACGATGGGCTCGCCGCGCCGCCCGAGGACGCGGGCCCACTCGTCCGGGCTGCTCGTGCTCGGCAGGTCCTCGATCTCGCGGCACTCCTGGTCGACTGCCCCGCGGATGTGCTCGACCGTGAGGCCGCGCGCGGCGCCGCGGACCACGTCCTTGACGGCGGCCGTCTTGGCCCGGTCCACGACGTTGCGCAGGACGGCGCCGGAGATGAAGTCGGAGAAACGCAGGATGGAGCGGGTCCCGCCCGCGAAGACGACCTCCACGAGGTCCCGGTCCGGCCCCTCACGGTAGATGGACTCGAGGGCGGCATCGATGAGCTCGTCCCGCGTCAGGCCCGCTGCGAGCGGGACCTCGGGCGTCAGGTGCTTGCCGAGGATCTCTCGGGCACCGGCCCGCGTGGGGCGCTCGACGCGGATCTTGACGTCGAGCCGCCCTGGGCGCAGGATCGCCGGGTCGATCATGTCCTCGCGGTTCGTGGCACCGATGACGATGACGTTGTCGAGCCGCTCGACGCCGTCGATCTCGGCGAGGAGCTGCGGGACGATCGTCGTCTCGACGTCCGAGGACACGCCGGACCCGCGGGTGCGGAAGAGCGAGTCCATCTCGTCGAAGAAGACGATGACCGGGTTGCCGTTCGCTGCCCGCTCCCGGGCGCGGGCGAAGATCGTCCGGATGTGGCGCTCCGTCTCGCCGACGTACTTGTCGAGGAGCTCGGGGCCCTTGATGTTGAAGAACCAGCTCTGCGACGCCTCCGCTCGCCCCGCCTCCCGGGCCCGGTCAGAGAGCGAGCGGGCCACCGCCTTGGCGATGAGCGTCTTGCCGCAGCCCGGCGGGCCGTACAGCAGGATGCCCTTGGGCGGCGTGAGACGGTGGGCCCGGAACTCGTCGGCGTGGAGGAAGGGCAGCTCGACCGCGTCCGTGATCTGCTCGATCTGCGGGCCGAGACCGCCGATGTCCGCGTAGCTGACGTCCGGTGTCTCCTCCATGATGAGGTCCTGGACCTCCTGGCGCTCCACTCGGCTCGAGGCGGTGTTGGTCTTGAGGTCGACGACGACGCCGTCGCCAACCCGGATGCTCTCCCCCACGAGGCTCCTGGCCCGGGCGACCACCCGCTCCTCGTCCGAGCGCGTCGCCACGAGAAGGCTCCGGGCCCCCATCACTTCCTTGACGGTGAGGACCTGGCCCGTCGCGGGGGCCGGGTACACGGCGACGATCTGCAGCGACTCGTCGAGGAGCACCTCGTCCCCGTCCTTGCAGACCTCGAGGGCGAGCAGCGGGGACATCCGCGCGCGGATCTTGCGCCCGTTGAGCATGACGTCCACCCCGGGCCGACGAGCGGCCTGCGTCTGGGTGACCGGGCCGTTGAGGGGCGCGGGCACGGCGGGGCGGACCGCGACGACGGTGCCATAGCTCAGCGTGGCGTCGTCGTCCGGCTCGAGGGAGGCGCGGATGCGCCGCAGCTCGTCTCGTGCGACGCCCAGCGCGGACACAAGACGCTCGTTGGAGGTCGTGGCCTGGGCGAGCTGGCGGTCCAGCTGGCGGATGCGGTCTTGGAGGAGGGCCACGCGGCGCTCCATCTGGCTCTCGGAAGGCGTGGCACCGTCACGGCCCGTCCGGGCGCCCTGTGCGGCCCCCGCCGCCTCGGCGGGGCTCATTCGCTCGCCCCGCCGCGAGGCAGGCGGTGCTCCCCAACAGCGTCCGGGTCCGTCGCGGGCAGCGAGCCTCGCTGGACCATCGAGGCGGCGTCCTTGGCCGCGCGGCGGAGCTTCTTCGAGGAGACGCCGCGCTCGCCGAGCTCCTCATTGCCCCACTCTCGCTCCGGGGTCCACGTCTCGACGTCCGCCGGCGAGAAGTCGCTCTTCGACGAGCGCTTCGCGGGGTACATGGGGCTCGCCCCGTCGGAGAGTCGCCGCGTGACCAGGAGAAAGCCCGTGTGCGCCACCATGCGGTGGTCCGGGCGCACGGCGAGCCCCTCGACGTGCCAGCCGCGGACCATGGACTCCCAGGACACCGGGTTCGTGAAGCGGCCGTCCTCGCGGATCGCCTCCGCCGTGCGGGAGAGCTGGGTCGCGGTGGCCACGTAGTTGATCCAGACGCCGCCGGGCGCCAGGACCGTGGCGACCGCGTCCGTGCACTCCCACGGAGCGAGCATGTCAAGGACGACGCGGTCCACGCTGCGAGGCGCCTCGAGTTCGACGACGCGGTCCTGGAAGTCGCCGATGCTCAGGCGCCACGAGGGGTGCTCGCCCCCGAAGAACGTCGTGATGTTGCCTCGGGCCACGTCCGCGAACTCCTCGCGGCGCTCGATCGAGTGCACGTGGCCCCCGTCCCCGACGGCCCGGAGGAGGGACAGCGTCAGCGCGCCGGAGCCGACGCCCGCCTCGACGACCCGGGCCCCCGGGTAGATGTCCGCCATCGTGACGATCTGCGCCGCGTCCTTCGGGTAGACGACGGCGGCGCCTCGCGGCATGGAGAGCACGAAGTCGCTGAGGAGCGGCCGCATGGCGAGGTAGGCGAAGCCCTCCGAGTTCGTCACGCGGGAGCCCTCGGGCAGCCCGAGGATGTCGTCGTGCTGGAGGACGCCGCGGTGCGTGTGGTAGCCGCCGCCCGGCGTGAGGGTGATCGTGGCCAGGCGCATCTTCTCGTCCGTGAGCTGGACCCGGTCCCCGGGCCGGAACGGGCCCCGCCTCGTGGCCGCCCCATGCGGGGCCGGGACGCCGTCGGTGGGGACAGACGCGGACTGGGGATCGTGGCTCATCGGCGGTTCTCCGTGGTTGGGTTCGCTGTCGCGGGGGTGTGTGTGGCGGCTCGGACGTCGTCGGACGTGATGGCGAGGTCCTCGTGAGTCAAGATTCCCACGATTCGCCCGCCCTCTGCGACCGGGATGGCCCAGACGGCCTCCCGGGTGAGCGCCTCGACGGCTGCGGGCGTTCCGGCGGATCGCTCGACGCTCGGCCCGACAAGGCGCATCTCGTCAGAGGCGAGGGCGCCGGGAGCCGCGAACTCGTCGAGGCAGCCGACCGGGGCCCCCGACTCGTCCACGACGAGGAGGGCGCCGGTGCGGGCGGACGGGACTCGGTCGGTGACCCGCACGGTGCCGGCGAGGGGGCGGGTCCGGGCGAAGACGTCCCATCGCTCCACGAAGTCGAGGACGGGGATCCTCTGGAGCTGCGAGAACGCCGAGTAGGCGATGAACCCTCCTGTGGCCAGGGCACCGAGGAACATCGACATCGGCGCGCCGACGAGGAGCAGCGTCAGGCTCGCGGCGAGGATGCCGGAGCCGATGACGATCCCGGCCCACGCGCTGGCAGCGGTTCCGGTCCGGCGGCGCCCCGTGGCCCGCCAGACCGCCGCTTCGACGATCTGGCCGCCGTCGAGAGGCATGCCGGGCAGAAGGTTGAACACGCCGAGGAGAAGATTGGACCAGACGAACGCCCACAGAAGGTCGGCGCCCAGGCTGGGGGCCCCGGACCCCAGCGCCCAGAGCACGAGCCACCCGGCGAGTGCCGCGAGGAGGTTGACGGCCGGGCCTGCGAGGGCGATCAACAGGAGGTCCCGGTTGCGCGGCCGTCGGCTCGCGGGTCCCGCGAGGTTCGTGTGCCCGCCGAGGAACGTCAGGACAATCCGCTCGCTGCGGTGCCCCACGCGGTTTCCGACGACGGCATGCGCCGCCTCATGGATGAGGACCGAGACAAGAAGCACCGCGGCGTAGCCCGCCGCCAGCCCGTACCCGGCGGCGGCTCCCATCGAGGCGGCCAACCGCGGGCCGAGGACGACGAGGACGATGGCGATGAGGACGAGCCAGGAATACCCGAGCACGACGGGCACGCCCCCGATCCGGCCAGCCGTGATGCCGGGCTCCGTCCGCGCGTGCGGCGGCGTTCGGGGGCGCTGTGGCTCGTCGGGGGGCGTCATGGCGTCAGTGCCCGTCCGAGGTCCGCACAGGTGCGGCCTTCGAGGCCGTCCCACTCGATCCGGACCTCGCCCTCGGGGAGGGCCGCGTGGAGGGGCACGGCCACGGTGGTCAGCCCCGCGCTGGTCGCGGAGCAGTAGCCGGGCCAGGAGTCCTCGATGGCCACGCACTCGTCCTTGGCCAAACCGGGGGCGGTCTCGCTGAGCTCGAGGAAGCCGAGCTCGTACGCGTCCGGGGCCGGCTTGCCCTGCGCCACTCGGTCCCCCGTGACGACGGCCTGGAACGCGCCTGCCGGCATCTGCGCGAGGACGACCTCCGCGAAAGGGCCCTCGCTCATCGTCACGAGGGCGCACGGGATCCCGAGCTCGCGGGCCTCTGCGAGGAGCTCCCGCGCCCCGGGGCGCCACGGGACGCCGGCCGCGCACTGCTCCACGACGCGCCTCGTCAGGGTGTCGATAATCTCGCGCACGGACAGGTCGATCCCGTGTCTCTGAAGGATCGCCGCGGAGGTCGGCAGGGCCTGACCCACGAGCTGGATCGCGTCCTCGGAGGTCCACGTGAGCCCGAAGCGCTCGACGAGCTCCCGCTCGGCCGTCATCCAATACGGCTCCGAGTCGATGATGGTTCCGTCCATGTCCCACAGAATCGCGGCAGGGAGGCGAGTGGTCGGCGCGGCATCAGGGGAAGCAGACATGAAACCCAGTCTACGGTTCGCACCTAAGCTGGAGTGTATGACCGACACCCCTGACCGCCACGAGCCCGCCACCCTGATGCGCGCCCTGGGGACCATGGCCGCCTCTCGGGGAGAGAACCCGGACGCGGCGAAGACGGTCCTCCTCATCGCGTTCCGCGGCTGGAATGACGCGGGCGAGGCCGCCTCGAGCGTTCTTCGCAGGGCGCGCACGGCAGCCAACGCGCCCCTCGTCTCAGCCGTGACGGACGAGCGATTCTATGACTACCAGGTGCTGCGGCCCCGCGTCTCGCGCTCGTCCTCGGGCGAGCGCAGCATCCGCTGGCCCGGGGTCCGGTTCTACGACGTGGGCACGGGCGCCGGGCGCGACCGCGTCATCGTCGCCTACGGGCACGAGCCGAGCTTCGCATGGCGGACGTTCGCCGAGCGCGTCATGGCCTTCACGGCGGCCGAGGGCGTGGATGCTGTGGTCCTCCTCGGTGCGATGCTCGCGGACGTCCCGCACTCGCGGCCGTTCCCGACCATCATGACGACGGAGGATGAGCGCCTCGGCACGCTCATGGGCCTCGATGCCTCCACGTACGAGGGCCCCACAGGCATGCTCGGCGTGCTGAGCTCGACGTTCGCACGCCATGGCGTCCCCGCCCTCTCCGCGTGGGTGTCAGTCCCCCACTATGTGAGCCAGTCCCCCTCCCCGAAGGCGCAGCTGGCGCTTGTCGGCGCGCTGGAGGAGATCTTCGGCGTCGTCCTCCAGGACGCCCAGCTCGTCGACGAGGCTGAGGCGTGGGAGCGCAACGTCGAGGAGCTCGCCGAGAACGACGAGGACATCCGCGAGTACGTCCGCCGCCTCGAGCGCACCGTCGACGCCGCCGTCGAGGCCTCCGCCTCGCTCCCCGAGGTCTCGGGGGACGTCATCGCGGAGGAGATCGAGACGTTCCTGCGCTCCTACGGCTCAGGAGAGGACGACGACGGGGCCGCCCGGACCTAGAGCCGGATGCCGAGAAGCGCGTCGAGCGCGTCCCGGATGCCCTGCGATCCCTCGTCCTGCTGCGTCGGGACATGCCGCGTCAGGGCGGCGTCCACCGCGACGAGCGCGGCCGGGGCATCCAAGTCGTTGGCCAGCGCGGCCCGAATCTCCGCGATGAGCCGCTCGGCCTCCGCGGCCGTCCACGCCGTGCCGGTGAATGCCTCGCGCCAGCGCGCCAAGCGGGTCTTTGCCGCCGCCAGGACGTCGTCGCTCCAGAACCAATCCTCCCGGTAGCGCTGGGAGAGAAGCGCGAGCCGGATCGCGGCGGGGTCCGTCCCCTCGCGGCGCAGCACGCTGACGAAGACGAGGTTCCCGCGGGACTTGCTCATCTTCTCCCCGTCGAGGCCCACCATGGCCGCGTGCGCGTAATGGCGCGCCAGCGGAACGCCGTCGGCCGCATACGCGTGAGCCGCGGACATCTCGTGGTGGGGGAAGGTGAGGTCGCTGCCGCCGGCCTGGACCGTGAAGGGGGCCGGGAGGAGTCGGCGGGCGATGACGCAGCACTCGATGTGCCAGCCGGGGCGGCCCTCCCCGAGGGAGGCCCCGTCCCAGGCGGGCTCTCCGGGGCGGGCCACGCGCCAGAGCAGCGGGTCGAGGGGTCCGCGCTTGCCCGGGCGCTCGGGGTCTCCCCCTCGCTCGGCGGAGAGGCGGAGCATGTCCTCACGGGAGTAGCCGCTCACCTGGCCGAGCACCCATGCGCCGGCCTCGGTGTGCGGCTGGATGCGCTGAGCGGCCTCGATGTCGAAGTAGACGTCCCCGTCGGGCTCGCCGTCGTGGCCGGGCACCGTATAGGCGACGCCCTCGGCGACGAGGTGCTCGACGCCCTCGACGATGAGCGGGACGGACTCGACCGCGCCGACGTAGTGCTGCGGCGCGACGACGTTGAGCGCCTCCATGTCCTCGCGGAACAGGTCAGTCTGCTCTCGGGCGAGCTCGCGCCAGTCGGCACCGGTGGCGTTGGCGCGCTCGAGGAGGGGGTCGTCGACGTCCGTCACGTTCTGCACGTATGTCACGTCGTGACCCGCGTCGCGCCACTGGCGGACGAGGAGGTCGAACGCCACGTAGGTCGCAGCGTGGCCCATGTGGGTCGCGTCGTAGGGCGTGATGCCGCAGACATAGAGACTTGCCTTGCCGTTCGTCTCAGGCTCGACGAGCCTCTGCTGCGCCGTGTCCCACAGGGTGAGGCGCGGAGGACGCCCGGCGACGCGCGGGATCGGGGCGGTGGACCATGCTCGCATGCGGCGGGCCTTTCGTGTCAGGAGGCGGGGCGGGCAGTGCGTGCCGCGCCCTGCAAGGACAGGGGTGGAGCGTCAGGCGCTGATGACGCCCGTGCCCAGAAGGATGTAGACGACGACGCCGAGCCCGATGCGGTACCAGACGAACGGCCGGAAGCTGTTGTGGGAAATGTATCGCAGGAACCACGCGATGATCGCGTAGCCGACGCCGAAGGCGATGACCGTGGCGAGGGCCGTCTGCGGCATGGTGTAGACGGTCGGCGAGGTGGACTTCAGGGCGCCGTAGAGCTCGTAGAGGCCCGAGGCGAAGACCGCCGGCATGGCCAGGAGGAACGAGTAGCGGGCAGCCGCCTCGCGGGTGTACCCCATGAGGAGGCCCGCGGTGATCGTGCCGCCGGACCGCGAGACGCCCGGGATGAGGGCAAGGGCCTGGGCGAATCCGTAGATGAGGCCGTGAGGAACGGTGAGGTCCTCGAGCTTGCGGACCTGGCGGCCGACGGCGTCGGCGACGCCGAGGATGACGCCGAAGACGATGAGCGTCGTGCCGACGATCCACAGGCTGCGGAAGCTCGTCTCGATCGCGTCCTTGAGCAGGAGGCCGAAGACGACGATCGGGATGCTGCCGACGATGATGAGCCAGCCCATCCGGGCGTCCTGGTCGTTGCGCGGCACGCGGCCCGTGAGGGAGCCGAACCAGCGCGAGATGATCCGGACGAAGTCCTTCCAGAAGTAGATCAGCACCGCCAGCTCAGTGCCGAGCTGGGTGATGGCAGTGAACGCGGCCCCAGGGTCCTTGCCGTCGGGCAGGAGCTCACCGACGATCCGCAGGTGGGCGCTCGAGGAGACGGGGAGGAACTCGGTCAGGCCCTGAACCAGGCCAAGAATGATCGCTTCAATCCAATGCACGTGTCCACTCTAGACCCCGCGCCCGGGCTCCTTGAGGCGGCCTGTCAGTCCTCGTCGTCGACGAGGTCCATGGGCAGGGCCTCCCCGAACTCCTCGTCGAGGGCGTCGGCATAGTCCGCGAAGGCGTCGCCGACGCGGTCATAGAGCGCCTCAACGGCGAAGTCCCCGTCTCCACGCGACTCGCGCAGGGCGGCGAGGTGCTCCCTCATGAGCGAGACGAGGTCCTCGAGTGACTGTTCCGGTGTGTGGCTCATGGCACACATCCTACCCGCGCGGGACGCGGCGTGCGCTTACTGCGCTGAGAGCAGACGGTGGAGGACCTTCGTGCCGAACACGAGGGAGTCGACCGGGACCCGCTCGTCCACGCCGTGGAACATCGACGTGAAGTTGAGCTCCTTGGGCAGACGCAGCGGGGCGAAGCCGTAGCCCGTGATCCCGAGGCGGCTCAGTGCCTTGTTGTCCGTGCCGCCTGACAGGGTGTACGGCAGGACTGGTGCTCCGGGGTCCTCCGCGCCGAGCGCCGCGATCATGCCGTCCACGAGGTCCCCGTTGAAGGCGGTCTCGAGGGAAGGTCCGATGCTGATCGGCTCGACATCCACGTGCTCTCCCGCGAGCTCCTTGATGATGCGCATGACCTCGTCGTGCTTGCCGGGGAGAGTGCGTACGTCGATGTGCGCCTCGGCGGTGCCGGGGATGACGTTGGTCTTGTAGCCGCTCTTCAGGAGGGAGGGGTTCGAGGTGTTCTGGAACGTCGCCCCGACGAAGAGGGCCACGCTGCCGAGCTGCTCCAGGAACGCCCGGGGATCGGACTCGTCGAAGTCCACGCCGGTCATGTCCTCCACGATGGAGACGAACTGCTCCGTGGTCTTGGTGAACTCGACAGGCCACGTGTGGCGTCCGATGGCTGCCACGGCCTCGGCGAGCCGGGTGACCGCATTGTCCGTGTTGATCTGCGAGCCGTGGCCCGCGCGGCCGTGCGCGATGAGCCGCAGCCAGGCAAGACCCTTCTCCGCCGTCTGGAGGTAGTAGACGCGCTGGCCAGCGATCTCACCGGAGAATCCGCCGACCTCGCTGATGGCCTCGCTGGCGCCCTCGAAGAGTTCGGGCCGGTTGTCCACCGCCCAGTTCGAGCCGTATGTGCCGTTGGCCTCCTCGTCCGCGAACATCGCGAAGATGAGATCGCGCTCCGGGCGAACCTTGTTGCGCTGCATGGACTCCATCGTGGCGAGGATCATCGCGTCCATGTCCTTCATGTCCACCGCGCCGCGGCCCCAAATGAGGCCGTCCTTGACCTCGGCGGCGAAGGGGTCGACGCTCCAGTCCTCCGCCTGTGCGGGGACGACGTCGAGGTGTCCGTGGACGACGAGCGCGGGCTTGTCCGGGTTGGTGCCCTTCATGCGGGCGACGACGGAGGCGCGGCCGGGGGCCGATTCAAAGAGGTCCGGCTCAAGGCCAGCCGCACTCATGCGCGCCGCCACGTACTCGGCCGCTTCTCGCTCCCCCGGCCCGGCGTTGTCGCCGTAGTTCGAGGTGTCAATCCGGATGAGGTCTCTGCACATGTCGATGACGTCGCTGAGAGCCTGATCGTCCGGGAGGGAGCCGTACCCGGTGAGGTCCGCGGTGTCCGTTGCGTCGGCGTTCGGCATGGTGTCTCCTTGGGATCGCTGCGTGGGTCTCATCCACAGACTAGGGCAGGGACTGGAGCGACCCAATCCCTGCCCGTTGTGCGGCACTCGGCCACGTGTGACCCGAGGGCTCTAGCGCCGCTCTTCTGCCTCGTAGCGGGCGCGGGCGTTGGCCGCGTTGGACTTGGCCTCTCCCGCCGCGAGGATTGCGGACTGGATGGATGCGAACGTGTTCTGGAACTGGTCCGCGGCCGGCGGCAGGAGCACCGTGCTGGAGTTGCCCTTCTCGGCGAAGGCGATCTGGGCGTCGACCTGCTGGGTGAACATGAGGACGGCGAGGGAGTTGGCGGCGTCGCCGTTCGTCGCGTCCCCGATCTCGCGGACGGACTGGGCGAGGCCCTCCGCGATGGCCTTGCGTTGGAGGGCCACGCCCTCACCGGCGAGGCGGGCTCGGTCCCGGTCCGCCTCGGCGCGGATGATCGTGGCCGACTTCTCGGCCTGTGCCTTGTTGATCGTGGCCTCCTTCTCACGCAGCGACGCCATGACGTTGTTCATCGCGGAGAGGACGCGGGCGTCCGTCGGGGCGACATCGGGCACGAGCGTGTTGAGGATGTGGAAGCCGTAGCCGCTCATGCGGGCCGCAAGCTCGGTGGAGACGTGCTCGGCGATGGCGGCCTTGTCGCTGAAGGTCTCGTCGAGGGACATGTTGGGGACCTTGCCGCGGACGGCGTCGGCGACATACGTGCGGATCTGCGCGCCCGGGTTGGACAGCGAGTACACCGCCGCCTTGACGCCCTCGGGGTTGATTCCGGCGGGGTTCATCGGGTCTGCGGCCGCCACCTCGAACTGAACGGAGGTGCGGACGAGGACGGTCACGTTGTCCTCCGTCTTCGTCTCGATGTCCATGTCGATCTGCTGGACGCGGAGGTCCACGCGCTGTGCGACGCGGTCGATGAAGGGGATCTTGAAGTTCAGGCCGGGCATCGCCACGCGCTGGAACTTGCCGAGGCGCTCGACGACGGCGGCCGTCTTCTGACGCACGATGAACAGCGTCTGAGTCAGCAGGGCGACGATGACGATAAGGGTGACGAGAGTGGAGATAGTGATGGCCATAGGCACCTCGCAGCTCGGTGTGAGAGAGGCAACGCCAGGGGTTCGACGACGCTGCCGAGTTGAGTACTCCCCCAGTGTGTCAAATCAACCTGAACGTCGCCGCAGGACGCGGACAGCCGGGCGCAATGCGGAACGGGCCGCCGGATCAGTGATCCGACGGCCCGTGTCCATCTGTGCGCGAAGGGGGACTTGAACCCCCACCCACTTTCGTGGACTAGCACCTCAAGCTAGCGCGTCTACCTATTCCGCCACCCGCGCAGGTGACCAACAGCAACCGAAACGGTGCCGCGGCAACGGATTCAACTCTACCACCGAGAGGGCGGTTCGTGAAATCGGGGTGAATGGCGGGCCAAGAACGGGGCGGTGTCGATACGCGTCGCGAACGGACACGTCACGTCCGGTACGGGGCCCGTTGTCACGAGCCTGTGCGGGTTATAGGCCAAAATGTGTGTAAGCGGTGCCCCTGCTTCCCAGTCGGCAGTAAGGCAACACGGCCGTTGACATGGCCTGGGAGCATGTCTCATGCCCCTTCCACGCAATCGGCCCCACTGTGGTGTATGCGCCCAGCCCCTTGCCAAGAACGGCACTACAAGCTCAGGACGAACCCGATGGCGCTGCCTGACCTGCGGAGCGAGCACGACCCGCTCCCGCGCCACCGAGCTCACACAGGCCCGCGCGTTCCAACGATGGATCACGGGCAAAGCCTCTCAAGCCGAACTCGCCACGGAACTGCGGATCAGCCCCCGCACACTACGACGACGCTTTGAACCTCTCTGGTCGCTCGTGCCACGTCCTGTCAGGACCGGGGAAATCCACCCCGTCCTCGGGCTCGACGGGATCTGGCTTGAACGCACAACGGTCTGCTTGATCGCTTCCACCCCCTCAGGCATCGTCGTGAACTGGGTCTGGGCCCGAGCAGAAACACGTGCGAGCTGGCAAGACCTCATCGAAGGCCTCCCCGCCCCGGAGTACGTCGTCATCGACGGTGCGGGCGGGATGCGATCGGCGCTGAGCACCATGTGGCCTTCGACGAAAGTGCAGCGGTGCCTCTTCCATGTCCACGCCAGCGTCCGGCGCCATCTCACCTCGCGTCCGCGTCTTCCTGCGGGCAGGGAACTC
Source organism: Falsarthrobacter nasiphocae (assembly GCF_031456275.1). Taxonomy (NCBI): domain Bacteria; kingdom Bacillati; phylum Actinomycetota; class Actinomycetes; order Micrococcales; family Micrococcaceae; genus Falsarthrobacter; species Falsarthrobacter nasiphocae. Next base: position 64,055 of record NZ_JAVDUI010000001.1, read on the forward strand.
TTCGCGCTCTCAACGGCCGTGGGGCGGCTGAACACGCCAGAGCAAGCCCGTGCCTGGACGCTGGAGCTTCAGGACTGGAACCAGCGGTGGGGACGGTTCTTGCAAGAACGCACTCGCTACCCCGACGGGACGGTGGGATTTACGCATGAACGCCTCCGCCGCGCCCGGCATGCGCTCAACAGCGTCGTGGGGAATGGGACCGCGTTCACGTACCTCGCCGACCGGCGGGTGCCACGCACGACGAGTTGGCACGAAGGCGGGATCAACGCTCAGCTCCGGGCACTGCTGCGGCTGCACAGAGGGATGCCGTTAGCGCACCGCATGCGCGCGCTCGACTGGTGGCTGGCTCTTCACGGCCCAGCACCCCTGAACCTCAAAGAACTCCTGATGACATCCAGGCCGGTGCCTGACGTGCCTGAGACGGACGCGCAGATGTGGGAGGCTACGGGACGCCCGATGACCTACGGGACCGGGTGGCAGCGCTACGAACCAGCCGAGGAGGGGTGACGACACGCCCGGGCCTTACACACATTTTGGCCTATAACCCGCCTGTGCCCGGACAGGCGCGCAATGCGGAACGGGCCGCCGGATCAGTGATCCGACGGCCCGTGTCCATCTGTGCGCGAAGGGGGACTTGAACCCCCACCCACTTTCGTGGACTAGCACCTCAAGCTAGCGCGTCTACCTATTCCGCCACCCGCGCAGGTGACCAACAGCTCTCAGCGAGTGCCGCAGGCAACGCAGACCAGCCTAGCAGGATCTGGTGAGTGGTGACAAATCGGGCTCTCGCGGCCAGGTGAAGGCGCACCCGCCGGGGGCCGCCCACCAGCGGACGCCCGCTTCCCAGCGCGGGGATCGGAAGGGCCCCCGCAGGCGCTACCTCTCCCCCGCCTCGAGCGGCGTCACCGAGCCGACGATGTGCGGCCGGCCGCTCTTGGCGTTCCAGCCCCGATACTCAACGCGTGCGCCGGGGGCTGGCCAGGGCGCGCCGCCCTCGCCGCCGCTGACGTCGATCCGCACGTCCACCGCGCCGGGCAGCGTGACGGGCGTCAGGAAGGTCGCGTCCCAGCGGAAGCCTGCCTCCGTCCCGGGCGGCAGGGCGGCCTCGAGCCCTCGAGAGGCGACGAGCATCCCGTGGGCGATCGCCCGCGGCATTCCCAGCAGGCGAGCCGTGGCTGCACTCATGTGGATCGGGTTGACGTCGCCGGAGACGGCGGCCCACCGCCGCCCGGCATCGGTGCCGAAGCGCCACTGGGCCGTGCGGCCCTCGAACGCGCCGCGGTCCTCCGAGGAGCGCTCGGGCTTCCCCTTGAGGAACGTCCCCTTGGCAAGGTTTCGGGACAGGCCCCGGAAAGCGAGCCGCCCCTCATGCCTGATCTCGACCACGAGGTCCGCCGTGGTGCCCGCGTGGTGGGGGGCGAGGTTCTCGGCCCATGCCGTGATCTCCACTCGCGCCCCCAGGGGAACGGCCTCCGCGTACTCCACGGAGTTGACCAGGTGGATGAGCCCCAACACGGGCAGGGGGAAGTCCTTGCGGACGAGCACGCTCATGGCCAGCGGGAACGCCAGGACATGGAGGTACTCCGCCGAGGCGAACGGGCCCGGACGCCCGTGGGCCTCCACGCGAACGCGGCGATCGGCGTCGGCGTCCACGGGCACGTTCTCCACCCGCAAGGCGACGTCGGGCAAAGAGGCAGCAGATCTGGCGCGCCCACGGCGCGAGGCGAGCCCGAGCAGCGCCGCCCGGTACCCCTCGCCGAGGGTGGGCATGGGCACGGTCTCGACGCGACGCTGTCCCGCCATCACGCGCCCACCAGGTTCTGCCCGCAGACGCGCAGCGTCTGACCGGACACGCCCGCCGCGGCATCCGAAGCGAGGAACGCGATGGCCTCCGCGACGTCCTGCGGGAGACCGCCCTGCTGGAGGCTGCTCAGGCGGCGGGCGACCTCGCGGGTGAGGAACGGAATCTTCGCCGTCATGTCCGTCTCGATGAACCCGGGCGCGACCGCGTTGATGGACCCGCCGTGCTCCGTCAGCGCTGCCGAGGAGGCGGCCACCATGCCGATGACCCCCGCCTTGGACGCCGCATAGTTGGACTGCCCGCGGTTGCCCGCAATGCCAGACGTCGAGGCGAGGCAGACGATGCGCCCGTCCCGCGCGAAGGACTCCGAGGCCGCAAAGGCCCGATTCATCCGCAGCTGCGACTCGATGTTCACCGCCATGACGGAGTCCCAGCGGGACTCGTCCATGTTGGCGAGGAGCTTGTCCCGCGTGATGCCGGCGTTGTGCACGACGATGTCCAGCCACCCGTACCGCTGGCGGGCGTGCGCGAGGATCCGCTCCCCCGCGTCCTCGGCCGTGATGTCGAGCTGAAGGGCCGTGCCCTGGACCTCGTTGGCCACCTTCGCGAGCTGCTCGCCCGCTGCGGGGATGTCGACGACGATGACTTGCGCGCCATCTCGACGCAGCGTCTTGGCGATCGCCGCGCCGATGCCGCGGGCCGCGCCCGTGACGACCGCGATCTTGCCGTCGAGAGGGCGCTCCGGGTCGAGCGGGAGGCGCCCGGCGGCGCTGGAGACGAGGAGCGGCTGCCCGCTCACGTATGCGCTCCGGCCGGAGAGGAAGAAGCGGACGGCACCGAGGACGGACGGGGCGGTGGCCTCGAGGCCGTCCTCGATGACGACGGCGTTGGCCGTTCCGCCTCGACGCATCTCGTGGGCCACGGAGCGCATCATTCCGACCGTGCCGGCGCGGACGGCGGCGATCTCGGGATCATCGTGTCCCGCCGGGCGAGTCAGGACGATGACGCGCGAGCCCGCGTCCATCCGCTTCAACGCCCCCGCAGCCTCGAGGACGACGGGGTGGAGGTCCCGCGGGGCTGTGGCGTCGTCGAGCCCCATGACGATCGCCGCGTAGGTTGTCGAGGTGTCGTCGCTTCGGCGCACGTCCGCGCCCTCGTCGAGGAGGTGAGCGGCGACGGCGCTCGCGCCGGCCGAGGAGCCGAGGACGAGAACCGTGCCCGCGGCAACGGGCTCGCCCGCTGTGTGGCGGCGCAGGACGCTGGGGCGGGGCAGCCCGAGCTTCGAGGCGACCTCCTTGCCGAGTCCGCTGTTGACGAGGTCCAGGTAGGTGTCCGTCATGATCAGCGCGCCTCCAGGATCATCGCGACGCCGAGGCCGCCCGCGGCGCAGACGGACACGAGGCCCCGTCCGGAGCCCTTCTCGTGCAATGCCTTGGCGAGGCTGGCGACGATGCGCCCGCCCGTCGCAGCGAAGGGGTGGCCCGCGGCGAGAGAGGAGCCGTTGACGTTGAGGCGTGCGCGGTCGATGGAGCCGAGGGGCTCGTCCAGCCCGAGGCGCTCCCGGCAGAATGCGGGGTCCTCCCACGCCTTGAGGGTCGAGAGCACGGTGCCTGCGAAGGCCTCGTGGATCTCGTAGAAGTCGAAGTCCTGGAGCGTGAGGCCATTGCGAGCGAGCAGGCGCGGCACTGCGTAGGCCGGCGCCATGAGGAGCCCCTCGTCGCCGTGGACGAAGTCCACCGCGGCGGCCTCGGCGTCCACGACGTTCGCGAGCATCGGAAGGTCGTGGGCCGTGGCCCAGTCCTCGCTGGCGAGGAGGACGGCGGAGGCGCCGTCGGTGAGCGGGGTCGAGTTGCCCGCGGTCATCGTCGCCTCGTCCCCGAACTGGCGGCCGTAGACGGTCTTGAGCTTGCCGAGCTTCTCCATCGACGTGTCCGCGCGGAGGTTGTTGTCGCGGGCGAGCCCGTTGAACGGCGTGACGAGATCGTCGAAGAATCCCCGCTCATACGCGGCGGCGAGGTTCTTGTGGCTGGAGAGGACGAGCTCGTCCTGCTCCTCGCGGGTGACGCCCCACGCGTGGGTCGTGATGGCCTGGTGCTCACCCATCGACAGGCCAGTGCGGGGCTCGGCGGTGCCCGGTGCGGCCGGCTTGAGGTCCCCGGGGCGGACGCCCGCGAGCGCCTTGAGCCGCTGTCCCGGGGTCTTGGCGCGGGAGAGGTCGAGCAGGGCGCGACGGAGGCCCTCGGAGACGGCGATGGGCGCGTCGCTCGTGGTGTCGGTGCCACCGGCGATGGCGGACTCGATGCGGCCGAGGCGGATCTTGTCCGAGAGGCTCGCAATGGCCTCCATGCCGGTGGCGCACGCCATCTGGATGTCAAAGGCGGGGGTGGTGGAGCTGAGCTGGGATCCGAGGACGGCCTCGCGCGTCAGGTTGAAGTCCCGTGAGTGCTTGAGGACGGCGCCGGCGGCGACTTCGCCGATGGCCTCGCCCTGGAGGCCGAAGCGCGCAACGAGTCCGTCGAGGGCCGCGGTGAGCATGTCCTGGTTGGAGGCGTGCGCGTACGCGCCGTTGGAGCGGGCGAATGGGATGCGGTTTCCGCCGACGACGACGGCCGCGCGGGTGCGGCCTGGCTCGACGGCGGGGGTGGTCTGGGTGTTCTCCAGCATGGTCTCGCTCTTTCCCTTGGGGTGGCCGGGGTGCCGGTGGGGCTGCGAGCCCTGTATGGGGCGGCACCGCTGTGATCCGTGTTACTGATACTCAGCGTACCTGATACGCTCGGTATCGTGAAGATGACGCCAAGTGACGATGGCCGGGCCCGCCGGTGGGACGCCCACCGAGCGGAGCGGCGCCGTGCGCTGGTCAAGTTGGCCGTCGGGGCGATCGACGCTCTCGGCCCCGGCGCTTCGATGGAGGACATCGCCGAGGCGGCCGGCACCTCGAAGTCCGTCTTCTATCGGTACTTCGACGACAAGGCCGGCCTGCAGGAGGCCGTCGCGGACCGCGTGCTCACCCGTGTCAAGCGAGAGGTCGTCTCCGCCGTGGGCAGCGAGCCGCACGCCGTCGCCGGCCTCCGGGAGATGGTCTCCGCCTACCTGCACCTTATTGAACGGTCCCGGAACGTGTACGAGTTCGTGACGCAGGACGACTCCTCCGAGGAGCTGCGCGGATTCTTCAAGACGATCACCGAGCTCATCGAGAGCAACGTCGCGGCCGTCCTCAGCGGGTCCGCAGCAGGCGCCCGCCGCGAGGCGACCCTGGCCTACTGGCCCCACGCCGGGGTCGGGCTCATCAGGTCCGTCTCTGAGGCGTGGCTCTACAGCCCGGCCGAGCACAGGCCGCCGCTCGAGGAGATCCGAGACCTCATCACCCACTGGCTCGCCTTCGGGCTGGCCCCCCAATCCACGGGGAGCGACGAGCCGCCAGGCGCCGTCGTCGTCCCCGATGCAGCCCCGCACTCCCCAACCCCACCGCCCACCACACACACGGAGTCACCATGACTGAGAAGAACACCATTCCCGCGACGCGGCATGATCTCGATGTCGCTGACGACCGCATCGACGTCCAGCACCTCGCCGAGAACCTCCTCGGCACCTACGCCGAGGCCCGGCGCACCGCCCGTGAGGCCGTGACCTCCCCGGACCTCCAGCGCGACCCGACCCTGCCCATGGAGCAGCACCGCGAGCGCGTCCTGGGCCAGCTCAAGCTCCTCGTGGAGCGAGGCCTTGTCCACAACGCGTTCCCCAGCGCGGTGGGCGGGCAGGACGCTCACGGCCCGAACGTCGCGGCGTTCGAGGAGTTCGTCACGGGCGATCCCTCGATGCAGATCAAGGCCGGCGTGCAGTGGGGCCTCTTCGGCTCCGCAGTCATGCACCTTGGCACGAAGCCCCACCACGAGGCGTGGCTGCCCCGCATCATGTCGCTCGAGATTCCGGGCGCGTTCGCGATGACGGAGATCGGCCACGGCTCGGACGTCGCCTCGATCGCGACGACCGCAACCTATGATCCCGAGACGGAGGAGTTCGTCATCCACACGCCGTTCAAGGCGGCGTGGAAGGAATTCCTCGGCAACGCGGGCCTCCACGGTGTGGCGGCGACGGTCTTCGCCCAGCTCATCACGAAGGGCGTCAACCACGGCGTGCACGCGTTCTACGTAGACATCCGCGATCCGGAGACGGGCGAGTTCCTCCCCGGCGTCGGGGGCGAGGACGACGGCCTCAAGGGCGGCCTCAACGGCATCGACAACGGCCGGCTGCACTTCGACCACGTCCGCATCCCGCGCACGAATCTCCTCAACCGCTACGGGGACGTCGCGCCGGACGGCACGTACTCCTCCCCCATTGCCTCGCCTGGGCGCCGCTTCTTCACGATGCTCGGCACCTTGGTGCAGGGGCGCGTCTCGCTCGACGGAGCGGCGACCGCCGCGTCGAAGCTCGGCCTGCAGATCGCCGTGACCTACGGGCTGGAGCGCCGCCAGTTCAAGGCGGGCGACGGCGAGGGCGAGCAGGTCCTCATGGACTACCAGCGCCACCAGCGGCGGCTCATCCCCCTCATCGCCAAGACGTACGCCATGGGGTACGCGCACGACGAGCTCCTGCGGAAGTTCGATGACGTGTTCTCCGGGCGCAACGACACAGAGGCGTCCCGCGAGGACCTCGAGACGCTCGCCGCCGGCCTGAAGGCCCTCTCGACGTGGAACGCGCTCGACATCCTCCAGGAGTGCCGTGAGGCGTGCGGCGGCGCCGGCTTCATCGCCGCCAACCGCCTCACGGGGCTGCGCGCCGACCTCGACATCTACGTGACGTTCGAGGGCGACAACAACGTGCTGCTCCAGCTCGTGGCCAAGCGCCTCCTCGGCGACTACAGCCGGAACCTGAAGGGCCTGGACCGTGCGGGGCTCGCACAGTTCATCGCCACGCAGGCGACGGACGCCGCCATGAGCCGCTCCGGCCTGCGCCGCCTCGTGCAGACGGTCGTGGACACGGGAGACGAGCGGAAGTCCGCGATCGCCCTGCGCGACGAGGACACCCAGCGGAACCTCCTCGAGGACCGGGTCAACTCGATGATCGCCGAGATCGCCCAGGACCTGCGCCATGCGCACAAGCTCAAGCCCGCCGAGGCCGCCGAGCTCTTCAATGACCACCAGGACGCCCTGATCAAGGCGGCCAAGGCTCACGCGGAGCTCCTCCAGTGGGAGGCGTTCACCCGCGCGCTGCCGACGATCGGGGACGAGGGCACGCGCCGGGTCCTCACGGTTGTGCGTGACCTCTTCGGCCTGGACCTCATCCAGGAGAATCTCGGCTGGTATCTCATGAACGGCCGCCTCTCCTCGCAGCGTGCCCGGACGCTGGACGAGTACATCAACCGCCTCGTCAAGAAGCTGCGCCCGCACGTCAAGGACCTCGTCGACGCATTCGGCTACACGCAGGAGCACATGCGAGCCCCGATCGCCACGGGCGACGAGAAGAAGCGTCAGGACGAGGCCGCGGCGTACTACCGCGCCCTGCGCGCGTCGTCGGACGCTCCGATTGACGAGAAGGTGCTGCACGCCAGGGACAAGGCGCGCAAGGCCTGACCCGCGCCGCGACCGACGTGAGGCCCGCCCCGGGAACGGGGCGGGCCTCACTGTATTCTTGACAGGCTATGACTGACGCCCCGCTCACGTACCCTGACGCCGAACCCCTCGACCCGGAGGATGTCGCGGCGTGCCTGCGCGTCCTCGGGCGCGTCCACGAGTTCCCCGAGGACCACCCGGACTTCGTGGCCGTGCGCCGGGCCACGGGCAAGATGTTCAAGGCCGTCAAGAAGTACCGCCGGGACATTGCGCGCTCGAGCGTTCGCGACCACGACCGCGAAATCCTCGAGGCCACGGCGACCGCCTCCCCCGAGCGGATCGACGACGAGACCCGCGGATCCCAGCTCACCTCCCGGGCGACGACCCGCGTGGCGGGCCACCTCAAGGTCGCCCGCGGCTGCTACATCTGCAAGGAGCCGTACACGCAGGTCGACTCGTTCTACCACGCGCTCTGCCCGGCCTGCGCGGACTTCTCCCACGGCAAGCGCGAGGCCCGCACGGACCTCTCCGGCCGGAGGGCGCTCCTCACGGGCGGGCGCGCCAAGATCGGCATGCATATCGCGCTGCGCCTGCTGCGCGACGGCGCCCATACGACGATCACGACCCGCTTCCCCAACGATGCGGCCCGCCGCTACGCGCAGATGCCGGACGCCGCGGACTGGCTGCACCGGCTCGACATCGTGGGGATCGACCTCCGCGACCCAGCCCAGGTGATCGCGCTGACGGACCGCCTCAGCGCCGAGGGTCCCCTGGACATCATCATCAACAACGCCGCCCAGACGGTCCGCCGCTCCGCGGGCGCGTACTCCGCGATCATCGCCCAAGAGGACCAGGCACTGCCCGCAGAGCTCCCGGCCGCCGGCGGAGGGACCCTCCCCGCGCCTCGGACGACGACGCTGGGCCGCGCCCACGAGAGGCACCCCATCGGCGTCGCCGGCCAGCTCGCGAGCCCGGACTCCCACGCCGTGCTGGGCGCCGCACCCGTCCTGCCGGTCGACGTGGCCCGTGCGGGCATCGAGATGGGGCATGCCTCGCTGGAGCGGCACGAGGCCGGAACGGCCATCGACGCGGGCGGGCTCATCCCAGACACGGCCACAAGCAACTCGTGGACCCAGACGGTGTCCCAGGTGGACGCGCTCGAGCTCCTCGAGGTCCAGCTGTGCAACGTCACCGCCCCGTTCCTCATCGTCTCCCGCCTCCGGGGCGCGCTCAAGGCCTCCCCCCGAGCACGCACGTACGTCGTCAACGTCTCCGCGATGGAGGGCCAGTTCGGCGGCCGCCGCTACAAGGGCGCGGGCCATCCGCACACGAACATGGCCAAGGCGTCCCTCAACATGCTCACCCGCACGTCCGCGCAGGAGATGTTCGAGTCCGACGGCATCCTCATGACGAGCGTCGACACGGGCTGGATCACCGACGAGCGCCCCCACGAGGACAAGCTGCGCATGGCCCGCGAGGGCTGGTCCGCTCCCCTCGACCTCGTGGACGGTGCGGCGCGTGTCTATGACCCGATCGTCCGCGGCGAGGCGGGCGAGGACCTCTACGGCGTGTTCCTCAAGGACTACAAGCCGGTGCCGTGGTGACCGCGGCTCCCGCGAGAACGCTGGCCTGACGATGCTTCCGGGGCGGCGCGAGGCGTGGGGCCTCGCCCTGGCCGCGGTGGGGTGGCTCGCCGCCACGGGCGTCCACACGCTCCTGCCGTCTGTCCCCGCCCTGACGGTCGCCTTCGTCCTCGGGCTGCTGGGGGCCCAGGTCTTCGGATCGTCCCCCGCGGGGCGCGCCGTCCGCTGGGAACAGGCCGCCCCGGGCCTCGCGTTCGCAGGCAAGCGGCTCATGCGCGCAGGGATCGTCCTCCTCGGCTTCGCCGTCTCCCTGACGGACATCGCGTCCGTCGGTCTTCTCGCGGTGCTCGCGACGCTCGCCCTCGTGCCGGTGGCCTTCGGCGTCACCTGGCTCGCCGGGCGGGGGATGGACGACGACGAGCGGCTTCTCCTCGCCGCCGGCTTCAGCATCTGCGGGGCCTCGGCCATCGCCGCCGCGGCGGCGGCACGCCGGATTGACACGGCGAAGACGGCCGTGCCGACGGCCCTCGTCACGCTGTGCGGCAGCCTCGCCATCGCCCTCATGCCCGCTCTCGTCGCCGTGACAGGGGCCACGGGCGTGCAGGCGGGGGCCTGGATCGGGGCGAGCGTCCACGACGTCGGCCAGGTCGTCGCGGCCGCCCAGTCCTCCGCGCCCGTGGCTGACGGCGCGGCAGGGGTGGTCCTCACCGTGGCCGTCGCCGTCAAGATGGTCCGGGTCCTGTGCCTGGCCCCGGTCACTGCCGTTCTGGCCCGGAGCGCGCGGCGGCAGGGGGCCTCGGCGGGACAGACGGCCCCGAGCGGCGGGAGCATCGCTGGCGGAGCGTCGCCGAGCACCGGAACGACAGCCGCCGGCGGACAGGCAGGCGCGGCGGCCGCGGCGCCGCTCGTGCCCCTCTTCGTCGCAGGGTTTGTCGTGGCGCTCGTCGTCCGCACGTGGGTGCCCCTGCCGCACGGGCTGCTCGGAGTCGTCGGCGCGCTGCGCGAGGCCCTCCTGTGCATGGCCCTCGTGGGGCTGGGCGCCGCCGTCCGGCCCGTTGAGCTGTGGAGGCGCGGGCGGAGCTCGCTCCGCGCGGCCCTCCTCTCGTGGGGTGTTCTCGTAGCCGCAGGCGCCGTCGTCGCCCTTGTGGCAGGACGCTGAGCCAGACGCGCGCGTGATGCGCGCCATGCACTGGCGACCTAAAGTGGGAGTCATGCATGCACAGAACCTCTCCCGCTCTGAGGCCCAGCGCCGCGCCCAGATCATCTCGAACGTCTCCTACGAGATGTTCATCGACGTCCGTTCCGCCGTGGAGGCGGACTGCCCGCACTTCGGATCCGAGACCGTCATCCGGTTCACCGCGAGCCGCGCCGAGGACATCTTCGCCGACTACGAGGCCGAGTCGGTGAGGCGGGTCGTCGTCAACGGGGTCGAGCAGGACCTGTCCGAGGCCGTCCGCCCTGGGCGCGTTCACTTCCGCACGGAGGCCGGCCCGAACGAGGTCGTCATTGCGGGGCGAAGCCTGTACAGCCGCTCCGGCGAGGGCATGCACCGCTACGTGGACCCCGCCGACGGGGAGACGTACCTCTACACGCAGTACGAGCCGGCGGACTGCCGCCGCGTCTTCGCGACGTTCGAGCAGCCCGATCTCAAGGCGACCTACACGCTGACGCTGACGGGGCCGCGGGGCTGGGTCCTCGAGTCCAACGCCCCGGCCGCGCACCGGGAGCCCTTCGAGGACGGGGACCGCGTCGTCTTCGAGACGACGGCGACGTTCTCCACATACATCACGACGATCCTCGCCGGCCCCTACCATGTGGCCGAGGACCTCTACACGGCAGACCTCGCGACCCCGGAGACGCCGGACGCGCACGACATCCGCCTGCGCCTCTTCTGCCGCAAGGCCATCAGCGACCTCCTCGACGCGGACCTGATCTTCGAGCAGACGAAGAAGGGCCTGACCTACTTCCAGGACCTCTTCGGTTCCGCCTACCCGTGGGGCGGCAAGTACGACCAGGCGTTTGTGCCGGAGTACAACCTTGGCGCCATGGAGAACCCCGGGCTCGTCACCTTCACGGAGGAGTACCTGTACCGCGGCGAGGCGAGCGAGCTGCAGATCGAGTCCCGCGCCAACACGATCCTCCACGAGATGGCCCACATGTGGTTCGGCGACCTCGTGACCATGCACTGGTGGGACGACCTCTGGCTCAAGGAGTCCTTCGCCGACTACATGGGCACGCTCGCCGTGGCCGAGGCCCTCGACCGCCCCGAGTCCTGGGTGACCTTCGCCAACCGCCGCAAGGCGTGGGCGTACGTCATGGACCAGGGGCCCACGACCCACCCGATCGTCGCGGACATCCCCGACCTCGAGGCCGCACGCCAGAACTTCGACGGCATCACGTACGCCAAGGGCGCCTCGGTCCTCAAGCAGCTCGTGGCCCACGCCGGCGAGGAGGCGTTCACCCGGGCGGCCCGCGCCTACTTCGCCCGCCACGCCTTCGGCAACGCGCGCCTCGCGGACCTGCTCGCCGCCCTCTCCGAGTCGACGGGCAAGGACATGAGCCGCTGGGCGGCCCTCTGGCTGCAGACCTCCGGCGTCTCCCGCCTGACGCTGACCCTCACGCCTGACACCGACCGGGCTACGATCGCCAAGGCCGTCCTCAGCCAGTCCAGCACGGACCCGCTCACGGGCATCTCCGTGGTCCGCCCACACACGCTCGCGCTCGGCCGCTACGAGCTCTCCGGCGGCTCCTACCAGCGCACGTGGTCCGAGCGCGTCACGCTCGAGGGCGCGTCCCTCGAGATCCCGGAGCTCGCCGGCACTCCCCTGCCGAGCGAGGCGAGCTTCATCCTCGTCAACGACGACGACCTCACGTACGCCACCGTCCAGTTCGACAAGCGCACGCTCGCCGTCCTCGTCGAGCACGCCCATGAGATCGCCGATCCGCTGGCCCAGGCTGTCGTCCTCTCCAACCTGTGGGAGATGGTGCGGGCCGCGAGCCTGCCGGCCCGCGAGTTCGTGCGCATGGCCCTGCGCGTCGTCGCCTCGGGGGCGGAGATCGGCCTTGCGACCGTCCTCCTTCAGCGGGCCCTCGTCGCGGCGCGCCGGTACGCCCCAGTCCATGAGCGCGAGGCGCTCTTCCAGGAGATCGCCGACGACGCCTGGCGGGGCCTCGACTCAGCGGAGACGAGCAGCGCCCTCGCCACTGAGTACGCCCTGGCGGTGGCGGCGCTCGCTCGCACCACGCGGACCGAGGACGCGCGGGCCCTCCTCGCCGGGGAGCACACCGCCCCGTCCCTGACCATGGACGAGGACGTGACCTGGCAGCTCGTCGCAGGGCTCGCCTCGGCGGGGCTCGTCGACGAGGACGAGATCGAGGCCCGGTACGCGGCCAAGCCCTCCGCGGCGGCCGAGCGCATGCGCAGGCAGGCCCTCGCTGCCCGCCCCGGCGCGGAGAACAAGCGCCGCGTCTGGGACGAGGCGTGGGGGGACGCCTCCCTCTCCAACGACGCAGTCTCCGCGCTCGCGGCCGGGTTCGCCCGAGACGAGGCCAAGGTCCTCGACCCGATCCGCTCCGGCTACGCGGACCTGCTCCTGGGCATCTGGGGGTCGCGCTCCCAGGAGATCGCCTCCCGGCTCGTCGGCGGCTTCTTCCCCGCGGATCTCGACGTCGACACCCTTGGGAGCCACCCGTTCGTCAGCCGCATGAACGAGTGGATGGAGGCCAACCGGGAGGCACCGGCGGCCCTTCGGCGCCTGCTCTCCGAGCACATCCACGCCGCGGAGCTCCAGCTGGCAGCCCAGCGGCGGGCTAAGGACGGAATCTAGGCGGCAGACAGCTCCGTCGCCAGACAGACGAGGGCCCCGGTCTCCTTGGAGACCGGGGCCCTCTGACCTGCGAGAAGCGGCTGAAGCCTACTTCTTGCCGAAGTTCTTGAAGCGCTGGTTGAAGCGCTCGACGCGGCCGGCCGAGTCCATGATGCGCTGCTTGCCCGTGTAGAACGGGTGCGAGGCGGCCGAGATTTCAACGTCGATGACGGGGTACGTGTTGCCGTCCTCCCACTCGATCGTCTTCTCAGACGTGGCGGTGGAGCGGGTGAGGTACTTCTCGCCGGAGGCGAGGTCACGGAAGACGACCGGCGCGTACTTCGGGTGGATGTCCTTCTTCATAATCAATCCTTCAGACTGGTGCGCCTGGTTTTTGCCAGGGTCGCGGTAATGTGTCCCGGCGGTGGCCGGGCAACCCATCCAGTCTAGACCACGCGCGGCTCGGCGGGGCGCTGGAACACGCGGGCGCTCACCTCGCGCGCGTCTCCCAGAAGGCGACGGCGGCGGCCGCGGCGACGTTGAGCGAGTCCGTCCCGGCGGACATGGGGATGATGACGCGGGCGTCCGACGCCTCGAGGGCCGCCCGGGTCAGGCCAGGCCCCTCCGAGCCGAGAAGCACCGCGAGCCTCGCGTCCGCCGGCAACTGCGCGGCGAACGCGTCCAGCGGCACGGCGTCGTCGGCCAAGGCCAGGGCGGCCACGGAGAAACCGGCAGCCCGCAGCTCCCCCAGCGCCCCCGGCCAGGACTCGGCGCGCGTGAAGGGCAGGGAGAAGACCGTGCCCATGGACGTGCGGATGGCGCGCCGGTAGAGCGGATCCGCGCACCTGGGCGAGAGGACGACGCCCTCGACGCCCAGGGCCGCGGCGCTGCGCATGAGCGCGCCGATGTTCGTGTGGTCGACGACGTCCTCGATGACCGCGATCCGGCGGGCCCCGGCGACCAGCTCGGCGAGGGGCGGGAGGGGCCTGCGCCACATCGAGGCGAGGGCGCCCCGGTGAAGGTGGAAGCCTGCGATCCGCGCGAGCGTGGACTCGTCCCCGACGAACACGGGCACGTCAGGGAACGCCGCGATCTCCTCGGCGAGATCCGGCAGGTGCTTCTCCGCGAGGAAGAAGGAGCGCGGCGCGTACCCGGCCTCCAGGGCGCGCTTGACGACGAGGGTCGTCTCGGCGATGAACCGCCCCTGCTCGACGTCCTGGCGCTGGCGCAGGGCCGCGTCCGTCAGCCCCACGTAGTCGGCGAGCATGGACTCGGTGGAGCAGACGGGCCGGCCCGCGGACACGGCGCGGCCGATGCCGGCGGCGTCCAGCTCGGGCGTCAGACGCACGATGTTCATCTAGAGCAGCTTTCCAATCATGGTGACGAGGGCGATGCAGCCGAAGACAACAATGGTCCCGCGCAGCACCGAGGCCGAGAGGCGGCGGGCGACGCGGCCGCCGAACGTGCCGCCCACGAAGCTCGAGACGGCGATGACGAGGACGGCGTCCCAGCGGATGCGCTCGAACGCGAAGAGGAGGTAGCTCGCGGCGGCCGTCATGTTGACGACGAGCACGAGGACGTTACGCAGGCCGTTGGACCGCTGGAACCCGATCCCCGAGACGAGGATGCCGAGAATGGCGAGCAGGAGGACGCCCTGCGCCGCGACGAAGTACCCGCCATAGATGCCCGCGAGGAAGACGAGGACGGCCGTCACGGGCGTGATCCGGGTGCCTTCCACCGCGTCGGGGGGCGAGCCGGAGGCGCTCGCAGCGGCCTCCCGCCGTGCCGCGATGGCCCGCGCCAGGCGGGGCTGGAAGAGCACGCAGAGCACAGCGAGGACCGTCAGGACCGGCGCCACGTAGTTGAACACGGACGGGGGCAAGTGCAGCAGAAGGGACGAGCCCACGAGGCCGCCCGCAAGGGACGCGGGGATGAGCCTCAGCAGCTGGGGCCGGACCTCGCGGAGCTCGCGGCGGTAGGACAGCGCTCCAGAGAAATTGCCGGCGATCAGGCCCATCGCGTTCGAGATGGAGGCCGTGACCGGCGGGAAGCCGAGGGCCACGAGCGTCGGGAACGTCACGAGGCTGCCGGAGCCCACGGCGACGTTGATGGCCCCCGCCCACAGGCCCGCCAGGGCGATGAGGACGATGTCGAGCGCGCTCACGGCGGCCCGTCAGGGACTAGGCGCGAGCGGTGGCGAAGCGCCGACCGCCGTCGACGCGGAGCTCAATGGCCATGCCGAACGTCTCGGACAGCTTCTCGGCCGTGAGGACGTCGTCGATCTCGCCGGCGGCCACGAGCGCGCCGTCCTTGAGGAGCGCGGCGTGCGTGAAGCCCGGCGGAACCTCCTCGACGTGGTGGGTCACGACGATCATCGCCGGGGCGCTCGGGTTCTTCGCAAGGTGCGTCAGGCGCGCGACGAGGTCCTCGCGCCCGCCCAGGTCGAGTCCGCCGCCCGGCTCGTCGAGGAGGAGGAGCTCGGGGTCAGTCATGAGGGCCCGGGCGATCTGCACGCGCTTCTTCTCGCCCTCCGAGAGCTGGCCGAAGGGGCGGCTCAGCAGCGTGCCGACGCCCCACTGCTCCAGGAGCATGAACGCGCGGCGCTCGTCGAAGCGCTCGTACTCCTCCCGCCACCGGCCCGTCACGCCGTAGGCGGCGGTGACGACGGCGTCGAGGACCTTCTCCTCGGCCGGGATGTGGCCCATGAGCGCGGTCGAGGCCAGGCCCACGCGGGGGCGCAGCTCGAAGACGTCGACCTTGCCGAGCTGCTCCCCGAGGATGGACACGGTGCCCTTCGAGGGGTGCATGCGGGCCGCGGCGAGCTGGAGCAGGGTGGTCTTGCCCGCGCCGTTGGGGCCCATGACAACCCAGCGCTCCCCCTCCTTCACGGTGAGGCTCACGGCGTCAAGCAGGTTCTTCGAGCCGCGAGTGACCGTCACGGAATCCAGGGAGAGCACATCAGTCATGCCTCCACCTTAGCGCGGCGCCCCCGCCTCGTTAGGCTGGGGACATGACTGCGCGCCGCCCTGCCTCCCGCACCGACCCTGACCGCGCTCCATGGCGCGCCTCGTGCGTGGCCCTGGAGGGCGCGCTGGACGCTGCGGGCGCCGACCTCGAGTCACGCCTGACGGCGTGGGCGGGCCGCTGGAACGGCGTCCTCTCGCACCACCACGCACCGGGGATTCTCGCCTGGGCCGTCACCGGCTCAGCGGACGACGACGGGGCCGCCCGCGAGTCCTTCCGCTCCGAGTTCGACCCCGCGCTCGCGGGCCTTCACGGTGTGGCGCAGACCGCATTCGTCACGGGCCCCGCGGCCGCCCCGGGCCCGAAGGCCTTTGCGTTCGACGTCGACTCGACCCTCATCGAGGAGGAGGTCATCGAGCTGCTGGCGGCCAGGGCCGGCTCGCTCGAGGAGGTCGCGAGCGTCACGGCCGCCGCCATGCGCGGCGAGCTCGACTTCGCCGCCTCGCTCACCCGGCGCGTCGCCACACTGCGCGGACTTGAGACGAGCGCCCTCGGGGAGGTCGCGGCCCAGGTGACGCCGACGACGGGGGCCGTGGCGTTCATCCGCCGCGCCGTGTCCGGGGGCCACGCGGTCGGGGCGGTCTCCGGGGGGTTCGAGGAGGTCCTCGCGCCCCACTCCGCCGAATGGGGTCTCACCGCGCACCTGGCCAATGCCCTTGAGACCGAGGACGGCCGCCTCACGGGCCGGGTGACGGGCGAGATTGTCACGGCGGAGACGAAGCGGCGATTCCTCCTCTCCCTCGGGGACGAGACCACGCGGGCCCGCATCGCGGTTGGGGACGGGGCCAACGATCTGGAGATGGTGCGGGCGGCCGACGTCGGCGTCGCCCTCTGCGCCAAGCCGGTGCTCGCGGAGGCCGCCGACGTGAGGCTCGACGTGCGCCACCTGGGCGCCCTTGAGGCGATCGTCTGCATGGACGCCTGAGGTCAGGCAGCGCACAAGGCCCCCGCGGGCGTGCGCCTGCGGGGGCCTTGTGGGCTTCGGTGGGGCCTGGGGCCTCGGGGACCGGGGCGCCTGGCCCTCGGGGAGGGCGGAGGCTACTCGGCGACGCCGAAGTGGCCCGCGCCGCCGACGTACTCGGTGTGGCCCGTGGGGACGTCGGCGGTGGCCATCGCCGCGACCTCGGCGCCGAACTCCTCGACGGAGTACAGGCGGCCGGCAGCCTCCCGGCGGGCCTCGATGGCACCCGGCTCCGCGCGGTTGAGGAGCGTGGCGGTCACGGTGCCCTCGATCATGTCCCCGGAGACGACGACAAGGCTGATGCCCTTCGCCTCGAGCTCGCCGAGGCGGTCCCGCAGCGCGTTCTCTCCGGCCTTCTTGCTCCGGGCGACGGGCTCGTAGGCGTCGAGGGTCGGATGGGACTCGATGAAGTGCGCCTGGTGGCTCGTGACGAAGACGACCCGGGCGCCGGACGGCATGTGCGGGAGCGCGGCGTCGAGCATGGCGACCTGGGCGTCGCGGTTGAGTCGAAGCGCGTAGTCCTCCCCCATGTCGGCCTCCATGCCGCCCGAGGCATTGAGGACGAGGACATCGACGTGACCGAAGGCCTCGACGGCCGCCGCGACGATGGCCTGGCGGCCCTCCTCGGACGTGAGGTCGCCCTGGACGGCGACGGCGCGGCCGCCCTCCGCCTCGATGCCAGCGACGACCTTGTTAGCGCGGGGCGCCTTCTGCCGGTAGTTGACGACGACGCCCGCGCCCTGGCGAGCGAGGATGCCCGCCGTCACGGCGCCGATGCCGCGGGAGGAGCCCGTGACGATGGCGCCCTTGTCCGCAAGCGGGGTGGTGTTCTCAGTCATGTCTGAAGTGCCCTTCTGGTCTGGGGGGCCGCCCGCTCACCGTGGCGGGGCGCGGCGCCCTCCGCGAAAGTGTGAGTGCTCAGTGGCCCATGCCCAGGCCGCCGTCGACCGGGATGACCGCGCCGGAGATGTACGCGGCGTCAGGGCCGGCGATCCACGTGACGACACGGGCGACCTCGTCCGCCTCGGCGAAGCGCTTGGCCGGGACGTTGGCGAGGTATTCCCTCTTCTTGTCCTCGCCGAGGGCGTCAGTCATCTCCGTGCGGATAAACCCGGGCGCGACGACGTTGGCCGTGATGCCTCGACTGCCGAGCTCGCGGGTCAGCGAGCGGGCCATGCCCACGAGCCCCGCCTTGGAGGCCGAGTAGTTGAACTGTCCCGGCGCGCCGTACAGGCCCGAGACCGAGCTGATGAGGATGACCCGGCCGGTCTTCTTGCGAACCATGCCCGTGATCGCGCGCTTGACCGTGCGGTAGGCGCCCGTCAGGTTCGTGTCGATGACCGACGTGAACTCGTCCTCGCTCATGCGCATGAGGAGCTGGTCCTTGGTGATGCCGGCGTTCGCGACGACGACGGTCACCGGCCCGTGGGCCTTCTCGACCTCAGCGAACGCGGCGTCGAGGGAGGCGGAGTCCGTCACGTCTGCCTGGACGGCGAGGATGCCGTCGGGCATGTCGCACATGGTGCGGACGGTCACGGCGACCTTGTCGCCCTGGGCGGCGAACGCCCGGGCGATCGCGAGGCCGATGCCGCGGTTTCCTCCCGTGACGAGGACGGAACGGGGCTCTGGCTGTGTCTGTACATCGCTCACGGTGCCCCAGCCTATCCCGGATTCGCTCAGGACGGCGTGAGACACTGGGGAGTCAATGTGCCAAGCCACCGTCACGGGAGGACAGGAACGATGAGACGATCCCGCCGCTCAGCCGAGTCCAGCGGTTCGGAGGAGTATCTCATCACGCGGGCCCCGCGCTCCCATGCGGACGACCTCCACCGCCGCCGCCGGAACTACATCATCTCCATGTCCACGCGGTTCGTGCTTCTGGCCATGCTCTTCTTCGTCCCCCGCGGCTGGCCCATGGTCCTCGTCATCGTGGCCATGGCGGTCATCCCCTACGTCGCCGTCGTCCTCGCGAACGCTGGGGCCGAGATGACCTCCCGCGAGCCCATGGCGGAGTACGAGGGGCTCGGCCTTGCCGCCCCGACAGCGCCGGACCCGGCCGCGACGCCGGACGGCCTCACCGAGCCCTCGGATGACCAGGTTGTCATCGTCCAGGAGCCGGAGGCGCCTGAGCCTCGCGGAGCGTCCGACGACGCGGCTGGCGCCGGACAGACCCCCGCCGGCCCGGGCGAGGGCCCCCGAGCCCACGGCTCGCACGCGGCGAACGGGCCCGCGCAGCAGGGGGACGCGGCGTGAACCTCGTCGACATGCTCGGCTCGAGCCCGGCCGAGGCCACGCCGGAGGCCATCTGCGCGCGCCGAGGGTGCCGCCAGGCCGCCGTCGTGCGCCTGCTCTGGAACAACCCGCGGATCCACACGCCCGAGCGCCGGAAGGTCTGGCTCGCGTGCCCCGAGCACGCGCCGTGGCTGTCCGCGTACCTGTCCGAGCGCGAGCTCCTGCGCTCCACGGAGGAGATGGCCCCGTGACCGAGCAGCGCCTCACGCAGCCCCTCCAGGGCCGAGAGCGGTGGAGGTTCCTCGCCTCGCCGCAGTGGGCCGGCTGGTTCCTGTTCACGTGCCTCATCGCCATCGTCTGCTCGATGCTCGGCCAGTGGCAGCTGCACCGCCGCGACGAGGTCCGCGCCACGAACGCGAAGGTCGCGGCGAACTACGACCGCAGCCCCGTCGCCTACGCCGAGGCCCGCGACCAGTTCGCGGACCTGGACCCCAGCCAGGAGTGGCTGCCGGTCCGGGTGAGCGGCACGTACCTCGCGGAGAAGTCGACCGTCATCCGCAACCGCACCAACACGAGCCAGGCAGGCTACGACATCGTCGTCCCGCTCCGCACCGCCTCGGGCGACGTCATCGCCGTGAACCGGGGCTGGGTCCCGCTCGGCAGCGCGGGCCAGGGCCGACCCGACGAGGTCCCCGCCCCGCCGTCCGGCGAGGTCACCGTGACGGTGAGACTGCGCCCGGGCGAGCCGCACATCGGCCGCAGCGCCCCCGCCGGCCAGGCCGCGTCCATCGAGCTGCCGTTCATCGCCGCCCAGACGGGCCTGCCGCTCGAGGAGAGCGCCTACGGGCAGCTCGTCTCGGAGGACCCGGCCCCCGCGCAGAGCCTCCGCCCCGGCGAGCGGCCCGCGACGGACGAGGGCCCGCACTTGTCCTACGCCATGCAGTGGTACACCTTCGGCCTCATGGCGTTCGTCGGCCTCGGCTACGCCGCCCGCCGCCACGCCCAGGACGTCGACGACGACCGCGAGTGGCAGGCCCGGCAGGACCTCGAGGCCGCCGGCGGCGCGCCGAGCGAGCTGAGCCACCCCGTGCTGCGAGCCAGCGAGAACGCGCAGCGGCGCAAGGCCGCGAAGGCCGGTCGCCGCGGAGGCCAGACGGACGAGGCCGAAGAGGACGCCCTCCTCGGACTCACCTAGCCGGCCTCCGGGCGGGCGGGATGCTCCGCCTCAGCCCGCGCCTGCGTTCCCTCACCCCAGGGCGGGGCCAGGCCTGACTAAGCCAGCGTGACGAGCTCGAGGTACTCCGGGTTGAAGTGGTCCTCGATGCCGTCCGGGAGGACGACGACGCGTTCGGGGTTGAGGGCCTCGACGGCCCCCTCGTCGTGACTCACCATGACGACGGCTCCCTCGTAGGACTCGAGGGCTCCCAGGATCTCCGCGCGCGAGGCGGGGTCCAGGTTGTTCGTCGGCTCGTCGAGCAGGAGGACGTTGGCGCTGGACGCGACGATCGTGGCGAGCGCCAGGCGCGTCTTCTCGCCGCCGGAGAGGACACCCGCGGGCTTGTCGACGTCGTCCCCCTGGAAGAGGAATGACCCCAGGATGGTGCGCACCTCTGCGTCGTTGAGGTGGCCGCCGGCGGAGCGCATGTTCTCGAGGACGCTGCGCTCGTGGTCGAGGGTCTCGTGCTCCTGCGCGTAGTAGCCGATCCGCAGGCCATGGCCCGCGATGACCTCGCCCGTGTCCGGCTTGTCGACGCCCGCGAGCATGCGCAGGAGGGTCGTCTTGCCCGCGCCGTTGAGGCCGAGGATGACCACGCGGGAGCCTCGGTCGATCGCGAGGTCCACGCCCGTGAAGATCTCCAGTGAGCCGTAGGACTTCGAGAGCCCTTCGGCCGTGAGCGGGGTCTTGCCGCAGGGCGCGGGCTTCGGGAAGCGGAGCGCGGCGACGCGGTCCTGCTGGCGCTCGCCCTCGAGTCCCGTGAGCATGCGCTCGGCTCGCTTGATCATGTTCTGGGCGGCGACGGCCTTCGTGGCCTTCGCGCGCATCTTCTCGGCCTGGGCCATGAGCGCCGAGGCCTTCTTCTGCGCGTTCTGCATCTCGCGTCGGCGGGCCTTCTCGTCCGTCTCCCGCTGCTGAAGGTACTTCTTGAAGCCGAGGTTGTACATGTCGATCGTCGCGCGGTTCGCGTCGAGGTGGAAGACGCGGTTGACGGTCGCCTCAAGGAGGTCGACGTCGTGGGAGATGACGATGAGGCCACCCTCGTGCCCCTTGAGGAAGTCGCGCAGCCAGGTGATCGAGTCCGCGTCGAGGTGGTTCGTGGGCTCGTCGAGGAGCATGGTCTCGGCGTCCGAGTACAGGATGCGCGCGAGCTCGACACGGCGGCGCTGACCGCCGGAGAGGGTGCGGAGCGGCTGCTCGAGGAGGCGCTCCGGGAGGGCGAGGTTGCTGCAGATCGCGGCGGCTTCGGACTCTGCGGCGTAGCCGCCCTGGGCCAGGAACTTCGCCTCGAGGCCGTCGTACTGGCGCATGGCTTTGGCCGCCACGGCAGGGTCGTCGCTCGCCATGTTCTCCTGGGCCGCGCGCATCTTGGCGGCCACGCCGTCCATGCCGCGGACGGAGAGGATGCGGTCCCGGGCCAGCTGCTCCATGTCCGGGGTGCGGGGGTCCTGCGGGAGGTAGCCGATCTCGCCTGAGCGCGTCACGGTGCCCGCGGCGGGCAGCGCCTCGCCGGCGAGGACCTTGGTGAGGGTCGTCTTGCCCGCGCCGTTGCGTCCGACGAGCCCGATCTTGTCCCCCCGGTCAACCCGGAAGTTCACCTCGTCCATGAGAAGTCGGGCCCCGGCCCGGAGCTCGAGGTCGGAAACGGTGATCATGGGAGGGAGTCCTCGCGTATCGTAGGGAGAAGGTCAACCCACCCAGTCTAGGGGGTTGCCCCAACTCGCACGATCAGGAGAACCACATGACTTCCGCCAAGCCCGCAACCGCGCCCAGAATTGAACACCGTTCAGGACGGGCGGCCCTGCTGACCACCCCGGCCGGTCGGATCGCCGCCATCGCCGTCGGCGCAGCCTTCATCGCTGCGATGGTCCTCTCCCCCGCCGTCCAGCTCGTCCCGGGCATTCCGCTCACGTTCCAGATCCTCGCGATCGCCCTCGTCGCCTTCCTCTTCGACGGGCGCACGGCCTTCGCGGCCACCGCCCTGTACGTCCTCCTCGGCGCGCTCGGCCTGCCCGTGTTCGCGGGCTTCCGCTCCGGCATCGCCGTCCTGACGGGCCCGACGGGCGGCTACCTTCTCGGATTCATCCTCGCCGCAGGCCTCATGGGCTTCCTCGCCACCAAGGCCCACGCTCCGCTGCGCGCGGGACGCGTCCCGCTCGCCATCGGCATTCTCGTCGCCGCAGGCCTCGCGGGCGTCGCCCTCATCCACGTCGTGGGCGCACTCGGCCTCATGACGCTCGGCGGCATGGCCCCCGCCAAGGCCGTCGCATCCACGACCGTGTTCCTGCCGTTCGACCTCGCCAAAATCGTCGTCGCCGCCCTCGTCGCAGCCCCCGTGCTGCGTGCGTTCCGCCGCCAGCTCCTCCGCCCGGGCCGGGCTGCATGACCGAGCTCGTCCGCA
The DNA here is from genome assembly GCF_031456275.1 of Falsarthrobacter nasiphocae. Taxonomy (NCBI): domain Bacteria; kingdom Bacillati; phylum Actinomycetota; class Actinomycetes; order Micrococcales; family Micrococcaceae; genus Falsarthrobacter; species Falsarthrobacter nasiphocae. The sequence goes on from NZ_JAVDUI010000001.1 coordinate 86,628, forward strand.
TGGAGGGCGTCGTCGTCGAAGGCGACGACCGTCTCCTCCTCGACGTGCCGCACCTCGTCCTCGACTCGCCCCGGACCGCAGTCATCGGCCCCAACGGCTCCGGCAAGTCCACCCTCCTGCGCCTCCTCAACGGCCTGACGGCCCCCACGCGCGGGCAGATCGCGGTGCTCGGCACGGACGTCGTCGAGAACACGGCCGCCGCCCGGCAGCTTGTGGGGTTCGTCTTCTCGGACCCCTTGGCGCAGCTCCTGCTGCCCACGCCCCTGGAGGACGTGCGCCTGTCCATCCCCCGCCTGCGCGGGCGCGCCCAGGCCGAGGCCGCGCGAACGTGGCTCGCCCGCTGCGGCGCCGAGCACCTTGCCGAGGCGAGCGTCTACGAGCTCTCCAGCGGCGAGCGGCAGCGCGTGGCCCTGGCCTCCGTCCTCGCGGCCGAGCCGAGCCTCCTCGTCCTCGACGAGCCCACGACGCTCCTCGACCGGCTCAGCGTCCGCCGCCTCATGCGGCTCCTCGACAGCCTCGCCGTCCCGGTGCTCCTCGCAACCCACGACCTCGAGATCGCCTCGGCCTTCCCCCGCGTCCTCGCGGTGGAGGACGGGCGGATTGTCGACGACGGGCCTGGCGGCGAGGTCGTCCCCGCCTACGTTCGGCGCGTCGACGCCATGGACGGCAGCCCGGACGGGCCCGGGGTTCCATGAGGGGAAGGCACCTCGGGCTGGGGGTCTTCGAGCCGGGCCGACACGGCGACGCGCGGCGCCTCCACGCCGCCGGACCCCGCTCCAAGGGCCTCGGCCTCTTCCTCGTCGCCATCGCCGCCTCCCTCGTGTGGCGGCAGCCGGACCCGCTCGTCTCCCTGGCCTCCGCGACGACCCTGGCCGCCGGGTCCGTGGGCCTCGCGGCCTGGGCCGGATTCGGCGCGCGCACGCTCCTGGCGTGGCTCGCTCCGTCCGTGTGGATCGTGCTCGCGCTCGCGGTGGCGCGCCTCGTGGGCGAGCCCCTCTCGCCCGCTGCGTGGGCCATCACCGCCGCGCAGGCCCTCTGCGTGGCCTCGGTCATCCTCCTCGCACGGCTCTTCGTCGCCACAACCAAGACGAGCGACCTCGTCGAGGCAATCACGCACGACATGGAGCCCCTCCGCCCCCTCGGCGCCCGCCCCGAGGTCTTCGCCCTCACCGTGGCCCTCGTCATCCGGTCGATCCCCATGCTCGGCGGCGCCGCATCCGCTGTGCGGGACGCCCACGCGGCGCGGGGACTCAAGCCGCGGCCGAGGAGCGTCGTCGCCCCCGTGGCCATGACTGCCGTGGCGACGACCATCGCGACCAGTGAGGCCCTGACCGCCCGCATGCTCCCGCGGGACGCCCACCGTGAGGCGCCCGAAACGCCCGACACCCCTCATGAGGGCCCCTCATGAATTCACGGCTACGCTGACCTCATGAGCTTCAATGACGACGTACAGATCAATCCCGGCCGCGTCTCCGACCAGCGCGGAGGCGGTGGGGGCCGAGGCGGCCTCGTCCTCGGCGGCGGCGGCGGCATCCTGGCCCTCATCCTCGCCCTCGTCTTCGGGCCCGGCGTGCTCGAGGGCGGATCCGAGGACCCGACCTCGCCCGGCACGTCCTCCCAGGTCCAGGCGTCGCAAGGAGCGGCCGAGTCCGCCCAGTGCACAACCGGCACGTCCGCGAACTCCGACGACGGCTGCCGCCTCATCGCCACCGTCGAGAGCCTCGACGAGTTCTGGAAGGCCGAGCTGCCGCAGAACGGGGTCCGCTTCCGCCAGCCGGAGGTCCAGATGTACAGCGGGCGCACGAACACCGGCTGCGGTCAGGGCACCTCGGCCACCGGCCCGTTCTACTGCCCCACGGACCAGACGGCCTACGTGGACACGACCTTCTACAAGGAGTTCACCTCCCAGTTCGGCGGCTCCTCCGGCCCCCTGGCGCAGATGTACATCGTGGCCCACGAGTACGGGCACCACATCCAGAACCTCATGGGCGACTTGAAGCAGTCCCAGTTCGATCCGCAGGGCGCCACCTCCGGCGCGGTGCGGACCGAGCTCCAGGCGGACTGCTACGCGGGGCTCTGGGCCGGCCACGCGGCCACGACCAAGGACCCCGAGTCCGGCAAGTCGTTCCTCAAGCCCATCACCGAGGCCCAGATCGGCGACGCCCTGGCCGCCGCCGAGAGCGTGGGCGACGACCACATCCAGTCCACCGCCTCCGGGCGGGTCAACCCGGACGCGTGGACGCACGGCTCGTCCGCCCAGCGCAAGGCCTGGTTCATGCAGGGCTACAACGCGCAGTCGATGCGCTCGTGCGACACCTTCTCCGCGCGGGATCTCAACAACCCCGGCAGCTGACGCGCCGGTTTCGGGCCGCTCTGGCGCTCCCCTGACAAGAACGACGCCGGTCCCCGCGCGGGGCCGGCGTCGTTTCGTCTGTCCGGCAGGGCCGGAGCGGGGCAGGGCGCCGCCGGGCCGGACGCCCGCACGACGAGAGCCGATCCGGGTGCCACGGCGGAGACGCCGAGTCGACAGGCCGACCGCCCCGAGAGGCGGCCGGCCGTGTCTCAAATGTTGAAGCCGAGGGCGCGCATCTGGTCGCGCCCGTCCTCGGTGATGCGCTCCGGACCCCACGGCGGCATCCAGACCCAGTTCACCCGGTACTCGTCCACAATGGGCTCGAGCGCCTTGGCCGTCTGCTCCTCGATGACGTCGGTGAGCGGGCACGCGGCCGTCGTGAGCGTCATGTCGATGAGGAGGGCCCCGTCCTCGTCGTACTTCAGGCCGTAGAGCAGCCCAAGGTCGACGATGTTGACGCCGAGTTCCGGGTCGATGACGTCCTTGAGCGCCTCCTCGACGTCCTCAAGCGGCGTCTGGGCGTTGGCCGCGTCCGTCATGCCGAGGCCGTCGGCAGGAAGCGGTCGTAGCCCTCGTCCTCGAGGCGATCGGCGAGCTCCGGACCGCCCTGCTCGGCGACGCGGCCATCGACGAACACGTGGACGAACTGCGGCTTGATGTAGCGCAGGATCCGCGTGTAGTGGGTGATGAGGAGCGTGCCCATCTCGTTCTCGGCCTGGGCGCGGTTGACGCCCTCCGAGACGATCTTGAGGGCATCGACGTCGAGGCCGGAGTCGGTCTCGTCGAGGACGGCGAACTTCGGCTTGAAGAGCTCGAGCTGGAGGATTTCGACGCGCTTCTTCTCGCCGCCCGAGAAGCCCTCGTTGACGTTGCGAGTGGCGAAGGCGGGGTCGATCCGCAGCTTCTCCATGGCGCCCTTGACGTCCTTCGTCCACGTGCGGATCGAGGGCGCCTCGCCGTCGATGGCCGTCTTGGCGGTTCGGAGGAAGTTCGTCATCGTGACGCCCGGGACCTCGACGGGGTACTGCATCGCGAGGAAGAGGCCCGCCTTGGCGCGCTCGTCAACGCTCATCGCGAGGACGTCCTCGCCGTCGAGCGTGAGGGAGCCGCTCGTGACCTCGTAGCGCGGGTGTCCCGCGATGGTGGAGGCGAGCGTGGACTTGCCGGAGCCGTTGGGCCCCATGATGGCGTGCGTCTCGCCCGTCTTGATGGTCAGGGAGACGCCCTTGAGGATCTCCTTGGTGCCCTGCTCGGTCTCAATCGAGACGTGCAGGTCCTTGATGTCAAGAGTCGACATGGTGCTGGTCCTTATCTGAAGAATGTCGTGGTGCTCGTAGGTCAGAGGCCGTTGAGAGTGCGAGACGTGTCCACGAGGACCTCGTCGTCTCTGATCTCGACGGGATAGACGGCGACGGGCTCCGTCGCTGGAAGCTGCGCGGGCCGCCCCGTCTCGAGGTCGAACTCGGAGCCGTGGCCCCAGCATTCGATCCGTCCGCGGGCGACGTCGCCTTCGGAGAGGCTCACGTCGTCGTGCGAGCAGCGGTCCGCGAGGGCGTGCACGCTTCCGTCCGAGTTTCGGGCGAGGGCGACGGCGGTCCCGCCGACGACGACCCGCAGGGCCGTGCCGGGCGCGATCTCGTCGAGGCGGGCCGCCGGCGTCATCGCCATGGCTAGATCTCCGTTGCCGCGAGCTCGGCCTCGACGGCGTCGCGCAGGCGCTCTTCCAGCGAGTCGTCGCCGATCTTCTGGATGATCTCGTTGAGGAAGCCGCGGACGACGAGGCGCCGCGCCTCCTTCTCCGGGATGCCGCGGGCCATGAGGTAGAACAGGTGCTCGTCGTCAAAGCGGCCGGTCGAGGAGGCGTGCCCGGCGCCCTCGATGAGGCCCGTCTCGATCTCCAGGTTCGGCACCGAGTCGGCGCGGGCGCCGTCCGTCAGCACGAGGTTCTGGTTCTTCTCGTAGCTGTCCGTGCCCTCTGCCGCCTTGCGGATGAGGACGTCGCCGACCCACACCGTGCGAGCGTCCTTGCCCTGAAGCGCGCCCTTGTAGAGGACGTTCGAGGCGCAGTTCTCGACGTTGTGGTCCACGAACGAGCGGTGCTCGAGGTGCTGGCCCGCGTCCGCGAAGTACAGGCCGTACATCGAGGCGTCGCCGCCCGGGCCCGCGTAGCGGACGTTCGCGTTGAGGCGAACGAGCCCGCCGCCCAGGGAGACCGCGACGTGCTTGTACACGGCGTCCCGGCCCACGAGCGCGTCGTGCTGCGCGGCGTGGATCGCCGTGTCCTCCCAGAGCTGGGCGGAGACGACGCGCACGTCGGAGCCGTCGCCGGTCACGACGGAGACCAGCGAGGTGACCTCGGCTGTGCCCTCGTGCTCCAGGATGACGAGCGCCTTCGCGAAGCGTCCGACGCGGATGACGAGGTGGTCGAAGACGGGCGCGCCGCCCTCGCCGGTGAGACGCAGGCGGATCGGCTCCGTCAGCTCCGCTTCAGCCGGAACATCCACGAGGAGCGACGACGGGGCGTTCGCCACCGCAGCCGCCGCCAGGCGGTCAGCGGGTTCCATCGAGACGATCTCCCGCATTTCGTCGGCGGTGATCTCCCGCTCCGTCACGCCTTCCGGCAGTTCGAAGTCCCGCGTGAGGCGGCCGCTCTCGGCGTCGGCCGCGAAGAGCGCGCCAAGGCGCTCCACGGGGGTGAAGCGCCACTCTTCCTCGCGGCCGCCCGGAATGGGGAAGTCGGCAATGTCGAAGCTCGTGGCGCGCTCGCCACGCGAGCCCTCGGGCTTCGTCACGCCGCGGCCGTCGGAGTGGGCGCGGGCGCCGTGCTGCTCGGTCCCGCCCCCGTCGGTGGCGAGGTGCTCGCCTTCGAGGTCCATGCCCTCGATGGCCACACGGCCCTCGCCGGTGTCAACAGTCTTGCTCTCAGACGTCATGTCCTAGCCCACAGACCCTTCCATTTGCAGTTCAATGAGACGGTTGAGCTCGAGCGCGTACTCCATGGGGAGCTCTCGCGCGATGGGCTCGATGAAGCCTCGGACGATCATCGCCATGGCCTCGTCCTCGGCGAGCCCGCGGCTCATGAGGTAGAACAACTGCTCCTCCGAGACCTTCGAGACCGTGGCCTCATGGCCCAAGGTCACGTCGTCTTCGCGGATGTCGATGTACGGGTACGTGTCCGAGCGGGAGATCGTGTCGACGAGAAGCGCGTCGCACACGACAGAGTTCTTCGAGTTCTTCGCGCCCTCGCGCACCTGCACGAGACCGCGGTAGGCTGCACGCCCGCCGCCGCGCGCGACGGACTTCGAGACGATCGAGCTGGACGTGTTCGGCGCGAGGTGGACCATCTTGGAACCCGTGTCCTGGTGCTGGCCGGCACCGGCGAAGGCGATGGAGAGCGTCTCGCCCTTGGCGTGCTCGCCGGTGAGGTACACAGCGGGGTACTTCTGCGTCACCTTGGACCCGATGTTGCCGTCGATCCACTCCATGGTGGCGCCCTCTTCACAGATGGCGCGCTTCGTCACGAGGTTGTAGACGTTCGTCGACCAGTTCTGGATGGTCGTGTAGCGAACGCGCGAGCCCTTCTTGCAGATGATCTCGACGACGGCCGAGTGGAGCGAGTCCGAGGAGTAGATCGGGGCCGTGCAGCCCTCGATGTAGTGAACGTAGGAGTCCTCGTCCGCGATGATGAGCGTGCGCTCGAACTGGCCCATGTTCTCCGTGTTGATGCGGAAGTAGGCCTGGAGGGGGATCTCGACATGGACGCCCTTGGGGACGTAGACGAACGAGCCGCCGGACCACGTCGCCGTGTTCAGGGCCGCGAACTTGTTGTCGCCGACGGGGATGACGGTGCCGAAGTACTCCTCGAAGAACTCGGGGTGCTCGCGGAGCGCGGTGTCCGTGTCCATGAAGATGACGCCCTGCGCCTCGAGGTCCTCGCGGATCTGGTGGTAGACAACCTCGGACTCGTACTGGGCGGCCACGCCGGAGACCAGGCGGGAGCGCTCAGCCTCGGGGATGCCCAGCTTCTCGTACGTCTCGCGGATGTCTGCGGGGAGGTCTTCCCAGCTCTGAGCCTGCTTCTCCGTGGAGCGGACGAAGTACTTGATGTTGTCGAAGTCGATGCCCGAGAGGTCAGCGCCCCAGGTCGGCATGGGCTTGCGCTCAAAGTACTTGAATCCCTTGAGGCGGAGGTCCAGCATCCACTGGGGCTCGCTCTTCTTGGCCGAGATGTCGCGGACGACATCCTCGTTGATGCCGCGGCGCGCGTTGGCGCCGGCGTCGTTTTTGTCGGACCAGCCGTACTCATAGGCACCGATCGCGTTGAGCTCAGGGTTCTTCTCGAGAATCTCCGAGATCGTCGTGTCGGCGTGCTGGCTCTGATCGATCTGCTCGGTCATCACGCACCTTCCTTCATCTGATGGTTGACGGCGCTCTCACGCCTCGAGTCCGCGTCTCGGCGGCGGCCGATGGGGACATGGGTCGTGCAGACGTGCCCGCCGGTCGCCAGGGTTGACAGCCGGCGGACGTCCACGCCGAGGAGCTTGGCGAAGACGTCGGTCTCTTCTGCGCAGAATTCTGGGAACTCTGCGGCAAGTTCAAGGATGGGGCAGTGCCCCTGGCATACCTGGACACTCTTCATCGCCGGGGGCAGCCCGAGGCCGACATCGCGCTTCGTGCCGACGAAACCGTCCTCAGTCAGCGCCTCGACGAGGGCCTGGGCTCGCGCGTCGATGTCCGGGCCTGCGGCCTCGACGCGGGGCGCGTACTTCTCCCCCATGCGCTCGAACCGGTCCCGGGCGAATCGGCGGACGGCCTCCGCACCCCCGACCTCGCCGAGTGTCCGCAGGGCGGCGGCAGCAGTGGCGGCGTAGTCGTCGTCGAGACCCTCGTGGCTTCTCTTGGAGGCGACGAAGCGGCGCGCCGGGCGCCCAGCGCCGCCCTCGCCGCGCACGAGCTTGACCTCGACGCTGTCCTCCTTCTGGAGGGCGTCGAGGTGGCGGCGGATCGCGGCTGGCGTCAGGCCCAGCATCCGCGCCAGCTCCAGGGCCGAGACGGGGCCGTGCGTCAGGACCGCGGCGAGCACTCGCTCGCGCGTTCCGGTCTCTGCGTCGGTGTCCAAATACACCATCTGATCATGTCGTATTGGGGGCGTCCGCGCCACCAAGGCGGGGCTAAGTTCTCCGGGAGCGCACTCGCGCCCCCCGGCGGGCGACGAACTCAGCAGTAGACTGGCTGGGTGCAACAGAACTCTGAACCCGCCGTCGCCACGGAGGGACTCGTCGTCGAGTTCGCCTCCCGCCGCTCGCGGGTCCGGGCGCTCGACGGCGTCACGCTCTCCGCCCAGCGCGGGCTCGTCACCACGATCCTCGGAACCAACGGTGCCGGCAAGTCGACGCTTCTTCGCGTCCTCCAGGGCCTCCTCGCCCCCACCGAGGGGCGGGCCGAGACCCTCGGCCGCAGCGTCACGGCTCGGACGGCCGAGGACCGCGCCCGGGTCGGCGTCATGCTCCAGGAGTCCGGCCTCCCGCCCGCCGCGCGCCCCAAGGACTTTCTGCCCCACCTCGCCCGGTTCTACGCCCACCCGAGGGCGCCCCAGGAGCTCGAAGCGCGCCTGGGGATCGACGAGTTCCGGCACACCCCCATTCGGCGCCTCTCCGGCGGGCAGCGCCAGCGCGTGGCCCTCGCCGCCGCGGTGATCGGCCGCCCCGAGCTCTGCATGCTCGACGAGCCCTCCGCCGGGCTCGACCCGGTCTCGCGCACCATGGTCGTCGAGTTCATCGAGTCCCTTCGCGACGAGGGCACGTCGATCATCCTCACGACCCACCTCCTCGACGACGCCGAGCGACTCTCCGACACCGTCCACATCCTCTCCCGGGGTCGGGTCCGCCGGTCCGGCACGCTCGAGGAGCTCACGAGCTCGTCCTCGTCCCGCACCCTCAGCCTCACAGCCTCCCCCGCCGCGGCCCCCGCCGTCGAACGCCTCAGGGCAGCTGCCGCAGCAGAGGGCCTCGAGGTGACCATGACGACGACGCCCCGCACCCTCCGCTTCAACGCCCACGGCCACGTCAGCCCCGCCCTCGTGCGGCTCGCCGCCGACTGCGGTGCGAGCCCCGGCGAGCCGCCCGTCTCGCTCAGCGTGACGCAGGCCGACCTCACCGACCTCTTCTTCCAGACCGCCCAGGAGGACGCGTGACCCGCGCCGCCGCCCCCGCCCCCGCCCGCATGGCTGCCCAGGCGCGGTGGGAGACACTCGCCATGATCAAGAACGGCGAGCAGCTCGTCCTCATTCTCTTCATGCCCGTCCTCGCTCTCGTGGCCCTGACTCACATGAGCGTGCTCGACGGCCTCGGCGGCACCCGGATCAGCGCGGCGGCACCCGGGGTGCTCGCGCTCGGCGTGCTCTCCACGGCGTTCACCGGGCAGGGCATCGCCACGGGCTTCGACCGCCGCTACGGCGTCCTCACCCACGCGGCTACCACCCCCCTCGGGCGTTCGGGCCTCCTCGCGGGGAAGCTGGGGGCGGTTCTCGTCGTCGTCGCCGCCCAAGTGGTCCTGCTCGGCGGGCTCGCCGCGCTCATGGGCTTCCGCCCGGCTCCCGGCGCAGCGCTGCCCACCCTGCTCGCGCTCGTGCTCGGGGCGTGGGCGTTCACGGCGATCGGCCTCTTCATCGCGGGCCTCATCCGGCCGGAGGCCACGCTCGCTGTGACCAACCTTCTGTGGATCGTCTTCGCGGCGGCCGGCGGCATCCTCATCCCCGCCGCGACGATGCCGTCCCCGCTCGACGCCATCCTGCCGTTTCTGCCGACCGCCGCCCTGGCCGACGCCCTGCGCGCGGCGCTCCTCCACGGCGCCGTGGCACCCCTCCAGCTCCTCGTCCTCGTGGCGTGGGGGGCGCTGTGCAGCCTCGGCGTCGTCAAGACCTTCTCCTGGACCTCCTAGACCCGTGAACTGCCACCCAGACCCGTGAGCCCCGGCTCTTGAACCTCTTCTTGTGACACCGAACCCCGCCCGCGTCGAGAAAGACACCATGACCACGCAGTCTCGCACCATCGCCCCGGCCCTCATGCCAGCCGAGATCACCGGGTACACCCGGAAGGTCGCCATCGCGGCCCTCGCCTCGCAGATGCTCATCGTCCTCACGGGCGGGCTCGTGCGCCTCACCGCATCCGGGCTGGGCTGCTCCACGTGGCCCCGCTGCAGCGCGGATGCGCTCACGGCGACGCCCGAGCTCGGCATTCACAGCTACATCGAGTTCGGCAACCGCCTGTTGACGTTCGTCCTTCTCGCCGTGGCGATCCTCTCCGTGCTCGCCGTCTGGCGGGTGGGCCGCAGGGACCTCAGGCTGCTCTCCCTTTCTCTGCTCCTCTTCGTGCCGTTGCAGGCACTGGTCGGCATGGTCACGGTCCTGACCCACCTCAACCCGTGGGTGGTCTCGGTCCACTTCCTCGTGTCGATGCCGCTCGTCATGTGGGCCACCCAGTTCTGCGCGCGCGTCCACGGGGCCCCGCGCTTTGCCACGGACGTCACGAGCGTGCGCCTGGGCCGAACGGCCGGCGTTCTGACGTTCGCGATCCTCGTCGCGGGCACGATCCTCACCGGCTCCGGTCCCCACGCGGGCGATCACGGGGCGGCTCGGACGGGTCTTGATCCCCAGGTCGTCACTCCGTTCCACTCGGTTCTCATCTACGCGATTGTGGCGGTCCTCGTCGTCCTCCTCCTGCGCCTGACCCGGCAGGGCTCCCCGGCCGCTGGCACCGTGTGGCTGGCTCTCGGGGTTGTCCTTGCGCAGGGTGTCATCGGCTACATCCAGCACTTCACCGGGCTGCCCATCCCCGTCGTGGCGGCGCACATGCTGGGCTCCACGGCCGTGGTCGCCGCGGTCACCTTCATGAACCACTCGGTGTCCTCCGCGTCCGACGACGCGCCTGCGGCGTCCTGAGCCTCGCCCTGGCGCGCTCCGCGCGAACAGAGAGACGGCGCCGGCCGCACCTGACGAGGTGCGGCCGGCGCCGTTTCTGATGGGTGTGGCGGCCGTGCTTGGGCGCCGTTCGGTCGGGGAGGGCCTACAGCCCGAGGAGACGCGTGGCGAACGGGTCGAGCGCGAGCGCGAGGAAGAGGACAGACAGGTACACGATGGAGCCGTGGAACACGGACATCGCCGATCCGTTCGTCATGCGCTCACTCACCGCGAGGCTGCGCAGGCGGTGGGACTTGTACAGGAACCATCCGCCGGAGGCGAGAGCGGCGATGCCGTAGAGCCACCCCGCTCCCGCGACGGGCACGAGGAGCAGCGAGCAGATGACCGTGGCCCAGGCGTAGAGGACGACCTGCGCCGAGACGATCCGGCCGCCCGCGAACGCGCCCAGCATGGGGACGTCCGCGTTGCGGTAGTCCTCGCCGTACTTCATCGACAGGGGCCAGTAGTGCGGCGGGGTCCAGAGGAAGATGACGAGGAAGAGGACCCAGGCGCCCGGCGCAAGGGTGCCCGTGGCGGCGGCCCAGGCAATGAGCACGGGGAAGCAGCCCGCGGCGCCGCCCCAGATGATGTTCTGGGACGTGCGGCGCTTGAGGATCATCGTGTAGATGACCACGTAGAAGAAGATCGCGGCCACACCGAGCCAGGCGGCGAGGGCGTTGGCCCCCACGGCGAGGATGGCGATGGCGAGGACGCCGAGCACGCTCGCGAAGACGAAGGCCTGACGGGGCGTCAGTTCGCCGGTGACGAGGGGGCGGCGCTCGGTGCGGTGCATGAGCTTGTCGATGTCGCGGTCCAGGTAGCAGTTGAACGCGGAGGCGCTGCCTGCGGCGAAGGCGCCGCCGACCATCGTCGCCAGGATGACCGTCCACGGCGGCATTCCGCCGAGCGCGAAGATCATCGTGGGAAGGGTCGTGACGAGAAGGAGTTCGACGACCTGTGGCTTCGTCAGGGAGATGTAGGCCTTGGCCTTCCGGCGCCAGACCGGTTCTTCCGCGGTCTCGACTCGGGGCTTGGCGGGCTGCGAAATCGCAACGTGCACTGTGACGGCACCTTTCCTGGGACTGCCCGGCGAGCCGGAGCAACATATACGAACCCAGGCCGAAGGACGTGGATTCTCACTCTTAGTTTACGCTCTGTGTCTCAAAAAGGCCCGCCGGACGCGTCTGGGCTTTCCCAAATACGCAGGAACACTAGACTCGAAGCACACGCAGGATGCGATCGTCGCAAGCGGGTCCGCTCCCCGAGCGACCCCGACGACTCGCCACCTCATGAAGGGAATGGGAGAGAGCATGTCCGAGCAGAACCGCCTTGACTGGAGCGACGACGACCGGAAGGCCGTGGACACCATCCGTGTGCTCGCGGCGGACGCGGTCGAGAAGATCGGCAGCGGCCACCCCGGCACGGCCATGAGCCTGGCGCCCGTGGCCTACCTCCTCTTCCAGAACATTCTGCGCCACGACCCGGCGGACCCCACGTGGGCCGGGCGCGACCGCTTCATCCTCTCCCCCGGTCACACGTCCCTGACGCTGTACCTGCAGCTCTTCCTCTCCGGCTACGGCCTGGAGATGGACGACGTCGCGTCGCTGCGCGCAAAGGACTCCCTCACCCCGGGCCACCCGGAGTACAAGCACACCAAGGGCGTCGAGATGACCACGGGCCCGCTCGGCCAGGGTCTCGCCACCTCCGTCGGCTTCGCCATGGCCCAGCGCCGCATGCGGGGCCTCTTCGACCCGACAGCCGCGCCGGGCGAGTCCCCCTTCGATCACAACGTCTTCGTCATCGCCTCCGACGGCGACCTCCAGGAGGGCGTCACGAGCGAGGCGTCATCCCTCGCGGGCCACCAGGAGCTCGGCAACCTCGTCGTCATCTACGACCAGAACAAGATCTCCATCGAGGACGACACGGACATCGCGTACTCCGAGGATGTCATCAAGCGCTACGAGTCCTACGGCTGGCACACGCAGCGGGTGGACTGGACGCAGGGCGATTCCTACGTCGAGGACGTCGACGCACTGTACTCGGCGATCCTCGCGGCGAAGAACGAGACCGGCCGCCCCTCCCTCATCGCCCTCAACACGATCATCGGCTGGCCTGCCCCGAACAAGCAGAACACGGGCGCCATCCATGGCTCCAAGCTCGGGGCGGACGAGCTGGCTGCGGTCAAGGAGCTCCTCGGCTTCGACCCCGAGAAGACCTTCGAGATCGACCCGAAGGTCCTCGCTCACGCCCGCAAGGTCGCCGAGCGCGGCGCCCAGGAGCACGCCGAGTGGCAGAAGTCCTTCGACGCCTGGGCCGCGGAGCACACCGAGCTGGCCGCCACCTACGAGCGGCTCGAAGCCCGCAAGACCCCCGAGGGCTGGACCGACGCGCTCCCGACCTTCGAGGCCGGCAAGGACGTCTCCACCCGGAAGGCATCGGGCCAGGTCCTCACGGCCCTCGGCCCCGTCATGCCGGAGCTGTGGGGAGGCTCCGCCGACCTCGCTGGCTCCAACAACACGACCATCGAGGGCGAGAAGTCCTTCGCTCCCACGTCGAGGACGACGAAGACCTGGGATGCGAGCCCGTACGGCCGTGTCCTCCACTTCGGCATCCGCGAGCACGCGGCCGCCGCGGCGGTCAACGGCATCGTCCTCGGCTCGCCGACCCGCGCGTTCTCCGGCACGTTCCTCATCTTCTCGGACTACCAGCGCCCGGCGATCCGCCTCTCCGCCCTCATGGGAATCCCCTCCGTGTATGTGTGGACGCACGACTCGATCGGCCTCGGCGAGGACGGCCCGACCCACCAGCCGGTCGAGCAGCTCTCGTCGCTGCGCGCCATCCCCGGCCTCGATGTGGTGCGCCCGGCCGACGCCAACGAGGTCTCCTACGCCTGGCGCGGGATCCTCGAGAACCACGAGAACCCGGCAGGCATCGTTCTCTCCCGCCAGGATCTGCCCGTCGTCGAGCGCGGAGAGGGCGCGTACGCGTCCGCTGAGGGTGTCCTCCGCGGCGGGTACGTTCTCGCCGAGGCCCAGAAGGACGGACGGGACGTCGAGCCCGAGGTCCTTCTCATCGCCACCGGCTCGGAAGTCCAGCACGCCCTCGGTGCGCGGGATGAGCTCGCCAAGGAAGGCGTCGCCGCCCGCGTCGTCTCGATGCCGTGCCTCGAGTGGTTCGAGCGCCAGGACGCCGCATACCGCGAGTCCGTCATCCCCGCCGCCTGCAAGGCTCGAGTGACGGTCGAGGCCGGCCTCTCCATGTGCTGGGAGCGCATCCTGGGCGACGCCGGCCGCGCCGTGAGCCTTGAGCACTACGGCGCGTCGGCCTCCGCGGAGGAGCTCTTCGCTGACTACGGCTTCACCGCCGAGAACGTCGCGGCCAAGGCGCGCGAGTCCATCGCGGCCGCCAAGTAAGACGACCTCAGAGAGAAAGAAGCGAAACCCATGGCACAGAACCCCAACACGCAGGCACTCTCCGACGCAGGGGTCTCCATCTGGCTGGACGATCTCTCGCGGGACCGCCTCAACACCGGAAACCTCCAGGAGCTCATCGAGACGAAGAACGTCGTCGGCGTGACGACGAACCCGTCGATCTTCGCCGCCGCCCTCTCCGCGGGCCACGCGTACGACGACCAGATCGCCCAGCTCGGCAAGGCTGGCACGAGCGTCGAGGACGCCGTCTTCGAGATCACGACCCAGGACGTCGCCAATGCGGCGGACGTCTTCAAGGGCGTCTTCGAGCGGACCAACGGCACGGACGGCCGCGTCTCCATCGAGGTTGACCCGCGCTCGGCCCGCGATGCCAAGGCGACGGTCGCCGAGGCGAAGAAGCTCGTGGAGAAGATCGGACGGGACAACATCCTCGTCAAGATCCCCGCCACGGTCGAGGGCCTCGAGGCCATCACGGAGACCATCGCCGCGGGCATCAGCGTCAACGTCACGCTGATCTTCTCCCTCGAGCGCTACCGCGCCGTCATCAACGCCTACCAGCTCGGCCTCGAGCAGGCGCTGGCCGCGGGCAAGGACCTCAGCCGGATCCACTCGGTCGCGTCCTTCTTCGTCTCCCGCGTGGACACGGAGATCGACAAGCGCCTTGAGGCCATCGGCACGGACGAGGCCAAGGGGCTCAAGGGCCGCGCGGGCGTCGCCAACGCCCAGCTCGCCTACCAGGTGTTCGAGCAGGCCTTCAGCACGGAGCGGTGGGAGCTCCTGAAGGACAAGGGCGCCAACCGCCAGCGTCCCCTGTGGGCCTCGACCGGCGTCAAGGACCCGAGCCTGCCGGACACGCTCTACGTCACGGGTCTCGTTGCCGCGGACGTCGTCAACACGATGCCCGAGAAGACGCTCGACGCCCTCGCCGACCACGGCAAGGTCACCGGGGACACCGTCACCGGCGAGTACGCGGACGCCAACGCGGTGCTCGACGCCGTGGCGGAGGCCGGGGTGGACTACACCGACGTCGTCGACCAGCTGGAGGAGGAGGGCCTCGCGAAGTTCGTCGACGCCTGGAAGGACCTCCTGACGAGCCTCGACGAGGAACTCGCCAAGAGCCGCTGACCCCACGCGACCGTGCGGCGCCCCGAGTCGAATCGGGGCGCCGCACTCGCGTTTCGCCGCCCGCTCCCCCATCCTCAGGCCTCTAGGATGGAAGCGTGGCCACCCCGTGAGCGCGCCTCCACAAGGAGGCCCCAGCCGCACCCACCCCGAGACCGAGAAGGGCGACGACCGCGACGTGACCGCCATCGACACCCCCAATCCGCTGCGCGACCCGCGGGACCGCAGGCTCAATCGCATCGCAGGACCGAGCTCGATCGTGTTCTTCGGTGTCACGGGCGACCTCGCCCGCAAGAAGCTTCTCCCCGCCGTCTACGACCTCGCCCACCGCGGTCTGCTGCCGCCGAGCTTCGGTCTCGTCGGCTTCGGCCGCCGGGACTGGAGCCACGAGGAGTTCGCGGGCGAGGTCCGCTCCCACGTCGAGGAGCACACGCGCACGGGCTTCGACGAGGACGTCTGGAATCAGCTCGCGGCCGGCATCCGCTTCGTCTCCGGCGGGTTTGACGACGACGACGCCTTCGACGCCCTCAAGGACACGCTCGATGAGCTGGACCGCTCCCAGGGGACACAGGGCAACCACGCGTTCTACCTGTCCATCCCGCCGAAGAGCTTCGAGCCCGTCTGCGCGCAGCTGAGCCGCCACGGCCTCGCCGAGCACGAGGACGGCGGCCCGTTCAAGCGCGTCGTCATCGAGAAGCCCTTCGGCCACGACCTCGCCTCGGCCCGGGAGCTCAACACGGTCGTCGAGTCCGTGTTCCCGCCGGATGCGATCTTCCGGATCGACCACTACCTCGGCAAGGAGACGGTCCAGAACCTCCTGGCCCTCCGCTTCGCCAACCAGTTCTTCGAGCCCCTGTGGAACGCGAACAACGTGGACCACGTCCAGATCACGATGGCCGAGGACATCGGCATCGGCGGCCGTGCCGGCTACTACGACGGCGTCGGCGCCGCCCGCGACGTCATCCAGAACCACCTCCTCCAGCTGCTGGCCCTCACCGCCATGGAGGAGCCCATCTCATTCGACGCCGACCACCTGCGCGCCGAGAAGGAGAAGGTCCTCTCGGCCGTCGTCGTCCCCGAGGACCCCGAGGCCAACTCGGCCCGCGGCCAGTACAAGAGCGGGTGGCAGGGCGGCGAGAAGGTCACAGGGTTCCTCGACGAGGAGGGCTTCAACCCGGAGTCCACCACGGAGACGTTCGCCGCGATCCGCCTCGAGATCAACACGCGCCGCTGGGCGGGCGTCCCGTTCTACCTGCGGGCGGGCAAGCGGCTCGGGCGCCGCGTCACGGAGATCGCGGTCGTCTTCAAGAAGGCGCCGGCGGTTCTCTTTGGCGACGACGCCGGGTTGGGCCACAACGCCGTCGTCGTCAGAGTCCAGCCAGACGAGGGCGCGACGATCCGCTTTGGCTCCAAGGTCCCGGGCACCCAGCGCGAAGTGCGGGACGTGAGCATGGACTTCAGCTACGGTCACAACTTCACGGAGTCCTCCCCGGAGGCCTATGAGCGCCTCATCCTCGACGTGCTCCTCGGCGAGCCGCCGCTCTTCCCGCGCCACGAGGAGGTCGAGCTCTCGTGGAAGATCCTCGACCCGTTCGAGGAGGCCTGGGCTGCGAGCGACTCCCGCCCGGAGCAGTACGAACCCGGTTCGTGGGGGCCGCAGTCCGCCCACGACCTCCTCGCTCGAGACGGAAGGACGTGGCGCCGCCCATGATCGTCGATCTCCCCTCAACCACCGTCTCCAAGGTAGACAAGGCGCTCAACCGCCTTCGCAAGGAGGGCGGAGTGAGCGCGGTCAGCCGCGTGCTGACGCTTCTTGTGCAGTCCGGCCCCGAGGGCTACGAGGAGGCCGTGGAGGCCGCGAACGCGGCAAGCCGCGAGCACCCGTGCCGTGTCGTCGTCCTCGTGGCCGGCGATCCGGAGGCCGAGGCGCGCCTCGACGCCCAGATCCGCGTGGGCGGGGACGCAGGCGCCTCCGAGGTCATCGTGCTCGAGGCCCACGGGGCCCTCGCAGGCGAGTCCGAGTCCCTCGTCTCCGGTCTCCTGCTCCCGGACGCGCCCATCGTCCTCTGGTGGCCGGACGGCGTCGCTGGAACGAAGACTGAGCGCACCCTTGGCCGCATGGCCACGCGGCGCATCACCGATTCCGCAGCCGACGACGACCCCAGGGCCGCGCTCCTGACCCTCGCCGGACGATACCGCCCCGGGGACACGGACCTCGCGTGGACGCGCCTGACCCTGTGGCGGGGCCAGCTCGCGGCCATCGTGGACCTCATCAACCCGGCCACAATCACCCAGATCACCGTGGACGGAGCCCCGAACTCCCCCAGCACCACGCTCCTCGCGGCGTGGCTCTCCGAGCGCCTGCCGGTCCGCGTGACCGTCGCCTCCACGCCGACGGCCCCCACCGAGGGTGTCACCCGCATCCGCATCTCGCGCCCCGAGGGAGACATCGAGCTCGTGCGGACGGCTGAGCGCGTCGTCGAGCTCTACCAGCCGGGGCAGAACGTCCAACGCATCTCGCTGCCTGAGCGCACCCTCGAGGACTGCCTGTCCGAGGAGCTCCGCCGACTCGACGCCGACGAGGTCTTCGGCGAGGTCATCAAAAGCCCCATGATCCGCACCAGCCTGAGGAGTGTGCGCCCCAGTGAGCGCTGACCCCGTCACCACCGTTGTCCTGCCCACCGCCGAGGACGTGAGCCGCCGCGCGGCCGCCGCCCTCCTTGCAGAGATCGAGCGCGTCCAGGACGAGGGCCGCACGGCCCACGTTGTGCTGACCGGCGGCACCATCGGCATTCGCCTGCTCGCGGACGCGCGCCGTCTCCTCGCGACGGATGCCGCTTCCCTCGATCCCACCCGCCTTGAGCTGTGGTGGGGGGACGAGCGCTTCGTGCCGCGTGACTCCGAGGACCGCAACGAGCGTCAAGCCCGCGAGGCGCTCCTTGACCACCTCAGCATTCCCGAGGCCAACACCCACCACATGGGCTCGTCAGACGAGTTCGGGACGGCCGAGGAGGCCGCTGACGCGTATGCGGCACTCTTGCAGTCCCGCGCGCCCGAGGGCGAGGACCTCCCCCGCTTCGACGTTCTGCTCCTGGGCATGGGCCCGGACGGGCACACAGCCTCCCTCTTCCCGGGGACAGGCCTCGTCTTCGCTGAGGGTGTCACCACGGCGGTGCACAACTCGCCCAAGCCGCCCGCGGACCGGGTGTCGCTGACGCTCACGGCCATCAACGCGGCCGAGGAAGTGTGGATCGCCGCCACCGGTCCCGAGAAGGCCCCCATGGTCGCGCGCGCCCTTGCGGGGGCGGCCCCCGACGAGGTCCCCGCGGGTGCGCCTCGCGGGCGGCGTGCCACCCGCTGGTACCTCGACTCGGCCTCCGCGGGCGCGGCTGCCCCGGCGGGGCAGTCGGTCTCCCAGGATGACGACGACGACGCCTAGCGGCAACGGCCTGCCAGACACACGGAAAAGCTGAGCGGCGCCCCTCCCCTGACCCGGGGTGGGGCGCCGCTCAGCTGTGCCCAGGGCCGGCGGGCGGCCCCGTGCGGTGTCAGGCGGCAGCGGCGAAGCGCTGCATCAGGGCCAGGGCCACGATGGCCACAGCCCAGATGACGGCAACGGTCACCGTCAGGCGGTTGAGGTTGCGCTGCGCGACGCCGGAGGAGTTGAGCGAGGAGCTCACGCCGCCGCCGAAGACGTCACTCATTCCGCCGCCCTGCCCCTTGTGGAAGAGGACGAGGCTCGTCAGGAGAATGCTCGTCAGTGCAAGCACGCACGAGATCACGATGGAGAGAATCTGCACGATGGCCTTTCAGGAAGCCGCGGCCTAGGCCACGACGTGGTGCTCGAAGCGAACAATGTTGGCGAATTCGGCCGCGTCGAGGCTCGCCCCGCCGACGAGGACGCCGTCGACATCAGTCTGGCCGAGGATCGTGGCCGCATTGGCTGCCTTGACGGAGCCGCCGTAGAGGAGGCGCAGGCCCTCGGCCGCCTCAGACGAGAACTCCTGGGCGACGAACTCCCGCAGGGCCGCGCACATCTCCTGCGCGTCCTGCTCGCTCGCGACTTCCCCGGTGCCGATGGCCCACACGGGCTCATAGGCGACGACGAGCCCGGCGACCTGCTCCGCGCTGAGGCCCTTGAGCGTCTCGCGCAGCTGGTCAACCGTGTAGGACACGTGCTCGCCGGAACGGCGCACCTCGAGGGGCTCACCGACGCAGACGATCGGCACAAGGCCGTGGCGCAGCGCGGCCTGGATCTTGCCCTGGAGGAGCTCAGCGCCCTCGGAGTGGAGCGCGCGGCGCTCCGAGTGTCCCACAAGCACGTAGGAGCAGCCGAGCTTCGCCAGGAACTGGCCGGAGATCTCGCCGGTGTAGGCGCCGGAGTCGTGCTCGGAGAGGTCCTGGGCGCCATAGCGCACGGGCAGCTTGTCCCCGTTGACGAGGGTCTGCACGCCGCGCAGGTCGGTGAACGGCGGCAGGACGGCCACCTCGACCCGCTCGAAGTCGTGCTTGGCATCCTGGAGGGTCCACGCGAGCTTCTGCAGCAGCGTGATGCCCTGCACGTGGTCCATGTTCATCTTCCAGTTGCCCGCGATGAGCGGGGTGCGGACGTATCCGCCGTCCTTCGTGACCGTCATGGTGAGGTCCTTTCGTGGTGTCTGGCGCGGGCGGTTCAGGAGAGAGCGTCGATGCCCGGAAGGCTCTTGCCCTCGAGGTACTCAAGGCTCGCGCCGCCGCCCGTGGAAATGTGTCCGAACTGGTCGTCTGTGAAGCCGAGCTGGCGCACGGCCGCGGCGCTGTCGCCGCCGCCAACGACGCCGAAGCCCTCGGTCTGAGTCATGGCCTCGGCCACGGCCTTGGTGCCCTCGGCGAAAGCGGGGATCTCGAACACGCCCATGGGGCCGTTCCAGAAGATCGTCTTGGCGGAGCGGATGCGCTCAGCGAAGGCCTTGGCGGACTCGGGGCCGATGTCCAGGCCGATGGCCTTGTCCCCGAACGCGGACTCGGCGAGAGCGTCCGCGGCGACGACCTCATGCTGCGCGCCCTCCTCGACCTTGTCCGCCACGACGATGTCCGTCGGGAGGACGAACTCCTTGCCGAGGCGCTCGGCGCGCTCAAGATACTCGGCGCACGTGCTGATCTGGTCCTTCTCGAGCAGGCTCGAGGCGACGTCGAAGCCGCGCGCGGCAAGGAACGTGAAGACCATGCCGCCGCCCACGAGGATCGTGTCGGCGCGCTCGAGGAGGTTGTCGATGACCGCGAGCTTGTCCGAGACCTTGGAGCCGCCCAGCACGACGACATACGGGCTCTCAGGCTTGTCCGTGAGCTTCGTCAGCACCTCGAGCTCGGTGGCGACGAGGTCGCCGACGTACGCGGGCAGCTTCGATGCGATGTCGTAGACCGAGGCGTGCTTGCGGTGGACCGCGCCGAAGGCGTCGTCGACATACGCTCCGTTCTCACCGGTCAGCGCCGCGAGCTCCTCGGCGAGCTCGCCGCGCTCTGCGTCCTCCTTGCTGGTCTCGCGCGCGTCGAACCGCACGTTCTCCAGCACGAGCACCTCGCCATCCTTGAGCGCCTTCGCGGCCTCGCGGGCGGACTCCCCCGAGACGTCCTCAGCGAGCGTGACCGTCAGCCCGGACAGCTCACCCAGGCGGTCCGCTGCGGGCTTGAGGGAGTAGGCGGGGTCCGGCTCGCCCTTCGGGCGCCCCAGGTGCGCCATGACGACGACGCGGGCGCCGGCCTCGGAGAGCTTCGTGATCACGGGGATCGAGGCCCGGATGCGGCCATCGTCCGTCACGGCCCCGTCCTTGAGGGGAACGTTGAGGTCCGAGCGGACGAGTACGGTGCGGCCGGTGACGTCAGAGGCGATGAGCTGATCAAGCGTGCGCGGGCTCATGAGTGATCACGGTCCTTCCAGGCGGGTCGGTGACTACGTTGACTGGACCCCAGCCTATCCCGCTCGGGCCCCTGACGCGGGGTGATTCGCCCGAGTGTGGACAACGCGTCCGGCCCCGGCGCGCCGCGCGGGAAGCGGGCGGCCGGGGCCGGATTGGGGGTGAGTCGCGTCAGGCGAGCTTGGAGCCGACGAAGCTCGTCAGGTCGACGAGGCGGGAGGTGTAGCCCCACTCGTTGTCGTACCAGGAGACCACCTTGAGCTGGTCTCCGATGACGCGCGTCAGACCCGCGTCGAAGATCGACGAGTGCGGGTTGCCGACGATGTCGGCCGAGACGAGCGGAGCCTCGGAGTACTCGAGGTAGCCCGCGAGCGGGCCCTCGGCTGCGGCCTTCTTGAACGCGGCGTTGACCTCTTCGGCCGTGACCTCGCGCTCGAGCGTGACCGTGAGGTCCGTGGCAGAGCCCGTGGGAACCGGCACGCGGAGGGCGAACCCGTCCAGCTTGCCCTTGAGCTCCGGCAGGACGAGGCCGATGGCCTTCGCCGCGCCCGTGGAGGTCGGGATGATGCTGAGCGCTGCGGCGCGGGCGCGGCGCAGGTCCTTGTGCGGGGCGTCCTGGAGGTTCTGGTCAGCCGTGTAGGCGTGGACCGTGGTCATCAGGCCGCGGACGATGCCGAACTCGTCGTTGACGACCTTGGCCAGGGGCGCCAGGCAGTTCGTCGTGCACGAGGCGTTGGAGATGATGACGTCCGTCTCCGGGTTGTACTCGTCCTCGTTCACGCCCATGACGATCGTGACGTCCTCATCCGTGGCGGGGGCCGAGATGATGACCTTCTTGGCGCCGGCCTCGATGTGCTTGCGAGCGTCCTCGGCCTTGGTGAAGCGGCCCGTGGACTCGATGACGATGTCCACCTCGAGCTCGCCCCACGGAAGCTTGGACGGGTCCTTCTCCTCGAAGGCGCGCACCTCTTCGCCGTCGATGACGAGGGCGGAGTCCGTGTACGTGACCTCGTGGGGCAGGACGCCCGTGATCGAGTCGTACTTGAAGAGGTGGGCGAGGGTCTCGTTGTCGGTGAGGTCGTTGATCGCGACGACCTGCACGTCCGAGTCCTGCTGGAGGACGGCACGAAGGTAGTTGCGGCCGATGCGCCCGAAACCGTTGATAGCAACGCGAACAGTCATGTTGGGTAGCGCCTTTCTTTCACGTTAGAAGAATTCGTGCGACACGACGCTGTGCCCTGATTTGTCTATCCTAAACCCGCCGCCGCGGTGCGGTGCGACAGTGTCCAGAATTTTTCGCTCTCGACCGACACGGCCGGGAACGGGGCGAGCCCCGCCCTGGATCTCCCGGGACGGGGCTCGCAATACGCGGAAGGGCTCAGAGCCCTTGGCGAGTCCGTCCTCAGACGGCGGATGAGCCCGTGAACGTGATGAGCTGCGAGGCGCCGCTGCGGGCGGCCTCGAAGCGGCGGGCCACGTCGGCCCAGTTGACGATGTTCCAGAACGCCTTGACGTAGTCCGCCTTGACGTTGACGTAGTCGAGGTAGAACGCGTGCTCCCACATGTCGAGCATGAGGAGCGGCGTCTGTGCCACGGGAACGTTGCCCTGCTGGTCGTAGAGCTGCTCGATCACGAGCTTGCCGGAGATCGGCTCGTAGGCGAGGAACGCCCAGCCGGAGCCCTGGAGGGTCGTCGCAGCACTCGTGAAGTGAGCGCGGAAGGCGTCGAACGAGCCGAAGGCGTCGTCGATGGCCGCAGCGAGCTCGCCCTCGGGCTTGTCGCCGCCCTCCGGGGAGAGGTTGTTCCAGAAGATCGAGTGGTTCGTGTGTCCGCCGAGGTGGAACGCGAAGTCCTTCTGCAGGCGGGTGATGTCGGCGAAGTCGCCCTTCTCACGGGCCTCGGCGAGGGACTCGAGTGCCTTGTTGGCGCCGTCCACGTACGTCTTGTGGTGCTTGTCGTGGTGGAGCTCCATGATGCGAGCCGAGATGTTCGGCTCCAGCGCGGCGTAGTCATAGGGAAGATCAGGCAGCGTGTAAACAGACACAATGTCCTCCTGCGGAAGTCGATGTCGAGATGAAGTACTCCTTCATCCTATGGGAGGCAACGCCAGGCGCCTTGAGGTTATTCCCAGGGTGTGCCTCGGTCAGGCGGAGAACGTGGTGTCCGGGACACCCCGCTCGGCCGCGGTCTTGTCCGCGAGGGCGAGGAGGCGCCGGATGCGGCCCGCCACGGCGTCCTTCGTCATGGGCGGCTCCGCCATGCGCCCCAGCTCGTCGAGGCTTGCCTGCTTGTGCTCCACCCGCAGCTGCCCCGCGTAGCGAAGGTGCTCCGGCGCGTCCTCGCCGAGGATCTCGAGGGCCCGCTCCACGCGCGCACCGGCCGCTACGGCGGCCTGGGCCGAGCGGCGCAGGTTGGCGTCGTCGAAATTGGCGAGGCGATTGGCCGTGGCCCGCACCTCCCGACGCACGCGCTTCTCCTCCCAGCGCAGCAGCGTCTCGTGGGCGCCGAGGCGCGTCAGGAGGGCCGCGATCGCGTCCCCGTCCCGCACCACCACGCGGTCCGCCCCGCGCACTTCCCGCGGCTTGACGGCGATCTCCAGGCGGCGGGCCGCTCCGACAAGCGCCATGGCCGCCTCGGGGCCCGGGCAGCTGATCTCCAGGGAGGAGCTGCGGCCAGGCTCCGTCAGGGAGCCGTGGGCGAGGAACGCGCCGCGCCACACGGCCTCGGCCTCGCCGAGCGAGCCGTTGACGAGCGCAGCAGGGAGCCCTCGCACGGGGCGTCCACGGCCGTCGAGGAGCCCGGTCTGCCGGGCGAGGAGCTCGCCGTTGCGGGTCGAGCGCACCACGTAGTGCGTGCCCCTCCGCAGCGCCCCGCCCCCGCTGACGACGAGGATGTCGCTCGGCGCCCCGTACAGCTCCGCGAGGGCCGTCTTGAGGCGGCGCGCCGTGGCCCCGGAGTCCACCTCGGCCTCGATGACGACACGCCCCTGGACGATGTGCAGGCCTCCGGCGAAGCGGAGCAGCGCGCAGACCTCGGCCTTGCGCACGGGAACACGGGTCACCTCGAGCCGCGACAGTTCTTCCTTCACCGCGTCCGTCAGGGACATCTACTGCTCCTCGTGCTCGTGGAAAATCTCTCGATAGGCCGTCGCCAGACGGAGGACGTCGTGCGCCTCCGGCGCGTCCGCGCGGCCCAGTCGAGCGTACTTCACGCGAGCGCCCATGTCCCGAGCCGCGGTCTCGAAAGCCTCGGTGTCTTCCACAACCCCGGGGTCGACGAGCACGACGTCGAACGTCGCCTCCGGCGCCACCCGCCTCAGCGCCACGAGGTGGTCCGCGGCGGACATCGACGGCGTCTCCTTCGTCTCCGCGACGAGGTTCATCGTCAGCACCTTCCGCGCCGAGGAGCCCACGAGCGCGGCCTTCGCCGACGGCAGCAGCACGTGCGGCATGACGGACGTGTACCAGGACCCCGGGCCCACAATGACCCAGTCGGCCTCCCGCACGGCGCTGACCGCCTCGGGGCACGCCTCCGCATCCGCGGGGTGAACCGTCACACTCTCGATCTTCTGGCGGCGCCCTGCGTGCCCCAGGGCTGACTGGCCGACGACGTGCTCCCGCCGCTCGCGGCCGCCGTCGTCGACGAGGACGTCACCCTCGATGACGAGAGGTGTGCGGGACATGGGCAGCACGCGACCCCGGGCCCCCAGGAGGGCACCCGCCCACTGGAGGCCGGCCACCGGGTCCCCGAGGAGGTCCCAGAGCGAGATGATGAGGAGGTTGCCGAGCGCGTGGCCCTCAAGGGCAGACTCGGCGGTCGGCAGGGGCGTGAAGCGGTGCTGCATCGCGTCGCGCCACGTGTGGCCCCAATCCGTGTCGTCGCAGAGCGCGGCGAGCGCCATGCGGAGGTCCCCGGGAGGGAGAACGCCGAACTCGGCGCGCAGGCGCCCGGAGGAGCCGCCGTCATCGGCGACCGTGACAATGGCGGAGATGTCCGTGCTGACGTGGCGGAGCGCCTGCAGCGTGGCCGAGAGGCCGTGGCCGCCGCCGAGGGCCGCGACGCGCGGCGCGTGGCGGCCCGGGCTCCCGCCGACGACCGGGAGTGCCCCGGTGAAGAGCGTCATCACTCAAGTCCCAGGTCGCGGTGGTGGGCGCGGGCTCGCACCCCCGGCAGCTGGTTCAGGCGGTGCGCCAGCTCGATCGTCGTGGCGACAGAGCGGTGCTTGCCGCCTGTGCAGCCCACCGCGATGAGGGCAGTCGACTTGTTCTCCCGCACATACCCCGTGAAGACCGGTTTGAGTGCCTGCTCGAACGAGTCGAGGAACTCCTGGGCCCCCTCGGCAGCGAGAACGTAGGAGCTCACGGGCTCGGACTGCCCCGTGAGCGGACGCAGCTCAGGGATCCAGTGGGGGTTGGGGATGAAGCGCACATCCGCCACGATGTCCGCGTCGAGCGGCAGACCGCGCTTGAAGCCAAAGCTCATGACCGTGACGTCGAGGCCAATGTGCTCCTGGCCCGAGTAGAGCTCCCGCACGGCCCGGGTCAGGTCGTGCACGTTGAAGGTGGACGTGTCGATGATCCGGTCGGCGTGACGGCGGATGGGCTCCATGACCTCGCGCTCGGCGGCAATGGCCTCGAGGATGCGCAGCTCCCCCACGAAGGGGTGGGGGCGGCGGCCCGCCTCGAAGCGGCGGACGAGGATGTCGTCAGCGGCGTCGAGGAACAGGGTTCGCACGCTCAGCCCGCGCTCCTCTAGGCCGCGGATGGCGCGCATCTGGGCCTCCGCCACGTCAGCGGACGTGACGAGAGTGGTGATGGCGAGGCGGTCGATCGGGGCCTCGACCGCGTCGTGGGACGCGAAGACCTCGATCATCTGGGGAGGAAGCTGCTCGACGACGTGCCAGCCGATGTCCTCGAGAGCGTTGCCAGCTGTGGTCCGCCCGGCACCGGACATGGACGTGACGACGAGGACCTCGGACTTGCCGGGGACAACGAGTGGCGAACTGGTCACAGGCTCGATCCTTAGAGTCGAAGTGGCTACTCCTCCTAGGCTACCGCCCTGCGGGGCGCCGCTCCCCCGGCGCGGGAGTGGGCGCCGAGGGGCCCTCGGCGAGGGCCTCAGGCATCTGCGGCGACCGCTGTGCCGCCCTCTGTCTCGCCTGCCGTCTCACCCTCTGACGGATCGTCGGGGCTGTCCTCGGAGCCCTCCTCGGCCGCGAGCCGCGCCGCGATGGTCTCGGCCAGGGCCGGGCCGACGCCCTTGACGCGCATGAGCTCGTCCGCGCTTGCGGCACGCAGCCCCGCCACCGAGCCGAACTCGGCGATGAGGGCGGTCTTCCGGGCGGGGCCGAGCCCCGGGATGTCGTCGAGCGCCGAGGCGGTCATGGACCGGCTGCGCTTGGTGCGGTGGTAGGCGATCGCGAAGCGGTGGGCCTCGTCGCGGATCCGCTGGAGCAGGTAGAGACCCTGGCTCGCGCGCGGCAGGACGAGCGGGAACGGGTCCTCCGGCAGCCAGACCTCCTCGAGCCGCTTGGCCAGACCGACCACGCTCACACCCTCGATGCCCAGATCCTCGAGTGCGGACACGGCGGCGGCCACCTGCGGCGGCCCGCCGTCGACCACAACCAGGTTGGGACGGTACCCGAACCTGGGCACGTCCTTGTTCGCGGCCTCCTCCTCGAGGAGGCGCGAGAAGCGCCGACGGATGACGTCGTACATGGACGCGGTGTCATCCCGCGCAGCCTCCCCGCGGATGGAGAAGCGGCGGTACTCCCCCTTGCGGGGCAGTCCGTCCTCGACCACCGTCATCGAGGCCACAACATTGGTCCCCTGAACATGCGAGACGTCGTAGCACTCGATGCGCATGAGCGGCTCTGGCGCCCCGAGCGCCTCCTGGAGCTCCGTCAGGGCGGCCGAGCGCTGCGTGAGGTCGTTCGAGCGCCTCGACTTGTGCAGCGCGAGCGCCTGCTCTGCGTTCTCCTTGACGGTCTCCAGAAGCGTCAGCTTCTCGCCTCGCCTCGGCACGCGGACGACGACGCGAGAGCCGCGCAACTCGGACAGCGCCCGCTCCACCTCCTCGTTCGCGTCAGGCGCCACGGGCACGAGGACCTCCGCCGGGATGCGCTCCGCGTCCTGCATGTCCGAGTAGACCTGGAGCAGCAGCTGCGCCACGAGGACCTCGTCCGAGATGTCCTCCACGCGCTCCGTGACCCAGCCGCGCTGGCCCCGGATGCGGCCGTCCCGGACGTGGAACACCTGCACGCTCGACTCGAGCTCGTCGCTCGCGAACGCGAAGAGGTCGGCATTGGTGGAGTCCGCGAGGACCACGGCATTGCGCTCGAAGACGCGGGTCAGGGCCGCGAGGTCGTCCCGCAGCCGCGCCGCGAGCTCGAAGTCCTGGCTCGCCGCGGCCTCCTTCATGCGCGCGGTCAAGTCACGGATGATGGGGCCCGTGCGGCCGTTCATGAACTCCGCGAAGCCCTCCGCAAGCTCGCGGTGCTCCTCCTGCGAGATGCGCCCGACACACGGGGCAGAGCACTTGCCGATGTAGCCCAGCAGGCACGGGCGCCCCGAGCGCTCGGCGCGGTTGAAGACTCCGGCGGCGCAACTGCGCACGGGGAAGACACGGAGCATCGTGTCCATCGTCTCCCGGATCGCCTTCGCCGGATAGAACGGCCCGAAGTACTTGACGCCCCGCCGCTTGTCCCCGCGCGTGACCTGAACCCGCGGGAACCTCTCGTTCATCGAGATGGCGAGGTACGGGTAGCTTTTGTCGTCCCGGAACATGATGTTGAACCGGGGAGCGTATTCCTTGATCCAGGTGTATTCCAGCTGGAGCGCCTCGAGTTCGCTCCCGACGACGGTCCATTCCACCGAGGACGCCGTCGTCACCATCTGCCGAGTCTTGGGCGTGAGAGCCGACGGGTCTGCGAAGTAGGAGTTGAGCCGGGAGCGCAGGCTCTTGGCCTTGCCGACGTAGATCACGCGGCCCGTGGGCTCGCGGAAGCGGTACACGCCGGGATTGAGGGGAATCTCCCCGGGTGCAGGACGGTAGGAGCGCGGGTCTGCCACTGGCTAGATCGCGGCGGCTGGGCGCTCGTTGTACGTGGCCACTCGCTCCTGGCCGCTCAGGCTGGCG
The DNA here is from genome assembly GCF_031456275.1 of Falsarthrobacter nasiphocae. Lineage (NCBI taxonomy): Bacteria > Bacillati > Actinomycetota > Actinomycetes > Micrococcales > Micrococcaceae > Falsarthrobacter > Falsarthrobacter nasiphocae. Next base: position 114,522 of record NZ_JAVDUI010000001.1, read on the forward strand.
ATCGCGTTCATGATCTCATCCGTGGCCTGGCGTCGCTTCGGCAGCGGGTGCCGTTCGCCGAGGTGCTCGAAGCGCAGGGGCTCGCCGACCCGCATCTCGAAGTGGCGCGGCACAATCCAGTTGCGGCCCGCGGGCTGGAGGCGCTCCGTGCCGATGAGGCCGACCGGCACGACCGGGACCCCGGCCGCAAGGGCGAGCCAGCCCACGCCCGTCCGCCCGCGGTAGAGCCTGCCGTCCCGGGAGCGCGTGCCCTCCGGGTAGATGCCGACGCCGTCCCCCTTCTCGAGGATGCCGAGCAGAGTACGCAGAGCGGCCACGGCCTCGGCCTGCTCCCCGCGCTCGACGGGGATGGAGCGGACGGCCGTGAAGAACGCCTTCATGGCGCGCCCCTTGATCCCGGGCGTCGTGAAGTACTCCGCCTTGGCGAAGAACGAGACGGGGCGCGGCATGATGGCCTGGATGATGACCGAGTCAAGGAAGGACAAGTGGTTCGAGGCGACGATGAACGGCCCCTCGGCGGGCACGTTCTCGAGTCCGGTGATCGTCGGCCGGCACAGGCCCTTGATGGCCGCGCGGACCGTGACATGAGTGAGGTCGTAGGCTGTCATCTTCTCCATCGTCTCTCGCACGGGGCCGGATGGCCCGCGGGGGCGTCGTCGCCCACAGGGAACAACATTAGCGGGCGCGGGGGCGCGGATCTGCGCGACGCGGGCAGGCCCGCGCCGCGCCGGCACGCTACCCGAGGATCTCTGCCAGGAAGGCCCCCGTGTGGCTGCCCTCCTGCTGGGCCACACGCTCCGGGGTGCCCGTGACGAGGACCTGGCCGCCGCCCGATCCGCCCTCGGGTCCCATGTCGATGATCCAGTCCGCCGTCTTGATGACATCCAGGTTGTGCTCAATGGTGATGACGGTGTTCCCCTTCTCCACGAGGCTGTGGAGGACAACGAGGAGCTTGCGGATGTCCTCGAAGTGCAGGCCGGTGGTCGGCTCATCGAGGACATAGACGCTCCGGCCGTTCGAGCGCTTCTGGAGCTCGGTGGCCAGCTTGACGCGCTGGGCCTCGCCGCCGGAGAGGGTCGTGGCAGGCTGGCCCAGCCGCACATAGCCGAGACCGACCTGGACGAGCGTCTTGAGGTGGCGGTGGATCGGCGCGAACGCCTCGAAGAACTCTGCCGCCTCCTCGATGGGCATGTCGAGGACCTCGGCGATGTTCTTCTCCTTGTACCGGACCTCCAGGGTCTCGCGGTTGTACCGCGCGCCGTGGCAGACCTCGCACGGGACGTAGACGTCCGGGAGGAAGTTCATCTCGATCTTGATCGTGCCGTCGCCCGAGCAGTTCTCGCAGCGGCCGCCCTTGACGTTGAACGAGAAGCGCCCCTGCTGGTAGCCGCGGATCTTCGCCTCGTTCGTCTCCGCGAAGAGCTTGCGGATGTGGTCGAACACGCCCGTGTACGTCGCCGGGTTGGAGCGCGGCGTGCGGCCGATGGGCGACTGGTCCACGTGGATGACCTTGTCCAGGTTCTCCAGACCCTCCACCTTCTTGTGGCGCCCGGCCACGTGCTTGGCGCCGTTGAGGCGATTGGCCAGGGTCTTGTAGAGGATGTCGTTGACGAGCGTGGACTTGCCGGACCCCGAGACGCCCGTCACCGCAGTCAGGACACCGAGCGGGAAGTCCACGGTGACGTCCTGGAGGTTGTTCTCCCGCGCGTCCACGACCCGCAGCATGCGCTTCTTGTCGATCGGGCGCCGCTTCCCCGGCACCTCGATGGAACGGCGGCCCGCGAGGTAGTCGCCCGTGATGGACTCCTTGTTCTCCTTGAGCCCCTCGACGGAGCCGGAGTGGACGACGACGCCGCCGTGCTCACCCGCGCCCGGCCCGACGTCGACAATCCAGTCGGCCTCGTGGATCGTGTCTTCGTCGTGCTCGACGACGATGAGCGTGTTGCCCAGGTCCCTCAGGCGGGTCAGCGTCTCGATGAGGCGACGGTTGTCCCGCTGGTGCAGGCCGATGCTCGGCTCGTCGAGGACGTACAGCACGCCCACGAGGCCGGACCCGATCTGCGTGGCGAGGCGAATGCGCTGGGCCTCGCCTCCAGAGAGCGTCCCCGCCGAGCGCTCGAGGTTGAGGTAGTCCAGGCCGACGTCGAGAAGGAAGCGCAAGCGGGCGTCGATCTCCTTGAGCACCTGCTCGGCAATCTTGGCCTCGCGTGGCGTGAGCTCCAGCCCGGCGAAGAACGCCGAGGCGTCCCCCATGGGCAGCGCCGCGACCTCGGCGATGGACCGGCCCTGAATGGTCACCGAGAGCGCCGTGGGGTTGAGGCGGGCTCCCTGGCAGGCGGGGCAGGGCACCTCCCGCATGTACTCCTTGTAGCGGTCCCGGGCGTTCTCGGACTCCGTCTCCTCGTGCTTGCGCTGAATGTAGGCGAAGACGCCCTCAAAGCCGGAGGTGTACTTGCGCTCACGGCCGAAGCGGTTGCGGTAGGCCACCGTGACCTTGTGGTCCTTGCCCTCGAGGACCGCGCGGCGGGCCTTCGCGGGGAGAGAGCCCCACGGCTGCGTCATCGAGAAGCCGACCTCCTTGGCCAGGCCGCTCATGAGGCGGACCCAGTACTCCGTGGTGGCGGTGCCGAGGGACCACGGGGCGATGGCGCCCTCCGCGAGGGAGAGATCGGGGTTGGGGACGACGAGGCTCTCGTCCACCTCAAGGCGCGTTCCGATGCCGGAGCACTCCGCGCAGGCGCCGAACGGGTTGTTGAACGAGAAGCTGCGTGGCTCGATCTCGTCGAGCGCGAGCGGGTGCTCATTGGGGCACGCGAGGTTCTCGGAGAAGGCGCGGGTGCGGTCCGCCGCGTCCTCGTCCCGGTCCACGAAGTCGATGACGACACGGCCGTCGGCGAGGCCGAGCGCGGTCTCGACAGAGTCCGTCAGGCGCTGCCGCACGCCCTCCTTCATGGCGAGGCGGTCCACGACGACCTCGATGGTGTGCTTGAACTGCTTCCCGAGCTTCGGCGGGTCGGAGAGCTGGACCGTCTCGCCGTCGACCTTGGCGCGCGCGTAACCCTTGGCCGTGAGCTCCTGAAAGAGCTCCACGAACTCTCCCTTGCGGGCGCGGACGACGGGCGCCAGGACCTGGAAGCGGGTGCGCTCGGGCAGCTCGAGGAGCTGATCCACGATCTGCTGAGGGCTCTGCTTGAGCACGGGCTCGCCGCAGATGGGGCAGTGCGGACGGCCGATGCGCGCCCAGAGAAGGCGCATGTAGTCGTAGATCTCGGTGATGGTGCCCACCGTGGAGCGGGGGTTCTTGCTCGTCGACTTCTGGTCGATGCTCACCGCGGGCGAGAGTCCCTCAATGAAGTCCACGTCCGGCTTGTCCACCTGGCCGAGGAACTGGCGCGCGTAGGCCGAGAGGGACTCGACGTACCGCCGCTGTCCTTCAGCGAAGATCGTGTCGAACGCCAGCGAGGACTTGCCCGAGCCCGAGAGGCCCGTGAAGACGATCATGGCGTCCCGCGGCAGGTCCAGGTTGACGTTCTTGAGGTTGTGCTCGCGGGCACCCTGCACGCGAATGCGGTTGGAGGGGCGGCCCGAGGGCGCGACGGCGGCGAAGTCTGGAGGGGTCACTCCCTCATCTTAGGCGAACGCGTGTTCGATTCCAGACCGTTCGCCGTGGACGAAGCCACGTCTCTCTGGCGCTCATGCGCGGCGTCCACCATGCTGTGGAGCTCCTCCACCCGGATGCCCGCCCGGTTGGCGGCGCGGACCAGGCTGGCCGCCATGCGGCGGACGTCGTCGCGAAGACGGAACGCGTCAGTCGAGACGACAGTCCCCCCGCGCCCCCGCCCTTCCACAAGCTCCCAATCCTCCAGGCGCTTGTAGGCCTTGGCGACGGTGTTGACCGCCACGCCGAGATGCTCGGCCAGCTTGCGCACGGGCGGCAGTCGATCGCCCGACGCCGCGTCAGCGCGGTTGATGGCGTCGACGACCGCGCTCGTGATCTGAACGACGGGCGGCCCGGCGTACTCCTGGAGGGAGGACGTCGAGAGCCATGAGGGGATGGGGGATTTCATGGGTATTTCCTTATGGGCGTGGAGAGGAGACTCTCTTCGCCTTCCCCGCGTCCGGGGAAGGCCAAGGAGGAGCGCCCTCCGTCCGGGCGCCACCTCTGACGGATCTCGCAAGAGGCGACGACGACGCCGCGGGGGCAACGCCAGCTCTCCGCGACTGGGTCGTGACCGCGGAAAAGCAAGCGCGAGTCGGCGCCGACTCAAGCAGGCATAATGTAAGCGCGAGTTCGCCGGAAAAGCAAACCGGGGGTGTCCGCCCCGTCGCTGCGCCCGACCGCATAGTCTGGAGGGGTGATCTCAGACTTCCTGCCTGCCCTGCCCGAATCCCCCCAGTATCAGGGCCTCTTCGGTGCGTACCGGGCGAGCAGCGATGACGCCCTGTTCGCTGCCTTCGAGGCTTTCGCCGGATCCCGCGGCCTCTCCCTGTATCCCGCCCAGGAGGAGGCGGCGATGGAACTCGTGGCCGGGCGCCACGTCATCCTCTCGACCCCCACAGGCTCCGGCAAGTCCATGGTGGCCATCGCCGCGCACCTCTTCGCCTACGCCCGCGGCGAGCGCAGTTACTACACGGCCCCGATCAAGGCCCTCGTCTCCGAGAAGTTCTTCGACCTCGTCCGCGTCTTCGGCGCGGAGAACGTCGGCATGGTCACGGGAGACTCCTCCGTCAACGCGGACGCGCCGATCGTCTGCTGCACGGCTGAGATCCTCGCGAACATCGCGCTGCGCGAGGGGCGGGAGGCCGAGGTCGGCTGCGTCGTCATGGACGAGTTCCACTTCTACGGGGACCCGCAGCGCGGATGGGCCTGGCACGTCCCGCTCATCGAGCTTCCCCAGGCCCAGTTCCTTCTCATGTCCGCCACGCTCGGCGACGTGTCCCGGTTCGAGACCGAGCTCCCCCAGTCCACGGGGCGGGAGCTCGCGGTGATCGCGCACACGGACCGCCCGATCCCCCTCCACTTCTTCTATTCCAAGGACCCGCTGCAGGACCAGCTGACCGAGCTCGTCGCGACCAAGCAGACGCCGGTCTACGTGGTGCACTTCTCCCAGCTCGAGGCCATCGAGCGGGCGCAGGGCCTCGCGAGCGTCAAGCTCGTGACCGCTGAGGAGAAGGAGCAGATCGCGGCCGTCATCGGCGACTTCCGGTTCTCCAAGGGCTTCGGCGCTGTCCTGTCTCGGCTCGTCCGGGCGGGCATCGGCGTCCACCACGCCGGCATGCTGCCCAAGTATCGCCGGCTCGTCGAGCAGCTCGCCCAGAAGGGCCTGCTCAAGGTCATCTGCGGCACGGACACGCTCGGCGTCGGGATCAATGTGCCGATCCGCACCGTCGTCCTCACCGCCCTGTCCAAGTTCGACGGCTCGAAGTCGCGCATCCTCCAGGCCCGCGAGTTCCACCAGATCGCGGGCCGCGCCGGCCGGGCGGGCTTCGACACGGCGGGCACCGTCGTCGTCCAGGCACCCGAGCACGCCATTGAGAACAAGCGCGCGCTGGAGAAGGCGCACGCGAAGTTCAAGGGCGACGAGAAGAAGATCCGCCAGGTGGTCAAGAAGAAGCCGCCCGAAGGGTTCGTCTCGTGGGGGCGCCCGACGTTCGAGAAGCTCGTGGCGGCCGAGCCCGAGCCGCTGACCCCGAGCATGCGCCTGACGCACTCGATGGCCGTCAACCTCCTGGCGCGCTGCGAGGACCCGATCCGGGCGACGACGCGCCTCATCGAGGCCTCGCACGTCCCGCCTGCCGCGCAGGCGGCCCTCAAGCGCCAGGGGCTCGGGATCCTGCGGGAGCTCGTCGCTGGCGGGCTCGTGGCACCGCAGTCCACCCCGGATGCCTGCGGGCGCCGGTACGCGCTGACCGCCGAGATTCCGGAGAAGTTCGCGCTCAACCAGCCGCTGGCCCCGTTCGCCCTCGCGTGCCTGAGCACCCTCGACAAGGACGACCCGTCCTACGCCGTGGATGCGGTGAGCGTCGTCGAGGCCGTGCTCGACGACCCGCGCCAGGTCCTCTCCGCGCAGCACAAGCGCGCCCGCACGGAGGCCGTGGCCGCCATGAAGGCGGACGGGCTCGAGTACAGCGAGCGCATGGCCCTGCTCGACGAGGTCACCTATGAGAAGCCGCTGGCCGAGCTCCTCGAGCAGAACCTCGAGACGTACCGGCACGGCGCGCCGTGGCTCGCGGGCCTGGAGCTCTCGCCGAAGTCCGTGGTCCGCGACATGTACCTCAAGGCCATGACCTTCGCGGACATGGTCCAGCACTACGGCCTGGCGCGCAGCGAGGGCGTCCTCCTCCGCTACCTCTCGGATGCCTACAGGACGCTGAGCCACCTCGTTCCTGAGGAGCTCCTGACCGAGGACCTCTCGGACCTCATCGCCTGGCTCGGCGAGGTCGTCTCCCAGACGGACTCCTCCCTTCTGGATGAGTGGGAGAAGCTCTCCCACCCTGAGGATGCCGACGACGACGAGCCTGCGGCGCCCCCGACCCCGCCGGGCATCTCGGCCAACGAGCGGACGTTTACCGTCATGGTCCGCAACGCCCTCTTCCAGCGGGTCCGCCTCTTTGCCGACGAGCGGGACCGCGAGCTGGCTTCCCTCGACGAGGCCGCGGGCGGCGAGCTCACCGCGGACGACTGGGCGGACGCCATGGACGAGTACTTCGACGAGTACAACGATATCGACGACTCCCCCGCCGCGCGCGCCGCCGATCTCCTCATCCTGACCAAGTCCGGGCGGACCTGGACGGCGCGGCAGATCCTCAAGGATCCCGAGGGGAACAAGGACTTCGGGTTCGACGCCGTCGTCGACCTCGACGCCTCCGACGAGGCCGGCTCCCCCGTCCTGCGCGTGACGCGCGTGGGTTTCGCGGGCTCCTGAGGAACGTCCGGACCGAAACACCCCGGCCGCCCAGCACGAAAGGACCACGCATGAACGACGCACCCGCCTACCGCCGGGGACCCGAGCACCGGCTCGGGGACTCCGCGGTCATCGCCGAGCACCGCATCCTCGCGCCGCTGGACCACGCGAACCCCGATGGCGAGCAGATCGAGGTCTTCGCCCGCGAGTACCGCTCCACGCGCGCCGGCGCCGAGACGCTGCCGTGGCTCCTCTACCTCCAGGGCGGCCCCGGGTGCGCTGGAACCCGGCACCTGTCCCTGTCCGGCTGGATCGGCGAGGCGTCCAAGCACTTCCGCATCCTCATGCTGGATCAGCGAGGGACAGGCCGCAGCGCGCCCGTCAACCGGAACACGGTCAGCGGAACGGACCAGGAGATCGCGGACCGGCTCCGGCACATGCGCGCCGACTCGATCGTCCGCGACGCGGAGCTCTTCCGCGGCGCCCTCGGCGTCGAGCGCTGGCACACGCACGGCCAGAGCTACGGCGGCTTCATCACCGCGACCTACCTGTCGCTGCACCCGGAGTCCCTCGCGGGCTCCATGATCACGGGCGGCCTGCCTCCCCTGACCGTGGGGGTCGACGACGTCTACCGCGCCACCTATGACGCCGTCGCGCGGCGGGAGCGCGAGTTCTTCTCCTGGTACCCCGAGGACGAGGAAGTCCATGCGGACATCGTCGCCCGAGTTCGGACCGGCAAGGAGACGGTGGACGGGGTGGTCCTGCGCCCGGGCCACCTTCAGCGGCTCGGCATGTTCCTCGGCGGCAACACGCGGGTCCACGGCCTCCACTACGCCCTCTCCGAGGCGTTCGAGCGCCGCGCCGACGGCGAGCTGGGGCTCACCGACTCCTTCAAGCGCACCGTCTGGAATCAGTTCCACCAGGAGGCGACGCCCCTCTACACCGTCATGCACGAGACCATCTACGCGGAAGGGACCCCGACCAACTGGGCGGCCTGGCGAGTCGGCGCCGAGCTGCCTCGCTTCGCGGAGGACGCCGAGCGTCCGGCCCTGACCGGCGAGATGATCTATCCGTGGCACGTGGAGACGGACCCCGCCACGGCCCCGCTGTGGGGCGCGGCCTCGCTGCTGGCGGAGGCCGACGACTTCGGGCCGCTCTACGATCGCACGCGGCTGGCGTCCAACGAGGTGCCCGTGGCGGCCTGCGTGTACACGGACGACATCTATGTGGAGCGCGGCGTGTCCCTGGCGTCCGCAGAGGCCATCGCGGGGACTCAGGTGTACGAGCGGAGCGACCTCCACCACGACGGGATCGCGCAGGACGGCCCCACAATCTTCCGGGAGCTGGCGCGGCGGGTAGGGGCCCTGCCCGAGGGCTAGGGGTTCCGCCGGGGCTGGCCGCCTCGTGAAGAGTGCGGCTGCGCGGCGGCTGTGAAGACACCGTCTTCTCTCATCTCGTGGACGCGGGGGCTTCGCTAGGGTGGAGGAATGATCGTTATCACCGTGAAATTCCCCGTCCTGCCCGAGCACGCCGAGTCCTGGCCCGAGCGCGTCCGCGAGTTCACCGAGGCCACCCGCGCCGAGCCGGGCAACCTCTGGTTCCAGTGGTCCCGCAGCCTGGAGGACCCCAACGAGTACGTCCTCATCGAGGCGTTCAAGGACGACGCCGCCGAGGCGCACGTCTCCAGCGACCACTTCGCCAAGGGTCTCGAGGCCATGCGTCCGGCGCTCGCGGCGACGCCCAAGATCATCAGCCGCCAGGTGGACGGCGAGGGCTGGGACGAGATGGGCGAGCTCCGCATCGACTAGTGTCGCCGCTGCTGCCAGTGACATAGCAACACCGAATTGATATATCGAAGGCGGCCAGGCAGGTCCACGACGGACTGCCTGGCCGCCGCGGTGCGCAGAGAGACATTGTGCGCCCCGCGGTGGCTCCGTGATCTATTCTGCAGCCCCTCTTTTGGCTGCACCCCGATCTGCGCTCCGCAAGATGGACAACGCGAGCAGCGAATACGCACACAGCGGCGCGGCAATCAGCCACACACCGGCGGGCAGTCGCGTGAACGCAAGAGTGAAAACGCCGTACACAAGCAAATTGACGGCGAGTGTCACTTGGGAAGCCCACGTCCACACAGTGAGGCCGAGCCCCTGTTCGCTTCCAGGGAGTTCGTCGAGCCACGATCGAATGGTTCCCGACAGCCAGCTGACTGCGGTGCCGAGGAGAAAGAACGAGACGAGCCCCAGCGTGTGTCCCGCCGCTCGGGATTCAAGCCCAGCCATCCCCGCCAGACACGCAAAGCCCACGATGACGGTGCACGTCATGCTCTGGGGGTTGATGAACCTCGCCAAGATCAACGACAAGCGCCGGCCAGGGAACATCCCCAGGAGGAGGACGACAAGGCCGCCCAGGCCGTAGGCGGCCATCATCGCTCCGAACAGCTCGGAACCCCCGCGAGCCACGTCGAAGATGAACGGCGTTTCGATGGCGTTGAAGATGGCGCCACCGAGAATCAAGAGGATCCATGCGCGCGTCTCGAATGTTCTCCACACCCAGATCCGCGATCCCTCTACCTGCACCAAAGTCATTACCCCTGGAATATTGAAGAGCCGCCGGCGGCTGTCAGTCGACGTGCGCGCGCCAACACTAGGCTCGGCGGAGGGGGACACAGTCAGGGTCAGAAAAAGCAGAGTGGCAGACGCCAAGGACAGCAAGGCGTTGACAACGAGCAGCACGTGAGGCCCTGCCACCGGCAGCAGTGCACCACCCAGAGCGGGAACGATGGCCATCGTCAACGCCGACGAGGCGCTGACGGACCGAAGGACGTCCGGCTTGTCCTGCGGCGCGACATTCGTCGAAATCAGGGTCATGAACAGGGGGTTGAGAATGCTCCTCAACACCATTGACACACCTGCATAGGCATAGATGGCGCCCAAGTACGTGACGAAGAACGAGGCAACAATGGTCAACGCGGCGACGCCGACCTGAATCAAGATCCACGTCCGGTACACCGCCCGTGGGGGGACCCGCCGCGCCACCGCCCCTGCGACGAGGAGCGCTGGGGCCGTCTGCGCCAGGAACAGGCCGACGGCCGCTGAAGACCCATGGGTCTGCTGAATGAAGACAATGAGAGCAATGAACGTCAGCCAGTTGCCCGCCCCCGAGAGCAGGGCGGCCGCTGGAAAGACGATTCGCACGCGCTTCATACGGCTCCTGACCATCAGTCCCCTCATGCCATCGGCACGCTGTGCTGCGGTACAGCGTCTGACCTTCTCCACGCCCATCCTGAAGGGGTCTTCCCCCATGCCCGTCGGAATGATCGCCAGGCCTGCAGCCGTCCCCATGAGGCGCGTGAGATCAGCGCAGTATTGGGAAAATCCCCCTGTTGCGCGTCTTCGAGAGGCGTGGGGGATGTCGTTCTACAAATTATAACGGATGGCAAGTGCTCGAGTTGTGCGCGGATACGCCAACGGCGGCCGGCTGGTCCTTGCAGGACCGCCCGGCCGCCGTTGCGGTGTGCAGCTAGTGAGCCGCGTGCGAACCGTTGCCCGGCTGACGGGCCGGCGCCGAGGCGGTCTCCTTGTCGGAACGGGACGATGCCGCCTTCGCGTCGCTCGCAGTGACGCCATGCTCCTTGAGAGCGCCGACGATCTCCTTGAGGGAGCGCGGGTCATTGGGGCTCGTCTCGGGGAACTCGACGTTCACGCGGGGGTTCTCGTCCACCGTGACGGCACGGTCGTACCGCGAGACGAGCTCACCGGCGGCGGCGCGGAACTCGGGCTGCTCCAGCGCCTTGGCCCGCTCTGCCTCTGTGGCCGCATACTCCTCGTGAGCGCGCTCGTAGTGCTCGAACGCCGCACGGAGCTCGGAGCTGGCCTGCGCCGCCTTGCCCTTGGGGCTGAGGAGAGACGCAACCGTCGCGATGACGATGACACCGAGGATGATCGCCAGGGAGACGAACGTGTTGATCTCCGGGGCCCATTCGATGTGCTCGCCACCGTTGATGAACGGAACCTCGTTCACGTGCATCGCGTGGAAGATGAGCTTCACGCCGATGAAGCCGAGAATGATCGAGAGACCATGCTTGAGGTAGATCAGGCGCTCCATGAGGCCGCCGAGCAGGAAGTACAGCTGGCGCAGACCCATGAGCGCGAAGATGTTGGCCGTGAAGACGATGAAGGGCGACTGGGTCAGGCCGAAGATGGCCGGGATCGAGTCGAACGCGAACATGAGGTCGGTCAGGCCGATCGTCACGAAGACGACGAGCATCGGGGTGAAGAGGCGCTTGCCGTCGACGGTGGTGCGCAGCTTGCCGCCGTCGTAGTGCTCGGTCATGGGGATGACCTTGCGAAGGCGACCGATGAGCGGGTTCTCCCCCGCCTCGTCCTCGCCGTCATCCGTGGCCTGCTTGTACGCAGTCCAGAGGAGGAACGCGCCGAAGATGTAGAAGACGAACGAGTAGCGCTCGATGACCACGGCACCCAGCAGAATGAAGATGCCGCGGAGGACCAGGGCAATGATGATGCCCACCATGAGCACTTCTTGCTGGTACTTCCGCGGGACCGAGAAGCGCGCCATGATAACGATGAAGACAAACAGGTTGTCAATGCTGAGGCTGTACTCGGTGATCCAGCCGGCGAGGAACTGCGTGCCGTGCTCATGCCCGGTGAAGATGTACATGAGGGCCGCGAAGATGAGGGCCAGCGTCACGTAGAAGCCGACCCACAGGCCGGCCTCCTTCATGCTGGGCTCGTGAGGACGCTTGAGAACGAGAAGCAGGTCCGCGATCAGAATGACGCCGAGGACGACGAACGTTCCAATCTCGAACCACAGGGGCAATTGGAGCATGTGGACACAACCTTCGTTGAGACGGATGGTGATGCCGCGGTGTCGGAGGCTCGCCCTTGGGCAGGCCAGGGGGCTGCCGATCACGACGGCGCGGTTCGCAAGTCTCTCCGGCAGCCCTTCTGGGCTGCCCGCTGTGCCCGGAGACCTCAGGCCGTGCCGATGCTGGGCGGCCGAGGTCTCGTGCTGACGTCCACAGCGCGAACGGGATACTCCCCTACGTTGCAGACCAGTCTACAGGGAGCCTCACGGGCCGTCCTGAGCGCGCCCAGGCCTAGGCGTGGCCTGCGCTTTTCATCTGGCGCAGCTCCTTCTTCAGATCCGCGACCTCGTCTCGAAGACGCCCCGCCAGCTCGAACTGGAGTTCCTCCGCCGCAGCGTTCATCTGGTCCGTGAGTTCGCGGATGAGCGTGACAAGATCCTCCGCGCCGGCTGTTGAGAGCCCGTCCTTGCGAACCTGGTCCGCCGCCTTGGCCCCGGCCCGGCGTGCACGCTGGTCCTCCGTGATCGTGGCGTTGAACCCCCGCTTGCCCTTGCCGTATTCGAACTGCCCGAGGAGCTCGTCCGTGTCCGCGCCCTCACGCGTGAGCTGGTCAGTGATGTCCGCAATGCGCTTCTGAAGCGGCTTGGGATCAATACCGTGCTTGAGGTTGTGCGCCACCTGGATCTCGCGACGGCGGTTGGTCTCCTCAATGGCCTGCTCCATGGACGCCGTGACGCGGTCCGCGTACATGTGGACTTCGCCAGACACGTTGCGGGCCGCGCGGCCGATGGTCTGGATGAGGCTCGTCGTCGAGCGGAGGAACCCCTCCTTGTCCGCGTCCAAGATGCTCACAAGGGACACCTCGGGGAGGTCGAGTCCCTCACGCAGCAGGTTGATGCCCACGAGGACATCGAAGGTGCCGAGTCGCAGCTCACGGAGGAGCTCAACGCGGCGGAGGGTGTCGACATCGGAGTGGAGGTACTCCACCTTGACCCCGTGGTCGAGGAGGTACTCCGTCAGATCCTCCGACATGCGCTTGGTCAGCGTGGTGACGAGGACGCGCTCATTCTTGGCCACGCGGACGCGGATCTGCTCCAGGAGATCGTCGATCTGTCCCTTGGTGGGCTTGACGACGATCTGCGGATCGACGAGGCCCGTGGGACGGATGATCTGCTCGACGACGCCGTCACTCTGTGCGAGCTCATACTTGCCCGGGGTGGCGGAGAGGTAGACGGTCTGGCCGATCCGGTCGAGGAACTCGTCCCACTTCAGCGGCCGGTTGTCCAGGGCACTGGGCAAGCGGAACCCGTGGTCGACGAGCGTTCGCTTGCGAGACGAGTCCCCCTCGTACATGGCTCCGATCTGGGGGATGGTCACGTGGGACTCGTCGACGACGAGCAGGAAGTCATCCGGGAAGTAGTCGATGAGACAGTGCGGGGCAGAGCCAGGCCCGCGGCCGTCGATATGGCGGGAGTAGTTCTCGATGCCGTTGCAGAAGCCCATCTGCTGCATCATCTCGAGGTCATAGGTGGTCCGCATGCGCAGGCGCTGTGCCTCGACGAGCTTGTTCTGAGATTCGAGCTCGGCGAGCCTCGCGGCGAGCTCGTCCTCGATGGCCGTGATGGCGCGATTCATGCGCTCTGGGCCTGCGACGTAGTGGGAGGCCGGGAAGACGTACATCTCGTTCTCTTCCCTCACGATCTCCCCCGTCAGCGGATGCAGAGTGTAGATGGCCTCGATCTCGTCCCCGAAGAACTCCACGCGCAGGGCGAGCTCCTCATACATCGGGATGATCTCAACGGTGTCCCCGCGCACGCGGAACGTGCCGCGGTGGAAGTCGTGGTCGTTCCGGACGTACTGCATCTGGACAAACTGCCGGAGCAGCTGGTCCCGGTCCATCTCCTCCCCCTTGCGGAGGGTCACCATGCCTGCCACGTACTCTTCAGGCGTGCCGAGGCCGTAGATGCAGGAGACGGTGGCGACGACGACGACGTCCCGGCGGGTCAAGAGGGCGTTGGTGGCCGAGTGGCGAAGACGCTCGACCTCGTCATTGACGGAGGAGTCCTTCTCGATGAAGGTGTCCGTCTGAGGGACGTAGGCCTCGGGCTGGTAGTAGTCGTAATACGAAACGAAGTACTCCACAGCGTTGTTGGGCAGCAGCTCCCGGAACTCGTTGGCGAGCTGGGCCGCCAAGGTCTTGTTCTGAACCATGACGAGCGTGGGCCGCTGCACCTTCTCGATGAGCCAGGCGGTGGTCGCCGACTTGCCCGTGCCCGTGGCACCCATGAGGACGATGTCCTTCTCCCCCGCTTCAAGCCGCTCCGCCAGCTCCTTGATAGCCTGCGGCTGGTCCCCGGCGGGCTGGTACTGGCTGACGACCTCGAAAGGTGCGACGACGCGGTTGATCTTCTGTGCCAAGCTCATACCCCAACCCTAGTGGGAGGGGTGGACACGATCAGCCCACGCGAGGCGCAGGGCCGCTAACCGGCGTTGCCCTGCGTCATCATGCTGATGAGCACCGACCCGAAGACCGCGACGATGAACAGGGCGCCGAGAACGGTCAGGATGAGGTTGATGACGAAGCCGATGTGCCCCAACTCGCCGCTGAATCCGGCCTCGCGGGAGTTCTTGCGTCCGATGTACCCGAGGATGACGCCGACCAGCGGCATGAAGAAGATTGCCACAATAGACAGGATGCCCAGGATCTTGCCGGGATCTTCGCGGTAGGCCGGTGCCTGCTGGCCATAGGGCTGGGGCTGAGACATCAGGGCGTCCTCTCGTCGTGCGGGTCCGTGCCTGTCCCGTACGGGACCGGATGGCTGTGCCCAATTTTACCTGGCACGCTCCCCACGCCCCGCCGGAAACGCCGCCCTGTCCCAGCCGCCAGCCGCCCCAGCAGCCCCGACACGGTCGCGCAATCACCGGGCCGCGAGCCCCTCCAGCGTCTCCCACAGCTCGTCCGCCGCGCGGTGCAGGTCCTCGAGGCTGCCTTCGTTCTCGATGACAAGGTCCGCCACCGCTTCCCGCTCCGCACGAGTGGCCTGCGCGGCGATGCGCGCCTCGGCCGCCTCGCGGGTCATTCCGCGCCGGGTGACCATCCGCTCGATCCTTGTCTCGTCGTCCGCCTCGACCGTCGCCACGAAGGCGAACTCCCCCGCGCGCCCGGTCTCCGCCAAGAGCGGAATGTCTTGGACGATGACGCGGGCTCCCGCACGTCGGGCCGCCTCCACGGCGTCTGCCGCCGCAGCCCGGATCGCCGGATGCAGAATGGCATTGAGCCGCGCCCGCGCGTCGTCGTCCCCGAAGACCAGCGCCCCGAGGGCCGCACGGTCCAGGGTCCCGTCTGCCTCAAGAACTCCCGGCCCAAACGCCTCCGCGACCTCCGCGAGGGCCGGCTGCCCGGGCTCCACAACGCGGCGGGCCAGGACATCGGAGTCGACGACGACGGCGCCGCGCTCAGCGAGCCGCGCGGCCACGGCGGACTTGCCCGCGGCAATGCCGCCCGTCAGCGCGAAGACCGGCCGATCAGAGGAGTCATGGGCAGGGTCGGGCATCGCGGAGGCAGTCTCGTCCATGCCCGTCATCCTAGACTGGAACCATGCCCTCGCCCGATGCCTACACGGTCCTCGCCCGGCCCGCGCAGCACGAGATCGAGATTCGCCGCTCGCGGTTCATCGCGTGCCTCCGCCGCGTCGAGTCCGAGGACGAGGCGCGCGCCTTCTTCGCCGAGATCGCGGCCGCCTACCCCGACGCGCGCCACAGGTGCACGGCCTTCGCGCTGGGCCCCGAGCGCCGCGTGCAGCGCTCCAACGACGACGGCGAGCCGTCCGGCACCGCAGGCCGCCCCATGCTCGAGGCCCTCACGCTGGCCTCGCCGCTCGGCGAACCCGACCTCTCGGATGTCGCGGCCGTCGTCGTCCGGTACTTCGGGGGCGTCCTCCTCGGCGCGGGCGGGCTGACCCGCGCGTACTCCAGCGCCGTCTCCGAGGCCCTCGAGACGGCGACCTTCGCCACCCGGGCGCGGCGGGAGCTCTTTGCCGTCTCCGTCCCCCACGCCAACGCGGGCCACGTGGAGGCGGAGATCCGCCGCGCGGGCTTCGCCGTGGCCGGCACCGACTACGAGGCCCAGGCCGTCATACACGTGGCCGCGGCCGCGGGCGCCGGCGAGGATCTCGCCCGCCTCCTTGCCTCCGTCACTCGCGGCGAGGCCGAACCGACCCCCGAAGGAGAGGCCTGGATCGATGTCTGAGCCCCAGACCCCTGCCCCGCTCGAGCTCCGGCCGCCCCGCGAGACGTCCCCCGAGCTGGCCGCGCTCTATGAGAGGCTCGGCCGATGGCCCGACGTCCAGGCGCCCGAGCTCGTGGCCGTCGACGCCGCAGACCGCCTGCTCGTGGACACGGCCCTCGCCATGCTCGCGGACGGGCCGCAGGAGGGGGCAGAGCCCCCGCGGGTCGTCGTCGCCGGAGAGACCTACGGCGCGGTGAGCCTTGCGATGGCCCAGGAGACGGGTCAGCGCGTGCTCGTGGTGACCGACTCGCAAGTGCACCGCAACGCGATCTTCAACAATGCGGCCGCCGCGGGCCTCGCCGAGCGGATCGAGTTCCTCGACCTGGAGGACCTCGCGGGGGCCACGGGCCGCGCGCCTGTCCTTGTGCTCGCCCTCGCGCCGCGCGCCCACGCGGTCCTTGAGGAATGGGCCGACGCCGCAGCCCGCCTCCCCGGGATCCTCGGCCTGCTCGTGGGCGGCCGGCTCAAGCACATGTCGCTCGGACTCAACGACCGGCTGGAGGCGTCCTTTGCCTCCGTCCAGCCGTCTCGAGCGCGCCAGAAGGCGCGCCTCATCTGGGCGTCCTCGCCGGCGCCGGGTCCTGAGCGGTCCTTCGTGACGCGGTCATCGCACGACGTCGGGCTGCGCGCACCGTTGACCCTCTGTGCCGTGCCGGGCGCGTTCGGGGCGGACCGGCTCGACCCGGGAACTCGCCTGCTGCTGCCGGTCCTGGCCGAGGAGCTGGCCGCGGCCACGCCCCCGCAGATCGTCGACGCGGGCTGCGGCAATGGGACCATCGCTGTGTTCGCGGCCCTCGTGGACCCCGAGGTGCGCGTCGTGGCGACCGACGTGTCCCGCGCAGCGATTCGCGCGACGGAGCTCACGGCGGAGGCCAACGGTGTGGAGATCAGGACGGTCCTGGACGACGCCCTCTCCACGTGGCCCGATGCGAGCGAGGACTTCATCGTCCTCAATCCGCCCTTCCATGCCGGGAACACGGTCACGGAGGACATCGCCCTCAAGCTCTTCGAGGCCGCGGGCCGCGTGCTCCGCCCGGGCGGGACTCTGCTGACCGTGTGGAACGCGCCGCTCGCCTACTCCCGCCACCTCCGGCGCCACGTGGGCACCACGGTCACCGTGGCCTCGAACCGGAAGTTCCAGGTCACGCGCTCCCTCAAGGGGTAGTCGTCGACAGCGCGCCCTGCTTGATGGGACATTTCACCCTTGACTAATCAAGGCGCTTGTTCTATAAGCACTGTGTGAGTACTGCCCCGCCCATCAACCCGTTCACGTCACCGTCCTACCGACGCTGGTTCGCGGGTGAAACCCTTCTGGCGCTCGGCGGGGCCATGGCGTTTGGGTCGACCCTTCTGGCTATCGACCTCCTCGGCAGCGTCGAACAGGCCGGGCAGGTGGGCGGGCTCCTCGCCGGAGTCACGCTCGTGGGCACGCTCCTGGGCGGGGCGCTCGGCGACAGCTACCCGCGGCGGACGCTCATCCGACGGGCCGTGCTCGTGAGCGCGGCCGGCGGAATCGTCCTCACAGCCATAGCCACTTGGGCGGGCCTAGGCGGAGACGCCGCCCCCTGGTGGCTCGCGGCCGGGTTCGTCGGGGCGTCCGCCGTCATCGCGCTCACCAACGCCCTCGCAGACCCGCCCCTGGACGGCGCGCTCAAGTCCCTCATCACGCCGGAGCAGTTCCCACGGGCCCTCAGCGCGGCGACCGCGCGCACCTCCGTGATCAGCATCGCGGGATCGCCCGCAGCGGGAGCTCTCTACGGCGTTCATCCGGCGCTGCCACCCGTCCTCAGCCTCGTCTGCGACGTTGCCTTCCTCGGCGTGCTCGGGCGCATCAGGGGAAATCTGGGGCCGCGCTCCGAGCAGGGTCAGACCGCCGCCGAACCCCGCAGTCCGCGGCTGGCGGCCGCCATGCGTGGTTTCCCCATGGGCCTCGCATTCCTTCGGTCGCGGCCTGCCCTGAGCCGGGTGCTCTGGTGCGCGCCACTCATCAACATCATGGTCTTCACCGCCGGATCGTGGGTCATTTTCCGCCTCAGCGAGGACGGCGTTGACGCGTTCGGGATCGGGCTCGCAAGCGCCGGGTTCGCGGTCGGAGGCATCCTCGGCAGCGCCGCGGCTCCGTTCGTGACGGACAGGGTCCCAGCCGGGGTGCTGGCCATCGGCGGCCTGGGCCTGATGTCGGCGCTTTTCGCGGCTCTTTTCGTCCTTCCGCACACGCCGGCGGTGATGTTCGCCGTGACGGCCCTGTGCATGATCCCGTCCCCCGCGCTCAACGGCGCGCTCTTCGGCCACGTCTTCGCTGAGACGCCGGACTCTCTCCAGAGCCGCGTCCAGGCCACGTTCATGGTCGTCGCGGACCTCGCTCGCGTACCGGCCCCGATCCTCGCCGGGTTTGCGGCCGGGCGAGGCCTGGACGCGCCGCTCGGCCTGGCCGTGTGCGGGATTGGCGTGACGGGCGTGACGCTGCTGGCCACGTCGAAGCACGTCCGGGAAATCGGCCGCCGCGGCGCTGCAGCGGACTAACGCCTCAGGCGGAGAAGAGGCTGCCCTGCTCCCCCACGGGCTCGGTCAGCTCCGGCCCATTGTTGCGCACGTTGCCCACGGCCGGGCCCACCTCGTGCATGGTCCACCCCGAGGCCACGTCGAAGGCGGCCGCGGTGGCCGTGTCGACGAGGAGCTCGGCGTCGTCGTTCTCCGGATCCAGCCACTCGTCGAAGAAGGCCGGGTCGAGGGGCACCGGCAGGCGGTCGTGGAGGCGGCCCAGCTCGCCCAGAACACCCGGCTCGTCCTGGTCCGGCGAGGCCATCGTCAGGATGGTGCACGAGAGGACCCATGGGCTCTCCTCACCGCCGGCCGGGTCCCTCCACCACTCATAGAGGCCCGCGAAGGCGATGGTGGAGCCGTCCTCCGGGTGGATGAAGAAGGGCCGCTTCTTCCCGGACGGGGTCTCGGGGGCCAGCCACTCGTAGTACCCGCTCGCGAGGACGAGGCAGCGCTTGCGCTTGACGGCACTGCGGAACGTCGGCTTCTCCCGCACTGTCTCGCTCCGGGCATTGAAGGCCCGCGAGGAGAAGTTCAGGTCCTTGGCCCACGGCGGAACGAGACCCCACCGGGCCACGGCGAGCTCCCGCGGCCCCGGCCCCTCGCCGTCCTCGCCGGGGCGGCGGACGACGATGGGCACCGGCGTCGTGGGCGCGACGTTGTAGGACTCGCGGACGTCGACGTCCCCGCCGGCCTGAAGGTCGAACTCGGCCATGAGGTCCCCCGTGGACCTCGCGACGACGTAGCGCCCGCACATATCCTAGTGCCCCCTGTCCTTCCACTCCTGAAGGCTCGGCTTCTCGGCGCCGATCGTCGTGCTGTCCCCGTGCCCCGGGTACACGGCGGTGTCCTCGGGGAGCTCGAAGAGCGTGGACTCTATGGACTCGATGATCTGCGGGAAGCTCGAGAACGGGCGGCCGGTGGCTCCCGGGCCGCCCGGGAAGAGCGTGTCACCCGTGAGAACCCAGCCAGCCTCCGGCGCGTAGATGGAGACAGAGCCCGGCGTGTGGCCGGGCGTGTGGAGCACCTGCAGGCGAAGGCCCGCAATGACGAACTCCTCGCCGTTCTTGAGCGTGCCGCCCGGCGTGCGGTGCGGGCCCGTGCGCTGGCCGTGGGCCTGCTCCCAGAGCATGGCGTCCTCGGAGTGCAGGAGGGCGAGCGCGTCCACGAGGTCGCTCGTCTCGGGCGCCGCGTTGATGTGGTCCAGGTGCCCATGCGTCAGGACGATGGCCGGGACCGTGCGCCCGGCCGTGGCCTCGGCGATGGCGTTGGCGTCATGCGACGCGTCCACGACGAGGACCGTCTCCGAGTCCCCGATGAGGTAGACGTTGTTCTCGAGCTCGATCCGCTCGCCGTCAATGACGTAGGGGCCGCTCGTGACGAGACGCTCGAGGCGAACGCCGTTCTCGCCAGTCCAGAGTGTTTCCGTTGCCATGATCAGGCCACTTTCTCGCGGACGACGGCGATGCTCGGGTTCGTCGCGGACGAGCCGTCCGGGAAGAGCAGCGTGGGCACGGTCTGGTTGCCGTTGTTGATGGACTCGACGAGCTCGGCGGTGCCGGGCGTGTCCTCGATGTTGACCTCGGTGTACGAGATGCCGGACTTGTCCATCTGGCGCTTCAGGTTCTTGCAGTACGAGCACCAGCTCGTGGTGAACATCGTGACGGAACCGGGGGCTGGTGTGAAGTCTTCGACGTGGCTCATGTACCGATTCAACCACGCGCCGCCGCCGCGCATTCCCCGCCTCGCACGTTCTGTGGACAACGAGACCTCAGGCCGGGGCCTCCCCCGTGAGCCGGTACTCCTGCCCGTACTCGGCGAGGAGCGCCTCGGTGAAGGCCTCGACGGTCACGCCGGCCACGCCCGTGTCCTCGGCGGCGCCGACGGTTGACGGCTCCATCTCCACGCCGAGCGCCGGGTAGACGTCGGCGAGGACGGCCCGCAGCGGCGCGGAATTCTCCACGACGACCACCGAGGAGAAGAACCACGCCCCCTGGACCACGCGCTGCGCCGTGCCCGCGAGCTTGATGAGGGTGCCGTCCGGCGTCCGGCCGTGGACGGAGTGCTCCCCCGCGCAGTATTCGCCGGGGATCTCCCCCACGGCCGCCTCCACGCCCAGACGTCCCAGCGCACGGACAAAGAGGTCACCGAACCTGATGAAGCGGGCCTGGTGTCCCAGCATCGCCTCGGCCTCGCGCTCCACATGGTCGACGACGAGGGTGCCGCGGTGGTAGGCCGCCGCCCGCCCGCCTGCCTTCCGCACAACGGGGGTGAACCCGTGGGCGCCAGCCGCCGTCGTCGCCCGCTGAAACCCCGGCAGGCGCACGTCCCGCTGCCCGAAGGCCAGGGTGGGGACGGGGCGGTAGAGGCGCAGATGGGCGCCGAGGGAGCCGTCACGCACCTCCGAGAGGAGGCGCAGCCCGCCCTCGAGGTCCTCCGCGGCGCCGAGGGACTCATGAGGCAGGATGACACGAAGTTCGGGCGAGGGCATGGATCAAGGCTACCGACACCCATAATGGTGGAATGCCATTTCCTGTCGTGTTGATCGGCGGAGCCTCGGGTTCCGGTAAGTCCTACGTGGCCCGCACCCACGGACGCCCCCACGTCGAACTCGACAACTTCTACCGTGACCAGGCCGAGCACACGCCCGAGCACCCGCTCCCCGTGACGCCCTACGGGGAGATCGACTGGGACCACCCGGGAACCTGGAACGAGGCCGCCGCGTGCGCGTCCCTGGCCCGCCTGGCGCGGGAGGGCGTCACCGAGTGCCCCGTGTACTCCATCTCCCACTCCGCCGCGACCGGCACCCAGACCATCACCTGCACGCGGGGACCCATCGCGGCCGAGGGGCTCTTCGCGTCCGAGCTCCTCGCGCCCCTCCGCCGCGAGGGCGTGGACGTCGAGGCGTACTACATCGTCGAGCCGGCCGCCTGGACCGCGCTTGCGCGCTTCGTCCGGGACGTCCGCGAGTCCCGCAAGCCTCTTCCCTTCCTCCTCAAGCGCGGCTGGAGCCTCTACAAGGCCGACGGCGCGCTGCGCGACCGCTACGCCGCCGCGGGGTTCACCCTCGTGGCCAAGTCCCGCCTCAAGCGCCGACTCGCCTCAATGTGAGGGTCTGCTCCATTCGTCCCACGACGCCGTCCGAGTCGCTGACGACCGAGCTCGTCAGCCCGACCCCGTCCGCTCCGAAGCTCACCCGGGTGTCCAGGCCCTTCCACGGGCCGCGCGGGGCACGAATCAGGTGCAGCTGAAGGTCCACGTTGGGGTAGGCCCAGCCGGAGTCCCCGGGGCTCACGCGCACCGCCATGCCGTTCGCGG
Source organism: Falsarthrobacter nasiphocae (assembly GCF_031456275.1). Classification (NCBI taxonomy): domain Bacteria; kingdom Bacillati; phylum Actinomycetota; class Actinomycetes; order Micrococcales; family Micrococcaceae; genus Falsarthrobacter; species Falsarthrobacter nasiphocae. The sequence goes on from NZ_JAVDUI010000001.1 coordinate 136,399, forward strand.
CGTCCAGGTCCCGCACAAACTCTCCGAACGCCGCGTCCTCCCCCTCGACCAGGGGGTGTGTCGAAGACACCCATGACCACCCGCGGCCCGGCCGGCTGTCCTTGTGCCGGAACCCCTCGAGCTGGGCGATGTACCCGCCGCCCCAGATCGCGGAGCCGTCGAGCGGGTCGCACTCCTCGCGGTGCGGCATGGTCTCCTCCTCGAGGCCCGCGATCTCCTCGGTGTCGGTCGTGGCCAGGAGCCATGCGCGGGCCCGCAGGCACGGACGGCCGTCCGGGCCCGTCATCTCGGCACGAACGAGCTGGATCGTCCGTCCGGGCCGCTCCATCTCGACCGTGACAGAGACGTCCCCGCCGGCCATGAGCCCCAGGATGTCGTAGCTCAGCCGCGCGATCCGCAGTCCCTCTGCCCGGGAGAACCGCTCAATCTCGTGGGCGAGGAGGCCGGAGGCGGGCCCCATGTGCTGCTCGTGCGGGTTCCAGGCGCCCTGGGCGTGGATTGTGCTCGCGAAGCGGCCCTCCCCTGTCCGCCGGTACATTGCGTCCTTCATGGCCATTGCGCCTCCCCTTGCCGCCAGGCGCCGTCGTCGCCCGAGATTGTCATGTGCCTCACATGGCGGACGGGCCTGTGCCCCACCGCCACGTCAGACGATAGCCTTGTCTGGCGCCGGGACAACCCTGGCGCGACTCGCGACGCAGTTCGGAGAACTCCCCATGCACGAAGTACAAGCTGTGGTCGTCCACGCCAAGGACGAACCGGCCGTGGTCGAGACCATCCTGGTTCCGGACCCCGGCCCCGGCGAAGTCCTTGTTGACGTCCGCACATGCGGCGTCTGCCAGACGGACGCCCACTACCAGGCGGGCGGGGTCGGGGACGACTTCCCCTACCTGCTCGGCCACGAGGCCACGGGAACGGTCAACGCCGTCGGCGAGGGCGTCACGAACGTCGCCCCCGGCGACACGGTCGTCCTCAACTGGCGCGCCGTTTGCGGCGAGTGCCGCGCCTGCGCCAAGGGCCAGCCGTGGTACTGCTTCGACACGCACAACGCGGAGCAGAAGATGACCCTCAAGGACGGGACCGAGCTCGAGCCCGCGCTCGGCATCGGCGCGTTCGCGGAGAAGACCCTCGTGGCCGCCGGCCAGTGCACGAAGATCGACGGCGACCTCGCCGAGGACCAGCTCGCGTCCGTCGGCCTCCTCGGCTGCGGCGTCATGGCGGGTATCGGCGCGGTCCTCAACACCGCCGACACCCAGCGCGGCGAGTCCGTGGCGGTCATCGGCTGCGGCGGCGTGGGTGTGGCAGCGGTCGCCGGCGCTCAGCTCGCGGGGGCCACGACGATCATCGCTGTCGACGTCGACGAGAAGAAGCTCGACGCCGCCCAGCGCCTCGGGGCCACCGACGTCGTCAACGCGAGCGACGTCAAGGACGTCGTCGAGTCCATCCGCGAGCTGACCGGCGGGTTCGGCGCGGACGTCGTCGTGGACGCCGTGGGCGTTGCGGAGACGTTCAAGCAGGCGTTCTACGCGCGGGACCTCGCGGGCCGGCTCGTGCTCGTGGGGGTGCCCTCGCCGGGAACCACGTGGGAGATCCCCCTCGACGAGGTCTTCGGCCGCGGCGGCGCCATCCGCTCCGCCTGGTACGGCGACTGCCTGCCCAGCCGCGACATCCCGATGCTCGTGGAGCAGTACCGCTTGGGTCGCCTCGATCTGGACGCGTTCGTCACGGAGCGCATTGCGCTCGACGACGTCCAGCCCGCCTTTGACAAGATGCGCGCAGGCGACGTGCTCCGCTCGGTGGTGGAACTCTGATGTCGCAGACCAATCACGGCTCCCGGGCCGCATCCCAGGCCCCCTCCGCCGCGGGCGGATCCGCCACTTCCACTCGCGGTGCTGCGGACGCCCCGGCAGAGCGCGGCCAGGAACAGCTGACCCGCGGGCTGACCAACCGCCACATGCAGATGATCGCCATCGGCGGCGCCATCGGCACGGGCCTCTTCGTGGCCTCCGGCGGCTCCATTGCAGAAGCCGGTCCGGGCGGCGCGCTCCTCGCCTACGCCCTCATCGGCTTCATGGTTCTGCTCATGATGCAGTCCCTCGGCGAGATGGCCTCTTTCCTCCCGGCCGCCGGCTCGTTCCAGACGTACGCGTCGCGCTTCGTCTCCCGCTCCTTCGGGTTCGCCGTCGGGTGGAACTACTGGTTCAACTGGGCCATCACCGTCGCGGCGGAGCTCGTGGCGGCGGGGCTCGTCATGCAGTACTGGCTGCCGGACGTTCCGGGCTGGATCTGGGCTGCCGTCTTCCTGGCTCTCCTGTTCGGGCTGAACTACCTGTCCGCCAAGGCCTTCGGCGAGGGCGAGTTCTGGTTCGCCTCGATCAAGGTCGTCGCCGTCATCGCGTTCCTCATCTGCGGCGTTCTCATGATCGTGGGCATCATGTCCGGTCCCTCCCCCGGATTCTCCAACTGGACCGAGGGTGAAGCCCCCTTCAAGGGCGGCGTCATGGGCGTCTTCAGCATCTTCCTCATTGCCGGATTCTCCTTCCAGGGAACGGAACTCGTGGGCGTGGCCGCCGGCGAGGCGAAGGACCCGGGAAAGCACGTTCCGAAGGCCATCCGCACCGTTTTCTGGCGCATCATGCTCTTCTACATCGGCGCCATCACGGTCATCGGATTCCTCATTCCGTACACGAGCCCCAACCTGCTCAAGAATGACGAGTCCGATATCGCGTTCTCGCCATTCACGATGGTCTTCGAGAATGCGGGCATCGCCTTTGCAGCCGCCCTCATGAACGCGGTCATCCTGACCTCGATCCTCTCCGCGGGCAACTCGGGACTCTACGCCTCGACGCGCATGCTCTACGGCCTGGCCGTCTCCGGCTCGGCGCCGAAGATCTTCATGCGCCTCAACAAGCGGGGCGTGCCGGTTCCGGCGCTCATCGCCACGGCGAGCGTGGGTCTGTTCGGGTTCCTCACGGCGATCATCGGTCAGGGCGAGGCGTACGCCTGGCTGCTCAACGTCTCGGCGCTGTCCGGATTCATTGTGTGGATCGGCATCTCCATCTGTCACTACCGCTTCCGCCGCGCGTACATTCGCCAGGGGCGTGACCTGAACGACCTGCCGTACAAGGCGCCGTTCTTCCCGTACGGCCCGATCCTCGCGTTCATCGTGTTCATCGTCATCATCATTGGCCAGGGGTACGGGGCCATCGGCGAGGGCAACCTCCTCGCGGTCCTCAGCGCGTACATCGGCATTCCCGCTTTCCTGCTGCTGTGGCTGGGATACCACATGGTCAAGAAGGACCGAGTGGTGCCGCTCGACGAGGTGGATCTCGATTCCGAGGTCTCCGCCCCGGTGGAGATCGTCTGAGTTCTCAATGCTGTTCCCCGATCAAGGGGCCGTCGCCGCGACCACCGCGGCGTCGGCCCCTTTTTTCATCCCCATGAGAAAATAGGTGGATGGGACACATCGACGTCGCGAATATTGACTACCACCTCTCTGACGGGCGCCAGCTCCTCAACGGCGTCTCCTTCAAAGTCGGTGACGGCTCGAAGACCGCACTCATCGGCCCCAACGGCACGGGCAAGACCACGCTGCTCAAGATCATCTGCCAGGACATCAAGCCGGACGAGGGCGCCGTCTCTCGCTCCGGATCCCTGGGCATCATGCGGCAGTTCGTGGGCCAGGTCCGCGACGAGACCACGGTGCGCGGCCTCCTCCTCTCGGTGGCCCCCGAGCGGCTCCGCACCGCGGGCCTTGCGCTGGACGCCGCGGAGGAGCGGATGATGTCCCACGACGACGAGCCCGCCCAGATGGCGTACGCGCAGGCCATCGCGGACTGGGGCGACGTCGGCGGCTACGAGCTCGAGACCACCTGGGACGAGGTCACGATGGCCGCCCTCGGGGTCGAGTTCGAGCGAGCCCAGCACCGCCAGGTGTCCACGCTGAGCGGCGGCGAGCAGAAGCGACTCGTCCTCGAGGCCCTCTTCCGCGGACCGGACGAGGTCCTCGTCCTCGATGAGCCGGACAACTACCTCGACGTCCCGGCCAAGCGGTGGCTCGAGGCTACCCTGAAGTCCTCACCCAAGTCCGTCCTCTTCGTCAGCCACGACCGCGAGCTCCTCGCCAACGCCGCCGAGCGGATCGTCACCCTGGAGCCCGGCATCAACGGCGCGTCCAGCTGGACGCACGGCGGCGGCTTCGCCAGCTACATTGACGCCCGCGCGGACCGCAACGCGCGCTTCGAGGAGCTCCGCAAGCGCTGGGACGAGGAGCACATCAAGCTCAAAGAGCTCGTCAACATGTACAAGACCAAGGCCGCCTTCCGGTCTGACATGGCGAACCGCTACCAGGCGGCCCAGACGCGCCTGGCCAAGTTCCTCGAGGCGGGACCGCCCGAGGCCCTGCCCATTGAGCAGAACGTGTCCATGCGGCTCAAGGGCGGGCGCACGGCCAAGCGGGCCGTCGTCGTCGAGAAATTGGAGCTGACGGGGCTCATGAAGCCGTTCAGCACCGAGATCTGGTTTGGTGACCGGGTGGGCGTGCTCGGATCCAACGGATCCGGCAAGAGCCACTTCCTGCGCCTCCTGGCCGCGGGCGGCACGGACCCGGAGAAAGAGCACGAGCCCGTCACCGAGGTGGAGATTGCACCGGTTCCGCACACGGGCTCGGCGAAGCTCGGCGCGCGCATCCGGCCCGGGTTCTTCGCCCAGACCCACTCGCGGCCGGACCTGGACGGGCGCACGCTCCTCGACATCCTGCACCGGGGCGACGAGCATCGCTCCGGCATGGGGCGCGAGGCCGCCGCGGGCGCCCTGGACCGGTACGGTCTGGCGTCCAGCGCCGAGCAGTCGTACAACAGCCTCTCCGGCGGCCAGCAGGCGCGCCTCCAGATCCTCCTCCTGGAGCTCTCGGGCGCCACGCTCCTGCTCCTGGACGAGCCGACGGACAACCTCGACCTGCATTCGGCGGAGGCGCTGGAGAAGGCCATCGACGGGTTCGAGGGGACGGTTCTCGCCGTGACGCACGATCGCTGGTTCGCGCGCTCCTTTGATCGTTTCCTCGTCTTCGGCTCCGACGGCCGAGTCTACCCCTCGGACGAGCCTGTGTGGGACGAGAAGCGCGTGGACCGGGCCCGGTAGACCGTCCTGGACCGTCTAGACGAAGGTGATCCGGTCCCCGGCAGCGAGCTTGTGGGCCTTGACTGAACCGGCGCTGAGCTCCACCACCTGGGCCGCCGGCTCGGGTGAACTGTGCCACAGCGGCCACAACCCCGCCCGTGCATTCTCCTCGACATGAAGGATCTCGCCATCCGCTGAGACCCAGAGCAGATCCAGGGGGAAATTCATCCCGAGCATCGTGACGCGGGTGTTGTCCGAATCGGGTGAGACGAGGAGCAGCCCGTCAAGACTGCCGAGGGAGCCCTGCCCGGACAAGCCGCGCCCGACCGAATCAGGCTGATCGGCGACAGCCAGGGTCAGCGTTGCCCCGCGCACGTGGGCGGTCCGCATGCGAAGGGCGCTGAGGTCCTGCGGTCGTGAACGCGCAAACGCATCCAGGCCGAACCCGGCGGCCACGAGGAGGACGGCAACTCCGAAAAGAGCCAGGAACAGACCCGCCAGAGGTTTCATAGGCCCAACACTAATGCGTTCCCCACGTACCCCGGCACGCGCAGAAAGGGCCCGGCCCCGCGAGTTCTCGCGGGTCCGGGCCCTTCACTCAAGCGACAGAAGGCGGGCTTAGAAGTCCCAGTCCTCGTCCTCGGTGGACACGGCCTTGCCGATGACGTAGCTCGAGCCGGAGCCAGAGAAGAAGTCGTGGTTCTCGTCCGCGTTCGGAGAGAGCGCGGAGAGGATCGCCGGGTTGACGTCCGTGACGCTGCTCGGGAACATCGCCTCGTAGCCGAGGTTCATGAGCGCCTTGTTGGCGTTGTAGTGGAGGAACTTCTTGACGTCCTCGGCGAGCCCCACGCCGTCGTAGAGGTCGTGCGTGTACTGGACCTCGTTCTCGTAGAGCTCGAAGAGCAGCTCGAACGTGTAGTCCTTGAGCTCCTGGCGGCGCTCCTCCGAGGCCGTCTCAAGGGCCTTCTGGAACTTGTAGCCGATGTAGTAGCCGTGGACGGCCTCGTCGCGGATGATGAGGCGGATCATGTCGGCCGTGTTCGTGAGCTTGGCGCGCGAGGACCAGTACATGGGCAGGTAGAAGCCGGAGTAGAAGAGGAAGGACTCGAGGAGGGTCGAGGCGACCTTCTTCTTCAGCGGGTCGTCGCCGTGGTAGTACGACATGACGATCTGCGCCTTGCGCTGCAGGTTCTCGTTTTCGCGGGACCAGCGGAAGGCGTCGTCGATCTCGCGCGTGGAGCAGAGCGTGGAGAAGATCGAGGAGTAGGACTTCGCGTGGACCGACTCCATGAACGCGATGTTCGTGTAGACGGCCTCCTCGTGGTGCGTGATGGCGTCCGGGATGAGCGAGACGGCGCCGACCGTGCCCTGGATCGTGTCAAGGAGCGTCAGGCCCGTGAAGACGCGCATCGTGAGCTGCTGCTCCTCGGGCGTCAGGGTGGCCCAGGACTGCACGTCGTTGGACACCGGAACCTTCTCCGGCAGCCAGAAGTTGTTGACGAGGCGGTTCCACACCTCCACGTCCTTCTCGTCCTGGATGCGGTTCCAGTTGATGGCTTCTACGTGTGACAGGAGGTGGTCGCTCATGCCTCCCAATCTACCGCCTCAGGAGGGGCCGACGACGACCGGCTCACCGGCTCCCCCGCCGGTACCGCTCAATGGTCGCGACAATCTCGGGCGCTTCGCTCGTGGAGAACGAGACGGGCCCGTCCGGCGTGTCCACCTCGAGGGCGTCCCCGCCGAAGTACCGCGGTTCTTGCGCCGGTGCCACCGCGCGGCCAGACAGCCGCCCAGCCGCCCCGGTCAGTCCTGCGAATCCCGGGGCCTGTTCCCGTCCTCGCGGACCAGGTCCGGCCTGTAGACGGTCAGGGCCTTGAGGAACCGCTCGGGGTCGTCGCACCCGAAGAGGAATGCCCGAGCGTACGTTGCAAGTCTCACGAACGGTCCACCGCCGTAGACAATGGGATAGAAGAGCAGGCGGTCCAGGGCATAGACCATTTCGGCATCCTGGATTACGTAGGGCCGAATCTCGCGTTCTACTGCCGCCCGTGCACGCGGAAAGACCCATTCAGGGTAGAACGTGACATCCACGAGTTCGCCCCACGCGACGCCACCCGAAAAAGCACCCGCGCCGCGGGCCTTGATCCCGCCGGGATAGACGGTGACCTTGACGGACTTGCCGCGGGGCGCCGACGTGGAGAAGGAGTCCCGATAGGTGATTTCCGGACGCTCTCGGGGGTCGCGCGCGGAGATGGCCCAAGGGCTGTTGTCGCCACGAGTCATCAGGAGCGCCTCCGCCGAAGTTGTGCAGTGTTGCGGCCATTCTATTCGGCATGGTGAATCCGACGCTTCACGGTGATTTCGCAGGCGCCGGCCTTCCGGTGAGCGCTTCACGCCGATACGGTGGAAAGGGTCAGCCGCAACCGGTGGGTTGACCCCGGCACGTCACCCCAATCCCCTTCCGTGGAGGCATTCATGACTCAGCACCGTTCCTACTCCGGGCACACCATCCTCATCACCGGCGCCAGCTCCGGAATCGGCGAAGCGCTCGCCCGCGAGTTCGCGTCCCGCGGCGCCGACGTCGTCCTCTCCGCCCGCAGGCAGGACCGGCTCGAGGCCCTCGCCGAGGAGATCCGCAGGGACCACGGGCGCCGCGCCGATGTCGTGCCCGCGGACCTCTCTGACACCGATGGCGTGAGGCAGCTGCTCAGCACCCTGGACGAGCGCGAGATCCGAATCACGGGACTCATCAACAACGCCGGATTCGGCAAGATCACGCCGCTCCATGAACAGGACCCGGACGAGGTCCACCGCATGATCAACCTCAATGTCACGGCCCTCACCGACCTGACGGTGGCCCTTCTGCCCCGCCTGCGCTCCTCGACTCACGGCCTCCTTGTCAACATCGCGAGCGTCGCGGCCTACCAGCCGATCCCGGAGATGGCCGTCTACGCGGCGACGAAGGCGTACGTCCTCAGCTTCACCGAGGCGCTCTGGGCCGAGTCTCGCGGGACGTCGCTCAAGGTCCTCGCGGTCTCCCCCGGGCCCACGGAGACGGAGTTCTTCGAGGTCGCCGGGCATTCGGCCGACGGCGGGCTGCCGCGCGCCACGGCCGCCGCCGTCGTCGAGACCACCCTGACGGCCCTGGACCGGAAGGACACGCCGCCGAGCGTCGCGGTGGGCCGGAGCGGGACGGCCGCCGCCCTGGCGGGGCGGATGACGCCCCGCCGCCTCCTGCTCCCGGCCCTGCGGCGGGGAATGTCGCGCCGCAAGTGACCCGGACCGATTAAGCCGCGTCGGTGTCCGTCTCCTCCTCGCGGCCCGGGGTGCGGAGGTTCCACTTGCGGATGACGAAGCGGAACACCACGTAGTAGATCACGGCGTAGACGAGGCCCACGAGGACGAGAAGCCCGGGCTTCTCGGCGATGCCGAGGTTGAGCAGGAAGTCGATGGCGCCGGCGGAGAAGCCGAAGCCGTCCCGGATGCCCAGAAGGTTGGTCACCATCATCGAGGTGCCCATGAGCACGGCGTGGATGATGTAGAGCGGCCACGCCACGAACATGAACGAGAACTCCAGCGGCTCGGTGATGCCGGTGAGGAACGCGGTCAGACCCGTGGAGAGCATAATGCCGCCCACGGCCTTCCTCTGGGACGGGCGGGCCTCCTGCCAGATCGCCAGGGCGGCGGCGGGCAAGGCGAACATCATGATCGGGAAGAAGCCTGTCATGAAAACGCCTGCGCTCGGGTCCCCCGCGAAGAAGCGGTTGAGGTCGCCGTGCACGCCGTTGTAGTCGCCGAGGACGAACCACACCACAGAGTTGAGGATGTGGTGGAGGCCGAGCGGGATGAGCATGCGGTTCGCGAACCCGTAGATGCCTGAGCCCACCACGGCGTTCTCGTTGACGGCGTTGCCGAGGCCGGTGAGGCCCGCGTTGAACGCGGGGTAGATGAGGCTGAGCAGGACGCCGATGACGAGTGCTGCGAGCGACGTCAGGATGGGGACGAGGCGGCGCCCGCCGAAGAATCCGAGCCAGTCCGGCAGCTTGGTCCGGTAGAACTTCTGCCACAGCAGGGCGGCGGTCAGGCCGATGACGATGCCGCCGAGGACGCCGTAGTTGATGACTGGCGGCTTGGCGGCGTCCGCGGGGGCGCCGAGGACGATCGGCGCCATGACCTTGAAGACGTTGGTCATGACGAGGTAGCCGACGACGGCGGCGAGGGCCGTGGAGCCGTCGCCCTTCTTCGCGAATCCAAACGAGATGCCCACGGCGAAGAGCAGCGGCAGGCCGTCGAACAGGGCCTGCCCTGCGGCGCCGATGACGTGCGCGCCCGTGGCAATGCTCGGGAAGCGGCCCAGGAGGTCGTCTTGCCCCAGGCGCATGAGAAGTGCGGCGGCCGGCAGCGCTGCGATCGGCAGCATGAGGCTGCGGCCGAAGCGCTGGAGGACCTTCATGGCCTTGCCGTCGCCCCGCGGTCCAGCGCCCGTCTTGGCCTCTTCAGTGGTGGACATGGCTCTCCTCACCCATGCTGCTCACCCGTCGGTTGATTCGCACATGGAAGTCTGGTCGTGTTGGATTCACTGATTATAACCAGTTGACACGTGGCGTGCGCCACTCTCTTCACAGGAGGACCCATGTCCAAGGCTTCAGACATTCTGGCGGCCCTCGGCGGCGCCGAGAACCTCGAGGACATCGAGGGCTGCATCACGCGCCTGCGGTGCGAGATCGCGGATCCGGCCCTCGTGGATCAGGCGGCGCTCAAGGCCCTCGGCGCGCACGGCGTCGTCGTCCAGGGCCGCACGGCCCAGGTCGTCGTGGGTCCCGAGGCGGACTCCCTTGCCGAGGACATCCAGGACCTCCTGTGACCGCGGTCCGGGCCCCCATCGCGGGGCACGTGCTGGCCCTCGCCGACGTCCCGGACCCGGTGTTCAGCGCAGGAATGGTCGGGGACGGACTCGCCGTCTCCCCCGCTGAGAACGCGGGCCGCATCACGGTGACCTCGCCCATCGCGGGCGAGCTCGTCAAGGTGCACCCCCACGCGTTCGTCGTCGTAGCCGAGTCCGGGGTTGGCGTGCTCGTGCACGTCGGCCTCGACACCGTGGGCCTCAAGGGCCGCGGCTTCGAGGTGCGCGAGGACGAGGGGGCGGTCGTCGAGGCGGGGCAGCCCGTGCTCGACGTCGATGTCGAGGCCGTCGTGGCGGCGGGGCTGAGCCCCATCTGCCCCGTCGTCGTCCTGGACACCAAGCCCGGAGACCTCGGGGACCTGGCCGTGGGAGGCGAGGTGGCCGCGCAGGGGCCACTCTTCCAGATCCCGGACCCTGCGTGACCCAGCCGTCCGGCGCTGAGGCGAGCGCGCCCGAGCCCAAGCACGCGCGGGTCCGCAAGGAGATCGCCGAGCTCGTGGCCGCTGAGCTGTCCCCCGGCGACGCGCTGCCGGGGGAACGCCAGCTCGAGGAGCGCTTCGGGGTCTCGCGGATCACGATCCGCCGGGCCATCGCCGACCTCTGCGCGGAGGGCGTGCTCGTGCGCCGCCACGGCAAGGGCACGTTCGTCTCGCACGGCCGCGTGAAGTCCAGCCTGCACCTCGCCTCGTTCAACGAGGACATGCGGGCGGAGGGCATCAGCCCCACGACGCGCGTCGTCGTGGCCCGCGCCGAGGTCCCCCCGGCCGCCGTGGCCGAGTTCTTGCGCCTTCCTGCGGGGCAGCCGGCCCATCACCTCGTTCGCGTGCGTCTCGGCAACGGCGCGCCCGTCAGCGTGGACGAGTGCTGGATGCCGGTTGAGGCCACGCCCTCCCTGCTGGGCGACGACCTGACCGGCTCCCTCTACGGTCTGCTGGCCTCGTACGGCACGCCGGTGCTCACCGCGTCGCAGTCCGTGTGGGCGGATACGGTGGCCGGCGAGACCGCCCGCCTCCTCGACGTGCCCGCAGGCTCCCCCGCGCTCGTGTTCCTCCGCCACTCCTTCACGGAGGCGGACGGCGCCCCGGCGCCCATCGAGTACTCGGTGTCCACCTACCGGGCGGACCGCTACCAGCTGTCCATGACGCTGGAGCTCACGACGACGAGCTAGCGCGCCTTCTCCCCCGCCCGTGGACCCTGTCATGCCTGGCCTTGTTGATGAAGGGAGGCTCCCGTGAACTGGGAGGAGCGTTACGTTCGCTTCGGCCGCGTCTTCGGCGAAGCCCCGACCCCGTTCCTGGACGAGCTCATCCGGGATGGCACCGGCGGTGGGCAGCTCCGCGCGTGCGCGGGCGCGGGGCGGCCCGACCTCGGTGCGGGCGCGCCCGTGTTGCGGCAGCCCGCGATAACGCTGGCCGAGTCAGCGGAGCCGTTCGCCCCGCCCCGGGCCCTCGTGCCCGGCGACGGCTACGGGCGCAACGGGCTCGCCCTCGCGGCCGCGGCGCTCCGCCCGGGCGGGACCGTCGTCGTCGTGACCTCCCCCGAGGTGGCCAGCCCGCGCGCGGAGCAGTCTCTGTGGCCGGGGAGCATCACCTGGGAGGACCGCAGCACGGAGGCCGAGACCCGGCTCATCGGGCGGGCGTGACGCCCGCAAGTCCGCCCGGCGGCGATGGCCCTTTCTCCGCCGACGGTGATTGACCGGCTGTCTCCCGCCTCGCGCGCTGGGCCTAGATGCCCTCGCTGAGGGCCCTCTCCCGCCCAGCGCGGATCGCCGCGGCCGCCTCGTGGGCCTCGCGCACGCTGATCGTGTAGGTCTTGTTGCCCGTCTCGAGGACGAGCGCGTCGCCGCCGAAGTACCACCGCCGCCCCGGCGCAATGGGGCCGAGCCGACGGGCCGCCCACGAGAAGTCGCTCTCCGGGCGGACGCGGACGTCCCGCAGAGCCGCCCACCGCAGCGAGGCCCGGCTCTGCGGCTCGAGCTCCAACTGGAGGCCGTCCCTGCCCAGGGCCACCGTGTTGCCATGGGTATAGAAGAGGCTGAAGAGCATGACGGCCAGGGCCGGAACGAGCATGATCGGCACGATGACGCGCGGTTCCGCGGTGTGGAGGACGCGGCTCACGAACTGGAGGAGAAGCATGATGCAGACGAGGAACACGACCCCGACAATGCGTGCTCGCGTCATGGCGCGGTCGGGGCTCAGCCCGCTGAATGTCGTGGTCCAGGCGGTCGCTCCTGGAGCCGCGGACGGCTCCGACTCGAGCGCCGCCGAACCGATGACGGCGCCCGGGCACCGTTCCCGGATCAGCTCCACCAGCTCCGGCGGCGCCGGGTGGGAGAAGCGCAGGCTCCGCGTCTCCGTGAGGACCCGTACCCAGGGGCCGCCTCGGTAGTAGAAGTCAGCGGCGTTGCGCGTGGGGCCGTTCTCGATGAACGCCAGCACCCCACTGTGCGCCAGGGACTCCGCGCCAGTGCCGGTCTCCACACGCTGGATGGCTTCCCACGCGATACGCGCCGGGGATGCCGCGAGGGTGGACAAAACGAGGCCGCCCTCCTCGACCCGGACGGTGACGCCGTTGAGCGAGAAGCCGGCGCGGCTCACCGTCCACTCGTGCTCGCCGTCCGCCACGTGCGTCCCCTTTCTTCTCGGGCCTCAGAGCCGCGTGATCACGCACAACGCCCGCCCCCGGATCAGAATATCTGTCCGGTGGGCGGGCGCCGTCGTCGTTCTCCTGTGCCGCAGGCGGCGGGGAGAATCAGAGCATGCAGCTCACGCAGCCGTCCACTTCCGTGCCTTCCAGCGCGAGCTGGCGCAGACGGATGTAGTAGAGCGTCTTGATGCCCTTGCGCCACGCGTAGATCTGCGCGCGGTTGATGTCGCGCGTGGTGGCGGTGTCCTTGAAGAAGAGCGTCAGGGACAGGCCCTGGTCCACGTGCTGCGTGGCCGCAGCGTACGTGTCGATGATCTTCTCGTAGCCGATCTCGTACGCGTCCTGGTAGTAGTCCAGGTTGTCGTTCGTCAGGTACGGGGCCGGGTAGTAGACGCGCCCGATCTTGCCTTCCTTGCGGATCTCGATCTTGGCGGCCACCGGGTGGATGGAGGACGTCGAGTTGTTGATGTAGGAGATCGAGCCGGTCGGCGGGACGGCCTGGAGGTTCTGGTTGTACAGGCCGTGCTCCATGACGTCCTGCTTGAGAGCCTTCCAGTCCTCCTGCGTCGGGATGTGGATGCCCTCGAAGAGCTCAGCGACCCGCGGCGTGGCCGGGGCCCACTCCTGCTCCGTGTACTTGTCGAAGAACGCGCCGGACGCGTAGGTCGAGTTCTCGAACCCGCCGAAGGTCTTGCCCGTCTCCTGGGCGATCTTGTTCGAGGAGCGCAGCGCGTGGAAGAGGACCGTGTAGAAGTAGATGTTCGTGAAGTCGATCCCCTCCTCCGAGCCGTAGTGGACGCGCTCGCGAGCCAGGTAGCCGTGGAGGTTCATCTGGCCGAGGCCGATGGCGTGCGAGGAGTCGTTGCCCTTGGCGATCGAGGGGACCGAGCCGATGTGCGACAGGTCCGACACCGCGGTCAGCGCTCGGATGGCCGTCTCGATGGAGGCGCCGAAGTCCGGGGAGTCCATCGTCTTGGCGATGTTCATGGACCCGAGGTTGCAGGAGATGTCCTTGCCCGTGTCCGCGTAGGAGAGGTCCTCGTTGTAGGTGGTCGGCGAGGACACCTGGAGGATCTCCGAGCAGAGGTTGGACATGATGATCTTGCCCTCGATGGGGTTGGCCTTGTTGACCGTGTCCTCGAACATCACGTACGGGTAGCCGGACTCGAACTGGATCTCCGCGATGGTCTGGAAGAACTCGCGGGCCTTGATCTTCGTCTTCTTGATCCGCGCGTCGTCCACCATCTCGCGGTACTTCTCCGTGACGTTGACGTCAGAGAGCGGCACGCCGTAGACGCGCTGGACGTCGTAGGGGGAGAACAGGTACATGTCCTCGTCCCGCTTCGCGAGCTCGAACGTGATGTCCGGGATGACGACGCCGAGCGAGAGGGTCTTGATGCGAATCTTCTCGTCCGCGTTCTCGCGCTTCGTGTCGAGGAACCGGTAGATGTCCGGGTGGTGCGCATGCAGGTACACGGCGCCTGCGCCCTGGCGGGCGCCGAGCTGGTTGGCGTAGGAGAAGCTGTCCTCGAGGAGCTTCATGACGGGGATGACGCCCGAGGACTGGTTCTCGATCTGCTTGATCGGCGCGCCGACCTCGCGGATGTTGGTCAGCGCGAAGGCGACGCCGCCGCCGCGCTTGGACAGCTGGAGGGCGGAGTTGATGGAGCGGCCGATCGACTCCATGTTGTCCTCGATGCGCAGGAGGAAGCAGGAAACGAGCTCGCCGCGCTGCTTCTTGCCCGCGTTGAGGAAGGTCGGCGTGGCGGGCTGGAAGCGGCCCGCGATGATCTCCTCGACCATGCGCTCGGCCAGGGTCTCGTCGCCCTGTGCAAGGTACAGGGCCGCCATGCACACGCGGTCCTCGTAGCGCTCCAGGTAGCGCTTTCCGTCAAACGTCTTGAGCGTGTAGGACGTGTAGTACTTGAACGCGCCCAAGAAGGTCTCGAAGCGGAACTTCTTGGAATAGGCCAGCTTGAACAGGCTCTTGATGAAGGCGAAGGAGTACTTCTGGAGCGTCTCCTCCTCGTAGTACTCGTTGTCCACGAGGTACTGGAGCTTCTCCTCGAGGGAGTGGAAGAAGACCGTGTTCTGGTTGACGTGCTGGAGGAAGTACTGGTGTGCCGCCTCCCGATCCGCCTCAAACTGGATCTGGCCGTGCTCGTCGTACAGATTGAGCATGGCGTTGAGCTCGTGGTAACCGAGCCCCTGGTACTTGGGGTCAATGGCCTTCTTGGCGGGCCTTACGCCTTGATCGAGCGTGCTGTCCAAAACGCTTCCAGTCCCTTCGACACGGCCGAGACGTCCTCGGCGGTGCCCATCAGTTCGAATCTGTAGAGAAGCGGCACGTTGCATTTTGCCGCGATTTTGTCGCCTGCAATGCAGTACGTCGTGCCGAAGTTTGTGTTCCCGCCAGCGATCACGCCCCTCAAGAGCGCTCGGTTGTCGGGGTCATTGAGGAAGGCGACCACCTGTGGGGGGATCGAGCGCTTCCCCTCTTCGCCCCCGTAGGTGGGGACGACGAGAACGAATTCTCCCTGGGCCTTCAGTCTCGCCTTTCCCGCATGGAGCGGAATGCGCGACGCCGGCTGGCCGAGCTTCTCGACGAAGCGTGCGGTGTTGTTCGAAGTCGAGGAGAAGTAGATGATCCGGGCGGTGGTCGTCTCAGCCGGGACGACCTCGCTCATGGTCTCAGGCGACCTGCGAGACCGCTGCGGAGAGGGTGGCGATCTTGTCCGGGCGGAAGCCGGACCAGTGGTCGTTCTCAGTCTCGACGACGGGGGCCTGCATGTAGCCGAGCGAGCGGACGTGCTCCAGCGCGGCCGAGTCCTCGGTGACGTCGATGACCGTGTACTCGACACCCTTCTTGTCGAGGGCACGGTATGTGGCGTTGCACTGGACGCAGGCAGGCTTCGTGTAGACGGTCACAGTCATGGGTGCGCTCCTCGTAGATCGGGGTTTCTCGGGTCCGCCGGGGGGTCTTCGGCGTGCCCTTCGATCCTACATCCGCCAACGCGCCAACCACTACATCTTGTGTCTGCTCGAGGCGTGACCCCCTACACCTTGTGTTACATGCCTGTAAGTCTCAACGGTGTGATCTCCACACCGCAATCCACAGGCGGCCTCGGCCGCACCCCGCCGCGGTGGCCGCGCGAATGAGCCTCGGCGGCGGCGTCGTCCGCTCCCGAGAGGCGGGTTATGCACAGCCTGTGGCCAGCGTTGCCCACCCTGTCCCACCCCCTCGGATGCGTGGGAGAATTTCCGAATGAGGGCGTGTCGAGCGTGTCGCGCCTAGTAGCCGCAGGCACAAGATCTTGTGCTGAGCCGGACCGGGAAGGGAACCGCCGATGACGAGCAGCCGCCACCTCGAGACCTTCCTCACCGTCCTGCGCACGGGCTCCATCACGTCCGCCGCCCGGCAGCTCGATCTCAGCCCGTCCGCCGTGAGCCAGCAGATCTCCACGCTGGAGCGCGACCTCGGCGTGGACCTCTTCATCCGACACGCCCGCCGCCTCGAGCCGGCCCCGGCCGCCGCCGTGGCCGCGGACCACGCCCGGACCGTCCTGGCCCAGCTCGACGCGCTCAAGCACCGCCTCCAGCGGCCTCCCGAGGAGCCGGCCCTCGTCGTCGGAATGTTCGCGAGCCTCGCCCAGCGCCTGGCGCGCCCCCTTCAGGCGCGCCTCGACAGCGCGGGCATTTCTGCCCGCTACATCATCGGCGACCCTCCCGCGGTGGCGCGCCCGCTCCTGGGGCCTGGAGGGTACGACGCCGGCGTGGACCTCGCCCTGATCTTCCACCTCGGGGACGGCTCCCCCGCCGTGACGGCGGACGTCGCGCGGGAGTGGATCGAGGACGAGCCGTTCGACGTCGTCCTCCCCACCGCCTGGGGCACACCCGGTGACGCAGACCGGGAGACGCTGGGGCAGCTGCCGTGGATTGTCCACCACCCCGGGACCGCGGACGCGGCCATCATGGAGCGCTCTCTCGCGCTCAACGCGGAGGGGCCGGACATTGCGGCCCGGAGCGACGACTTCCGCGCGTCCCTGGAGCTTGTCCGCGCGGGGGTGGGCGCGGCGCTCATCCCCCGCTGGGTCCACCGGAGCGAGTCCGCCGAGGGGCTCGACGTCCGGCCAGGCACGGGGATTCGCCTGTCACGGCGGGTCTTCGCGCTCTCCCGGCGCAGCAGCCCGGTAGCGCCGCTCGTCCCGGCCGTGCTCGCGGCTATCCGCGCCGAACTGCGGCGGCCGCCGGCGCCTGGGATGCCGCGCTCGAGCCGAACACGGCCATGACGACGAGCACCGCGGCGCCGAGGACCGCCAACAGCGCGTTGACCAGCGGGGTGACGAGGAGGAAGACGTCGGCCTGAGGGTTGTCGTCCAGCGCGGAGACGCCCACGTGAGCGGCCACGAGCCCGAGGGCCAGGAGCGCGGTGCAGAGCGCAATGAGGAGGCCACGGGCTGCGGGGCGCTGGCCGGCGGCATCGGGGCGCGTCATGGAGGCCGCCTGGGGCGCCGACTCTGTCTGGAGCGCCGACGCCGACCGGGGAAGCGAGGCGAGAGCGGCACGAAGGGTGGCAGCGGAACGGGTTGTGGTGGTCATGGCGGGCTCCTTGGCGAGGCTGAGGCCGGGTTTCCGGCGCACAATCAGTCTCCGGCGGCACTCTATGGCCCCGCTGTGGCCCCGGTACGGCGGGGGTATGATCCTGGCACGCATGCAGACTCGATACCTCGAAGGACGGTCATGAGAACGCCGACCATCGTTCGCTTCGTTGCCATCACGGGGGCCTGCCTGGTCCTCGACATCATCCTCTATCTCGCGCTCCCCCGGGACGTCTCAGCCCTTGAGGCCGTCCTGTGGGCCCTCGGCGCCGTGGCCGTGGGCGCAGCAGGCGCCTTCGGGCATGACCGATTCCGCGACCGCTCCTCTCGTTGAACGCGTCCGGGACCCCGCGCGGCTCTGGCTCACGGCGAAATCCGGGCCGCCCCGCAAGGACCGCCCCGTGACGTCAGGCGAGCTCGGCACGGGACGGCGGCCGGGCCCCCGAGCGCCCCACCGTAATGGCGGCGCAGCGGGCCGCAAACGCGAGGAGGGTCTCCAGCTCCTGCGTGCCGATCCCGTTGAGATCACCGCGGCGCCCCGGACCCGCAAGGCCGGCGTCGCGCACTGCGCACAGAAGACCGGACATGAAGGAATCCCCGGCGCCGACCGTGTCAGCCACCTTGACGCGCGGGGCCGGAACGCTCGTCTCGCCGGCCGCGCACACGGCCCAGGGGCCCTTCTCACCACGGGTCACGACGACGACGGCTGGCGCCCCCTCCGCCCACCGCCGGGCGGACTCGAGCGGATCAACGCCCGGGTAGAGCCACTCGAGGTCCTCGTCGGAGGCCTTGACGATGTCCGCGAGCGCCACGTACCGCTCGACATCGCGCCGCGCAGCATCCCGGTCCGCGGTCAGGCTGGGGCGGACGTTGGGGTCAAAGCTGATGGTCGCGGCAGGGCGGGCGGCCTCGACGAAGCGCAGGACCTCGTCCTTGCCAGGCGGGAGGACGGTCGCGATGGATCCGGTGTGGACGAGCGCGGCGTCGTCGTCCTCAGGGAGGAAGCGGGAGAGGTCCGGGAGGCTCCAGCGGATGTCGAACTCGTAGTCCGCGGCCCCCGTGGGGCCGATCGTCGCCGTGGCGGTGGAGGTCGGTTCCTCGGTGGGCGCGAGCACCGGCTCAACGCGGGCGTCGGCGAGCGCCGCATCGATGAGGGCGCCGTGCGCGTCGCTCCCCCAGCGCCCGATGAAACGGACGGGGCAGTCCAGGCGGCCGAGGCCGACGGCGACGTTGAACGGGCTGCCGCCCGCGTGGCTCTCCGTGCCTTTGCTCGAGGTGACGATATCGACGAGGGCCTCGCCCAGGACGGTGATCATGCGGAGAATGCCTTTGTCAGGGCTGCGTCCATGGAGGCGCGCAGGCGGCGGATCGCGGGGGCGTCAGGGCAGCGGTCTTCCGCGCCGTGGTACATGCCCTCGACGACGACCAGTTCACACGCCACGCCGTCCTCCTGGAGGCGCTCGGCATAGTCCACGTCCTCCGGGTAGAAGAGGTCAATGTCGCCAATCGCGATCCACGCGGGAGGCAGGCCCGTGAGGCGGTTGCGGCGGGCAGGCACGGCGTAGGGGCGCGACTCGGCGGCGGCGGCCTCCCTGCGCCGGTAGGCGGCCCACGCGAAGCGGTTGGCCGGCGCGTCCCACCCCACGCGGCCGAGCCCGTGCGTGCCGTACATCGAGGTGCGGTCATCAAGCATCGGCGCCAGGAGGGCCTGGAAGCAGACAGGGACGCGCTCATCAGTGGCCTTCTGCGCGAGGGCGGCGGCCAGGAGCCCGCCCGCGCTCGTGCCTCCGACGGCGATCCGCTGCGGGTCGACGCCGAGGCGCTCAGCGTTCGCGTGCAGCCAGACAAGGCCCGCCCAGCAGTCCTCGAAGGGAAGAGGGAATGGGTGCTCGGGCGCAAGGCGGTAGTCCACGTTGAGGACCGGAACGCCCAGCCTGCTGGCCAAGCCCGCAGCGGTCGCGTGCTCCACGGCCGCCGTGCCAGAGATCGTCCCGCCGCCGTGGATCCACAGGAGCGCACCGTTGGAGTGCCGGTTGCTCGGGGTGTAGAGGAAAGCAGGGACAAACTGCTCTGCGGCGGGGTGCGAGACCTGCACAGACTCCGTGCGGACGCCGTCCAGCGGCGCCGTCTCGTTTGTGAGGAACCGGCGCACCAGCCCGAGAGATACCGGCCCCCGGGGGCTGAGAGGCAGATAGTTCCGCCAGTGACGCAGCTCCGGCCGCACAGCGATGGCTGCCTCCCGGCGAGCCCTGATCAGGCCTGCCACCTTGAGAGACGACCACGCGCCCGCGGCCATGCCCGCGTAGACCACTGGACGGGGAACGGGGCGCTTCGGACGGAGTCCGTGTTCACTCTGCGTCATGCCGTCCATCCTAGAGCGGAGCGGAGCCATTCATGGAGGGGTTGTGGACAACGTTCCGTGCAGTGCTCCCCCGGAGTCGGCGTAGAGTTGCAAGACCCAACCCTAAGGAGTTCCCTTTGCGCGCCGTCATCATGCACGCCCCCGGAGACGTCCGAGTCGAGGACGTTGAGAAGCCCGTCATCGAAGAGCCCACGGACGCCGTCCTTCGCGTCACCATGTCCTGCGTCTGCGGCTCCGACCTCTGGCCGTACCGCGGCTACGGCGAGCAGAACGGCCCGGCACCGATGGGGCACGAGTACATCGGCGTCGTCGAGGCCGTCGGCGACGAGGTCAAGAATATTGCGGTCGGCGATTTCGTCGTGGGCTCGTTCGTCGCCTCTGACAACACGTGTGAGATCTGCGCGGCGGGCTTCCAGTCCCGATGCGTCCACCAGGTCATGATGGGCGGGATCGGAACGCAGGCGGAGTACGCTCGCGTCCCTCTCGCTGACGGCACCCTGGTCAAGGTCGACGGCGAGCCGACCGACGCTCAGGCTCGAAGCCTCCTGGCCGCCTCCGACGTCCTCGGAACCGGCTGGTTCGCGGCTGTCGCCGCCGAAGCGGGGCCGGGCAAGACCGTCGCGGTCGTCGGCGACGGGGCCGTGGGCCTCATGGCCATCCTCGCCGCCAAGCACCTGGGCGCCGAGCGCATTGTGGCGATGTCCCGGCATGCAGACCGGCAGGCCCTGGCCCGCCGATTCGGCGCAACGGACATCGTGGAGGAGCGCGGCGACGAGGGCGTGGCGAAGATCAAGGAGCTCACAGGCGGTCTCGGGGCGCATTCCTCCGTCGAAGCTGTGGGCACGCAGGAATCCATGATGCAGGCCATCCAGTCCACGCGCCCCGGCGGGCACGTCGGCTACGTCGGCGTCTCGCACGACGTCTCACTGGACGGACGGGAGCTGTTCATCTCGACGGTCAGCCTGCTCGGCGGGCCCGCACCCGTTCGGCGGTTCCTGCCGGACCTCGTGGACCTCATCATGAGCGGCGAGATTGATCCCGGTGCTGTCTTTGACCTGACGCTGCCCATCGAGCAGGCGGCCGAGGGCTACAAGGCGATGGACGAGCGCCGCGCCACCAAGGTCCTCCTGACGTTCTAATCGGCACTTACATCCGCGTCAGGCCCGCCGGCCGCCCAGGACAAGGAGACACGCATGACGGATTTCGTCGCCTTCGGTGCTGCATGCGTCCATCTGGCCGACGCCCGGCGTGGTCTGACGCGGACTGTATTGCTCGAACCATTCTCAATGGCGGCGGTGCCCGTGAGCTCCGCGCAGTACGTGGCGGGCCGGCTCGAGGCATCGGAGATTCAGCCGATGGAGAAGAGTCGAGTCAGCCCCGAGCGGGTGGCTAGACCCACCACGAATCTGTAGTGGGCGGGCGTCTCGAGTGCGGGAAGCGGATACGAAAAGAGCCCCGGAATTCCGGGGCTCTAGCCGTGGAGCTAAGGAGAATCGAACTCCTGACCTCTTCGATGCGAACGAAGCGCTCTACCAACTGAGCTATAGCCCCGCTCACCGTTGCCGGCGAACTAGTTCAGATTACCGGGCTAGGCAGAAGCGCGCAAATCATCGCCCCACGGCTGCCGGGCCAGGAACCGACCCGTCGCATCGCTCCAACACACGTGGGCCGCCGCGCGCCGCCAGGTAGCAGCTACCCCCTTACGCCATTGCAGCGGTGCGCCTAGCATCATGAAGACTCCCACTCCCGTAGATCGCCGCCGCGTTCTTCGTGAACATGAGGTCCGCGGCCTCCTCCAGGCTGAGCGGTTCGAACTCGCCATCGAGCGCCACGAGGTCTAGAGCGGAGAGAACGTCCTCGACCCACATCCGGCTCTCTTCCTCGCTCCACCCCGCCTCCTCCGGGCGAGGCAGGGCCACGATTGTCCGCTCCGCACCGAAGGCTCGCATCACCGTGCGCAGGTAGGGCCGCGCACGCAGGTGTACCCGATTCAGATCGTGCCCAGAGGCGCAGGAGTCATACAGACCAGAGAGCTTGATGTGAACGTCCGGACAGAGCGCCACACGTCCGAGACTGCACCGCCACTCGAGTCCGTGCGTGTCCGTCAGACTCGCCATCGCGTCCAAGCCGCCACGGGGGTGGACGACGACGGGGTAGCCGCCGTCCGCCTCCTCCCCCATCCGCTCAGCCAAGAGGCCAGCCAGGGAGGGCAGCTGCGGCCACCGCACAGCGATCTCGAGCCCCGCCTCACACTGGCGAAGGACGTCGAAGCACCCATGGATTGTGGGTGAGTCAAAGTAGTCGTCCGCCTCGCTGCGGAGATCGATGCGAAGCATGTTCCCGTCCGGCCCCGCCTCGGCGCGCTGGCCGCCACTGTGGGCATCCCTGCGCTGCAGGTCCTCGGTCATCATCCCAGGCATAGGCACGTTCCAGACGTGGTCCGCGCTTAGCCGAATGGCCTGCGTCCAACGCTCTAGGCCACCGACTGTGAGGATGTCCGACTTGCTGTGCATCACGCCCCGTCCTTAGATCAACGAACGGTCATTATGGTATGCACAATGAGACGAATATTCAAACGACCACTCGGTTTTCACCGACGGAGGCTCGCCCCCGAGCAGTCACATGCGGGCACCGCCAGAGTCGATTCGACCCAGCACTGGCACCAAGGGCCCTCGCATGAGGGCGAAGAGGACCAGAGCGGTCCCGATGCCCACAAGCGCCCCACCTAGGGTGTCCGTGAACCAGTGGACACCCAGGTACAACCGGGAGACGGCCACGGTCGCAATCAGCACGGCACCAACCGCCCAGGCAAGCGCTTTCGACCATGTCCGCGCATACGTGGCAGTGAGGACAAGGCATGCCGCACAGGCAAGGGAGGCCGCCCCCGTGGTGTGGCCTGAGGGGAAGCTGAAGTCCACCTCGTTGACCAGGTGGTCCACGAGCGGCGGCCGGCTGCGTTCAAACACAAGCTTCAACAGGTACGTCACCAGAGCCGCGACACCCACCGACACAGGGACATACAGACCGCGAACCCAGGATCGAGTCCGCCACCACAACAGACCGCCGACTCCAAGAGAAACCACGATGGCGCCCAAGGGGCTGAAGGCATTCGTGATGAACATCATCCAGACAGTCAGCCGGTCAGTCCGGTGTTCGATGAGCTCTTCGAGGACGCGCCCATCTCCATCGACGATGGCTGAAGAATGAACCACCGCCCCCAGAATCGGTGCGGCAACGAGGAAGAAGACGCCGAGGAACGCAAGGTTGCGTGGCCGCGCCCAGGCTGCATGCTCCCCACGAACTGCGAGAGGACTGGGGGCATCGGGCCGCTTCGAGGTGGGGGGCATGGGACTATGCTCCCCTGCCAGCCTGTGCACCGGTTGTGAAGGGCCCCGCACCCCCTCCAAAGGGCACCGCACCCCCGGGAGTCCTGCACGGACGTGGGGCCGGAGGCCACTCGAGCACCCCCTGCATTCGCAAAAGCCTCCAGCGCCCATTGTCGAGTCGCTGGACCAGCTCCAGGGCCACAACGGCGGGAAGCCCGCCGCCCCGTACTCGCACTCGCCAGAGGATGTGGTCCGCAGCACCCCCGAGAGGCGCACCGCGTCCGCCCGGCCGGGCCCACCACTGTTCCCGCTCGTACCGGCGCACCGGGCGCCCCACGACTTGATAGGTCACGCCCTGCCACTCAACCACCTGCGGCACACCGTGCGCGTCCGTCTCAACCGACACTCCCTGGCTCAGGAATCCCACTTCCGCTCCTCGACTCGTCCGCCATCATCGAACATGTGTTCGATTCCCTCGATCCTACGAAGAGGGGTGGACACGTTGAGCGCACGCACCCGCAGGCCCAATTAGACTTGCCTCAACACCTCTGAACCCCTTTGAGCAAAGGTCTTCCCCTCGATGTTTTCCCAAGGATCCTCCCTGGACCGCTTCTTCCACATCTCCCAGCGAGGCTCCACAGTGGCCGACGAGGTCCGCGGCGGCCTCGCCACGTTCTTCGCCATGAGCTACATCGTCGTGCTCGCCCCGCTCATCTTGGGCACGGGCAAGGACAGCGCAGGCGTCGCCCTCGGCGTCCCGCAGGTTGCGGCCGTCACCGCGCTCGTCGCCGGTGTCATGACGATCATCATGGGCGTCTGGGCCAAGCATCCCTTCGCTCTCGCATCCGGCCTCGGCGTCAACGCCTTCGTCGCCGTCACGATCGCCAGCACGAAGGACCTCACATGGCCTGACGTGATGGGCCTCGTCGTCCTCGCCGGCATCACCATGATGATCCTCGTCCTCTCGGGCTTCCGCACGGCTGTCTTCAACGCGGTCCCCGAGAGCCTCAAGACCGCCATCGTCGTAGGCATCGGCCTCTTCATCGCCCTCATCGGCCTCGTCAACGCAGGCTTCGTCCGTCGCATCCCCGACGAGGCGGGCACCACGGTCCCGGTGGGCCTCGGCTTCGGCGGCGTGCTCATCGGCTGGCCCACGCTCACGTTCATCTTCGGCCTGCTGCTCACCATCGCCCTCGTCGTCCGCAAGACCAAGGGCGGCATCCTCATCGGCGTCGTCGTCACGACGATCTTCGGCGTCATTGTCGAGGCCCTCGCCCCGTCCGGCTCGTCCGTGAAGAACCCGGCCGGCTGGTCGCTCGTCGTCCCGGAGATCCCCTCCAAGGCCTTCGCGGTCCCCGACCTCTCGCTCATCGGCAACGTCGACGTCTTCGGCGCGTTCTCCCACATCGGCGCCATCTCCGCACTGCTGCTCAGCTTCTCCATCCTCCTCAGCATCTTCTTCGACGCCATGGGCACCATGGTCGGCGTCGCCTCGCAGGCCGGCCTCGTGGACGAGGACGGTCAGATCGAGAACGTCAATCGCGTCCTCCTCGTTGACGCTGCCGCGGCGGTTGTCGGCGGCGGGGCCTCGGCGTCGTCCAACCAGATCTTTGTGGAGTCCGCAGCCGGCGTCGGCGAAGGTGCACGCACGGGTTTCGCCTCGGTCATCACGGGCTCGCTCTTTCTGGTCGCCATGTTCTTCACGCCGCTGGTTTCCATCGTTCCGTTTGAAGCCGTTGCGCCAGCCCTCGTCGTCGTCGGATTCATGATGGTCTCTCAGGTGACCAAAATTGACTGGGAGGACATGGGGCTGGCGATTCCCGCGTTCGTCACGATCATCCTCATGCCGTTCACCTACTCCATTGCCAACGGCCTGGGCACCGGATTCATCGCCTTTGTCTTCATCCGCACCATTCAGGGCCGCGCCCGCGAGATCCACCCGATCATGTGGGCCGTGGCGCTCGCGTTCGTCGTGTTCTTCGGGATCGGCCCGATCGAGCAGCTGCTCGGCCTGCGCTGACGCACCTGCGGGGATAGGCTCCTCGCATGGACACTGATTTCCGGAGCGTCGCGAACTCGTATCGCAGATTTGCGTCTCGAGAGACGGCGCAGACGCCCGTCTATCGCGAATGGTCCGAGGCGGTCGCGTCCGATTCGCGCGCGCGGGAACTCATCAGCTCCCTTCCGGAGCCTAAACGTCAGCCCAATCTCGTTTTCGCAGCGGCTCGCCTCCATTCAGGAGAGGCCGACGACGGCGGCTGGCGCCTCGATTCCGCCACCGGCGACGAATTCACCGCGTATCTGAACGAGCATTGGCTCGCCATCGCCGAGACGGCACGCACCCGCGCCACTCAGACCAATGAGCCGGGGCGCTGCGCCGTCCACCTGACCGAGCTGGCGTCCGTCACGGGCCCGGTGGCGCTGATCGAGGTGGGCCACTCGGCGGGCCTGACGCTCATCCCGGACCTGTACGACGTCGAGTACGCGGAGACAGCCGGCCCCGACGTGGGCCGCGCCGACTCCAGGCAGCCCGGCTCACACCAGCCCGACGCCGCGCGTCCGGGGATCTCGCTGCCCGTTACGACTCAGTCGCCTCCCATCCGGCTCCTCACGTCAGTCGAGGGTCAATCCCCCGTCACGCTGACCTGTCGGTTGGACGGGATCCCGGCGCCAGAGCGCATGCCAGAGATTGCGTGGCGAGGCGGTGTGGACCTCAACCCACTGACGCTCGACCCCGCCTCCCCTGAGGGTGCCGAGGCACTCCGATGGATGAAGGCGCTCGTCTGGCCGGGGCATGAGGAGCGGGCGGCCCGGTTGGCGGATGCGGCGCGGATCGTGACGGGGGCCCAGTCCGCCGGGCCATGGGTCTCGCTCCGCGGCGACCTCTCGGAGCGGCTGCCGGAACTCATCGAGCGCGCCCGGGCTGACTCCCCTGGCGCGCACGTCGTCGTCATCCATACGGCCGTCGTCGCGTACCTGCCGGAGCCGGCAAGGTTCGAGGCGCTGATGACGCGGTTGCAGGCAGAGTCCGACGCTGCCGGGCAGCAGCTGACCTGGCTCAGCTGCGAGGGCCCCGGCGTCCTTCCCGGCATCGCCGCCCAGCTGGCCCCCGGCTCGGTGGAGCCGGGCGAGTTCGTGCTGGCCCGGGACGGTGTGCCCGTAGCCGCCGTGCACCCCTGGGGCACATCCGCGCGGCGGCTGCCCGTCAAACCGCGTCAAGATTCGATGAACCACGCCTGGATCGAAGCCGGTTCTCGCGGGTCAA
Source organism: Falsarthrobacter nasiphocae (assembly GCF_031456275.1). Classification (NCBI taxonomy): domain Bacteria; kingdom Bacillati; phylum Actinomycetota; class Actinomycetes; order Micrococcales; family Micrococcaceae; genus Falsarthrobacter; species Falsarthrobacter nasiphocae. The sequence continues at coordinate 162,614 of NZ_JAVDUI010000001.1, forward strand.
ACCCCTTGTAGCTGACGGCGTCCGGTTGAAGGTGCCGCGAATCGGCAAAGGAGGCACCGCACCCCCATACACAGCACGAGGCCCTCCCTGCCATCGGCGGAGAGGGCCTCGTGTGTCGCTGGCCTAGCGGTCAGCGGGTGGGACTAGTTGCCCGTGAGCTTCTCGCGGAGAGCCGCGAGAGCCTCGTCGGAAGCGAGCGTACCGGCATCGGCGGCCGGAGCCTCCGAGGAGTAGCTCGTCGCGGAGGAGACCTCGGCGCCAGCGGCGGCCTCGGCGTCGTCTGCGAGGTGCTGAGCAACCTGCTTCTTGTGGGCTTCCCAGCGGTTCTGAGCCTCGGCGTACTGGGCCTCCCAGGCCGCGCGCTGCTGCTCGTAGCCCTCAAGCCACTCGTTGGACTCCGGATCGAAGCCCTCCGGGTACTTGTAGTTGCCCTCTTCGTCGTACTCTGCGGCCATGCCGTAGAGCGCCGGGTCGAACTCGGTGCCCTCGGGGTCAACGCCCTCGTTCGCCTGCTTCAGCGAGAGGGAGATGCGGCGGCGCTCGAGGTCGATGTCGATGACCTTGACGAAGAGCTCGTCGCCAACGGAGACGACCTGCTCGGCCAGCTCAACGTGACGCACAGCGAGCTCGGAGATGTGCACGAGGCCCTCGATGCCGTCCTCGACGCGAACGAACGCGCCGAACGGAACGAGCTTCGTGACCTTGCCCGGCACAACCTGCCCGAGGGCGTGCGTGCGAGCGAACATCTGCCACGGGTCTTCCTGCGTGGCCTTGAGGGACAGGGACACGCGCTCGCGGTCCATGTCGACCTCGAGGACCTCGACGGTGACTTCCTGGCCGACCTCGACAACCTCGGACGGGTGGTCGATGTGCTTCCAGGAGAGCTCGGAGACGTGGACGAGGCCGTCGACGCCGCCGAGGTCCACGAACGCACCGAAGTTGACGATCGAGGAGACGACGCCCGGGCGGACCTGGCCCTTCTCGAGCTTGTTGAGGAAGCTGGAGCGAACCTCGGACTGCGTCTGCTCGAGCCATGCACGGCGGGAGAGGACGACATTGTTGCGGTTCTTGTCGAGCTCGATGATCTTCGCTTCGATCTTCTGGCCGATGTACGGCGCGAGATCGCGAACGCGACGCATCTCAACGAGCGAGGCGGGGAGGAAGCCGCGGAGGCCGATGTCGAGGATGAGACCACCCTTGACGACCTCGATGACGGTGCCCTCGACGACGCCGTCCTCTTCCTTGACCTTCTCGATGTCGCCCCAGGCGCGCTCGTACTGAGCACGCTTCTTGGAGAGAATCAGACGGCCTTCCTTGTCCTCCTTGGTGAGGACGAGGGCCTCGACCTGGTCACCAACGGCGACGACTTCGCCGGGGTCCACGTCGTGCTTGATGGACAGCTCGCGAGACGGGATGACGCCTTCCGTCTTGTATCCGATGTCGAGGAGAACCTCGTCACGGTCGACCTTGACGACGGTTCCTTCGACGAGGTCTCCATCGTTGAAGTACTTGATGGTGGCGTCAACGGCGGCGAGGAAGGCTTCTTCGTTGCCGATGTCGTTGATCGCGACCTGGGGCGTCGTGCTGGAGGTGGTGGTCATGTAGTAGGGGCTCCGTCGTGGATAGTGTCTCGGTACCTGACCCCGCGCTCGGCACACAGGTCCGTGGAACAGCGCAAGGCAGGCAGTTGATGAATTGAGCACAAAAGTGCTTCTTCAGCATACTCCGGCTGACCGGTGAATACCAGTCCCAGTGCGCACCGTGTCCCGGGCGTCGTCGTCATCCGCTGAAGGAGAGGACGACGACGCCTGGCCGCCGCCCTCTCCCCCGCCGGAACGCTAGAACCCGATGAGGCACTGCACCGGTGTCGCGAAGCGCAACAAGCGCGTCAGGTCGGCGATGTCCGCATCGGTGCCGCTGCACAGCGCCACGTCCGCGAGCTCCCGCACGCTCACGCGGCCCGCCACGACCTCGGTGAGGGTCGTGACGTCGATGACGCAGCCCTCGCCCGAGCCCGAGCCGGCCTCCACCCGCGTCAGCGTGCCCTGACCGTCCCGCACGGTGAGCTCGTACGTGCCGGAGACGATCTCCTGGCGGTCAGTCACCGTGAAGCGGGCCTCGCCGTCGCACAGATACGGAAGGCGGGAGAAGACCGCCGGAAGATCAAGGAGGCGCCACCACACGAAGTCGAGGCGCCCGCGGACCTGGACGCTGCGCGGGTTGTCGAAGAAGCTGCGCGTGTAGACGCTGCGGTTGTCGTGGGAGATGACGTCCACGAGGTCCATGGCCACGAAGTGCCGCCACATCTCGCGCTCGGCGAGCGGCGTGGCGCCGACCAGTTCGAAGACCTCGAGGCGGTACGGGCGGTCCACCTCTTCCCAGCCGCCGTGGCTGTACGTGGCGCAGCCGTCGATCTCGCCGTTCTCGTTGAGGTGCACCAGGGCGCGGCGCTTGCCCATGGCGCCCTTGAGTCCCTCGTGGTCCTCGCCCGTGAACGTGCCGATGACATAGTCCTTCTGCCACAGGGACCCGTAGGAGCTTTCGTGGCGCTGGCGGGCCACCTTCGGCGCGAAGTCCTTGACGCGCTCGATGGGGATGTAGCGGATCTCGCCCGTGCGCTCGCCGCGGATGCGGGCGTCCGAGGTCTGGATCTCGAGCTTCTCCCAGAAGCTCGTCGGCGCGAACCCGAAGCGCCCGTAGATGGCGCCCTCGCTCACCGTGAGGCTCGCGACCGGGCACGTGGCGCTGACGCGCTTGAGGTGCTCGGTCATGATCGTCGAGAGGATGCCGCGGCGGCGGTGCGTCGGGTTGACGGTCACGCCCGTGATCATGTCGCACGGCACGGACCCGCCCTCGCGGCCGGAGAGGTTGAGCTCGCCCATGAAGGACTCGAACGTCGCCACGGGGAACGCGGCGCCGAAGTCCGGGTCGTCGCCGAGCGAGTCGTCGTAGACCACCGTGCCCACGGAGCCCTTGCTCACGAGGCGCTGCGCCCGGTAGGCGAGGTTCTCCGTCGTCGGCTCGGCCTCGTGGAAGCCCTGGCGCACGGCCCGGATCCAGTTGCGGGTGGCCTCGTCGGGACCGCGGCCGGGCTCGCTCAGGCCCGCCTCGACCCGGCTGACGGTCAGCGGGGCCAGGCGCTCGTACGGGAGGTCTCGGGAAGTCTCAGTCATGGGTCACTTTCGTAGATTCTTGCCTGCGTGCGGGGAACGGTCAGTGCAGCTAGTGCGCGGCCTCGTTCCAGTCCCGGCCGAAGCCGACGTTGACGTCGAGGGGCACGGACAGCTCGGCGGCGCGCCCCATCTCCTCGCGGAGGATGCGCTCCACGGCCTCGCGCTCGCCGGCGGCCACTTCCACGACGAGTTCGTCATGTACCTGAAGCAGCATGCGGGACTCAAGCCCCTCGGACTCGATCCGGGCCTGCACGTCGAGCATCGCCTTCTTGATGATGTCGGCGGCCGTGCCCTGGATGGGCGAGTTGAGGGCGATCCTCTCCGCGTTCTCGCGCACCTGGCGGTTGCTGCTCGTCAGATCCGGCAGGTAGCGCCGGCGCCCGCCGATCGTCGTCGTGTACCCGTCCTTCTTCGCCTGCTCGACGACGCCGCGCAGGTAGTCCCGCACGCCGCCGAAGCGGTCGAAGTAGCTCTTCATGAGGCGCCGTGCCTCGTCCACGGAGATCTTGAGCTGCTTGGACAGGCCGAACGAGCTGAGGCCGTAGGCGAGCCCGTAGGACATCGCCTTGACCTTGGACCGCATGGCGGGGGTGACCTCGGCGGGCTCGACGTCGAACACCTGGGAGCCCACGAAGTTGTGGAGGTCCTCGCCGGAGCGGAACGCCTCGATGAGCGCCTCGTCCCCGGAGAGGTGCGCCATGATGCGCATCTCGATCTGCGAGTAGTCCGCGGTCATGAGGCCCTCGAACGCCGGGTCCGCCACGAACACGCTGCGCAGCAGGCGCCCCTCCGCGGTGCGCACCGGGATGTTCTGGAGGTTGGGCCCGGTCGAGGACAGTCGCCCCGTGGCCGCGGCCGTCTGCGCGTAGGTCGTGTGAACGCGCGAGGCCGCCGTCACGGACTCCTTGAGGAGGGTGACGAACTGCCCCAGCTTCGTGAACTCGCGGTACTGCAGGAGCCGGCCCATGAACTCGAACTCGGAGGACTCCGGCTCGAGCTTCGTCATGAGCTCACTGAGCGACTCGGCGTCGGTCGTGTACCCCGAGGCGATCTTCCGCGTCTTCGGCAGCGCAAGCTTCTCGAAGAGGACCTCCTGCAGCTGCTTCGGCGAGGACAGGTTGACGGTCTCCCCCACGATCGCCCCGGCCCGTGCCTTCGCGTCCTCGACCCGGGCGGAGAAGTCCGCCTCGAGCTCGTCGAGCCGCTGGAGGTCCACGGCGATCCCGGTCCGCTCCATCTGCAGCAGGACGCGGGACAGCGGGACCTCGAGGGTGTTGACGATCCCCGCCGCCCACGCGTGCTCGTCGAGGCGTCCCGTGAGCTCGGCGGCCACGGGGTGCAGCAGCCACGCGATCCGTGAGAGGCGCTCCAGCGACGGCGCCGCATTGGCCTCGGCCTCCTCGGCGCTCTCCTTCTTCAGGGCCGCGGCCGTGGGCTTCTTCGGCTTGTCCCCGGGATCCTGGTCCGTCAGGTCCGCCACGAGCAGCTCGGGCGTGTAGCCCTTGGCGCCGGGGCGGAGCACGAACGCCTCCAGTCCCAGGTCCCGCGGGCCCTCCGGAAGGGCGTAGCCCAGCGCCTCGAGCCGGCGGGTCAGCCCCTTGACGTCAGTCGCCAGGATGTCGGCCGCTCGCTCGCGGAGGACATCCGCCACGGCCGTCGTCGTCGGCTCATCCAGGCGCGAGAGCACCACGGTTCCGCGGGAGGTCTCGGTGGCGAGGCTGAGAACCTCGCCGAGGCGCGGGTCCTCGTCCAGCGTCAGCGCCACCGGGGTTCCCTCCTCCCCCACCAGCGCGGCCAGGTCCTCGGCGGAGCGGACGACGACGGCGGCTGGCGCCTCAAGGACCACTGCCTCCTCCCGGGGGGCGAGCCCGGTGCGGACGCGCTCGCGGAGCGTCTTGAACTCGAGCTCGTCGAAGAGCTCGTCGACGGCGTCGAAATCGGGCTCGGCGCGGCGCATCTCGTCGATCGTCGTGGGGAGCGTCATGTCGCGGGTCAGGCCGTTGAGGCGGTAGTTGCGCTTGACGTCGTCGAGGGCCGCGCGGAGGTTCTCGCCGGCCTTGCCCTTGATCTCGTCGGCGTGCTCGATGATCCCCTCGACCGAGCCGAACTCGGCAATCCACTTCGCTGCCGTCTTGGGGCCCACCTTCGGGACGCCAGGCAGGTTGTCCGCGGTCTCACCCACGAGGGCGGCGAGGTCGCGGTAGCGCTCGGGGCGCACACCGTACTTGGCCTCGATGTCCGCGGCGGTCATGGGGGGAATGTCGGAGATGCCCTTCTTGGGGTACAGGACGCTGACCTTCTCGGTGATGAGCTGGAACGCGTCCCGGTCCCCCGAGACCACGACGACGTCCGCGCCCTGCGCCTCGCCCTGCGTCGCGACGGTGGCGATGATGTCGTCCGCCTCGAAGCCCTCCACCGTGATCCACGCGATGTTCAGGGCGTCAAGGACGCGCTGAATGAGGCCGATCTGCCCCGAGAACTCCTCCGGTGTCTTCGCCCGCCCGCCCTTGTACTCGGCGTACTCCTCGCTGCGGAACGTGGGGCCGGAGAGGTCGAAGGCGACGACGACGTGCGTTGGCTCATGCTGGCGGATCATCGTCAGGAGCATCGACGTGAAGCCGTGCACGGCGTTGGTGTGCTGGCCCTCTCCATTGACGAACGACTCGACCGGCAGGGCGTAGAACGCTCGGAACGCCATCGAGTGCCCGTCGATGACGAGGACCTTCGACGCAGGGGTCAGGGACTCGAATTGTTCACAGGTGCTCACACGTGCAAGCCTATGCCCATGACCACCCGGCCTTCATCCCCGTCCCACAGCTCCTACTTCCCCGAGGAGGGCGCCTACGCCGACGAGCTCACGGCAGAGCGGCGAGCCCACCTCACCGAGATCGGGGTGCCCGACGAGCTCCACGAGATGCTCAAACACTGGGGTGTGGGGCCGCTCGCCGTCAAGATGGGCATCCGATTCACGGAGTTCGCGCCCGAGCGCCTCGTGGCCACGATGCCGGTCGAGGGCAATCAGCAGGTGACGGGGCTCATTCACGGCGGCGCGCATGTCGTCCTCGCGGAGACGCTCGGCTCCTTCGGGGCCGCGTTGCATGCGTGGCCGACGGGGACGGCCGTCGGCGTCGACATCAACGCCACCCACCACCGGGGCGCGCGAGAAGGCCTGGTGACCGGAACGGCCACCGCCATCCACCTGGGGCGGCGGATGGTCACGCACGAGATCGTCATGACCGATGAGCAGGGGCGCCGCCTGTCCACCGCGAGGATCACGAACGCGATCATCCCGCTGCCGTAGCGGGCCGTCGGCACAGGCCGAGCGAACCCCGGGAGGGTCTGCGGCCAGCCTCACTCGACGCGGGGGCTGGCTCGCGCGTCGGCGTCAGCGATTCGGGTAGACGCACGTGGCGAGGCCCTGCCCGCCGCTGCCTGACGCCGAGACCTTGAGCTCATCGTTGACGTAGATCTTGCACGTGACCGCTGCCTCGGGATCGCCGAAATCGCCGGTGACCTTCATCATGATGACCTCGCCGTTGCGCTGGAATGACTCGCTCCATCTCGAGGTGAAGTCATGGGAGCTGCTGCTCGCGCCCAGGGTCCAGGTGACGTGTCCGCCGCCGCGAGACGTGGCCTCAAGACGGATTGTCTCCTGGACGGCACCCGCGTCTGACGCGTGCGCCCGCCCCTTGGCGATGTTGCCCGTGACGAGCATGGCGCCCACGAGGAGGAGCACTGCCAGCGCGGCAGCCGCACCCCACTTGAGGGCGGAGGTCCCGCGGCGGCCGGCGGCGGGCGGCCCGGCAGGTGAAGGTTGTTCGCCCGTGGGCGGCTGAGAGTGCGACATGGGGGGCCAGCCTTATGTCGAATTAAATGTGATGTGCATCATCATAGGCCTATTACCGCGTGATCAAACCCACTCGTGTGGCTGACGCTCCGGGGCGGCTCACAGCATCGCGCCTGCCAGGCTGGCGTGGGGCGGGACGCGAAAAACCCCCGAGAGTCCATAGAACTCCGGGGGTCTTGCCGGTGCCCAAGGCGGGACTCGAACCCGCACACCTTTCGGTACCGCATTTTGAGTGCGGCGCGTCTACCAATTCCACCACTTGGGCCAGCCACACAAGCGTACCCGTTCGCAGCAGACGGGCCAAACATCCGTCCTCCGTCTGGCGCCAGGGCCGAGTTTGAGTTATCCCCGTCTGCCCGAGCTGCCGCCCACAGACAGGCGCTTGTCTTATAGGCTGGAGACTCTTAGGGATCCATGTCCCGGCCGGGTGCAAAGATGCTCTCGTGCATGCCGCCCACGCAACCTCAGTTCAAGGTGATGACATGTCAGACGACCTTCAGACCACGGATCAGCCCACAGAGTCCCTGCTGCCCGCAGGGCCCTCGGACGTCCCCGCCGCCGCTCCTGAGACGCGCCAGCGCCGCGTCGTCGTTGCCGAGGACGAGACGCTCATTCGGCTCGACATCGTCGAGATCCTCCAGGCCCAGGGCTACGAGGTCGTCGCCGAGGCCAAGAATGGGGAGGAGGCCGTCTCGCTGACTCGGGAGCACAACCCGGACATCGTCCTCATGGACATCAAGATGCCTGTCGTGGACGGCATCACGGCTGCCGAGACCATCGTCAAGGAGCGCATCGCGCCCGTCGTCCTCCTGACCGCGTTCAGCCAGCCCGAGCTCATCGAACGGGCCCGGGAGGCGGGGGCCATGGCCTACGTGGTCAAGCCGTTCACGGAGGCGGACCTCATCCCCGCCATGGAGATCGCGCTCTCCCGCTACCGCGAGCTCACCGCCCTCGAAGACGAGGTCGCGGACCTCAAGGAGGCGTTCGAGACGCGCAAGCTCGTCGAGCGCGCCAAGTCCCTCCTCATGACCAAGCTGGGCCTCTCGGAGCCGGAGGCGTTCCGCTGGATCCAGAAGACGTCCATGAACCGGCGCCTGTCGATGCGCGAGGTCGCGACGACGATCATCGAGCAGGTCTAGCCGCTCGCCGCGAATCGGTGAGCATCAGCGCACGACACGCGGCCCCGCCGCCTGCGAGCCGACAAGAGCAAGCAGAACGCCCCCGGTGTCACCGGGGGCGTTCTGCTTCTCGCTCGCACGGTCCGCGCGCCGGACGAGGCGTCAGGCCGTGGGACGGCCCTGCTCGTCCGTGGGCCAGGGGCCGAGCTTGTCGCGGAGAATGCGGCCGTCCGACACGCCGTGGTCACTGGCGTCCCCCACCTTGTGCACACGGAGCGCATTCGTGGAGCCGGCCTTGCCGGGAGGCGAGCCTGCCGCGATGACGACGAAGTCCTCCGTCGTGGCCAGCTTCTCTCGCTGAAGGTGCTCGTCAACCTGCTCCACCATGTCATCGGTGTGCTGAACCATGTCCACGAGGACCGGGTTGATCCCCCACAGGAGCGTCATGGTGTTGAGGGTGGACGTGACCGGCGTGTACGCGAAGATCGGCTGCGCCGGACGCAGACGGGAGAGGCGGCGGGCCGAGTCCCCCGTCTGCGTGAAGGTGCACAGGTACTTGACGTTGAGCTGGCCGGCAACCTCATAGGCGGCACGGGTGATGGCGCCGCCGCGCGTCTTCGGCTGGGAGCCGAGCGGGCGGATCCGGTCCAGGCCGTGCTGCTCGGTGGAGGTGATGATGCGCGCCATGGTCTGAACGGTCTCGATGGGGTACGCGCCGACGCTCGTCTCGCCCGAGAGCATGACGGCGTCCGCGCCGTCGAGGACGGCGTTGGCGCAGTCCGAGGCCTCGGCGCGGGTGGGGCGCGGGTTCTCGATCATGCTCTCCAGCACCTGGGTCGCCACGATGACCGGCTTGGCCCAGCGGCGGGCCAGCTCGATGGCCTTCTTCTGGACGATCGGCACGTCCTCGAGCGGGAGTTCGACGCCGAGGTCGCCGCGGGCCACCATGATCGCGTCGAACGCGTCGATGATCTCCTCAAGGGCATCGACAGCCTGGGGCTTCTCGACTTTGGCGATCGTGGGAACCCGGCGGCCCTCCTCGTCCATGATCTCGTGGACGCGGGTGATGTCGGCCGCGTTGCGGACGAACGACAGGGCGACCATGTCGACACCCTGACGGAGGGCCCAGCGGAGGTCGGCCTCGTCCTTCTCCGAGAGCGCGGGGACGTTAACGGCCACGCCGGGCAGGTTGATGCCCTTGTTGTTGGAGACGGTGCCGCCGACGGTCACCTCGGTCTCCACCTCCGTGTCGTCGACACGGACGGCGCGGAGGGCGACCTTGCCATCGTCGATAAGAAGGGGGTCCCCCACGTTGACGTCCTGGGGCAGGCCCTTGAAGGTCGTGGAGCAGCGCTCCTGCGTGCCGAGCACGTCCTCGGTGGTGATGGTGAACCGATCTCCCACCGCGAGGTGGTGCGGGCCGTTCTCGAACCGGCCGAGCCGGATCTTCGGCCCCTGCAGGTCCGCGAAGATGCCCACGGGGATGCCGAGCTGCTCAGAGGCGCGCCTGACGTTCTCGTAGGTTCCGGCGTGCACGGAGTAGTCACCGTGGCTCATGTTCATGCGGGCCACGTTCACGCCCGCTTTGATCACGGCAAGCGTGCTCTCGTAGCTCGAGATGGAGGGTCCGAAGGTGGCGACGATCTTTGCGCGTCTCATGAGTGCTCGACTTTCTCTCTGTCCGGCGACCGCTAGACGGCGATCGCTGCGTCAGATGGCGCCACCGGCGCAGGCAGCTGCGTCGGCGAGTCCATCAGCCATTGATCGATCGCCGCGGCCGCGGAACGGCCCTCGGCGATCGCCCACACAATGAGCGATTGCCCGCGGCCAGCGTCGCCCGCCGCGAACACGCCCGGTGTAGAGGTCATGTAGTACCCGTCGCGAGCGACATTGCTGCGGGAGTCGAAGGTCACGTCGATCTGGGTGTCGAGGCCCGAGGGTTCGGGGCCTGTGAATCCCAGGGCGAGGAAGACGACATCAGCGGGAATCGTGTGCTCGCTGCCCGCCTTGGGGCCGCGGCCGCTCGCGGTGATCTCGGTCTCCGCGACGGTCAGGCCCGTGACAGTGCCGTCGACGCCTTCAAACTCCACTGTAGAGGCCAAGTAGGTCCTCTCGCCACCTTCTTCGTGGGCGCTCGCGACCTCGAAGAGCGTGGGGTGCAGAGGCCACGGCTGATGGGCGGGGCGCTCCCCCGGCGGCTGGGCTCCGATGGCGAGCGTCGTCACCGACGCCGCGCCCTGCCTGTGCGCCGTGCCGATGCAGTCCGCCCCCGTGTCTCCCCCGCCCAGGACGACGACGTGTTTGCCGCGGACGTCGATCTCCGGGGCCTCAACCAGGCCGGCCACAGCGCGGTTGACCGGCACCAGGTAGTCCATGGCGAAGTGGACGCCCTCGAGCTGACGCCCGGGGATCGGCAGGTCGCGCGGCGTGGTCGCGCCCGTGGCGATGAGCACCGCGTCGTGCGCCTGCCGCAGCTGCGCCCACGAGATGTCCCGGCCCACCTCGACCGAGTGCCGGAAACGCGTTCCCTCCGCCTCCATCTGCCGCAGGCGGGCGTCGAGCACGTGCTTCTCGAGCTTGTAGTCCGGGATCCCGTAGCGCAGGAGCCCGCCGATCCGGTCGTCCCGCTCGTAGACCACCACCGTGTGCCCCGCCCGCGTCAGCTGCTGCGCCGCGGCCAGTCCTGCCGGTCCGGAGCCGACGACGGCGACACGCTTGTGCGTGGACCGCGCCGGCGGCCGAGGCGTGAGCCCGCCCGAGTCCATGAGGTGATCGGCCAGACTCGCCTCGACCTGCTTGATCGTCACGGCCGGCTGGTTGATGCCGAGCACGCACGAGGACTCGCACGGCGCCGGACACAGCCGCCCCGTCAGCTCCGGGAAGTTGTTCGTGGCCAGAAGCCGCTCCGCCGCCGCGTCCAGCCGCCCCCGGTAGGTGAGGTCGTTGAACTCCGGAATGAGGTTGCCGAGCGGGCAGCCGCTGTGACAGAACGGCACCCCGCAGTCCATGCAGCGGCTCGCCTGCTCCCGCAGGACGGCCGGGTCCTGGCGCTCGTAGACCTCCTTGTAGTCCATGATGCGCACGGGCACGGGGCGCCGCGGCTGCGTCTTGCGTTCGGTGTGCTTCAGGAATCCGCGCGGGTCACCCACGGGCCACCTCCAGAATCTCGTTCCACGTCTCGTGTCCTTCGGGGTCTCGCCCGGCGGCCTCGGCGTCGGCCATGAGCGCACGCACGCGCGAGTAGTGAGCCGGCCGCACCTGGGTGAAGCGGGCGGCGGCGGCGGGCCAGTCCTCAAGGAGGGCGCTCGCGGTCTCCGATCCGGTGAGGCGCGCGTGCTCCTCGAGGAGAACACGCACCCGCTCCGGCTCCGTGAGGGCGCCGAGCACGAGCTCGCCCGTGCGCAGCGCCTGGGCGTTGAGCCGCCGCGGGTCGGCGTCGAGCAGGTACGCCGTGCCGCCGGAGAAGCCCGCGCCGAAGTTGCGGCCCGTGGGGCCCAGGATGAGCGCCTCGCCGCCGGTCATGTACTCGCACCCGTGGTCGCCGATGCCCTCGACGACGGCCGTCGCCCCGGAGTTGCGCACGAGGAACCGCTCCCCGACGAGCCCGCCGATGAACATGGAACCGCTCGTCGCGCCGTAGCCGATGACGTTGCCCGCAATGACGTTCTCCGCCGCCCGGAAGCCAGGGGCGCCCTCGGGGCGGATCGCGATCCTCCCGCCCGAGAGGCCCTTGCCCGCGTAGTCATTGGCCTCGCCGGTGAGCCGGATGGTCACGCCCGCCGGAAGGAACGCGCCGAGCGACTGCCCGGCCTGCCCGTGAAGGTCCAGCGTGATCGTGTCATCCGCCAGCGGGTCCGTGCCCCACGCCTTGGTCACCTCGTGCCCCAGCATCGTGCCCACGGAGCGGTCCGTGTTGACCACGGGGCGGCGGACGACGACGGGCTGGCGCGAGGTCAGCGCCGCGGCCGCCTCCCCGATGAACACGTGGTCGATGTGCGACTCGAGGTCATGATCCTGCCCGCGGACGCAGCGCAGGCTCGTGCCGGGGCTGACGTCCGGGACGGCGAGGATGCCCGAGAGATCGAGGCCCTCCGTCTTGTAGTGGCTGATCGCGGGGCGCCGGTCGAGGAGCTCGGCGTGGCCGATCGCCTCCTCGAGGGTCCGGAAGCCGAGGCGCGCCAGGTGCTCCCGGACCTCCTCCGCGATGTACTCGAAGAACGTCACGACATGCTCCGCCTTGCCCGTGAAACGCGAGCGCAGCAGGGGGTTCTGCGTCGCCACCCCCACGGGGCACGTGTCCAGGTGGCAGACGCGCATCATGATGCAGCCCGAGACGACGAGCGGCGCCGTGGCGAAGCCGAACTCCTCCGCGCCGAGCAGGGCCGCGATGACCACGTCCCGGCCGGTCTTCAACTGACCGTCAACCTGGACCACGACCCGGTCCCGCAGCCCGTTGAGGAGCAGCGTCTGCTGCGTCTCAGCGAGGCCGAGCTCCCAGGGCGCGCCCGCGTGCTTGAGCGAGTTCATCGGGGACGCGCCCGTGCCGCCGTCATGACCCGAGACGAGGACGACATCCGCCTTCGCCTTCGTCACGCCCGCCGCCACGGTGCCGATCCCCATCTCCGAGACGAGCTTGACGTGCACGCGCGCCGACGGGTTGGCCCGCTTGCAGTCGTGGATGAGCTGCGCGAGGTCCTCGATCGAGTAGATGTCGTGATGCGGCGGCGGAGAGATCAGCCCGACGCCCGGGGTCGAATGACGGGTCCTCGCCACCCACGGGTACACCTTGTTGGCCATGAGCTGGCCGCCCTCGCCCGGCTTGGCGCCCTGGGCGAGCTTGATCTGGATGTCGTCCGCGTGGGTCAGGTACAGGCTCGTGACACCGAACCGGCCCGAGGCCACCTGCTTGACCGCGCTCCTCCGCTCCGGGTCGAGGAGCCGCTCAGGGTCCTCCCCGCCCTCGCCCGTGTTGGACTTGCCGCCGAGGCGGTTCATGGCGATCGCGAGCGTCTCGTGCGCCTCCTGGGAGATCGAGCCGTAGCTCATCGCCCCCGTGGAGAACCGCCTGACGATCTCCGAGACCGGCTCGACCTCCTCGAGCGGCACCGGCTCCCGGCCCTCGACGAACCCGAGGAGGCCCCGCAGGGTCTTCAGCTGGGCCGACTGCTCGTCGATGGCCCTCGTGTAGGCCTGGAACACGTCGTAGCGGCGCTCGCGGGTCGAGTGCTGAAGGCGGAAGATGTTCTCCGGGCTGAAGAGGTGCGGCGGCCCCTCGCGGCGCCACTGGTACTCGCCGCCGACCTCAAGCTCGCGGTGCGGCTGCTCGAGCCCGTCCAGCGGGTAGGCCGCCGCGTGGCGCGCGGCCGTCTCGTCCGCGATGACGTCAAGGCCGATCCCCGAGAGCTGGGACACCGTCCCGTGGAAGAACTCGTCGACGAGGTGCTGGCCGAGGCCCAGGGCCTCGAAGGTCTGCGCGCCGCAGTACGAGGCCACCGTGGAGATGCCCATCTTGGACATGATCTTGAGCACGCCCTTGCCGAGGGCGTAGATCAGGTTCCGGACGGCCTTCTCCTCCGTGACGCCCGTGACCGCGCCAGTGCGCACGAGCTCCTCCGCCGACTCCATGGCGAGGTACGGGTTGACCGCGGAGGCGCCGTAGCCGATGAGGAGTGCGCAGTGGTGGACCTCCCGCACGTCGCCGGCCTCGACGATGAGGGAAATGCGTGTGCGGGTGGAGCTCTTGAGAAGGTGGTGGTGAACCGAGGAGCACAGGAGCAGGGTCGGAATGGGGGCCCACTGCGCGTTCGAGTCCCGGTCCGAGAGGACGATGAACTCGACCCCGCGGTTGATGGCCGCCGAGACCTTCTCGTTGATCTCGCGCAGCCGCGCGCGCAGCTCGGACTCTCCCCCGGCCGGCCGGTAGAGCCCGCGGACGGTCAGCGAACGCGCGGTGCCGTCCGCGTGGCGCTGGGCCGCAATCTTGGCGAGCTGGTCGTTGTCGATGACCGGGAAGTCGAGCGCAATCTGCCGTGTCGTCACCTGGTCCCGAGACAGCACGTTGCCGTCTGGGCCGAGCGACGTGGCCAGGCTCGTGACGAGCTCCTCCCGGATCGAGTCCAGCGGCGGGTTCGTCACCTGGGCGAAGGACTGGACGAAGTAGTCGAAGAGCAGGCGCGGGCGCTGGGCGAGGACGGCGAGGGGCGTGTCCGTCCCCATGGCGCCGAGGGGCTCGGCGCCGTCGCGCGCCATGGGGCCCACGAGGAGCCTCAGCTCCTCATGGGTGTAGCCGAAGGTCTGCTGGCGGCGCAGCACCGACTCGGGGCTCGCGACGACGTGCTCCCGGTCAGGCAGCTCCGAGAGCGCGGCGCGGTTCTCGCTGACCCACTCCGCCCACGGGCGCGAGGCCGCCGCCTGGCCCTTGATCTCCTCGTCGGAGACGATCCGCCCCTCCTCCGTGTCCACGAGGAACATCCGGCCAGGAGCCACCCGGCCCTTCGTGACGACGCGCTCTGGCTCCACCGCGACGACGCCGACCTCAGAGGCGAGGATGACGAGTCCGTCCTCGGTGACCCAGTACCGAGCCGGGCGCAGCCCGTTGCGGTCCAGGACCGCTCCGACGAGCCGGCCGTCCGTGAACGACACCGCCGCCGGGCCGTCCCACGGCTCCATGAGCATCGAGTGGTACTCGTAGAACGCGCGGCGGTCCTCGGGCATGTCCTCGTGGTTCTCCCACGGCTCGGGGATCATCATCATGATCGCCTCAGTGACGGGCCGGCCCGCGAGGGTCAACAGCTCGGCCACCTCGTCGAAGGACGCCGAGTCGGACGCGCCGGGGGTGCAGATCGGGAACAGCTCCTCGGGCACGTCGCCCAGCACCGGCGAGGACATGAGCGCCTGGCGGGCCCGCATCCAGTTCCGGTTTCCCTTGATCGTGTTGATCTCGCCATTGTGGGCGATCTGCCGGAAGGGCTGGGCCAGCGGCCAGCTCGGGAACGTGTTTGTGGAGAAGCGCGAGTGGACGATCCCGAGGCGCGTCGCGAACCGCGTGTCCGTGAGGTCCGGGAAGAACTCGGCCAGCTGGGCCGTCGTCAGCATCCCCTTGTAGACGAGCACGTCCGGAGAGAACGAGGGGAAGTACACGCCCAGCCGGCTCTGCGCGCGCTTGCGGACCCGGAAGGCCTTGGAGCGCAGGCGGTCACCGAGCGGGGTCGCCTCTGTGTCCGGCTCGCCGCCCACGAAGAATTGGGCCATGCGGGGCATCGCGGCCCGGGACATCGGGCCCAGGCTCTCGGGGCGAACCGGGACGTCGCGCCAGCCGAGGACCGTCAGCCCCTCGGCGGCCGCGAGGGACTCGAGGCCCTCGCGAGCGGCGGCCTCCTCGGCGTCGTCCGCCGGGAGGAACGCGATGCCGGCGACATACGCTCCCGGGGCCGGAAGCGCGAAGGGCGTCACCGCGTCAAGGAAGTCGTGAGGCATCTGGGTGAGCAGGCCAGCGCCGTCTCCCGTGCCCTCATCGGCCCCCACCGCGCCGCGGTGCTCCAGCGCGCGCAGGGCGGTCAGGGCGTGGACGACGATCTCGTGACTGGCCTCGCGACGCAGGGTGGCGATGACGGCCAGACCGCACGCGTCCTTCTCCTGGGCTGGGTCGTACAGGCCCTGCTTCTCGGGGAACGCGGCGAAGCGCTCAAAGGGGTTGGTCATGATCGGCATCCTTCCTCCGAAGAACGCGCGAGGCGCCTCGGACTCGTCATCTCGAGGGCGGCGCTGGCCTCAGGACCTCCGGGCCGAAGAGGCCCGGTCCCCCGTGCGGCGGGTGTGTTCGCCGTGCGGGAAAAACAACCGTATCAATCGACCACATGACGGAAGGCGGGCGTCCAATATTTGAACACCCGCCTTCGCGGTGGATCGTGAAGCCCTGCCGCTGACCCCTAGCGGCCTCGCCTCGCCGAGCCCGTGCCGCGCGAGGACGCCGGTTCGTCCCCGTGCGGGTCCGGGCCTGCGGACGGGGCTGCCGGAACCGTCTCCAGCACCACGTCGGCCTCGCGGGCGCGCTCGATGTCCGAGAACGGCGAGTCGACGTCGTCGTCTCCCGACAGAGGAGCGGGCGCGGAGCCTGCGCGCGAAGCCGGCACGGACGCCTCCCGCGTCCCTGCTGCGGCCGCGAGGCGCCGGTGGCGCCGACGCGTGGCCACGAACATGACGAGCCCCAGCGCGAAGAGGAGGAGGGCGGCCCACGAGTTGATCCGGTCCGTCACGCCGAAGAGCGTCAGCTCCACCGCCGGGTCCCGGCGAACGTGCTCCAGGACGTACCGGCCCGCGTTGTACAGCATGACGTAGAGCCAGAACGCGCTGCCGAGCCGGAAGCGCATGCGGCGGTCCAGGAGAACGATGACGGCGGCCGCCGTGAGGTTCCAGATCATCTCGTAGAGGAACGTCGGGTGGAAGAGGGTGTCTGCGGGCAGCCCTGCGGGGAACGCCGGGTTGCTCGGGCTGATCTCCAGGCCCCACGGGAGAGTGGTCGGCCCGCCGAAGAGCTCCTGGTTGAACCAGTTGCCCCAGCGGCCCATCGCCTGGGCCACGAGCAGTCCCGGTGCCGCGGCATCCATGAACGCGGTCAGCCGGATGCCCGCCCGGCGGCAGCCGAGGTACGCGCCGAGGGCGCCGAGGGTGATCGCCCCCATGATCGCGAGGCCGCCCTCCCAGATGTACAACGCCGTCAACGGGTCCTTGCCCGGGCCGAAGTAGTCCGGCCAGTGGGAGAGCACGTGGTAGATCCGCCCGCCCGCGATCCCGAATGGGACGCACCACAGGCCGACGTCGAGCACCGCCTCCGTGGCCACGCCCCGCCGGTTGAGCCGCCTAGCCGTGATCCACAGGGCCACGACGATGCCCGCGATGATGCACAGGGCGTAGAAGTGGATCCGCAACGGCCCGATGTCGAACCCGTTGACGCTGGGGGACGGGATGGACGCCAGCATCACGCCCGCCGCGCCCCCTCGGTGAGCCGAGCTGCGAGTCGGCCCACGGCGTCCGGGCCCTCCTTGGCGAGCGCGGCCACGATAGCGGTGCCGACAATCGCGCCCTCCGCGTACTCGGCGATCTCCCGCACGTGCTCGGGCGTCGAGACTCCGATGCCCACACAGACGCGCTCCGCACCGGCCTCGTGGGCGCGCTCGACGACGCGCCTGGCGGCCTCGGAGACCGACTCGCGCGCGCCCGTCACGCCCATCGTGGACACCCCGTAGACGAAGCCCCGCGTGGCCTCGACCGTCATCCTCATGCGCGCGTCCGTGGAGGACGGGGCCACGAGGAAGACGCGCTCGAGGTCGAGCTCGTCGCTGACGGCGATCCACTCGGCGGCCTCGTCCGGCACGAGGTCCGGGGTGATGAGCCCCGATCCGCCGGCTGCCTTGAGCTGCTCGCCGAACTCGCGGATGCCCACCTGAAGGACCGGGTTCCAATACGTCATGACGAGCACGGCGGCGTCGGAGCCCTCGCGGATCCCTCGCACGACGTCGAACACCTGGCGGACGCGGAACCCGCCCGCGAGAGCGGCCGTCGTCGCGTCCTGGATGACCGGGCCGTCCATGACCGGGTCCGAGTAGGGGACGCCGATCTCGATGATGTCCGCCCCGCCCTTGGCGAGGGCCAGCCCGGCCTCGATGCTGCCCTCCACATCCGGGAAGCCGGCGGGCAGGTAGCCGATGAGGGCGGCGCGGCCCTCCTCGCGGGCCGCGTCGATCTTCTCGGCGGCTGTGACGACTGTGGGGCTCATGCCTCTTCTCCCTCGTTCATCTGGGCGATCTCGCCTTCCTCGTCAAGAATGCCGAAGTACTCGCCGGCGGTGTGCACGTCCTTGTCACCTCGACCGGAGAGGCACACGAGGATCACGCGCGAGGAGGGATCCTCGCTCTCCTCCGCGAGGCGCTGCCCCACCTGGATGGCCCCGGCGAGGGCGTGCGCGGACTCGATGGCCGGGATGATGCCCTCCGTCTTGCAGAGGAGCGAGAAGGCCTCCATGGCCTGCTTGTCGGTGATGGGCTCGTACGTCACGCGGCCGATGCTCGCCAGGTACGAGTGCTCCGGGCCAACGCCCGGGTAGTCGAGGCCCGCGGAGATCGAGTGGGACTCGATCGTCTGGCCGTCCTCGTCCTGCATGAGGAAAGAGCGGGCGCCGTGGAGCACGCCCGGGCGCCCCAGGGTGATGGTTGCCGCGTGGCGTGGGGTGTCGACGCCGTCGCCGCCCGCCTCGAGGCCGTAGAGGGCCACGGACTCGTCGTCCAGGAAGCCGTGGAAGATGCCGATGGCGTTGGAGCCGCCGCCGACGCATGCGCACACGGCGTCCGGAAGGCGCCCAGCGGCCTCGAGGACCTGCTCGCGCGCCTCCTCGCCGATGACTTCGTGGAAGTAGCGGACCATGGCCGGGAAGGGATGCGCGCCCGCCGCAGTGCCGAGGACGTAGTGCGTCGTCTCGACGTTGGCGACCCAGTCGCGAAGCGCCTCGTTGATGGCGTCCTTCAGCGTCTCCGAGCCGATGGCCACGGGAACGACCTTGGCGCCGAGCAGCTGCATGCGGGCCACGTTGAGGGCCTGGCGGCGCGTGTCCTCGGCACCCATGTAGACGACGCACTCGAGACCGAGGAGAGCCGCCGCGGTGGCGGTGGCGACGCCGTGCTGGCCCGCGCCCGTCTCCGCGATGACGCGAGTCTTGCCCATGCGCTTGGCGAGCAGCACCTGGCCCAGGACGTTGTTGATCTTGTGGGAGCCCGTGTGGTTGAGGTCCTCGCGCTTGAGGAACACCCGAACGCCGCCGGCGTGCTGCGCGAACCGCGGGGCCTCGGTGAGGAGGGACGGGCGGCCGGAGTAGTCCCGGTTGAGGCGGTGGATCTCCGCCACGAACTCTGGGTCCGCCTTGGCGGCCTCGAACGTCTCCGTCAGCTCATCAAGTGCGGCGATGAGGGACTCGGGCATCCAGCGCCCGCCGAACTCGCCGAAGTAGGGCCCTGGGGCGCTCCGCAGGGAGTCGCGCTCCGGTCCGGACTGTTCTTGCATGTCTGCTCCTCGGGCTGGGCGGCGCGTGGGCCGCCTCCGGTTTATGGTCGGGGTGAAACGGGCACGGCCGCGAAGCCTGCGACCGCGGCGGACGGGTCGTTCGAGCGCACGAGCGCCTCACCGACGAGGACTGCGTCCGCGCCGTGGAACGCGTAGTCCTCGACGTCCGCGAGCCCGGTCACGCCGGACTCGGCGACGGCGACGGCCCCCGCCGGCAGGCTCGCGGCCAGCCGGGAGAACGCGGTGTTGTCGACGTCGAGGGTCTTGAGGTTGCGGACGTTGACGCCGACGATCTTCGCGCCGACGGCCGCGGCCCGCGCCACTTCCTCCGGCGTGTGCGTCTCGACGAGCGCATTCATCCCGAGCTCGTGGGCCAGGTCCAGGAAGCGGGCCAGGTCCTCGTCACTCAGGGCGGCGACAATGAGTAGGACGAGGTCCGCCCCGTGGGCCCGCGCCTCGTAGAACTGGTATTCGTCCACCATGAAGTCCTTGCGCAGGACGGGGACGTCAACGGCGGCGCGGACGTCGTCGAGATCCTTGAGGGAGCCGCCGAACCGACGCTCCTCCGTGAGGACCGAGATGACGCTCGCTCCCCCGCGCTCATAGAGCGCGGCGAGCTCGCCGGGCTCCGGGATGGACGCGAGGTCCCCCTTGGACGGGGAGCGCCGCTTCACCTCGGCGATGACGCGCACGCGCCCCTCCCCTCCCCGCAGGGCCGCGAGTGCGTCCCTGGCGGGTGCGGCGGCGCGGGCGGCCTCCTTGACGTCCTCAAGGCAGATGCGCGAACGGCGCCGCGCGAGGTCTTCGCGGACGCCGTCGATGATGGAGTCGAGGACTGTCATCAGTGCCGGGACGGGGTCAGCTTGTGACCGTTGACGCCGTAGCCCGCCTTGCGCATGCCGAAGCCGACGACAAGCCCGAGGCCCATGACGGCGATGCCAGCCCAGAAGAGCGTGGCGTTGGCCAGGCAGAAGGCGACCGAGGCAATGGCGGCGCCGATGATCATGATGAACACCAGCGTCCAGGCGGCGGGGCTGTTGCCGTGTCCGACGGGCTCGGCGTGGATGTTGTGGCTCATGATGTCCTTTCCTCAGGCTCCCGCGGTGCGCGGGAGGCCCTAAAACGCTTCTACTCTCAATTGTGCCATTCTGCGGCGCCGAACGCGGTCACCTGGCCGTGGGGTCCTCGCCTCGCGTCAGGTCGTCCCATGCGTCGATGGCCTCGGACTGCGCCGAGACCCTGCGCGGCCCCTCCGCACCGGCCCGCCCGGGCTGGCCGTCCGCCCCGGCGGAGTACTTCGCGGTGGTCTCCCAGCGGGGGCTGACGACGCCGAGGGCCGCCGCGTAGAGCGCCGCGAGTCCGGCGAGCACCGCCGCGACGACGGGCCACATCGTGGCCGTGGCCTCGGCGCCGGAGCTCGACCCCTCGATGCCGATCGTCTCCGCGATCTTGGCGGAGGCCGCCATGAGGGGGCCGTTCGCGACGAAAGCGGACAGGACGGCGGCGAGGGCCATCGACCCGAAGACCATGACGAGGGAAACGATCCGCGTGATGCGGCCTCCCACGGCGGCGGCCACGGCGGCCGCCAGGGCCACAACGACGAGGGCCGTGACGGGCTTGGACGCGTCCGCCCCGGAGACTGTGAGGATCTCCTGCTGGACTCCGGCCTCGGGAAGCTTGACCCGGATCCAGGTCTGAGTCCCGGCGAGGAGGGTCAGCGCCGTGAGGAGCATGAGTGAGAAGACGCCGCGGCCCTTCGTGAGGAACGCGGGCAGGGGCCGAGGCTCGCGGCCGGTCGGCCGGCTGCCGCGGCGGCCCGGCGTCCGGGCGTCGACGGCGGCGTGTTCGCGCGGTGCCCGGGCGGTCACGGGCGCGCCCCCGTCTCGGCGTCGAGCTCTCGGCCCGTGAAGCAGGTCCTGGTCCCGGTGTGGCAGGCGGCGCCGACCTGCTCGACCTCGAGCAGGAGCGCGTCACCGTCGCAGTCGAGGGAGATCCCCCGCAGCCACTGGCTGTGCCCGGACGTGTCGCCCTTGCGCCAGTACTCGCCCCTGGAGCGGGAGAAGAAGGTCACGCGGCCGGTCGTCAGGGTGCGTCGGAGCGCTTCGTCGTCCATCCATCCGAGCATGAGGACCTCACGGCTCCCGACGTCCTGGACGATCGCTGCGACAAGCCCGGCGGGGTCCCGTTTGAGGCGCCTGGCCAGGGTCGGATCGAGGTGGGGTTCGTGCTGTTCCATTGACCCCATGCTACGGGCCTCGCGGGCGTCGGGCTCGCTCACCGCACGCTCGCCCCGGAGGCGCGCAGGGCATCCTTGACCTGGGCGATGGCGTCGTCGGCCCCGAAGTGGAAGACGCTCGCCGCGAGCACGGCGTCGGCCCCTGCCGCCACCGCAGCCGGGAAGTGGGCTGGCTCCCCCGCGCCGCCGGAGGCAATGAGGGGCACGGTGACGGCCGCCCGGACGGCCCTGATCATCTCGACGTCGAACCCGTCCCGCGTGCCGTCGGCGTCGATGGAGTTGAGAAGGATCTCCCCGACGCCGCGCCGCTCCGCCTCTCGCGCCCACTCGACGGCGCAGCGGCCCGTGCCCTCGCGGCCGCCCTTGACGGTGACCTCGAAGCCGGACTCGGTCGCGTCGCTGCGGCGCGCATCCAGGGACAGCGTGAGGACCTGGGAGCCGAATCGCTCGGCCACCTCGTCGATGAGCTCGGGCCGCACGACAGCCGCGGTGTTGACCGAGGCCTTGTCGGCGCCGTCGCGCAGGAGACGGTCCACGTCCTCCACGCTCCGGACGCCGCCGCCCACGGTCAGGGGGATGAAGACCTCGCCCGCGGCCCGCTGGACCACCTCGTGCATCGTGTCCCGGTCCTGCGTGGAGGCCGTGACATCGAGGAAGACGAGCTCGTCGATCCCGAGCCGGCCATAGCGGGCGGCGAGCTCCACGGGGTCCCCCGCGTCCCGGAGGTCGGCGAAGTTGACGCCCTTGACCACGCGGCCGGCGTCGACGTCCAGACACGCGATGACTCGGACGGCGACGTCGGGCTTGCGCGGCGTTGGCATGAGGTTCTCCTGGGGTCTCGGTTCAGCTAGATGCGGCAGGCGTGGATGCGGGTGACGAGGATCGCCCTCGCGCCCACGGCGTAGAGCTCGTCCATGACGGTGTTCGTCTCGCTCTGCTTGACCATCGCGCGCACGGCGGCCCAGGCCGGGTCATTGAGGGCGGAGATCGTCGGGGACTCGAGCCCGGGCGTCAGGGCGATCGCGGCCTCGAGCTGGTCGACGTGGACGTCGTAGTCGAGCATGACGTACTGCTTGGCCACGAGGACGCCCTGGAGGCGGCGCAGCATGACGTCGATGGCGGCCTTGTTGCCGGAGCGGGGGTTGGCGATGACGATGGCCTCAGACGCGAGGATGGGCTCGCCGAAGGTGTCCATGCCCGCGGCGCGCAGCGTGTTGCCGGTTTCGACGACGTCCGCGATGGCGTCGGCAACCCCCAGCTGGATCGAGGACTCCACCGCGCCGTCGAGCCGCACGATCGACGCCGAGACGCCGCGCTCCGCGAGGTGGTCGCCGAGGAGCGTCTCGAAGCTCGTGGCGATCCTCAGACCCTCGAGGTCGTTCACAGACGAGTAGCGCCCGGCCGGCGCGGCGAGTCGGAAGGTCGAGCGCCCGAACCCGAGCTGCAGGACCTCCTCCGCGTCCACCTCGGCGTCGAGGAACAGGTCGCGGCCGGTGATCCCGGCGTCGAGGATGCCCTGGCCCACGTACACGGCGATGTCCCGGGGCCGGAGGAAGAAGAACTCCACCTCGTTCTCCGGGTCCACGAGGACGAGCTCGCGGCGATCCCGGCTCTGCCGGTACCCGGCTTCCCGGAGCATTCCGGAGGCGGTCTCGGACAGCGCCCCCTTGTTCGGGACGGCAACTCTCAGCATGGCGGGTCTCTCTCTTGGGTGGATCGGTGCGGGCTGTGCCCGCGGTGTTCAGCGAATGGGTCAGAGGTAGGCGTAGACGTCGTCGAGGGTCTTGCCCTTGGCGAGCACCATGCACTGGAGGTGATACAGAAGCTGGGACGCCTCCTCGAGGAAGGCCTCGTCGGACTCGTGCTCGGCGGCCATCCACGTCTCGGCTGCCTCCTCGACGAGCTTCTTGCCGATGAAGTGGACGCCCGCGTCGAGCTCAGCCACGGTCTTCGAGCCCTCGGGCCGCTCCGACTGCTTGCGCGTCAGCTCGGCGAAGAGGGACTCGAAGGTCTTGGCGCCGGCCTGCCCGGCGCTCACGCGGCGAGTCCCCGCAGCGCGATGGCCGTCTCGAGGGCGGCCGCCATGGCCTCGCGCCCCTTGTCCTCACGGCTGCCCTCGAGACCGGCGCGGTCGAGCGCCTGCTCCTCGTTGTCGACCGTCAGGACGCCGAAGCCCACGGGCTTGCCGGCGTCGAGCGCCACGCGCGTCAGGCCGCTGGTCGCCGCGTCGCACACGTACTCGAAGTGCGGCGTCCCGCCGCGGATGACGACGCCGAGCGCGACGACCGCGTCATGGGAGCGCAGGAGAGCGGCCGCCAGGACGGGAAGCTCGAAGGCGCCGGGTGCGCGGTGGAGGCTCGCGGTCACGCCGGCCTCGTCCGCCGCGCGCTGCGCGCCCTCAATGAGCCCGGTCATGACCTGGTCGTGCCACGTGCCCGCGAGGATGGCGACCTTGAGGCCGGAGGCGGCCTCCGCGAGGTCGGCGAGGCTGGTGGTGGGTGCTCCGTGCGATGCCATGAGGCTCCTCTTCACAGTGGTCGGGCCACGCGCTGCTCGCGTGGTGTGGGCGCGGGGCCCGGTCTAGCGTCCGGTGTCGCCGAGCGCGTGGTTCATGCGCTCGGCCTTTGTGCGCAGGTAGCGCTCGTTCTCCGGCCGCGGCTCCACGATGTCTGCTCGGGTTCCAGCCACGACGATGCCGTGGCGGGAGAGCGCCGCAGTCTTCTCGGGGTTGTTCGTCATGAGGACCACCTCGGTCAGCCCCAGCCCGTGCAGGACTGCCGCGGCGTGCGCGTAGTCCCGAGCGTCCGGGGGGAAGCCGAGGCTGAGGTTGGCGTCCACCGTGTCCTGGCCCTCGTCCTGGAGGGCGTAGGCACGGATCTTCTCGAAGAGGCCGATGCCCCGGCCCTCGTGGCCGCGCACGTAGACCACCGTGCCACCCTCCTCGCGGATGGCTGAGAGGGCGGCGTCCAGCTGCTCGCCGCAGTCGCACCGGTGGGAGCCGAAGACGTCGCCCGTCAGGCACTCGGAGTGGACGCGCACGAGCGGCGGGGTCGTGGCCGGGCCCGCGGCGGGCGGGCGGGGCGCGGTGAGGCTCAAGTGCTCCACCCCGTCCTCTTGGCGCCAGGCCGTGGCCTCGAACTCGCCGTGGGCCGTGGGAAGGCGGACCGGCTCGGTCCGCGCGAGCCGCGGCAGGGGGGACGGGGTGTCCCGGAGCTCGACCGTGAGGCGCTGTTCGTTCTCGTGCCGCTCGCGGTACTGGACGAGGTCCTCGATGGACACGAGCGGCATGCCGTGCTCGTCCGCGAACGCCCGGAGGGCGGGGAGGCGCATCATCGTGCCGTCGTCGTGGTTGAGCTCTGCGATGACGGCGACGGGCTCGCGGCCGGCCAGGGCGGCGAGGTCGATCGACGCCTCCGTGTGGCCCCGGCGCGCGAGAACCCCGCCCGAGACCCCGCGCAGCGGGAACATGTGCCCCGGGCGGGCGAGGTCTGTGGGGCGGGCCTCCGGGCGGGCCAGGACGCGGGCGGTGAGGGCGCGGTCCTCGCCGCTGATGCCCGTGGTCACGCCGTCGACGGCGTCGCACGAGACGGTGTAGGCGGTGCCCTTGCGGTCCTCGTTGTGGACCACCATGGGCGGGAGGCTGAGCGCATCGGCGTGCTCCGCGGACATCGGCACGCAGAGCACGCCGGAGGTGTAGCGGATCATGAAGCCCATGATCTCGGGCGTGACGGCGTCGGCGGCGACGATGATGTCGCCTTCGTTCTCGCGGTCCTCATCGTCGACGACGACGACCATGCGCCCGGCCCGCATCGCCTCGATCGCGTCCTCGACCGGGTCGAGGGCGATCGCCCGCTCTTCGCTGCGTGCTTGGGTCACTTCAGTCCTGTTCCTTCGAAGTCTGCGCCGGGGACTCCTCGCCCGTGGGGCGCGGCGAGGCAGCCTCCGGGGCCACGAAGGCCAGCAGACGCTCGGCGTGCTTCGCGAAAACGTCCACTTCCAGGTTAACGCCATCGCCGGGCTTGAGCGATCCGAGACCGGTCTCCTCGAGGGTCGCGGGGATGAGCCCGACCTCGAGCCAGGCCGCCTCAGCCGAGGGCTCGGAGACCCCCGTCACGGTCAGGGACACACCGTCGATGGCGATGGACCCCTTGAGCGCCACGAACCGCGCGAGCCGGTTCGGCATCCCCACCCGCAGGAGGTCCCAGCGGCCCTGCGGCGAGCGGGAGATGAGCGTCCCCACGCCGTCCACGTGCCCCTGGACGATGTGCCCGTCGAGGTGCCCGTCTGGCCGGACGCAGCGCTCAAGGTTGACGAGGCTGCCGGGCGTCAACGCGCCCGTCGTCGTCAGGCGGAGGGTCTCGCCGATGGCGACGGCGGAGAAGCGCCCGTCCTCGACGCTCGTCGCGGTGAGGCAGACGCCGTTGACGGCGATCGAGCCGCCGAGCGGCAGCCCTTCCACGCTCCGGGGCGCCTCGACGACAAGGGTGGCCGTGTCCTCGGCCTCGTTGGGCACGATCTCGACGACGCGCCCCCGCTCGGTGACGATCCCTGTGAACATCCTTGGCTCCTTCTAGTGGTTCTTCTCCGCGCCGTACAACGCGGCCCGGCCCAATTCATTCCCGGCTGCGCCTGTGGTGACCGCCTCGCCTGACACGGCCATGCGCCGGATCAAGAGGTCGGGTCCCAGCAGCTCCGTTCCCTCGACCCGGAAGCGCGCCGCATCCCCGAGCGCCCGCGGCGCGAGGCCCGATGCGGCTGGCAGTCCGCCGGGCAGCAGCAGGGGTGCCTGGTAGTGCCAGAGCTCGTCGACGAGCCCCGCCTCGAGGAACGCCCCCACAAGCCGTGGCCCGCCCTCGATCATGACGTGGCCCGCCCCGAGCCGGGCGAGCTCCCTCAGGACGGCCTCGGGCTCACGCGAGCGGACATGGACGAAGCGGCCGTCGGTCCCCCGCACCGCCGCGTCCGCAGGGACCTCGCCCAGGCCGACGACGACGCGCAGCGGCTGCCTCTCCGCGTCCTCCCCCCTCGGCGTGCGGGCGGTGAGCCGGGGGTTGTCAGCGGCGAGAGTGCCCGTCCCGACCAGGATCGCGTCCACCCGGCGGCGCAGCCCCTGGGCGTGGGCCCGCGCCTGCTCCGAGGTGATCCACTGGCTGCGGCCCTCGGCGTCGGCCACGCAGAAGTCAAGGCTCGTGGCCACCTTCGCCGTGACGAAGGGGCGCCCCTCCGCCATGCGCTGCGCCCAGCGCTCGTTGAGGGCCTCGGAGTCCTCGCGCAGGAGCCCCGCCTGGACCGTGAGGCCCGCCTCAGCGAGGCGGTCCGCTCCCCCTCGCGCCTCAGCCGTGGCGTCGGGCGCGGCGAAGACGACGCGCCGCAGGCCGGCCTCGAGAATGGCCTCCGTGCACGGAGGGGTGCGGCCAGTGTGCGAGCAGGGCTCAAGCGTGATGACGATCGTCCCGCCGCGGACGTCGTGCCCCCGGCTCCGCGCGTCCTCCAGAGCGGCCGGCTCCGCGTGCGGCGTTCCCGCGCCCCGGTGCCAACCCTCCCCCAGGACGGCACCGTCGTCTGAGAGCACGACGGCGCCCACCCGGGGGTTGGCCCCCGCCGGCGTCCGCTGCGCCAGCTCCAGGGCGCGGCGCATGACGGGCTCCAGCGCGGCGGCGTCGGGAGAGGCCCCGTTCTGGGCGGGGCCGGACGAGCCGTGCTCGCCGCGCGCAGCCGTCGTCGTCGGAGTCACGCGCGGTCCGCGCAGCCCGCAGCGCGAGCGGCGAGGCCACGGATCTTCTCAACCGCCGCGGACGGATCCTTGGCGCCGAACACGGCGCTCCCGGCCACGAAGCACGAGGCGCCGGCCTCCGCGATCCGCTCGACCGTCTCGGGAGAGACCCCGCCGTCCACCTGCACAACGATCCCCCGGGAGCCGATGGCCTCGACCGCCGCGCGGATCTTGGGCAGGGAGGACTCGAGGAACGGCTGGCCGCCGAACCCCGGCTCCACGCTCATGATGAGGAGCATGTCGAGCTCGTCGAGGACCGGCAGGGCGACGTCGAGGGGCGTCGTCGGCTTGAGGGCCATGGCCGCCTTGGCCCCGGCCGCGCGGATCTCGCGAGCAAGACGAATCGGGGCGCCGGCCGCCTCGGCGTGGAACGTCACCGACGCGGCGCCGGCCTCCGCGTACTGCGGGGCCCAGCGGTCCGGGTCCTCGATCATGAGGTGGACGTCCAGCGGGAGGGAACTGACCTCGGCAAGGCGCGAGACCACGGGCAGGCCCAGGGTGAGGTTGGGCACGAAGTGCTGGTCCATGACGTCGACGTGCACCGCGTCGGCGGTGCCGATGGACTCGAGGGCCTGGCCCAGAGCCGCAAAGTCCGCGGAGAGGATGCTCGGGTGAATGGTCACGTGGCTCATGAGGCCGGATCCTTCCTGATGAGAGACAAGAACATGGCGTCCGTGCCGTGGACGTGCGGCCACAGCTGCGCGTCCTGCCGGTCCGCTGTCCCCTCGAAGAGCGGGGTGAGCGCGACAGCGTCCAGGGCGCCGCGGGCCGAGAGGCGGGTCAACCGGGTGCCGGGCTCGGACCAGCGCGCCAGCACGTCGTCGACCACCGCGACCGTCTCCGCCGGGTGCGGCGAGCAGGTCACGTAGCCGACGACGCCGCCAGGGCGGACCGCCTTGAGCGCCGACTCGAGGATCTCCCGCTGGAGGGGGCCGAGGCCCGCGATGTCCTCCGGGCTGCGGCGCCAGCGGGACTCCGGGCGGCGGCGCAGCGCACCGAGGCCCGAGCAGGGCACGTCGACGAGGACGCGGTCATACTCATTCGGCAGAATCTCGCCGATCTCGCGGGCGTCGCCGACGCGGATGCGCCACACGCCCGCATCCAGCGGGGCGAAGGCCCGCTCGACGAGGTCGGCACGGTGCTCCTGAGGCTCGTTCGCGTCGAGAGCGAACCCGCGCTCCTGTGCCAGGGCGCCGAGGAGCGCGGCCTTGCCGCCGGGGCCCGCGCACGCGTCGAGCCACGCCTCGGGCCGGCCGTCCCGCTCGGCGCCCGTCTCCACGGGAACCTGCGCGAACGCGCGGGCGACGAGCTGCGAGCCCACGTCCTGGACGCGGACGGTCCCCTCCCGAACAGAGGCGAGGCGGCCGAGGTCGCCGTGGTTGGTCGTCGCGCTGTCCGCCACGAGCTCGCCCGGCGCGGCTCCCTCCGCGAGGGCCTCATCCAGGGAGCCCAGGCCGGGCAGTGCCACGAGGTTGACGGCTGGCGCCGCGTTGTCCGCAGCGAGGAGCTCCGGCAGCTGCGCCTCGTCCGAGCCGTGGATGACGAGAGACTGCCGCAGCGCGCGGACGATCCACTCGGGGTGCGCGAACTCGATGCCGAGCGCCTGGGCCTCCGAACGGGCCTTGGCGAGGAGGAGGGTCGTCCAGCCCTCGGCCTCGGTCTCGCTGACCCGGCGCAGGACGGCGTTGACGAACCCGGACGGGCCCGCCCCGATCCGCTCGCGGACGAGGGCCACAGTCTCGGAAAGCGCGGCGTGGTGCGGCACCCGCATGTTGAGCAGCTGGTGCGTGCCCAGGCGGAGCGCATTGACGATGGCCGAGTCCACCTCGGCGAGCGGGCGGTCGATGCACTCGGCGAGGACGAGGTCGTAGGTCCCGGCCCAGCGCAGCGAGCCGTAGGCGAGCTCCGTGGCGAGGCCCGCGGAGCGCTTGTCCAGGCGGTGGGCCCGGATTCGGGAGGGCAGGACGAGGTTCGCGTACGCGTCGTCGTTCGAGACAGCCTCGAGGACTTCGAAGGCGACAAGGCGGGCGGGATCGGCCGTGCGGCGTCGCGCGGAGGGAGCGCTCGTCGAATAGTGGCGCTCGCCGCCGCGGTTGCGCGTGCGGCCCTTGTCGTTGCGCCGCGGGGTGTTCTCGTTCACGCGTCAAACCTCGGTTCGGAGTGGTCGGTGGGCGTCTCGGGGGCGGCTTCGGCGCGTCCTGAGCTCTTCTGAGAGCCGAGGCCGCGGAGCCAGTCGGCAGCGCGCATGCGCTTCTTGCCGAACGGCTGCACCTCGGTGAGCACGAGCCAGCCGTCGGAGAACGCCACGGCGATGCCGTCAGGGTGCGGGCGGATGGAACCTGGCTCCGCAAGGGGCTCGGCCTCCGCGTTCGGGACGAGGCCGCCGACGCCGTGGACCTTGAATCGCTCCCCCTTGAACGTGAGCCACGGGCCGGGGGCCGGCATGGTTCCTCGAGCGGTGCGGTCCGCGACGGCCGCCGCGCCGGCCACGTCGAGGCGGGCATGAGCGGGCTCGAGCTTGGAGGCGTACTCGAACACGCCCGGCGGTTGCGGCTCCCCGCGGCGAGCGAGCTGGGGGTCACGCGCGAGCCGGCCCAGGAACGCGGCGGCCTCGGCCGCACCGTCGCAGGTGAGGTCCTCCAGGAGGCTGCCCGCCGTCTCCGTGCCGTCGAGCGGGCGGCGGATGACAGCGTGGACGGGGCCCGTGTCAAGGCCCTCGTCGATCCTGAAGATCGTGGCCCCCGCCTCCTGGCGGCCGCCCATGATGGCGCGCTGGACCGGCGCGGCTCCGCGCAGGTCCGGCAGGATCGAATAGTGGAGGTTGTACCAGCCGAGCGGCAAGGCCTCGAGGGCCTCGGCCCGCAGAAGCGCCCCGTAGGCGACGACGAGCGCAGCATCCGCCCCCAGGCCGGCGATGTCGGCCAGCGTCTCCGCGCTCACGCGGCCGGCCTTGATGACGGGCAGCCCCAGGTCCTCTGCGGCCTGCGCCACGGGCGAGGGGGTGAGGACGCGCTTGCGGCCCACCGGCGCGTCCTCGCGGGTCAGGACGCCGACGATCTCGACCTCCCCCTCCGCGACGCGCTCCGCGACGAGACGCAGGGCCGCCGCCGCATTGGCGGGCGTCCCGGCGAAGAGAACCTTGAGTGGAGGTCGGGGCGTCATGGGCGTCCCCCTCGCGGTGCCCCGCCGCCGACCGCGCTGCGCGCCGGTGCGCCGAAGCTCGTGGCCGTCGCGCCGAACGCGCTCGAGACGGACGAGGCCCGCGACTGCGCCACTCGCGCGCCAGAGACGCCGTAGTCCGCCGCCCGCACGCGCCGCATCGCCTCGCGGCGCGCGTCGCCGGTCAGGCGGTCGATGAACAGGCGGCCGTCCAGGTGGTCCGTCTCGTGCTCCATGATGGCCGCGAGCAGCCCCTCGGCCTCGAGTGTCGCCTCGGTCCCGTCCATGGCCGTGTAGGAGACGACGACGCGGCCGCTGCGCCCCACCACGCCCGCGATCTCAGGCACGGACAGGCATCCCTCGGTGACTGATTCGGGCGCGCCTGCGTCGTCGGACTCCGCCGGGACGCGCTCCACGATGACCGGATTGACGCACACGCCCCGCGAGCCGCGGCGGTCATCGAAGGTGAAGATTCTCACGCTCGCCCCGATCTGGGGCGCAGCGAGGCCGACGCCGCTGACGGCGTCCATCGTCTCGAACATGTCGGCGACGAGGCCCGCGTAGCGCGCCGGATCACCCGACACGGACGCGGCGGTCTCACGCAGGACCGGGTCCCCGATGAGGCGGACCGGCAGAATTGACACGATGGCGGCCTTTCCGTGGCAGGGGTCTGCGGCCCGCGGCGGCCGCTATGAGGGAACCTCCAGTCTACGGGGCCGGAGGCGGGAGCTCGGTGAGCGGGGCCCCGAGTTCAGCCACCAGACGCGAGGTCTCCCACGCGCGCCGCAGCGCGCAGAACTGGTGCCAGTGGGCGGGGAGGTGCGCCGGGTTAGCCCGGTGAGCCCGGACCTCGGTCTCCCCCACAGCGACGCCCATGAGGATCTCCGCGGCCCCGTGCCTCCACGGCTCCCACTCGCCTGCATCGGGGTCGACGATGCTCTCCTCGGCCTTCAGCCCCGCGACGAGCTGGAGGACGACCTTCGGGTCGAGGTCCTTGACCCGGCCGCGCCGGTCCGTGCCCTTCGTCTTGTAGTCAATGAGGCAGACGCGGCCGGAGATCTCCGCGACGAGGTCGAGGGTCCCCGCATAGCCGACCGTCTCGTTCCACACCGTGACCTCGGCCGCGAGAGGAACGGGGCGGAAACGGTCCCACCACTCGTCGAAGCGGTCCGCGTAACCGGTCTCGCCATGCTGGGCCAGGCGGTCGCGGGCCTCGTCCCTCGTATGATCCCGGCCGAGGGCGTGGAGGGCGACCTGCTCGCAGTAGTCGTGGACCCTGTCCCCGCGCTCGGCGGCCGCGTCACGGTACCGCTCGGCAGCCGAGGCCGCCTCCTTGATGAGGGCGCGAAGTGCGGCAGGGCGGGCCAGGGCCTTGTCGAGGTCCGGGTGGTTGGCGATCTCCGTGGCCGCCATGTGGCCGTGCCACCCGCCCAGGTCCATCGGCTGCTGGGCAATCACCGTCGTGATGGACGGAACCGTGGGCTCCGTGCCTACCGAGCGGGCATACATCCGGCCATAGGGTGTGGCCGTGGCGAGGCGAGGGGAGGTCATAGGTTCCACCTTGACACACGGCCGTTCCAGCCCGAGGCAGCACGCGCCGTGACGTGCATCAAGGCGGCCGAGCCGCCCCCGCACCGCTCTGACAGGCGGCGAGGGAGAGAACCCAGACCCCCGGCGCCCGGACACGCCGGATTTGGCGATGAGGCCCGGCAGCGTATAGAGTTCTTTCTCGTTGCACGGCGCACTTCGGCCCACGGGCCGATCGCCGGAAGACACGCGGATGTAGCTCAGCTGGCTAGAGCACCACCTTGCCAAGGTGGATGTCGCGGGTTCGAATCCCGTCATCCGCTCGCTGGACCTCTTTCTGTGGGGCGCCTTCACGGGCCTTACCAGGGTGGGGTGGCCGAGAGGCGAGGCAGCGGCCTGCAAAGCCGTATACGCGGGTTCGAATCCCGTCCCCACCTCCAGGTCTGGCAGCCAGTTCGGATTCTTCCTCACGGAGGGAACGGATTGGACAAGCAAGAAAGATCATGTTAGACTGATCGGGTTGTAAAAAACCAAATCAGCGCGATTGGCGCAGCGGTAGCGCGCTTCCCTGACACGGAAGAGGTCACTGGTTCGATCCCAGTATCGCGCACTGAAAACAAGTGCTTCGGCACTTTTTTCATGCGGATGTAGCTCAGCTGGCTAGAGCACCACCTTGCCAAGGTGGATGTCGCGGGTTCGAATCCCGTCATCCGCTCCAGCAGTGAAGAAGTACGGGAATCCCGGTCGTTTCGGCGGCCGGGATTTTCTGCATCCTGGACCCTCTCACCGCTCGGGGTCTCCTAGACTGCTCTGATGGGCTGCACGCCGGCCGCCCAGCTGACGGAAGGACGCGCGGGGTGACGGATCACACTGACAGGCCTCACTCTGCCGCTGGCGCTCTCCCGGGCACCGCGGGCGAGCCCCGCACGCCCGTCGACCACCACGTGGCGGTGCCTCGAGACATCGCCTCACCGCTCAGCGCGGGCTTCGTCACGGCCGTCGTGGGCTTCTCGTCCTCGTTCATCCTGGTCCTCCAGGGGCTCGAGCACGTGGGGGCCTCCCCGACCCAGGCGCTGTCGGGGCTCATCGCGGTGACGCTCGCGTTCTCCGTCGGCATGGTGTGGCTCGCCGCCCGCACGCGCGTGCCCATGACCATGGCCTGGTCCACGCCCGGCTCCGCGCTGCTCATGACCACGGCGGCCCCGGAGGGCGGGTTCCCGGCCGCCGTCGGCGCCTTCATCCTCTGCGCCGCCCTCGTGGCGCTGACCTCTGTGGTCAAGCCGCTCGAGCGGTTCGTCCTCGGCCTCCCAACCTCCCTGACGCAGGGTCTGCTCGCCGGCATCCTCATCCCCATCTGCGTGGCGCCCTTCGCGGCACTCGCCACCTCCCCCGTCGAGGCCGGCGCCATGCTGGCCGTCTACGGGATAATGCTCCTCGTGGCCCCGCGGTGGTCAGTCCCGGCGGTCCTCGTCGTCGCCCTGGGACTCTCGGTGCGCGCCTTTGCGGCCTCAGGCGAGGCGTGGGCGTGGCGCCCGCCCGTCCTCGAGTTCACCGCCCCGACCTTCGATCTTCAGAGCGCCCTGTCCATCGGCGTCAGCCTCTTCATTGTGACGATGGCGGCCCAGAACCTCCCGGGCATCGGGGTGCTGCGGAGCTTCGGCGAGAATCCGCCGTGGAAGGCGTCGATGGTCGTCTGCGGCGCGACGTCTGCCGCCTCCGCCCTCTTCGGCGGCCACGCCACGAACCTGTCGTCGCTCAGCGCGGCGATCGCCGTCGGGGAGATGAGCGGCAAGGATCCGCGCACGCGCTGGTGGGCCACGCCGGCCGCCGCGGTGGTCTATGTGATCCTCGCGCTGGCGGCTGGCTCGCTGGTCGCGCTCATGTCGCGCTCCCCTGCCGGAGTCGTCGCGTCCCTCGCGGGCCTGGCGCTGCTGCCCACTTTCACGACGACGGCGCGGGCCGCCCTCACTGACCCCGCGTACGCGGGCCCGAACGCCGTCGTGATCCTCATCGGGGCGTCGGGGCTGACGGTGGCCGGCTTCTCGGGCGCAGTCTTCGCGTTCCTCGCGGGGCTCGTGCTCCACGGCGTCGTCCGTCGTCGCCTCCTGGCAGCCGAGCCGAAGACCCCCGTGGCCGTCACGGAATAAGACGCGCGGCCAGCCGACACTCCCGGGGCCCCGCGCCCAGCCATCACTCCCGCGGCCCCGCGCCGGCTTGCCCCCAGAATTGGCCCCGCCCCCTGAATTGGCGTTTGCCACCTGCAATGTCAGTGGCAAACGCCGATCACGGGGGCGAAACGGGCTCGCCTGCCAAACGAGGGGGCGAACAGGAGCCCGAGCGGGCGAAGAGGGACAGCGTGCCACGCGCCGCACGGGCGAGCGGGGCTACGAACCGCCGTTGAGGATGCAGAACTCGTTGCCCTCGGGATCGGCCATCACGGCCCAGCCGAGGTCTCCCCGCCGGTCGTCGACCATGGTTGCGCCGAGGGTCACGGCCCGGTCCACTTCCTCATCCCGGCTTGCGCCCTCCGGCACGAAGTCCATGTGCGCGCGGTTCTTGAGCTTCTTGGCATCGGGGACCTTGTAGAAAAGGATCAGGTGGCCATCGGGGCTGACAAGATAGCACTCGTCCGAGCCCGGGTGGTAGCACTCGGATTCCGCAACATCCCAGGCGAGGAGCTCACGCCAGAATTCGGCAATCGTATGCGGGTCCAATGCGTCCCAGGTGGTGTGGGACAAACGCAGCGACATCGGAGACCTCTCTTCTGCCAGGCCCAGGGCGGGTCGGCGTACGTGTGGCTGGGGAGCGTCGATCTTGCGCACGACTCTACGCGGCCGTGCCGGCGTATCCCCCTATCCATGAGTCGCGCCGTCCTCCGGCTGCCCCAGCCGTGCCCTGTCCCGCTGACGTCGCGCAGGCTCGAAAGACTCGCCGAGGCCCGTCAGAATTGGCCCCGCCCCCTGAATTGGCGTTTGCCACCTGCAATGTCAGTGGCAAACGCCAATCACAGGGGCGAAACGGGCTCGCCTGCCAAACGAGGGGGCGAAACGGCGGGCAGCGCGCGCCTAGACGCCCTTGCCGCCCTCGCGAGCCATCGACGTCAGGCGCGAGATGGCGCGGAAGTACTTCTTGAGGTAGCCCCCCTCGAGCATGCGCTCGGTGAAGAGCTGGTCGAACGGGACACCCGAGGCGAGGACGGGGACGTCGAGGTCGTAGAGGCGGTCGGCGAGAACCACGAACCGCAGGGCCGTCGCGTCGTTGTCAATCGTCCGGACGCCGCGCCACACGACGCCGCCGATCCCCTCAACGAGCTGGCGGTACCGGCTGGGGTGGACGGCGTTGAGGTGTGTGAGGAGGTCCTCGAAGTCGTCGAGGGCCACGACGCGGCCGAACTCCGGGCCGAGGTGCTGCTCGGGGTGCTCGAGGAGGGTGTCGTCGATGGGGGTGGGAGGCGTCGGCAGGCCGCGGTGGCGGTAGTCCTCACCGTCGATCCGCTGAACCGAGAATTGGCTCGAGAGGGTCTGGATCTCCCGCTTGAAGTCCTGCGCCGCGAAGCGCCCCTCGCCGAGAGAGCCGGGGAGGGTGTTGCTCGTCGCGGCCAGCCGGACGCCCGCGTCCGCGAGCTCTCGCATGAGGCGGGACATGAGGACGGTGTCGCCCGGGTCGTCGAGCTCGAACTCGTCGATGCACACGAGGCGGTACTGGCTGAGCGCCTCGACGGTCTTGCGGAACGTCAGGGCGCCGACGAGGTTCGTGTACTCAACGAACGTGCCGAACGCCTTGGGCCCTTCCGCTGCGTGGAAGAGGGAGGCGAGCAAGTGGGTCTTGCCGACGCCGAAGCCGCCGTCGAGGTAGATGCCCGCCGGAGCGGAGTCCCGCTTGCGGCCGAAGAGCTTCCCGAGGAACCCGCCCGACGCGCCGCCGGCATTGACGTCCGCCGCGAAGGCCCGCAGGCGGCTCACGGCCTCGGCCTGGCTGGGCTGGGAGGGGTCCGGGACATAAGAGTCGAACGAGACGTCGGCGAAGCGGGGCGAGGGCGCGAACCCAGCCAGCAGCTCCTCGACGGAGACGCTCGGCGTCCGCTGCGTGAGATGGACGAACTCGTGATCGCTCATGTGGATGCTGGACCTTCGCGTGTGGGGACGCGGCACGGCAGTGGCCGCGAGCCGCAGGCGGCGCCCCCTGTGCGGGAGCAGGCGCCCGTACTAGGGTACGGGATGCCGGGCGGCGCAGGTCGCTGGCTGGGTTCCGTCCTCGCGCCGGTGTGAGAGGACGACGACGGGGCCGCGGCGCTCGTCGGGCCGCCCTCTCCCCTCCGCCGCGTGCCGGGCCGCGCGGCCCGACGGAGCCTTGCCTTACTAGGCGGGCCGCCGTGCCGCGCCGTAAAATAAAGAAAGACCTCCGTCACCTATTGGCCCAGCCAAGACAAGGATCGAGAACAGTGGCACTTTCGCCTGACACCACGCCGGCCTTCGCCGAGTACGCGCACCCTGAGCGGCTTGTCTCCGCGGAGTGGCTCCTTGAGCACCGCGAGGACCCCAGCCTCGTCCTCCTCGAATCAGACGAGGACATCCTCCTCTACGAGACGGGCCACATCCCCGGTGCCATCAAGATCGACTGGCACACGGAGCTCACCGACTCCGTGACCCGCGACATCGTCGACGGCGAGGCCTTCGCCCGCGTCATGAGCGCCAAGGGCATCACCCCCGAGTCCACCGTCGTCATCTATGGCGACAAGTCCAACTGGTGGGCCGCGTACGCCCTCTGGGTCTTCGAGCTCTTCGGCCACAAGGACGTCCGTCTCCTCAACGGCGGGCGGGACCTCTGGGTGGCCGAGGGCCGCGAGATGACCCGCGAGAAGCCGTCCGTGACGCCGTCGGACTACCCCGTCGTCGAGCGCGACGACTCGACCATCCGCGCGTTCCTCCCCGAGGTGCGCGACGCCATCGGCCAGCGCCCCCTCATCGACGTCCGCTCCCCGCAGGAGTACACGGGCGAGCGCACCCACATGCCGAACTACCCGGAGGAGGGCGCACTGCGCGGAGGCCACATCCCGACGGCCGCGTCCGTGCCGTGGGCCAGCGCCGCCCGCGAGGACGGCACGTTCAAGTCCCGCGCCGAGCTCGAGAAGATCTACCTCGAGGACGCAGGCCTTGACCCCCAGGGCCCCGTGACGGCGTACTGCCGCATCGGCGAGCGCTCGAGCCACACGTACTTCGTCCTCAAGCACCTTCTCGGCTTCTCCGACGTGAAGAACTACGACGGCTCGTGGACGGAGTGGGGCAACGCGATCCGCGTTCCCATCGCCCTCGGCGCCGAGCCGGGCGCGGCTGCCTGACGTGAGCGAGCAGAACCCCTCGATCCCCGCCTCGCTCCAGTCCATCGTCGACGACTTTCAGGGCGTCGCCGAGTCCGAGCGTCTCGAGCTGCTCCTCGAGTTCTCCGAGGAGCTCCCGGAGCTGCCCGAGCGCCTCGCCGACCACCCCGAGCTGCTTGAGCAGGTCGTCGAGTGTCAGTCCCCCGTGTTCCTCACGGTGGAGGCCGGGGAGGGCCAGGCCGTCCGCCTGTTCTTCTCCGCACCCCCGGAGGCGCCCACGACGCGCGGGTTCGCCTCCATCCTCGCCCAGGGCCTCGACGGCCTGACGCGCGCGGAGATCGCGGGCGTCCCGGACGATATGCCGCACCTGCTCGGCCTGGACCGGGCCATCACGCCGTTGCGACTGCGCGGCATGACGGCCATGCTGGGCCGCATCAAGCGCGGCGTGTCCGAATTGGGCTAGACCGGCAGGGGGCTCATGAGTCAACCGGCGAGCGCCGGGGCGTATCCCGCCCCGGCGCTCTTTCTTGTCTTACCTGCGTGCCCCGCTACCGCCGGTAGAAGGCCGGCGGGCGCCGCGCCTGAAGCGTGCGGGTCAGCCAGGTCGAGACCGCCTTTTCCCACCGCTCGGGGTCGACGTTGTACTCCTTCGTGTGGCGGGCCGTCGTGAACCGCTCGAGGGTGACGATCTCGGGATTCTTCTCCGCGAGGGCGGCGGACGGCCCGTACGGCACGAAGTCGTCGTCGGCCGAGTGGATGACGAGCGTGGGCGTGCGGAGCTGATCCGCGCGTGACACCCAGTCCATGCCCTTCAGATCCAGGGGCGCAGCGAGGCCGGTCATGCGCCGGCCCGCCTTGTTGGTCAGAAGCCACAGGCCGAAGCGGCTCACGTGTGAGGGCAGGCGGTGCACGCGCGCCTGGTGCGCCAGGACGTCGACCCAGTCCACGACGGGGCCGTCCAGCACGAGGGCGCGGATGTCCTTGGCGTTGACCGAGCGGTCATTGGTCTGGAGTGCGATGGCCCCGCCCATCGAGAACCCGACGAGGACGATCCCCTCCGCCCCCAGC
Organism: Falsarthrobacter nasiphocae; assembly: GCF_031456275.1. Lineage (NCBI taxonomy): Bacteria > Bacillati > Actinomycetota > Actinomycetes > Micrococcales > Micrococcaceae > Falsarthrobacter > Falsarthrobacter nasiphocae. Next base: position 200,884 of record NZ_JAVDUI010000001.1, read on the forward strand.
GCCTTCGCCTGGAGGATCGCGGCGTCGACGTCGTGCCACTCCGTCCCGCCGAGGCCGTACCGGCCGTCGAGGGCCGCGGGGGCGTCGCCGTCGTTCCGATAGGAGATGACGAGGCACGTGATGCCCATCGAGTGCAGGACCGGCACGGCGCGGAGGCATTCGGCGCGAGTCGCGCCGCGGCCGTGAACGAGGATGGCCGTGATCCGCTCGCCCTCCGTGTCCTCTCCAGGCTCCGCGGGAATGAGCCACGCGGGGGCCGCACCGCCTTCCACGGGAACGTCGATCTCCTCGTAGGGCAGGCGCAGCGACTCGGGACCCGGGTACTGCGTGCCCGTCCACGTCCCGTTGACGGCGGCGGCGATGTCGCCGCCGTGCACGGCGCCGAGCTGGCGTGTCACGTGGCTCTGACCGGGCTCGTGCTCGACGATCTCGCCGATCTCCGCGAACGCCTTGCCCTCCGCGAACCAGAGCCCGTACCGCCCGGGGACGACGGTCTCCGGCGTGGCTCCGAGGACGATCTGGCGGCCGCCGCCGGCCGACTCGATGACGGCGAGGATCTCGGTGTCGGGGACGCGCTGGCGGGCCGGTGTGACGACCTGCCGGGCGAAGTACGCCCCGAGGCTCGCGGCGGACCCAGCGACGAGGGAGGAGACGCCCACGCCGGCGGCGAGGCCGAGCGCCAGGTACTGGAGGCTCTCCCCGGCGGCCGCGGCCGGGGCGGCGGGCCGGCGGCCCAGGCGAGCGGACGAGTTCAGACGGGAGGTTTCAGCGACACGCTTCATGCCTCCTATTGTCCCCCACGTCCCCTCTCAGCGCACAGGGGGCCTGTGGCCTTGCGCGCACCTCGCCGCAGGGGCAGAGTAAACGGCATGACGAGCACCGAGCCCACCTCCCCCGTTCCCGCGTCCGGCCTCACCGACGACGACTTCCGCCGCCGCCTCACCCCCGAGGAGTACCGCGTTCTCCGCGAGGCAGGCACCGAGGCGCCCTTCACTGGCGAGTACTGGGACACCCGCGAGGTCGGGGTGTACTCGTGCCGGGCCTGCGGGCAGGAGCTCTTCCGCTCCGAGACGAAGTTCGACTCCCACTGCGGCTGGCCGAGCTTCTTCTCCCCTCTCGCCGAGGACCGGGTCGAGCACATCCGGGACACCTCCCTCGGCATGGAGCGCATCGAGGTGCGGTGCGCCGCGTGCCAGTCCCACCTCGGCCACGTCTTCGCCGGGGAGGGCTACGGCACCCCCACGGACCTGCGGTACTGCATCAACTCGGTGAGCCTCCGCCTTGAGCCCGGGGCGGGGACGACGACGGGCGGGGACTCCGCGTGACCCGGCTGCACGACTCTCGTCTCGTCGCCTTCGCCTCGGACAACTACGCGGGGGTCCACCCCGACGTCCTCTCGGCGATCGCCGCGGCGAACGAGGGACACGTGACAGCGTACGGCGATGACCCGTACACCCGCCGACTGGACGAGGTCGTGCGGGGGCACTTCGGGGCCGAGGCCCGCGCGTACGCGGTGTTCAACGGCACGGGGGCCAACGTCGTCGCCCTCACCGCGATGACTCCGCGCTGGGGCGCGGTCCTCTGCGCGGACACGGCGCACATCAACACGGACGAGGCTGGCGCGCCGGAGTCGGTGGGCGGGGTCAAGCTCATGCCGCTGCCGGCCCGGCGCGGCAAGCTCACCCCCGAAGCTGTCGAGAGCGAGGCATGGGGTCAGGACTTCGTCCACCGCGCGGCGCCGAGCGTCGTGTCGATCAGCCAGTCCACGGAGCTCGGGACGCTGTACACGCCCGAGGAGATCGCCGGGATCGCCGAGGCCGCGCACGCGGGCGGGATGACGCTGCACATGGACGGGGCGCGGATCGCCAACGCGGCCGCTGCCCTCGGGGCCAGCCTCAAGGAGATGACCTCCGACGCAGGCGTCGACGTGCTCTCCCTCGGCGCCACCAAGAACGGGGCGCTCTTCGGCGACGCCGTGGTCGTGCTCAACCCCGAGGCGGCCCCCGGCGTCGAGCGCATCCGCAAATCCCAGATGCAGCTGGCCTCCAAGGCCCGCTTTGCGGCCGCTCAGCTCGTGGCGCTCTTCGGGACGGACCTGTGGCTGGAGAACGCGCGACACGCCAACGCGATGGCGGAGCGTCTCGGCCAGGCCCTCGCGGGGGCCGAGGGCGTCGAGCTCGCGGGCCCGCCTGAGGCCAACGCCCTCTTCGCGACGCTCGACCGCGCGGCCGCCGAGCGCGTGCGGGAGCGCTTCCCCTTCTACGACTGGGACGAGGCGCGCGGACAGGTGCGCTGGATGACGGCCTTCGACACGCGGGAGGCAGACGTGGACGCGTTCGCGGCCCTCGTCCGCGCGGAAACCGCCGGGCCTCGGCGCGCCTAGTCACCCCGGACGCCCCGCACCCCTAGGCTTGATAGCGTGCTGAGAGACAAGGCAGGGCGTGGGACGGACAGCGGGCCAGTCACTGCCCCGCGCCGGTTGCGCGCCGTGCGGCCCGCCGCGCCCGGTCCCGCCCCTGCGGGCCACGGCATGAGCCCCGTGCCCCGCCCGTTCCGAATCGCCGTCGAGAGCCTCGCCGCCGTGCCGCACCGCACGGGCGTCACCCTCTCCGAGGTGCCCTCGCCGAAGTCGGCCGCCCCGTTCTCTGTGTCCCTCGAGGGCGAGACGCTGGACTGCCCGGCAGGAGAGCGCGCCCATGGCCGCTTCATGCTCCTCTTCGACCCTGACCCCCGCGCCGAATGGGGCTCGTCCTTCCGCGTCGTCACGTTCGTCAGGGCAGACCTCGACGAGTCGATGGGCAACGATCCCCTCCTCTCCGCCGTGGCCTGGGACTGGCTGACGGATGCGCTGCACGCGGCGGGCGCGGAGCACGAGCGCATCGGCGGGCACGCCACACGAGTCCTCAAGGAGTCGTTCGGTGAGCTGGCCGGATCCCAGCCGATGCTCGACGTCGAGCTGCGCGCCTCGTGGACCCCGCGCGGCGGGCTCGGCGCCCACCTTGAGGCGTGGCAGTCCGTCCTCGCCTCCTTCGCTGGCCTGCCCCCCGAGCTCAACGGCGCGGCCCCCCTTCCAGGAGTGAGATTCACATGACCGCGTCATCCGAGGCCGAATCCGCCGAGCTCCCCCTGCTCGACTGGCCCCGCGGCGGCGTCCCGTCCGTCGTCGACACGCTCGAGGGCCTCGAGGAGGCGGCCCGCCGCCTCGCCGCGGGCCGTGGCCCCGTGGGGGTCGACGCCGAGCGCGCCTCCGGCATCCGGTACGGACAGCGGGCCTTCCTCGCCCAGTTCAAGCGGGCAGGGGCAGGAATCGTCCTGATCGACACGGAGACGCTCCGCCTGGCCGGCGCCGACTTCTCCTCCCTCGCCGCGGCCCTCGACGGCCCGGAGTGGATTCTCCACTCGGCCATGCAGGACCTGCCCTGCCTCGCTGAGCTGGGGCTCACCGCCCGCCAGGTCTTCGACACGGAGATTGCGGCACGCCTCGCGGGGTTCGAGCGGTTCGGCCTCGGCGCCGTCGTGGAGCGCACTCTCGGCGTCCGCCTCGCCAAGGAGCACTCGAATTCCGACTGGTCCAAGCGCCCCCTCCCGCTCGCGTGGCTCACCTACGCTGCCCTGGACGTGGAGGTGCTCGACGACGTGCGCGAAGCGCTCATCGTCGAGCTCGCGGCACAGGGCAAGCTCGAGTGGGCGTACGAGGAGTTCGAGCACATCCTGGCCCAGGGCCTGCCCGAGCCGAAGCAAGACCCGTGGCGGCGCCTCTCCGGCATCTCGTCCCTCAAGAGCCGCCACGCCCTCGCCGTGGCGCGCTCCCTCTGGCAGGCTCGGGAGGAGCTCGCGCGCAACAAGGACGTCTCCCCCGGCCAGATCCTCCCGGACTCGGCCATCCTCGCGGCGGTCAAGGCCTCTCCCCGCACCGTGCCACAGCTCCTCGGCACCCCCGGCTTCCACGGCCGCCAGGCCAAGCGGGAGGCCCCGCGGTGGCTCCAGGCGATCAAGGACGGCGCAGCATCCCAGGACCTCCCCGAGCTCCGGCTGCCGAGCCCCGGGGGCATCCCCCAGCCGCGCTCGTGGGAGCAGCGGCGCCCTCAGGCCTTTGCGCGCTTCAACGCCGCGCGAGCCGCCGTCGCCCGCCTAGCCGAGGACCTCCGGCTGCCCGCCGAGAACCTTCTGCAGCCCGCCGCCCTCCGCCACGTGTGCTGGCACGCCGGGGACGCCCCGTCCCGACAGGACGTGGACCGCCTCCTCGCGGATGCGGACGCGCGGCCGTGGCAGCGCGAGGCCCTCGCCGACGTCCTCGCGCACACGTTCGCTGTCAGCGACGCGGAGTCGGCGTAGCGTAGGCTGAATCCGAGGGTGTGATCTGCTTCTCACCGCGGTGAGATGCCTGCTGACATGCCCGGCTGATCCACTTGCGAAGGAGCACGCGTGACCACGAAGAATCCGAATCGACTCGGGCGGAGCGTCGTCTTTGTTGACGGCGTCAGGACGCCGTTCGGCAAGGCCGGAGACAAGGGCATCTACGCGGAGACGCGCGCCGACGACCTCGTCGTCGCCTGCATCCGCGAGCTCATGCGCCGCAACCCGAGCCTGCCCCCGGAGCGCATCGACGACGTCGCCATCGCCGCGACCACCCAGACGGGTGACCAGGGTCTGACTCTCGGCCGGACCGCAGCCCTCCTGGCAGGCCTTCCGCAGTCCGTCCCCGGGTTCGCGATCGACCGCATGTGCGCAGGAGCCATGACGGCTGTGACGACGACGGCCTCCGGCATCGGTGTCGGCGCCTACGACGTCGTCGTCGCAGGCGGCGTCGAGCACATGGGCCACCACCCGATGGGTGCCGGAGCCGACCCCAACCCGCGCTTCCTCACGGAGCGGCTTGTGGACCCGGCCGCCCTGAACATGGGCAATACGGCCGAGAACCTGCACGACCGCTTCCCGGAGATCACGAAGGAGCGGGCCGACCGGTATGCCGTCGGCTCCCAGGCCAAGCTGGCCGCCGCGATCGAGGCCGGCAAGATCCAGCCAGACCTCGTCCCCGTGGCCACGAAGCGCTCGGGGGCGGGCTGGAACGTCCAGACCGCCGACGAGCCGCCGCGCCCCGGCACGAGCATGGAGGACCTCGCGTCCCTCAAGACGCCGTTCCGGGCCCACGGACGCGTCACTGCCGGCAACGCCGCAGGCCTCAACGACGGCGCCACGGCCTCCCTCCTCGCGGCCGAGGACACCGCCAAGGAGCTCGGCCTGGGCGTCAAGATGCGCCTCGTCAGCTTCGGCTTCGCGGGCGTCGACCCCTCGGTCATGGGCATCGGGCCCGTGCCCGCCGCTGAGAAGGCCCTCGCGGTGGCCGGTCTGGGCATCGAGGACATCGGCCTCTTCGAGATCAACGAGGCGTTCGCCGTCCAGGTGCTCTCGTTCCTGGACCACTTCGGGATCGCCGACGACGACGAGCGCGTCAACCGGTTCGGAGGAGCCATTGCCGTGGGCCACCCCCTCGCATCGTCCGGAGTGCGGCTCATGACGCAGCTCGCCCGGCAGTTCGAGGAGGACCCCAGCGTCCGCTACGGCATGACCGCGATGTGCATCGGCCTCGGCATGGGCGCGGCCGTCATCTGGGAGAACCCGCACCACGCCGAGTACGGCGCCTAAAGCTTTCCAGGAGGAACAAGACCATGGACTCACGTTTCACCGATCTCGCCGCGGCCTTCCCGGACGAGGTCGTCACCCACTCGCACGTCACCCTCGTGCCGAGCGCGGCGGGGACGCTCGCGCTCATCACCCTCGACAACGACACGGACCCGCGCCGTCCCACGACGCTCGGGCCCAACACGCTCGTCGAGCTGACCGAGGCACTCGAGGCGATCCGCACCCGCGCGGACGCCGGCGAGATCGTCGGCCTGGCCATCACGGGCAAGCCCTACTTCCTCGTGGCCGGCGCCGACCTCTCCGCGGTCAACGACATCGCCTCGGCCGACGACGCGCGTGCCATGGCCCAGCTCGGCCATCACGCCTATCAGCTCATCCACGACATGCCCGTGCCGACGTTCGCGTTCATCAATGGCGTCGCCATGGGCGGCGGCCTCGAGATCGCCCTCGCGTGCGACTACCGGACGGTCTCCACGGGCGCTCAGGGCATCTCGCTGCCGGAGGCGTTCATCGGCCTCATCCCGGGCTGGTCGGGGATCTACATCCTGCCCCGGCTCATCGGCCCGGAGGCGGCGCTTGAGATCGTCATCAAGAACCCGCTGAGCAACAATCGCACGATCAACGGCACGCAGGCCGCCAAGCTCGGCATCGCGGATGCCATCTTCGAGCCTGCAGACTTCCTCGTCGAGTCGGTCCGCTGGGCTGCCTCCGTCATTGAGGGGTCGACGACGGTCTCGCGGCCCAGCGCCGTCGATCCTTCAGACCCGGAGGTGTCCGCGCGCTGGGACGCCGCCATGGCCGAGGGCCGCGCGTTCGTCGAGGCCAAGACGGGCAGCGCCGCACCCGCCCCCATCGCCGTCCTCGACGTCTTCGAGGCGGGCAAGACGATGACCCGGGAGGAGTCGCGCGAGCTCGAGGTCGAGACGCTGACGCGCCTCATGCAGACCCCCGAGTTCCGCTCGACCGTGTACGCCTTCCTGGATCTCGTCCAGAAGCGGGGCAAGCGCCCGGCCGGGGCGCCTGACAAGAAGCTGGCCCGGCCCGTGACGAAGGTGGGAATTATCGGCGCCGGGCTCATGGCGAGCCAGCTCGCCCTCGTCTTCGCCCGCAACCTGAAGGTGCCGGTCGTCATGACGGACATCGACCAGGCTCGCGTGGACAAGGGCGTGGCTTATGTTCACGGCGAGGTGGACAAGCTTCTCGCCAAGAAGCGCGTGTCCCCGGACGCTGCGAACCGGGCCAAGGCCCTCGTGACCGGCACGGTGGACAAGGCCCCGTTCGCGGACGCGGACTTCGTCATCGAGGCCGTCTTCGAGGAGATGAGCGTCAAGAAGCAGGTCTTCGCGGAGATCGAGAACGTCATCTCGGAGGAGTGCATCCTCGCGACGAACACGTCCTCCCTGTCCGTGACCGAGATGGCCTCGGGGCTGAAGCACCCTGAGCGCGTCATCGGCTTCCACTTCTTCAACCCGGTGGCCGTCATGCCGCTGCTGGAGATCGCCCGCACGGAGTCCACGCGGGAGGACGTGCTCGCCACGGCGTTCGTCACGGCCAAGGACTTGAAGAAGACCGCCGTCCTCGTCAAGGACTCGGCGGCGTTCGTCGTCAACCGGATCCTCCTGCGCCTCATGGGCGAGATCGCGCGCGCCTTCGACAACGGCACGGACGCGGCCACCGCCGACCGCGCCCTCGCGCCGCTGGGCCTGCCGATGACGCCCTTCACGCTCCTGAAGATGGTCGGCATCCCCGTGGCTCACCACGTCTCGGAGTCCCTCAACACCGCGTTCGGCGACCGCTTCTGGGTCTCGGCGAACCAGCAGCGGCTCATCGACGCGGGAGTCAAGGGCATCTGGGAGACGGATGAGGACGGCAAGCAGTACATTCCGGAGTCCACGCTCGAGCTTCTCGAGTTCGGCGACTCCCCCGTCACGTCCGACGAGCTCCTGCGCACGGTGCAGGACGCGCTGGCGGAGGAGATTGGCCTCATGCTGGACGAGGGTGTCGTCGCAGGGCCAGAGGATATTGACCTCTGCATGATCCTCGGCGCGGGCTGGCCGTTCCACCTGGGCGGCATCACGCCGTACCTGGACCGGGTCGGCGCCTCGGAGCGCGTCAACGGAAAGCGGTTCGGCGCCGCCTGAGCGTCTCCGAGCTGACACCGCTGGCGGCGGCCGCCCCCATGGGGGCGGCCGCCGTTCGCGTCAGGTCTTCGGGGCTCGGAGGGGCTCGCCCGCGAGGAGCAGGGCCGCCATCGCGACGACGAACGCGACAAGCAGGGACGCGAACGTGCCGACGATGAACCGCTCCGCCGCGGCCGGGGTCTTCTTCAGCTCGCTGAACCGCCCGAGGCCCTTGATCGCGACGACGAGCGCGACGACCTCCGGGTAGCCGGCAATGAGCCCGCCCGTCACGGCCACGCGCTCCAGCATGCCGATCATGAGCCCGCCGCGCAGCACCGCATCCTCAGGGCCCTCTGCTGTGCTCTCCAGGAGGACGACGCGGGGCATCGGCTTGCGGGCCCTGTTCTCGCCGAGCCAGAGAAATCCCGCCGTCACGCCCCAGCCGCCGAGCGTACTGACGGCAAGCGCCGCCAGGACTATCCACCACTGCATTCTCGTTCTCCGTTCCGCTGTTCCCGTGAAGCCTCGAGCCTCCCCGAGGCGCGAGCGGCCGCCGTCGCGCAGCCTCCCGCCTCCCCGCGGCGTCTACCGCGGCTTGCCTCTCGTCTCCGCCGGCCGGGTCCCAGACGTCCGGTCCCCGCCGCCGGTGACACGATCCAGTCTGGCAAGAGCCCTGGACACGCTGAGCGCGCACGCCTGGAGCTCCTCCGCGTGGGCCGCCCGCACAAGTTTGGACAGGGCCTGCGGGGTGCGCCCCAGCGCCTCCGCGGCGGCCTTCTGCGTCCCGTGCTCCCGGAGCGCATCGAGCGCCTCCCACTGCTTCTGGGTGCGGGCCGCCACGAGGACCGCCCACGGCCAGACGAGCGCGCTGACTTCCTCGCCCGCCTCGGTGGGCGTCCTGGAATCGTCCGCGTGGGCGACGACGGCGAGCTGCGCGCCGCTGCCCAGCTTGGCGGCCTCGACGGCCTCCCGGGCCGCCGTGTAGGCGGGCCCACGGGCGGCCCTTGTCGAGTCGGGCAGAGGCTGGTCGACGGGCCCCACGCCGAGGCCCGCCGCGAAGCCTCCGTGGCGCAGCACGAGAGTCAGGGCGTCGACGACGTCCTGCGCGCTGGCAAAGAGCGCCTGGACCTCGTCCCCGGCGGTCCGTTCGAACGGGAGCGTCGTCGTGCATTCCCGGCCCAGAAGGGCGAGGAGGCCCGGTACCGCATCCGAGAGGTGGGTACTGTCCCGCTGGTCAAGAGTGAGAACGAACATGACTCGAGTCCACCACACCTCGACCCAATAATCAACCAATATAGGTTGATTTACGCAGATCAACCTAAAAGAGTTGATTTCTTCGCATCAACCGCCGAGCACGAGGCTAGAACAGCGCCACGGGGTCCGGCGCCGGGAAGATGCCGTCGATCTCGGCGAGGTCGGCCGCACTCGGAACCCAGCCCCCAGCGGCCGCATTCGCGCGCACCTGCTCGGGACGAGTCGCCCCGGCGATCACGCTCGCCACCGGCTGCTGCGCCAAGAGCCACGAGAACGCGAGCTCCACGAGGGTGATGCCCCGCGCTTCCGCGAAGGCCTCCAGGCGGCCCAGGGCCTCGAAGTCGGTCTCCTCCAGCAGATGGGGGCGGTTGTGCGTCAGCCGCGAGCCCTCCGGTGCCCGCCCGGCCGAGTACTTTCCCGTCAGCAGGCCATGAGCCAGCGGGAAGTACGGCAGAACCCCGAGCCCGAAGGCGCGTGCCGCCGGAAGCACCTCAAGCTCCGCGCGGCGGTCAAGGAGGTTGTAGTGGTTCTGGGAGCTGATGAACCGCTCGCGGCCCAGCTCCCGCGCCACATACTCAGCCTGCGCGATCTGCCACCCCGCCTGGTTGGAGTGACCGATGTACCGGACCTTGCCCTGCTCCACGAGGTCGCTCAAGGCTGCCAGCGTCTCATCCACGGGGGTGAGCGGGTCGGGCGTGTGGTACTGGTACAGGTCAATCCAGTCCGTGCCCAGCCGCCGCAGGGAGGCCTCGACGGCCCGCACAATGTACCGGCGCGAACCCCGGGCGCCGAAGTCCGGACCGTTCGCCCCGCCCAGGTCCATCCCGAACTTCGTCGCGACGACGACCTCGTGCCGCCGGCTCCCCAGCGCGGCCCCGAGCATCTCCTCGCTCAGGCCCGGGCGCGAGCCGTAGACATCGGCCACGTCGAAGAGAGTGATGCCTGCATCCAGGGCCGCGTGGATGACGGCGTCCGTCCCCTCCTGAGTCTCCGTCGCGGTCTTGGGGCGGCCAAGGTTGTTGCATCCGAGACCGATCGCCGAGACGGCCAGACCGGAGCGTCCAAGTCGGTTGTATTCCACGGTGACTCCTGAGATCAGTGTGGCCCTAGCGCCCGAGGCGGGAGAAGGCGGGCCCGGTGGCGGGGTGCTTGCGCGTGAAGTTCTCCGTGCCCGCAGGCGCGGTGGCGAGGGTGAGCTTCGTCGGGTCGTACGGCCGCAGGGCCACGAGGGCGCCCTTGACGGCCCGCTTCGCGTCCGGGACCCGCACCACGTGGTTCAGGCGGTAGTCGCCCCGCTCGGTGTCGACGATCTCCCCGAGTCCACGCCACGCGAAGTAGCGGGTGAGCTCCTGCGCGGTCTTCGTCGCGAAGTAGTCGTCCCGGTCCGTGCCCTCGCGCGTCTTGAGGCGGTACTGGACAATCATGAGGTCCTGCTCCTCGAGCGGGATCTGGATGAAGCCGTCCTCGGCGCACTGGTCGAGGAACGCCGCCAGCAGCGACTTCGCGCGCTCGAGCGTCACGTCCTGCACAGCGTCGGTCGTCGACTGGTGCCCCACTGCCCCGCGGTTGACGACGAACTGGGCGGGCGCGGCGTCGTCCGACTCGTCGTCCGCCGCGATCCACGCCTCCCGGAAAAGGGGCTCGGGCGTGGCGTCGAGCTTGTACAGGCGTGCGATCGTCATGGGGTCTCCTTGGTGTGGCCCGCGGCCCACCAGTGGGCCACGGTCTCTGAGGGGTCATCGAAGGGCGGGGTGTCCTCCCGCATGGCCCGGGCGACGACGGCGGCCGCCTCGGTCATCGCCGCCGCGACGGCTGGCGGGTAGCGGAAGAGCTCGCGGTGCTCCTCGAACTCGTCCTCGTCGTCGACGAACACGCCTCGGCTGCGGGAGTCGACGACGTCGAGGTCCATGTCGAAGCTGTTGACCTCGAAGGACTGTTTCCCCGCGTACGGGATCGTGTCGTCCTCGTTCGACGACGCCGCGCGCACCGCGTCAGCGCGGATCGCTGCCGACACGTCGACATACGTGAACCAGTCCACCCCGTCTTTGGGCCCGCGCGGGTGGAAGGACGCCAGCCACAGGCCCTGCCTCGGGATGAGCAGCAGCGTGGACCAGCGGGCGAAGAAGCTGTACCCGGGGCGGCTCACGAAGGAGCCGGCTGGCTGCATGACCCAGTGGCCGTGGGCGTCGGAGCCGAGGTACGTCCCCGGCACCGCGTAGTGCGCCTGGCCGTCGTACTTCCAGGCGCGGCACACCACGAGGTCTCCGGGCTCCGCGGCGTCGAGGGCCGCGACGTCTGTGGAGAGCGTCCAGTCCTCGTCCCGGCTCCCGGACGGGCCGTGCTGGGCGAGGATCACAGGACCGGCAGGCTTCCCGTGTTGTCCCAGAGGTCCGCGCCCTGGCCGGCGCCGCGCGCGAACGGGACCTTCGTTCCCAGGACCTGGGCCACGATGTCCGCAGTGATCCGGCGGGGCGTCAGGCCCACGCGCTCCAGGACCTGGGCGCGCGAGCCGTGGGCGAGGAACTCGGCGGGCAGCCCGACCTCAGACAGCGCCGTGTCGACGCCCGCCGCGCGCATCTCCTGGCGGATCCGGGAGCCGACTCCCCCGGCCCGCACGCCGTCCTCTATGGAGACGACGATCCGGTGCTCCGCCGCGAGGTCGATGACGCTCTGCGGCACGGGGAGGACCCAGCGCGGGTCGATGACCGTGGCCGTGATTCCGTGGGCGTTGAGGCGGTCCGCCACGTCGAGGGCCATTTCGCTCATGGCGCCGACGCTCACGATGAGGACGTCGCGACGGGCCCCGGCGTCGTCGGACTCCTCACCCCGGCGGGCCAGAACGTCCACGCCGTCCGCGAGGCGCTCGAGCGCCTCCACCGGCTCGGCGACCTCTCCCTTGGAGAAGCGAACGACGCTCGGCGCGTCAGAGATGGCGACCGCCTCGCGGAGGGCTTCGCGGAGCGTGACCGCGTCCCGAGGCGCGGCAAGGTGAAGGCCGGGAACCACCTGGAGCATGGCGAGGTCCCACATGCCGTGGTGGCTCGGGCCGTCCGGGCCCGTCACGCCAGCGCGGTCGAGGACCACGGTCACGCCGGCCTTGTGGAGGGCCACGTCCATGAGGAGCTGGTCGAAGGCGCGGTTGAGGAACGTCGCATAGACGGCGACGACGGGGTGCAGGCCCGCAAACGCCATGCCGGCCGCGCTCGTGACCGCGTGCTGCTCCGCGATGCCGACGTCGAAGACGCGCTCTGGGTGGCGCTCCGCCATGAGGTGCAGGCCCACGGGAATGAGCATGGCCCCCGTGATGCCCACGATGTCCTCGCGCTCGTCCGCGATGTCCGCGATCTCCTCGGCGAACACGGACGTCCAGGACTGGGCGCTCGCCTGGTGCACGGGCGCACCGGTTTCGGGGTCGATCACGCCCACCGCGTGGAACTGGTCCGCGTCGTTGGCGCGCGCGGGTGCGTAGCCGCGGCCCTTCTCAGTCATCGCGTGCACGATGACGGGGCCCCGGTAGTCGTGCGCCTGGCGGAACGCGCGCTCAAGGTCCGGGATGCTGTGCCCGTCGATGGGGCCCACGTACTTCATGCCGAGGTCCTCGAAGAGTCCCTGGGGCGCCCAGAAGTCCTTGACGCCCTTCTTCGCAGCGTGGAGCCCCTTGAAGACCGCCTTGCCCGCCGTGCCGGAGCTCTGGAGGCGCTCCTTGAAGTATCCGAGCGTCTCCTCGTACTGGTTGGCCGTGCGCACGGAGTCGATGGCGGGCCGGAAGGAGGCGAGGTACTTGGCGACGCCGCCGATGGTCGGGGCGTAAGAGCGCCCGTTGTCGTTGACGATGATGACCACGCGCCGGTCCTTGTCCTGCGCGATGTTGTTGATGGCCTCCCAGGCCATGCCGCCCGTCAGCGCGCCGTCCCCCACGACGGCGACGACGCAGCGGTCAGTCTTTCCCGTCAGGACGTTGGCGCGCGAGATGCCGTCCGCCCAGGACAGGGAGCTCGACGCATGGGAGGACTCGACGATGTCGTGGACCGACTCGGCGCGCTCCGGGTACCCCGAGAGTCCGCCCTCCTGCCGCAGCGTGGAGAAGTCCTTCCGGCCCGTCAGGAGCTTGTGCACGTACGACTGGTGGCCCGTGTCGAAGACGACGGAGTCCCGCGGCGAGTCGAAGACCGTGTGGAGGGCGATCGTCAGCTCGACCACGCCGAGATTGGGGCCCAGGTGGCCCCCGGTCTGCGCGACGTTGCTGATGAGGAACGCCCGGATCTCCTCCGCGAGGCTGATGCGCTCCGCCTGCGTGAGCTTCCGCAGGTCCGAGGGCTCTTCTACGGCGTCCAGGATCGACATTCCTCTTCACAACCTCCTCGTCCCCGCACGGTGCGAGGCGCTCGTTTCAGTCTAGACCGTGGACTCGTCACTTCCTGGGCGCCTCACCCCATCAATGGCGACGACGGGGCCGCGGCGGCAATCCCCCGCGTCCCCGTCGTCGCCCTCTCCCCTGTGAAGCCCGAGGCCCCCAGGCGCCCTTGGATACGGAACGGCCCGCCGCCCCGGAGAAACCGGGAGGGCGGGCCGCACGCGCGCTCAGGCTACTTGGCCGCGAGGCTCCTCAGCACGTACTGGAGGATGCCGCCGTTGCGGTAGTAGTCGGCCTCGCCGGGCGTGTCGATGCGCAGGATGGCATCGAACTCGACGGTGGAGCCGTTGTCCTTCGTCGCCGTGACCTTGACGGTCTTCGGGGTCGTGCCCTCGTTGAGCTCGGTCACGCCGGCAATGGAGAACGTCTCCGTGCCGTCGAGGCCCAGCGTCGCCGCGGACTCGCCCTGCGGGTACTGCAGGGGCAGGACGCCCATGCCGATGAGGTTCGAGCGGTGGATGCGCTCGTAGGACTCGGCGATGACGGCGCGAACGCCGAGAAGCGCCGTGCCCTTGGCGGCCCAGTCACGCGAGGAGCCGGAGCCGTACTCCTTGCCCGCGAGGACCACGAGCGGCGTTCCGGCCTTCTCGTAGTTGACGGACGCGTCGTAGATCGTGGACTGCGGTCCGCCCTCCTGCGTGAAGTCGCGGGTGAAGCCGCCCTCGACGCCGTCGAGGAGCTGGTTGCGCAGGCGGATGTTCGCGAACGTGCCACGGATCATGACCTCGTGGTTGCCGCGGCGCGAGCCGTAGGAGTTGAAGTCCTTGCGGTCGACGCCGTTGGCGATGAGGTACTGGCCCGCCGGGGAGTCCGACTTGAACGAGCCGGCCGGGGAGATGTGGTCCGTCGTGACCGAGTCGCCGAGGAGAGCGAGGACGCGGGCGCCCTCGATGTCCTTGACGGGCTCGGGCTGAGCCGTCATGCCCTCGAAGTACGGGGGCTTGCGGACGTACGTCGACTCGGAGTCCCACGCGAAGGTGTCGCCCTCGGGGGTCGGGAGCGACTTCCAGCGCTCGTCGCCCTCGAAGACGGTGGAGTAGGAGTCGTCGAACATCTTCGTGTCGATCGAGGAGTCGATGATCCGCTGGACCTCGGCCGGGTCCGGCCAGATGTCCTTGAGGAAGACCTCGTTGCCCTCGGCGTCCGTGCCGAGCGCGTCCTTCTCGAAGTCGAAGTCCATCGTGCCGGCCAGCGCGTAGGCGATGACGAGCGGCGGGGACGCGAGGTAGTTCATCTTCACGTCCGGGTTGATGCGGCCCTCGAAGTTGCGGTTGCCGGAGAGCACCGCGGTGACGGAGAGGTCGTTGTCCTGGATCGCCTGCGAGATCTCGGGCTCGAGCGGGCCCGAGTTGCCGATGCACGTGGCGCAGCCGTAGCCCACGACGTAGAAGCCGATCTTCTCGAGGTACTCGATGAGGCCGGACTTCTCGTAGTAGTCGGTGACCACCTTGGAGCCGGGGGCGATGGAGGTCTTGACCCACGGCTTCGAGGCGAGGCCCTTCTCGACGGCGTTGCGCGCGAGCACGGCGGCCGCGAGCATGACCGACGGGTTGGACGTGTTCGTGCACGAGGTGATCGAGGCGATGGAGACGGCACCGTGGTCGAGGTCGAACTCGCGGCCGTCCTCCATGGTCACCTCGACGGGCTTGGACTCGCGGCCCTCGGCACCGGCGGCGGCGGAGACGCGCTTGATCGGCTCCTGGCCCTCGGGCTGCTCGTCGCCGATGTTCGTCTCGGGGGCGTCGGACGCCGGGAAGGACCCGGCTTCCTCGGCGGTGACGGGGGCGTCCACGTAGTTGTGGAGGTCCTTGCGGAACTGCGCCTTGGAGTCGGAGAGCTCGATGCGGTCCTGCGGGCGCTTCGGGCCGGCGATGGACGGCACCACCGTGGAGAGGTCCAGCTCGAGGTACTCGGAGAAGACGGGCTCCTTCGAGGGGTCGTGCCAGAGGCCCTGCTCCTTGGTGTACGCCTCGACGAGGGCGACCTGCTCCTCGGAGCGGCCCGTCAGGCGCAGGTAGTCGAGCGTGATGTCGTCGATCGGGAAGATCGCGGCGGTGGAGCCGAACTCGGGGCTCATGTTGCCGATGGTGGCGCGGTTCGCGAGCGGAACCTTGCCGACGCCCTCGCCGTAGAACTCCACGAACTTGCCGACGACGCCGTGCTTGCGCAGCATCTCGGTGATCGTCAGGACGACGTCCGTGGCGGTGGCCCCAGCGGGGATCTCGCCCGTGAGCTTGAAGCCCACGACGCGCGGGATGAGCATCGAGACGGGCTGGCCGAGCATCGCGGCCTCGGCCTCAATGCCGCCAACGCCCCAGCCGAGCACGCCGAGGCCGTTGACCATGGTCGTGTGGGAGTCGGTGCCGACGCAGGTGTCCGGGTACGCGCGGAGGACGCCGTCCACCTCGCGAGTCATGATCGTGCGAGCGAGGCGCTCGATGTTGACCTGGTGGACGATGCCCATGCCCGGGGGGACGACCTTGAAGTCGTCGAACGCAGTCTGTCCCCAGCGGAGGAACTGGTAGCGCTCCCCGTTGCGCTGGTACTCGATCTCCATGTTGCGCTCGATGGCGTTCGGGTTGCCGAAGGAGTCGATCTGGACCGAGTGGTCGATGACGAGCTCTGCGGGCGCAAGCGGGTTGACGCGCTTGGGGTCGCCGCCGAGGTCCTTGACGGCCTCACGCATCGTGGCGAGGTCGACGACACAGGGAACGCCGGTGAAGTCCTGCATGATCACGCGCGCCGGCGTGAACTGGATCTCCGTGTTGGGCTCCGCCTCGGGATCCCAGGCGGCGAGGGCCTTGACGTGCTCCGCCGTGATGTTGGCACCGTCCTCGGTGCGCAGGAGGTTCTCAAGAAGAACCTTGAGGCTGTACGGGAGCTTCTCCGCACCTTCGACTGCTGCCAGTCGGAAAATCTCATACTCGGAGTCGGCCACCTTCAGGGTGCCCTTGGCTCCGAAACTGTCCACGGTAGTCATTTGCGTAGACTCCTCTCGCCAAACGTCGTCTGTGTCCCGCACCCGCCGGCTGCGGCCCAGGAAGCCTGGGAGCCCACCGGCGCCCGCCAAGAGATCTCTCCTCGGCGAGACGCGCAGGCCTGCTTCAAGCAGGCCGTCTCCTTCATCCTAGCGCTCGCGCGGCCTCTCGAAGCGAGCCAGGGTTTCGACGTGGTGCGTGTCTGGGTAGATATCCCACAGGCCCCGACGCGTCATACGGTATCCGTGCTCCGCGAGCAGGCGAGCGTCGCGCGCGAACGAGCCCGCGTCGCACGAGACGTAGACAAGGCGCTCCGCCCCTGTCCGCGCGATCGCGTCAATCGCCTCCGCTCCCGCTCCTGAGCGGGAGGGATCGAGGACGGCCGCGTCGAGCCTCACCCCGTCCAGGGCGCGTTCGACGACGCTCTGGCGCACGTCGACGCACGCCTCGTCCGCGAACGTGGCCGCGGCGTCGGCGCTCGTTCCGGGCGAGGCCTCCACCGAGAGGAGCGTGGCCGGGTCTCCCCCGGCGGCCCGCGCGGCGTCGAGGAGCGATCCCGTAAAGAGGCCCGCTCCCGCGTAGAGGTCGGCCAGGCGCTCCCCCGGGCGGGGGGCGAGGAGGTCAACCGCGGCCTGGGCGAGGACGGCATCCGCCCCCTCGTGGATCTGCCAGAACCCGTCCCCGGTGACGCGGTAGCGTCGGGCGGCGCCCGCCTCCAGGCGGACCTCCTGCCAGAGGACGGGCTCCCCGATGAGGGGCACGAGGCGCGAGCGCGTGGGCCACCACGCCGCCACGGCCACGTCGTCGCCCGCGCGAGCCGAGCGCGAGGACCGGGCGCACTCGGCGACGGCCTCCGCGATCTCCCGCAGCCGCGAGTCGGAGACTGGCCGCGGAGCGCGAGGCGCCTGACCCCGGCCCCGGCCGCCGCGCGGGCCCCGAACCGCACGCCGCGCCGCCTCCGGGACGAGGAGGACGAGGACGCGCGAGCCGTCAGTCGCGAGCTCCACTCGCTCCAACGGGGAGAAGTTCAGGGCGAAGAGGGCTGGGATGCGCAGGAGGTCGACGGCGAGGGGCATGTCCTCGACGCCCACAACGTCCCGGGAGCCCTTGGGGTGCATTCCGAGGCGGCCGTCGCGACCCACCGCGAAGGCGACGCGCGTGCGCCCGCCCTCCGAGCCGCTCGGGACGGGGACGGCCTCGGCGGTGTCAGGAAGGAGGCCGGCCTCGCGGAGGTCGTCCTCCTCGAACCGGCCGATGCGCACCAGAGCCTCGTTGGCCGCCACCGCCTTGACGCGCCGCTGCTCGGCGGGCTCGACATGGCCGAGCTCAGCCCCGCCGACGCGCCCCGAGGACGGGTCCGCGGCGGGCCAGGGGTGGGCGCGGCGGTCAGGGCTCGGCTCCAGGACGCGCTCGCACACGGCCTTGAGGAAGGACTCCCCCGCCTTGGCCCGCGTGATCCGGGCCACGACGAGCTCCCCCTCGACGGCGCCCTCCACGAAGACGACGGCCCCGCTCGCGCCGAGGCGGGCCACGTTCGCGCCCCCGTTGGCCGGGCGGCCGACCCGCACCTCCACGGCGTCACCGACCCGCGGCAGGGCGTCGTCGGCCGCGTCCCGATGAGGAGAGAGACTCACGCGCGGTCACCGCTCGGGGCGGCCCCGGAGGCGCCGGAAGGGACATCCACGCCGTCCGCGGCCCGCGGGCGCGAGAGCATCCACGCGAGCCAGAGGGCCATGGCGAACGCGGGAACGCCGAGAATCGCATTGACGATCCCAAGCTCCGTGACGCGGTGCGTCACGTAGAGCGGCACCTTCACCGCCAGGCGGACGGCGAAGAGAGCCACCAGGGGGATGGAACCGATCGTGTACGCGCGAACGCGCTCCCGGCTGGACCGCCACTCAAGCCCCTCACCACGCAGGAAGCCGAAGAAGAGGCCGGCAGCGGGCCAGCGCACCGCCATGGACACGAGAACACCCAGGCCGTAGACCGCGTTGATGATGAGACCGGGGAGGAAGAACCCCTCTGCGGCCCCGCTCCGCGACGCCGCCAGTGCGCAGATGGCAATGCCGACCAGGCCAGAGAGCGCCTGGACCAGCGTCTGCCGCTGGAGGAGGCGGGCCGCGGCGAACGCGGCGCCGACGGCCAGAGCCGCGACCGCCGACACCGTGAGGTTCTTCGTGACCGTGAAGACGAGAGTGAACACGAGTCCCGGCAGGACGGACTCGGCGATGCCCCGGACCCCGCCGATGCTCTCAAGCGGCGAGAGGCGCCCGTTCTCGCCCCTGGCGGCCATGGCCCGGGCCAGGCGCGACGCGTCGCTGGCCACCGGGCTGTCTGGACGATCCCCGCTCACGCCGTCAGACCGTCTGGGCGCCCTCGGGCACCCTCAGGGTCAGCAATTCCTTCGGGGGCATCGCCGCGTCACCACGGACCACAATGATGCTGCGGAAGACGTCCACGAGAGGCGCCGCCTCGCGCTCGTCCGTGGCCGCAGGGCCGCCCAGGACACCGCGGACGAACCACCGCGGACCGTCCACGCCCAGGAAGCGCGCCGAGCGGTACCCCAGCGAGCCGTCCTGCGACGTCACCGGAAGCTTGACGAACAGCTCCACCCCGAAGTCGCCCTCGATGACCTCGGACGAGCCGCCCTGGCCCGCGACCGACTCCTGGATCTGGCCCCGGATCTCGTCCCACAGACCAGACGACTTGGGCGCGGCGAACGCCTGAATCTGCAGACTCGAGGCGCCGATGTCGATCGTCGCGGCGACAATCGTGTCTGCCGCCTGGTCCACGTCGAGGCGCACATGCGAGCCCTCCGGCGCGAGCACCTGGAACCCGCCGAAGTCGAGGTACCCCTCGGAGGCGGTCTTCTCTGCGGCGTCGAACGGGCCGCCGGAGCGGTCCCACTCGGGGCTAGCCTGCTCCGTGGGGGCCGACGTCGGGCCCGACGTGGGGGCGGCGTCAACGGTGGCGCCAGCCTCCGTCGTCGTCTTCTTCTTGCGTTGGCCGAAAAGCGCCATGCCTAACCTTCCTGGCCCGAAGCGGAACCGTGCGAGAACCCGCCCGTCGAGCCGAAGCCCGCGGCGCCGCGCGCGGAGGCGTCCAGGGACTCCACCGCGACAAACGCGGCACGCGAGACGGGCTGAATGAGCAGCTGAGCGATCCGGTCCCCGCGATGGATCTCAATGGGGGTGTCCGGATCGAGATTGATGAGGTTGACCTTGATCTCGCCGCGATACCCAGCGTCCACGGTGCCAGGCGCGTTGACGATCGACAGGCCCGCGCGGTGGGCGAGGCCCGACCGGGGATGGACGAGGCCCACGTAGCCGTCCGGGATGGCCACGCTCACGCCGGTCCCCACCAGGGCCCGGCGGCCCGGCTCGAGGACCACGTCCTCGGCACTGGCCAGATCCGCGCCCGCGTCCCCGGGGTGCGCGTAGGCGGGCAGGCTCGCTCCTGGCGCGAGGGCGACCTCGACGCGCGGATGAGCGGCGGACTCAGGGGCAACTCGTTGTTCAACCACGGCACCAGCCTATCCCGGGCCCCACGTCTGGCCGTGAGGAGGCAAAATGGTGTGCATGACGACTCCTTCGCGCCCCCGTGTCCTGTTCGCCGAGAAGCTCCGGCCGTCCTGGTGGATCTGGACGTTCTGCGCCGTCTTCGCGTCCGCCTGGATCCTCGTGTTCCAGCCAGTGAGCCTGGGCCTGGGCGTCGTGGTGGGCGCGGCGATCTTCGCGGCCCTTGGCATCATTCTGATCGTCACGACGCCCGAGGTCGTTGTGACCGAGAGCCGTGTCCGAGCCGGCAGGGCCAGCATTGAGCCCCGGCACCTCGCCCGGCCCGAGGCGCTCGGCCCGGAGGCCGCGACCAAGGCGCGCGGCACCGAGTTCAACGCCCTGTCCTACCAGTGCCTGCGCGGGTGGATCCAGCCGCTCGTGCGCGTGCAGGTCGTCGACCCGCAGGACCCGACCCCGTCCTGGCTCATCTCGAGCCGGCGGCCAAACGAACTCGCCGCCGCCCTTGAACAGGCGGCGGCGGCAGACTCGGAGGCTGCGGGCGGTCCCGCAGGTCGCTGACCCTATGCGGCTTCGCAGTCCTTGCAGGTCTGCGTGCCGTCCTGGCTCACCACGAGCTGCGAGCGGTGGCGGACGAGGAAGCACGTGTTGCACGTGAACTCGTCGTTCTGCGGGGGCAGAACGCGGACCATGAGCTCCTCGCCGGAGAGGTCGGCCCCCGGGAGTTCGAATCCCTCGGCCGCCTCGGCCTCGTCCTCGTCAACGATCGAAGACTGCCCCTCCGACCGACGAGCCTTCAGCTCCTCGATCGAGTCCTCGCTCATGTCGTCGTCGTTCTTGCGCGGGGCGTCGTAGTCAGTTGCCATACGGTGAAGTCACTACCTTTTGGTCGGATGGGCGGTGTGGTTGGTCAGGAGATCTCATGGAGAACGTCGCACAGATTCTGACTCAATTGGCGTGAGAATGCCACCCCGGCCAGCGGATATGACGAAAAATCGCTGTCTGCGAACACCCGCGGGCCGCGCGGAGGACACCCGAGGCCCCCGCAGACCCCCAGATTCCCGGGCGCGCCGGGTGTGCCCGGACGGATGGGGGCCGATAGACTGGGGCGAACACGACACAGCTGCGCTGGGCCGTCTGCGGCCCTCGGCCGCGTCGCCCACCCGCAGGACCCGTGATCGAACGACCTTCTTCAAGGAGAATCCATGAACAGCCTTCGTTTCGTCTCCATCAGTGACGACGGGGCCCATCTCATTGTCTCCAACGATGCGGGCGAGCGCTTTTCCGTCCCCGTCACGGACGAGCTCCGCGGGGCTCTGGCCCGCAGGCGCGCAGCGGCCACGACGCGCGAGCCCACCCGTCTGAGCCCCCGCGAGATCCAGTCCCGCATCCGCCTCGGGGCGACCTCCGAGGAGGTCGCCGCAGAGACCGGCCTTCCGCTGGAGCGGATTGAGTCCTACGCAGCCCCCGTCCGCGCCGAGCGTGACCACGCCGCGGCCCTGGCGCGCGGGACCGAGGTCTCTGACCGCACGCTGACGCGCGACGCCGTCCGCGCCGTCTTCGGCGAGCAGCCCGTGACCATCGAGAACATGGTCGAGCACCGCGCCTCCGTCAGCGGCATCGAGCCGGCGTCCATCGAGTGGGACGCCTGGCGCCGGGCGGACGGCCAGTGGGACGTCGTTGCCCGCTTCGAGGTCACGGACACCACGCCCCTCGAGGGCACGGACCTTGTGGACGCCGAGCCCGAGGCGCGCTGGGTCTTCAACGCCCTCCGCAAGAGCGTGCACAACGTCAACCGCTGGGCCCAGTTCCTCTCCGAGCTGGAGCCGCTGGACGCGGCCCACGGCCGTCGCCTCGCCCCCGTTCCCGCCCACGCTGAGGATGCCGACGACGCGCCTGCCGCCGCGGGGACCGAGGACGAGAACGGCGAGCTCCTCGACATGCTGAGCCAGCGCCGCGGCACCCGCCTGGGCACGGACGAGGAGGCGGACGACCGCCTCGCGCAGATCATCTCTGACCGCCGCCGCGCCGCCGAGGAGCAGGCGCCGGTGACGGCAGAAGACGAGGCGGACGAGGACGACCTCTCCGCGCGCCGCAAGCCCAAGAAGTCCCTCAAGGACCGCCGCTCCCGCGTGCCGAGCTGGGATCAGATCTACTTCGGCGCCAAGCCGGACAACGAGTCCTAGGACGCCCCTCCTCCCCGTTGCGGGGCGAGTTCCGCACGCCCAACGCTCGATTCTTGTGCGGAAGTCGCCGCGCAACGGGAGGGTGCCGCGCAACAGCAGGGGTGTGAGAAGGCGAGGGGGCTGTGCTCAGCGGCGCGGGCCGCCCGCAGGGATCTCGAAGAGCGGGATGCCCATCTCCTCGCCCGTGACGGAGCCGTGCTGCCCGACCATCTCGAACGCGTGGGCACTGGCCCGCCGCCCGTCGTACAGCGCAAGCGGGGCACGGGCCGCTACAAGGACATCCCCGATGCGCGGCCTTACTCGCGGGCTCACCTCGCCGAACCACCCCGCCTCGATGGCCTCATCCCGGGTGACCACCCACGCGAGGGACCCGACGTACTCGGCCCACGCCGCCAGGGCCTCCGCCTTCTCGGCCTCCGTCACCTCGGCGCGCCAGTACAGCTGCACCATGCGCGGCTCGCCCGCCGTGAACTCGAAAGCCCTCGTGAGGGCCGCGTGCTCGCTGTAGTCCCACCGGCGCTCCGCGGGGACGTCGATCATCCCGTGGTCCGCCGTGACCAGCACGAGCGTGTCCTCCGGTGCCTGCGCCACAAGCCGCTTGAGAGCGAAGTCGACGTCCTCGAGCGCCGCGACGTACTCGTCCGAGGCGACCCCGTGGGCGTGCCCGGCCTTGTCGACCTCATTCCAGTACACATAGACCACACCGCGCTTCATCTCGCGGAGGGCCTTCACTGCAGCTGCGACGCGCTCGTCCGAGGTCTTCGCCGCAACGAACACGCCTCCCCCCAGGGCGGCTCTCGTCAGTCCAGATCCCTCAAACCGGTCCTGGGAGACCGTCACCGCCGCCAGGCCGTCGTCGTCGCACCTCATGAACACGGACGGGTGCGGCTGCCACTCACGCGGGTCCAGCCGCGCATCCCACGCACCGAGCTGATTGACCACCCGGGGCCCGTCCGGGTGCTCCGGGGCGAGCATCTCGTAGCCAGTGATGCCGTGCTGGCCAGGCCGAAGCCCGGTCCCGAAGGAGGTCAGTGCGGTGGCCGTCGTCGAGGGGAACGTCGAGGCCAGAGGCCGGCGCCGGTCCGCCTGAGAGCGCAGGAACGGCGTGTGAGCCGCGTGCGCGGACAGCGAGGACAGGCCCATGCCATCCACGAGGGCGACGACGACGCGCCGCCTCCTCGCGATCCCGAGCCGATTCTCGGCCCCCTCGAGGCCAGCGGAGGCCGCGGCGGACTCGAGGACGTCTGCGATGGACGCCCGCTTCGGCGGGGACGGGAAGGGCTCGGTCATCGGGCGCGAGACCGCTCAGCGAGGCGGGCACGCCGCAGGGCGCGAACGAAGGTGCGGGCGCGCTCGACCGCTTCACGCCCGTCCGCGGCCTCGTTGACGCGCAGCATGATGTCCTCCGCGTTGAGGGTGCCCATGCTGCCGTGGTCCATGTCGCACTCGGGGTCTGGGCAGCCGGCCGGCTGCACGTCCACGCGCAGGCCGCCGGACCAGCCGATGGTCACGGAGATCTCGTGCATTCGGTCGCCGCGCGCGAAGTGGGTCGGCATCCCGTGCGCGTACCCGACGATCACGGCCGTGATGTCCGCGACGTGCACCGACTCCCCCGTGAGCTGAGCGATGGGGCGGCTGCCGGTCTCGTCCTGGTCCTCGTCGTCGATGTGGACGATCTGAAGGGTCCGCTCGCCGAGGACGAGCACGGTGACGTGCCGGTGGACATCCCGCCGGTCGATGTGGGTCTCCTGGTGGACCATGTGTGCGATCACCGGCTCGCCGTCGAGCCCGTCGTCGACGACGTCGAGGACGAGCGCCGGGTAGAACCCGGCTCGCTCCACGTCCCGCTCGAGGCGAAGGCGGGCGGCGTCAGCAGTGTCAGGCGAAGTGATGGAGTTCCTCGGCATGTCTCTAGTCTGGCACGCCACGCCCGCGAGCGCTTGGCGCCCCCGCAGGCGGGCATGAGGCCCGTCTCGCGGCGCCACTCCGGGGTGGCGCCGTGACTCGGAGGGGGCCTCGGGCAGTCAGCCGTCGCGCAGGGCCCTGCGGGCGCTGTCCCGCCTCCGGGAGGGATTCGCCGCCCAGAGGGTCGCCTCGAGCACGGTCGCCCCTGTCCCGTGCACGAGGACGGGGTTGATCTCGAGCCGGGCGAGCTCGGGGTGTGCGTCCTTGAGGGCCGCCACGCGCCGAACGAGGTCCTCGAGGGCGGCGATGTCCGCAGGGCCGAGCCGGGGATCTCGCCGCAGCCGGGCCGAGGCGCGGGGGCGCCGCACGAGGTCGTGGACATCCACGTCGGTCATCGGCGTGGCAGCGAACGCCCAGTCGTCGAGCAGATCTGCGGAGTCCCCCGCGAGCGCGAAGCTCAGGATGGGGCCGAGCAGCGGGTCCTCGACCGCGCGGACGAGGCACGCCTGGCCCGGGTCGGCCATGGCCTGAACCTCAAGGACGGGCTGCTCGCCCTCGGGGAGGTATCGCTTGAGGACGCTGCGGATCTGGTCCACGGCGAGGCGCAGCGCGGCCTCGGTCTCGATGTTGAGGACCACGCTCCCGAGATCCAGGCGGTGCCGCAGGGAGGCGTCGAGGGGCTTGATGACTACGGGGTAGCCGATGTCGGCGGCGGCGGCCGCGGCTTCGTCCTTGGTGCGGAAGCCTACGGCGGGCAGCACGCTGAGGCCGTAGCCGGCGAGGGCCTCGTGGGTCTCCTCTGGGGTCAGCTGGGAGAGGTCTCCCCCGTTGCCGCGCGTGAGGGCCGCTTGGAGGGCGGCCTGGGTGCGGGAGGGGTCTGCGTCCTCGACCTGCACGAACTCGCCCCGGTCCTCGGCCCGCCACGCACCGTACCGGCTCGCGAGGGACAGGACGCGCACTGCGGAGGCGGGTGAGCTGTAGGTGGGCAGGCCGGGCTGGGCGGGGGCGAGCGCAAGGTCCGGGTCGTCCCCGGCCTCGGGCGCGTCCGGCGCGGGTGCGGAGACCGGCAGGACTCCCTCTGTCCGCACCCCCTGGTCAACAATGCCGGCAAAGGAGGCGACGACGGGCACGCCCGTGGCTCGCCCCGCCGCATGGATGGCCTCCGCGAGGCGCTCCGTCGTCAGCCCCACGACCGGCAGGAGCGCGACGATGACCGCGTCCACCTCGGACATGAGCTCTTCGAGGCGCCGGGTCAGCGCGGGCAGGACCCGGGAGAGCCCGCGGGAGAAATCGACGTCGCTCACTGACTCGGCGACCTCAAGGCCTGCGAGGGCCGCAGCGTCCGCAACCACGCGACCGAGCGGCGCGGAGTTCGTCAGGATGCCGACGCGCGGTCCGCGGGGAACGGGCTGGGTGGCGAGGAAGGCCATGACGCGCACGAGCTCCTCGTTGCTCGTGACGCGGATGATGCCGGACTGCCGGAGCATCGCCTCGAAGGCCCGCGGCGGCGCCTGCGTCTGGCCGAAGGTGTGGCCGTCCTGGAGCCGGAACCCCATGACGTGGCTCTTGGCGACGACGACGGGCTTGCTCGCGGACAGCCGCCGCGAGATCCGGGCGAACTTGCGCGGGTTGCCGATGGACTCGAGGAAGAGGCCGACGGCCCGGGAGCGAGGGTCTGACTCGAAGTACTGCATGGCGTCGTTGCCGGAGAGGTCCGCCCGGTGGCCGGCGGAGAAGAACGCGGAGATGCCGACGTTGCGGTGCCCCATCTCTGCGTAGAGCATGACGCCGATGGCGGCCGACTGGGCGAACAGGGCCACGGGGCCCGCGAGCGGGAGGGAGTTGGCGACGGACGCGTTGAGGGGCCGCTCCGGGTCCGTGTTGAGCACGCCGAGGCTCGCG
Organism: Falsarthrobacter nasiphocae; assembly: GCF_031456275.1. Lineage (NCBI taxonomy): Bacteria > Bacillati > Actinomycetota > Actinomycetes > Micrococcales > Micrococcaceae > Falsarthrobacter > Falsarthrobacter nasiphocae. Next base: position 226,801 of record NZ_JAVDUI010000001.1, read on the forward strand.
GGCCCCACGATGCGCATTCCGTAGCGCCGGGCCGTCTTGACGATCGCGGCAATCGTGCGGCGGTGCGCCTCGTCGTCGCCCAACGCTGAATCGGTGAGGATGACCGCGCTCTTGACCCCCTTGCGACCGCACTGTTCCACCACGGAGCGCAAGGAGGATCGGGGGACGACGACGAGGGCCAGGTCCACCGGGTCCGGGATCTCCTCGACGGTCGTGTAGCTCAGCCGCCCGCCCAGCTCCAGGGTCTCCGGGTTCACGGCGTACACGGGGCCGGTGAAGCCCGACTCCAGGACGCTCTCGAGGACTCGCTGTCCGAGGCTCCCCCACGTGCGGCTCGCGCCGATGACGGCCACGGAGCGCGGCGTGAGGATCTCTGCCACGGAGGAGGACTCCGCCCGCTGCTCGCGGGAAGCCATGACCTCGAGGGACTTGGGGGTGGCTGCGACGTCGAACTCGACGGCGATGACCCCGTCGTCGAACCGCCGCGAGACCTCGTAGCCCGCGTCGATGAACACCTTGAGCATCTGGCGGTTCTCGGGGAGGACCTCCGCGGTGAAGCGCTCGATCCCCCGCTCGCAGGCCGCGGCGGCGAGGTGCTCGAGGAGGATGGAGCCAAGGCCCTTGCCGTGGAAGGCGTCCGCGATGTTGAACGCGACCTCAGCCGAGTCCGGGTCCTCGGGCAGGCGGTCGTAGCGGCCGATGCCGACGATGCGCTCCGTGCGCGTCATGACGAACGCGACCCGGTCCACGTAGTCCACCTGCGTGAACCTCGCGAGCTCCTTGCTGGACAGCCGCGCCTTGTACGTGAAGAAGCGCAGGTAGATCGAGCTCTCGGACTGGCCGACATGGAAGCGCTGCAGCGCGTCCGCGTCGTCCGGGACGATGGGCCGCAACCGCGCCGTGCTGCCGTCCCGCAGGACGACGTCCGCCTCCCAGTGAGCCGGGTAGTCCGGTGTTCTGCTCCGCTTCGCCATAGGATAAGAATAATGCGCTTCCCCGTGAGGCGTCCGTTTTCTCCCCTGATCAATCGAGGTTGAGCGATGGCCCCCGCACCCAAGTCCCGGCAGGTTGACTCGGCCGCCGACGGCACGATCATCGACGTGGACGTGGCCGAGGAGATGGAGTCGAGCTTCCTCGAGTACGCCTATTCCGTCATCTACTCGCGGGCCCTGCCCGACGCTCGCGACGGCCTCAAGCCCGTCCAGCGCCGCATCCTCTACATGATGAGCGAGATGGGCCTCCGGCCGGACCGGGGCCACGTCAAGAGCGCCCGCGTCGTGGGCGAGGTCATGGGCAAGCTCCACCCCCACGGCGACGGCGCCATCTACGACGCGATGGTCCGCATGGCGCAGAGCTTCTCCCTGCGGCTTCCGCTCATCGACGGGCACGGCAACTTCGGGTCGCTCGACGACGGCCCGGCCGCGGCGCGATACACCGAGGCCCGGCTGGCCCCGAGCGCGCTCACGCTGACGAGCAACCTCGACGAGAACGTCGTCGACTTCGAGCCGAACTACGACGGCCAGCTCACCCAGCCCACCGTGCTGCCGGCCGCGTTCCCGAACCTCCTCGTCAACGGCGCCTCCGGCATTGCCGTGGGCATGGCCACGAACATGGCCCCCCACAACCTGCGGGAGGTCGTGGCGGCGGCCCGCCTGCTCGTCGAGAACCCGTCCGCAAGCCTCGAGGACGTCATGGCGCTCGTGCCGGGCCCGGACCTGCCATCCGGCGGCATCATCGTGGGCCTGGACGGCATCCGGGACGCGTACCGGACCGGTCGCGGCACCTTCAAGACCCGCGCCGCCGTGGCCATCGAGCAGCTCGGCCCGCGCAAGACGGGGCTGGTCGTCACGGAGCTCCCGTACGGCGTCGGCCCGGAGAAGGTGATCGAGAAGATCAAGGACGCCGTCAACGCGAAGAAGCTCGTGGGCATCGCCAACGTCATCGACCTCTCGGACCGCAAGCACGGCCTGCGGCTCGTCATCGAGCTCAAGAACGGCTTCAACCCCAACGCGGTCCTCGCGCAGCTCTACCGGTTCACGCCGATGGAGGACTCGTTCGGCATCAACAACGTGTGCCTCGTGGACGGGCAGCCCCAGACGCTGGGCCTCTTGGACCTGCTCCGCGTGTACACGGACCACCGGCTGGACGTGGTCCGGCGCCGCACGGCCTTCCGCCTTCAGAAGAAGCAGGACCGCCTGCACCTCGTCGACGGCCTCCTCCTCGCCCTCGTCGACATTGACGAGGTCATCGAGATCATCCGCTCCTCGGACGACTCCGCTGAGGCCAAGCGCCGGCTCATCCAGATCTTCGACCTGAGCGAGGTCCAGGCGGAGTACATTCTCGAGCTCAGGCTGCGGCAGCTGACGAAGTTCTCGCGGATCGACCTGGAGCGGGAGCGGGACGAGCTGCGGGCCGCCATCGCGGAGCTCGAGGAGATCCTCGCCTCTGACTCCCGGCTGCGGCAGGTCGTCTCGGACGAGCTCGCGGCCCTCGCCGAGGAGCACGGGACGGAGCGGCGCACGGTCCTCAAGGAAACGGCCGACGACGCTCCCCTGCCGGGCACGAGCCCCGCGCTCACCGGCGGGCCCGCGTCCAAGGCGGCGCCGCTGAGCCTGAAGATCGCCGACGACCCGTGCTTCGCCGTCCTCACGGCCACCGGGCTCATCGGCCGCACGCTCACGGACGAGCCCGTCTCGGACGAGACGCCGCGCGCCAAGCACGACGTCCTGCTCTCCGTGGTTCCGACGACCGCGCGGGCCGAGATCGCCGTCCTCACGGACCGCGGGCGCATGGTCCGCCTGCCCGTGCTGGACATGCCGTCCTTCGCGGCCGGGCCCAAGGGGCTGCCGAGCCTGACGAGCGGCGGCAAGGTCGCGGACTACGCGGCGCTGGCCAAGGGCGAGAGCGTCGTGGCCCTTGTGCCACTGGACCGGGTCATCGCGCTCGGCACGCGCAACGGCGTGGTCAAGCGCGTCAACCCGGAGTACCCGCTCAACTCGGACGAGTGGGAGGCCATCTCCCTCAAGCCCGGGGACTCTGTGGTGGCAGCGCACATCGCGCCCGACGACGCCGACCTCGCGTTCCTCACCGAGCGCGCTCAGCTGCTGCGCTTCCCCGCCTCCGCGGTCCGGGCCCAGGGGCGCACGGCCGGCGGCATGGCGGGCATCAAGCTCGCCGAGGGGGATGCGGTCATCGCGTTCGGGGTCGTGGATCCCGCGCAGAAGAACGTGGTCGTGACCGTCTCCAAACCGGACGACGCCCTGCCTGGCCTCTCCTCCGGGTCCGTCAAGCTCACGGACGCGGACGAGTTCCCCGTCAAGGGCCGCGCCACGGCCGGCGTCCGGGCGCACCGCTTCCTCAAGGGCGAGGAAGGCCTGTCCCTCGGCTATGTGGGCCCCATCCCCGCGCGGGCAAGCTCCAAGAACGGCGTCCACCGCGTCCTGCCCACCGAGTACGGGCGCCGCGACGGCTCCGGCGTGCCGCTGCAGCACAGCATCGACCTCATCGGCGGCTCGATGCTCTCGGCGGCGGACGCTCCGCGACTGGCCACGGGTGGCCGCGCGCCGGATGGCGGAGCGGCGGCCGGCGCTTCCTCCTCCGACGACGGCACCGCGGGGCCCAACGCCGCGGGTGGCGGAGCGGGTGAGTCCCTGTTCTGATCAAGCCGATGGGGTTGGCCGCCCCTCTGCTCATCAAGTGCCGCCGTTCTTAAGGGGCGAGCTGGCCGCGGGTCATATGGCCAGGAACGCGCAGGGGCGATTGGCTAGCTTCTTCGGCATGAGCAGCGACGTATTGCCGGGCCCCTGGGCAAATGATTCCAGCCCACGTTGAACCCCGCGGCACCCCTGACGTCGGCGGACCCAGCGAGGCGGAGCTAGAGCAGCGACCGCACAGTGCTGACTAAGATGTTCAATCCACATGCTTCCAGGCCTTCAAGGTACTCGTCGCGCGGAATAGGCGGATTGATGAGGGACAGGTGCGCGTCGTTGAGCACCTTCAATGTCTTTGTCGGATATAGGTCGAGCTGGTCCGTCAGAAAGTCATCCGGGGTTCGTACGTCGATGTCATACGGGGCGCACGCCGCTCGGGGGAAGTCCTTGACGTTTGAAGGCACGATCAGTTCCGCGATGCCACGAACCGCTGCAGCGAGGACGTGGCGATCTTTCGGGTCGTTCGTCATGGAATCAGTCAAGTCATCGAAGCCCTCAACCATGGCGGTCGGGAAGGATAGCTGCATGGACTCAAGCCTCCTGCGCGCGTGAATTGGGCTCAGACCGATAGCATCCACCAGATTTCGCTCAACCTCCTCCAAAATGTCTCTCGACGACATCAGGTGAAACGTTTTCTCGTTCGCCAAGCGCAATAATATGTCAGTCGTCGGCATCGGCACGAGAACACACGCCTCCACAAGAACTCTAAACGCCACGTCCCACTACTCGCTCGAACGCCCCTGCGTCGGCACCTGAAAGTAGTGCCCACTCGCGAATCCTTCTTGTGACATCGAGTCAAGGAGTTCTCGCCGCACTTCGGTCAGGCGCGATTCATAGGCCACCAGGTCGCTGAGTTTGACTCGCCGGTGTCTGCCCACTTTGATGAACGGAATGTCACCGGACTCGAGGAGCTTGACGAGGGATGGCCGCGACATGGCTAGGAAGTCCGCTGCCTGCTGCGTAGTCATCTGCTGCTCGTTAGGCATAACCGACACACCTCGGCCCGCAGAGAGAGCGTCGACGATCTCAACCAAGATGCGATACAGCGGGGCGGGCAGCTCCCGCACTTCACCAGTCTGGCTCACAAGTTTGGCGGGACCGCGATTGGCGGCACTAGGCGCGTTCTCCAGGAACCGGGAGAAGGCCTCAAGTTCCTCTTGCTGTGCCGCAGATGGAATGAACGTCGAGCGTTCCGACGAAACGATGGATGCCATGTGGGCCCCCTTCCTAGTAGAAGTCTACTCTATTCGAAATATTCGAAACCCTCCATCGGCAGTGGCGGGGCGCTAGTGAGAGACCTCATGGCGCGCCATCGGGAGGTTCGGGGCAAGCTGCGCGAAGTCGCCGTGGGCCACGACGATCACCGTGCGGCCCCGGAGCGCCTCGCCGAGGTCAGCCACGAGCCGCGCCGCGCCGTCGTGATCCAGATGGGCCGTGGGCTCATCCAGGAGGAAGACGTCCGCGCCGCGCACGAGCCCGCGGGCCACTGACAGGCGCTGCCGCTCGCCGCCGGAGAGCCACGAACCGCCCGGCCCGGCAGGCCGCGAGGGGTCCATGTCCCCGAGCCCGACAAGGCTGAGCGCATCCCGAATCTCGGCGTCCGTGAGGTCCTCGCGGGCCAGGCGGAGGTTCGAGTCGACGGGCGCGTCGAACACGTACGCGTCCTGGGGGCACCACGTCACGGTGCCCAGCGCGGTGGCTGGAACCCACGCGTCGGGCGCATGCGCGGAGTGACGGCCTGAGGGCGTGACGATCTGCCCGGCGTCGGGCGCCTTGAACCCAGCCAGCGCGTCGAGATACGTGGACTTGCCGGAGCCGCTCGGCCCCGTGATGAGCGTCCAGGCCCCGGGGGTGCTGAAGCTCGTGATCGGGCCGATCGCAGGCCCGCTCGGGTAGGCGAGGACCAGCTCCCGCGCACCGAGTCCCGCCAGCGGCTCGCTGTACTCGCGCGGCCGCCTCGTGTCAGGGGCGTCAGCATCGGCGAGCGCTGCCCGGAGCCGAGCCTCGTTCTCCCGCCACGCGCGCGCCTGCGGCACCGCGTCCAGCAGGGCGATGAACGGGTCAATGAGCGCCACCATGAGCAGGGCCAGAGCGGCGGTCGCCTCGAGCGGCACGCCACCCTCGCCGCCGGGCTGGCCTTGGACGACGACGGCCGCTGCCGCGAAGGCCTGCGCCGCCACGACGACGAGGGCGCCGAGTCCGCGGGACCGCGCCGCCTGCCGGAGGGCGCGCCCGAACCGGGCGTCCTCGTCGGCAAAGGCACCCACCGCGCGGGCGGAGGCGCCGCCCCCCGCGAGGTCCGGCGCCGCTCGGTAGAGGACGCCGAGGCGGCGGGAGAGCCAGTCGTCGTGCTCGGCCATGATCGCAGTGGCACGCCGGTCGGCGCGGGCCGCGAGCCAGGACGCGCCGAGGCCGCCCACGAGGACGGAAGCGACGGGGATCCACAGCATCTCCGGGGCCAGGACCGCGAAGACGACGAGGGTCCCGAGGGACACGAACGCCGCTCCCGCGGCGGGGATGATCGCACGGGGCACGGCGTCACGGACCGCGTCGACGGACGAGATGAGCAGGGCCGTGCCGCCGTCTCGCCGCGAGATGGACCGCCAGTGCGCGGGGCTCGTCGCGAGCGCGTCCCACAGCCGCAGGCGCAGGCTCGCCGAGGCGGAGAGCATGCCCTCGTGCGTCGCGAGCCGCTCGCCGTACCGGGCCACGGCGCGGAACAGGCCGAACGCGCGGACGCCGACGATGGCCACGGACAAGTACATGATGGCCGGCTGCTGCGAGGCCCGGACGATCAGCCACCCGGACAGTGCCGTCAGCGCCGCGGCGCACCCAGCGGAGACGATCCCCAGGAAGACGCCGAGGAGCACCTTGCGCTCCCGCCAGATCGGCACCGCGCGCGATCCCGTCGACGCCTTGTCCGGCTGGCCGGCCTGGGGGTGAGCGTCCGAGCCGTCGCCCGCCGCCTCTCCCCCGGCAGCGGGGGCCTCCGCGGCCGCAGTAGGCGTCTCGGCGGGCCGGTGCGCACCGGGTCCCGCCTCGTCGGGGGCGGTGTCGCTACCGTCACCGGACGGCCCGCCGATCGTGATGGTCTCGCCCGCGAGGGCTGCCAGCGCGAGATCGTGTGTTGCGACGACGACGCGCCGCTCCTGCGCGGCCTCCGCGAGAAGCCGGGTCACGGCGGCGGCGTTGTCCCCGTCCAGCTGGGACGTGGGCTCGTCGAGCACGAGCGGCACGCCCGGCCGGCGCGCCGCGGCGAGGAGGGCCCGGGCCAGCGCGAGGCGGCGCTGCTCCCCCGGGCTCAGCGTGGACGTCGGGGCGTCGAGGAGACTCTCGAGCCCCAGCGGCCGGGCCACAGGCACAAGGCTCGCGGCGGCGCCGACGTAGAGCGCGAGCTCCGCGCGCACGGTGTCCTCGGTGAAGGCGGGGGCCTGCGGGACGGAGAGGCTCTCGGGCCCGGTGCCGTCCCCGTCGAGTCGCGGGGCCTCGGCGTGCTGACCGGCCTCGAGGCCCGTCAGGATCGCCAGCAGGCTGGACTTCCCCCGCCCGCTGGGGCCCACGACCGCCGTGAGGCCCGGCGTCGTCGGAATGGAGAGGTCAAGACGAGGCGCGAGGAGCCGCTCACCGCGGTAGAGGTCGCCGCGGATTCGCCAGCCCGAGGCGGGCCCGGCTTCAGCTCCTTCCGCACGTGCGCCAGCCTGGGCCGGAGCGGCGCCCGGTGAAGCGGCGCCGGACGCGCCGATCCTGGCATCAGCCGCGCGGGACGCCGGGCCGGACTCGGAGAGGACGCCCCGCGCCCGCTTGAGCGCGTGCTGCCCGTCCTCGGCCGCGTGATAGGCGGCGCCGACCTCGCGCAGCGGCGTGTAGCACTCCGGCGCGATGATGAGCGCGACGAGCCCCGCGTAGAGCGTGATGTCCCCGCTGAGCAGGCGGATGCCGATGATGACGGCGACGAGCGCCACGGACATCGTCGCGATGAGCTCCAGGGCCAGGGAGGACAGGAAGGCCACCTTGAGGCTTTGCATGACCTTGCGCGTGTACTCGCCGGAGACGCGCTCAAGCCCTCGGCGCTGCCGGCCCGCCTGCCCCAGGGAGACGAGGACCGCCAGGCCGCGCGCCAGTTCCGCAACCGAGTCCGTCAGCGTGCGGATCGCCTGGGAGAGGTCTGCGGTGCGGTGCGCCGTGTACTTGCCGATGAGGATCATGAACACGGGCACGAGCGGCAGCGTCACGGCCACGGCGATGGCCGACGGCAGGTCCGCGAAGGCAATCCGCGCCAGGAGGAAGATCGGGACCACGGCCGAGTTGACGGCGGCCGGGATGAACTGCGAGAAGTACGGCGTCAGGTCCCGCATGCCGCGCCCCGCGAGGGAGACGTCGGCGATGTCACCTTGAGCGTGCGGCCTCTCAAGGCGGGCCTCAAGGAGACGACGACGGTGCGTCGCCGCGACGTCGGCCGCCGCCCGGGACGCGAGCCACGGCGTGGCCCAGGCCGCGAGCCCGCGCAGCCCGGCCCCGGCGGCCGCGAGGAGAAGAATCGTGTGCATGTCCGCCCGGCCCACGAGGCCCAGGCCGCGAGCGAGGGCCTCGGCCAGGGCGATGATGCCGACGGAACGGGCGGCGGCCGCCGCCACCAGACCCGCCTGAACAGGACGGGAGACTGGCAGCGACGGCCGCTTCGAGGAAGAACCCACGTATCAGCGCTTGCCCGAGGCGGTGCCGGAGAGCACCTGGGCCGGGAAGTCGTGGAGCTCAGGGAGGTGATCCACATGCAGGCGCTTGCGGAAGACCCAGTACGTCCACGCCTGGTAGGCGAGGACAAGCGGGACGCCGAAGGCCGCGACGCCCGTCATGACCGCGAGCGTGTAGGGGCTCGAGGACGCGTTCTCGACCGTGAGGTTGAACGCCGGGTCGATCGTGGAGGGCAGGACCACCGGGTAGGCGGACACGAAGATCGACGACACGCCTGCCACGAGGAACCCTGCGAGGCCGAGGAAGGTCTTCATCTCCTGCTCCGCCCGCGCCATCATGAAGGCGAAGACGAGGGCGGCCGCCGCGACAACGACGAGAAGCAGCCCGACAACGTCCGCCGTCTTGATGCCGAGGAGAATGGCCCAGACGGCGGCGGGCGCCGCCAGGGGAAGGATGCCCTTCTTGAGCCAGGCGCGAGCACGCACCCGGATCTCGCCCTCGGTCTTGAGAGAGAGGAAGGCCAGGCCCTGCGCCACGGCGAACCCGATGACGGCCGCCGCGCCGAGGAGACCGTAGAGGATGGCGCCCACGATGGGGCCTTCCGCGCGGTCGCCGTTCGCGTTGATCGGCAGGCCCGTCGTCGAGAGCGCGAGCATGGCGCCGACACCGCCGGCCGCGACAAGGGAGCCGAGCATGAGCGCCCAGTCCCAGAAGTTCCGCCACGTCTCGGAGACGCCCTTGCCGCGGTACTCGAAGGCCACGGCGCGGAAGATCAGCGCCACGAGGACGAGCGTGAGCGGCAGGTAGAGGGTGGAGAACAGGGACGCGTACCACTTGGGGAAGGCCGCGAACGTGGCGCCGCCCGCTGTGAGCAGCCAGACTTCGTTGCCGTCCCACACGGGGCCGATGGTGTTGATCATGAGGCGACGCTCCTTGTCCGTGCGACCGAGGGCGCGCAGCAGGATGCCGATCCCGAGGTCGAAGCCCTCGAGGAACAGGTAGCCGATCCAGAGGACCGCGATGAGAATGAACCAGATGGTGTCCAACATGGCGACCTCCTAGTAGGCGAACGAGAGGACGTCGCGCTTGGGCTTGCCTCCCGCTTCGTCGTCGGAATCCTGGGCGAGGAGCTCGGGCATGGCGCTCGGCACGCCGCCGCGCACGAACTTCACAAGGAGCTTGACCTCAAGGATGGCCAGCACGCCGTAGACGAGCGTGAGCACCACAAGCGAGGTGAGGATCTCCGCCGCCGTGACGCCGGATGAGACGCCCGCGGCCGTGAACATGAACACCTGGTCAATGCCGGAGGGGTCCGGGTTGGGGGCGACGACGAACGGCTGGCGCCCCATCTCGGTGAAGATCCACCCGGCCGAGTTGGCGCCGAAGGGAGCGAGAATCGAGACGACCGCAGCCCGCATGAGCCAGACGCTCTCCGGAACGGTGCCCTTGCGAAGAATGAACCAGGCGATGAACGCCACGAGCGCGGCGATGGCGCCGAACGTGATCATCATGCGGAAGCCCCAGTAGGTCACGTACATGACGGGCACGTAGTCCACCTTCTGCCCGGCCCGCTCACCGTAGATCGGATTGTCGGGAACGGTCGTTCCGTACTTCTCCTGGTACTCAGGGACGAGCGTGTTGACGCCCTTGACGTTCGTGTCGAAGTCACCGTTGGCGAGGAAGCTGAGCAGGCCCGGGACCTCGATGACGGCCTTGACGTTGTCGCAGCTCTGGCCATCGCCAATCGGATTGACGGAGAGGACGGAGAAGCCGGTGCCGTCGTGGCACGCCGCCTCGGCCGCGGCCATCTTCATGGGCTGCTGGTGGAACATGAGCTTGGCCTGGAAGTCGCCCGTCACGGCCACGCCGGCGAACGCAATCATGGCGATGACGGCGCCGATGCGCGCGGACTTGATCCAGACCTTGTGATCCGTGGCGTCGCGGCCGGAGGCGCGGTGCTCTCCGACGACGACCTTGCCCTGGGCGTCCACCGTGTCAATGCCGTCGCGGCGGCGGCGCCACAAGTGGTACCAGGCGATACCGAGGAGGAAGCTGCCCGCCACGGCGAGGGCGCCCGTGATGGTGTGGGCGAAGGCGAGGAGTGCGGTGTTGTTGGTCAGGACCGCGACGACGTCCGTCATGACGGGGCGACCGTCCACCATCTCCACGCCGACCGGGTGCTGCATCCACGAGTTCGCGACGATGATGAAGTAGGCGGAGAGCCAGGTGGCGATGCCCGCGGCCCAGATCGTGGCCAGGTGGATCTTCGGGGAGAGGCGGTCCCAGCCGAAGATCCACAGGCCCAAGAACGTGGACTCCACGAAGAAGGCGAGGAGGGCCTCCATGGCAAGGGGCGCGCCGAAGACGTCACCCACGAAGCGGCTGTACTCGCTCCAGGCCATGCCGAACTGGAACTCCTGCACCAGGCCCGTGACGACTCCGACGATGAAGTTGATGAGGAAGAGCTTTCCCCAGAACTTGGTCATGCGCTTGAACTCAGGCTTGCCGGTCTTGACCCACACCGTTTGGAGCGCGGCGGTGGTCACTCCGAGGCCCAAGGTCAGAGGCACCATGAGGAAGTGGTAGACGGTCGTGATGCCGAACTGCCACCGTGCAATTTCGAGTGCTTCCACAGGGTTTCCTTAGTGACACGAAGGATTGACTTCTACACGTCGTAGAAGTTTGCTTCCATCATACTCCGCGCTCCGCAGTGCCTCACATCGACCAGTGCGTCGACCCTCCCCCTTCTACGCGGCGTAGAGGGTGCTGTACACTAAGGTCCTAACATCGGGGCCGCTCTCGGGCGGCGTTCAGCCCCCACAGACACACGGAGAGGGACCATGGGACATCTCGGCGACCTCGAGCGCGACATCATGAACCGCCTCTGGTCTGAGCCCGATCACCCCCTCTCGGCCACCGAGATCAGGGACGCCCTCGCGAACGGCGGCGTCCGTGACGTCGCCGTGACCACGGTCCTCACGGTTCTCTCCCGCCTCGAGAAGAAGAACCTCGTCCGGCGCGAGCGCTCGGCCCGCCCCCACCGCTACTCGGCCGTTCAGGACCGCGCCGCGCACACCGCGGACCTCATGTCCGAGGTCCTTGAGGCCTCGGATGACCGTGAGGCCGCCCTCGCGCGCTTCGTCGGCCACGTCAGCGCCGAGGAGGCAGAGCTCCTGCGCCGCCTCCTCCACCAGCCGTAGCCTGCGCGCGGACCGCCGCCGTACCGTGACCTCCGCCCCATGATCCTGGCTGCCTGGGTCCTCGCGGCCGTGGCCATCGCCCTGGCCTGGCCCGTGCCGGTCCTCCTCTCGCGCGCCTCGTGGCCAGCCCGCAGGCCCCGCGCTGCGATGGTCGTGTGGCAGGGCGTGGGGCTCCTGGGCGGACTGAGCATGATCGGTGCCATCCTCGCGTGGGGCCTCGCCCCCTTCGGTCCCTCGCCTCTCGCTGCCGTCAGGCGCGTCGTCGGACTCACGCGCGATGGCGCCTTCCTGCCGCCCGAGGGGGCCGCGCACCTCATTGCCCTCGGCTGCGGCGCTCTCCTTCTCGCACACCTCGTCTTCACCCTCGCCCTGACCGGGCTGCGGATGCGGGCACGGCGTGCGAGACACCTTGCAGCCCTGCGGCTTGTGGCGCATGAGGCGCCGGATGAGCGGAACCGGCTTGTCGTCGAGTCCGCCCTTCCCCTCGCCTACTGCTTGCCCTCGACGGGCGGCTCGATCACGGTCGTGACCGACGGCATCCTCACGGCCCTCTCCCCGGCGGAGCTCGCGGCCGTCCTCGATCACGAGCGCGCGCACCTGGACCAGCGGCACGACGTGCTCATCTGGGCGTTCTCCGCGTGGCGCACCGCCCTCCCCTGGCTTCCGACGGCACGCCTGGCCCTCGAGGCGGTTGCCGAGCTCATCGAGTACCTCGCCGACGACTTCGCGGTGCGCCGCCACGAGCCGGCGGACATCGCCCGGGCGCTGCTCGTCGTCGCCAGCTCCAACACCGGCGCGCCTCACCCCGGGCTCGGGCACTCCGAGGGGACGACGACGAAGGCCGCCCTCAGGCAGGCCGCGGCTCCCGCCAGCCCGCTCGCAGGCCGGACGGTGCGCCGCGCGGCCCGCCTTCTGACACGGGTGACGGGCTAGGCGTCGATCCGCTCCCGGTCCAAGTGCGAGGCGCCGGAGATAATGAACTCCTTGCGCGGGGCGACGTCGGAGCCCATGAGGAGATCAAACGCCCGCTCGGCCGCCTCGGCGTGCTCGATCCGCACGCGGCGCAGAGTGCGGTGGGCCGGGTCCATCGTCGTCTCCGCCAACTGGTCCGCGTCCATCTCGCCCAGGCCCTTGTAGCGCTGGATGGGCTCCTTGATGCTCTCCCCCGCGTCCCGGAGCTCGCCCAGGCGGCGGTGCAGCTCCGCCTCCGAGTACGTGTACACGTACTCGTTCGGCTTTCCTCGGCGAACGACCTCGATCCGGTGCAGCGGGGGCACCGCCGCGTAGACGCGCCCGTGCTCGACCATTGGCCGCATGTACCGGAAGAAGAGCGTCAGGAGGAGCGTGCGGATGTGGGCGCCGTCCACGTCGGCATCCGTCATGAGGACGATCTTCCCGTAGCGGGCCGCCTCGATGTCGAACGAGCGACCCGAGCCAGCGCCGACCACCTGGATGAGGGCCGCGCACTCGGCGTTCGAGAGCATGTCCGCCACGCTCGCCTTCTGGACGTTGAGGATCTTGCCGCGGATCGGCAGGAGGGCCTGCGTGTCCGAGTTCCGGGCGTGCCGGGCCGTACCGAGCGCGGAGTCTCCCTCGACGATGAAGAGCTCGCTGCGAGCGACGTCGTCCGTGCGGCAGTCGAGCAGCTTGGCGGGCAGGGAGCTCGTCTCGAGGGCGTTCTTTCGGCGCTGCGTCTCCTTGTGCTGGCGCGCGGAGATGCGCGACTTCATCTCGGAGACGACCTTCTCCAGCAGCAGGCTCGCCTGAGCCTTGTCCGCGCGGGATGTCGCGTTGAGACGCGCCGAGAGCTCCTTCTCCACGACCTTCGCGACGATCTGCCGCACGGCGCTCGTGCCGAGGATCTCCTTGGTCTGTCCCTCGAACTGCGGCTCCGGGAGACGCACGGTGACGACGGCGGTCAGACCCGCCAGGACGTCGTCCTTCTCCACCTTGTCATTGCCTGCCTTAAGGCGGCGGGCGTTGGCCTCAACGCCCTTGCGGAGCGTCTTGAGCAGGGCCTGCTCGAAGCCCGTGACATGGGTTCCGCCCTTGGGCGTGGAGATGATGTTCACGAACGAGCGCAGGTTGGTGTCATAGCCGACCCCCCAGCGCAGAGCGATGTCCACCTCGCAAGAGCGCTCCAAGTCCTCCATGCGGGAGGCACCGGCCGCGTCGATGACCGGCACGCGCTCGGTGAAGGACCCGTGCCCGGTCAGGCGCCACACGTCCGTGACGGCGCCGTCGACCGCGAGGTGGTCCACGAACTCAGTGATGCCGCCGTCGTGCTGGAACGTCTCTTCGACGGGACCGTGCTCGCCCGGGGTGCCCGGGCGGCGGCGCTCGTCGACGATCGTCAGCCGCAGCCCCGGAACGAGGAAGGAGGTCTGGCGGACGCGGTTGACGAGCTCGTCGAACTTGAACTGCGCGTCCGGGGTGAAGATGTGCGGGTCCGCCCAGTACCGGATGCGGGTGCCCGTGACGCCGCGCTTGGCCTTGCCGACCACCTCGGGCTCGCTCACCGAGGTGAACGGCTCGAACGGGGCGTCCGCGCGAGGACGGCTCCCGTCCGCGAAGCGACCAGGCTCGCCGCGACGGAAGGACATCTGGTACGTCTTGCCGCCGCGGTCCACCTGGACGTCGAGCCGCTCGGAGAGGGCGTTGACCACGGAGGCGCCCACGCCGTGCAGGCCGCCGGAGCTGCCGTAGGAGCCGCCGCCGAATTTGCCGCCGGCGTGGAGCTTGGTGAAGACGACCTCCACGCCGCTCAGGCCCGTGCGGGGCTCGACGTCGACGGGGATGCCGCGGCCGTCGTCGTGCACCTCGACGCTGCCGTCCGCGTGCAGGAGCACGCGGATGTTCTGGGCGTGGCCGCCGAGGGCCTCGTCGACCGAGTTGTCGATGATCTCCCAGAGGCAGTGCATGAGGCCTCTCGAGTCCGTGGACCCGATGTACATGCCTGGACGCTTCCGCACCGCCTCGAGACCCTCCAGGACGGAGAGGTGGCGGGCGTTGTAGGCGGAACTGGTCTGGGCCACGTGAACTTCCTCGGGGACGGGAACTCAGCCGCGAGTACGCGATGAGCAAAACAGCGGCGCCCAGCGGCTCTCGGCGCGGGTCCGCATGATTCCATGGTATCTATTGCGATCCTCGTCCCGGGCCACGTGCCCGTCCGACGAGGACGATGTCCCCACCAGGAAGGCCCCATTCACATGAGCACCGCCCTTGCCGCCCCGACCCTGACAGCCAAGGACCGCTGCGACCGGTGCGGCGCGCAGGCCTACGTGCGCGCTGTTCTGAGCAGCGGCGGCGAGCTCCTCTTCTGCGCCCACCACGGGCGCGATGTCGAAGACACCCTGCGCCCCAAGGCCGCCGAGTGGATTGACGAGTCCGGGCGCCTCGACGCCGTGGACCGCTTCGACGACTAGGCACGCCGTAGACCGCTTCGACGACGAGCGAACCGGAAAAGAACAAGGCGGCCGGCCCCGTGCGGGGCCGGCCGCCTTTGTGTATCTGGGACGAGGCCGGAAGGGCCTGCCCTGGGGTCAGTCCAGGTAGTCGCGGAGCACCTGAGACCGGGAGGGGTGGCGCAGCTTGGACATCGTCTTGGACTCGATCTGGCGGATGCGCTCGCGCGTCACGCCGTAGACGCGGCCGATCTCGTCTAAAGTCTTCGGCTGGCCGTCGGTCAGGCCGAAGCGCATGGCCACGACGCCGGCCTCGCGCTCGGAGAGTGTGTCGAGGACCGAGTGGAGCTGCTCCTGAAGCAGGGTGAAGCTCACGGCGTCTGCCGGGACGACGGCTTCCGAGTCCTCGATCAGGTCGCCGAACTCCGAATCCCCGTCCTCGCCGAGCGGCGTGTGCAGGGAGATGGGCTCCCGCCCGTACTTCTGGACCTCGACGACCTTCTCCGGGGTCATGTCGAGCTCCTTGCCGAGCTCCTCCGGCGTGGGCTCACGGCCCAGGTCCTGAAGCATCTGGCGCTGGACGCGGGCGAGCTTGTTGATGACCTCGACCATGTGCACGGGAATGCGGATGGTGCGGGCCTGGTCCGCCATGGCGCGGGTGATGGCCTGCCGGATCCACCACGTGGCGTACGTGGAGAACTTGAAGCCCTTGGTGTAGTCGAACTTCTCAACCGCGCGGATGAGGCCGAGGTTGCCTTCCTGGATGAGGTCGAGGAAGAGCATGCCGCGCCCCGTGTACCGCTTGGCGAGGGAGACGACGAGGCGGAGGTTGGCCTCTAGGAGGTGGTTCTTGGCGCGCTTGCCGTCGTGAATGATCCACAGGAGCTCTCGCTTGAGCTTCGGATCGATGTCCGGGTTCTCCTCGAGCTTCTTGCCCGCGTAGAGGCCGGCTTCGATCCGCAGCGCGAGGTCCACCTCCTGCTCCGCGTTGAGGAGTGCGACCTTGCCGATCTGCTTGAGGTAGTCCTTGACGGGGTCGGCCGTGGCGCCTGCGACGAGGACCTGCTGCGTGGGCGCGTCGTCGTCGTCAGCGTCGGAATACGTGAACCCGGAACCGGTGTCCTTCTCTGCCGCAGTGTCCTCGGCGGGCTCCTCGCCGAGGGGCGCGTCCTCCTCCGCCGACTCTGCCTCGATGGACTCCTTGGCAGGGGCCTTGGCGGCTGCCTTGACCGGGGCGTTGGCCGTCTTGGCGGCCGACGTGCGGCGCGTGCGGGTGGCCGGCTTCTTGGCGGGGGCCTCGGCCTCGTTCTCCTCGAGCCCGCCCTCGGTCTCTGCCGTGTCCTCGGCGGAGGCCTTTGACGCGGCGGCCTTCGAGGCCTGGGCCTTCGCGGAAGCGGCCTTCGTCGTCGAGGCGGCGGTCTTGGGGGCCGTCGTCTTCGCAGCAGCCGTCTTCGTGGCCGTGGTCTTGCGTGCGCGAGTGGCCTTGGGCGCGGCCTCCGCTGACTCCCCCTCGGCGACGTCGTCTGCTGCGGCAGCCGCCTTCGCGGAGGTCGTCTTGGCGGCCGCGGTCTTGGCCGCTGCCGGCTTGGAGGATGTGGCCTTCGTGGCCGGCGTCTTCTTCGCGGCCGTCTTCGTCGCCGCCGTCCGGGACGCGGAGGTCTTTGGTGCGGCCTTCTTCGCCGCGGGTGCCGCGCTCGAGCCGTCAGCCGTGGTGTCCTGCGATGAGGCGGGGGACTCGCCCGCGGGGAGGTCGGCGGGTGCCTCGGGGGCTGACTTCTTGGCTGTCGGACTCATGGTTCCCTTTCGTGGCGACGGCCGGCGCGCGGTAACTTGCGGAACGCCAGTATGACCCTGTCAAGCGCGTCCAAGCCCATAGCGCATCGACAGCGCACCGGGACCTTGGCAACACCTCTGTCACGCCCTAGGACGTATTGGTCTCAGGGTAGAGATCAACGCTTCCAGGCCCGTCCTCTATTCCCTGCCGGTGGCTCGCAGCGCGCAAAGCGCGGCGTGGAGCGGCTGAGATGTGACGAGATGTGACGAAGAGGTACTTGACGGGGTCTTCAGGCACTAGTATGCCACGACTGTCCGCGCCTCTGGACCACGCCCGCGCCCCCGCCCCGTCCCCGCCGCCCCGTGGTCGCCCCTCCCGGAATAGGCTGGCCCGCCGCGTCATCCCCCGACCTGCCTCATCCCCCCCTCCGGATGCCCGCGGCCGCGCCGCTGCCTGTCCGCTTTGTGCGCGAAGAGAGCTCCCAAGACCTCCGCCCACGGATCATCCAGGAGCCCACGCACGTTGCGGGTGAACTCGAGGTGCCAATGGGCGGCCTCCGCGTCCCCCTGCGCCCAGAGTGACCACGCGACGAGGCAGTGGAGACGGCGCGCCGCGTAGGGCGGTGCCACCTGGGCCAGGAGGAGGGCGAGGCGCCGCAAGGCGTCGACGTCGTCATCAGCGGATGGCACGTCCGCCCGCAGAGCGTCTTCCAGCCCGCCGATACTCAGCGCCGCGCGGAAGTCCGTGTCCGTCAGGATGAGGTCACCACTGCCCTGCACATCCTCCATGACCGCCGCCTCCCGGGGGCCCAGCCCCTCCTCTGCCGTGAGGGTTCCCGACCGGGACCACCACGCCCCAGCGCTCCACGGATCCTCCGGCGGGTCCACGAGAAGCTCGGCCAGGGCCGTCGCCTCGGGGGGCACGACCCGTCCGAAGGCCGGAACGCCGACGTGCCGCCGCGCTGCGCAGTCCAGGGCAGCCGTACGCCCACCGAGCGCCGCGCGGAGAACGAGCTCCAGTCCGCTCGGCAGCACAATGGCACCGAGGAAGAGCGACACCGCCGAGGCGGGCAGCGAGACCTCGGGCTCGTCGAGGTGCTCGCGCCCCATGACTGTCAGCAGGTGCTCCAGCGCCTCGACGACAAGCACGGACGCCGCCGCCCCCATACTCTCGCCGGGCGCGCACTGGCGCGTCAGGAGCCCCACGCCCAGCAGGCGCGGACACTCAACATCCAACGGTGACGCAGACAGGGGGTACTGCTCCCTCACCGCAGCGTCCACGGGGACGAACAGGGGCCCGAGGGCCTCCCGCCACTGCGCCCGGGCGGCGGGCGTGAGGACGGGGCCGCGCTCCTCCACGTCCTCCACCGCGCGCATGGCCCGCTGGAACTCCGGCCCCTCGGCGGCCTCGTCCCTCTCCTCCGCAGGCTCCTCCGACCGGCCCGCGTCCAGCTCGGCGCCGCTCGAGGCCACCCAGAGGATGCCGCGGCCCACGAGGCCCGCCTCGTCCGCGGCCTCGCACACGCCCAGAAAGACCTGGCGGTACCACTCGGGGGACGGGCCGAACGTGTCCTCAAAGCACAGGAGGACGAGCCCCTTGCCCGCGCACTCCCCCGGCAGCTGGGCCACAAGCTGGCGCCCGAAGGCGTCCATGTCCTCCGACCCGTACGGCAGGTCGACCCGAAGGCATGGCCCGGCCTCCATGCCGTCGACAACGAGGAGGACGAGCGAGTTGCGAGGCCGGTATCCCAGGGCCCGGATGACGCTGCGGACGATGACGTCCGCGCGCTCCTCGCCCAGTGTCTCTGTCTCATGTGAAGTAGCCATGGCCCCAGGGTGCCGCGTTCGCCGAGCCCCCGCGCCGCAGACGGAGAAAACGTGGATAACCCTGTTCGGCCGGGCACCGAAGGTCAGGCGCGGCAGGCGACATGAGACGATGAACACAGACCCATTCCCGCTCTGCAGGTCTTCTCGAGGCCCCGGCGTGCCGGCGCCGAGACCCGGCGGAGCGACCACGAAAGGACTCACACATGGCCGTCGCTCTCGACGAACTTCTCGCCCTCGACCTCCCCACCGCCTCTGCCTCCTCGACTCTCGACGGCGCCGGCGTCATCGTTCTCTTCGCTGCCAGCGCCGATTCAGCGGCGAGCATCGTCGACTCCTCGCTCGCCGAGTCGGACCTCGCCGACCTCACGCGGGCCCTCGGCCAGGTCGGGTTCACGGGCGAGAAGGACGCCGTGGCGCGCCTTCCCCGGGTCAGCGGGGACCTCGACACGCCAGTCGTCGTCGTCGGCCTGGGAAAGCTCGCCGACGGACAGGCGACCACCCAGGTCCTCCGACACGCGGCCGGAACGGCCGTGCGCGCCGTCAAGGACGTCGCCCGCCTGACCTTCGATGTCGCGGGCTTCGACGCGGGCCTCGGCCAGGCGCTCCTCGAAGGCGCTGTCCTCGGCTCGTACCGGTACACCGGCTACAAGTCCTCCGCCTCGCCCCGCAGCCTCACAGAGGTCGTCTGGCACGCCAGCGACGTCCCGGCCGACGAGGCCGAGGCCGCCGCGCACCGCGCCCAGACGGTCGCGCGCGGCGTGGCCGAGACGCGCAGCCTCGTCAACACCTCCGCACTCCAGCTCTTCCCGGAGTCCTTCGCGGACGCGGCCGTCGCGGCCGCCAAGGAGGCCGGCGTCAAGGCGACCGTCCTCGACGACACGGAGCTCGCCGAGAAGGGCTATGGCGGCCTGACGTTCGTCGGCATGGGGTCCTCCCGGGGGCCGCGCCTCGTGCGGCTCGAGTACGCGCCGAAGTCCTCGCAGGGCAAGGTCGCGTTCGTGGGCAAGGGCATCACGTTCGACACCGGCGGAATCTCCATCAAGCCCGCCGCGAACATGCACGAGATGAAGTCCGACATGGCCGGCGCCGCCACCGTCCTCGCGACCGTCCTCACTGCCGCGCGCCTCGAGCTCGACGTGACGGTCATCGGCTACCTCGCGCTCGCCGAGAACATGCCCTCCGCCACGGCCGGGCGCCCGGGCGACATCATCACGATGTTCGGCGGCAAGACCGTCGAGGTCCTCAACACGGACGCCGAGGGCCGCCTCGTCATGGGCGACGCGCTCGCCGCCGCGAGCCTCGACGAGCCGGACGCCATCGTGGACATCGCCACCCTGACCAGCGCCGCTCTCGTGGCGCTCGGCAAGCGGACGGCTGGAGTCATGGGTGACGACGACGTCGCTGACGCGCTCCTGGACGCCGCGGACGCGGTGGACGAGCCCCTGTGGGAGATGCCCATCCCCGAGGAGATGCGCGGCACGCTGGACTCCACGCAGGCGGACCTCGCGAACATCGGCCAGCGCGAAGGCGGCATGCTCATCGCGGCGGCCTTCCTGCGCGAGTTCGTCGGCGAGACTGAGGGCGAGCGGATCCCGTGGGCCCATGTCGACATCGCCGGCCCCTCGTTCAACGCCGGCTCCCCCTACGGCCACGTGACCAAGGAGGGCACGGGCTACGGAGTCCGCACCCTCGTGGCCTACCTTGAAGGACTGTCCGCCTAGGACCCCTAACAAGGACGCGGCCCCGGCGCCCGTGCCGTGGATCACCTCGGCGCGTGGTGACCCGGGGCCGCTCCGAGCGCTAGTCTGACTCTTAGGACTAAGCGCCCTCACAACACATGCCAACGGACCGCTCAACGACGGCGGGCCACCAGAGCAAGGAGTACGACGTGGCCGATTCGGCACCCACGACAGAATTCGACGTCCTGATTCTCGGCGGCGGCAGCGCCGGCTACGCCGCGGCCCTCCGATCGGCGAAGCTCGGCTTCAGCGTCGGGCTCATCGAGGGCGGCAAGCTCGGTGGCACCTGCCTGCACACGGGCTGCATCCCCACCAAGGCGTACCTGCACGCCGCTGAGCTGGCCGAGAACGCCCGCGAGGGCGCGCACTACGGCGTGAACACGACCCTCGAGGGCGTGGACATGGCCAAGGTCCGCTCCTACAAGGACGGGATCGTCGCCGGCAAGTTCAAGGGCCTCAGCGGCCTGCTCAAGATGCGCAAGATCGACATCATCGAGGGCTACGGCAAGCTCGTCGGCCAGGACTCGATCGAGGTTGACGGCACGGTCTACAAGGGCAAGAACATCGTTCTCGCCACGGGCTCGACCTCCAAGACGTTCGGCCTCGAGATCGGCGGCCGCATCCTCACGTCCACCGAGGCCCTCCAGCTCGACTACACGCCGAAGTCCGCGATCATCCTCGGCGGCGGCGTCATCGGCTCCGAGTTCGCGTCCGCCTGGAACTCCTTCGGCGTTGACGTCCAGATCATCGAGGGCCTCCCGAGCCTCGTTCCGAACGAGGACCCGGCCGTCATCAAGGTCGTCGAGCGCACCTTCAAGAAGCGCGGCATCAAGTTCGCCACGGGCAACTTCTTCAAGACCGTGGAGCAGAACGACAAGGGCGTCGTCGTCACGATGGACAACGGCACCACGTACGAGGCGGAGATCTGCCTCGTCGCCGTCGGCCGCGGCCCGGTCACCGAGGGGCTCGGCTACGAGGACGCGGGCATCACGATGGACCGCGGCTTCGTCATCACGAACGAGCGCCTCCACACCGGCGTCGGCAACATCTACGCCATCGGCGACATCGTCCCCGGCCTCCAGCTTGCACACCGCGGCTACCAGCAGGGCATCTTCGTCGCCGAGGAGATCGCGGGCCTCAAGCCGGTCGTCGTCGAGGACGTCAACATCCCCAAGGTGACCTTCTGCGAGCCCGAGATCGCCTCCGTCGGCTACACGCAGCCGAAGGCTGAGGAGAAGTTCGGCAAGGAGAACATCGAGGTCAGCGAGTACAACCTCGCGGGCAACGGCAAGTCCTCCATTCTCGGCACCGGCGGCCTCGTCAAGCTCGTCCGTCAGAAGGACGGCCCCATCGTGGGCGTTCACATGGTCGGCGGCCGCATGTCCGAGCAGATCGGCGAGGCTCAGCTCATCGTCAACTGGGAGGCGTACCCCGAGGACGTCGCCACGCTCATCCACGCACACCCCACGCAGAACGAGTCCATCGGCGAGGCTGCCATGGCGCTCGCTGGCAAGCCCCTCCACGGCTAGCTCCCCGCTGCGGCCTGCCGTGCCCCACAGGCCCGGCAGGCCGCGCTTCCGTTCCGCTGCACGCTTCTCCAGGAGTGAAGAACCATGTCAGAATTTGTCAACCTTCCGGCTCTCGGCGAGTCGGTCACTGAAGGCACCGTGACGCGCTGGCTCAAGTCCGTCGGCGACACCGTCGAGGTCGACGAGCCTATCGTTGAGGTCTCCACCGACAAGGTGGACACTGAGGTCCCCTCGCCCATCGCGGGCACCATCGAGGAGATCCTCGTCGACGAGGACGAGACCGTCGAGGTCGGCGCGCCCCTCGTCAAGATCGGGGACGGCTCCGGCTCGTCCGCGGGCGAGTCCGATGCCCCCGCCGCCGAGGAGTCCTCCGACGACGAGGCCACCAAGGCTGCCGAGGCGAAGTCCGAGGAGCCGACGGCCGAGTCCGCCGACGAGCCCGCTGAGAAGGACGAGTCCTCCACCGAGGCCCAGGCCCCCAAGGGCGGCTCCGGCGAGGGCACCGAGGTCACGCTTCCCGCGCTCGGCGAGTCCGTCACCGAGGGCACCGTCACCCGCTGGCTGAAGTCGGTCGGCGACTCCGTCGAGGTCGACGAGCCGCTGCTCGAGGTCTCCACGGACAAGGTCGACACCGAGGTCCCCTCCCCCGTCGCGGGCACGCTCCTTGAGGTGCGCGCTGACGAGGACGAGACCGTCGAGGTCGGCGCCGTCCTCGCCGTGATTGGCGACGGCTCCGCGGCCGCCTCGTCGTCGGACGCTCCCAAGGAGGAGCCGAAGGACGAGCCCAAGGCTGAGAAGGCCGAGGAGGCCAAGGCCGCAGCCGCCCACCAGGAGGCCCCGAAGGAAGAGAAGAAGGCTGAGGCCCCCAAGGCTGAGCCGAAGGCCGAGGCGCCCGCGCCGAAGCCCGCCGCTTCCTCCGAGGACCAGGGCGAGGCCGGCTACGTCACGCCGATCGTCCGCAAGCTCGCCAAGCAGCAGGGCGTGGACCTCTCCACGGTCAAGGGCACGGGTGTCGGCGGACGCATCCGCAAGGAAGACGTCGAGAAGGCTGCTGAGGCAGCTGCCTCGGCCCCCGCGGCGACGTCCAGCTCCTCGAGCCCGGTCCAGCGCAAGGCCCCCGAGGTCGTCGAGGACACGACGCTCCGCGGAACCACGCAGAAGGCACCTCGCATCCGCCAGGTCATCGCCCGCCGCATGCGCGAGTCCCTCGACATCTCGACCCAGCTGACGCAGGTCCAGGAAATCGACATGACTCGCGTGGCCAAGCTCCGCAACGCCGCCAAGACGAAGTTCCAGCAGGAGAACGGCACCAAGCTGACGTTCCTGCCGTTCATCGCGAAGGCTGTCGCTGAGGCGCTCAAGCAGCACCCGAAGCTCAACGCGGAGTACAACGAGGACTCGCAGGAGATCACGTATCACAACGCTGAGCACCTGGCGATCGCCGTGGACACCGAGAAGGGTCTCCTCGTCCCGGTCATCCAGGACGCGGGCCAGCTCAACCTCGCGGGCATCGCGGGCAAGATCGCGGACGTCGCGGCGCGCACGCGCAGCGGCAAGATCGGCCCGGACGAGCTCTCCGGCGGCACGTTCTCCATCACGAACATCGGCTCGGTCGGCGCGCTCTTCGACACGCCGATCATCAACCAGCCGCAGGTGGCCATCCTCGGCACGGGTGCCATCGTCAAGCGCCCGGTTGTCGTGACCACGGAGGACGGCGAGGACCAGATCGCCATCCGCCACATGATGTACCTCTCGCTGACGTACGATCACCGTCTCGTGGACGGCGCGGACGCCGGCCGCTTCCTCCAGACGCTCAAGGCTCGCCTTGAGGGCGGCGCGTTCGAGTCGGAGCTCGGCCTCTAGCCGAGACCGCAGTGCCCGCGCACTTCCGCGCGGGAGAGGATCCGAGGGGGTCCGGCCACTGGCCGGGCCCCCTCGGCCCGTCTGAGCGCCCGAAGGCCCGGTGGGGCCCGGTGTTCGGTGGACCTCGTTGTCCCGACGGCGCCCGATGGCCCGGTGTTCGGTGTCCTCCCAACATCGTCCGATAGCCTCAGAACCGCAGGGCGCTCTGGCCCCCCCCGAGGGGCAGCGCCGATGTCACCACACAAGCGAAGGAGCACGACATGGCTATCATCCGCACCGCCACGACCACCTGGGAAGGCAACCTCTCCTCCGGCGAGGGACGCGTCAACCTGGACACCTCCGAGCAGGGCACCTTCGACGTCACCTGGAAGGCCCGCGCCGAGGAGGCCGACTACAAGACGAGCCCCGAGGAGCTCATCGCTGCCGCCCACTCGTCATGCTTCTCCATGGCGCTGTCCCACGCGCTCGGCGAGGCCGGATACACGGCTGAGGAAATCCGCACGAGCGCCAGCGTCTCCTTCGTCCCGGGCGAGGGCATCAAGGGCTCCGAGCTCAGCCTCTCCGCTCGCATTCCGGGCATCGAGGACGAGGAGTTCCAGCGCCTTGCCCAGGGTGCCAAGGACGGCTGCCCCGTCTCGCTGGCTCTCGCCGGCATCGAGATCACGCTGAAGGCGGAGCTCATCCAGGCCTAGCAGCACTGCCCCGTCGGGCCCCGGGTTCGCGCAGACGCGCGGCCCGGGGCCCTTCGCGTGGCGCTCACCTTTCCCGCCTCCGCTCCCCTGGCGCGGGGAGCGGCTCAGTCGTGAACGACGACGAGGCCTGCGGCACCCCAGCCCATCCCACCCCTGCAACCCGAGTGGCCGCACCGCGCGCCGCGGCCCGCCGCCACGCCTCAAGGCCGGGGCGCCGCCGGGCGTCATCCGCGAGGGAGTCGTCCACGAGCCGGCTCAGGCGGGCCAGGGATGGAAGGACCGCCGCGAGCGGCGGGCGCGAGGCCTCCGGCCCCGGGACGGCACCCACGGCGAGCCGCCACGCGAGGGCGCCGAGGCCGTAGACGTCGTCAGCTGGGCCGTCACCGGGCGCGGCGGGGAGGAACCCGTCGGCCGCCCACCGCGGCGCCGCGGTGTCCCCGATGCGCCGCGCCGAGCCCAGGTCCCCCACCACGGCCCGCCCGTCTGCGTCGAGGAGAATGTTGCCTGGGTGGAGGTCGCCGTGGACGAAGCCCGCCCGGTGCAGTGCGGTGAGGCCCTCAGCCACGTCGAGGATGATGCGCAGGACCTCCCCGGGCGTCAGCCTGAGCAGTCCGTTTCGTGCCTCCACGGTGCCGCCAGGAGCGAGCCGCAGGGCCAGCCCGCCCGCGGTCATCCCCTCCGGCCGCGCCTCGAGCCCAGAGGAGCCCCTGGTGACCCCGGTCCCCGCGAGCCGGGGCCGCTCCCCCAACCCGGCGGGTCCTCGCCCATCACGCACTCCGGCGGGCCCAAGCGCCTCCCGCGGCGCGCTCGATCTGAACGGCCCAGGCGCGTCCCGCAGCCCGCGGCCCCACGGCCGCGCGGGCAACGCCCCACGAGCCCTGCCCGGCTCCCTGCCGGCCCCTTCCGCTGCCGCGTCCCCCGCCACTGCGACCACCCGCGGGTGCGACATCAGCGCCGCCACGCGACGCTCCAGGTCACCGGCGTTCTCCTTCCATGCCACCCAGCCCCGCACGGGGCACTCCGCGAGCCAGACCTCCCCGCTCGAGCCAGCCCCGAGGAGGCGGCGCCTCACGAGGCCCGGTCGCGCCGTGCGCGGGCTCAAACCCTCAGCCTGGGCCGCCCGCCGAGCCCGTGTCGTGTGCCTCACCTGCCTATCCATACGACTGTTGTACACCGCCCGCCAGGCGCCGTCGCCCACTTATCCACAGGCGAGCCGGGATGGCCGGAGGCCCGGTGGATCACCCTCGACCTGACGGATCACGGTCAGGGGCCTAAGCTGGGGTGTATGGCTGTTTCGTTGCGGAGGATTGGGCTCGATCCCGAGTTTGTCGACTACGTCGAAGCGTGGGACCTGCAGAAGTCCGTTCACGCGGACGTCCTGGCCGGTCACCTGCCGAGCACCGTCCTGCTCCTGGAGCACGCGCCCGTCTACACGGCGGGCCGGCGGACCGAGGACCACGAGCGCCCCGTTGACGGCAGCACGCCCGTGGTCGACGTCGACCGCGGAGGCAAGCTCACGTGGCACGGTCCCGGCCAGCTGACGGTCTACCCGATCCTGCGCCTCCCGGATCCCTCGAAGGTGCGGGAGTACGTGTGGAACATCGAGCAGCTGATCATTGACGTCCTCGAGCGCTACGGCGTTCGCGGCCAGCGCATCGACGGCTGGGAGGGCGTATGGCTTCCGGCCGACGACGCCCGGCCGCCGCGCAAGATCGCCGCCATTGGCATGCGCGTGAAGGAAGGCGTGAGCATGCACGGTTTCGCGCTCAACGTCTCCAACAGTCTTGACCCCTACAGCCGCATCATCCCGTGCGGCATCACCACGGCCGGTGTCACAAGCCTCGAGGCAGAAACCGGCCAGTCCCTGACCCCAGAGCAGGTCGCCGCGACCGTCGAGGAAATGTTCTCGGCCCGCGCAGCGTTGTTTGACGCAGAGACGTCAGCGCCTCAGCCCGACGACTCGCCCGCAGAAGGATCGCCGAAAGGAAACACCCCATGACGCTCGCCCCTGAAGGCCGCAGGCTCCTTCGCATCGAGCAGCGGAACAAGGCCGTGCCGGTCGAGCGCAAGCCCGAGTGGATCAAGGCCAAGGTCAATGTCGGCCCCGAGTACGTCGACATGAAGGGCCTCGTCAAGAAGGAAGGCCTTCACACGGTGTGTGAAGAGGCCGGCTGCCCCAACATCTTCGAGTGCTGGGAGGACCGGGAGGCCACGTTCCTCATCGGCGGCTCCGAGTGCACGCGCCGGTGCGACTTCTGCCAGATCCACACGGGCAAGCCCAGCCCCCTCGACCGCTTCGAGCCCACGAAGGTCGCGCGCAGCGTCCAGCAGATGGGGCTGCGCTACGCGACCGTGACGGGCGTGGCCCGCGACGACCTCGAGGACGAGGGCACGTGGCTCTACGCTGAAACGGTCCGCAAGATCCACGAGCTCAACCCGGGCACGGGCGTGGAGCTTCTCATTCCGGACTTCTCCGGAAAGAAGGAGTACATCGACGAAATCTGCGCGTCCGCCCCCGAGGTGTTCGCCCACAACGTCGAGACCGTTCCCCGCATCTTCAAGCGCATCCGCCCGGCATTCCGGTACGAGCGCTCCCTCGACGTCATCTCCCAGGGCCGCGACCACGGCATGGTGACGAAGTCCAACCTCATCCTCGGCATGGGCGAGACCCGCGAGGAGATCAGCCAGGCCCTCCAGGACCTGCACGACGCCGGCTGCGACCTCATCACGATCACCCAGTATCTGCGCCCCTCCGAGCTGCACCTGCCGGTGGACCGCTGGGTCAAGCCGCAGGAGTTCGTCGAGATCTCGGACGAGGCCGAGGAGATCGGCTTCCTCGGCGTCATGTCGGGCCCGCTCGTGCGCTCCTCCTACCGCGCCGGCCGCCTGTGGGCCACGGCCATGCGCAAGAAGGGCCGCGAGCTCCCGCCGCAGCTCGCACACATCGAGGACTCGGGCTCAACGCTTCAGGAGGCGAGGAGCGTTCTGGCTCGCCACGAAGCCACCGCACAGTAAACTGGGAGCATCATGGCAAAAAACTCCTCCGCCTCGAACCCCGCTGCCGCGGCGTCCCCGTCAGCCAGCGGCTCCTCCGCCACCGGCGGGCGCTCGCGCCGCTTGTTCTCGCGCCGCGGCTCCTCGGCCGCCTCGGGTCCCCGCAAGCCCGGGCAGCTCGCCCAGATGCGGCAGGCCTTTGACCTGACGCGGCGCAACGACCCGAAGCTCGTTCCGTACATGCTTCTGGCGTTCTTCGGCTCGATCATCGTGCTCCTGGCCGTGGGCCTGCTCGTCAAGAACTGGATCACGTTCCTCATCCTCGGCATCGTCATTGGTGCCCTGGCCGCCATGATCATCCTCTCGCTCCGGGCCCAGAACGCGGCCCTGACTCAGCTCGAGGGTCAGCCGGGCGGGGCGCGGGCGGCCATGTCGCTCTTGCGCCGCGGATGGATCATGCCCGAGGAGCCTGTCGCGGTGAACCCCCGCTCGCGTGACCTCATCTTCCGCGCCGTGGGCCGCCCGGGCGTGGTCCTCGTGACGGAGGGCCCCACGGGCCGCGTGCAGCAGATCGTCAACGCGGAGAAGACGCGCATGCGCCGCATCCTCCCGGACGTCCCGATCCACGTCATCCACTCCGGTACGCAGGACGGCCAGGTCAAGCTCCAGGACCTGCCCAAGACCATGCGCGCCCTTCCCGCCAAGATCACCAAGGACGAGGTCGTCGCGGTGGACAAGCGCCTGACGTCCATCGGCCGGGCCGCGCTTCCGATCCCCAAGGGCGTCGACCCCACGAAGGCCCGCGCGAGCCGCAAGGGCCTCCGCGGCCGCTGATCTCAGGCGGCAACGACGCACCGACACAAAAGGCTGCCCTCCCCACGCGGGAGGGCAGCCTTTGTGCTTGTCCGCGCTACCGGCGGAGGACGATGAGCCCGGCCGCCCGGTCATTGAGCCCCCGAAGGTCGGTGTCCATGACTGCGGCGGGGATGAAGAGGCTGAGGAGCAGGGAGCGGACGGCTGCCCGGACAAAGAAGGGCTGGCGGGTCAAGACCGACGACGACGGGGCCGCGGCCACGTGCACACCGACGGCCCGGTGCCCCAGGCTGGTGCCGAACAGGCCCACGAGGAGGACCTGCTCGACGATGAAGACGATGAGCGGGGCTGTCGTGGAATCCTGCCAGAAGACCTGGGCGATGACCGAGCAGGCGATCCAGTCGATGAGCAGGCCCAGCGCCCGCCGCCCCAGCGAGGCCACGGAGCCCGAACCGTTCTGCGGCAGGCCCAGGCGCTTGCCGGGCCAGCTCGACTCGTCCACCGGGGGCCCGTTCAGCCAGCCGCCAACGTCAGATCTCTCAAGGGACACGGACATAACCTCGCTCGGGTCGTCGTTGCTGTGGGTCAACCACTCCACGTTACCCGCGGCGGCTGGGCGCGGCGGCCCGTCGTCGTCGGAATCCCCTGGGAGCCGCGCGTGTTACGTGCCGGAAACATTCCTGACTCAGGGGATTCACGCCCGGGTCCGTAGACTGAAGACAACGGACGGGCCACGGCCCGCCCGACTACCGCGCCGCTACTCAAGGAGACTCTCCATGTTCACGTCACCCGATGAAGTTCTCGAGTACATCAAGAAGGAGGACGTGAAGTTCGTCGACATCCGCTTCACGGACCTCCCTGGCGTCCAGCAGCACTTCAACGTCCCCGCGAAGACGGTGGACAAGGACTTCTTCGTCAATGGGCAGCTCTTTGACGGATCCTCCATCGCCGGGTTCCAGGGCATCGCCGAGTCCGACATGCAGCTCATCCCCGATGTCGAGACCGCGTTCATTGACCCGTTCCGGGTGGAGCTCACGCTCGTCATGAACTTCTCCATCATCAACCCCCGCACGGGCGAGCCGTACCACCGCGACCCGCGCGGTGTCGCCGAGCGGGCCGAGCAGTACCTCGCGTCCACGGGCATCGCCGACACGGCGTTCTTCGCTCCCGAGGCCGAGTTCTTCATCTTCGACAACGTCCAGTACGAGTCCCACCCGAGCGGCTCGTTCTACAAGGTCGACTCCGAAGAGGCATGGTGGAACTCGGGCCGCGAGGAAGAGGGCGGCAACCTCGGCTACAAGACCGCGGTCAAGGGCGGCTACTTCCCCGTGGCGCCCGTCGACAAGCAGGCGGACCTCCGCGACGCGATCTGCATCGCCCTCGACGAGGCCGGCCTTGAGGTCGAGCGCTCTCACCACGAGGTCGGCGCGGCTGGCCAGGCTGAGATCAACTACAAGTTCGACACGCTGACGCACTCCGCGGACGACCTGCTCAAGTTCAAGTACCTCGTCAAGGGCGTCTCCGAGGCGTACGGCAAGTCGGCGACGTTCATGCCGAAGCCGGTCTTCGGCGACAACGGCTCGGGAATGCACTGCCACCAGTCGCTGTGGAGCAACGGCGAGCCGCTGTTCTACGACGAGAAGGGCTACGCCGGCCTGTCTGACGTCGCCCGCTGGTACATCGGCGGCCTGCTCAAGCACGCCTCTGCGGTCCTCGCATTCACGAACCCGACCGTCAACTCGTACCGCCGCCTCGTCAAGGGCTTCGAGGCACCGGTCAACATGGTGTACTCGCAGGGCAACCGCTCCGCCGGCATCCGCATCCCAATCACGGGCAGCAACCCGAAGGCCAAGCGCATCGAGTTCCGCGCGCCTGACGCCTCCGGCAACCCGTACCTCGCCTTCGCGGCCCAGCTCATGGCTGGCCTCGACGGCATCAAGAACCGGATCGAGCCGGCCGAGCCGATCGACAAGGACCTCTACGAGCTCCCGCCGGAAGAGGCCAAGGGCATCCAGGTCGCGCCCGCGTCCCTCGAGGAGGCACTGCGCGCGCTCGAGGAGGACAACGAGTTCCTCCAGGAGGGCGGCGTCTTCACGCAGGACCTCATCGACACGTGGATCGCCTACAAGCGCGAGCACGAGATCGCCCCGCTCAACCTGCGGCCGAACCCGTACGAGTTCGAGCTCTACTACGGCTGCTAACTCCCGCTGAGGCGGCCTGACCGCTCGCAACAACGCCCGCTCTCCCCTCCCGGGGAGGGCGGGCGCCGTGCGTTGCGGCGCCGCTGGACTGCCAGAGGAGGACGACGACGAGGCTGGCAGAAAGACGAATGTATTATAATACGATCCTACGCCATGCAGGGGCGGAGGAGCCGCCGACAGGATCGCGAGGAGGACCCATGAAAGACGCCCAAGAGGACCCGGTCGAGAAGGCAGGGTCGGTGTCCTTCCTCGTCTCGTCGGTCCTCGCCCTGATCGTCATAGGAACCGTAACGGACTTCCCGATCTACATCCGCTTCCCACTCGCGGCCGTCATCGGGATCCCCTTCGGCTTCGCGGGAATGGCGGTCGCGCGGCGCGTCCGGCGGAAGTACAGAGTCCGACGGCGGGGCCTACCCGTAGAACAGGGACTCGAAGACGGCCCGGGGCGCGCCGCGTAAACGCTAAGAGGGGCTGCGCTCGGCCCAGGACCGCCCCTCGAACCTCCGTCGGCCGGTCACCAGACACAGCTCAGCAGCGAACACGAAAGCACAGCGTTTCACCATGATCGTCCTCGATCGCGTCACCAAGAAGTACCGCGACACGATGTCGCTGCACGACATCAGCGCACGCATTTCCGCCGGCAGCATCACCGCCCTTCTTGGTCCGAACGGGTCCGGCAAGACCACTCTTCTCAGAGTTGTCACCGGCCTCATCGCCCCCTCGAGCGGCAGCGTCTCAATCGGCCGCAGCCGCGCGGGCGACGGTTTCCAACCACGCATCGGCGCGTTTCTCCACGCCGAATCGCTCCCCCTCGAGGCCTCTGCTCGGGCCTATTTGCGGCACATCGCCGCCATGACGCCCGCGCACTGCATGAGGGTCGAGGAGGCCCTGGAGTTCGTCGGCCTTGCCGATGTGCGCGCAAAGCGCATCCGCCAGTACTCGCTCGGCATGAAACAGCGATTGGGCATTGCCAGTGTCATCATGCGCGACCCTGAGATCCTCATTTTCGACGAGCCCTCGAATGGGCTTGACCCCGAGGGTATCGCATGGTTTCGCAATCTCCTGACAACATACTCGGCTCAGGGAAAAACCATCATTATCTCCTCGCACTTCATTGCGGGCGTCGAGCAGACGGCGGGTCACATCGTTCTGCTGAACAGAGGTCGCCTCCTCGCCAGCGAACCGATCCGGGAGTTCTGCAGCCAGGGAGCCTCGACGGGGGCCACTGTTCGCGTCCAGTCCCAACAGAAGAACGAGATCGAGTCAGTCCTCGCCAAAGCGAAGATCAGCTACATCAGCACGCCCTCGCACACGATTGTCCAAGGACTCGCCCCAGAGGACGTCGCCGCTCTCGTCTACTCCCGCGGGCTGACGCTGTCTGAGCTGACCGCACAGACGCTCTCGCTCGAGGAGTCCTTCTTTCAACGACTCAGCACCGATGAGGAGGCGCCACGTGACAAGCACTAACAGACTCACGCTCAACACGCTCGCCGAACTCCTGCGCATTCTCCGGAGGGGCGGCTCCCGGCTGCCGCTACTGCTCTCTGTCATCGTCCCAGTCGCCACCGCGGTATTGTGGGCGCTTTTCATCTCGGACACCGAGGGCGGCGACTCCTCCCTCGCAGTCACCTCCCCGATCCAGCTGGCGGGCTTTCTCGCCACATTGGGGGCGTCCTTCTCTCTGACCCTCAACTTGGCCAAGAGCGCTGAGAGCACGGCGGTCACGAGCCTGCTCGTGATTCGCGAACGGCACACGGTGTTCTGGTCCATCCTGTCAGGGCAAGCAGCTGCTGCGTCCCTGCCCATCCTTCTGGCGGGCCTGATCACGACGCCGATCGCCATGGTCGTGAATGGGACGCTTGACGATCTTCACGACGCCCTGACCGCGTTCACCGCATCCGCCGTGGCAGGGGTTCTCTTCAGCGTTCTGACACTCGCTCTCGGCATCCTGGTTCGCAAATCAGTGTGGGTGATCGTCACGCACCTGTTCCTGGTGTACATCTCCCCGCTCGCGCTGATGGCCTCGATCGTCCTCCCGCTTCCCGAGTTCCTCACCGAGCACGTGCTTGGGGCCGTCGAGAGGCTCCCGGCCGCGCTCCTGATCGTGGCCAACACGACCGGAGTGACGGAAGGATCGCACCGCCCGCTGATCGCGATGGGAGGACTGGCGGTCTGGGCCAGCGTGGCCACACTGGCCGCGTTGCGGTCCTTCAACCGCCGGGACTTCTGACGACGACGGGGCCTACCCGTAGAACAGGGACTCGAAGACGGCCCGGGCGCGCCGCGTGACGCGGAGGTACTCCTCCTCCAGCGCGTGCCCGGAACCGGCGGGGTGGCCCGTCCAGCGGGCCACGGCCTCGAGATCCACGCTCTTCGAGGGCAGCACGTCCGTGGCGCGGCCGTTGTAGATCATCGTCGCGGAGCGGATCGAGGACGCGAGCGACCATGCCGCGCGGAGCGCCCCCGCCTCGGCACTCGTCATGTGACCCGCCTCCTCCAGGGCGGCGAGGGCCGTGAGCGTGGAACTCGTGCGCAGCGCCGGGACCTCGTGGGCCCAGCGGAGCTGCCCCAGCTGGACGAGCCACTCCACGTCGCTGAGGGACCCCCGCCCGAGCTTGAGATGCCTCTCGGGGTCTGCGCCGCGGGGCAGCCGCTCCCCCTCCACGCGGGCCTTGATGCGCCGAATCTGGCTCGCCTCAGCCGCGTCCAACCCCGCCGCCGGGTACCGGTGCTTGTCAGCGATGTCCATGAACGCGCCAGCGACGTCGTCGTCCCCTGCCATGGGGCGGGCGCGCAGGAGCGCCTGGAACTCCCAGAGCTCGCCCCAGCGCTCGTAGTACTCCGCGTAGGAGTCGAGGGAGCGAACGAGGGGGCCCTGACGGCCCTCGGGACGGAGCGCGGCGTCCACGGTGAGCACAAGCTCCGCCGGGATGGCCGGCTTGACCGGCTTGGTCAGGAGGGTCTGGAGGCGGTGGACGATCCGCTCGGCCTGCTGGCCAGCCTCTCCCCCGTCCGCGCCGGGCTCCGCCCGGTAGACGTAGAGGACGTCCGCGTCCGAGCCGTACGTGATCTCACGCCCGCCCTGGCGGCCCATCGCGATGACCGCAAGCCTCATGAGGCGCTCGTTCTCCGCGAACTCCTCATTCTCCGCGATGTGGAGGATGCCGAGGACGCAGGCGCGGTCGACGTCGGACAGGCTCGCGCGAACCTCCGCCGGATCGAGAAGGCCGGAGCTGTCAGCGAGCGCGATGCGCATGATCTCGCGGCGGCGCAGGAGCCGGACGAAGCGGGCCGCCGCCTCCGGGTCCTTGTCCCGGTGGAGCTTGGAGCGGATCTCGTGCCAGAGGGCGGTGAAGTCCCGGGGCGCCAGGCTCGAGTCGTCCCCGAGCCACTGGACTGACTCGGGCGTGAACTCGAGCCAGTCCGCCACGAGGCGGGACGTGGACAGGACGCGGCAGAGGCGCTGCGCGCCCGCGTTGGAGTCTCGGAGCATCCTGAGGAACCACGGCGACTCTCCCAGGGCCTCCGACAGGCGCCGGAACGCGAGCAGGCCGCCGTCCGGGTTGACGCCCTCCGCGAACCATCCGAGCAGCACCGGCAACAGCTGCCGCTGGAGCGTGGAGCGGCGGGAGACGCCCTGCGTGAGCGCCTCGATGTGCCGCATGGCCCCATTCGGGTCCACGTATCCGAGGGCCGCCAGGCGGGCCATGGCCTCCTCGCGGGAGAGGCGGGCCTCCCCCGGGGACAGGCTCGCGGTGGAGGCGAGGATGGGACGGAAGAAGATCTGCTCGTGCAGGGCCCGGACGCGGCGCTTGACCGACACCCAGCGCTCCGAGAGGGCCGCGGCGCCCTTGAGGCCGATGGACCGGGCGAGATCCCGGCGCTCGTCCTCGGACTCCGGCATGAGGTGTGTGCGGCGCATCCGGGTGAGCTGGAGGCGGTGCTCGAGGAGGCGGAGGAAGCGGTAGCTCTCGGAGAGCGCCGCCCCGTCCTCGCGGCCCACGAAGCCGGCCTCGGTGAGCGCGCGGATCGCCGAGAGGGTGTCCCTCACGTGCAGGGACTCCTCCGTGCGGCCGTGGACCAGCTGGAGAAGCTGGACGGTGAACTCGACGTCCCGGAGCCCGCCCTCGCCGAGCTTGATCTGCCGTGGGGCCTCCTCGGCGGGGATGTTGCTCGTGACGCGGGCGCGCATGGCCTGGACGCCGGCGACGAAGCCCTCGCGCTCCGAGGAGCTGAAGACGAGTGGGCGGGTCAGGGCCTCGAACCGCTCGCCCAGCTCGGCGTCCCCGGCGAGGAAGCGGGCCTTGAGGAGCGCCTGGAACTCCCAGTTGTGAGCCCAGGTTTCGTAATAGGTTTTGTAGGAGTCCAGAGTGCGCACGAGCGCGCCGTCCTTGCCCTCGGGCCTCAGGTTCGCGTCGACCTCCCACAGGCCCGGCTCGATCCCCGGGGAATGGAGGGCCTGGGCGGCGCGGCTCGCGATGAACGTGCCCACGGTGGTCAGCCAGGCCGTGTCGCCGCCAGGCGCGTCGTCGTCCCCTGACTCCCCCACGACGTACATGACGTCAACGTCCGAGATGTAGTTGAGCTCCCGGGCGCCGCACTTGCCCATGGCGATGACGGCGAGCCGCACCTTCTCCGCGTCCGCTCCGAAGCGCTCCACGGCCTGGGCGCGGGCGACGACGAGGGCCGCCTCGAACGCCGCCGCCGCGAGATCCGCGAGGTCCGCGGCCACGTCCCCGACAATGTCCTCTGGTTTGTCCTGCTCCACATCCACGAGGGCGGCCTCGACGAGATGCCGCCGGTAGCGCGCCCTCAGCGCCGCGATGCCCGCGTTGACGCTCTCCGCACCCTCCACGGCCGCCGTCAGCGACGCTCTGAGGGCCTCCGCCCGGTCTCCGATGCTCTCCGGCAGGGACGCGAGATCCAGCGCCGCGAACTCCTCGGGGCGGCGGATGAGGAAGTCCCCGAGCGCGCTCGAGGCCCCCAGAAGCCGCACGAGCCGCGCGCCCTCAGGCCCCCCGAGACTCCGCGCGGCCTCCGGCGAGCGCTCCAGGAGCCGCACGAGCAGAGGCAGGGCCGCATCAGGCCGCGCGGACGTGCCGAGCAGCTCGACGAGCGCGTCCTCGTCCAGCCCCGCCGCCTCCAGCTCCGGGGACGCAAGCCACGTCGAGGCCCGCTCCGTGTCCTGGAAGCCCGCCGCGATGAGAGAGCGAACAGACGCCATGCCTAGAGAATCCCGAGGTTCCGCTTGAGCTCGAACGGCGTGACCTCCGCGCGGTACTCGTCCCACTCCCCCTGCTTGTGGCGCAGGAAGCTGCGGAAGACCTGCTCGCCGAGCACATCCGCCACGAACTCGCTCTCCTCCATGGTGCGGATCGCGTCGTGCAGGGAGCTCGGGAGCGGGTCGTGGCCGAGCTGGCGGCGCTCCGCGGAGGTCAGCGACCAGACGTCCTCCTCGGTGGGGTCCGGCAGCTCGTAGCCCTCCTCAATGCCCTTGAGACCCGCGGCGATGAGCACGGCGTACGCGAGGTACGGGTTGGCTGCGGAGTCCATGCCACGGTACTCGACGCGGGCGGATTGGCCCTTCGACGGCTTGTACAGCGGCACGCGGACGAGCGCGGAGCGGTTGTTGTGGCCCCACGAGAGGTAGCTCGGCGCCTCGCCGCCGCCCCAGAGGCGCTTGTAGGAGTTGACGAACTGGTTGGTCACGGCGGTGAACTCCGGGGCGTGCCGGAGCATGCCCGCGATGAACTGCTTGGCCGTGCGGGAGAGCTGGTACTCGGCGCCGGCCTCGAAGAACGCGTTGGTGTCCCCCTCGAAGAGGGAGATGTGGGTGTGCATGCCGGAGCCGGGCTGATCAGAAAACGGCTTGGGCATGAAGGTCGCGTACGCGCCCTCAAGGAGCGCCACCTCCTTGACCACCGTGCGGAACGTCATGATGTTGTCCGCGGTCTGAAGGGCGTCGGCGTAGCGGAGGTCGATCTCGTTCTGGCCCGGCCCGCCCTCGTGGTGGCTGAACTCCACCGAGATGCCGACGTTCTCCAGCATGGTCACGGCCGTGCGGCGGAAGTCCTGCGCGACGCCGCCCGGGACGTGGTCAAAGTACCCTGCGTTGTCCACGGGGACGGGGCGGCCGGAGGCGTCGAGGGAGTCCGACTTGAGAAGGTAGAACTCGATCTCCGGGTGCGTGTAGCACGTGAAGCCCATGTCGGCAGCCTTGGCGAGCGTGCGCTTGAGGACGTTGCGCGGGTCAGCCGTGGCCGGCTCGCCGTCCGGCGTGTGGATGTCGCAGAACATGCGCGAGGTGGACTCGGTCTCACCGCGCCAGGGAAGGATCTGGAACGTCGAGGGGTCAGGCTGCAGGAGCATGTCCGCCTCATAGACGCGCGCGAGCCCCTCGATCGAGGAGCCGTCGAAGCCGAGCCCCTCCGCGAACGCGCCCTCGACCTCCGCGGGCGCAAGCGCCACCGACTTGAGCGAGCCCACCACGTCCGTGAACCACAACCGCACGAACCGCACGTCCCGCTCCTCGATGGTCCGCAAGACGAACTCCTGCTGCCGGTCCATGGCACTCCTCCTTCACCCCGCGTCATGCGGGACGGTCTCGTTCCTGCATCCAGCCTAGCGGCGGCTAAGGTGGTCCGCATGACCGAGCAGAGCGCGCCGTACCCCTCCGCGTCCCCCGCCCCCTCAACGAGCCCCTCCCAGGGCGGCCGCGTGCGCACGCGCCACCTCCAGGCGTGCAAGGACGAGGGGCGGCGCTTCGCCATGCTCACGGCCTACGATCACCTCACGGCGTCCCTCTTTGAGCAGTCCGGCGTCGACGTCCTCCTCGTCGGCGACTCCGCCGCGAACACGGTCCTCGGCGAGTCCACGACCCTCCCCATGACCGTCGAGGACCTCCTCGTCTTCACCCGCGCGGTCTCGCGGGGAGCTCGCCGCGCGCTCGTCGTCGCGGACCTGCCCTTCGGCAGTTTCGAGAACTCGCCCGAGCAGGCATTCACCACGGCCGCGCGCTTCCTCAAGGAAGGCGGCGCGCACGCCGTCAAGATCGAGGGCGCCGCCCAGACCGCCCCCACGGTGCGGCACCTCTCCTCCCACGGCATCCCGGTGATCGCGCACATCGGCTTCACTCCCCAGAGTGAGCACGCGCTCGGCGGGTATCGCGTCCAGGGAAGGGCCGACGACGAGGCTGCGCGCCTCCTCGACGCCGCCCGGGCGCTCGAGGACGCCGGGGCCTTCGCCGTCCTCATGGAGATGGTCCCCGCCGCCGTCGCCGCCCGCGTGGACGAGGCCCTGCGCGTGCCGACCATCGGCATCGGTGCGGGCGCCGCGACGACCGGTCAGGTCCTCGTCTGGCAAGACGCGCTCGGCCTGACACAGGGCCGCACGCCCCGGTTCGTCAAGCAGTACGCCCGCCTCGCAGACGAGCTGCGGGCGGGCGTCGAAGCGTACGTGGACGAGGTGCTCACGGGGGCGTTCCCCACCGAGCAGCACTCGTTCTAGCGCGGGCTACCGCTCGAGCTCGTCCGCCTCGTCCTCCGCGTCCCAGCGCTCCGTGTTCGCATGGGCCTGCTCAAGGGCGTGCGCCGCGGCCTCGTAGGTGGGGTACGGGCCCATGAGGTGAGCCTTGTTGCTCCCGTCGCCCTCCTCCACGGTGTTCGTGTCCAGGTTGAACCAGTATTCAGCAGCCATGTCCGGCTCCTTTCCGCGCCTGATCTCGGGCGCTGCGAGGGGGAAATGCGCCGGCGGGGTGCAAGCCCGGCGCGGAATCGTCATCGAGCGCAAGTCTATGCACAAGCCCGGGCGTCGTCGCCCTCCGGATCCGCAGACCGCCCGCCCCAGGACACTAGACTGAGGGACTATGTCCCACAATCTCCCCGCCGCTCCTGACACCGCACCCCTCGGGGCGCTGACGCCTGGCCGGGTGGAGCCCATGCTCCCCGTGCCCGCCGCCATCACCCGCCCCGAGTACGTGGGCCGGGACACCGCCGCCGAGGGCAACGACTCCAACATGTACACGCCCGAGGAGATCGAGCGGGTCCGGGCCGCCGGCCGCGTCGCCGCCCGCGCCATGCGTGAGGCCATGGCCGCCGCCGTCCCCGGCGCCACGACCGCCGAGGTGGACCGCGTGGCCCACGAGTACATGCTGGACCACAACGCCTACCCCTCGACACTCGGGTACAAGGGCTACCCCAAATCGTGCTGCACATCCCTCAACGAGGTCATCTGCCACGGCATCCCCGACTCGACCGTGCTCGAGGAGGGGGACATCCTCAACATCGACGTCACCGCCTACCTCGACGGCATGCACGGGGACACAAACGCGATGGTCATCGTCGGCGAGACCGACGAGGAGTCCCGCCTGCTCGTCGAGCGGACCGAGACCGCCCTCAACCGCGCGATCAAGGCCGTCGCGCCGGGGCGAGAGATCAACGTCATCGGCCGCGTCATCGAGACGTACGCCCGCCGCTTCGGCTACGGCGTGGTCCGGGACTTCACCGGGCACGGCGTGGGGCGCGAGTTCCACTCGGGCCTGATCGTCCCCCACTACGACGCTGCCCCCGCGTACTCCACCGTCATGAAGCCGGGCATGATCTTCACCATCGAGCCCATGCTCACCCTGGGTACCATCGAGTGGGACATGTGGGCGGACGACTGGACGGTCGTCACCCGCGACCGCAAGCGAACCGCCCAGTTCGAGCACACCCTCGTTGTCACCGAAGACGGCGCAGACATCCTCACCCTCCCCTGAA
This sequence comes from Falsarthrobacter nasiphocae, assembly GCF_031456275.1. NCBI lineage: Bacteria > Bacillati > Actinomycetota > Actinomycetes > Micrococcales > Micrococcaceae > Falsarthrobacter > Falsarthrobacter nasiphocae. Next base: position 265,994 of record NZ_JAVDUI010000001.1, read on the forward strand.
CGGCGCCCCACCGCGGGACCTCCACGAAAGCGACATCGGCTTATGAGCAAGGACACCAGCACGAAGCACCCGCGTCTCGCCATCGGCGTCGACATCGGCGGCACCGGCATGAAGGGCGGCATTGTCGACCTCAAGAAGGGCAAGCTCGTGGGCGAGCGCTTCCGGATTCCGACGCCGCAGCCGGCCACGCCTGAGGCTGTCGCCGAGGTTCTGGGCCAGATTGTGGCGGAGCTGGACTCCCGGGGCGAGGACCTCGACCCCAACACGCCCGTCGGCGTCTGCTTCCCCGCCATCATCAAGAACGGCGTGGCGCTGTCCGCCGCGAACATCGACAAGTCCTGGATCGGGACCGACGTCGACGCGCTCTTCACGAAGCAGCTGGGCCGCGAGGTCTCTGTGTTCAACGACGCTGACGCGGCGGGCGTCGCCGAGGCTGCGTACGGCGCGGGCGTCGGCGTCTCCGGCACGGTTCTCGTCATCACGCTCGGCACGGGCATCGGCTCGGCCTTCATCCACAACGGCGTCCTCGTCCCGAACGCCGAGCTCGGCCACCTGGAGATCGACGGCCACGACGCCGAGACGCAGGCCTCCGCCGCGGCGCGGGAGCGAATCGACATGCCGTTCCGCGAGTACGCCGAGACCCGCCTCCAGCGGTACTTCTCCCACGTGGAGTTCCTCTTCTCCCCTGAGCTGTTCATCGTGGGCGGCGGGATCTCGAAGCGGGCGGACGAGTTCCTCCCGTACCTGTCGCTGCGCACCCCGATCAAGCCCGCCCAGCTGAAGAACAACGCCGGCATCGTGGGCGCCGCGCTCCAGTCCAACCGGGTCTCCGATCAGGTGACGCCCGTGGAGCCGAAGTCCAAGAAGAAGTAGGACGCCCCGCTGCCGAACGCCGGCAGGTTGGATAGAACCCCATCATCTTTGACCCGATTCCTCCGCGGAGTCTGGGCTCGACGATGGCGGGGTTCGTTCATTCGTGAGGTGGTTCGGCGGCAGACGCGGGGTACGTCGCCAGCGCGCGGCGTGACGCTGCGGCGCGGCTCAAGATCATCTCGCTCTCCCGAAGGACGGCCCGCTCGGCCTCCTCGCCGGAGATGGAGCCCATGTGCAGGCTGATGGCCAGACCGTCCACGAAGCACATCAGCCGAAGCGCCTCCTCGGACGCCGTCGCCTCATCGAGTGGAGCGTCCCCCCAGAGGCGCGCGACAACGACGCTGCACAGGTGCCGAAGCCCCTCCGCGGCCGACTCCCGGACGGTCTCCAAAGCGGGCGTGCGGGACGCCTCCGCGACGAGGGTCAGATAGAGCTCCATGTCGACCCGCGTGTCGGGCGTCAGAGGGAGCACGTGTCGCAGTACAGCGAAGACGTTCTCCTGCGGCGTCCCGTCGAGGCGCTCAGCACGGATGCGTTCACCGGCCCGCTCCTTCATGAGGTCCGAGGCATATCGGAGCAGATCAGTGCGGGACGGGAAGACGTGCCGCAGACTGCCGACCGCCACCCCGGCTGCCGCTGCAACGGAGCGAACGCTCACCGCCTGGACGCCCTCCTCACGGGCCACGGCCCAGACGGCTTCCGCCAGAGTCCTGCGGCGCTCGTCGAGGTCGATGGTCCGGGGCATGTGTCCAGAATACTGCGAAAAATGGCCTCACCATGATCTAGCACAGTGTGCTAGCGTGACGTTCTAGCACGGTGTATCACTTTCTCGACGCGACCAAGGAGCCCCCCATGATCATCGCCACCATCGTCGCCTGCGAGATCCTCTTCTGGGTGTTTCTCCTTGGCGGACTGGCCGCGAGGTACTGGCTTCGCCTCAAGCGGCTCAGTGTCTGGATCCTGGCCTGCGCTCCCCTCGCCGACCTCGTACTTCTGGCCGTGACCGCCATCGACATGCGAAGGGGCGCCACTCCGGGCCTCACGCACGCGCTCGCCGCCATCTACATCGGGTTCTCCGTCTCCTGGGGGCACCGGCTGATCGCGAAGCTCGACAACGCGTGGGCGGTCAAGTACGCAGGGGCCGCGCGGGCGCCGAAGCTGTACGGGCGGGATGAGACTGTCCGGGTGTTCAAGGACTTCGGCCTCGTCGTCGCAGGCGCTGCCGTCACGTCCGGTCTCGTCTGGGCGCTTGAACGCATGGCCTTGCCGGGCGTCGACACCTCGGGCCTCACCCAGGCCTATGGATGGATGCAGCGAGCCGTCGTCATCAGTCTCATCATTGCCGCGACGTACCTCATCTGGCCCAACGAGGCGCCCGAGGACAAGACTGGCACCCCACCCACGTAGGTCTCAGTGGCAAAAAGGGGCCGGCATGAATGCGGCCTGGCGCCCTATGGGGCTTCCCCTCCCCACTGGCCGCCAGGCCTGACAGAATAATGCACCACGGATGTCAGCGGCGTCAAGATCGCGCAGGGGTCCCGTCCCCCGTCCGCTCGGTGTCAGCGAACCGCGCGTGCACGAGCCACCGCCCGCACCTGCGCCCCTTCTGCTTCAGCGGGCCGTGAGCGGGCGCTGCTCCCCCTCGGGCGGGAGGTCCTTGGGGCCCGGCTGCGCGCGCAGATCCGCGATGGCCGCCTCGAAGTCCTCGAGAGACTCGAAGCCCTGATACACGCTGGCGAATCTCAGGAACGCCACCTGGTCCAGCCGCCGCAAGGGGGCCAGAATCGCCAGCCCCACCTCATTCGCGTCGACCTCGGCCACGCCCTTGGCCCGAATCGTCTCCTCGACCTCCTGGGCGATCTTGCTCAGGTCATCCTCGGAGACGGGCCGACCCTGGCAGGCCTTGCCCACACCGGACATGACCTTCGTGCGGGAGAACGGCTCGGCCACGCCTGAGCGCTTGATGACAGAGAGGCTCGTCGTCTCCACCGTGGTGAAACGCCGGTGGCACGCAGGGCAGAGCCGGCGGCGCCGGATGGCCGTGCCGTCCTCGACAAGTCGGGAGTCCACGACGCGAGAGTCCTCGTTGCGGCAGTACGGGCAGTACATCAGCGGGCGTCCTCGTCTCGGAAGCGGATGTCGACGGCATCGCCATGCGCAGGAAGGTCCTCCGCGTCCGCCAAAGCGCGAATGTGCGGGGCGACGGCGGCCAGGCCTGCCTCGGGGTACTCGATGACCTGGACGAGCTTCATGAAGCTCAGCACGTTGAGGCCGGACGCCCGGCGGGCCGTCCCCGACGTGGGCAGGACGTGGTTGGAGCCCGCAGCGTAGTCGCCCAGGCTGACGGGCGAGAACGGCCCCACGAACACGGCCCCCGCGTGGCGCACCCGCGCGGCCACCGCCGCGGCGTCCCGCGTGTGGATCTCGAGGTGCTCAGCCGCGTAGGCGTCCGCCACCTCAAGGGCATGGTCCACGTCCCTCACGAGGATGATGCCGGACTGCGGCCCGGCCAGCGCCTCCCCCACGCGGGCCCGGTGCCTCGTCTGCTCCACGGCGCGTGCGAGGGCGGCCTCGACGTCGTCGGCCAACGCCAGGGAGTCCGTGATGAGGACGCTTCCGGCGCGCGGATCGTGCTCCGCCTGGGAGACCAGGTCAGCCGCGACGAAGCGCGCGTCAGCCGTCTCGTCCGCGACGATGGCGATCTCGGTGGGGCCGGCCTCAGCATCGATCCCGACGACGCCCCGCACGAGCCCCTTGGCCGTGGCCACGAAGACGTTGCCCGGGCCCGTGATGACGTCCACGGGCGCGATGGCGGCCTGCCCCTCGTGCGCCGACACGCCGTAGGCCAGCGCCGCGACGGCCTGGGCGCCGCCCACGGCCAGAACCTCAGTGACCCCGAGCAGCTCCGCAGCCGCGAGGATCGTCGGGTGCGGCAGCCCGCCGAACTCGGCCTGCGGGGGCGTGGCCAGCGCGATCGAGCCGACGCCCGCCGCCTGCGCCGGCACAACGTTCATGATGACCGAGGACGGGTACACCGCGAGCCCGCCCGGCACGTACACGCCCACTCGGTCCACGGGAGTGTAGCGGGCCGTCACGCGGGCCCCACCGGGGTACTCCACGGAGGCCTCGCCCGGCGTCATGGCGGCGGCAAACTCCCGCGCGCGGGAGATCGACTCCTCCAGGGCCGCCCTCACCCGCGGGTCCAGGCCCGCCAGGGCGGCCTCGCGGTCCGCTGCGGGGACGAGGACGTGCGGGGGCGCCCCGCCGTCGAACTTGTCCGCCAACTCCGCCAGCGCGAGGTGACCGCGCGAGCGAACGTCCGCGATGACAGCCTCGACAGCACCCCGCACGTCGGGAAGGTCCTCCCCGAGGCGCGGCATGAGCTCGCGCAGGTCCGACCCGTGCGCGGCGCTCTCGCGCAGGTCGAGGCGGCGAAGAGGTGCGGCGGTCTGGTCGTCAGGCATGATCCCCAGTCTAGTTGGCGCGCGGAATCACGCCACGCGCCTCAGGCGGGAGCGTCCAGGCAGTGCGGCCCCAGGAGGACCTTGAGGTCCCCGGAAAGGGCCGACGACGGCTCCACGCGCAAATCCACCCCGAGCCGATAGTGAGCCACAGACCGGGGCTCGATGAGCCGGATCCGCACCTCCGCAGTGCCCCGGTGGGTGCGCAGCACGTCGCGCAGCTGGTTGATGGTCCGCTCAGTCGCCTTGTGAACGGGGAGGCTGATCGTCACGGGCCCGCTCGTGCCGGCCTCAGCGACATCCGGCACCTGGAGCTCCATGGCGCTCAGGGTGACCGACCCGTCGTCGCGCCGCTGCAACCGCCCCTTCACCGCCACGATCAGGTCCTCCGCCAGCACGTCGGCAATAGGCCCGTACGCCTGGCCGAAGAACATGACGTCCATCGAGCCCGAGAGATCCTCGACGACAATCCGCGCGTACTGGTTGCCGCTCGACTTCGCGATGCGCCGCTCCACGGTCGTGATCATGCCGGAGATCGTGACGATCGAGCCGTCCCGCGGGCCCTCCTCCGAGAGGACAGACGGGATCGGCGCGTCCGCAAGCTGGCTGAGGACCTGGTCGAGGCCTCGCAGCGGGTGATCCGAGACATACAGCCCGAGCATGTCCCGCTCGAACGCGAGCTTCTCCTTCTTCTCCCACTCCGGCAGGTCCGGAATGTCGACGTCGAGGCCGCCAGGCGCGTCGTCGCCCGAATCAAAGGCGCTGAAGAGGTCAAACTGATTGTTGGCCTCGTTGCGCTTGCGGACGATGACCGTGTCCACGGCCTCCTCGTGGACGGCCGAGAGGGCACGGCGCGAGTGGCCGAGCGAGTCGAACGCGCCGGCCCGCACCAGCGAGTCGATGGTCCGCTTGTTGCAGACCACCGCGGGCACCTTGTTGAGGAAGTCCGCGAACGACTCGTAGAGCCCCTTCTCCTGGCGGGAGGCGACCATGCTGTTGACCACGTTTGCGCCGACGTTGCGGATGGCGCCCATGCCGAAGCGGATGTCCTTGCCGACCGGCGTGAAGTTGAGCGCCGACTCGTTGACGTCCGGCGGCAGGACCGTGATGCCCATGCGGCGGCATTCGTTGAGGTACATGGCGAGCTTGTCCTTGTCGTCGCCGACGCTCGTCAAGAGAGCAGCCATGTACTCGGCGGCGTAGTTGGCCTTGAGGTAGGCCGTCCAGTAGGAGACGAGACCGTACGCGGCCGTGTGCGCCTTGTTGAACGCGTAGTCCGAGAACGGCAGGAGGATGTCCCAGAGCGCCTTGACGGCGCCCTCCGAGTAGCCGTTGTCCAGCATGCCCTGGTGGAACGTGGCGTACTGCTTGTCCAGCTCCTCCTTCTTCTTCTTGCCCATGGCGCGGCGGAGGATGTCGGCCTCACCCAGCGAGTAGCCAGCGACCTTCTGCGCGATGGCCATGACCTGCTCCTGATAGACGATCAGGCCGTAGGTCGTGCCGAGGATCTCCGCGAGGGGCTCCTCGAGCTCAGGGTGGATCGGAGTGACCTCCTGCTGCCCGTTCTTGCGGAGCGCGTAGTTCGTGTGGGAGTTGGCGCCCATGGGACCCGGGCGGTACAGGGCGAGGACAGCCGAGATGTCCTCGAAGTTGTCGGGGCGCATGAGCTTGAGGAGCCCGCGCATCGGCCCGCCGTCAAGCTGGAACACGCCAAGCGTGTCGCCGCGCTGGAGGAGCTCATAGGAGGCCGCGTCGTCGATCTCGAGCGTCTCGAGGTCCAGGGTCTCGTTGCGGTTCATCTCGATGTTCTCAAGCGCGTCCGAGATGATCGTCAGGTTGCGCAGCCCGAGGAAGTCCATCTTGATGAGCCCGAGGCCCTCGCAGGTCGGGTAGTCGAACTGCGTGATGACCTGGCCGTCCTGCTCGCGGCGCATGATCGGGATGATGTCGATGAGCGGGTCACTCGACATGATGACGCCGGCGGCGTGGACGCCCCACTGGCGCTTGAGCCCCTCGAGGCCGAGCGCGGTCTCGAAGACCTGCTTCGCCTCGGAGTCGTTGGCGAGGAGGGTGCGCAGCTCCTCCGCCTCCGAGTAGCGCTTGGCCTCCTGGTTGTAGACGTCGGACAGCGCGATGCCCTTGCCCATGACGTCCGGCGGCATGGCCTTGGTCAGGCGCTCCCCCATGGAGAACGGGAACCCCATGACGCGGGAGGCGTCCTTGAGGGCCTGCTTGCCCTTGATCGTGCCGTACGTGACGATCATGGCGACGCGCTCGTCACCGTACTTCTCCGTCACGTACTTGATGACCTCGCCGCGGCGGCGATCATCGAAGTCGACGTCGAAGTCAGGCATGGACACGCGGTCCGGGTTGAGGAAGCGCTCGAAGATGAGGCCGTGCTGCAGCGGGTTGAGGTCCGTGATGCGCATGGCATACGCGACCATCGAGCCCGCGCCGGAGCCGCGGCCGGGGCCCACGCGGATGCCGTTGTTCTTGGCCCAGTTGATGAAGTCGGCGACGACGAGGAAGTACCCCGGGAAGCCCATCTGGGTGATGATGCCGATCTCGTACTCGGCCTGCTTGCGGACATCGTCTGGAACGCCGCCCGGGAAGCGGTAGAGCAGCCCTGCCTCGACCTCCTTGACGAACCACGACTCCTCGCTCTCCCCCTCCGGCACGGGGAAGTTCGGCATGTAGCTGGCGGACGTGTTGAACTCGACGTCGCACCGCTCGGCGATGAGGAGCGTGTTGTCGCACGCCTCGGGGTGGTCCCGCCAGATGCTGCGCATCTCGCGCGGAGACTTCAGGTAGAACTCGTTGGCGTCGAACTTGAAGCGCTTGGGGTCCTGGAGCGTGGAGCCGGACTGGACGCACAGGAGGGCCGCGTGGGCGTCGGCGTCCTCGGCCCGCGTGTAGTGGAGGTCGTTCGTCGCGACGAGCGGGAGATCGAGCTCCTTGGCGAGGCGGATGAGGTCCTTCTGGACATTGCGCTCGATCCCCAGGCCGTGGTCCATGACCTCGCAGAAGAAGTTCTCCCGTCCCAGGATGTCGCGGAACTCGCTCGCGGCCTGCTTCGCCTCGTTGTAGAGCCCGAGCCGGAGCTTCGTCTGGACCTCGCCGGACGGGCAGCCCGTCGTGGCGATGATGCCCTTGCCGTACGTCTCGAGCAGCTCGCGGTCCATGCGCGGCTTGTAGAGGAAGCCCTCGAGGGAGGCGAGGGAGGACATGCGGAAGAGGTTGTGCATGCCGGGCGTGTTCTCGGCCCACATCGTCATGTGCGTGTAGGAGCCCGCGCCCGAGACGTCGTCGCGCCCGCCGTCGCCCCACTGCACGCGGGTCTTGTCCTGGCGGGCCGTGCCCGGCGTCAGGTAGGCCTCGACGCCGATGATCGGCTTGATCCCGGCCTTGCGCGCGCGGTTCCAGAAGTCGAAGGCGCCGAAGATGAAGCCGTGGTCCGTGGTGGCCAGAGAGTCCATCCCCAGCTCCTTCGCATGACCGAAGAGGTCATCGAGGCGCGCCGCGCCGTCGAGCATCGAGTACTCAGTGTGGTTGTGCAGGTGGACGAAGGGATCATTCTCGCTGGACACCCGTCCATCCTAGTCCGCCGGTGCCGAGCGCCGCCTCGGCCCGCCGCACCCGGGCCCCGGGCTGGCCTTTCCCAGGCGTGTTCCCCGTCCCGTTGCGCGGCGAGTTTCAACCACAGAACCGCGCCCAGGCGTGCGGAAATCGCCCCGCAACGAGGAGAGAAGGAGAACTGGGTCAGCCGAGAGGGACGTCCCCCCGGACGTGCCGCAGCGCGTACTCGAGGTCCTGCGGGTAGGGGCTCGTCACGCTGATGCGCTCCCCCGTGACAGGGTGCTCGAAGCCGAGCCGGTGCGCGTGGAGCCACTGCCGGGTCAGCCCAAGCTCCGCGGCCAGGGCCGGGTCCGCCCCGTACATGAGGTCGCCCGCGCAGGGATGCTTGAGGGCCGAGAAGTGGACGCGGATCTGGTGGGTCCGCCCCGTCTCGAGGTGGATCTCCAGCAGGGACGCCGGCCCGAAGGCCTCAATGACCTCGTAGTGCGTGACCGAGTCCCGGCCGCCCTCGATGACCGCGAACTTCCACTCGTGCCCCGGGTGGCGGCCGATGGGGGCGGCGATGGTCCCCGTGAGCGGGTCCGGCAGGCCCTGGACGAGCGCGTGGTAGACCTTGTCCACCGTCCGCTCCTTGAACGCGGCCTTGAGCCCCGTGTACGCCCGCTCGGTCTTCGCGACGACCATGGCCCCGGACGTCCCCACGTCGAGCCGGTGGACGATGCCCGCGCGCTCCTGCGCGCCCGACGTCGAAATCCGGTACCCAGCCCCAGCCAGCGCGCCGACGACCGTGGAGCCCCGCCACCCCGGACTCGGGTGGGCGGCCACGCCCACGGGCTTGTCCACGACCACCAGGTCATCGTCATCGTAGAGAATCCCGAACCCGTCCACGACCTCCGGGCGCACCAGCACGGACTCGTCCACCGGGATGTCGACGACGACGCGGGCCCCCGCGGCGACTTTCGCGGACGCGCGGCCCACGGGCTGGTCTTCGCAGCGGACGCGCCCCTCCTCGATCCAGCGCGACACGAGCGAGCGCGACGTGGCGAGGGCACGGGCGAGGACGGCGTCGATGCGACCGGCCTCGCCGAGGACGACCTCGCGCAGGCCGGGCTCGGGGTAGGTCTCAGCGGCGGTCATCGGGACTCCTCCGTGGCAGTCGGGGCGGCGTGCCGGGCGGATGGCATGGACGGCGTGCGGTCTGCCGCATCCCCGCCGCGCGAGGGCCACGGGTCGATCCCCCGCAGAAGGAGGAGCACCGCGAGGGCCACGCCGACGCTCACGGCCGAGTCGGCAATGTTGAAGCGCGGGAACGTCCCGACGCCGATGAAGTCCACCACGTGCCCCTCCGCGAACCCGGGCTCGCGAAAGAGGCGGTCCCACAGGTTGCCGAGGGCGCCGCCCAGGATGAGCCCCGCGGCCAGGGACCAGGCCCGGACGCGCGAGCGGACGGCCACGACAGCCACGATGACCGTCACGGCGGCCGCGAGGACAGTGGCGATGACCGTGCTGTTGGCCCCGAGGCTGAACGCCGCGCCAGGGTTCTTGATGAAGTGCCACTGGACGAACGAGCCGATGACGTCGATCCGCTGCCCCACGGTCATGTGCGTCTCGACGATGCGCTTGACGATCTGGTCGGCAGCGAGGACGAGAACGAGAGGCACGAGCGTGATGAGCGCGAGGGACCGGCGCTCGTTGAGACGGGCGCCCCGTGCTGTCGAGGCGGGCGGAGAGTCAGGGTGGTTCGCATGAGATGGCACGGCCTCAACTCTATCGGCCGACCCCAGGGAGGGCCGAACGGCCACGCACGACAAAACGCCCCGACCCCGTTCCCGGGGCCGAGGCGCTCGGCAGTGCTCGCAGGGCGAGCGGAGGAAAGACTTAGCGCGTCTTCTCGATGGGGCCCGTCGAGGACAGCTCCTTGAGCTGGGTCTCGATGTAGGCCTTGAGGCGCGAGCGGTAGTCGCGCTCGAACGAGCGCAGCTCGCTGATCTTGGACTCGAGAACGGACTTGTCGTTGTTGAGCTTGGTGAGGACGGTGTTCCGCTCCTTCTCCAGCTCGGCCAGCGCGGTGGTGCGCTTGGTCTCGAGGTCCTTGGTCTGGGCGACCCGCTTGGTCTCCAGGTCCGCCAGCGTGGTGGACTTGGTGGTCTCCGCCTCAGAGACGAGGGCCTGAGCCTTGTCCGTGGCCTCCTTGACGAGGCGAGCCTTCGTGGCCTCGCCCTCAGCCACGAGGTCGTCGTGGACCTGCTGAGCACGCGTCAGGACGGCAGCGGCGCTCTTGCCGGTCTCGGCCGGGGCGGGCTGCGGCGCGGAAGCGCGGTCTGCGGCGGCGCGCTTGGCGGCCTCCGCGGCGGCGACGGCTTCCTTCCGCTCGGTCTCGAGGCGATCGATCTCGGCACGGAGGCGGCGGAACTCAACGACGATCTCGTCGATGAAATCATCCACCTCGTTCGGCTCGTAGCCGCCGATCTCGTCGCTCGTGTTGAACCGCTTGTTGTCTACATCCTCAGGCGTCAGAGCCATTGATGGTCACCTCATTCACGACGTTCACTGTTGACACTAGAGCGAGAGTCCGTCTAGCCGCCCTTAGGGCGCATTGAGTCTAAATATAGACGGACACTTGTTTGCCATCCAACTTGTCCGCGCGGATCCGCGCGGTTGTTGAGGGCACCTTCAATTGACGGGCGGGCTACGCGGGCAGGGGCAGGAAGATGCGCACCGCGTTGACCGCGAAGTACAGGAGCAGGAACCCGAGGTCCAGGGACACACCGCCCAGGCTGAGCGGCGGGACCACGCGGCGGACCCAGGCCAGCGGCTTGTCCGTCACCGCGTAGACCGCGGACGCGAACACCAGCACAAAGCCCTTGGGGCGCCACCCCGGGGCGAAGCCGACAATGAAGTCGAGGACGATCCGGCTGAGGAGGGCGTAGCTGAAGAGCGCCAGGACGACATTGAGGATTCCTGTGATGACAAAGAGCATGGGGGTCAGCGCGTCCCCAGGATGGGCTCGTCGTCCGCAGCGCCGCCGGCCTCGCCCTCAGCCTTGACGTCGATCTCCTCCGGCGTGAGGAGGAAGACCTTGTTCGTCACGCGGCTGATGCGCCCGCCGAGACCGAAGACGAGGCCCGCCGAGAAGTCCACGAGCCGCTTGGCCTCGGACTCCTGGATGTCCGTCACGTTCATGATGACGGGGATGCCCTGGCGGAACGAGTCGCCAATGAGCTTGGCCTCGTTGTAGGACTTGGGGTGGATCGTGGTGATCTGATGCACAGGTGATTCCTCGTCATGGGTGTCGGGTGAAGGCTTCAGCGGCGTGACCGTGGCCTCCTGTCGGGGCTGCGAGACAGCCTGGGGGCGCCGGCGCGGCGGCTCAGCGGCCACGGACGGGCGGCTCGCCTCCCGGGGCTCGCTGCGCTCAGGGCGCTCCTGGCGCGCGGGCGGCTCGTGCCGTGCGGGGGCTGCCGCCTGGCGCTCCACGGGCTCGGACCGCTGCTCGACGCGCTCGCGCACCGGCTGGGCCGCGGGCTCCTCGAAGCGCTCCGGGCGGGAGCGCGGCTCGGCGCGCTCGTCCTCGTACGCCGACTCGTCGTCCGCGAGACCGAGGTAGATCATGGTCTTCTTGATTTTTCCGGTCATCGTACTTCCTGTTCCTCACAAGCCGACGAGTGGGCGTCGCACACCTTCAAAGGTAACGGATTCACCTGCGAGCCCCCAGAATGTCGGAGCCGATGCGCACATGTGTCGCTCCTGCGCCCACGGCGGCCTCAAGGTCCTGGCTCATTCCCGCGGACATCCACTCCGCGCCCGGATGGTCAGCGCGGAGGGCGTCCCGCACCGCGGCGAGACGCTCGAACGCCGGGGCCGGGTCCGCCCCAAGGGGCGCCACCCCCATGACACCTCGCAGCTCGAGGGCGGGCGTGGAGGCGATGGCCTCCGCGACCCGCGGCACGTCAGCCGGGGCGGCGCCTCCGCGGGCGCCAGCCGCGTCGTCGTCCAAGGAGACCTGGACGAGCACGTCCAGCGAGGCACCCGCCCAGTCCGGCCGCAGCCCCTCCTGAAGCGCGCGCGACATGGCGCCGCCGAGCGCCTTGACCAGGCTCAGACGGTCGGCCGAGTGCACCGCGCTCGCATAGCGGACCACGGACTTGGCCTTGTTGGACTGAAGCTGGCCGATGAAGTGCCAGGCGGGCGGGCTCTCGAGGCGGCCGGCGAGCGCCTCAGCCTTCGGGGCGGCCTCCTGGTCCCGGTTCTCGCCGAGGTCGGCGGCCCCGAGCTCCGCGAGGGCCAGGGCGTCGGAGGGCGGAAAGTTCTTGGTCACGACGACGAGCCGCGGGACCGGTCCCCCGCCGGCGGCGTCGCGCATGCGGCCCCGCACGCGCTCGAGCCGCTCGGCGAGCTCCGCCCGCCGCTCTGCCGACGCCTCCCGCTCAAGGACGCCGCTCACGCCGCCTCCTCCCCGACGTGCGCTGCCCCGGGAGAGACGGAATCCGGTGGGATGACGAGGCCCGCGAGGCGGCCGGCGCCGGGATCGCGGCGGTGGGAGGGGTAGCGCTCGTCCTCCAGGGTGCACGCCCCGACGACATGGGCGTCGACGTCGAGGGACTCGAGGATCGCCCGCGCGCGACCGGGCAGGTCGAGAGAGGGGGTCCCCCTGCGGGTCGCCGACCTCACACCTGGGCTGCGCGCCTCCCCGGCGGCCGCCATCTCCTCGGGCACCTCGTAGCACTCGCCGCAGATGCTGGGGCCGACGACGGCGGCGATCCCCGCCCCCGGGGCCTCGGCCCGAAGGGCCTCCACCGTGCGCTCCAGGATCCCAGAGAGCAGGCCCTCCCGGCCCGCATGGGCGACGCCGACCGCCACGGCACCCTGCGGGCCGTGGGCGACGAAGACGACCGGGACGCAGTCCGCCACGAGGACGGCGAGGGGGACGCTGCGGCTGACCATGGCGTCGGCGCGGACGGCGTCCCGCTGCGCGGCAGATTCGAGGCCGGCGGACGCGGCCTGCGCGGCGGCTGGGGCCTCCCCCGCGGCGGCCGTCTGGGGACCGGAGTCCTGGGACTGCCTCGCCGCGCGCGGCGGAACGTGGGCGACGACGTCCGAGTGGTACTGATCCATGAACTCGAAGGACTCGCAGCCGGCCTCCGCCGCGATGCGCGCACGCCGCTGCCGCACCGCAACCGGGTCATCCCCCACGTGAAGGGCGAGATTGCCCTGGGCGGCCGTGGTGAACGCCCAGCGGGCGCCGTGGAGCTCGTGCCATTCAACGGGTGACGCGGCAGCGTGGGTCATGGTGCCGTCCTCTCGCTCGCTCGTGCCGGGGCCCGGTCCGCTGCGGGGCCCTGCACGACGGAAGGGGCGGCGGGCGTCCAACGCCCACCGCCCCTCGTGCCGGATTTACTTCAGGAAGTCGGGAACGTCGAGGTCGTCCGGACGCTGGCCGGCCTCACCCTCGACGGTCTCCGGGACGGGAGCGCCGAAGCTCTGGCGCTGGCCCTGCGCCTGCCCCGCGTGGCCGGACACGCCCTCGGAGGGCACCTGCTGGCTCTGCTGAGGCCGGGACGGCTGCATCCACGCGGAGAGCCCCTGGCCCTCCGTCACGGGCACCGTGCCGCGCACCTGCTGGGGTGCGCTCTGCTGCGGACGCGGCTGCGCCTGGCCCTGCTGCTGAGCCGGGCGGGGCTGCTGGCCCTGCTGCGGCGCGGCGGAGGAGCCGATCGAGCGAGAGCCCTGCTGCTCGCTGCGCTGAGGGGCCGCCTGCTGGCCGTAGGACTGCTGGGCGCCGCCCTGCTGACCGTAGCCGCTCTGGGACTGGCTCTGCTGACCGTAGGACGAGGAGGCCTGGCCCTGCTGCTGTGCGGACTGGCTGTAGCCCTGGTTCGCCGAGGCGGGCTGGCTCGTGGCGTTGACCTGGTCGAAGCCGGCGGCGATGACCGTCACACGGGCCTCGTCGCCGAGGGCGTCGTCGATGACCGCGCCGAAGATGATGTTGGCCTCGGGGTGCGCGACCTCCTGGACGAGGCGGGCGGCCTCGTTGATCTCGAAGAGGCCCAGGTCCGAGCCGCCCTGGATGGACAGGAGGACGCCGTGCGCGCCGTCGATGGAGGCCTCAAGCAGCGGGGACGCGATGGCGAGCTCCGCAGCCTTGATGGCCCGGTCCTCGCCCTGCGCCGAGCCGATGCCCATGAGCGCGGAGCCCGCGCCCTGCATGACCGACTTGACGTCCGCGAAGTCAAGGTTGATGAGGCCCGGGGTCGTGATGAGGTCCGTGATGCCCTGGACGCCGGAGAGGAGGACCTGGTCCGCCTGGCGGAAGGAGTCCATGAGGGAGACGTCGCGGTCCGAGATGGAGAGGAGGCGGTCGTTCGGGATGACGATGAGGGTGTCGACCTCGTCCCGGAGGGCGTCGATGCCGGCCTCGGCCGAGTTGGCCCGGCGGCGACCCTCGAACGTGAACGGGCGGGTGACCACACCGATGGTCAGGGCACCGAGCGAACGGGCGATTCGGGCCACGACGGGCGCGCCGCCCGTGCCCGTGCCGCCGCCCTCGCCTGCGGTGACGAAGACCATGTCGGCCCCCTTGAGGACCTCCTCGATCTCCTCGGCGTGGTCCTCGGCGGCCTGACGACCGACCTCAGGGTTGGCGCCGGCGCCAAGGCCGCGCGTCAGCTCGCGTCCGACGTCGAGCTTGACGTCCGCGTCCGACATGAGCAGTGCCTGCGCGTCAGTGTTGATCGCGACGAACTCAACGCCCCGCAGACCGACTTCGATCATGCGGTTGATCGCGTTGACCCCGCCGCCGCCGATGCCGACGACCTTGATGACGGCCAGGTAGTTCTGCGGTGCTGCCACGTTTTTGATCCCTTGTTCGCGGATTGTTGTGCTGTTTTTCAGTGCTGCGCACGGCCGTGAGGCCGCTCCCCATGGGGTGGACGGGACAGGTCTCCCGGTCCTCACGGGCGGATCGCGCTCCGAGCTTTACTCAAATCTAGTGCACCATCATCCGACTTCGCTGACAATGCCGCCAGAACCCGGTCAACCCTCAAGTATCCCCTGAAGGTTGAGGCTTTCGGCGAGGGTCCGGCATCCCGGCCCGGGCCCGTCAGCGCGTCACGGGGCGCTCTGGCACGGAGACGTCGATGACCGTGACGGCCGGCGGCACGGCCCCCGTCTTGGGGTCCGGGGTGGGGTTCGCCGTCCCCTTGAGGAGCGCCTGAAGGACGGCGGCCTTCTGCGCCCCTCCCTCGCGGTTGCCCCAGACGACGCGGACACCGGAGTTCATGAGGAGCTCCACCGAGTCGGCGCTCGAGGCCTTGGCCTCCTGCATCGTCTCGAGCACGTTGGCCGGGATGTTCGCGAGGGCCCCGGTCAGGGCCGTGAAGACCTCCGGCTTGGTGGCAGAGGCCGCGTCGATGACCGGCAGCTTGGGGGCCGACTCGGCGGGGACGCGCGTGATCGTGCGTCCCTTCGCGTCGACGAGGTCCACCTTGGAGCCGCGCCTGATCTGCGCCACCGGCGCGCGCTCGGTGATCCTCACCCGCAGCGCGTGCGGGGGCTCCCCCGAGATCGTGGCGGAGTCCACGCCCGGGATCTTCTCGAGCCGGGCCTCGAGCCCGTCCGTGTCCACTTGGGGAAGGGGCTGGCCCTTCGCCTCGTCGACGACGGAGAGCACCGCCTTCGTCGCCACGAATCGGTTGCCGGTCACGTGGACCGTCTCAACCCGCATCCACGGCGTCACGTTCGCGAGCAGGACCGCGAGCCCGGACAGGGCCAGGCACAGGGCGAGGATGAGTCCCACGCGCAGGGCCCAGCGCGGGCGGCGCCGGGAGGGGAGCTCGACGACGGACGCCCCGCGGGGGTTCTCCCCCGCGGCCCCGTCGTCGTCGGCCGGGGGGCCTGGCGCCGCCGCGCTCCCCGCCGCATGGGAGCCGGAGGCCGAAGCGCCGGCGCCCCGCCCCGCCGTGGCGTCGGAGACGAGCCGCAGGAGGACGGTGTCGGACTCGTCCGCCCCGCCCGCCGGGCGCACGGTGGCCGCAGGAGGCTCGGCGGCCTCGGGCCCCTCTGTGGCGTGGGCAGGCTCGGCGGAGGAGGCCGCAGGGGGCTCGGGCTGGCGCTCGGGCTCGGGCCGCGGGGCAGACCGCCGCCGGGGCTCCTCCGGCCGGTCCGGGGTGGGCAGGGTGGGGATGCGGGCCACGCTCAGCGACCGCCCCGGAGGCGCAGGGCATGGAGGATGCGAGGGCCGAGCTCAGTCACGTCGCCCGCGCCGATGGTCAGGATGACGTCCCCCGCGCGGGCGGCGTCGGCGAGGCGCAGGACGGCGTCGTCCGCGGAGTCCACAGGCAACTGCCCGCCGCGCTCGTCCGCGCCTCGCGAGCTGAAGTCCGTGATGGTGCGGTTCGTGATGTCGTCCCGCTCGTCCTCGCGCGCCCGGTAGACCGGGAGGACGAGCGCGAGGTCGGCGGCATCGAGCGCCTCGGCGAACTCGCGAGCGAACGCCTCCGTCCGCGAGTACAGGTGCGGCTGGAAGACGGCGAGGACGCGGCCCTCGGCCCCGTGTCGGGCCCCGGCGATGGCCGCGCGCACCTCCGTGGGGTGATGCGCGTAGTCGTCGTAGACGCGCACGCCCTCGTGCTCGCCCTTGAGCTCGAAGCGGCGGCTCGCGCCCCGGAACGCCGCGAGGCCCTGCGCGCAGCGCTCGGGGTCGAGGCCGAGCTCGAGGCCGGCCGCGAAGGCGCCCGCCGCGTTGAGCACGTTGTGCTGCCCCGGCACCGTGAGGACGAGCTCCTGCTCAGCCTCCTGGCCGTCCAGGCTGAACGCCAGGACCGAGCGGGTGCCCGGGCCGAAAGGCTCCGTGCCCGTGATGCGGATGTCCGCGTCCTCGGAGTAGCCGTAGGTGCGGACGTGGGCCGTGGCCCGGTGTCGCTCCGCGAGGGCGGAGGAGCCCTCGTCGTCCGCGCAGGCGACGAGCGCGCTCTCCCGTCCGAGGAGGGAGACGAACGTGTCGAAGCTGCGGTGCACGGCCTCGTCGCTGCCGTAGAAGTCGAGGTGGTCCGGCTCGATGTTCGTCACGATCGCCACGCGGGGGCGGTAGTTGACGTAGGAGCCGTCCGACTCGTCCGCCTCGAGGACGAAGTGGCGACCCGCGCCGAAGCGCGCATTGCCGCCAAGGCCCGCGACGTCGCCGCCTGCCGCGAAGCTCGGCTCGTCCCCCGCCGCGTCGAGCATGACCGCGAGCATGGAGGTCGTCGTCGTCTTGCCGTGCGTCCCGGCCACTGCGAGGGTGTCGAGGCCGTCCGTCGCAGCGTCGAGAGCCATGGAGCGGTGGAGGACGGGCACGCCGAGCGCGCGGGCCGCCATGAGCTCGGGATTGTCGGCGCGGATGGCGGAGGAGACGACGAGGGTGTCGACGCCGTCGAGCCGTGCGGCGTCGTGACCCGCGCGCGCGTCGATGCCCATCTCGCGCAGCGACTCGAGCGAGGCTGAGTCCTTGGCGTCCGATCCCGTGACGGGGACGCCGCGCGCCGCGAGGACGCGGGCGACGGCGCTCATGCCCGCGCCGCCGATCCCGACGAAGTGGGTCGTGCCGAGGCGGTCGAGGGGGATGCGCGTGATGCCATGGCGGTACGGGGCGTCGGCGGCGGGGGCCGGCAGCCCGTCCGTCAACGCGGCCTCGCGGCGCGCCAGCTCGGCGTCGGGATGCTCAGCGGAGGGGCCGACGGGGCCGGACGGCACGGGGCCGCGAGGCTCGGCGCCCTCAGGGCGAGTGGAGGCGTCCATGTCAGGCGTCCTTTCGATTCGAGGCGGCGGCGATGGCGCGGTCGGCCATGCGGCGGTCAGCATCCCGGACGCCCACGCGTGAGGCGGCCTCCGACATGCGGGCCAGTGCGGCCGGGTCCTGGACGAGGGGCAGGACGGTGGAGCGGATGAGGCCCTCGGTGAAGTCGGAGTCCTCCGTGAGGATCGCGCCGCCCGCCCGCACCAGGTCCGCCGCGTTGAGGGCCTGCTCGCCGTTGCCGTGGGGCAGCGGGACCAGGAGGGCCGGAGTCCCCGTGGCCGCCAGCTCGCAGACGGTGCCCGCCCCTGAGCGGGCGACGACGAGGTCCGCCGCGGCGTACGCGAGCTCCATGCCGTCGACGTACTCGCGCTGGACGTAGCCCTCCCCCGCAAGCGGCGCCCCGTCCGGCCCCGTGACAGTCTTGCCGCGCCCCGTGATGTGGAGGATGCGGACCCCCGTGCCAGCGAGCCCGCCGCCTGCGACGAAGCGGCCGACGGCGCCGTTGATGCTCGCGGCCCCGGAGGAGCCTCCCGTGACGACGACGAGGGGCGCGTCCCCCGGCACCCCGAGGGCCTCGCGGGCCCCGTCCCGGGCGGCGGCCCGGTCCAGCTCGGAGACGGCACGGCGCATGGGCATGCCGACATGAGCGGCACCCCGCAGCGGGGTCGAGGCGAAGGCCACGGCCACGCTGCCGCCGAGTGCGGATCCCACGCGGTTCGCCAGGCCCGGCTTTGCATTGGCCTCGTGAATGACGATCGGCACGCCTCGACGGCGGGCCGCGGCATACATCGGGGTGCAGACGTACCCTCCGACACCGACGAGCACGTCCGCGTCCGCCTCGTCGAGGATGGCCTCGGCCTGGCGCACGGCCCGGGCGAAGCGGCCCGGGAGGCGGACGAGGTCAGCGCTCGGGCGGCGCGGCATGGGCACGCGGTCGATCGTCTTCAGCTCGTAGCCGGCGGCGGGGACAAGGCGGGTCTCCATGCCGGACGGGGTGCCGACCATCGTGACCCGGGCCCCCGGCAACCGCTCCAGGAGGGCATCCGCGATGGCGATCATCGGCGAGATGTGCCCGGCGGTGCCGCCGCCGGCGAACACTGCGGAGAGCGCAG
Source organism: Falsarthrobacter nasiphocae (assembly GCF_031456275.1). NCBI lineage: Bacteria > Bacillati > Actinomycetota > Actinomycetes > Micrococcales > Micrococcaceae > Falsarthrobacter > Falsarthrobacter nasiphocae. The sequence goes on from NZ_JAVDUI010000001.1 coordinate 284,788, forward strand.
CAGGGTTCTGGGGAGAGGGCTCCGTGCTCATGCGTGGCGCTTCCTTCCTGGCCGCGTCGGGGCCGTTCTCTCAGGTCGGGCGAACGCGAGCAGGACGCCCACGGCCGCAAGGGTGAAGGTCAGGGCGGATCCGCCGTAGGAGATGAACGGCAGCGGCAGCCCGATGACGGGCAGCGCCCCGACGACCATGGCGATGTTGACCGCGGCCTGCATCGCGATCCACATGACGATGCAGGAGCCGGTCACGCGGACGAAGACGTCGTCGTACCTCAGCACCACGCGGATGGCCACGAGGCTGAAGAGCGCGAAGAGCCCGAGGATGAAGAGCGTGCCGACGAGGCCGAGCTCCTCGCCGATGATGGCGAAGACGAAGTCGTTGTGGGCCTCCGGCAGCCAGGACCACTTCACCTGGGACTGGCCGAGACCGACGCCGAGCCAGCCGCCCCGGGCGAGCGCCGTGGCTCCCGCCTGCGCCTGGTCGCAGAGGCCGCTCACGTCGCAGTTCCGCCCCATCCACGCCTGGATGCGGTCGCTGCGGTTGCTGCTGACGAGCGAGAGGACGACGCCCGCGGCGCCCGCCACAGCGAGGAGCGCGCCCGGGACGCGCTTCGGCATGCCCGAGGCCCAGAGGGCCACGGCGAGGATCGCGAAGAGCACGATCGCCGTGCCGAGGTCCTTGCCGCGCAGCACGAGCAGGATGATGATGAGGCCCATGCCGATGACCGGCAGACCCGTGGACTTGAAGTCCCCGAGGCGCGCCGACTTGCGCGCGAGCAGGTGCCCCGCCCACATGGCGAGTGCGAGCTTGGCAGGTTCCGAGGGCTGCATCGTGAAGCTGCCCACCTGAATCCAGTTCCGGTTTCCGTTGACCTCCACGCCCAGCGGGGTGAGGACGACGACGAGGAGGACGACGGCGAACAGGTACGCCCACCACGCCGCGCGGCGGAAGAGCCACACCGGCATCCGGGAGAGGCCGAACATCAGCCCGAACCCGACCACCGCCCAGATCGCCTGCTTGCGGAAGAGGGAGATGGGGCTCTGGTCCTTGGAGATCGACTCGACGGCCGAGGCGGAGAGCACCATCGTCAGGCCGATCGCCGTGAGGGCGATGACGCACGTGAGCATGACCGAGAACGCCCAGGTCGTCGTCGGACGCCCCCGCCCGGCGAGGGACTCCCAGGACGAGGCCAGGCGCCGGCGCACGCTCGCGAGCCCCGCCGCTGTGGCCTCGCGGTCCGTGACCGAGATGACCCGATCCCGGTCCTCGAACGCGGGGCGGCCGGAGGATCGATCGACGCGGGTGTCAGGCACGGGGGACGTCCTTGACGGACTCCGCCCGGGCGCGGACGGCGGCCTCGACGGCCTCCGCGAAGCGCTCGCCGCGGGCGGCGTAGTTGGCGAACTGGTCCATCGAGGCGGCCGCCGGGGCGAGGAGGACCGTCGAGGTCTCCCCCGCCGCGTCCAGGGCGGCCTCGACGGCGGCGGTCATGACGCGACGGCCGGCGTCGTCGCCTGCTTCCTCGCGGCTCACGGCGAGCTCCGGCACCCGGACGACGGGCACCTGGGGGGCCTTGGTCTCGAGGGCCTCGAGGAGGCCCTCCACGTCTGTTCCAATGACGACGACGGCGCGCAGGCGCGAGGCGCTCGCCGCCACGAGATCGGTGTACTCGACCCCCTTGGAGAGGCCGCCGGCAATCCACACGACGTCCGTGAAGGCGCCCAGGGAGGCCTCTGCGGCGTGGGGGTTGGTCGCCTTGCTGTCGTTGATGAACGCGACCCGGCCGAGGGCGCCGACGGGCTCGATCCGGTGCGCGCCGGGCGAGAACGCGCGGAGGCCCTCCCGGACGGCCAGTGGAGAGACGCCGGCCGCGCGCGTCAGGGCAGCGGCGGCGAGGGCGTTCTGCACGAGGTGGCGCGGGGCGATGGGCCCGAGGTCCTCGAACGAGGCCAGCTCCAGGGCGCTCGAGCCCCGCTCGGCGAGGTAAGCGCGGTCCACGAGGAGGTCCTCGACGACGCCCAGCATGGAGCGGGACGGTGTGCCGACGGTGAAGCCGATGGCGCGGGCGCCCTCGACGACGTCCGCCTCCTCGACCATGCGCTCCGTGGCCTTGTCCTCGACGTTGTAGACGCAGGCGGCGCGGGTGCGCTCGTAGATCTTCGCCTTCGCGTCCCGGTACGCCTCAAACCCGCCGTGCCAGTCCACGTGGTCCTCGGCGAGGTTGAGCACGGCCGAGGCCAGCGGGGACATGGAGTGCGTGAAGTGGAGCTGGAAGCTGGAGAGCTCGACGACGATGACGTCGAACCCCTCGGGGTCCCGCACCGCGTCGAGGATGGGCGTGCCGACGTTTCCCGCGGCGACGGCCCGCAGCCCGGCGGCGAGGAGGATGGACTCGGCCATCTGCGTGGTCGTCGTCTTGCCGTTGGTGCCCGTGAGGACGAGCCACTCCGCCGTGCGGCGGCCCGCGCGCTCTCGCACGCGCCACGCGAGCTCGACCTCGCTCCAGACGGGGATGCCCGCGGCCTGGGCGGCGGCGAGCAGCGGCTGGTCCGGGCGCCATCCGGGGCTCGTGACGACGAGGTCCGGCGTGGACCCAGCCACCTGAGGGAGGGCCTCGGTGTGCGCGGCGCCGAGGAGGACGTCCTCGACACCGACGATCCGCAGGGTGTCCGCCTTCTGCCGGTTCTCCTCGGAGTCCTGGCCGTCGACGACGACGACGCGGGCCCCGAGCTCGGCGAGCGTGTCCGCGGCGGCGAACCCGGACAGGCCGATGCCCGTGACGACGACGCGGAGGCCGCGTGCCCCCTGATCCCAGCTCGTGAGATCCTCGGGCCGCGGCGCAGTGGTTCCGGTCATTTCTTGAGTCACGAGAGCTTGACCACCCAGTCGAAGTAGAAGATGCCGAGCCCCACGGCCACGAAGAGGCCCGCGAGGATCCAGAAGCGGATGACGACGGTCACCTCGGCCCAGCCGAGCAGCTCGAAGTGGTGCTGGAGCGGCGCCATCTTGAAAATGCGCTTTCCGCCCGAGAGCTTGAAGTAGCCCACCTGGAGGATGACCGAGAGCGTGATGAGGACGAAGAGGCCCGCGATGATCGGCAGGAGCAGCTCGGTCCGCGAGAGGATCGCGAAGCCTGCCACCGCACCGCCGAGCGCGAGGGAGCCCGTGTCCCCCATGAAGATCTTCGCGGGCGAGGCGTTCCACCACAGGAAGCCCACGAGGGAGCCGCAGAGCATCGCGGCGATGGCTGCGAGGTCCATGGGGTCCCGGGTTGTGTAGCAGGCGGCGGCGATCTCCCGCCCGCCCCCGCACGCCTGGTTGGACTGCCAAATGCCGATGAGCAGGTAGGCGGTGAAGACCATGATCGCGGCTCCGCCCGCAAGCCCGTCCAGCCCGTCTGTCAGGTTCACGCCGTTGGACGCGGCCGTGACGATGAGGTTGGACCAGATGACGAAGAGGATCGTGCCGAGAACAGTGCCCGCGAAGGCGAGGTTGAGCACCGGGATGTCCCGCTGGAACGAGATGAGGAAGGACGCCGGGGTCAGGCCGCGCTCGTTCGGGAACTGCAGCGCCAGCACGGCGAAGACGACGCCGATTCCTGTCTGGAGGAGGATCTTGCCCATCGGAGACAGCCCGAGGCTGCGCTGATTGGTGATCTTCTTCGCGTCGTCAATGAACCCCACGAAGCCCATGCCGGCCATGAGGAAGAGCAGGAGCATGCCGGAGGCGGTCGGGTGGAACCCCGTGCCGCGGATCGCCCCGACGAGGGCGTGGGAGAGGAAGTAGGAGACGACGACGGAGCCGACGATGAGCGCGCCGCCCATGGTGGGCGTCCCGCGCTTGGTGTGGTGCTCCTGCGGGCCGTCGTCGCGGACGAACTGCCCGTAGCTCTTTTTCACGAGGAAGGCGATGAAGAACTTCATCCCAACGATCGTGATGAGCAGGGCGAGTGCACCGCCGATCAGAAGAGTAATCACGGTGTCTGCGCTCCTTGCTGATCACGGGTCGTCTCGTTCGCGCCCGTGAGCCATGCTATCCGATCCCCCAGTTCGCGCAGCCGAGAGTCGCGCGAGGACTTGAAGAGGACGAGGTCTCCGGGGCGGAGCTGGTCCTCGAGAAGGGCCTGGGCCTCGTCGAGGTCCGCGACGTGCACGGCTTCGTCCCCCCAGGAGCCCTCCATGACGGCGCCGTTCCACAGCGGGCGCGCGAGAGGGCCCACCGCGACGACCTTCGAGATGTCGAGCCGGACGGCGTAGCGGCCGATGGCGTCGTGCTCCTCGATGCTCGCGTCCCCGAGCTCGAGCATCCCGCCGAGGACGGCCCACGTGCGCCGCCCCTCGGCCATGTCGGCGAGGGCCCGCAGGGCCGCCCGCATGGACTCGGGGTTGGCGTTGTAGGCGTCGTTGATGACGGTCACGCCGTCCGGCCGGTCCGTGCGCTCCATGCGCCACCTGCTCGCCGCCTTCTGCTCAGAGAGGGAGGCGACGACGTCGGCCAGAGGCACGCCGAAGGAGAGGGCGATCGCGGCCGCGGCGAGGAGGTTGACAATGTGGTGAGCCCCGATGAGCTGGGACTCCACCCGCCCCCGCTCCCCGTCCGGGGTCACGAGGTCGAAGCTGGGGCAGCCGCCGGCGCGCGACTCGACGGCCGTGGCCCGGAGGACGCGGGCGCCCGGGTGCTGGGCGCGGATCTCCTCGTCCGTCAGGGCGTCGTCGCTCGTCAGGGCGAGGACCCCGGCCCGGGTCCGGGTGCGCATGGCCCACACGAGCGGGTCGTCCGCGTTGAGCACGGCCGTGTCCCCCGGCTCGAGGGCCTCGACCATCTCGCCCTTCGTGCGGGCGATGTTGGCCACGCCGCCGAATTCGCCCGCGTGCGCGCTGCCCACGCCGAGGACGACGCCGACGTCCGGCTTGGCGATGGACGTCAGGTACTCGATGTTGCCGACGCCGTTGGCGCCCATCTCGAGCACCATGAAGCGGGTCTCGGCCTCGGCGCCGAAGATCGTCAGCGGGACGCCGACCTCGCCGTTGTACGAGCCGATGGGTGAGACGGTGTCCCCGATCCCGCGGAGGATGCCCGCCGCGAGGTCCTTCGTCGTCGTCTTCCCGGCGGAGCCGGTGATCCCGGCGATCTTGACGTCCCCGCGCTCCCGCAGGAGGGAGACGACGGCGCGGGCCACCGCGCCCATGGCGAGCACCGCGTCCTCGACGACGACGCCGGGCAGGGTGGCGCCATTGGCCTCGACCTCCCGCTCGCCGAGCACGAGGACCGCGCCCGCCTCGACCGCGGCGGCGGCGAAGTCGTGCCCGTCCGCGTGCTCGCCCGGCTTGGCGATGTACATGAACCCGGGCTCAACGAGCCGGGAGTCGGTCGTCGCGCCCGTGATGGCGAGCTCGCGCGCGACACTGCCCACGAGCCGGCCCTGCGTGGCGTCGGCGATCTGTCCTGCGGTGATGCTCAGCATTCGGCACCGTCCTTGCGTGTGGTCTGGTCAAGAGTGGGGTATCCCGCGCGGCGGAGGGCGGCGGCGAGCTCCTCGCGGTCGTCGAGCGGGATGTCGACGCCCGCCACGTCCTGCACGGTCTCGTGCCCGCGGCCCGCAACGAGGATCGCGTCCTTGGGCCCCGCGAGCTCCACGGCCCGGGCGATGGCGTCGGCGCGCGGGTGCACCTCCTCGATGCTCGCGCCGGTCCCGGCGGCCCTGGCGCCCTCGAGGACGGCCGCCCTGATGCTGGCGGGGTCCTCGCCGTGCGGGTCGTCGTCGGTGACGATGACGATGTCCGCGCCCTCGGCAGCGATCCGCCCCATGGCGTGGCGCTTGCTCGGGTCCCTGTCCCCCGTGGCCCCGAAGACGAGAATGCGCCGCTCCCCCGCAACGGAGGCCAGCGCGCGCTCCAGGGCGTCGGGGTTGTGGGCGAAGTCCACGATGGCCGCCGGGCTCGTCCCGATGACCTGCATGCGCCCGGGGACCGTCACGGCCAGGCCGCTGCCGTCCGCGAGCACGGGCGCGAGCTGCGCCGCCGACACCCCCGACGCGAGGAGCATGGTCACGGCCAGGGCCGCGTTGGCGACGTTGAACGCACCGGGCAGCGGGAGAACGACCTCGAGCCGCTCGCCCCGCCACTCGAGGGTGAAGCGGCTGCCCAGGCCCTCCTGCGCCACGTCGGTGACGCGCGCGTCCGCCTCCCCCTCCAGAGAGAGGGTGACGACGACGGCGCCTGCGGCCCGCGCGGCCTCCGCCATGCGGTGGCCCCATTCGCCGTCCGCGAGGATCACCGCGGCGGCGGAGCGGGCGGGCTCGAAGAGCTGGGCCTTGGAGGCGAAGTACTCCTCCATGGTCCCGTGGAGGTCCAGGTGGTCCTGGGTGAGGTTGGTGAAGCCGGCCACGTCGAAGCGGATGCCGTCCACGCGCCGGTAGTCGATGGCGTGGGAGGAGACTTCCATGGCCGCGCCCGTCACGCCGTTCTCCGCCATCCGGGCCAGGATGCCGTGAACGTCCGGGGACTCCGGGGTCGTGAGCACCGACGGAATGGCTTCCTCGCCGGCGCGGATCTCGATGGTGCCGATCACCCCCGTGCTGCGTCCCAGGGCGCGCTGGAGGGAGTTGAGCATGTACGTCGTCGTCGTCTTCCCGTTGGTGCCCGTGACCGCGAAGAGGGGGAACGCGCGCTCTCCCGTGCCGAAGACCTCGGCGGCGAGCGGACCGGCCCAGGCCCGCAGGCCCGAGGGGACGACGGCGAGGGCAACAGCGCGACCGGCCTCGGCGGCGGCCGCCTCGACCCGCGCCCGCCCGGCCTCGTCCGTGACGATGCATGAGGCTCCTGCCGCGATGACGGCGGGGGCGAAGTCCGCCCCGTGGCGGGCGGCACCCGGCAGGGCGACCCACAGGTCCCCGGGCTGCACGGCGCGGGAGTCCAGGGCGACGCCCGTCACCTCGGCGTCCCCGGCCACCTCGACATCCGCTGTGCCGAGCCGGGCGGCGACGGCCTCGATGAGGGACCGCGCATCGACGGCGCGCGCGGTGCGGGGCCGCATCCGGGAGGTGGGGGAAGAAGTCATCGTGGTCTTTCGTGGGAGGGAACGGGGTGAGGGCGGGCCGGGCTCCCGCTAGTGGGAGAGCGAGCCCTCGTTGGGCGTCTTGTCGGAGAACGTGCGGTAGAGGTCGGGTTTCGTGGTGGACGGGCTGACGCCTCGCTGCTGGAGCGCGCGCTCCATGATCCGGGCGAAGACCGGGCCCGTCTGGGCCGAGGTGATCTCCTGCGTCCTGGCAATGGTCACCACGACAACGTACTTCGGGTCCTCCGCCGGGGCGAACCCGGCGAAGGAGATCGTGTAGGCGTCATAGGTGCCGGAGGACCCCACGGACTCGGCCGTTCCCGTCTTGACCGCCACACGGTAGTTCTTGAGGGCGCCGGTCTGGCCGGAGCCGTCCACCGTGACATTCTCCATCATGCGGTTCAGCTCAGCGGCCGTCTTCTCCGAGATGACACGCTCGGCCGGCGCGGCCGGCGCCGGGGTCTCCGTGCCGTCCGCGTCCACCGTCGACTTGATGAGGCGCGGGGACACGCGCACGCCGCCGTTGGCGATCGTCTGGTAGATCTGCGCCGTCTGCACGGCGGTCTGCGTGTAGCCCTGGCCGAAGGAGATCGTGTACCGCTGGCGCGGGTCCCACTTGTCCGGGGTGCGGAAGATGCCGGTCTGCTCGCCGGGGAATCCCGTTCCCGTGGTCTGGCCGACGCCGAACTTGCGGAACCAGTCGTACTCCTGCTGCGGGGTGAGCTTGGCGGCCACCTGGACGGTGCCCGTGTTGAGGGACCGAGCGAGGACGCCGGCCGCCGTGCGCTGCCACGTGGGGTGGTCCTCGTAGTCCTTGAACGTCTCGCCGTCAATCGTGTACCGGTTGGGCGTGGTGATCGGCGTCGTCGGCGTGATCTTGCCCTCCTCGAGGGCCGCGGCGAACGTGACGATCTTCGAGGTCGAGCCGGGCTCGAAGCTGTTGACGAAGCCCATCGGCTGGAGGCCCGCGGTTCCCTTGAAGCGGGAGAGGTCGTTCGGGTCGACGGTGACGTTGTCTGCCGAGGCGAGGATCTGCCCGGTCTTGATGTCGAGGATCATCGCATTGCCCCACTCGCCGTTGAGCTTGCTCGTGGCGTCGGCGATCTGCTGCTGCGCGTAGGCCTGGAGATCCGCGTCGATGGTCAGCTTGACGCTCTTGCCGTCGACCGCTGGCTGCAGGTCGCTCGTGCCGTACGGGTTGCGGATGCCGTCCCGGCCGATCTGGAAGGCGCGCTTGCCCGGCGTGCCCTGGAGCGTCTTGTCCTCCATGAGCTCCACTCCGCCGAGGGAGGACTCCTGGTTCCGGTATCCGACGATGGACCCGCCCACGGAGCCCATGGGGTACTGCCGCTCGTCCCGCTCGTCCGCGTAGACGCCGGGCATGCGCACGGCGAGGATCTCGTCCTTCTGCTTGGGCGTGGCCCCCTGGAAGACGTAGGCGAACGTGCGAGTGCCCGTGACCGCGCGCTGGACCTGCTGCTGCTGGATCCCGAGGATCTTGGCGATCTCCTTGGACGCCTGCGCGACGGTCACGGTCTCCTTGGCCGTCTTGCCGTCGCTTGTGGGCACGCTCCGCTCGAACGACGTGCGCATCTCGCCCCCCTTGCGCAGGCGGGTCTGGTCCACGACGATGTCGTAGCGCTCCACCGAGTGGGCGAGGACGCGCCCCCTCGTGTCGAGGATCTCCCCGCGCTGGGCGGGGATCGCCTGGACGCTGGTCTTGAGGACCTTGCTGGCGTTGTCGGCGGGGTCGAGGATCTGGAGCCAGAAGAGTCGTCCGCTGAGGAGCAGCGCCACGATGAGGAAGCCCGCGATCGTGAACTGCATGCGGGTACGGGAGGCCCGGCTGTACGAGCCAGGCAGCGGCGCGCCGTGGGACATCAGTTCTTCTTCGGCGTCGCCTTGGTGACCACGGGCTGCTGCGCCGGGGCGGGGACGGTGCCGCCGTTGAGGTCAGCGCCGCTCACGCCGGTCTGGGTCTCTTTGACTCGCTGGGCGTCGATCGTCGGGTCCACCCCGGCTTTGGTCCGCGGCGCAAGCGGGGCGGCAATGGCCGGCAGGCTGCCCTCGGCCTGGGTCACGGCCTGGTTCGAGGTGATCTTGCCCGTCTTGACGTCCACCACGGAGAAGCTGGTGCTGTTGACGAGCCCGAGCTTCTGGGCCTTGGCCGCGAGCACCTGCGGGGCCTCGGCGTTGTCCAGGGTCTCCTGGAGCGCCGCGTTGGACTCCTGAAGCGCGGTCTGCTCGTTCTTGAGCTCCACGAGGCTGTACTGCTGGCGGGAGACAGTGATGTTGATCCCGAGAATGCACCCCACGGACGCCACGAGCAGGAGCACGGCAGCGATGAAGAGGCCACGGTAGCGGCGCGGGGCGATGCCCGGGACGACGGCGAGACTGTGGCTCTCGCGCTCTGCCCGCTCGGGGAGCGGGGCGGCGCTGACGGCGGCGGCTGCGAGGGTCATGTCAGAGGGCTCTCTTGACTCGGTGGGGACGGTGGCTCTTGGCGAGACGGGACGTGCCGGGCGAGGCGGGGTGAGTCGTGTTCATCGTCTCGCACGAATCCTCTCGGCGGCCCGGAGACGCGCGGACGCGGCCCGGGAGTTTTCGGCAATCTCGTCCTCGGTGGGCTTCTCGGTGCCGCGCGTGACGCGGGCGAGCTCCGGCTTGTGCTCCTCGAGCTCCACGGGCATGCCCTTCGGCGCCGTCGAGACGGAGAGGCGGACGATCTCGCGCTTGACGATGGCGTCCTCGAGGGAGTGGTAGCTCATGGCCACGAAGCGCCCTCCGAGCGAGAGCGCGCCGAGCGAGGCGGGGACGGCCCGCTCGAGGACCGTGAGCTCCTCGTTGACTTCGATGCGCAGCGCCTGGAAGGTCCGCTTGGCGGGGTGGCCGCCCGTCTTTCCGTAGGCGGCGGGCACCGCGTCCCGGATGACCTCGACCAGCTCGCCGGTGCGAGAGATGGGCCCCGTCTCGCGGCGGGCGACGATGGCGCGGGCGATGCGCGCGGCGAACCGCTCCTCGCCGTAGCGCCGGATGATCCGCGCGAGGTCCTCGAAGGAGTAGGTCTCGACGACGTCACGCGCGGACACGGCGTCCTCGCCGTTCATGCGCATGTCCAGGGGCGCGTCGAAGGAGTAGGCGAAGCCGCGCTCACGCTCGTCCAGCTGAAGAGAGGAGACGCCGAGGTCCATGAGGACGCCGTCGGCGCTCTCGATGCCGAGGTCGTCGAGGACGTCCTCGATCTCGTCGTAGACGGCGTGGACGAGGTCCGTGCGGCCGTCGAACGGGGCGAGCCTCTCCCCCGCGAGGGCGAGGGCCTGCGTGTCGCGGTCGATCCCGACGAGGTGGAGGTCCTCGTACCGGCTCAGGAGCGCCTCGGAGTGGCCGCCCATGCCGAGCGTCGAGTCGACGACGACGGGCGTGCGCCCCGCGGCCCGCGCCGCGAGAATCCCGGGCTCGAGCAGGGCGATGCACCGCTCCAGCAGTACGGGCACATGGCGTTCGCTCGTGGGCTTGACACCGCTATCCTGCTCCATGACCCACCCCTCTCGGCGCGGCGCTCGGCCGTGGTCTCGTCGTCGTGCTCCGGATTGGCTACCGGCTGTCCAGGACCCACGCCGCTGCCCGCCTGGCTCAGGGGAAGTGAGTCAGGTTGACGGCGGCACGAGTCCTGGGCGTCCGGTCAGAAGATGCCCGGCAGGACGTCTTCATCGGTCTCTGAGAAGGCCGTCTCCTGCGCCGTGAGGTACGCGTCCCAGGCCGTCGCGGACCAGATCTCGGCCCTCGTTCCGGCGCCGATGACGGCGACCTCTCTGTCCAGGCCCGCGTACTCCCGCAGGTTTGCGGGAATGGTGATGCGGCCCTGCTTGTCAGGCGTCTCGTCTGAGGCGCCCGACAGGAACACGCGGATGTAGTCGCGTGCCTGGCGGCTGGAGATGGGTGCCTGGCGCATCTGCTCGTGAACGCGGGCGAATTCCTCCGCCGAGAACACGTACAGGCAGCGCTCCTGGCCGCGAGTCAGAACGAGGCCCTCTGAGAGCTCGTCCCGAAACTTGGCCGGAAGGATGAGACGCCCCTTGTCATCAAGGCGGGGCGAGTACGTTCCGAGGAACATCTGCACCGCCTTTCGCGAGTTGTCTCCAGGCTCCTCCTCTACGCCCCACTTTACTCCACTTTGCTCCCCGCACAAGCCGCAACGCGCCCGAGAAATCGAGAACCTCGCGCTCACTTCCGCGGGATTCCGGGGCTTTCAGCGGGTGGAGGGAAGTGGGGCGCGGAAACCTCTCACGGGGAGTTCATAGGGGAGAACGACGACGGCGGCCCCTGCAGAGAGAGGCCGCCGTGGAGGCGAGTGGAGAGCGGTGGTGGACCGCCGTGGAGGGAAGTGGGGGTCAGCGGCTCCGGCGCTCGTCCCACCGGTCTTCGAGGGACCGCATGAAGCCGCTCGAGCGCTGGCGCCCGGCCTGGGCAGGGCGCTTGGAGGCCGGGCCCGCCGGCCGCGCCCCCGCCGTGATGCGGGGCGGCGTGACAGCAAGGTAGATGCCCGCCGCGAGCGCCGCGAAGCCGAGGACGCCCACGAGGATCGACTTGAAGAAGACGCCCGCAAGGAGCAGGCCCAGGCCGACGACTCCCGCGGCAAGCCCCATGAGCCGGGACCGTGCCGGGACGGGCCCGCGCGCGGCCGGCGCACCGAGCGTGGCCGCCAGACGGGGCTCCTCGGCGGAGAGCTGCTTCTCCAAGTCGGCCAGAACGCGCCGCTCGTGCTCAGACAGGGCCATGGTGATCCTTCGCTCGCAAGGGACGGTGCCCCGCATGCCCGACGCGGGGAATCGCCAGTTTACCGGCCCGAACCGGGCGGGGGCTGGGAACCGCCCCTGACGTCCCGGGACTCCCCCGCCGCCGGCGGCAGAATGCCCGCGACCGTGATCGCCGAGTCGCCGAACCGTGCCCTCACCGCGTCCATGGCCCCGTCCGCGCCGCTGGCCGCCTCTTCCTCGGCGAAGACGTCGAACTGCGCCCCGGCGTCGGCCGAGACGAGGCGATCCACGCGGATCGAAAGCAGGCGCACCCCGCTCTTGGCCGGAAGACCCGCCGCAAGGACCGGGGCCGCGAGGTCCCGCGCCGCCGAATAGATGAGGGAGGTGACGTTCGTGGGGTGCTCGAGCATCCGCGAGCGCTGGACGTCCGTGAAGTCCGCCCAGCGGATCTTCACGCTCACGCCCCGGCCGCTCAGGCCCTGGCGCCGCAGGCGCGAGCCCACGCGGTGCGCGATGTCGAGGAGCGCCGTGGCGGCCTCGTCCTCGCTCGTCAGGTCCTTCAGGAACGTGCGGTCCGCGCTGAGGGACTTCTCGGCGTGGGTCGGCTCGACGGGCCGCGGGTCGATCCCCCGCGCGAGCGCCTGGATCCGCACGCCGTTCTCCCCGAGCACGCGCCGCATGAGCCCTGCCGGGGCGTCGGCGACGTGGGCGATGGTCGAGAGCCCGTGCGCGAGCAGCGCCTCCCGCGACTTCGCCCCGACACCCCACAGCGCGCCGACGGGCAGGGGCCGCAGGAACTCCTCCGTCCGCTCGGCCGGCACGTAGAAGAGTCCGTCCGGCTTGGACTGGGTCGAGGCCACCTTGGCCACGAACTTCGTGGAGGCCACCCCGACGCTCGCTGTCAGCCCCAGCTCGTCCTTGATGCGGCGGCGGATCTCCCGGGCGATCGCGAGCGGGGGGCCGAACATCTTCTCCGCACCCGTGACGTCGAGAAACGCCTCGTCCACGGACAGCGGCTCCACGAGCGGCGTGAAGGAGCGGAAGATCTCCATGATCCTCGCCGAGTACTGCCGGTAGAGCTCGTGCCGGGGCTCTAGGACGACGACGCGCGGGTCCGCCCCTCGAGCCCGCGCGAGCGGCATGGCCGAGCGGATGCCCCGCGCCCGCGCCTCGTAGGAGGCGGAGAGGACCACGGAGCGCGGCCCGTCGAAGGCCACGAGGCAGGACGTCCCCCTCAGCTCGGGGCGCTCGAGAAGCTCCACGGACAGGAAGAACGCGTCCATGTCCACGTGCAGGACCTGCCTCACGCGGGCTCCTCTCGCCTAGAGTGGGTGTGATTGCGCACCGATCCCAAGGACCGTCATGACTGATTCTCACACGCAGCCTGCCGTCGGCGCAGACTCCGCCTTCCGGGGCCGTCTCGAGGCCCGCATCGCCGAGCTCTGCGAGGAGCGGGAGGCCCTCGCGGGGCGCCTCTCCCCTGACGCGGCCTCAATGGTGCGCCTGATCAGGCAGCTCGCGTCGGGCGGCAAGCGGGTCCGGGCGCTGCTCGCGTTCCACGCGCACTCGGCGTGCGGGGGCTCCCCGGAGGACCCGCGCATCACGGACCTCGGGGTGGCGATCGAGCTGTTCCAGGCGGCCGCCCTCATCCATGACGACATCCTTGACCGCTCTGACACGCGCCGCGGCGCCCCGAGCGTCCACCGGGCCTTCGAGTCCCTCCACCGGGAGGCCGGCTGGGGCCTGGACCCCGCGCGGTTCGGGGAGTCCGCGGCCATCCTCACGGGGGACCTCGCCCTGGCCATGGCGGACGAGACGTTCGCGCGCCTCGATGCCCGGGCGGGCTCCGCGCTGCGGGATCAGTTCGACACGATGAAGTGGGAGGTCATGGCCGGCCAGTACCTCGACATCGTCGAGGAGGTCTCGGCACCCGTCGTCGACACGGCTGACGCGGCCTCCCGTGCCATGACCGTCCTGCGGTACAAGAGCGCCAAGTACACCTTCGAGCACCCGACGGTCCTCGGCGCGCACCTCGCCGGGGCGTCCGCGGAGGACGCCAGGCGCCTGGCTGAGTTCGCGCTCCCCCTTGGGGAGGCGTATCAGTTGGCCGACGACGACTTGGGCGTGTTCGGGGACCCCGCCGTCACGGGCAAGCCGGCCGGGGACGACCTCCTCGAGGGCAAGCGCACTGTCCTCGTGGCGTTCGCCCTAGAGCGGGCCACGGAGGACGAGCGACGGGTGCTGGAGCACGTCCTCGGGAACCCGTCCGCGAGCCCAGGGGATGTCGATGCGGCGCGGGCCGTGCTCGAGTCCACGGGAGCCCGGGACCGCGCCCTGGCCGAGGCGCGCAGGCTGGTCGAGGACGGGCTCGCCCATCTGGAGCCCCTGTTCGGCGCGGCCGCCGCGGACCAGGCGCGGCTCGAGGGTCTTGACGCCCTCAAGGGGCTGGCCCTGGCCGCGGTCAGCCGCGTCCGCTAGACCTCGCCCGCAGTGTCAGACGCGCTCCTACCAGGCCAGGCTCTGGGCGCGGCGACGAATCTCCGTCTTGCGGCCGTCCACGAGGGCCTGAGCCGGCGTCCCGGGCAGGGACTCGTCCGGGGTGAACAGCCAGCGCAGCGCCGCCTCGTCGTCGTACCCCGCATCCCGGAGGACGGAAACCGTGCCCTTGAGGGAGTCGAGGACCTTGCCTTCCGCGAGGAAGGCCGCCGGGATCTTGCGCACCGGCGGCTCGCCGACACGCATGGCCAGGAGCGTCCCGTCCGCCACGAGGCGGTGGACGTGCGTCACGGGGACGTCGAGGATCTCGGCCACGTCAGGGAGGGTCAGCCACTCCGGGACGAGCTGGGACAAGGAATTTTCGGTCGTGTCAGTCACCCGCTCAGTCTATGCCGCGCGGGCCGCAGACCCGCGCGAGGACGGGGCACACGGCCCAGCGGCGGGCAGACGGCTGCGGCTCGAAGCCGCCTCCGAGGCCCCTTTCCTGTGAACTTCGGCCTAGTCTTCCAAGGTCACTGTCAGGTAACGTCAATGATCGGTTCGGGTGTGTCGCTTGCGAGACGCCCGGAGACGCAGTAAGGAACGGCCGGCCCGCGAGGGACTCGGTCCCCTCCCACTTCCCAAGGATGTCGCATGACCAACACCCTCGCCCGCCGCCGCCCTGCCGGTGCCCGCCGCATCGTCGGCCCCGCCGTCGCAGCCCCGGCCATCGCAGCACTCGCGAGCGTCGCCCTGGCCCAGACCGCCTCCGCCGCATCGACCTACACGGTCAAGCAGGGAGACACCCTCTCGGGAATCGCGCAGTCCAACGGCGTGTCCCTGCAGAACCTCATCTCCATCAATCGGATCACCAACCCGAACCTCCTCTTCCCCGGTCAGACGCTCAGCCTCTCCCGCCAGGCCGCGGCCGCCCCCAAGCCCGCCGTCAAGCCCGCCGCGACGAAGACCCCCGCCTCGACGGCTGCGGTCACCGTGTCCAAGCAGTACGTGGACCCCAAGGCCCCCTACCAGACGTGGCGCGTCTGGGACGCCGCGAAGAACGAGCACTTCATCCAGGCGACCGGCGCCCAGGCCAACGTCTACATCAACGTCTTCGTCGCCACGGGCAGCAAGAGCGCCGCCCGCGCCGCCGCGAAGCTCGGCCAGCCCGCGCCGACCGCCACCGCCCCCGTGAAGACCCCGGCGCCCGTGACGACCCCCGCCCCGACCACGGCCCCCGCCGCCACCAAGGCGTGGGTCCCGGCCAACGCGCCGTTCCAGACCTGGAAGGTGTGGAACGCGGCGGGCGAGGCCCACTACATGAGCGGAACGGGCAAGCAGGCCAACGCCTACATCAACGTCTACCTCGCCACGGGCGACAAGGCCGCGGCCCGCGCGGCCGCCCTCCGCCTCGGCCCGCTCACCGCCCCTGCGGCCACGACGGTTCCGGCCGCCCCCTCCACCCCGGCCGCCCCGGCCCAGGGCGGATCGACTGTGTCCTCGAACCTGCCCGTCGGCAGCGTCCAGGCGCTCGTCGCGCAGATCGCCCGCCAGTACGGCGTTGACCCCGCCCTCGCCCTCGCGTTCGCCGAGCAGGAGTCCGGCTTCCAGACGAACGCCGTCTCGAGCGTCGGCGCCCTCGGCGTCATGCAGATCATGCCTGCCAACCAGGCCTGGGTCTCGGGCCTCGCGGGCCGCCAGCTCAACCTGTACAACACGGTCGACAACATCACGGCCGGCGTCGTCATGATCAAGTACCTGCTCGCCACCTCCTCGAGCCGGGACAACGCCATCGCCTCCTACTACCAGGGTCAGGGCGCAGTCCAGATGTACGGTTGGTACGAGGACACGAAGCGCTACGTCGCGGGCATCAACTCCCGCTACGCCCGGTACGCGGTCTAACCCGCGCACCTGGGGCCGGCGGCGCGTTGGGGCGCCGCCGGCCTTTCTGTCCTCTGACGCCGCGTGCCCGCGCGGACGCACCAGACAGAACGGACGCCTCCCATGACCTCGCACCTCTCGGACGAACGCCGGCTTGTCGGCGCCACCGTCGACGGGCGGTACGAGATCCTCTCTGTGCTCGGTGTCGGCGGCATGGCCACCGTCTATGAGGCGCGTGACACCCGGCTTGGCCGCGCCGTGGCCGTCAAGGTCATCTCCCCCGCCCTCGGCGCGGACGAGTCGTTCCTGCGCCGCTTCGACACGGAGGCCCGCGCGTCCGCCCGGCTCGCACACCCGAATGTCGTCCATGTGCTCGACCGCAGCTCCGAGCAGTCTCTGCCCTATATCGTCTTCGAGCTCGTGCGCGGGCGGACGCTGCGCAGCCTCATCAAGGACGAGGCCCCGCTTCAGCAGCGGCAGGCGCTCCTCGTGTGGCGGCAGCTCATCGAGGGCCTCGCCCACGCGCACGAGTCGGGCATCATCCACCGGGACGTCAAGCCGGACAACGTCCTCGTCAGCGAACGCGGCGTCGCGAAGCTGACGGACTTCGGGCTCGCCCGCGCAGTCGCCGAGGCGAAGACGACACGCACGATCATGGGCACGGCCCGCTACGTGGCCCCCGAGGTCATCGCCGACGCCGCGAGCGATGTCCGCAGCGACCTCTACTCCGCGGGGATTCTCCTCTTCGAGCTCCTCACGGGGGACGCGCCGTTCACGGGGGCCAACCCCATCAATGTCGCCTACGCGCACGTGCACCGGGACGTCCCTGAGCCGTCTGTCCGGGAGCCCGGCATCCACCCTGAGGTCGACTCGCTCGTCACGTGGTGTTGCGCGCGCTCCCCGGAGCAGCGCCCGCAGTCCGCGCTCGACGTCCTCAGCGAGGTGGACCACATCCTCTCCCTCTTGCCCGCGGAGGCCCCTCGCCCCCGGCGCCCTCGGGCGCCTCGTTCCCCCGGAACCGCTCGCCTCGGCGGGCATCGGCATCCGCAGGCGACGACGGTGCTGGGCGCCACGGGAGCCCCGCCCCGCGCGACGACCCCCCTGGGACGGACCGGAGCCGCGGACCCGACCACCGCGCTCGGGGTCTCCGCCGCCGGGGCGGCTACGACCGCCTTGGGGGGTCCCGCCGCGCCGACCCAGGCACTGGGCGGGGGCGAGGCGCCGACGCAGGCGTTGGGCCGGCCCGCCGCGCAGACCCGGGCCTTCCGGGCCCCCGCCTCCCCGACGGTCCCGCTCGCCGGCGATGACCTCCGAACGCGTGCCCTCGCCCGCTCCCAGGGGCCCGGCGATGCGGCCCGGCCCGGCGGGGCGGCGGGGCCCGGCTCTGCTGGCCGCGTCGCGGGCCCCCGCCCGGACCTGGGCCCGCTCTTGCTGGACCCCTCCGGCGAGGACGAGCCCCTCGATGACGCGGTCAGCGCGGAGCCACTCGCTCCGGCCCAGGCCGGTCCCACGCCGGGCGCCGGGCGTCACGGCGCCTCGCTCGAGGCCAGCACGGGTCCGAGCAGAGCCTCGGGAAGCCACGCCGAGCCGTCCGCACGACCATCCCGGCGCGAGGCGGCCGAGGCCCGCCGCTCCGCCCGCCGCCCTCAGCGCTCCGTCCGCGGCGGCATGGCCGGCGGCGTCGCCGCCCTCGTCATCCTCGTCCTCGTGGCCCTCGCCGTGGCGGTCGGCGTGACGCTCGGCCTCAACCTCATGGGCAGCATCCTCGACGGCGGGTCCATCTCCGTGCCGCCGTCCGTCGTCGTCTCCTTGGAGCGCTTCGCGGAGGCCGTCAGGCTGGCCGCCGGCCGCTGACCCACGCGGACTCCCATGCTCGCCTGGCCGCCCAACGCGAAGGGCCCCGCCCCGCTGAGACAGCGGAACGGGGCCCTTGGCCGGAGGCGGGGGCGTCAGCGCGAGGCGGTCCCCTTGGCTGCGCGGGCGCCGCCCTTGGCGAGCTGCTCCGCCACGAGGAACGCCAGCTCGAGCGACTGCTTGTGGTTCAGGCGCGGGTCGCAGAGGGACTCGTACCGGCCCTCGAAGGCGGCCTCGTCGATGGGATCGGCGCCGCCGAGGCACTCGGCCACGTCGTCGCCCGTCATCTCGACATGCAGGCCGCCGGGGACGGTCCCGAGGGCCTCGTGCACCTCGAAGAAGCCCACGACCTCGTCGACGACGTCGTTGAACCGGCGCGTCTTGTACCCGTTCTCGCTCGTGACGGTGTTGCCGTGCATCGGGTCCGTGATCCACAGGGGCGTGGACCCCGTGGAGCGGGCGGCCTCGATGAGCCGCGGCAGGTTCTCGCGGATCTTGCCCGCGCCCATGCGGCTGATGAAGGTCAGGCGGCCCGGCTCCCGCTCGGGGTCGAGCTTCTCGATGAGGTCGGTGACCTCGGCGGCCGTCGTCGTCGGCCCCAACTTGACGCCGATGGGGTTGCGGACGCGCGAGAGGAAGTCGACGTGAGCGCCGTCGATCTCCCGGGTGCGCTCGCCGATCCAGAGGAAGTGGCCGCTCGTGGCGTACGGGAGGCTCGTGCGGGAGTCGAGGCGCGTCAGGGCACGCTCGTAGTCGAGGAGGAGCGCCTCGTGGCTCGCGAAGAACTCGACGCGCTTGAGCGCCTCGAAGTCCGTGCCGCAGACGCCCATGAAGTCCACAGCGCGCTCGATCTGCGCGGCCATCGACTCGTACCGGGCGTGGGCGGGGTTGGACATGAAGCCGCGGTTCCACTGGGACACGGCCCGCAGGTCCGCGAAGCCGCCCGTGGTGAAGGCGCGCACGAGGTTCAGGGTCGAGGCGGACGTGTGGTAGGCCTTGAGCATCCGGGCCGGGTCCGGCTCGCGGTCCTCCGGCGTGAAGGGGAAGCCGTTGACGATCTCGCCGCGGAAGGCCGGCAGGGTCACGCCCTCGCGGGTCTCCGTGTCGCTCGAGCGCGGCTTGGCGAACTGGCCGGCCATGCGCCCGACCTTGACCACGGGCACGGAGGCGGCGTAGGTGAGGACGACGGCCATCTGCAGCAGCGTGCGGACCTTCGCGGAGATCGCGTCCGCCGTGGAGCCGGCGAACGTCTCGGCGCAGTCGCCGCCCTGAAGGAGGAAGGCCTCGCCGCGGGCCGCCGACGCGAGGCGCTCGCGAAGGATGTCGACCTCACCGGCGAAGACGAGCGGCGGCAGGGCCGAGAGCTCGCGGACGACCTCCGCGTGGGACGGGTGCTCCGCCCAGTGAGGCTGCTGGCGGACCGGCAGGGAGCGCCACTCGTCCAGCCCCGGATAGACTGCCGCGCCCGGCTGGGACAGCCCAGCGGAGACGTACGGGGATGACTGAGGACGGGGGGTGCTCTGCTCTGCGTTCACTCTTCTGACGATATCGCGGGCGCCGCGCCCGAGCGCGCATCATCGCTCTGCGCGGACGGTGAGTCCGAATCCTGGACACGCTCGAACGGGCGCGCGAGCCCCTCGAGGCGCGCCAGACGCCGCTGGAGGGCCTCGGCCTTGACCTGGGCCGCATACACGTCCACGTACTCCTGGCCGGAGAGCCGCATGAGCGCGGCCATGATCTCGTCCGTCATGGTCCGCAGCGTGGCGTGGTCGTCGATCTTCCCCGCGAACCGGCTGAAGTCCAGCGGCTCGCCGATGATCAGGCCCACGCGGCGCACGCGCGGGATCTTCCGGCCGATGGGCTGGACCTTGTCCGTGCCGATCATCGCGACCGGGATGACGGGGACGCCCGTCTCGAGCGCCAGGCGCGCCACGCCGATCTTGCCCTTGTAGAGGCGGCCGTCCGGGCTGCGCGTGCCCTCGGGGTAGATGCCGAGCAGCTTGCCCTGGCGGAGCGTCTCCGCCCCCGCCGCGAGCGAGGAGAGGGACGCGCTGCCGCCAGACCGGTCCATGGGGATCTGGTTGGACGCCTGGAAGAACTTGCGCGTCAGCGTGCCCTTGAGGCCCGTCCC
This sequence comes from Falsarthrobacter nasiphocae, assembly GCF_031456275.1. Lineage (NCBI taxonomy): Bacteria > Bacillati > Actinomycetota > Actinomycetes > Micrococcales > Micrococcaceae > Falsarthrobacter > Falsarthrobacter nasiphocae. The sequence continues at coordinate 304,940 of NZ_JAVDUI010000001.1, forward strand.
CGTGAAGTACTCGCTCTTGGCCAGGAAGGACACCGGGCGGGGCACGGCAAGAGGCAGGAAGATCGAGTCCGAGAAGCTGAGGTGGTTGCTCACCAGGATGGCCCCGCCCTCTTCGGGAATGTTCTCGAGCCCCTTCACCCAGGGGCGGAAGACGGCGTTGACGGCCGGACCGATCACGACGGTCTTCATGAACCAATAGAACACGAGCGGTCCTTCCACATCATTGGAGCGGGGAATCAGCTGTACCCATCCTAGAGAACATCTCGTGGCACGATGTGGCCATGACACATTCGCCCGCCACCGGCTCCCCCGACCCACGCGCCACCGGCCCCCTCGCCGGCTTCGACGAGACGAGCGAGGCCGCGTTCCGCCCCTATTCCTTCGACGCCCCTGGCCCGCGCGAGGGCCGCACCGGCGTCCTCGTGATCCACGGCTTCACCGGCTCGCCCACCTCGGTCGCCCGGTGGGCGCGGACCTTCGCGGACGCGGGCTTCAGCGTGCGCCTGCCCCTCCTGCCGGGGCATGGGACGACGCCGGATGAGCTTCGGCGCAGCCACCGCCGCGAGTGGGTCGAGGCGGCCGCTGCCGCGCACGCCGAACTGGCGGAGACGTGCGACCGGGTCGTCGTCGCAGGCCTGTCCATGGGCGGCACGCTCGCCCTCCACCTCGCGGAGACGCTCGATGTCGCGGGGGTCATCCTCGTCAACCCCGCCCTCGTGCTGCGCGAGGCGGCCGCCCGCCTGGCGCCCGCCCTGCGGTTCGTGGTGCCTTACACGAGCGGGATCAGCAACGACATCGCCCGCCCCGGCGCCGACGAGCGCGCGTACTCCCGCACGCCAGTGGCCGCCGTCGCCCAGCTTGTGGCGCTCATCCGCGAGACGCGCGCCCGGCTCGAGTCCGTCTCCGCCCCCGTGCTCCTCTTCGTCTCGGAGACGGACGCCGTCCTGCCGCCGGCGAGCGCGCAGGCGGTGCGGGACGGCGTGCGGTCGGACCTCGTTCGCGTGGTGCGCCTGCCGCGCTCGTACCACGTGGCGACGATGGACTACGACGCGCCGCTCATCGAGGCTCAGAGCGTCGCGTTCGTGCGCTCGCTCGCTTAAGCCGGGCAGGGCGGCTCGCCGGGCCTGACTGGCCAGAGCGCCCGACGGCGTCCCGATCGGCGCGGCCCCGCCGTCGCGGGCCCGAACAGGGCCTGGGGCGGTCTGGGCCTGGACCGGTCAGACCCCGAGGCCGTCAGCGGCTGGACCGGTCCACGTCACGGCCTGTGGGACTCCCCGCCCGCGAGCGCTGAACGGCGCGCGCTCTCCGCGGCGCCCACGAGCCCGGCGTCCGCGCCGAGGTCCGCGAGGACCACCTCGGCCACGGGCCTGAACCCGCGCCCCGTGAGGTTCTTGGCGAGGGCCTCCCGCGCGGGGCGGAGGAGCAGCTCGCCGGCGGAGGACAGCCCGCCGCCGATGACGAAGCGGCCGGGGTCAAGGGCCGCGGCCAGGTTGGCGAGGCCGATGCCCAGCCACTCGCCCACCTCTTCGACGAGCTCCTGGCAGAGCGGGTCCCCCTCGAGGGCGACGCGCGTGACGAGAGCGCCGTCCACGCGGCGGCCCTCCCGTGACGCGGCCTCCGCGAGCGCCTGGACCCGGGGGCCGCCGGACTCGAACATCTCCCGCCCCAGGCGGCCGAGCGCGTTGCCGGACGCGTACTGCTCCCAGCACCCCCGGTTGCCGCACTCGCACACGTGCCCGCGCGGAACGAAGATCTGATGCCCGAACTCGCCTCCGACGCCCCAGCGGCCGCGCTCCAGCTGGCCGTCGTTGACGATCGCGCCGCCGATGCCCGTGCCGAGGGTGATGACGACGAGCCGCGTCTCGCCCTGCCCCGCCCCGAACTGGGACTCGGCCACGGCGGCGGCGTCGGCGTCGTTCATGACGATCACGGGGCGCCCAAGGCGAGCCTCCAGGGAGGCGCGGAGGGGCTCGTTGCGCCAGGCGAGGTGCGGGGAGAAGAGGACCGTGGAGTTCGTGAGGTCCATCCAGCCGGCCGCCCCGACGCCCACGCTCGAGACGCAGGAGTCCGCCGCGAGCTCGTCGACGAGGGTCGCGATGACGTTCTCGACCTCGCGCGGGGAGCTGCCCGGGGTCGGCAGGACGAGCTTCCGGCGGATCGTCCCGTCGCTCGCCACAAGGCCTGCGGCGATCTTCGTGCCGCCGATGTCAATGCCGATGGCGTCGCATGCGGCGTCTGCGGCGGAGTCTTTCTGAGTCATAGGGTCCCCAGTCTAGTGACACCGTCTCAGGGCACAGATTCAGCGATCCGCCAGCCTCCCCGGCGTAGAGTGAGACCTACGTGACAATTCGCAGGAACAATGACGTGCCCGCGCACCCTTGACCGAGGAGAAGAGAACGCCATGCAGGAAGTGTCGACCCCCCAGGAGACCGACATCCCCCGCTCGTGGAATTGCTCCGAGCTGCTCGAACGCCAGGCGGCCTCTCCTGAGAACCCGCCCCTCTTCTCGGTCCGCACCGGTGAGGACGGGTGGCGGGACATCTCGGCGTCCGAGTTCCGCGACCTCGTGGTCGCGCACGCCAAGGGCCTGGTCGCCCAGGGCATCAAGCCCGGGGACCGGATCGGCATCATGGCGAACACCCGCTTCGAGTGGGTCCTCATGGACTTCGCCATCTGGTATGCGGGCGCCGTGTCCGTCCCCGTCTACGAGTCCTCTTCCCCCAGCCAGGTCGCCTGGATCCTTGAAGACTCGGGCGCGGTCGGCATCGTCGTCGAGGGCCCGGCGCATGAGAACATCGTGCGCCACGCCGCCACGAGCGCGTCCCTGAAGGACCTCAACCACATCTGGCAGATGGACGACGACGGCCTGGCGGAGCTCGTCGACGCAGGCAGGGACGTCCCGGACGAGGAGATCGCCTCCCGCCGGGGCGCCGCCACCCTGGACGACCTCGCGACGATCATCTACTCCTCCGGCACGACGGGCCGCCCCAAAGGCTGCCGCCTCACGCACGGGAACTTCGTCCTCCTGTCCGAGTCCGCGCGCGAGGCCATCCCGGAGGTCGCCCGCTCCGGCGCCCGCACGATCATGTTCCTCCCGCTGGCCCACGTCTTCGCCCGCTACATCTCCGTCCTCGCGGTCCACGCGGGCGTCGTCGTGGCGCACACGCCGGACATCAAGAACCTCCTCACGGACCTCCAGTCGTACAGCCCGGACTTCCTCCTCGTCGTGCCCCGCGTGTTCGAGAAGGTCTACAACGGCGCGGCTGCCAACGCCGAGGCGAGCGGCCGTGGCAAGATCTTCAACGCGGCCGTGGCGACGGCCATCGCCTACTCCAAGGCCCGCCAGGACGGCCGCGTGGGCCTTGGCCTGCGCGCGCGCCACGCGCTCTTCGACGCGCTCGTGTACCGCAAGCTCCGCACGGCCATGGGCGGGCGCGTGACCCACGCCGTGTCCGGAGGCGGTCCGCTCGGCGAGCGGCTCGGCCACTTCTTCTCGGGCGTCGGCATCCTCATCCTTGAGGGCTACGGCCTCACGGAGACGACGGCGCCCGTGTCCGTCGGGGCGCCGTCATCGATCAAAATCGGCACGGTGGGGCTCCCGCTGCCGGGAAACTCCGTGTGGATCGCGGAGGACGGGGAGATCCTCGTCAAGGGCGTCTGCGTCTTCGAGGGCTACCACAACCGGCCCGACCTCACGGAGGAGGCCTTCGAGGACGGCTGGTTCCGCACCGGTGACGTGGGCACGCTCGACGAAGACGGCTTCCTGCGCATCACCGGCCGCAAGAAGGAGATCCTCGTGACGGCGGGCGGCAAGAACGTCGTCCCGGGCCTGCTGGAGGACGTGGTGCGGGCCAAGCCGCTCGTGTCCCAGTGCCTCGTTGTGGGAGACAACCGGCCGTTCGTGGCCGCGCTCGTCACCCTCGACTCGGAGGTTCTGCCGGACTGGCTCAAGCGCAAGGGCCTGCCCTCGATGACCCCGGCCGAGGCCGCGCAGAACAAGGACGTGCGGGCCGAGGTCGAGTCGTACATCGCCACGGCGAACGAGACTGTGTCCCGCGCCGAGTCCATCCGTGCGTTCGAGATCGTCGAGGACGACTTCACCGAGGAGTCGGGCCACCTGACCCCCTCGCTCAAGATCAAGCGGGCCAAGGTCATCGAGGACTACGACGACGTGGTGGAGCGCATCTACGCTCAGAAGAAGCCGACCTCGTAGGCGCGGCTGGCGCAGCAGCGCTGTCAAACTGCGTCAGAATTGATCAAACGACGTCAGGAATGAAGCGTGTTTCCGCGGGAAAGACCCGGGGAACATGACGTGGAGAGTTTGAAGTCGACGTAGATCGACAGCCGGGCTCCGGCGAACCGACCGCACCGTTCACACAGCGAAGGGCCCGCGCCCGGCAGAATCACCTGCCGGGCGCGGGCCCTTTCGTGTGGGGCCGGCCCCGTCAGCGGGGCGTCACCGAGGTCAGCGGGGCTCCACCACGAGGATGAGGTCCCCGCCCTGGACCTGCGTCACGCCGCTGACGGCCACGCGGGCCACGGTGCCCGCGATGGGGCTCGTGATGGACGCCTCCATCTTCATGGCCTCGATCGTCGCGACGGGCTGGCCCGCCTCGACCTCCGCGCCGACCTCTGCCACGGGCGTTACGGCTCCCGCGAACGGGGCGGCGACGTGGCCCTCGACGCTCGGATCGGCCTTCTCTGCCGCCTTGACGGTGGACTCCACGGAGCGGTCCCGGATCACCACAGTGCGCTGCTGGCCGTTGAGCGTGCACATGACGTTGCGCAGGCCCTTCTCGTCCGGCTCGCCCACGGCCTCGAGGGTGGCGATCAGATGCACGCCCTTGGCGAGGGAGATGACGTGCTCCTCCCCCGTCTGGAGGCCGTAGAAGTAGTCGCGGCTCGTCAGGACCGACAGGTCCCCGTACGTCTCGCGGACGTCGCGGAAGTCCTTCGTCGGCCCGGGGAAGAGCAGCGTGTTGAGCGTGGCGCGCCGCTCCTCGCTGGACCCCTCGAGGGCCTTCTTCTCCTCGTCCGTGAGCTCCTTGTCGCTCGCGAGGCGCACGGTGCGCCCCTTGAGCGCCTTCGTGCGGAACGGCTCGGGCCAGCCTCCGGGCGGGTCGCCGAGCTCCCCGGAGAGGAACGCGATGACGGAGTCCGGGATGTCGAACTTCTGCGGGTCGGCCTCGAACTCGGCCGGGTCCGTCTTCTGTCCGACCAGCTGGAGGGCGAGGTCGCCGACGACCTTCGAGGACGGCGTCACCTTGACGAGGCGGCCCAGGATGCGGTCAGCCGCGGCGTAGGTGTTCTCGATCTCCTCGAACTGCTCGCCGAGGCCCAAGGCGAGGGCCTGCTGGCGGAGGTTGGAGAGCTGTCCGCCCGGGATCTCGTGCTGGTACACGCGGCCCGTGGGCCCGGCCAGGCCGGACTCGAACGGCTTGTACAGGGTGCGGACGGCCTCCCAGTAGGGCTCGAGAGCGCCGACCTTCTCCAGGTCCATGCCGGTGTCCCGCTCGGTGTGGGCGAGCGCCGCCACGAGGGCGGACATGCTGGGCTGGCTCGTCGTGCCGGCGAGGGACGCGCTCGCAACGTCCACGGCGTCGACCCCTGCGTCCACCGCGGCGAGCAGGGTGGCCAGCTGACCGCCTGCAGTGTCGTGGGTGTGGAGGTGCACGGGGAGGTCGAAGCGCTCGCGCAGGGCGGAGACGAGCTTCGCCGCCGCAGCCGGGCGCAAGAGGCCCGCCATGTCCTTGATCGCGAGGACGTGAGCGCCGGCGTCGACGATCCGGGACGCGAGGTCCAGGTAATAGTCCAGCGTGTAGAGGTCCTCCGCCGGGTCCAGCAGGTCGCCCGTGTAGCAGAGGGCGACCTCCGCGACGGCCGTGCCGGTCTCGCGGACGGCGCGGATGGCCGGCTCCATCTGGGAGACGTCGTTGAGTGCGTCGAAGATGCGGAAGATGTCCACGCCCGTCTCGGCGGCCTCCTGGACGAACGCGCGCGTCACCTCCTCCGGGTACGGGGTGTAGCCGACGGTATTGCGCCCGCGCAGGAGCATCTGAATGCACACGTTCGGCAGGGCCTCCCGCAGCTTCGCCAGGCGCTCCCACGGGTCCTCGCCGAGGAAGCGCAAGGCCACGTCGTAGGTGGCCCCTCCCCACGCCTCGACGGAGAGGAGCTCCGGCGTCAGGCGGGCCACGGCCGGGGCGGCCGCGAGCAGGTCCTTCGTGCGCACGCGGGTGGCCAGGAGGGACTGGTGTGCGTCGCGGAACGTCGTGTCCGTGACGGCGACGGCGTTCTGCTGGCGCAGGGCCTGGGCGAAGCCCTCCGGGCCCAGCTCGTCGAGACGCTGCTTGGAGCCTGCGGCGGCGTCGCCGTCCAGCTGCGGCAGCTTGGAGGACGGGTTGATCGAGAGCGGCGGGGTGCCGTGCGGCTGGTTCACGGCGACGTCCGCGAGCCACGTCAGGATCTTCGTGCCGCGGTCCGCTGAGCTGCGGGCGTTGAGGAGCTCCGGGCGCTCGTCGATGAAGCTCGTGGCCACGTTGCCCGCGAGGAACTCTGCGTCGTCGAGCACGGCCTGGAGGAACTGGATGTTCGTCGACACGCCGCGGATGCGGAACTCAGCGAGGGCTCGCCGCGCGCGGTGCACCGCCGTCGTGAAATCCCGGCCGCGGCAGGTGAGCTTGACGAGCATCGAGTCGAAGTGAGGGCTGATCTCCGCGCCCGTATAGACGGTGCCGCCGTCGAGGCGGACGCCGGCGCCGCCGGCGGAGCGGTAGCCGGTGATGCGTCCCACGTCCGGGCGGAAGCCGTTGGTGGGGTCCTCCGTGGTGATGCGGCACTGGAGCGCGGCGCCCTTGAGGTGGATGCTCTCCTGCTCGAGGCCCAGGTCGGAGAGGCGCTCCCCCGCTGCGATGCGCATCTGCGCCTGCACGAGGTCGACGTCCGTGATCTCCTCGGTGACCGTGTGCTCCACCTGGATGCGCGGGTTCATCTCGATGAACACGTGCTGGCCCGCACGCTCGCCGACCGTGTCCACGAGGAACTCGACGGTTCCGGCGTTGACGTAGCCGAGCGCCTTGGCGAACGCGACGGCGTCCTTGTAGAGCGCCTGGCGGATGGACTCGTCGAGGTTCGGCGCCGGCGCGATCTCGACGACCTTCTGGTGCCGGCGCTGAAGGGAGCAGTCGCGCTCGAAGAGGTGAACGGTCTCGCCGTGCTCGTCGGCGAGCACCTGGACCTCGATGTGCCGGGGGCGCAGCACGGCCTGCTCGAGGAACACCGTGGCGTCTCCGAAGGCGGTCTCGGCCTCGCGCATGGCCGCCGCGAGGGCATCGGGCAGGTCCTCTCGCGTGTCGACCCGCCGCATCCCGCGCCCGCCGCCGCCGGCGACGGCCTTGACGAAGATCGGGAACCCGATCTCCTCCGCCTCGGCGAGGAGCTTGTCCTTGTCCGCGGACGGCGGCGTGGACTTCAGGGTCGGGATGCCCGCGGAGCGAGCGGCCTCGACCGCGTGGACCTTGTGCCCGGCGAGCTCGAGGATGTCAGCGCTCGGGCCGATGAACTTGATCCCGTGCTCGGCCGCCGCCCGCGCAAGGCGGGGGTTCTCCGAGAGGAACCCGTACCCGGGGTAGATGGCGTCACAGCCGGCCTCCAGGGCGACGCGGATGATCTCGTCCACGTCCAGGTAGGCACGGACCGGGTGCCCCTCCTCGCCGATGAGGTAGGCCTCGTCCGCCTTCTGGCGGTGGATCGAGTTGCGGTCTTCGTGGGGGAAGACCGCGACGGTCTTGGCTCCCAACTCGAAAGCAGCTCGGAATGCGCGGATGGCAATCTCACCGCGGTTGGCTACCAGGATCTTCGAGAACATCGTGCTCCTCGTGTACATGTCGAAGCGGGGTGCGCTGCATCCCACCTGCGTCCGCACCCCCGCGAATGGAGAGGGCGGGCCAGGAGCACCACACCGTTGTCGTACGGCCCATCCTCCCAGATTCTCGCGCGGTTGGCGCAGGCACCCTCGCCTCCGTGGACTGTGATCCCCCTCACTTGGACGACGACGGCGGGCCGCGGCGGCCGCCCACCGCCGACCCGGCGTCCAGCGTTCACCGGGTTCAGGAATTATGCTGTACTTGTGCCTGCGAACCGCGGGCACGGGCCAACGACGAGCATTCGGAGATCCAGCGTGCAAATTGTGAGTGTGAGCAGTCTCAAGGGCGGCGTCGGCAAGACCTCGGTCACCTCGGGCCTCGCCTCGGCAGCGCTTGCCGCGGGCCTCAAGACGCTTGTCATTGACCTCGACCCCCACGCGGACCTCTCCACGGCGCTGGGCCTTCCCGCGGGCCAGGGCACGCCGGTGGGCGAGCTCCTGCGGCGGCCCAAGAAGCACGACCTCCGCGACCACGTGCGCACTGCCCCGTGGGTGAGCATCGCCTCGGCCAAGAACAAGGAGGACAAGCGCCTCGTCCTCGACGTGCTCGCGGGCAGCTCCGCCTCGGCCCTCTTCGACCGCCCCGACCTCTCCCGGCGGGACCTCCACCGGCTCGAGACGCTCGTGGCCAAGATCGATGGCTACGACCTCGTCCTCATCGACTGCCCGCCCTCGTTCTCGGGCCTCACGCGCATGGCGTGGGTGACGAGTGACGACGTCGTCCTCGTGGCCGAGCCCGGCCTGTTCTCGGTGGCGGGAACGGAGCGCACGCTGCGGGCCCTCAAGCTCTTCATGGCGGAGTACGCGCCGAGCATCACGGGAACGCACGTCGTGGCCAACCGGATCCGGGACGACTTCCCCGAGCACGCCTACCGCCTCAAGGAGATGCGGGAGATGTTCGCGGACCACCTGATTGAGCCGGCGCTCCCCGAGCTGCACGAGTGGCAGCAGGTCCAGGGCGCGGCTTACCCCATTCACCAGTGGCCCACGCGCACGGCCCGAGCGGCCGCGCAGCGGTTCGACACCCTCCTGGCCCAGCTCCGCCGCGTCTAAGCGCCGCGCCCTGGTGCTCTTGGCCGGCCTGAGGCGCTTGAGCGATCAATCCACGTCACGATTGAATCATCTACGTCGCCTTTAACGGCCTCAGCCCGCGAAAACACGCCTCGTTCCCGACCCAGTTTGTTCAATCGTGACGCAGATTGACGGGTGGCTACAGTGACGCCGATTGACTGCGGGGGCAGCGCGCCAGATTGACCGCCGGGGCCTCGGCAACCCCAATGGGCCGCAGGGACGTGCTCTAGGAAATCTTGCGGGCTGAGCGGCGGCGGCTGAGCTCGTTGTCCCCGAAGAGCGCCGGCGTCTCGTTGACCGGGGTCTCATGGGCCGGGGACTCGGACGGCAACTCGGCGAGCGTGCCCTCGAGCTCGCGCCACACGCGGCCCACGGCGATGCCGAACACGCCCTGGCCGCCCTGGACCAGGTCCACGACCTCGTCAGCGGACGTGCACTCGTACACCGAGGCTCCGTCACTCATGAGCGTGATCTGGGCGAGGTCCTGGACACCGCGCTCCCGAAGGTGCTCCACGGCGCTGCGGATCTGCTGGAGGGACACGCCCGTGTCGAGGAGGCGCTTGACGACCTTGAGCACAAGGATGTCGCGGAAGCTGTAGAGGCGCTGCGTGCCGGACCCGTGGGCGGACCGCACGGCGGGCTCGACGAGTCCGGTTCGGGCCCAGTAGTCCAGCTGGCGGTAGGTGATGCCCGCGACCTTGCAGGCGGTGGGGCCGCGGTAGCCCGCGTCCTCGTCAAGGTAGGAGACGTCCTCGTCGAAGAGCACGCCCTGGGCACCATGAGGCACGGGGCCTTCTGGACCTTGTGCTGCTAGACCCTTGTGGATCACGGCATCCTCCTCGCGCGGCTTCTCCGATTGATGGGCGAGCCGCTGTCCCGGCCCGCCCGTGCACCCCTCGATGGGGTTATTGACGACTACTACAATCCCATGCCGCGGGGCCGACGTACCGACCGGTGTGAATGCGAGCGTGTCGCGTCACGGCGTGCTATAGGAGAAAACTAGGGGCGACGGTCGAGGACGTCGAGGTGCGAGCGGACGAGGACCTTGTTGAGGTTGACGCAGATCTCGCTCAGCTCGCGGGCCATCTCCATGCGACGGCCCTGCGTCTCGCCGTCCCGGCGCGCAGCGGTGGGGGCGATGGCGCGCTCAACGATCTCCATCTGGCGGTCCGCAGCGGACTTGAGCATCCGGGCGTAGCGCGCGTCGAGGCCGAAGCGGGCGAGCTGCATGCAGGACGTGACGATCTCGACGTCCGTCTCACTGAAACCGCGGGTCTTGCGCTCGATGAGACCGTAGGACATGAGCTCCTGCAGGCTGCGCTCAGTGGCGCCGGTGGCCTTGGCCAGCTCGGAGAGCTCCATGCTGCGGGAGACGGCCTGAGTGGCGTCCGAGACGAGGCGCGGGGCCACGTGGGCGGTGATCTGCTGGTCCTCGGGGCGCTCACCGCGGTCGATGGCGTCCAGGTAGTCCTTGATGACCTTGAGCGGGAGGTACTGGTCCCGCTGCAGGGCCAGGATGAAGCGGAGGCGCTCGACGTCACTCGCCGTGTACTTGCGGTACCCCGCGGGCGTGCGCTGCGGCGTGATGAGGCCCTTGTCCTCGAGGAAGCGGATCTTGGACGCGCTGACCTGCGGGAACTCTGCGTCCAGCTCAGCGAGTACCTCGCCGATGTTCAGGACGACAGCACGGGAGGGGGCAGAGGCCGCTGCGGGCGAGCGGCGAGCGTTCGTGGCCATGTGTTCCTCTCGTGTAATGCCCAAGATTCCACCCTGAGCGAAGCGGCGGTGTCTACCAGTATGACCTACTGCGCGGCCGCAGGGGAAGTGAGGAAAGTGAGACGGAACTTTCCGATCTGCACTTCCATGCCCGAGCGCAGGGTCAGGGCGTCCACGCGGTCCTGGTTGACGTACGTGCCGTTGAGGCTGCCCATGTCCACGAGCTCGAACGACTGCCCGTGCCGGCGGAACTCCACGTGCCGGCGGGAGACAGTGACGTCGTCGAGGAAGATGTCCGCATCCGGGTGGCGCCCGGCGGAGGTCACGTCGGCGTCGAGCAGGAAGCGCGCACCCGCGTTGGCGCCCGAGAAGGCGACGAGCAGCGCGGAGTCCGCCGGCAGGGCCGCAACCGCGGCCTCTTCCTCGGGGGTGAGCGCGCGGCTCACCGGTCGGCTACCCTGCGGGATGGTGATGGTGGTGGTCTCGAGGGAGGGCTCGGAGGCGCCGCCCTGCGCAGCCGAGCCGTGGGTGCTCTCAGCGGCAGAGGCAGTGTTCGACGTCATGGGTCTTACCTTCCAACGGGCTTCGTGACACGATCGTGATCTTTGGACACTCAGTCTATCGGCACGGGCGGAGCCCCGCACCACATATGTGGATAACAATTCGCCAAGTGGACACCGATCACTTGACCCGCCGACAGCCCGTGGGCCCGGGGCGGTTACCCCTTGGGCTCGCGGAGGATCTTCTCCATGGACTTGCCCCGCCCGACCTCGTCGACGAGCTTGTCGAGGTAGCGGATCTTCCGCATGAGCGGGTCCTCGACCTCCTCCACGCGGATCCCGCAGATGACGCCAGTGATGAGGTCTGCGTGCGGGTTGAGGTCCGCGTCCGCGAAGAACTCCTCGAACGAGCTCCCGTCCGCAAGGTGCTTCTCGAGCCGCTCCTGGCTGAAGCCGGTGAGCCAGCGCGTGACCTCGTCCACCTCCGCCTTGCCCCGGCCCCTCTTCTCCGCCTTGGTGACGTAGTGGGGGTAGACCTCGGAGACGGGCATGCTGAAGATCTTGTGTGCCATGGCACCGAGTCTATCGGCGCCTCCCCCTCCCGTTGCGCGGCGAGTTTCGCCCACGAAACCGGGCTCCAGCGTGCAGAACCCGCCACGGAACGAGAGGTGGTGGGGGCGGATGGTGGGGGCCGACGGCCCGCACCCCCGGCCGCGGCTACCGCTGCGCGCGCAGGGCGCCCGCGAAGAACCCCCTGAGCCCCTCTGTGTCCTCCAGGGAGAACACTCCGGCCACGTACTGGTCCGGGCGGACGACGACGACGGCGCCGCGGCGCGAGATCCCCCTCTCCTCGAAGATGTCCACGCCGTTCCAGGCGCTGGGCCCCGCCGCGAAGACCTTCTCCCAGTCCGTCAGGCCGAGCGGACCGGACTGCGGCCGGAACACGCCCGGCACCCGCCCCAGGTCCACCTCCGTGTACGCCTGCTGGTACACGGCCTTGACGTCGAACACGGCATCCGGGTCAGCCCCGTCCGGGGTGTGGGCGGCGACGGGCGAGTCCTCGGACCCCATCCACGCGGCCCAGCGCTCGAGGGCGGTGTCCTCGCCGGGCAAGCCGTCGTCGGCAAACGCATAGACGCGCCACCGCCCGTCCGCGGACGCGTGGTGACCCAAATGCACCGCGTTGCCGTCCGCGACGCACGTGACGGGCGCGGACTTGAAGCGCTTGCCGAGCGGGAAGCCGGAGGCGAGGTCCTGCGCCTCCGCCCCGCCGATGATCTCCGAGGGCCCGTACTGGGTCATGAACCCGGAGGGGAACTCGGCGGTGGCGAGGTAGTGCTGGGCGAGGTCGTTGGGATCCGTGATCTCCTCGGGCTTGCGGGCCATGAGGGAGGACCACTCGCGGTCGAAGTCGATGAGCTGCTGGGCCACGGGGCGCCGCTCGGAGCCGTAGGTGCGCAGCAGGGAGGCGGGCGCGAGACCCGTCAGGACGTGGCCCAGCTTCCAGCCGAGGTTGAATCCGTCCTGCATGGACACGTTCATGCCCTGCCCGGCCTTGGCGCTGTGCGTGTGGCAGGCGTCGCCGGTGAGGAAGACGCGGGGGTTGCGCTCGGCGCCTGGGTCGACGTCGTCGAACCCGTCCGTGACGCGGTGCCCCACCTCGTAGACGCTGTGCCACGCGATTTCCTTGACGTCGATCGTGTACGGGTGGAGGATCTCGTTGGCCCGGCGGATGATCTCCTCGACGGGGGTCTGGCGGACGCGGTGGTCGTCGTCGGCCGCGACCTCGCCGAGGTCGATGTACATGCGGCTCAGGTACCCGCCCTCGCGCGGGATGTGGAGGATGTTGCCCGCCTTGGCGTTGATGGCGCACTTGGTGCGCCAGTCCGGGAAGTCCGTGTTGACGAGGACGTCCATGACGCCCCACGCGTGGGCGGCGGCGGTCCCCACGTGCGTGCGGCCAATGGCCTTCCGCACGCCGCTGCGCGCGCCGTCGCAGCCGACGACGTAGCTGGCGCGCACGGTGAACTCCTCGCCGGCCTGCGGGCCTGCGGTGCGGCGGAGCGTGACCGTCACGGGCTCCCCCTCGGCCTCGGGGACCTCAAGGCCCACGAACTCGACTCCGTAGTCCGGGACAATCCGCCCGGGGCCCCGCACCGCGGCCTCGGCGAAGTAGTCGAGGACGCGGGCCTGGTTGACGATCAGGTGCGGGAACTCGCTGATGTTGAGCGCGTAGTCCTCCGTGCGGGAGGTGCGCACGATCCGCTCGGGGTTCTCGGGGTCCGGGCCCCAGAAGTTCATGTAGGCGATGTTGTAGGCCTCGGCGACGATCCGCTCGGCGAACCCGAACGCCTGGAAGGTCTCGACGGAGCGGGGCTGGATGCCGTCCGCCTGGCCGAGGACGAGGCGGCCCTCGCGGCGCTCGACGATCCGCGTGCGCACGTCCGGGAACTGGGACATCTGGGCGGCGAGGAGCATGCCGGCCGGGCCTGAGCCGACGATGAGGACGTCGAGCTCCTCGGGGATCTCGGCGGGGCGGTCGAGGCCCACGCCGGCTGCCGCGTGAATGCGCGGATCCCCTGAAACGTACCCGTGATGATGGAACTGCATGACCCTCCTTGGTCGAGCCGAGCCTTACCGATGAGACGGACCTCACAGAAGTGTGTCATACTTCTTCCCGTCCGGCGGAAAAGACCGTCGATGCTCGAAAAATGGGCACTAACGCGCCGCGCGCGAAGACACATACGGCCATCACTGTTCCGTCCTTCTCTGCGCGAAAGGCTCCACCATGCCCTCTGTCTCCGCCCATGTCGCCGTCACCCTCGCCCAGCACGTCAGCCACGTCTTCGGCGTCATGGGCAACGGCAACGCCTACGTCCTCGACGCGCTCGAGAGGCAGACAGCGTGCGAGTTCGTCGCCGTGCGCCACGAGGCCGGCGGCGTCGTCGCGGCGGACGCGCACATGCGGGCCTCCGGCCGGATCGCGGCCGCCACGTCCACATACGGGGCGGGCTTCACGAACACCCTCACTCCCCTCGCCGAGGCGGCCCAGGCGCGCGTCCCGCTCGTCCTCGTCGTGGGAGACGAGCCGACGCCGGGGCCGCGCCCGTGGGACGTGGACCAGATCGCCCTGGCCTCCGCCGTGGGCGTGCGCACGTACACCGTCGGCGAGCGGGACGCGGCAGCCACGGTGCTCGTGGCGCTGGAGCACGCGCTCACGCACAGCCGCCCCGTGGTCATCGCCGTCCCGTACGACGTGGCGACCCGCGAGGCCGGCCCGATCCCCGAGCTCCTCTCGCCGCGCGTGCCCGCGCCCCTCTCCCCCGCCGGCCCCCTCGCGGACGCCGCGCTGGACCGCCTCGCCGGCGCGCTCGGCGGGGCCAAGCGTCCGTTCCTCCTCGCCGGCCGCGGCGCCTGGCTCTCGGGCGCGGGCGAGGACCTCGGGCGCCTCGCCTCCCGGACCGGGGCCGTGACGGGTTCGACGGCTCTTGGCCGCGGCGTCTTCCCCGAGACCCAGTACGACCTCGGCGTCGTGGGCGGCTTCGGCGCCGAGGCGGCCATGGAGCTCATTCGCGAGGCGGACGTCGCCGTCGTCTTCGGCGCCGGGCTCAACCAGTTCACGATGCGCTTCGGCCAGCTCTTCGGCCCCGGGACCGCGGTGTTCCAGGTGGACACGGCGGCTTCCGCGACCCACCCCCACGTGGGCGGGTTCGTCCGCGGGGACGCGGCCGTCGTGGCGCGCGGCCTCCTTGAACGCCTCGGCTCGGAGCCCACGGGGCGCGGCTGGCGGGAAGAGGTCGACGCCGAGGGCTTGCGCGCCCAGGCCCCAGGCGACGAGCTGGCCGCCGACGGGCGGCTCGACCCCCGCAGCGCAGCCACCCGAATTGCGGAGCTGCTCCCCGAGGACAGGGTGGTCGTCTCTGATGGGGGCCACTTCATCGGCTGGGCCAACATGTACTGGCCGGTGGCGAGCCCGGACCGCATGATGATGGTCGGCACCGCGTTCCAGTCGATCGGCCAGGGGTTCCCGAGCGTCGTCGGCGCGGCCGCGGCTCGCCCCGAGTCCACGGTGGTCCTCACCACGGGCGACGGCGGCGGGCTCATGGCCATCGCCGACCTCGAATCGGCCATCCGTGTGGCCGGGGGCCGCGGGATGGCGGTCGTCTGGAACGACGCGGCCTACGGGGCCGAGATCAACGTCTATGGGCGCAAGGGCCTGGCCCGGGCGCCGATGCTCATCCCGGAGGTGGACTTCGCGGCCGCGGCGGAGGCGTTCGGCGGCCACGGCGTCGTCGTCCGCACCCTCGAGGACCTCGAGGCGCTCAAGGTGTGGGCCGCGCAGGACCCGGCCGAGCGGCCTTTCCTCCTCCTGGACCTGCGGGTCAGCGGCACTGTCGTGGCGCCGTACCAGGAGGAGATCCTCCGCGCGAACTCGTAGAGACTCGAGGACGCCCCGCGACTCCGGAGAGTCGCGGGGCGTCCTCGTATCGGAGCCGCCGTGGGGCGAGCCGCCGTGTGCGGTCAGCGGGACGAGCGCCCGCCGGCGCCGACGATGGGGCTCACGGCCTGCTCGTCCTCGTGGTCCGGGCCGAGCGGGATGCCCTGCCGGTCCTTGAGCATGAGCGTCGCGCCGAGGCTGACGAGGGTGATGACCGCCAGGTAGATGGCCACCGACGTCGTGGTCCCGGTCTTCTGGACGAGCGCCGCCGCGATGGTCGGGGCGAAGGCGCCGCCCACGATGGCGCCGATGGCGTAGGCAATGGACACGCCGGAGAAGCGGATCGACGCCGGGAACAGCTCGGCGTAGAACGCCGCCTGCGGGCCGTAGGTCAGGCCGAGGCCGATCGTCAGGCCCATGAGGCCCAGCATGAGGAGCCAGATGCTGCCCGTGTTGACGAGCGGGAAGAGGAACGCGATGCCGACGAGCAGCAGGAGCCAGCCGACGATGTACGTGCGCTTGCGGCCGAACCGGTCGGCGAGGCGACCGCCCGCCCACGTGGCCAGGAGCCAGGTCACGGCGGAGGCGGCCACGGCCCAGAGGACGGGCTCGCGCTCCAGGCCCAGGGGCCCGCGGGGGTCGGTGGCGTACTTCTGGATGAATCCGCCCGTGGTCATGTAGCCGACGGCGTTGTTCGCCGCGAAGACGAGCGCCGCGAGGAGGACGAGGGGCGTGTGGCGGCGGAAGAGCTCGACGATGGGCATGCGGCTGCGCTCGCGACGCTCCGCGATCTCGGCGAAGACGGGGCTCTCCTCGACGCTGCGGCGGATGAAGTAGCCGACGACGATGAGGACGGCCGAGAGGATGAACGGCACGCGCCAGCCCCACGCGAGGAACGCCTCGCCGGGGGCGATGCGGGCCATGATGGCCATCATGCCGGAGGCCAGGATGAGGCCGAGCGGCACGCCCATCTGCGGGGACGCGCCGAACGCGCCGCGCTTGCCGGTGGGCGCGTGCTCCACGGCCATGAGGACCGCGCCGCCCCACTCGCCGCCGGCGGAGATGCCCTGGAGGATGCGCAGGAAGATGAGGATGAGCGGGGCCGCGAAGCCGATGGTCGCGTAGGAGGGGAGGAAGCCGATGAGGGTCGTGGACGCGCCCATGAGGATGAGCGTCACCATGAGGACGTACTTGCGGCCCAGCCGGTCTCCGAGGTGGCCCGCGAGGAACGCGCCGAACGGGCGGAAGAGGAAGCTGATGCCCACGGTGAGGAACGCGAGGAGCCCAGCCCCGGCCTCGCCTGCGGGCCCGAAAAAGAGCTTGCCGAAGACCAGACCGGCCGCGGAAGCGTAGATGAAGAAGTCGTACCACTCGACTGTGGTGCCGACCACGGTGGCCATAAGAACTCGCCGCCGCTCCTGATCTGTGGACGCGCCGCCCTGGATCCTCGATCCGGAATCGGCTGTATGGGAATGTGGTGCGCTCATTTTTCTTAGGCCCCCAATGGGATAGTGACGCCTCGTGAGTGATACCTAGATCACATCCGGCTTGCCCGGTGAGACACGAGAATATACGATTTCGAATATGACGCAAGGGCAAGGAAGCACGAGCACCCCATCCGGCACGAACTCCCCCGCCGCCGCGGGCCCCGGCGACAGCCGCGCTGCCGGGCAGGGCGCCGCTGACGCCCGCGCTGCCGGGCAGGACGCAGCTGACGCCCGCTTCTCCGGGCTGCCGGGCCGGCCGGGCAAGATCATCGCCGTCCACCTGGCGTACCCGTCCCGCGCGGACCAGCGCGGCCGCCGCCCCGCGGCGCCCTCCTACTTCCTCAAGCCGTCCAGCTCCGTCGCCGCCTCGGGCTCCGAGCTGGCCCGCCCCGCCGGGACCGAGCTCCTCGCGTTCGAGGGCGAGGTCGCGCTCGTCATCGGCGAGCCCGCCCGCCACGTCTCCCGCGAGGACGCCTGGGGCCACGTGGCCTTCGTGACGGCGTCCAACGACTTCGGCGTCTACGACCTCCGCGCCGCAGACAAGGGCTCCAACATCCGATCCAAGGGCGGGGACGGCTTCACGCCCATCGGCCCCGGCCTCATCGACGCCTCCACGGTGGACCCCGAGGGGCTGCGCGTACGCACGTGGGTGGACGGCGAGCTGGCCCAGGACGACACGACCGAGGGCCTCCTCTTCCCGTTCCCGCAGATCGTCGCGGACCTCTCCCAGCACCTCACCCTCGAGACCGGCGACGTCATCCTCACGGGCACGCCCGCAGGCTCGTCCGTCGTCTCCCCCGGCTCCACCGTGGAGGTGGAGGTGGACGCGCCCACCGCGCCCGGCTCCCCCACCTCCGGCCGCCTCGTCACGCGCATCACCCAGGGCGAGCAGGAGTTCGACGGAAGCCTCGGCACCCTTCCCAAGGCCGACGACCACCAGCGCGCCGAGGCCTGGGGCTCCCGCGAGGAGGCCGGGCTGCCCCCGGCCTTCGAGCTGACCGCCGAGCTCCGCGAGAAGCTCCACCGCGCCCCCGCCGCCGGCCTCTCCGCCCAGCTGCGCAAGCGCGGCCTCAACGAGGTGTCCATCGACGGCGTGCGGCCGCTGCCCGGCGCGGGCAAGATCGTCGGCACCGCCAAGACGCTGCGCTTCCTCCCCCGCCGCGAGGACCTCTTTGAGAAGCACGGCGGCGGCTTCAACGCCCAGAAGAAGGCGTTCGACTCCGTCGCCGAGGGCGAGGTCATCGTCATCGAGGCCCGCGGGGAGACCGGCTCCGGCACGCTCGGGGACATCCTCGCGCTCCGGGCCCAGGCGCGCGGTGCCGCGGGCGTCGTCACGGACGGCGGCGTGCGGGACGCGGAGGCCGTCGCGGCCACCGGGCTGCCCGTCTACACCGCGGGGCCGCACCCTGCTGTGCTCGGCCGGCGTCACGTCCCGTGGGAGTCCGACGTCGCTGTGGCCTGCGGCGGCGCCGCCGTCCTCCCGGGGGACGTGATTGTGGCGGACGGCGACGGCGTCGTCGTCATTCCCCCGCACCTCGTCGAGGAGGTCGTCGAGGCGGCCCTCGCGCAGGAGGAGCAGGACGAGTGGGTCGCGGAGCAGGTGCGCGCCGGGCACCCCGTGGACGGGCTCTTCCCGCCGAACGCCGAGTGGAAGGCCAAGTACGAGGCCTTCCGGAGCGGCCAGTGAGCGGGCAGGGCGTGGCGCTGCGTGCGCACGGCCGGTCCGCGAGCGCTGTGGGCCGGGCGGTGGACGACGACGGCGTGGCCGCGGGGCTGAGCAAGTCGCAGCAGGCGTACGAGTGGATCAAGGAGCGGATCGCCCGCCAGGAGTTCACGCCGGGCTACCGCCTCGTCCTGGGCTCGGTGGCGGCGGAGCTCGGCATGAGCGCCGTTCCGGTCCGCGAGGCCATCCGGCGGCTGGAGGCGGAGGGGCTCGTGACGTTCGAGCGGAACGTCGGCGCCCGCGTGTCCATGGTGGACGACTCCCACTACCGGGCCAGCATGGAGGCGCTGAGCATCCTCGAGGGCAGCGCCACCGCCCTCGCCGCGCCTCGCATTGGCCCGGAGCGGATCGCGGCCGCGCGCGAGCTCAACGAGCAGATGCGCGCGGCGCTTGCCCGGTTCGAGCCCCGCGCCTTCACGGCCCTCAACCACGAGTTTCACGCCGCGCTCTTCGAGGCCTGCCCCAACGAGCGACTCCTGGCGCTGGTGCGCGCGGAGTGGGAGCGCTTGGCGCACCTGCGGGACTCGACGTTCAGCTTCGTCCCCGCCCGCGCGGCGCAGTCGGTGAGCGAGCACGAGGACATCCTCCGGCTCATCGAGGCCGGGGCGCCCGCGCACGAGATTGAGCAGGCCTGCCGCTGCCACCGCGCCGCGACCCTGACCGCCTTCCTGGCTCAGGCCCACCCTGAGCACCCCGAGCCGTCCCGCGCCGAACCAGGCCTCGCCGAGCCGGGGCGCCCGGCCCCGGCAGGGGCCGCCGCCGGACACTCCGGGCCCACCGGCCACGCCGCACAGACTTCACTCACCACCCCCGAGACCCCCGCCGAGGCCGCCCGCCTCGCGCGGCCCTGAAGAGGAGACCCCCATGACCGAGCAGACCGCCCCCGCCGGCCGCCACATCCCCGCCGACCTCCCGGACCGCATCCAGCACTACATCGACGGCGAGTTCGTCGACTCCGTGGACGGGGACACGTTCGACGTCCTCGACCCCGTGACCAACCAGACCTACCTCAAGGCCGCCTCCGGCAAGAAGGCGGACATCGAGCGGGCCGTGGCCGCCGCCCGCCGCGCCTTCACCGAGGGGCCCTGGCCCACGATGACCGCCCGGGAGCGCGCCCGCATCCTCCACCGGATCGCGGACATCGTCGAGTCCCGGGACGCGCGCCTCGCGGAGCTGGAGAGCTTCGACTCGGGTCTGCCGATCTCCCAGGCGCTGGGCCAGGCCCGCCGCGCCGCCGAGAACTTCCGCTTCTTCGCGGACCTCATCGTGGCCCAGACGGATGACGCCTTCAAGGTGCCCGGTCGCCAGATGAACTACGTCAACCGCAAGCCCATCGGCGTCGCAGGCCTCATCACCCCGTGGAACACGCCGTTCATGCTGGAGTCCTGGAAGCTCGCCCCAGCGCTGGCCACGGGCAACACCGTGGTCCTCAAGCCGGCCGAGTTCACGCCGCTCTCCGCGTCCCTCTGGGCCGGGGTGTTCGAGGAGGCCGGCCTGCCGCAGGGCGTCTTCAACCTCGTCAACGGGTTCGGCGAGGAGGCCGGGGACGCGCTCGTCAAGCACCCGGACGTCCCGCTCATCTCCTTCACGGGCGAGAGCCGCACGGGCCAGATCATCTTCGGCAACGCCGCCCCGTTCCTCAAGGGCCTCTCGATGGAGCTCGGCGGCAAGTCCCCGGCCATCGTCTTCGCCGACGCTGACCTCGAGGCGGCCATCGACGCGACGATCTTCGGCGTCTTCTCCCTCAACGGCGAGCGGTGCACGGCCGGCAGCCGCATCCTCGTGGAGCGCCCCATCTATGACGAGTTCGTCGAGCGGTACGCGGCCCAGGCCAAGCGGGTCGTCGTCGGCGATCCCCAGGACAAGGCCACCGAGGTGGGCGCGCTGGTGCACCCGGAGCACTACGAGAAGGTCATGTCCTACATCGAGATCGGCAAGACCGAGGGCCGCCTCGTGGCCGGCGGCGGGCGCCCGGAGGGCTTCCCCGAGGGCAACTTCGTGGCCCCCACGGTGTTCGCGGATGTGCCGCGTGACGCTCGCATCTTCCAGGAGGAGATCTTCGGCCCCGTCGTCGCCATCACTCCCTTTGATTCCGACGACGAGGCGCTGGCGCTCGCGAACGACGTCAAGTACGGCCTCGCAGCCTATGTGTGGACCAACGATCTCAAGCGGTCCCACAACTTCGCGCAGGGCATCGAGGCGGGCATGGTGTGGCTGAACTCGAACAACGTGCGGGACCTGCGGACGCCGTTCGGCGGCGTCAAGGCCTCGGGCCTGGGCCACGAGGGCGGCTACCGCTCGATCGACTTCTACACGGACCAGCAGGCCGTGCACATCACCCTGGGCCCGGCCCACAACCCCACCTTCGGCAAGGGCAAGTAGAGGCGGCACGCGGGCGCTTGCACCCGTGAGCGCCGCCGCCTGTCCCACCCACTACCCGTCGCCCCCGTCAGCAACACAGAGCTAAGGACGCTGTCATGAGCCAAGAACCACTCCCCACCAGCCCCATCGTCACGGCCGAGGACCCCATCCGCGTGACGAACCCGCTGCCCGTCCCCTCCTCCCCCGCGCCGGACGTGCTGCGCTGCGCGTCCATGGAGCTCGTGGTCACGGACCTGGCCGCGTCCCGTGAGTTCTACGTGGACGTGCTGGGCCTTGTCGTCACCGAGGAGGACGAGGAGGCCGTCTACCTGCGGTCCATGGAGGAGTTCATCCACCACAACCTCATCCTGCGCAAGGGCCCCGTGGCCGCCGTGGCCGCGTTCTCCTACCGCGTGCGGACGCCGGAGGACCTGGACAAGGCCGTAGCGTTCTACAAGGAGCTCGGCTGCCGGGTGGAGCGCAAGAAGGACGGCTACGTCAAGGGCATCGGGGACTCGGTCCGCGTCACCGATCCGCTCGGCTTCCCGTACGAGTTCTTCCACGAGGTGGAGCACGTGGAGCGCCTCGCGTGGCGGTACGACCTCTACACGCCGGGCGCGCTCGTCCGCCTGGACCACTTCAACCAGGTCACCCCGGACGTCCCGCGCGCCGTGGGATACATGGAGTCCCTCGGGTTCCGCGTCACCGAGGACATCCAGGACGGCGAGGGCACCGTGTACGCCGCGTGGATGTGCCGCAAGCCCACCGTGCATGACACGGCCATGACGGGCGGCGATGGCCCCCGCATGCACCACGTGGCGTTCGCGACCCACGAGAAGCACAACATCCTCGCCATCTGCGACAAGCTCGGCGCGCTCCGCCGGTCCGATGCCATCGAGCGCGGCCCCGGCCGCCACGGCGTCTCCAACGCGTTCTACCTCTACCTGCGGGACCCGGACGGCCACCGCGTGGAGATCTACACGCAGGACTACTACACCGGCGACCCCGACAACCCCGTCGTCACGTGGGACGTCCACGACAACCAGCGCCGCGACTGGTGGGGCACCCCCGTGGTCCCGTCCTGGTACACCGAGGCGTCCCTCGTCCTGGACCTCGACGGCAACCCGCAGCCGCTCACGGCGCGGACGGACACGAGCGAGATGGCCGCGACGATCGGCGCCGACGGCTTCTCCTACACGCGGCCCGACGACGACGCGCCCATGCCCGAGTACAAGCAGGGCGAGTACAAGCTGGGTCACCAGCTCTAGCGGCGGGGAGGCTGACGGCGGGTGGCGTCGTCGGCCTCTCCCCCACCATTCACCCCGCACCCGCGCACCCGAGGCGCGCGAAGAACGCCAGGCGCCCCGAGGCGCCCCACCCACCCCAGGCGCAGAGAAGGAGAGCCCATGCTGCCCGAGGAGACCATCGCGGCGCTTGCCGCCGAACTCGCCGAGGCCGAGGCCACGCGCGGGATGATCCCGCGGATCACCGCGCGGCACCCCGAAGCGACCGTCGAGGACTCGTACGCCATCCAGGGCGTGTGGCGGGACAAGGCGCTCGCTGCGGGGCGGAAGCTGGTGGGCCGGAAGATCGGGCTGACGTCCCGCGCCATGCAGCAGGCCACGGGCATCACCGAGCCGGACTACGGCGTCATGTTCGAGGACACCGTCTACCCCTCCGGCGCGCGGATCGAGGCCGGGCAGTTCTCCAACGTGCGGATCGAGGTGGAGCTCGCGTTCGTGCTCCGCAAGCCGCTCGCGGGGCCGGACTGCACGCTCGAGGACGCCCTCGACGCCGTGGACTACGCCGTGCCCGCGCTGGAGATCCTCAACTCCCACATTGAGATGGACGGGCGGACCATTGTGGACACCATCGCGGACAACGCGGCGTACGGGGGCATGGTCCTCGGGGACACGCGGAAGCGGCCTGACGAGGTGGACCTGCGCTGGGTCCCCGGCCTCCTCTACAAGAACGGGCAGATCGAGGAGACCGGCGTGGCGGCCGGCGTCCTGGACCACCCGGTGACGGGCGTGGCGTGGCTTGCTAATAAGTTCGCGGCGCACGGGGCACGCCTCGAGGCCGGGGAGGTCATCCTGGCCGGGTCCTTCACGCGGCCCATGTGGGTGGACGCGGGCGACGACGTCCGGTGCGACTTTGGGCCGATGGGAGAGGTGGCATGCAGCTTCGTCTGAGTCCTACGTTGCGGGATCGTCTAGCCTCGGCGGACCGTCCCCTGGCCGGCATGTGGGTGTGCTCCGGCAGTCCCCTGGTTGCGGAGATCTGCGCCGGGTCCGGGCTGGACTGGCTGCTCATTGACATGGAGCACTCCCCCAATGGTTTGGAGGCGGTGCTGGCCCAGCTGCAGGCGGTGGCGGCGTACCCGATTACCCCGGTGGTGCGCGTGCCCTTTGGGGACACCGTGACGCTCAAGCAGGTGTTGGACCTCGGGGCGCAGACCGTGCTGGTGCCGATGGTGGAGTCTGCGGCTCAGGCGCGGGAGCTGGTGGCCGACGTGCGGTACCCGCCGCTGGGGCGGCGCGGGGTTGGGTCCGCGCTGGCCCGCTCGGCGCGGTGGAACCGGGTTGATGATTACCTTTTGGACGCCGCGGCTCACGTGAGCCTGTTTGTGCAGGTGGAGAGCGCGGCGGGCGTTGCGGCGGCAGGTGAGATTGCGGCCGTGGACGGCGTGGATGGGGTGTTTGTGGGGCCGAGTGACTTGGCGGCCTCCATGGGCCTGCTGGGCCAGCAGACGCACCCGGATGTGGTGGCGGCGGTTCGTTCGGTGTTTGCGGCCGTGCGGGCCGCGGGCAAGCCGGTGGGCGTCAACGCGTTTGACCCTGAAGTGGCTCGGGGCTACGCGGAAGACGGGGCGGCCTTCCTGCTGGTCGGGGCGGATGTTGCTCTTTTAGCGCGTGGGTCGGAGGGATTGGCGGCGAGCTGGGCGCGTGCAGCAGGGATCGAGATCCCAGGGAGGTCTCGGCAATTGACACGAGGAGACTCTAAGCCTCCACGCCAAGGAAGCCGCCCGAGCTACTAGGCAGGTGGCCAACCTGGTAGCCTACGGGATGATCACTTCGCGTGCAGACCGAGGCCGTTGCCGAAGGGCCGATGAATCCGCGAACCCATAAGAGGCACCCGACACGTGTGCACTGGCAGACCATTGTTGTATGACCAGAACCCAAAAACGGAAGCGGACGTGTCGCTTGCCAGCACGGTGGCCCACCCGTGGAGTCGAACGAGCAACACCTGCAAAGTCGTCCCGCGCCCAAAAAATGGGATCAGACATCCAGCCTTCACATTGGAGCCTCCCGGGGCGGCTTGACGTTCCAAACCCATCGTGATCGCCCACTCACACGGCACGGGGCTGAACTTCTTGGCAGTGTCCCGATTCCGCTCCCTGCGGATCGTTACGAGATCCAGGACGCTGACCCGTCGACACCCACACCGTCCCGTAGAATAGTGACTGTGGATAGAGCTATAGCTGCGGATACGATTGAGCCCGCGAACAAGGGTTCCAACAGGAACTCTCCCCAGGATGATTCTCGACGCACACAGTTCGATCGAGTCCGTCTACTCAACGAAGAGCTAGACAGGCTTACCACTGACGCTGCAGAGCGCAGTGCCAGCGTAATGAACAAGGCGTCGTTTCTAGCGGTGTCTGCCGGCGTGATCATCGCGGCCTCGACAGTACATCTTTGGACGAAGTGGCCCTTGTTTGGCGTAACTGCACTCACGTTTTCCTGCATGGCGCTGACCGCTGCCGCCATTGCCGTACGACCCGGCAAACGAATAGGCATTCAAGCCCGGCGTTTAGTAGACCGATACGCTGACAGCACATCGAGTGCGGCCCAGGTGGAAGCACAGATCATCCTGGACAAAGCCAACGCAATCACGTTCCGCGAGGATGATCTCCGAGCTCGGGCCTTGTGGGTGTCGCGCGGATTCGCCGCACTCAGTATTGCGTCGGTTGCCCTGACCGTGGCATTCACAGCAGAAGTTCTCCGGAGCTGAGGCATGGGGCGGCCAGATTTTGATGACTGCATCGCGAAAGACCAGCAGAGTGCGCACCCCACCACAAGTGAAGTCGGTGACCTTGGCTCGGTGCTCGGGCTCCTTCAGGAGGGCAACAATGGGACGACCTGACTACGACGGCGCCACCCCAGGCAACCATGACCAACAGAATCCCCTCCCAACTCAGGAAGATACGACGGGGTGGTTGCAACACGGTCAAGAGGCGGACTGTGTTCAAACCCGCGCGCACTGAAGCGCACTAGTTTCTTTCCGATCCAACTGACTGAGAATTGGAGCACGCCCAAGAAGTGCATTCCCCAATTGCGTTATTGCGCGTTCGGGGATGGTCCTTCAGCGCCAGCCCACCCAGGGAGTACCGCGGTGACATTCGAGCGAAGGTGAGTGAGCCCCTGCGTCGAGGCCACGAAAGCCCCATTCTCGACTACAGAAAGTGCCGCGCCAAGGCTGTCACAGAATCCGTCGCTAAGTTAGCGTCGGAGGCGAACCAGGAACGGCCGAAGGCTCCCCTCGCGCCCGTACCCGGGACGCCCACCCCCATGTGGAACCTCGGGGAAGGTTCAGTGCTGTCAAGAAGAAAGGGAAGAAACATGGTTCAGCAATACCTCGGTCCCGCCCTCGGTGTGGTGGCCTTCTCGACCTGGTCAGAGCTCGAAGATGCAGCAGAGCAAGGATTGCTGGAAGAGTCCGTTTGGTGCGAGCTCAAGGAGATGCCCACCCCGCAAAGCTGCTCCAAGAAGGACGCAAATCTAGAGATGGCCCGCGACCTGGCCTCTCTCAGCGTGGACGGCGGCCTGCTCATCTTCGGAGTACGCGACAACAACTTCGACGTCGTCGGATGCGATACCCAGGGGTTGACAGACCGCATATCTCAAGTAGCGGGCGGGCGCGTCTATCCCCCGTTGTCGCCCACCATCCTGCCCCCGCTCCTCAACCCAGAGGATGAGAGCCGGTCAGTCCTGATTGTCCAGGTTCCACCCTCCCCGCTTGCACCCCATATGGTGGATGGCAGCTATTGGGGTCGAAGTAGCAATGGCAAGCGCAAGCTCAACGATACTGAGGTGCGCCGCCTACTCCTGCAACGCGATCGGGGAGAAGACTCCTTCCGACAGCGCCTCATCAGCATGGAGACCAACGACCCGCTGTCCCACTACGTTGAAGGACATCCCACCGGTAATGGGCACATCTATCTTGTCGCTGAGCCATGTGCTCCGGTAGCGCGGGCCGGCAACGAACGTCAAGGCGATGAGGTCCTCCGAAAGGTGACGCGAGCAAGCGCCTGGCAAGGTGTCGTCCCGAAGTGTGTCTACCGCTCCCCCAATCCTGCGGGGGACGCCTATGCCACGGTCGGCCCGCACGGTGAGCGTATTCCAAGCAGGGGGGAGCGGTCACTCTGTCATGTCTTGCTGCACGAGGACAGCTCGATTGAAGTGGTCTCAGGCGGCGGAACCGCCACGTGGGAAAGCGACTCCGGACAGCCCATCAACTACCTCTGCGCCGGGCTCATCTCAACACTGGTCATCCAGACCCTAGAACTCGTTGCCGACCGCTCACGGGCGTGGGGGTACACAGGGCAATGGCGTGTGGGCTTGCGTGTCACCAAGACACGGGGGGCTGTCTACTCCACCAAAGACATCATGAGGCGCTACCCCGCCTTTGTCGCCGACGACTACGTCCGCACCACCGTCATCCAGGGGATCAATACCGACCCTCTGGAACAGGCCGAGACCCTCCTTCGAGGACTCTACCGCGGACTCGGGATCGACTCTGATCCAATCACTGAGGTGGCTAACTAAGCACCCGAACGAGACGCGTCGTCAACCTTCTTCGTGGGTCGATCCCCAGGGACGACGCACGCCCACGAAGAAGGAACGACGTTATTCATTCGATTACGAGTCCGCCGAAGTCGGCACGAAGACTCGCCGCATTGTCATGTACTTCGCTTTCGGGCCCATACTGATAGCTCACCATGCAAGCTTTTTCACCATCGGTCCGGTTGTAGAAATACGTGGTGAATTGAGCGCTGCTTGGCGCTGAACGAAGTTGCACAAGACGCCCGAGAGGAAGCGGCGCCTCGGCGTGGTCCCGAACCAGATATAGCTCTTCCCCAATCATTTGTGCCCCTACGGCAAACTCGCAGGCAGCAAAAGGCGTGCGGGTACCCATCGCGACTTCGGCGGTCTGACATAGGCCATCGCGTCGAAGCTTCGCACTTCCGGCACGAACTAAAGGAAGCTGGGCCCAGACATTTCCAAGAATCGCCCGGATCTCTCGTATATCAGAGATGAGCGAGTCAACGTGAGTAGACGACACGGCTTCAGACATACACCGGCTCTTCACAGATGAGGGTGTAGTGCTGTTCTGAACCCGCCGACGTCCAGCAGGGATCGAGCGATGTAGTGGGCCAGGTTCCGGAATCCCAGTGCCGTGCCCCGTAAGTGCTCCAGACGGCCGTTGATCGCCTCAGTCGGCCCGTTGCTCGAGCCTGGATGATCGAAGAACGCCAACACATCTGCAGCCCTGCGCTTCAAGGTCCGACCTAGCGTGATCAGCTCCGTCAGCGCCTCTGGCACCCCGCGGGCCAGCGAAGCGATAACTGCCTGCATCCGCCGCCGTCCAGCTACGCGGTCAGGGTCGCGGTAGGCAGCCACGATCCGCTGATACACGCTCCACGTCACCTCGACCTCCACGTGGGCCTCGCACGCGAAGACGGCCGCCAACCTGGCTGCCTGACGGCTGGTCAGCAGCCCGGCCCCGGTATGCAGCACCCGCCGGATCCCGTACAGCGGGTCTGCTGAACGACCCCGGCGCCCGAGCGTGGCCTGCTGCACTCGCTGGCGGCACTGATCGATCTTCTCCCCGGCCAGGGCCACGACATGGAACGGGTCCATCACCGCTCTGGCAGCCGGGATCTCTTCGGTAGCGGCGCTCTTGTAGCCGGTGAAGCCGTCCATCGCCACGATCTCGATCCCGTTCCTGAACTCGGGCGTGCGCTCAGCGAGCCAGGTCTTGAAGACCTGCTTTGAACGCCCCGGCACCATGTCCAACAGGCGCGAGGTCCCAGTACCGGCGCGGATCGGGGTGAGATCGATGATGACGGTGACGTACTTCGACCCGGTGCCGGTATGGGACCAGACGTGCTCATCGACGCCGATGACCTGTACGCCGTCCAGGCGTCCGGGAGCATTGATGAGCAGGCGACGCCCAGTGTCCAGCACGGCGTCGTTGGCCGTGTTCCAGGCGACCCCGAGGCCTGCGGCGACCCGGGTGATCGAGAGGCGGTCGATGACCACGGCACGCAGTGCCCATAGGGCGGCGTGGCGAGAGAGTTTCGTCCTGGGCCAGGCCGCGGCCATGGTGTTCTGTCTCCACACGCTCTGGCAGTCCGGGCACCGGTAGCGGCGGATCCGCAGCTTCAGCTGCGTGGGCCGGTGCCCGAAGGGAACGTGGGCGAGGTGGCGGGTGACGGTGCCACGGGCGATGCCTTGCTGGCCGCACTGGCGACACCACCGATCAGTATCGTCTGTGGGGCGGATCCGGCATTCCAGGACGGCCTTGTCGGGAGCGATGTGCTGGCCGGTGACTGTGAGTCCGAGGTCGTTCAGTCGGCAGAACGCGTCGAGATCGGGGGCCGTGAGGGTAGCCTGGGGCATGTCGAGGTCTTCCAGATGGGCAGTGTGAGAACTTCCATCATCGGGAGGCCTCGACCTCTATGCGGGCACCGACACGCCGACCACCGCCCTGGGGGCTACACCCTCAATTGTGAAGAGCCCATATACCCCGAATGGCCCACCCATTCGTTCCGCTTAATGTTTATTTCTTTAAATTTTTGAACAACTTCACTCGAGATCAGCCGGGTGACCCCGATTCGGTTAAGGCTGGCGAAGGAACGACGGACGCGCGCCTCGTCATCAGCATCGCCGCCGAGTGCATCGCGAAAGTGCTTCAAAATTTTCTCTATGATGACAATCCAAGTCGCAAATGTCGGCCTCACAATGCTCATTCCATTGGCGTCAAGCGTCTGACGTATCTTATCCTCCGTCTCATTCGCTTCCCCCGAATACGCCCGATTTGCAGACAGCAACACGATGGCGTGAAACGCCACCATTGCCGGCTCTTCACAATTGAGGGTGTAGCCCCCAGGGCGGTGGTCGGCGTGTCGGTGCCCGCATAGAGGTCGAGGCCTCCCGATGATGGAAGTTCTCACACTGCCCATCTGGAAGACCTCGACATGCCCCAGGCTACCCTCACGGCCCCCGATCTCGACGCGTTCTGCCGACTGAACGACCTCGGACTCACAGTCACCGGCCAGCACATCGCTCCCGACAAGGCCGTCCTGGAATGCCGGATCCGCCCCACAGACGATACTGATCGGTGGTGTCGCCAGTGCGGCCAGCAAGGCATCGCCCGTGGCACCGTCACCCGCCACCTCGCCCACGTTCCCTTCGGGCACCGGCCCACGCAGCTGAAGCTGCGGATCCGCCGCTACCGGTGCCCGGACTGCCAGAGCGTGTGGAGACAGAACACCATGGCCGCGGCCTGGCCCAGGACGAAACTCTCTCGCCACGCCGCCCTATGGGCACTGCGTGCCGTGGTCATCGACCGCCTCTCGATCACCCGGGTCGCCGCAGGCCTCGGGGTCGCCTGGAACACGGCCAACGACGCCGTGCTGGACACTGGGCGTCGCCTGCTCATCAATGCTCCCGGACGCCTGGACGGCGTACAGGTCATCGGCGTCGATGAGCACGTCTGGTCCCATACCGGCACCGGGTCGAAGTACGTCACCGTCATCATCGATCTCACCCCGATCCGCGCCGGTACTGGGACCTCGCGCCTGTTGGACATGGTGCCGGGGCGTTCAAAGCAGGTCTTCAAGACCTGGCTCGCTGAGCGCACGCCCGAGTTCAGGAACGGGATCGAGATCGTGGCGATGGACGGCTTCACCGGCTACAAGAGCGCCGCTACCGAAGAGATCCCGGCTGCCAGAGCGGTGATGGACCCGTTCCATGTCGTGGCCCTGGCCGGGGAGAAGATCGATCAGTGCCGCCAGCGAGTGCAGCAGGCCACGCTCGGGCGCCGGGGTCGTTCAGCAGACCCGCTGTACGGGATCCGGCGGGTGCTGCATACCGGGGCCGGGCTGCTGACCAGCCGTCAGGCAGCCAGGTTGGCGGCCGTCTTCGCGTGCGAGGCCCACGTGGAGGTCGAGGTGACGTGGAGCGTGTATCAGCGGATCGTGGCTGCCTACCGCGACCCTGACCGCGTAGCTGGACGGCGGCGGATGCAGGCAGTTATCGCTTCGCTGGCCCGCGGGGTGCCAGAGGCGCTGACGGAGCTGATCACGCTAGGTCGGACCTTGAAGCGCAGGGCTGCAGATGTGTTGGCGTTCTTCGATCATCCAGGCTCGAGCAACGGGCCGACTGAGGCGATCAACGGCCGTCTGGAGCACTTACGGGGCACGGCACTGGGATTCCGGAACCTGGCCCACTACATCGCTCGATCCCTGCTGGACGTCGGCGGGTTCAGAACAGCACTACACCCTCATCTGTGAAGAGCCCCATTGCCTCGCATGCATGGAGGTACGCTCTTTGCCGCTCGCCCGCAGAACTCGCCGACTCCGCCGCCCAGAGGGCCGATGCAATCGGGTACGGCAACTGATCGAGCCAAGCGGACAGCGAGCCGTCGAAGACGCCCGCCACTTGCCCCACAACCTCGTCAGCTGCCTCGGGGGACGACCAGATGCTCTCTAGACGAGAGGAGAGATCAGCCTGGAATGAGACCAGCCGCTCGGCTGCCGAAGCCACGGCGTGCTGCACATGAAGTTCCGGTATAGGCACGATGAGTTCGTCAGCCCACTGCATCAAAGACTTGCTGTTCGTTCTGATACGGGGAGATTTCGGCCCCTGCTGCCTTCGATGTTTGCACGTTGGCGGCTGGCAGTGCCCAACTCCGAGCACAACCACTGCGCCATGAACGGCAGATGTACAGCCTCGTCAGCGAACTCGACCGCAGCAACCCGAGCCTCAGCGGGCGCTTCAGACCCCCCCAGTGAATGCCCTGGTTCGCGGGTCGCTTGGAATGAACAATTGATTGATGGGTTGAGCGATCTGTGAATCGGGTGTCATCTTTGGCTCACAGGCCAGAAGGCGACTTAGGCGAGTGATATGCCAGCCAGAATCTGTCAAATTGTCTGATATCTCACGAGAGTCATCCTCGAATATCCGGGTAGGATCCAGATCGACAGTCAACTTTGGCTTGCCATCGAGTGAAACGCCTGAAATCTCGCCATATCGATTACTCAGAAACTGGTCGTCAATCGACGTATCATTATACGTCGTGACGCGCCACGAAATTTGATCGCCATCGGTCGCTTCCCTCGACAAGAACGCTTCTCTTCGCGTGAACCGTTTCGTACTAATAGTTCGATCTCGTGGGCCCGCCTTCCTTATTCTCAACCCCGATTCCAATTCGTGCAAGGTGTCGAGGGGTAGCAAACGACAACCGCGCTTGGAGATGAACGAACTCTGTAAGTCGAATATCATCGCTTTTCCACGCTTGATGTCTTGTATCCTATTCGAAAAAGTCAATAGGAAAGGCGAAAACGATATCTGCCCTACAAGCCCCCGTTACCTTCTTCGTGGGTTCTTCCTCCGCGATGATGGAAGGACGAGCGGCCAGCCGGTCCTGGCATGATCGCCGCCCCCAGTCGAACCAATGATCCGGGGGGTGTAGTCACCAGGACCGGCTCGGTCACCACGGATCGCTAATAGAAGCCCGCTTCACCTCAAGGGTCTTTGTAACGTGGATGTGAACGCGGTGACCATCCTTGGCTGCTCTCAGCAAGACAGTCAGACCCCCAAGGTGAGCACCATGACCTACCAGCTCTACATCGGACTCGACGTCGGTAAGGGCGAGCACCACGCCACCGCGCTACTGCCCGACGGCACCATCGTTCACGACAAGCCCCTGGCCCAATCAGAGCCAAAACTCCGGGACCTCTTCACCGACCTCATCGCCCAGCACGGCACCGGACTTGTGGTTGTGGACCAGCCCAAGACCATTGGGGCCTTGCCCGTGGCGGTTGCTAAAGCCGTGGGCCTGGACGTCGCCTACCTCCCCGGACTAACGATGCGTAGGGTCGCCGATCTGCACCCCGGGCAAGCGAAGACGGACGCGCGGGACGCGTTCATCATTGCCGATACCGCTCGGACCATGCCCCACACGCTGCGCTCGATCACGGTCACCGAGGAGAACATCGCCGAATTGACGATGCTCTGCGGATTCGATGACGACCTCGCGGCTCAAGCCACCCAGGTCAGCAACCGCCTCCGCGGGCTCCTCACCCAGATTCACCCGGCGCTCGAGCGTGTCCTGGGGCCTCACCTGGACCCCAAGGCCGTGGTTGATCTGCTTACCCGCTACCCCAGCCCTGGGGCGTTGAAGACGGCAGGCCGCGGCCACGTGCGGGCCCGGTTGAAGAAGCTCGCCCCGCGTCTGGCGCCCCGACTCACGGAGGAGATCTTCGAGGCCCTGGCCGAGCAGACCGTGATCGTCGCCGGGACGGGCGCGGCCGCGAAAGTCATCGGACGCCTCGCCGAGCAGCTTACTCAGCTGCGTCGGCAGCGCGATGACATCGCCGAAGAGATCCTGGCGGTGGTCGATGCGCACCCTCTTTCCCCTGTCCTGATGTCCATGCCGGGAGTGGGCGTCAGGACCACAGCGCGACTGCTCACAGAAGTGGTTGGCAAGACCTTCAAGTCCGCCGCCCACCTGGCCTCGTACGCGGGGATCGCACCCGTGACGCGACAATCCGGCTCGTCCATCCGTGGCAAGTCAGCCTCACGTCGAGGGAACAAGATCCTCAAACGAGCCTTGTCCCTCTCAGCCGTTGCAGCCCTGAGCGATCCGGCCTCGCGGGCCTACTACGACCGCAAACGAGCCCAAGGCAAGCGCCACAACCAGGCCGTCATGGCGCTCGCCCGCCGCCGTTCCGATGTTCTGTTCGCGATGCTGCGAGACGGAACGTTCTATGAGTCCCGCCCGTCACGAATGGCTCTGGCAGCTTGACGAAAACCATAGAAGCACCCCCCTGGAGACCTGCTACCCCTCCCCGAACGTACCCCCTCCCGACGGCAGTCAGTTCGACCTTGCCAGCCACCGAGCGCTAGAGTGGGTCAGTGAGATATGTGAGCTTGTTCAGCGGCGGCGGCGGTCTCGACCTTGGCTTCGAGGCCGCAGGGTTCGAACCCTTAGTCTGCCTCGACAACGATCCAATTGCATGCGAAACCCTACGGACGAACCGCCCCTCCTGGAACGTCGTCTGCAACGACATCCGCCAATTCAACGCGACACCTTATCGCGGTGCGGATGTAGTAGTCGGTGGCCCTCCCTGCCAAGGCTTTAGCACTGCAGGGAAAGGTGATCCAGCTGATCCGAGAAATTTCCTTTGGAAAGAGTACATGCGAGTCGTCCAAGAGGTGCAGCCCCGGGCAGTGGTCCTAGAAAACGTGTCCGCGCTGACCCACAAACGGAATGGCGACCATCTCACAGGTATTATGAACCACCTCCGAGAAGAGGGATTTAGCTTTGCATATGGCGTGCTCAACGCGGCCCACTACGGAGTGCCTCAGGCTCGCCGGAGACTCATAGTCATTGGTGTTCGTGATGGCGAGCCATCCCTCCCGCCCGCCACGACCACGGAACACCCAGCTACGGTATGGGACGCCATTCATGACCTCGCAAAACTGGAGGCCACCCCTTCCCTCAACCATGTTCCCAACCACCACGCACCTCACGTGGCTGAACGCTGGTCCAAGTTGGGGCCGGGCGAAGTGGATCCTAATTACAGGCGCGCTCGCCTTGACCCGAGCAAGCCGTCCCTTACCATCAGGGCCGGCGGAGGTTACGGACCCAACGGAAACCATCTCGGAGGCTTCCATCCCCCAATCCACCCAACCTTCCCGCGACAGCTCACAGTTCGCGAAGCAGCGCGCATCCAATCCTTTCCGGACAGCTGGACTCTATGCGGGCCAAAAACCATCCAGGGACGCCAAATTGGCAACGCCGTACCAGTCCGCCTCGCCGAAGCTATAGCTCTGCACGTCACCAAACTGCTCGATAAATCATGAACCCGAGGTAGAACCAGAATGCGTTAACTGAATAATCTTAAAGGTGAATTATTAATCTGACACAGGGGTTAAAGTGAAATCTTGGGGCATTGCAGAGTGGTATGGTGAAAATATCGACGAGATGCGGCCAGACCGACGACAAGAGGCTGCCCAAATCTCACTGTCAGTAAAAAATAAGACGATCGCGCCGAACGAAGCCCCCTCCTGCCCATTCCTTTCAACGATACGGCCTGATGCGAAGTGCAATAAGCCCGGTGGCGTTTGCTCCATCCGACTCTATGATAATGATATACCCGAGAAGGACAGGCAACCTGCCGCCGTCTGCCCTAACCGATTCCTCGAAGTCGCATCTGGACACTCCGTATTCGCTCGTATTGCAGATAAAATATATGGCCCTTCGAGTGAGGCTCTGGTTATAAAGGAAATACCGTTCTTAAACAAGGTCGACGCCGACGGAAACATCTCTCGCGAAGCCAAGGCGGGCCGTTTTGACTGGGTTCTTATACCGAACCCTCCCGCCCCGAACTCCACTGGCCCCCTAGACTGGCTTGCTGTCGAAACTCAGGCAGTCTATTTTTCTGGCGGAAATATGTGGTCTGATATTGAGGAGTATCTTAGAGACCCTAGCCGCCTCCATGCGCCGCAAGCCCAACGCAGACCTGATTACCGCTCATCAGGAGCCAAACGGCTCGCGCCGCAGCTGGATGCTAAGGCACCAGTTATTCGTCGCTGGGGGCGTAAAGTTGCGGTCATTGTAGACCAGTCCTTTTTTGACGAACTGGCGTCACTGCCTACGCAGATATCTGACTTCGACAATGCTGAGGTCGTATGGGTTACCATGCGGTATAACTCCCACATGGAGCTAGCTGTAAATCAAATTATATTCAGCCTGCTCGATGAATCTATTGCAGCACTTCAGGCCACGCGCCCCTTGAAGCGAAGTGAATTTGAGAATGGCCTAAAGAAGGAGCTCTGGAAATCTGGGCCCCGGAGAAAAGTCCATAAAGCCTGAGCCGCACCACCCATTCTCCCCGTTATCTTCTTGGTGGGTCCTTCCTCCGCGATGGTGGAAGGACGAGCAGCCGGTCGGTCCTGGCATGATTGCTGCCTGATGTATCCTGGGTTTTGTTCCGGGGTTAGGACGCAACAGGCGCCGCGTCCTGCCGGCAATGATGAGCGGCCTCGACCTCCGCAGGCGCCCGGTATCCCAGAGGCTCCTGCAACCGCGAGGTGTTCCACCAGTGGACCGACCCCATCGTCGCGAGCTCGACAGCCTCAACCGACTCCCACACCTGCTTCGAGTAGATCAGCTCAGCCTTGTATAGGCCGTCGGACCGTCTCAGCGAGGGCGTTGTCATACGAGTCACCGACTGTCCCAACTGAGGCCGTCATGGCCGCAGTGATGAGAGCATCTGAGTAAGCCAAACTAACGTATTGGCTTCCTCTGTCGCTGTGATGGACCAGACCCTGACGTCCACGGCTCGCCCCCGTCGACACGAGCGCATGCTCAAAAGCCAGCAGAGGCAGCCCGTACGCGTGCAGGGTCGAGGACACGGCGAGCCAACGATGCGGCGGGAGGAGACGTCGGTAATGAACGCGACGTAGCAGAACCCGCCGACCACCCGGACATACGTAATGTCAGCGGCCCAGAGCCTATGCGGACCATTCGCGGTGAAACTCCGCTCCCAGGTCCGGACGAGTGTCAGGCTCGTGGGAGCATGTCGTCGTCACGAGCTTGCGCCCCCCGCCGCACGCCCTGGAGGCCGGCGGCTCTCATGAGTCGGGCGACGCGCTCCAGTCCGACATTCCATCCTTCCCGGCGCATCGCCTGGTACATCTTCCTCACCCCATAGACGCTGTAGTTCGCTGCGTGGACGCGCTGAATTTCCGCGGTGAGGAGCTCATCGCGCAGGGCGCGGTCACAGACAGGGCGCGTCTTCGCGGCCCGGTAGCCGCGGGAGGTGATGACCCCACACTCTCGCGCGCGGAGGACGCGACAGATGGCCCAGACCCCGAACTGATCGCGGTGCGTGTCGATGAACCTCATCATCTCGTCGTGGGACGGCCTGGCTCCGCTGCGAAAAAAGCCGAGGCCTTGCGCAGGATCTCATTGGCTCGTCGCAGCTCGAGGTTCTCCCGGCGGAGCTTCGTGATCTCTTCAACTTCCGCGGTGGTGAGCCCTGGGGCCTCGCCTCGATTGACACGGTCCTGCTTCCATCAATTCCGAAGGGTGTGAGGTGAGATCCCGCCGAGGGCCTCGCCCTCTACTGTGCAGGCGACCCAGCCTGAGCACTCCTCGGTGCGAATGCGTTCCCTGATGAGCTCGAGCGCGCGGGCTCTGAACTCGGGGCTGTACTTCTGCGGCAAGTTCCAATGCTCCTTGAGAAAGTAGGTCGGAACGAAACCCAGGACGCTTCACTTCGCTATGCTCTCTTCATGGATCCCGATCAGTTCGCAACGCCAGAGCGCAAGGCGTACCCCGGCTGCACGTATTGCGGTCGCACTTTCGCCGAACCTGGCGAGATCGCTGGACTACGTGCTCGTGGCGACGTAACTGCCCTCGACGACGCGCGGGGCCGCCAACGAACCAACGACCATGTTCCCTCCAAGGTTCTGCTGGACGATCCGCTTCCAACTACCCTGCACACAGTCCCGTGTTGCCAGCGGTGCAATAACGGCTTCTCTGCCGCAGAGCGATACCTGGCGTGCCTACTCGAATGCGTCCTTGCCGGCGATACCGATGCAAATAAGTTCACACGTCCCAAAATGGCCCGAATTTTCAACGAACAGGGGTCTTCAAATATTCGAAAGATCATTTCCGATTCGCGCATGGAAACCCCTGATGGAACTTTTTGGAAGTCGGACACGCAGCAGTCTCATATGGTATTGAAAAAAATGGCACGTGGACACGCTGCCGTAAATGGATTTCCTCTCCTATCAGACCCGTTCAACTTCTGGGTCTTACCGCTTGAGTTCTTGACCCATGAGCAACGGAATGAGTTCGAATACGGGATCAGCGATAACCGCCTCTTCCCAGAGACCGGTAGTTTTGCCCTAGATCAGATAGGGCGGGCGGCCGGCCGCCGTGAAGATTGGGTTACGGTGCAGCCTGGGCGTTACCGCTATTCCTATACGGTCCAAAAAGCCTGCATACGCGTCCGCATCGTGCTGAGAGAGTATCTCGCGTGCGAAGCCGCCTGGGATCATCCTTGACCGAACGCTCGTGCCCCTCCGGGGCCGGCGCCCCCTCTGCCATATGGCAGTCCTTCTTACCGAGGCAGCGCGACTTGGTCGTTCGCAGACATGCGCAAGCAATATGACGAGATCACCACTCTGCGCATCGGTCTAGGCTAGTCACCAGCAACCGCCATCAAGCCGCGATGATCTGCCGGAAGCACCCCACAGATGGGAGCCAGGCCCACCGTCAACCCCATGTGTGGAACTTATGGACGAGTTTCGACGCTTGGCGGACCGCAACTGCCACCTGTCGGCTCGGGAACCGCCCGTCTCGAACCGTGACGATACTGAGATCAATCCGTGATCAAAAAGGGCTCCTGCCGTGTTTATGCTTTTGATTGTCGGGGCAAGAACAGCCCGGACACCCCCACTCACTCCTTCTGAATCACGGCGATTCAGAACGCATTCCGGAAGGAATACCTTAATGGGCTCTTCACAATTGAGGGTGTAGCCCCCAGGGCGGTGGTCGGCGTGTCGGTGCCCGCATAGAGGTCGAGGCCTCCCGATGATGGAAGTTCTCACACTGCCCATCTGGAAGACCTCGACATGCCCCAGGCTACCCTCACGGCCCCCGATCTCGACGCGTTCTGCCGACTGAACGACCTCGGACTCACAGTCACCGGCCAGCACATCGCTCCCGACAAGGCCGTCCTGGAATGCCGGATCCGCCCCACAGACGATACTGATCGGTGGTGTCGCCAGTGCGGCCAGCAAGGCATCGCCCGTGGCACCGTCACCCGCCACCTCGCCCACGTTCCCTTCGGGCACCGGCCCACGCAGCTGAAGCTGCGGATCCGCCGCTACCGGTGCCCGGACTGCCAGAGCGTGTGGAGACAGAACACCATGGCCGCGGCCTGGCCCAGGACGAAACTCTCTCGCCACGCCGCCCTATGGGCACTGCGTGCCGTGGTCATCGACCGCCTCTCGATCACCCGGGTCGCCGCAGGCCTCGGGGTCGCCTGGAACACGGCCAACGACGCCGTGCTGGACACTGGGCGTCGCCTGCTCATCAATGCTCCCGGACGCCTGGACGGCGTACAGGTCATCGGCGTCGATGAGCACGTCTGGTCCCATACCGGCACCGGGTCGAAGTACGTCACCGTCATCATCGATCTCACCCCGATCCGCGCCGGTACTGGGACCTCGCGCCTGTTGGACATGGTGCCGGGGCGTTCAAAGCAGGTCTTCAAGACCTGGCTCGCTGAGCGCACGCCCGAGTTCAGGAACGGGATCGAGATCGTGGCGATGGACGGCTTCACCGGCTACAAGAGCGCCGCTACCGAAGAGATCCCGGCTGCCAGAGCGGTGATGGACCCGTTCCATGTCGTGGCCCTGGCCGGGGAGAAGATCGATCAGTGCCGCCAGCGAGTGCAGCAGGCCACGCTCGGGCGCCGGGGTCGTTCAGCAGACCCGCTGTACGGGATCCGGCGGGTGCTGCATACCGGGGCCGGGCTGCTGACCAGCCGTCAGGCAGCCAGGTTGGCGGCCGTCTTCGCGTGCGAGGCCCACGTGGAGGTCGAGGTGACGTGGAGCGTGTATCAGCGGATCGTGGCTGCCTACCGCGACCCTGACCGCGTAGCTGGACGGCGGCGGATGCAGGCAGTTATCGCTTCGCTGGCCCGCGGGGTGCCAGAGGCGCTGACGGAGCTGATCACGCTAGGTCGGACCTTGAAGCGCAGGGCTGCAGATGTGTTGGCGTTCTTCGATCATCCAGGCTCGAGCAACGGGCCGACTGAGGCGATCAACGGCCGTCTGGAGCACTTACGGGGCACGGCACTGGGATTCCGGAACCTGGCCCACTACATCGCTCGATCCCTGCTGGACGTCGGCGGGTTCAGAACAGCACTACACCCTCATCTGTGAAGAGCCGTTTTAGGGTATCAGAGCGCTTTTGCCAAGTTGACGGTCTTGTACGCGGCCCCCATCTAATGCTTGTGTACCCCACACATAGCGAGGGCCCCGGCCCGCACCATCCTTGATACGGACCGGAGCCCCTGCCCGTGCGTCTACCAGCGCACAATCTCGAGGGTCTGACCGTTTGAGGCCGCCCTGAAGTGTCCTGGATTTCGTTCCGACCTACTTCCTCAAGGTGAATCTGAACGAAGCCCAGGACGCCTCACCCCGCCATCCTCACAGTCCGGAGCTGGTTTTGAGCCAGGCCCAGGCATCATTCCAGCTCCGCCCCGTGAATCGGCGCTCGACTTGGGCCCTCACGGCGCCCCCCGCACGGCATCAGCGGTGCTAGAGCTTGGTCACCTGGCCGTTGAGGCCTTCATAGAGGTCAAAGTTCCGCTCGCCGACCAGCGTGATGAGGTCGTCGAACATCTGGTCCAGGGGAACCTCGTTTTCCAGGTCGTTGACCTCGAACACGCGGACCGTCGGATGGGAGACGTTGAGGTCGACGAGGACCACGTAGAACTTCTCGTACTGCTCATCACGCCCTGCGGGGTCCTGACGACCGGTGAACAGCCGAAACCGGGGACCGACGTTGAGGAATGTGGAGCGGCGTCGTTGAGTGCTGTCATGCTCGGCGCCGGCGTCGAGAATGAGGAACCCGCCCAGGACGGCGTAGGGGAACCGGCGGTGGAGGGTGACTGCCTCGTTCAGCATGTCGGCGCGACGGTTGGTGAGGTTCTTCTGGTAGTTCCTGGACTTGCCGTCCTTGAACAGGATCGTCTTCACGCTGATGGCCAGGATCAAACCCGATTCCTCAGTGGCCCAGGTGACGTCGACTTTTTTCGCACCGATGCCGCCCGCGAGTCGCCGCTCTGCTCCACTTGATCCGCCGGAGCCCGAGCCTGCTGGTCGGGCCTCCGCCATCCCCCTCTGACGCAGCTCTTCGGCGAGAGCCAGCGCCACGGCGGCGGACACCTTCTCGTTGTAGTTCTTCTTGGTCGCCTGCGTGTCGGTGTCAAGGGGCTTTTGACCACAGCCCTTGATCGCGGCCTCCATGGCGTTCTCAATCCTGGACGGCATGTCCCCGCGCCTCCCGTCGTCCGGCGAGCTCGTCGCGGGCCTGACGTACGGCTCGCACCGTCAGTCGAGGAATGCCCAATGTCTCGATGAGCAGGGCGTCATCCACCATCGTGACCGCCTCGGCTAGCTTCCCGCCACGCAACTCCTCCCCGACCTGGGGGCGAATGGCGAGGAGCTTCTCGCGGGCCTGCTCCAGGACGCTGGGGCCAGGAACGAGCCAGCGTGCCGCCTCGCCCGGCTCCATCTTGAGGACACCACCGCCATAGGCACGGCCTGCAAGCTCGGCGCTCAGCATAGTAAAAGAGTTTAGGGCGCCCAGGGGCAGCAGCTCCCATCCGAGTTTGGCGTGCTGGGGTCGCAAGTAGACGCCGTGGATGCTGTTGAGGTGATAGGCCTTGGCGGTGTTGGTGACCAGACGCACGGTGTCAGCATTCATGTACGTGAGGAACAGGTCAGCCGGCGGCATGAGTGGCACTTGCCACCACAGCCGGCGCGTGCGGCTCTTGTAGGTCTGGTCCACGCCGTCGGCAATGCCAGTAGCCAGGTACGAGGTGACGGCTTCGGAAAAGAGACCTTCTGCCGGGTAGAACAGGCGCGTGCGTCGGCCCTTCTCGCCCAGCTCGCACAGTGCGGCGGCGGTCAGCTCCAGTCCGCGCAGGTGCGACGAGCCCGGCGGGGAAAGAGGCAGCGTGTCGCACGCGCCGAGCCCGATCTCGGCGACGGTAGCCGGGGTCATGGCGAAGTAGTTGTTGCGGCCGGTGACCATGCCGAGCTTGGTGTCGCCCCACTTGCTGAGCGATTGGAGCTGGTCAGCACTCACGGCATCGAGCAGGGCAGCCATCACGTGGGTGTCAATGGTTGCACCCGACCACTTCTGGGCTGGGTCAGCCGGCGTCCACGAGATGGCAGGCGGCATGGTCGGCAGGCCGGCGGCGTTGCGTACCTGCCGCACCTTGGCACTGGTGGCGGCGCCTTCCTGGTAGCCGGAAGCCAGCAATAGCACCGCCTCCGTCTCGGCCTCGGCGAACACACGCTCCTCGAAGAGAACCAGCTCAATCGAGCTGAACCGCTCGAACAGGAACCGGCGCACCGCGCCC
Source organism: Falsarthrobacter nasiphocae (assembly GCF_031456275.1). Taxonomy (NCBI): domain Bacteria; kingdom Bacillati; phylum Actinomycetota; class Actinomycetes; order Micrococcales; family Micrococcaceae; genus Falsarthrobacter; species Falsarthrobacter nasiphocae. Next base: position 346,624 of record NZ_JAVDUI010000001.1, read on the forward strand.
GCGTAGTTGGCTGTCAACAGCTCAGCAGGGAGGACAAAGCCCAAGCGCCCACCCTTGCGCAGGTGGAGTGCCGAGGCCACAGTGAACGCCGCCCAGGCCGAAGCGAGGCCAGACAGTGCGACGCCACCACGCAGGGCTGCCGCTCTCGCCCGGGCGCGCTGATCACCAGTGAAGTCCTGGAACCGGATGTATGGCGGATTTCCGACGACGGCGTCAAAAGTGGGTTCAACCGGACGCTCGAAGAAGTCGCCGACGGCGATGTCTGCCTGCCCACCCGCTGCAGCGATGCGACGACGGCCTTCTTCGGCACTCCACGCGTGGAGCTCCGAGCCGTGAACCTTCGGGCTATCCGCGCCAAGGGAGATGAGCCGGCCAACCGCGTGCACCAGGAACTCGGCGTCGCCGGTCGAGGGCTCGAGGATCTTGTCCTGGGCGGTCTCGATGGCCCAGTCGACGATGTAGGAGGCGATGGCCGGCGGCGTGAAGAAGGCACCACGTGCCTTGCGACGGTCCTGGGTGTCCCCGGGGTCCCTATTGCGTGCGTTCGCCGCCATTACCGCTCCTTCTCTTCCAGGAACAAGGCTATTTGGCCTCTGTAACACTTCTGAGCAACGGCTCGGCGTTGCTTGGCCTCTCCATGCCTTGCGGTGACCCTCGTGGCGACTCAGGCATCAAAACGTCTAACGCCTCGTCAGAGACGTGTCTCTGACGAGGCGTTTCGTCGGGCTGACAGGATTTGAACCTGCGACCCCTTGACCCCCAGTCAAGTGCGCTACCAAGCTGCGCCACAGCCCGTTACCCCGGACTTTCCGGACCCGTAGGCCCTCATCCGGTCAACTCATCCAGCATACCGCACGCTCGCGCTTCCCGCGAATAGGCGTTCTCCCCGCGCGCCGCGCGCCTCGCCCCATGAGCCTGCTCCCCCGCCAACACGCTTCTCACGCCGCGCCTCACCTGCCGCGGCGCCCGCATCTCACAGCGCGTCGAGCAGCGCGTCCACGGCGTCGAGGTAGGCGCCAGCCGCGTCGTCGCCCAAGAGGCCCCGGCGGAGGATGAACCCCTGGCACAGACCCAGGAGGGCTGGGGCCACAGCCTGGCCCCGCACGTGAGCCTCAGCCTCCGGAACCCCGCGCTGCGCCACGAGCCACTCGGCCACCATCCGCCCCAGCCGCTCCGTCAACGCGCCCATGACCTGGCCGGCCATGGCACGGACATCGGGCTCCACGGCCGCCTCGCCCCAGACCTGGACCACGAGGCCGGGGTCCGGCATGTCCTTGAGCATGGCCTCGAGGAACCGCCGGATGACAGCGCCGGGCGAGGTGTCCCCCGCGGCGGAGAGCTCGTCCAGGGCGCCGATCTTGGCGTCCACGATCCCCACAGCCACGTCGATCTGCAGCTGCTCCTTGGTCTCGAAGTAGGTGTAGATGGCCCCGGCGGACATCCCGGATTCCTTGATGATCTTGGCCATCGAGGCGCCCTTGAAGCCTTCGCGGGCGAACACGCACATGGCGGCCGCGCCCAAGGTCACTGTGACGAACGTGGTGCCGCTCGACTCGGGCGATCCGCGCGGCGCCAACCTGGCGCTGGCTGGTCTGCCGCTGACGATGGGCGGGATGATCGGCGGCATCCTCGTGTCCCTGCTGCTGCGCGGAACCCGCTCGCGTCTGCTGGGCGTGTTCATCTACGCGGCGCTGGCGGGCCTCGCGGTGACGCTCGTGCTGCACACGTGGTTCAACGTGCTGGGCGGGAACTTCGCTCTGGAGTGGCTCGTGGCGGCGCTGTCCCTCGGTGCCACGGCCTCGCTCATCTCGGGGCTGCAGGCGCTCGTCGGCGGGCCGGGCATTGGCATCGGCGCGCTCATCACGATGTTCATCGGCAACCCGATCTCCTCCATGAACGCGCCGAAGGAGTTCCTGCCTGAGCCGTGGGGCGAGATCGGCCAGTTCTTTGTCCCGGGCGCCACGGGCACACTGCTCCGGGATCTGGCGTACTTCCCGGACGCGCCGATGGCCCGGGCCTGGCTCGTCCTGGTGGGCTGGCTCGTGCTGGGCGTGACGCTGAGCCTCGTGGCCGGCGCGCGTGCCCGAGCCAAGTCGCGCGCTGCCGGAGCCGCCGGGGCGTAGGACCCCGGTCCCCCGCAGGACCGTTTGCCCCCGGTTCTGGAGTTCGCCACCGATATTGCAGGGGGCAAACACCGGACACGGGGGCAAACATGTAAGGGAGTGCCAGACGAGGGGGCCAACGCCGGAACCGGGGGCAAACCGGACGGTGGCGCCAGAACCGGGGACGAACTGGGCTTGGAGCCGACCCATCCGCTCACGCGTCCGAGCGATGCCCGCCTTCGGAGCCGCGTGTCCGGACCAAGCCCGTCAGAAGGCCCAGCGCCAGCGAGATGCCCCCGGGAATGGCAAATGCCCCCGTCAATGACGAGGGCAAATGCCAAAAACGGGGGCAAACGCGTACGTGGTGCCAAAAACGGGGGCAAACGCGCCAGTGAGCCGCCTAGCGCTTCCGCTTCTCGCGCACGCGCATCGACACCTCGATCGGCGTGCCCACGAACCCGAAGGTCTCGCGCAGGCGGCGCGTGATGAAGCGGCGGTAGCCCGGGTCCAGGAACCCGGACGTGAAGAGCACAAACTTCGGCGGCCGCGAGCTGGCCTGCGTCGCGAAGAGGATACGAGGCTGCTTGCCGCCGCGCACGGGGTGCGGGTGCGCCGCCACGAGCTCGCCGAGGAACGCGTTGAGCCGGGACGTCGAGATGCGCGTCTCCCAGCCCTCGAGCGCCGTGTCCAGCGCGGGCACGAGCTTGTCCTTGTGCCAGCCCGTCTTCGCGGACAGGTTCACGCGCGGCGCCCACGCCACGTGGGCCAGGTCCCGCTCGATCTCCCGCTCCAGGTACCGGCGGCGCTCGTCGTCGAGCAGATCCCACTTGTTGAAGGCGAGCACCAGAGCGCGCCCCGAGTCAATGGCCATCTGAAGGATGCGCACATCCTGCTCGGAGAGGACCTCGTCCACGGCGAGGAGCACGACGGCGACCTCCGCGCGGTCCAGCGCCGTCTGCGTGCGCAGCGACGCGTAGAAGTCCGCGCCGTGGGCCATGTGCTGGCGTCGGCGGATGCCGGCCGTGTCCACGAAGCGCCACTGGCGTCCGCCGAGCTCCACGAGCTCGTCCACCGGGTCGCGGGTCGTGCCGGCGAGGTCGTCCACAACCACGCGCTCGGCCCCGGCCGTCTTGTTGAGCAGGGAGGACTTGCCCACGTTCGGGCGCCCGATGAGCGCCACGCGGCGCGGTCCCCCGCGCTCGGGCACGCCGCCGAACGCGCTCACGTCAGGCAGAACCTCCATGACGGCGTCCAGCATGTCCGCGGCGCCGCGCCCGTGCAGCGCGGAGACGGGGTGCGGCTCGCCGAACCCGAGGCCCCAGAGCGCGGACGCCTCGGCCTCAACGAGCTCGGAGTCAACCTTGTTGGCCACGAGGACCACGGGCTTCTTCTTGCGGCGGAGCATCTTGACCACGGCCTCGTCCGTCGCCGTGGCGCCAACGGTGGCCTCCACGACGAGCAGCACGGCGTCCGCCACGTCCACGGCCATCTCGGCCTGGGCGGCAACGGAGGCGTGGATGCCCTTGGCGTCGTGCTCCCATCCGCCGGTGTCCACGATGGTGAACTCGCGGCCCATCCACTCGGCGCGGTAGGAGACGCGGTCACGCGTCACGCCGGGGACGTCCTCGACGACAGCCTCGCGGCGGCCGAGGATGCGGTTGACGAGGGTGGACTTGCCGACGTTCGGGCGGCCGACGATGGCGAGGACGGGCAGCGGGGCCTCGTCCTCTTCGTCCTCGTCACCGTCGAGGTATCGGGCGAGGATGTCCGCGTCCTCCTCGTCGAGGTCGTAGTCCTCGAGTCCCTCGCGGAGGGAGCGAGCGCGGGCCTCGGCCTCGTCCTCGCTGATCTCGGCGAGACGCTCCAGGACGTCGTCGGCCTCTGCGGGCTCGTACTCGTCGCGCGACTGGTCTGCCATGGTGTACCTCACGTTCACAGGGGTGTCCTCGGGGGCGTCCGCCCTAGGCCGAGGGAAGTCTGAGCCCCGTGCGCCGCTCCTCGGCGTGCACGTGCTCGGCGAGCGCCCGGCGAATGTCCTCGGCGCCTCGTCTCATTGTCTCACGGCCCGCCTCGCCGCTTCTCGCCTCCAGCCGGAAGGGCTCTCCAAAGGAGACGACGACGCGGCTGCGCGGGGCCGGAAGCCAGTTCTTCCCGGCTCCTTGCGCCCGTGTGCCGAGGATCGCCGCGGGGACAACCGGCGCCCCGGACATCGACGCGAGCCAGGCGACACCGCTGGAGATGGCCGCGACCGATCCGGTCCCCCGCGTGCCCTCCGGGAGGATGCCGACGATCTTCCCCGCGCGCAACAGCTTCAGTGCCGCGGTGAGCGCCCGCCGGTCCCCCGAGCGGTCAATGCCAATCTGCCCCGAGTAGTGAAGGAAGGGGCCGACGACGGGCAGCTCGAACATCTCCTTCTTGACGAGGATGTGCGCCTCGCGGGGCAGGGCCGCGTAGAGCGCGGGGCCGTCGAGGAGACCCGCATGGTTCGCGGCGACGATGACGCCGCCGGACGTGGGGATGTTCGCCACGCCCGGCGTCTCCGTGCGGTAGACGCCCTTGTTGATGACGGCCCCGACGCGCGAGACCCACGGCCATGCCCCCTCGCGCGGCTCACGCTCGCCGTAGGGGACCCGGCTCATGCCTGGGCCTGACGCGGCTCGCGCTGCTCCGGTTCGTGCTGATCCTCTTGGGGCTGGGCCTGGGGCGCCTGGCCCTCGCCCTGCACCGCCGCGGCCACGATGTCGAGCAGCGCCTGGATGGTCTGCTCGAAGTCGAGGTCGCTGGAGTCCAGCGTGACCACGCCGTCGGCGGCCGTCGTGAAGTTCACGAGGGCGGAGTCCTTGCGGTCCCGGCCCGTGACCTGGGCGGCGAGGCTCTCCTCGGACTGCGTGCCGCCGAGCTGGAGTCCCCGCCGGCGGAGCCGAGCCTCCTCGGACGCGGTGAGGAGCACGCGGGCATCGGCGTCGGGCGCGACCACGGTGGTGATGTCCCGGCCCTCGGCGACGATCCGCCGGTGGGACGCGATGACGTCCCGCTGGAGGCCGACGAGGATCTCCCGGGCGCGCGGGTTGGTGGCCACGGCGGAGACCCGCTCGGAGACGAACGGCTCCCGGATGGCCTCGGTGACCTCGCGGCCGGCGATGCGGACCACCTGCGGCTGGGCGGGGTCCGTGGAGACCGTCACCTCGGAGCCGGGGATGAACGCGGCCACAGCGTCCTGGTCGGTGAGGTCCAGCCCGGCGTCGAGGCACGCGAGCGTCACGGCCCGGTACATGGCGCCCGTGTCGAGGTACGCGGCGCCGAGGCGGCGGGCCGCCTCCCGGGACACGCTGGACTTGCCGGAGCCGGAGGGCCCGTCCACGGCGACAACGAGGCGATCGGTGGTGTTCACGATGCTGGTTCCTTCGGTGGGTGTCTGCGGTCCGGGAGCGGGGCTCACCGGACGTGGTAGGCGTTCATGCCGCGGGCCACGAGCTCGTCCGCGGTACTCTGGCCCAGGTGGGTCTGGACGGAGAGGTCCACGGCGCCCACCTCGCGGCCCGGCGCGTGCTCCATCCGCACGTCCTCGACGTTGACGCCGAGATCGGCGAGGACGTTGAAGAGGCTCCCGAGCTGGCCGGGGCGGTCGTCGAGGAGCACCATGACGTGCGCGAACCGCTCCGAGCTCGTTCCGTGCTTGCCGGGGAGGCGGGAGCGCCCGGCCTGGCCCGCGTCGAGGAGACGCGCCAGCGCGAGCCTGGCCCCCGGCGCGGCCGGGTCCTCGAGCGCCTCGAGGACCCCGTGCAGGTCGGAGGCGAGCTCCGCCAGCAGCGGCCGCACGGCGGCGGCGTTGCCCGCGAGGATCTGCACCCAGAGCGTCGGGTCGGACCCGGCGATCCGCGTGGTGTCCCGCAGCCCGTTCCCGGCCAGGGCCAGGGACGAGTCGTGCCCGCTCGTCAGCCGCGAGGCCACGAGGGACGCGGCCACCTGCGGCATGTGGGAGACGAGGGCCACGGCCGAGTCGTGCTCCTCGGGAGTCATCGTCACCACGGTGCCCCCGAGCCGCCGCGCGAGGGTCTCCACAGCGTGGGTCGCGTCGGCGTCGCCAGAGGGGCAGACGATCCACGGCATGGCCTCGAAGAGCTCGGCGCGGGCGGCGACGGGACCCGACCGCTCGCGGCCGGCCATGGGGTGCCCCGGCACGTAGCGGCCCAGATCCGCCGTGATTCCTGCCTTCGCGGCGAGCTCCCGGACCTGCGCCCCGATGCGGCCCTTGATGCTGGCCACGTCGGTCACCACGGCGTCCGGGAACTCCCGGAGCGCCGCCACGATGGACTCGGCCGTGGACTCGGGAGGCGTGGCGACGACGACGATGTCCGGCGCGTCCGAACCGTCCTTCCACAGCCGGCCGGCGCCGAGGTCCTCGGCGATCGCGGCGGCCGTGGGGCTCTGGTCACGGACGTAGACCGCTCCCCCGAGGGACCGCCACTTGAGCCCGACGGACGCACCGAGCAGGCCGGTGCCAACAACGAGGACGGACGGCAGAGACGCAGCCACGGCGTGCCCCCTTAGAGCCCGACGAGGCTGAGCAGGTGCCCCACCTCGTGGCGTCCGAGCGTGCGGACCGTGCCCTGCTTCTGGTCCCCGAGGCTGATGGGGCCCACGGCCACGCGGAGGAGGCGCTCGACGGGGTGACCGACGGCGTCGAACAGGCGCCGCACAATGCGGTTCTTGCCGTTGTGGAGGACGACCTCCACGAGGACGTGGCCCGGGCGCGAGTCGATGAGGCGGAAGGAGTCCACGGACGCCCAGCCGTCCTCGAGCTTGAGCCCGTCCCGCATCTGCTTGCCGATGCCCGGCGCGAGCGGACCGCGCACCTGCACGAGGTACGTCTTGGAGATGTTGTAGCGCGGGTGCATGAGGCGGTTGGCGAGCTCGCCGTCGTTCGTGAGGATGAGGAGGCCCTCGGTCTCCGCGTCGAGGCGGCCCACGTGGAAGAGGCGCTCCTGCTTGCCCTTGACGAAGTCGCTCACGGCGGGGCGGCCCTCGGGGTCCGTCATCGTGGAGACGACGCCCTTGGGCTTGTTGAAGACGATGTACGTCTTGGACGCGTCGAGCTGGATGCGCTCGCCGTCCACGTGGATAACGTCCCGCTCGGGGTCCACGCGGCGGCCCTGCTCGATGATGACCTCGCCGTTGACCTCGACCCGGCCCTCGTCGATCATCTGCTCGCACGCGCGGCGGCTGGCCACGCCCGCGTTGGCGAGGACCTTCTGCAGGCGCACGCCCTCCTGCTCCGAGGAGGCGTCACCGCGCGCTGCGCGCGGCTCGATGGGCGCGCGGTCCTCGGGGCGGAGCGGCTTGAGCTCGCGTCCACGGCGGTCCTTGGCAAACGCCTTTCCTGCCGACGACGGCGCCTGGCGGAACTGTCCGCCCTTCGCTCCGGGGCCACCCTTGCCGGGCTTGCCCGCGGCGCCGGACTTGGGGCCGAATCCGCGGGGGCCGCCGGTCTTGGCGCCCCCGGTCTTGCCTCCGCCGGTCTTGGCGCCGAAGCCCTTGCCACCGCCGCCCTTGGCGCCGCCGAACGTGCTGCCGCCCGAGGCGCCTCCGCGGGGCGCTGCGCCGGAGCGTCCGGCGGGGCCGCCGGTGCGGCGGGAGGGGGAGCCGTTGGATCGGGATCCGCCGGAGGCGGGGGTGCGGTTGAATGACGAGCTGCTCATGAGGCGTCCTTGTGTTGAAAGTCTGGTGCTGACCCGCGGCGTCACGCACACGGGTCTCCCCCTATTCTCTCAGAGGCCGCGCTCGCCTTCCACCGTCTCGGCGGCGTCCACCGCGCCCAGCTCCGGCTCGCCCGTCTCGATCTCCTCCAGGTCCCCCACGCCCGGCAGCAGCGGGGAGATCTGCGGGAGCTCCTCGAGGGACTCGATCCCGAGCCGCTCCAGGAAGAGCCGAGTCGTGCCGTAGAGCGTGGCGCCCGTGGCGGGGTGGACGCCCTGCTCGTCGATGAGCTCGCGGTGCTGGAGGGTCTTGACCACGGAGTCCACGTTGACGCCGCGGATCGCCGCGACCTCGCTCCGGGCCACGGGCTGCCGGTACGCGATGACGGCGAGGGTCTCGAGCGCCGCCTGGCTCAGGCGCACGCGCTGGCCGGAGAGGACGAACCGCTCCACGACCTCGCGGTGCTCCGGCCTCGCGTAGACCCGCCACCCGCCGCCGCTGCGCCGGATCTCGAAGCCGCGCGGCCTCGCGCCCGCACCTCCCGCGTACTCTGCTTGGAGGGCGGCGATGGCGGCCTCGGCCGTGGACTCGTCCTCGTCCAGCGCGCGGGCCAGCTCGGCGGCGGACACGGGGCCATCCGCGACCATGAGCACCGCCTCCACGGCCGCGAGCAGCCCCTCGGACAGGCCCGCCTCTAGCGATTCCTGGCTGTCACTCATGCTTCGGTCCCCTCGTAGTCGTCTACCTCGGCGAGAACGGCCCCGGCGTCGTCGTCATCCGCGAGCGCCTCCCCCGTCCACCGCGCGAGGACCGTCTCCCCCTCCTGCTCCAGGAGGAGGAGGTTGCGCCGGTAGAGCTCCAGGAGCGCGAGGAAGCGGACCACGAGGACGAGGCGGGAGTCAGCGTCCGCGATGAGCTCCGCGAAGGTCAGGGTGCCGGACTCGGCGAGGCGGGCCGCGATGGTCTCGCACTCCTCCGCCACCGTCACCCGGGACGTGTGGAGGTGGCCCGTGCCGACCTCAAGCGGCACGGGCGGCTTGGCCTGGCCGAAGGCGGCCCGGGCGATCTCCGCGAGCGCCTCGGGCGTCATGGAGAACTCGAGGCGGGGCGCGAGGTCCTCGAAGCCCTCGCCGCGCCGCACGTCCCGGGGCACGTGGACGCGCTCCTCGGCGAGGCGCCGCCCCACGTCCGCGGCGGCGCGCTTGAACGCCTGGTACTGGAGGAGCTTGGCGAAGAGGAGGTCGCGGGCCTCGAGTGCCTCGATGTCCTCGCGGGACTCCACCTCCCCGCTCGGGAGCAGGCGCGCGGCCTTGAGGTCGAGGAGGGTGGCGGCGACGACGAGGAAGCCCGTCCGCTCGTCCAGCCGCTGCTCCTCCGTGCGCGGGTCATCGACCCCGGACTCCGCGAGGCGGAACGTGTAGGCGAGGAACTCGTCCGTGACCTCCGCGAGCGCCACGCGCGTCACGTCCATCTCCTTGCGGGCGATGAGGTTGAGGAGGACGTCGAACGGGCCCTCGAAGTTGTCCAGGGACACGGCGAACCCGCCGGGGGCCTCGGCCGTCCCGGCGGGTTCTGCGGTGTCCTGGGGGCTCACGTCTACGGCGCGCCGCCGCGCTCGATGAGCTCCTTGGCGAGGTTGCGGTAGGCGTCCGCGCCGGGGTGGTTTCCGGCGAAGCTCGTGATCGGCTCGGCCGCCACGGTGGCGTCAGCGAACTTGATGGAGCGCTTGATGGGCGTCTCGAAGACCTTGTCGCCGAACGCCTCGACGAGCCGGCCCATGACCTCGCGGGCGTGGAGCGTGCGGGGGTCGTACATCGTGGCGAGGACGCCGTCGATCTGCAGGTCCGGGTTGAGGCGGTCCTGCACCTTCTCGATGGTCTCCACGAGGAGAGCCACGGCGCGCAGGGCGAAGAACTCGGGGATGAGCGGGATGATGACGCCGTGGGAGGCCGTCAGCGCGTTGACCGTGAGGAGGCCGAGGGACGGCTGGCAGTCGATGAGGATGACGTCGTAGTCGTTGGACACCTTGCGCAGGGCGCGCTCGAGGACCTGCTCGCGGGCCACCTCGTTGACGAGCTGCACTTCGGCAGCGGAGAGGTCGATGTTCGCGGGCAGCAGGTCGAGGTTCTCCACCTCGGTCTCGAGGATGGTCTCGCGGATGTCGACCTTGCGGTCCATGAGGACGTTGTAGACGGTGTCGTCGAGGTCGTGCGGGTTGGCACCGAGGCCTGCCGAGAGCGCGCCCTGCGGGTCGAAGTCCACGAGGAGGACCTTGCGGCCCAGCTCCGCGAGCGCGGCGGCGAGGTTGATCGTGGACGTCGTCTTGCCGACTCCGCCCTTCTGGTTGACCATCGCGATGACGCGCGCGGGCCCGTGGGACTCCAAGACCGGCGGCTCCGGGAACTCCCGCAGGGGCTTGCCCGTGGGGCCCAGCTGCGGCTCGTCGCCTGCGCTCTTCGTCTCAGACTGCTTCGTCACGGAAAACTCCACGCTTCCTAATATCTGGTCGATGGTCCGGGCGCGGCCGCCTCGCTCGTGGGCGGACGGCGGTCACGCCTTCTCCAGGCTAGAGCCCTTCCCTTGCATTGTGCCGGACAAGGCGGGCGCGCACGGCGAGCCTTGAAGCAGAGGTTGAAGTCTGAGTTGATCGCTGGAGAGAACGACGACGCCGGCCGCCCCACGGGAAGCAGGGGCGGCCGGCGGGGCCGGTTCTCCGGTCGAGCGGACGCGGGCTAGTGGACCAGCGTCGCCTCGTCGAAGGGGATCTTCTTGTCCAGCACCGCTCGGGCCCGGTCCACGTCCATCTCCTTGGCCCAGCGGCCCATGATGAGCGTGGCCACGGCGTTGCCCGAGAAGTTCGTCAGGGCGCGCCCCTCAGACATGAACCGGTCAATGCCCAAGATGAGCCCAACGCCGTCGACCAAATCCGGGCGGTGAGACTGAAGGCCGCCCGCGAGGGTGGCGATGCCCGCGCCCGTGACGCCGGCCGCGCCCTTGGAGGCGATGATCATGAAGACGAGCAGGCCAATCTGCTGGCCGAAGTCCATCGGCTTGCCGAGCGCGTGCGAGATGTAGATCGAGGCCATCGTCAGGTAGATCGCCGTGCCGTCCAGGTTGAACGAGTAGCCCGTGGGGACGACGACGCCCACGACGGGCTTGGACACGCCCGCGTGCTCCATCTTCGCGATGAGGCGGGGCAGGGCCACCTCAGACGAGGACGTCGAGAAGATGAGCAGGTACTCCTTGGCGAGGTAGCGCATGAGCTTGAAGACGTTGAGGCCCGTCACCACCTTGAGCAGCGTGCCCAGGATGACGACGATGAAGAGGATGCACGTGATGTAGAACGCCACCATGAGCAGGAGCATCGAGGTGATGGCCTTCGCGCCCGTCGCGCCGACGACCGCGGCCATCGCGCCGAACGCGCCGATGGGGGCCAGCCACATGATCATCGTCAGGATGCGGAAGACGACCCGCTGGATGATCGTGATGAGGTCGAGCAGCGGCTGCGCGGGGGCGCCGATCTGCTGGATGGCGAAGCCGACGAGGAGCGCCACGAAGAGCGTCTGGAGGATCGACTCGCCCGTGAGGGAGGCCAGGAGCGTCTTGGGGATGATCCCCAGGATGAAGCCGACCGTGCCCTCAGCGTGCTGATCCGATTCCGGGACCGTGTAGTGGGCGCCGGAGACGTCGAGGCCATCGCCCGGGTGGATCCAATTGCCGACCACGAGGCCGATGGCGAGCGCGAAGGTCGACATGACGAGGAAGTACACGAGCGCTGCGCCGCCCACGCGGCCCACGGTGGCGGCGCGCGCGATGGAGCCGACGCCGAGCACGATGGTGCAGAAGATGACCGGCGCGATGATCATCTTGATCAGCGCGATGAAGCCCGTGCCGAGCGGCTTCATCGCCTTGGCCTGCTCCGGGAGCACGAGGCCCATGACGGCGCCGATGATGACGGCCGCGATGACGGCGATGTACAGGAAGTGGGTCTTGTCCCGCTTGCGGGCCGGGGCCGCAGCGTCCGCCCTGGAGCCGGGCTCGATGCCCGGTGCCGTGGACTGGTCAGCGCGGTCGAGGCCGGCGCCGCCCGCGGCGGAGCTGACCGACGGGTCCTCCGGGCGCCCCGGGGTTGTTTCGTGGCTCATGATGAGTGCCTTTGAGTAGTGAGAGCGAGCGGAGTGGGGCCCACCCCGCGAGTGATTGTGAGGGATCTTACAGGCTGCGGGCGTGACGAACAGAACTCATGACGAACGCTCTGTCATAGAGGGAACCGGGCCCGGGCCTTCTAGACTGGGAGACGATGCACTTCGCTTTCCGAACCCCGAAGGACGTGACATGACTCAGGGCATCTTCCTCGACGCCATGACCCCGCGCGCTGGCAAGACGCTCGTCGCGCTCGGACTCGCCGATTCCCTGATTCGCCGGGCCGAGACCGTCGGGTACTTCCGCCCGGTCCACCTCACGGACTCCGAGGACACGGACCCCACCATCCGCCTCATGCGCCAGACGTTCGGCGAGGGCAACATCGTGGCCCGCGGCGGCGTGTCCCTCGCCCGCTGCCGGGAGATCCTCGCCAGCGGGGACCACGACGAGCTGGACACCGTCGCCCTCTCCGTCTACTCGGAGATGAGCCGGACGTGCGACGTCATCATCGTCGACGGAACCGACCTGCTGGCCCACAACGCCGCGACGGCCGAGTTCGACATGAACGCGCGCATCGCCAACAACCTCGGCTGCTCGGTCCTCGCCGTCATCAGCGGGCACATGGCGGGCTCGGTCGAGGACATCGTCAACGCCGTCGAGGTCACCCGCTCCGAGCTCCACGCCGCCAAGGCTGACCTCCTCGCCATCATCGTCAACCGCGTCAGCCCCGAGCTCGCGGAGGCAGCCGAGCGCGCGGTCCCCGTGGGCCGCCGCGGCGGGCACGTCTACGTCATCCCCGAGACGCCCGCGGTGTCCCAGCCGACCGTCCAGGAGGTCGCCGAGGCCCTCGAGCTCGAGACCGAGGACGTCGCCGTGTCCCTGGACCGCGACGTCCAGGCGGTCAAGGTCGCCGCGATGACCGTCGGGAACTTCCTCGCCCAGATGGGCGACGGAGACTTCGTCATCGCCCCCGCGGACCGCTCCGACGTCGTCATGGCCACGCTCGCCTCCGCCCTCTCCCCCACGTTCCCCGTCCCGTCCGGCCTCCTCCTCTCCGGCGGGATGGAGACGAACGCGGCCACGCAGGCGCTCATCGCCACGGCCCCGTTCCCCGTGCTGCGGACCAAGACGGACACGTTCACCGCCGCGCAGGCCGTCGGCTCCGTCCAGGGCGCGCTGCGGGCCGGCGAGCCGCGGAAGATCGCCGCCGCCATGGGCCTGTGGTCCAACCGGATCGACGAGAAGGAGCTCCTCGGCCGTCTCGAGCTCCCCCGGCCCGTCCGGCGGACGCCGCTGCGCTTCCTCCACGAGCTCATCGAGAAGGCCCGCAGCGACCGGCGCCGCGTGGTCCTCCCGGAGGGCGAGGACGCCCGCGTGCTCCGGGCAGCCGAAATGATCGTCCGCCGGGACTTCTGCGACCTCACGATCCTCGGCCCGGCCGAGCGCGTCCGCGAGCTCGCCCAGTCCGAGGGCATCGACCTCGTCTTCACGGACTCCGACGACGAGCCCGGCGTCCGCCTGATCGACCCGGCCACGTCCCCGCTGCGCGAGGAGTACGCGGCCGAGTATGCGCGGCTGCGCGCCCACAAGGGCGTGGACCACGCCCAGGCCATGGAGCGCATGCTCGACGGCTCGTACTTCGGGACGATGATGGTGCAGCTCGGCCACGTGGACGGCATGGTCTCCGGCGCGGCTCACACCACGGCCAACACCATCCGGCCCGCGCTCGAGTTCGTCAAGACCAAGGAGGGCGTGCAGATCGTCTCCTCCGTGTTCTTCATGCTCCTCGAGGACCGGGTGCTCGTGTACGGCGACTGCGCCGTCAACCCCAACCCGGACGCAGCCCAGCTCGCGGACATCGCGGCCGCCTCCGCGGAGACCGCCGCGCAGTTCGGCGTGGACCCCAAGGTCGCCATGCTCTCCTACTCCACCGGCGGCTCGGGCAGCGGCGAGGACGTGGACCGCGTCCGCGAGGCCACCGCGCTGCTCAAGGAGAAGCACCCCGAGATCGTCGCCGAGGGGCCCATCCAGTACGACGCAGCGGTGGACCAGTCCATCGCGGCCTCCAAGCTGCCCGGCTCCCCCGTGGCGGGCCAGGCCACCGTCTTCGTCTTCCCCGACCTCAACACTGGCAACAACACCTACAAGGCGGTCCAGCAGTCCGCGGGTGCGGTCGCCGTCGGCCCCGTCCTCCAGGGCCTGCGCAAGCCGGTCAATGACCTCTCGCGCGGCTGCACCGTGGACGACATCGTCAACACCGTGGCCATCACCGCCATCCAGGCCCAGGGCTGACGCGGGCCATCCCCTCCGGGCCGCCCGCCCCGCCCCAGGATCTCGCCTGGGCCGGCCCGCCCGCCGGCCTCCTCGAAAGGACCACCACCATGCTTGTACTCGTCGTCAACTCCGGCTCCTCCTCCATCAAGTACCAGGTGCGGGACACGGACACCCAGGAGGTCCTCGCGAAGGGCCTCATCGAGTCCATCGGCACCGGCGGCCTGCCGGACCACGCAGCCGGACTGGACCTCATCTCCGAGCGCCTCGAGGATGAGCTCGGAGGCCGGGAGATCGACGCGGTGGGTCACCGGGTCGTTCACGGCGGCGAGCGCTTCGCGGAGCCGGTCGTCATTGACAACGAGATCATCCGGGCCATCGAGCGCCTCTCCACCCTCGCGCCGCTGCACAACCCGGCGGCGGCGCTCGGCATCCGCGCCATCACGGAGAAGTGGCCGCACATGCCGCAGGTCGCGGTGTTCGACACGGCCTACCACCGCACCATCCCCGAGCACGCCTGGCGCTACGCCGTCCCCAACGAGTGGTACACGCTCTATGGCATGCGCCGGTACGGCTTCCACGGCACGAGCCATGAGTTTGTGGCACGCCAGACCGCCGAGTTCCTGGGTATGGACCTTGCTGACTTCGACGGTGTGGTGGCCCACGTCGGCAACGGCGCGTCCGTCACGGCCGTCAAGGGCGGCGAGTCCATCGACACCTCCATGGGCTACACCCCCCTCGCGGGCCTTGTCATGGGCACGCGCACGGGCGACGTCGACCCGTCCGTTCTCCTCGCCGCCCTCCGGCAGGTGCCGGGCATCAGTTCCGCCGAGGACCTGGACCGCGTGCTCAACAAGCAGTCCGGCCTGACCGCCCTCGCCGGGACCAACGACATGCGCGAGATCCAGGCCCGCTCCGAGTCCGGCGACGAGGCCGCGCAGATGGCCGCCGAGATTGCGTCCTACCGTTTGGCGCAGTACATCGGCTCGTACCACGTGGTCGTCGGCGGCGCGAAGGCCATCGCCTTCACGGCCGGCATCGGCGAGAACTCCGCGTTCTTCCGCAAGGCGACCGTAGACCGCTTGGGCGCCCTGGGCATCGTGCTCGACGACGCCGCCAACGCCGTCCGCAGCGACGACGTCCGCGTCATCTCCACGCCCGAGTCCGCCATCCCCGTCCTCGTGGTCCCGACGGACGAGGAGCAGGCCATCGCCGAGGCCACGCGGGCGGCGCTGACCTCGGCGTAGCGATACACCGACTCGAGTGATTGACACTCACCAATCGTGCAAGATATGGTGACCTCCATCTGAGTTCTGCGTGGAGGTGACCCGTGACGTGGTTGTCGAGCATTCGGTTCGGGTGGGGCGCGCTGCGAGCCGCGGGACGGACGAGCCCGGGGCGGTTGGCGGTCATCCTCCTCGCCATCGCCCTGGAGAACGCGAGCGCCATCGCGGCCCCGCTCATCCTGGGCCTCGGGCTCCAGCGGGCCTTGACGAGCCAGGACGGGGCCGTCGTCGCCGTGGCGGCCTACGTGGGGGCGGTCTTCCTCGCCTCGGCCGGCAGCTACCTAACGCATGCCCTCTACGGGCGCATCGAGCAGTCCGTCCAGAGCGAGTGGATGGCCGACGGGCTCACTTCCTCCCTAGCCAGCCACCCGGAGGCCCGCGCCCGGAGGGAGACGTCCGAGGTCTCGTACGCCATCGACGCGCTCGGCGGCTGCCTCCGCGACGCCCTGAGCAGCATGGCCCTCAGCGTTGCCCCCTCCACGGTGCGAGTCGTGGCCGGCGCGTGCGCCATCGCGGCGGTGGCCGGGCCGGGCGCCGTCGTCGTCTATGGACTCGGGATCGTGGCGTACCTGTGGGTGAGTTCGCCGCTCGCCGCGGTGCATCAGAAGCGGCAGTCGGAGTTCTTCGGCGCGTGCCTGACGAATTTCGGCGGGCTATCCAACGCGGCCGGGATGTGGAGGGAGGCACGGCTGTTCGGGTCGGCGCCGTTCCTCGCGGCGCGGTACCGCACCTCGCGCCTGCCCGTGGAGGAGCTGGGCATCGCGTCGTACCGTGCCACGCGGAACCTCGTGCTCACGCAGACGGGGCTCGTGGCGGCCATCGTGGCGGCGGTGCTGGGGTTGCACCTGGCCTCGACGGGGACGGGGCCGGAGTCGCTCGGGTCCATCGTCAGCCTGGCCGGTGTTACGCTCGCGGCCGTGAACCCGCTGCAGTCCGTGGGGTTCGCCATGTCCACGCTCGCCGCGGCCGTCGCCAAGCACGAGGAGTCCACGAGGGTTCTGCGGGCCGGGGCGCCGGAGGGATCCACGGGCCTCACCACCGTGACCCGCGCCCAGGCGGACCCCGAACCCACCCGCTCAACCGAGCCGACACTCACCCCGCCCGCCGGGGAATCCCCCGCCTCTCCGGCAGCCGGAGATGTCCGACGCAGCACCCCCGAGATCGCCGTGTCTGGGCTTGGTCTCCCCGGGCTGTCCGAGGGCGCGAGGCTCACGGCGGGCCGGCCGATCTGGGTCACGGGCCCGAGCGGCTCCGGCAAGACGACGCTCCTGGAGCAGCTCATCGGCCTCCGCTCCTCGGGCGGGGCGACTCTGACGATCCACGTGCCGGGACGGGACGCAGCTGACGCGGTTGGCGCGTCTGACCTGACGACGGGCGCCGGCAGGCCTGGGGCCGCCGGGACACCTGGCGCGGCGGTCGCCGGCCCAGCCGCGCCCATCGCGTACTTGCCGCAGGAGTCCCGCCTCCTTGAGTCCCCCGCTGCAGCGAACGTGGATTTCGGCCGCGAGCTTCCCCCCGAAGCCGCAACGTCTGGGCTGGACGCACTGGGACTCGCGTCCTTGGCGGCGGGTGGCCCGCGCGGGGACGAGCTCGTCGGCGGGGACGCCTCCGTCCTCTCCGGCGGCGAGACGCGCCGCGTGTGCCTCGCCCGCACACTGGCGGGCTCCGAGCCGCTCGTGGTCCTGGATGAGCCGACGACGGGCCTCGACGCCGCCGCGCGGAAGCGGGCCTGGGCCGCCATCGAGGCTCGGGCCGCAACCGCCGTCGTGCTGGTGGCGACGCACGACACCGACGCGCCCCGCCGCCCGGGCGACCCCGTTGTCACGCTGAAACCGCGCTAGCCCGCGTGGAGGGACCCGGCCACGTCTGCATACAGGAAGCGCTCCGGCAACTGGGAAATCCCTGAGACTTCGGCACCCGCGGCACGCGTCGCCGGATCTGTGTATACAGTAGTGGCATGCGAGCGAGTGATCTGGCCTACACCGAGCTGCGGCGGGACATCGTCGAGTGGCGGCTTGAGCCCGGCCGCGTCTTGGGCGAGGTCGAGCAGGCCGAGCGCCTCGGCGTCTCCCGCACCCCGCTCCGCGAGGCCCTGAAGCAGCTTCAAGCTGACGGGCTCGTGGAACCGCACGGCGGCCGTGGCGTCGTCGTCACCCATGTCTCCGCAGATCACGTTGACGCGCTCTTTGAGGCGAGGGCCGCCCTGGACACCGCGAGCGCCGCGCTGGCGGCGCGGCGGGCCGACCCCGTGCGCTTCGAGCGCCTGACCGTGGACCTTGAGGACGCGGCCATCCGGCTGGAGGCGGACCCGGATGACGAGAGCGTGGAGACGTATTACGTCCTCGTGACACGGCTGGACGATCTCGTCGACGAGGCCGCCGACAACCCCTACCTGCGCCGCGCCCATGTGCCCCTCAAGGCGAATCTGGCGCGGCTGCGGCGGGCCACCCGGGAGAGCCCCGGCCGCCTGCGCGCCTCTGCCACCGAGCACGCGGCCATCGCCCGGGCCATCGCCTCGGGGGACCCTGATCTGGCGTCCGCCGCGACCCGCGTTCACCTGGAGGCGGCGCGGCGGGCCATCGTCAGCGCTCTCGCGCACCTCGATCCCCCGGAGTCTTCCGCGCCCCGCTCCGAGGCAACAACCCGTCCAACACCGTCCTCTGTCATACCAGCCACCGTCTGAAAGGCGAACCATGACCGTCACGCACACCGTTCGAGTCCACCGCTCCGAGGAGAACACGCCGCGCGAGGAGCAGCTGGCCGCCAAGATCGCGGCCGTCGCGGCGGACCAGGTGCCCGTTGAGCCCGAGGTCGAGGAGATGATCATCAACCGGATCATCGACAACGCCTCTGTGGCCGTCGCGTCGCTCAACCGCGGGCCCATCGTCTCCGCGCGGGCGCAGGCCCTGAGCCACCGCTCCGGGGCCGCCTGCGGGCAGTCCGGGGCCGGGGCGAGCGTCTTCGGCATCACGGAGAAGGTCTCCCCCGAGTGGGCCGCCTGGGCCAACGGCGTGGCGGTGCGCGAGCTGGACTACCACGACACCTTCCTCGCCGCCGAGTACTCGCACCCGGGCGACAACATCCCCCCGATCCTCGCCGTGGCTCAACACAAGGAGTCCTCCGGCGCGGACCTCATCCGGGCCATTGCCACGGGCTACGAGATCCAGGTCGACCTCGTCAAGGGCATCAGCCTGCACAAGCACAAGATTGACCACGTCGCGCACCTGGGGCCCTCGGCCGCCGCGGGCATCGGCACGCTGCTCGGCCTCGACGAGGAGACGATCTTCCAGGCCGTCGGCCAGGCGCTCCACACGACCACGGCCACGCGCCAGTCCCGCAAGGGCGAGATCTCGACGTGGAAGGCGCACGCCCCCGCCTTCGCCGGCAAGATGGCGGTCGAGGCCGTGGACCGCGCCATGCGGGGCCAGACGTCCCCCGTGCCGATCTACGAGGGCGAGGACGGAGTCATCGCGTGGCTCCTCGACGGCAAGGACGCCTCCTACGAGGTCCCGCTGCCGGGCAAGGGCGAGCCCAAGCGGGCCATCCTCGACACGTACACGAAGGAGCACTCCGCGGAGTACCAGGCGCAGGCGTGGATCGACCTCGCCCGCCGTCTCCACAACGAGCACCCCGAGCTGGCCGACCCCGCGAACGTCGAGCGGATCGAGATCGCCACGAGCCACCACACGCACTACGTCATCGGCTCCGGCGCCAACGACCCGCAGAAGTACGACCCCACCGCCTCCCGCGAGACGCTCGACCACTCGATCATGTACATCTTCACCGTGGCCCTGCAGGACGGCGCGTGGCACCACGTGGACTCCTACGCCCCCGAGCGCGCCCAGCGCCCGGACACCGTGGCCCTCTGGCACAAGGTCACCACGAGCGAGGACCCGGAGTGGACGCGCCGCTACCACTCGCTCGACATCAGCGAGAAGGCGTTCGGCGGAAGCGTCAAGATCACGACGACGGACGGCCGGACCATCGAGGACTCGATCGCCGTGGCCGACGCCCACCCGCTCGGCGCGCGCCCCTTCGCCCGCGAGCAGTACATCGCCAAGTTCCGCACGCTGGCTGAGGGGCTCGTGGAGGAGGCGGAGATCGAGCGCTTCCTCGACGCCGCCCAGCGGCTGTCCTCGCTCGGCGCGGGCGAGCTGGACCAGCTCAACATCACGGCGGCCCCGGGGGTCATCGACCTCGCGGCCGCCCCCAAGGGCCTCTTCTAGGCCGCGGAAGGAAGGTCAACGCAGATGCTCACGTCAACCATGACCCCCGCCGCCAAACGAGTCGCCCTGCGGAAGGCCCTCGTGCCGGGGGCTGCCGCCCAGATGCCGGGTGCCTTCAACCCGCTCTCCGCCAAGCTCATTGAGGAGAAGGGCTTTGACGGCGTGTATGTCTCCGGCGCGGTCCTCGCCAATGACCTTGGCCTGCCGGACGTCGGCCTGACCACGCTGACGGAGGTCGCGGCGCGAGCGGGGCAGATCGCCCGCATGACCAACCTCCCAGCGCTCGTGGACGCGGACACGGGCTTCGGCGAGCCGATGAACGTGGCCCGCACCATCCAGGAACTCGAGCACGCAGGGCTCTCCGGCTGCCACATCGAGGACCAGTTCAACCCGAAGCGCTGCGGCCACCTGGACGGCAAGAACATGGTGGACCTCGAGACCGCCACGAAGCGGATCCGCGCGGCGGCGGAGGCCCGGATCGACGAGAACTTCCTCATCATGGCCCGCACGGACCTCCGGGCCGTCGAGGGGCTGGCCGCGGCGATCGACCGCGCCAAGGCCCTCGTCGACGCCGGCGCGGACGCGATCTTCCCCGAGGCGCTGCGCTCCCTCGAGGAGTTCGAGGCCGTCTGCACGGCGGTCGACGTACCGGTCTTGGCCAACATGACCGAGTTCGGCAAGTCCGAGCTGTTCACCCGGGATCAGCTCGCCGCGGCCGGAGTCGCCGTCGTCATCTACCCCGTGACGCTCCTGCGCTCGGCGATGGGAGCGGCAGAGCGCGTCCTTGAGGACATCCGCGACAATGGCACCCAAGAGGCGTCCGTTCCCGAGATGCTCACGCGGGCCCGCCTGTACGAGCTCGTGGACTACGAGGCGTACAACCAGTGGGACACGGGCATCTTCAACTTCGAGGTCCCGAGCCTCGATATCGCCAGCAATGCACGCACGCTCCACGACTAGAAAGGCCGGATCATGACGGACATCAAGAAGGGGCTCGCGGGCGTCGTCGTCGACGTCACGGCCATCTCCAAGGTCAACCCCGAGACCAACTCGCTCCTGTACCGCGGCTACCCCGTGCAGGACCTCGCCGCGCACCGCTCGGTCGAGGAGGTCGCCCTGCTCCTGTGGACCGGTGAGCTCCCGGACGACGACGAGCTGGCGCGCTTCGTCGCCTTCGAGCGGGCGCACCGGGCGCTGGACGAGAACGTGCGCCGCGCCATCGACCTCCTGCCCGTGGACTGCCACCCCATGGATGTCGGCCGCACGGCCGTGTCCGTCATGGGCGCCAACCACCCGAAGGCGGAGGACTCCTCCCCCGAGGCTGAGCTGGAGAAGGCCCAGGCCCTCTTCGCGGCGTTCCCGGCCGTCCTCGCCTATGACCAGCGGCGCCGCCGCGGCCAGGACCTCGTGGAGCCCCGCGAGGACCTCGACTACGCGGAGAACGTCCTGTGGATGACGTTCGGCGAGGAGCAGCCGCCGGAGGTCGTGGACGCCTTCCGCGTCTCGATGGTCCTCTACGCGGAGCACTCGTTCAACGCCTCGACGTTCACGGCGCGCGTCATCACGTCCACGCTCTCGGACCTGCACTCGGCCGTGACGGGGGCCATCGGCGCTCTCAAGGGGCCGCTGCACGGCGGCGCCAACGAGGCCGTCATGCACACGTTCAACGAGATCGGCATCCGCGCGGACGAGTCCCGCGAGGACGCGGCGGCCCGCGCCAAGGCGTGGATGGAGGACGCGCTCGCCCAGAAGAAGAAGGTCATGGGCTTCGGGCACCGCGTCTACAAGAACGGGGACTCCCGCGTGCCGACGATGAAGGCGGCGCTCGACAGGATGATCGAGCACTACAACCGCCCCGAGATGCTGGGGCTCTACGACGGGCTGGAGGAGGCGATGGCCGAGGCCAAGGGCATCAAGCCGAACCTCGACTACCCCGCCGGCCCCACGTATCACCTCATGGGCTTCGACACCGAGATGTTCACGCCGCTCTTCATCGCAGCGCGCATCATGGGCTGGACCGCGCACATCATGGAGCAGCGCGCGAGCAACTCGCTCATCCGCCCGCTCTCCGAGTACGTCGGCCCCGAGCAGCGCGAGCTCCCTGCGGAGTAGCTCCGTCTCTCGCGCGTCATGACGACGACGGCGGTGGCCGCGGTCAGCGGGCCCCGCCGTCGTCGTCATGCGCGTCCCCAGCCGAAGACGGGAGGTTCTTGACGCCGACCGCCGCGACGAGCGCCCCCACAAGGAGGAGCGCCGCCGTGGTCCACGCAGCGCGCCGGAACCCGTCCGCCGAGACGGCGCCGCCCATGACGAGGCCCGCGAACGCCACGGTCACGAGCCCGGCGATGCGCGCCGCAGCGTTGTTGACCGCCGAGCCGATGCCCGCCCGGGACGCCGAGAGGTGCTCCAGCACGGAAGACGTCAGGGGCGCGACGATAAGCGTCAGGCCCAGGCCGAAGACGATGATGCCCGGGAAGACCTGCGTCCAGAAGTCCGTCCGGCCGCCCAGGCCAGGGAGCACCGCCATGAGGAGGTAGCCCGTTGCCGCGAGGGCCGATCCCCCGGCCATGAACCACCGCGGCCCGTGGTGGCCGGAGAGGCGGCCCACCCAGCTCGAAGCAAGGAGAAGGAGCAGCGTGGGCGGCATCATGACGATGCCCGTGAGCAGCGTGCTCATGCCGAGCACCGCCTGGAGGTAAAGCGGGAGGGCGAAGAAGCCGAGGCCCATCGCCCCGTAGACGAAGACCGTGGTGAGGTTGCCCGCCGCGACGTTAGGCACCTTGAAGATCCCGAGGGGCATCATGGGGTGCTCGCACACGGCCTGGCGCCGGACGAAGAGGCCGATGCAGACCACACCGAACGCAAGGAGGCCGAAGGACAGCGGCCCGGGGCCCGCAGCGCCCGAGAGCTCGATGAGCCCGAAGACGAGCGAGCCGAGGCCCAGGGCGGCGAGGACGGCGCTGGGGACGTCGAGCCGCGCGTTCGCGTCCGGCTTGGCGGCAGGGAGGCGCGAGAGGACAAGAAGCGCCACGATGACCGGCGGCACGTTGACGAAGAACACGGCCCGCCACGAGAGCGCGTCCACGAGCAGGCCGCCGACGAGCGGGGCCACAATGCCCGCCACCGACGTCCAGGCGGTCCACGTGCCGATGGCCTTGCCCTGGGCGCGGCCGCTGAAGGCGCCGATGATCATCGCGAGCGAGGACGGCACGAGGAACGCGCCCGCCACGCCCTGGAGGATGCGCGCCGCGATGAGCACCTGCGGCACCCAGGCCAGCCCGCAGATGACGGAGGTCGCGCCGAAGCCGATGAGGCCCGCGGCCATGACGCGCTCCCGCCCGAACCGGTCCGCGAGGGACCCCGCCACAAGGATGAGCGCGCCGAGGCTCAGCAGGTAGCCCGAGACGACCCACTGCTGCTCCACGAGCCCGCCGCCCAGGTCCCGCCCGATGGCCACGAGGGCCAGGGAGACCACGGAGCCGTCGAGGATCGCGATGAAGCTCGCCAGGACGGCGACGACCAGGGTCCGGGTCTGGACGGGGGTCGACGCGGGGATTGGAGGCGGTGCGGAGGCCTGTGCGGAAACCGGTGACGCGCCGGCGGGGGAAGAAGGCATTGCCCAAGCCTATGCGCCGGGAGACACCGCCCGCAGCTGGGCCAGGAGGTCCGAGAACGCGGTTGGGCTCGCGCTGCCGAGCTGAGCCCCACACGCCTGGGTCAGGTCGAGGTACCGCCCGTCCCCCAGTTCCAGGAAGATCGCGCCCGAGGCCCCCTCGATGACCCGTGCAACCACCCCTTGAGCCTGCGCCTCGCGAGCAATGAGGTGCGCGGCGGCGTCAATGAGCCTGGGGACGACGACGTCGCGTAGCCGCGTGGCCAGGACCGCGTCGGCGGCTTCGAGGGTGTCCACGGACACGGGCCGCTCATCGGGATGCTTCGCGAGAGAGCTGGCCCGCTGCAACAGCCGGGCCGCGAGGTCGTCACACGTCAGGTCACGGGCGTCACTGTCTGCATAGGAGGAGCATCCGGGCGTCGCCCGCGCATGCAACGCGGTCTCCTGCACAACGTACTGGTCCAGCACGACCTTTCACTCCTATCCCTCCCGGGGCTCGCCGGAAGCTGCTTGAGGCAACCCCGCTTCCGAGTCGCCATGGGCTGGCACGGGCCGAGCGTCAACTCTTGGCGCGCCCGCGGTAGAGGCGTACACTTTTCCACACAAATGCTATTCAATGTGGCTGCTCACGCACGCCGATGCTTGCAGGAGCGGCCCAGAGTGCACCAGACGGGGCCGAACCGGCCTCCACGCGTGAAAGGACGCAGATCATGTTGATTCTCCGGCGCGTCTTCATGGTGCCAGCCTCGCTCTTCGCCGCGGTGCTCACTTTGCACGTGACGGTCCTCGGGCTCACCCTCCTCACCATGGCCACGGGCATCCCTCTCCCCATCCCGTTCGTCGCCGACATCCAGGCAGGTTCAAAGACGCTCAGCGCCACCGCCGACGTCAACTATCCAGGGGCAACGGTGGCCGTGCTCGTTCTGGCGGCCATCATCTACGCCGTGGACCTGCGCATGACCTCCCAGGACCGGCGCGGCGACCAGGCGGCTGCGTCTTCCTGACCGATTGCGCCAGTTGCAAAATCCACATCAGTAGACACGAATAGCCGCCCTGAAGATGACATCCAGCTGGCGAGATGGGCCCAAGTCTCGCGCCCACGACGAAGGATCGCCCGCGTGGCTCACACGCGGGACGCTCACACAGTTCACGAGAAAGTACCAATGGCGAAACTCGCCCCGCGAGCACGAACGGGGCATCTCTGTAGTGGGGGAATAGTTGATGCCACAGCCCTCTACTACCTCATGACAGGGCGCTCGCCCGCGCCGAAGGACAGCTCGGTTGGGTACTTCAAGGCGAGCGAGCTACGAGCGGATCGCTTCCTTACCCTCCAAGTCCCCACTCGCAAGAACCCCGGTCACGCTGAGGTCATCGCGTATCCTAAAGCCACGGATGGAACGGAAGCACTCGCCGTTCCCTGGGACCGCGGCACCCAGTCCCGATTCGCCTCGCATCGGAAGGAGGACCACCATGAAGCCCACGAAGACGAAGAGACACATCCAAGCGAGCCTTCCGCGCCCGTCTGACGTTTTTCCGGCCGATGTGGTTCCTCTGATGAATCCGCAGACCGCCGTGCTCGTCTTGGGCACGCCGCAGCGCCCCACCATCGAGCTTTTCCCCGCAGGGGAAGGAGCAGTCCTCGTCTGGGGTTTTGACGACCCCTACGAGACAGCGGACAGATATCAGCTCTGCGTTTATGTGACGGATGACGAGGCGCAGCGCATCTTTGACAGCAGCGCCACCGCTGGGGCCATCGAACCAATCCGGGGAGAGCTGAACAATGCGGGCGCCGTACTGGTCGTGACGCGCCCAGACGGCACCCACGAAGCCAGGCTCTACACGATTCCTCGGTCGGTGTCCACGATGGCATTTCAAGCAGATCTGGTATCCGCCGCGGAGACTATCGCAACATACGCAACGAACGTCGTCACGCAAAGGAAGGCCACGCCAGTATCCGCTGCTCCGAGTGACGCATTGACAGCTGCGGAGCTCCGTGCGGAGATTGCGGAAGAGTCCGCGTTGAGCGCCGTCATGGCTGCACTGCATGAGACCTTCGTGCCGTTGACTTTCGCCCGCGCCTAGGCACGACCAGGCCGGTCCGCGAGGAACCATGTGGGGGGGGGCAGCTCACCCCATCGAGGCGCTCGCCCTCGGGGTGAGCCCGCGCAGGGCACAATCGTAGCCATGTAAAACACGCCCACCCTCGATGCGCGAGTGCGCATCACCAAAGGCGACGACAAGGCCTTGCATCTCCAACTGCCAAAGGCCCAAGCCCATGTCGCACGCCTTCGACGACTGCATCCCGACATGACTCCTCAGGAGCTCATTTCGCATTTGGACAAGTCGTACCTCGGCGTGGTGACTCTTTCAGGAACTGGCGCGGGGGCTGCCGCGGCCGTCGCCGATCTCGTGACGTACTTGGAAGCATCCGTCTTCTATGTTCTGTGCCTGACTGAGGTCCACCATTTGGATTTGGAAGATCTGGAGCGGCGCCGACTACTTGTGACATCGATTCTCCTTGGCAACTCCGCCTCTACTAAGGTCCTCAACAAAGTCATCGGCCACGCGGCACCGCATTGGGGCAAGAAAGTCGTCAAAACGATCCCGATGGCAGCCGTGAAGAGGGCGAACAAGATTTTGGGTCCACGATTCGTGACGAAATGGGGCACTAAGACTGGCGTTCTCGTTCTGGGCAGACAGGTGCCGCTGATGATCGGTGCCGCCATTGGCGGTGGGGGAAATCTGCTCTTCTGAACATTCGTCGTGAAGGCTGGGCAAAAAATCCTTGGCCCGGCCCCCGAGAACTGGACCGCTAACTGAACCGCAACCGAGAACGAACCACTTGAGACAGGCCGCGGCTCAAAACCGCATAAAACACCCCTGTTCATCATGAGGTGGACGCCGTCTGGCAGTCCGAGTCCAAACCCCTTCGACTGATCCCCACCAGTCATCGAGCGGGCCTTCCGTCAGTGCCCTGCCAGCGGACGACGTAGCTGGTCCCGTCCGTTCGAGCGTAGTGACGAGGTACGCCATGGGGTCAATCCTCGTCTTTCTGAGAGCGGATTTCCCACTTTTGAGAGCAGAAACGAAAACAGCCCCGGTTTCCCGGGGCTGTTCAAGTGGAGATGGGGGGAATTGAACCCCCGTCCGATGTTGTGTTGCCAGGGCTTCTCCGGGCGCAGTCTGCTTCGGGATTTCTCGGCCCCAGTCATCATGCAGACAAGTGACTGTCCCGGGCCCAGCCGTCTAAAAGTCCCAGGCACCCCAACGGCGAGGGTGCCCAGCAGTGGCTATCTAAACGACGCCAGGATCGGGGGCGATAGCATCCCCCGGCTGACGGACTTGCTCGCTACTTAGGCAGCGAGGGCGAAGTCAGTGCGCTTGGATTCGGCACTTATTGGTTTTGCAGAGAGCGTTGACGAGATGACTCTGCATCCTCGGCCCGCTTCACCTGCCTCGACAAACACCGTCGAAACCGATCATCCCCATGTTCTGTTGTCAAACAGCCCGCCGCGCGAACGCGAGCGGAGACTCTACTCTAGCACCGTCAACCCAGTGATTGCAACACCTCAACCACTCATCGGCGCCGGATCAGGTCGCGGGGTCCATCCCCGCGCCAGCACCGTCGTCGGCCCCTCCAAAGGGAATGCCCAGCACGGTGACCGGCTGACCGCCTGCCGCATACAGCGTGATGGCGAAGGAGACGGCAACGAAGACGAGGCCCAGAAGGGAGAAGCCCGTGACCACGGGGCGCTTGCGCGGGAAGCCCCACGCCAAAGCCAGCGCGTCTCCCACAAGCAGCAGCGGCGAGATCCAGACAATGATCCTGGCCAGCTCCACGAAGTACACCGCGAACGGCGGGAACAGCAGCACCATCATGAACGGCAAGAGCGCCACGAAGATCAGCACGTTGACGATGACGGACGCGGTGACCCAGAGGGGACGGCGGCCGACGGGCGCACCATCGGCGTGGGCTTCCTCGCCGAACTCGTCGTCAAACGCGCCCTCGGGCCCGTCCCACGCGAAGGCGTCGGAGAGATCCCCGCCCCCGGTGGACTCGGAGGCATCCCGCTCGGCGCGACCGCGGGAGTCCCGCTCTCCCGGCCAAGCCTCGGCCCCTCGTGCATCGTCGCGGAGGTCATGCTCCCCCGGCCAGGCCTCGACATCCGGCCTGGTCCCGTGGTCCTGCGAGCCACGCCCGCCTGCCACAGGGCTCACGCCGCGTCACCCCGGTTGCGGGCGCGCATGGCGCGGAGGGCCTCTCGGTTGTCCTGCTTCTCCCGCAGGGTCTGCCGCTTGTCCCAGTCCTTCTTGCCCTTGGCGATGGCGATCTCAAGCTTGGCCCGCCCGTTGAGGAAGTACAGGGACAGCGGGACGATGGTCAGGCCGGCCTCCTGCGTCTTGCGCTCCATCTTGGCGAGCTCCTCGCGGTGAAGCAGGAGCTTGCGGCGGCGGCGCGCTGAGTGGTTGGTCCAGGACCCGTTGAGGTACTCGGGGATGTAGATGTTCTCGATGTACAGCTCGCCGTTGTAGAACGTGGCGAAGCCATCGGCCAGGGAGGCCTTGCCCTCGCGGAGGGACTTCACCTCGGTGCCCATGAGGGACAGGCCGGCCTCGAAGGTGTCCATGACGTGATAGTTGTGAAACGCCTTCTTGTTGCTCGCGATGAGCTGACGTCCGGTCTCGCGTGCCACGATGTTCTCCTTGGGGCGGGTCTCGCCGTCAATGATTGGGAAGATTGAATCAGTCAGTCTACGCCTGCCGCGTCGCCGCGCGCCAGCGCCGGGGGCCTACGCCGGGCGCCGGCCACCCCGAACGCGGTTCGGCGCGGCGACTACGCCTGACGCTGCTCCGCGCGCCACTTGATGCCCGCGTCGATGAAGTCGTCGATGTTGCCGTCGAACACGGCCGCCGTCGTGCCGACCTCGTGGCCCGTCCGCAGGTCCTTGACCATCTGGTACGGGTGGAGCACGTAGGAGCGCATCTGGTCGCCCCAGCTCGCCTTGACGTCGCCGGCGAGCTCCTTCTTCTCCTTGTTCTCCTGCTCCTTCTTCAGCAGGAGCAGGCGGGACTGCATGACGCGCAGCGCGGCGGCCCGGTTCTGGATCTGGGACTTCTCGTTCTGCATGGACACGACGATCCCCGTGGGGATGTGGGTCATGCGCACGGCCGAGTCGGTCGTGTTGACGGACTGCCCGCCGGGGCCGGAGGAGCGGAAGACGTCGATCTTCAGTTCCGACTCCGGGATCTCGATGGTGTCGGTGGTCTCGATGAGCGGGATGACCTCGACGGCGGCGAAGCTCGTCTGGCGGCGCCCCTGGTTGTCAAACGGCGAGATGCGCACGAGCCGGTGCGTGCCCGCCTCGACGGACAGGGTGCCGAACGCGTACGGCGCCTTGACCTCGAACGTCGCCGACTTGAGGCCGGCCTCTTCCGCGTAGGACGTGTCAAGGACCTTGACGTCCCATCCCCGGCGCTCCGCGAGACGCGTGTACATGCGCAGGAGCATCTCGGCGAAGTCCGCCGCGTCCACGCCTCCCGCGCCCGCGCGGATGGTGATGACGGCGTCGCGCTCGTCGTACTCGCCGCTCAGCAGCGTCACGACCTCGAGCGAGTCCAGCGCCTTGCGGATCTTGACGAGCTCCTTCTCCGCCTCGGCCATGGACTCGGGGTCTTCCTCGTCCTCGCCGAGCTCCACGAGGACCTCGAGGTCGTCGATCCGCTCGGCCAGGCTCGTCACTCGCTCCAGCGAGGACTGGGCGTGGGACAGCTTGGACGTGACGGCCTGCGCCTTGTCCGTGTCATCCCACAGGTCCGGCGCGGACGCCTCCTCGGACAGCTCGGCAATGGTCCGCTTGAGCGCGGGCACGTCCGTCACCGCCTCGATGGACTCGAGGGTGGCGCGCAGGGCGCGGATTTCAGCGGGGAAGTCGGTGGCAGCCATGATTCCTCCAGTCTACGAGCTTGGGGCCCGTTGCGCTTGCCTCCTGTGGACAACGGCCGGACATGCGCCCCGTGCTCCCGCCCCGTGCAGTCCCGCCGCCCCTGGACATCCGCCCATTCCCGGTTCACACTCGGGACTATGAGCACCGCCACCCGGTTCCCCCTCCCCTCCGTACCCATCATCTGCGCGCCCATGGCGGGCGGGCCCTCCACCCCGGAGCTCATCGCGGCGGTCGGTGCCGCGGGCGGGCTCGGGATCATCCCCGGCGGCTACCTCTCCCCCGAGGGCCTCGCCGAGAAGATCGCGGCGACCCGCAGCCTGGGCGCCTCGATCATCGCGGTCAACCTCTTCGTCCCGGGCGGGAGCCCCGCGGCCCCCGGCGTCGTCGGCCGCTACAGGGAGACCCTGGCGGCGGACGCGGAGCGGGCCGGCGTCACGCTCCCCCAGGACCCCCACTTCGACGACGACCACTTCCCCGGCAAATTCGACGTCCTCCTCCGCGAGCGCGTGGACGCGGTCACCTTCACCTTCGGTGTGCCGCACGACGACGCGCTGGCGCGCCTGTCCGCCGCCGGAATCGCGACGGCCGCGACTTTGTCGAGCGCCGCCGACCTCGACGCCGTGCTGGAGCGCCCCGTCGACGCCGTCGTGGTCCAGGGCGCCGAGGCGGGCGGGCACCGGTCCACGTTCGCGGTGGGCGAGGAGCCAACGGACGAGTCCACGCTCGAGCTGCTCCGGGCGGCTGCCGGGCATCCGGGGCTTCGAGGGCGGCCCGTCATTGCGGCCGGCGGGGTGACGGGCCCGGAGTTCGTGCGGGCGGCCCTCGACGCGGGTGCGAGCGCCGTCCAGGCCGGCACGGCCTTCCTCCTGTCCGCCGAGGCCGGAACGCGAGAGGCGCACCGCACCGCCCTGACGGAGGCGGGCGCCCGGGGCACGCGCGCCACCCGGGCCTTCAGCGGGCGGCCCGCGCGCTCCCTCGTCAACACCTTCCTCGAGGCTCATGACGACGACGCGCCTGCAGCGTACCCCGAGGTCCATCACCTGACATCGCCGCTGCGCGCGGCGGCCGCCTCGCGCGGGGACGCCGAGGCGCTCAGCCTGTGGGCCGGGGCCGGGACGGCGGATCTTGTGGCGAGCCTGCGAAACGCGGGGCTGGGCGAGAGGCCGGGGGCAGCCGAGGTCATCGAGGCCCTGCGGCCCTGACGGGGCGTCTCGCGGTCGTCGACCCGGCCCTGCGGACAACGCGGGGCGCCGGGGCCATCCGACACATTCGGCACCCTTCAAGGCATACCCGCAGGACCCGGGCCTAGACTTGACAAGAACTGCGGGTCCCCCGCGATCCGGCCCCGCCCGCGGGGCGTCAAGCATGAGACACGTCATCCCCACAGCCCGGGGAGTGAAGAGGACAGAGCGCACGTGGACATCCAGAACCACTTCTACGGCCACTCGGCGGCGTATGCGGCCCACGCCGGCCTGAGCCGCCCCCGCCACATCGGCGGCCTGGTCCAGCACGGCTGGACCCCGATCACGCCGATCGCCAGCCATTTCGCGGACCTTGCGAGCTCCGCCCCCGCGGGCAACCTCTTCGTGTGGTCCCACGAGGCGCGCGGCTGGAACGAGGCGGAGTCCGCCAAGGAGACGGGCTTCACGTCCACGGCCATCGGCTCCCCGTTCCTCTACCTGTATGACCTCGTCCGCCGCTCCGGCGGCATCCCGCCGAAGACGCTGCCCGTCGTCGTCATTCCCTTCCACGGCACCCGGCTCGTGGAGGTTGAAGGCGACCAGCGCGCCTACGCCCGCGAGGTCTTCGAGAAGGAGGGCCCCGCCGTGGTGTGCCTCCACGTCGACGACATGCAGCGCGAGGACATCGTCAGCGCCTGGACCGAGGCCGGCCACCGCATCACGACGGCCGGCGAGCGCCGCGACCCCGCCTTCCTCGCGCGCATCCTCTGGCTCGTGACGAGCGCGGAGAAGGTCGTCTCCAACCGCCTCGCCACCGCCCTCATGTACGCGGCCGCCGTGGGCACTCCCACCGAGATCTACGGGCCCCACTTCCAGATCAAGGGCATCGCGGAGACGTCCAGCGAGGAGTACCTCGCCCGCATCTGGCCCGAGTTCTACTCGGCAGACACGGACCAGGCCACCCTGACTGCGTTGGCCGACGCCGAACTCGGCCGCGGGGCCATGCGCACGCCGACAGGCCTGCGGCAGGTCCTCGGGTGGCAGTCCCCCTCGCCGCGACCCGCGTTCGACTACTGGGCCGGCGCGCCCATCGAGAAGGCTCTGACGGTCCTCGGCATCAAGAAGCGCGAGGTGGGCGAGGTGGTCGACGGGGTCAAGCTCAACCCCCTCGAGTTCCTCAAGCACCCGCTCGAGCACCTGCCGGACCCGCTGCCGCGAACCGTCATGCGGCGCGTCATCAAGCCTGAGATCGCTCAGCCCACGCGCTAGAGGATGAATCTCGCCAAGCGCGCGCCCCTGCTGTACCTCATCGGCGCGGCCGTCCAGGGGCTCGCGGCGGTGTTCGTGCAGCCGTTCTCGATCGCGCTCTTCGGGGGCCCGCGCTCGCACGGGTGGGAGACCACGGCCTTCGCCGTGTCGATGATGCAGATCGGCCTCGTCGTCCTCTCCGCGGGGCTTCCCCTCGCCATCACCCGGGCCTGGCTCGAGCCCGACGGCGGTCCCGCCAAGGCGCGGGCGATCAACGGCTTCAACGGCCTCTTCGCCTTGGCCGTGGCGGCTGTCGCATGCGCGATCGGCGCGGCGGCCGGGCTGGAGCCGTCCATCCTGGCGGCGATCTGGTCCATGGGCGCCCTCGCCGTCGTCCTCGCCGCCCAGGCGCAGCTGCGCGCCGAGACGAAGCCGCTGCACTTCGTCGCCCTCGCCGGGGGCTCCTCGCTCGTGGCGCACGCGGCCGGGCTGGTCTCGATTGTCATCACCGGCCCGAGCGCCGCCCACTACATGGTCGGTTTCGCCATCGCCTCGACCGCGACCGCGCTCGCCGCCGTGGCCCTGACCCGGCCAAGCCTGCCGACGCGAGAGATGGGGGCCGTGCGGATCGCGGTCGTCGCCGGGCTGCCGCTGCTGCCGCACTCGCTCGCGATGATCCTGCTCAGCCAGGGCGACGTCATGCTTCTCAAGGCCCTCGCGCCCCCCGGCGAGAGCGGCGTGTACCTGGCGGCCAGCGTCTTCGCCCTCGGCCCCATCGCCGTCCTCGCCGGCCTCAACAACGCGTGGAGCCCGGCCATCATGAAGTCCGTGCACGAGGGCCAGGACGCCTTCGAGGCCACCGTCCGGGGCACCCTCGACCGCGCGAGCCTCCTCGCCGCCGGCATGGCCGTGGCGGGCTCGGTCCTCTCCTGGCTCGGCGTCCTCATCATCGCCGGGGGCAGCCCCGACGTGACGCGCGTGGCTGCTGTCCTGCCCCTCGTGGGCATCGGATACGCCGTGTACCTCGTCATGATGTCGGTCCTCTTCGCCCGGCTGGCCACCCGGAGCTTCGCGTGGCTGACCGCAAGCGTCGTCGTCGTCGCCGGCCTCCTGGCCGTGTGGCCCTCGAGCCACGGGGACCTCGTGCTCGTGGCGTACGTCAAGGTGCTGGCGTTCGCGCTCCTGGGCGCGGGCTACGCCCTCATGGCCCGCGGCCGGGCCCGGTTCTCCCTCGCCCGCCCGGCCCTGTTCCTCGCGGCCGCCGTCGTCGTCTCCCTGGCAGTCCTCGGGGTGCTGCACGTCATGGGCACCTGACGCGCCGCCTGCGGGGCTCCCTTGTAGAGTGGAACCACTCAACCATCAAGGAGATCCCGTGAGTGATTCGCTGTATTCCGTCGGCCACACCCAGATCGGCGAAGGCGCCGAGCCGTTCATCATCGCCGAAGTCTCTGGCAACCACAACGGAGACCTCCAGCGTGCGCTCGACATCATCGACATGGTGGCGGACTCCGGCGCCCAGGCCGTGAAGTTCCAGACCTACACCGCGGACACCATCACGATCGACTCGGACAAGCCCGCGTTCAAGATCTCCGACGACCACCCCCTCTGGGGCGGGCAGAACCTGTACAAGCTCTACACCGAGGCGCACACGCCGTGGGATTGGCACGCGCCCATGTTCGAGCGCGCGCGCTCCAAGGGGCTCATCCCCTTCTCCAGCCCGTTCGACTTCACGGCCGTCGACCTCCTCGAGGACCTCGACGTGGACCTGTACAAGATCGCGTCCCTCGAGATCGGGGACCTGCCGCTGCTGCGCCGCGTGGCCCAGACCGGCAAGCCCGTCATCCTCTCCAACGGCGCCGCGTCCATCACGGACATCGACCGCGCCGTCCAGACGATCCGCGCCGAGGGCAACGACCAGGTCGTCGTCCTCGCCTGCACCTCGTCCTACCCGGCGTCTCCGGCCGAGTCCAACCTCCGCACGATCCCCGTCATGCGAGACGCGTTCAACGTGCAGGTCGGCCTCTCGGATCACACGATGGGCATCGGCGCCGCCATCGCCGCCGTCGCCCTCGGCGCCACGGTCATCGAGAAGCACGTGACGCTCTCGCGCGCAGACGGCGGCGTGGACTCGGACTTCTCCCTCGAGCCGCACGAGCTCAAGGCCCTCGTGGACGAGTCCAAGGTGGCGTGGCAGGCCCTCGGCTCCGCGAACCTCCAGGTCACGAGCGGCGAGGGCGAGTCCCAGCGGCTCCGGCGCTCCCTCTGGGTGACGAAGGACGTCAAGGCGGGCGAGAAAGTCACGGCGGAGAACGTGCGCTCGATCCGCCCCGCTGGCGGCCTCACCCCGGGCTACACGGACACCGTCATGGGCCGCGTCTTCACGAAGGACGCCGAGGCCGGCACGCCGCTCACCTGGGACATCGTCTAACGGCGAGCGCTTGGCGGATCGGGCCCAGCCCGGTCCGCCATCCCCTCGCGCCTCCCGTTGCGAGTGAAGCGCGTTGCGAGGCGATTTTGACCCAAAAACCCGCCCGGAAACGTGCGAAAACCGCCCCGCAACGGGATGGGGTGGGGAGGGGCTGGGAGCGGGACTAGTCGCGAGACCGGACGGGTAAGGCTAGGCCTGGAGGGTCTTCGTCAGGCGGAACCAGCGCTCCTCCGCGCCCTCGTCCTTGAGACCGCCCGAGTACCCGTTGCTCTCGAACAGTCGGCGGGACGCCGCGTTCTCCTCGAGCATCTCGGCCACGAGCCGCACCTCGCCCGACCGGGACCGCGCAAACGCCCTCTCGGTCTCCGCGAGGAACACGCCCGCGAGCCCGCGCCCGCGGGAGGTCGGCGCCACGGTGATGGACACCTCCCACTCCCCCGGGACCAGCTCGTCAAACCGCAGCGTGCCCACGGGCTCGCCGCCGCGCCGCACAATCCACAGCTCGCGGTCCGCTCGCGCAAGCGTCCCCTTGAGCCACGCCACGTGCGAGTCCCACTTGAGCTCGCCCTTCTCGCGGCTCACGGCCCGCACGGATGGGTCGTTGCGCCAGTCGAAGAGGACCGAGGCGTCGTCGATGGTGGCACGGCGCGCCGAGACGTCCCCGGCCCGCGCCTGGACAGCCTCCGCCCACAGCTCCACGATCCGCTGCCCGCCGCGCCCGTCCACAAGCGCGCGCCCGGTCTGCGCCATCTCCCGGCGCGCCTGCGCGTCCGTCCCCAGGCGGCGCAGGGTCTCCACGGCGGCGGCCCGCTCGGCCGGAGGCAGGTCAACGGCGTCGAACTCGTCGTCGCCCAGGCCCGCGACCGACCCGAGGCCGGCCGCCATGCGGCTCGACGCCGCGAAGCTGTAGTTGTCCGCCTGGTTGTCCACGAGCTGCACCACACCCTGGGGCACGCCCAGCGCGGCGAGCTCCCACATCGTGGTCCCCGCGCCTGAGAGGACGAGGTCCATCTCCGCGAACGAGCGCGCAATGCCAGGGCCTGGCTTGACCACCGTCATCCCGGGCACGTCGAGGTCTTCGCGGGCGGAGACGAGCGTCGTCGTCGACTCAACCCCGGCGTCCGCCCACCATCCCGCGACGACACTGGTCATGTTGCGCGCGTCCGTGCCGCCCATGACGATGAGGACGCGGAGCGGCCCGCCCGTCCGCTCAAACTCGGCGCGGCGCACCTCCGCCGCCTCGAGGTCCGCGAGAATCTCGCTGCGGAGCGGGATGGCGGTGAGGCCACGCAGGAGTCGCGCGGATCCGTCCCACGGGCGGTACGCGTTCTCCGCGCCGGCGGAAGGGTCGACGACGACATCCGCGGGGCGCCGCCCCCACGGCCCGTCCTCCAGGCTCGAGAGGAGAATGCCGCGGTCGTCGAGCTCGGCTCGCAAGGGCCCCTGGCTCTCGTACGTGTCCACGTGGAGGACGTCCGCGCGGCGCTCGGCGGCCCACTCCGCCACCCAGGCGGCCTCGGTGGACTCCGGCACGGTGACCTCGAAGGAGTGGTCGCTCAGCAGGCGCCGCCCCACCTCGGACTCAATCCGGGCGAGGAACTCGACTGTGTGACCGGCGGCAACAGCCGCGTCCGCCACCGAGACGGCCCGGAACACATGCCCGAGCCCCTGGTGCTTCGTGGAATCGCATCGGAAGACGATGTGCATGGCGGGTTTCGGGTCTCCTTGTGAGGCCGTGAGGACCGGCGTCAGCCCTCGGTGAGGGGTTTCTGTTCGATATGCGCGTTGAGCGCGACGATCTCGGGATTCTCCTCGAGGACACGCAGGATGCCGCGCCACGAGGGGATGTCGGTGCCGCACTTGGCCACGAGGGCGTCGAGGAGCTGAGCGTCCTCGTCCGTGTCGAGGGTGACGCGGAAATGATCGTACGTCGGCTTGAACGTGAGCGAGCCCGTGACGAACCCCGCCCCTTCCTCGTACACCGCGCTCGTGACGTGCGCCCTGTGATGGGGCTCGGTCCGCGCGTCGGCCGCGAGGAGGGCGGAGGCCCGGACAAGCTCGACGTCGAGGCCGCGGGGAAGGGAGCGCGGCTGCGTCGTCGAGACGTAGTCCACGGCCTGATCCTGCCGCCAGATCGACACGACCTGCGAGATGATCTGCGGGTCAAGAAGGGGGCAGTCGGCGGTGAGGCGCACAATGGCGTCCGCATTCGTCAGGCGCGCGGCAAGAAGGAAGCGAGAGAGGACGTCGTCCTCCGACCCGCGGATGACGCGCACGCCACGCTCGGCGCCAAACGCCTCGATCGTGTCGTCGTCCGGCGAGTCCGAGGTGGCGATGACGACCTCGTTGATGCCGTGCGCCGCCCTGGCCGCGCGAAGCACCCACTCAAGCACCGGCATGCCGCCGAGGTCCCGGAGGACCTTGGCCCGCAGGCGGGTTGAGCCCACGCGAGCCTGAATGACGGCGACAACCCGCGGGGCGTCCGCGATATTCAGCCGCTTGATCTGCTGGGTGTTCGGGGCGGGCAGGCTCATGAACCGACAATCTCCAGGACGTTCTCGATGACGAAGTCGACCTGGTCATCGGCGAGGGTGGCGAAGAGCGGCAGGCTGATCTCCTGCGCGTAGAACTCCTCAGCGTTGGGGCACATGCCGCGCTTGTAGCCCATGTCGTGGAAGACCGGGTGCCAGTAGCTCGGGATGTAGTTGACCTGCACGCCGATCCCGCGGTTGCGGAGCTCGTCAAAGATCGCGCGGCGGCGCGCGGCCTCCACCCGCAGCGGGTAGAGATGCCACATGGGCTCCGCGCCCTGCTCGACGCCGGGCAGCGTGAGGTTCTCGTTGCCCTTGAACGCGGCGTTGTAGCGGTCGTGGATCTCCTGGCGGCGGGCCTTGGCCGCGCCGAGTCGGGCGATCTGGCTCGTGCCGAGCGCGCAGAGGACGTCCGGGAGACGGTAGTTGAGGCCGAACTCCTGGACCTCGTAGAACCAGCCGCCCTCGTCCTCGGCCCGCATCTCCTTGGGGTCGCGGATCATGCCGAGGCCCTTGAAGTTGCGGGCGCGCTTCTCGAGATCCGCGCGCGGGGTCACCACGGCGCCGCCCTCGGCCGTCGTCAGGTTCTTCGTGGGGAAGAACGAGAACGTCGTCAGGTCCGCGAGCTGGCCGACGGGGACGCCGTTCAGCGTCGAGCCGATCGAGTGCGCGGCGTCCTCAAGGAAGAGCGCGCCGGACTCCGCCGCAAGCTTCTGGAACTCGGGGGCCTTGACCGGGTGGCCGGCGTAGTCGACGGTCGCGATGACGCGCGTCTTGTCCGTCACCGCGGCAGCCGCCGCCTCCGGGTCGAGGTTGCCCGTGAACGGGTCGATGTCCGCGAAGACCATCTTCGCCCCGAACGCGCACGCCGTGGACTGCGTGGCCACGAACGTCATGGGGGTGGTGACGACTTCGTCGCCGGGCGCCAGGTCGGCCGCCGCATACGCCGTATGCAGCGCGGCCGTGCCGCTCGTCACCGTGGTGGCGCTCGCGCCGCCGGCGACCTCGGAGATGGCCTTCTCAAAGCGCGCCACCTCGGGGCCCGTCGTCAGCCAGTCGCTGCGCAGCGCAGCGACGACAGCCTCGATGTCCGCTTCGTCAATGTCCTGGCGCCCGTAGGGAAGCATCTTTAGAGGCCCTCCGCCTTGAACATCTCGCGCAGCTCCTCAACGGAGAGGAAGCGCTCGTTGCCGTCCGACTGGTAGCTCCAGCCGTCCTTGACCGTCTCGGCGCCCTCGGGGCGCTTGTAGCCCCAGCCCTCGAGGTGCGGCTCGACGATGTAGCGGTCCCCCACGGAGATCGTGCGGCGCGAGTCGTCGGCGGCGATCATCTCCTCGTGGAGCTTCTCGCCCGGGCGGATGCCGATCTCGTGGACCTTGGCGTTCTCGTCGACAGCCTTGGCGAGGTCCGTGATGCGGATCGAGGGGATCTTCGGCACGTAGAGCTCGCCGCCCTGCATGATCTCGAAGGAGTCGAGGACGAACTTCACGGCCTGCTCAATGGTGATCCAGAAGCGGGTCATGCGGAAGTCCGTGACACCGAGGGACTCGCCGGCCTGGGCCATCGCCTTCCACTTCGGCACGATCGAGCCGCGCGAGCCCATGACGTTGCCGTAGCGGACCACGCAGAAGCGGGTGTCGTAGGCCGCGGCGTAGTGGTTGCCCGAGATGAAGAGGCGGTCGGCGCAGAGCTTCGTGGCGCCGTAGAGGTTCACCGGGCTGGAGGCCTTGTCCGTGGAGAGGGCCACGACCTTCTTGACGCCCTGGTCGATCGCGGCGTCGATGACGTTCTGGGATCCCCGGACGTTCGTCTCGACGAACTCGAACGGGTTGTACTCCGCCGTGTCGACCTGCTTGAGGGCGGCCGCGTGGATCACGTAGTCGACGCCGTGGAAAGCGCGGTTGAGGCGGTGGCGGTCACGGATGTCGCCGATGAACCAGCGCAGACGCGGGTCGTCGCCGAACATGTTGCGGACCTCGAACTGCTTGAGCTCGTCGCGGCTGAAGATCGCCAGCCGGCGGACGTTGTGGTTCGCCAGGATCTCCTTGATCAGGGCCTTTCCGAGCGATCCGGTACCGCCTGTGATCAAAACCGATGCACCGTCCAGCATGGACATGCGCCTCACCTCTGCCTTCGTCTCTTCGTACTTGAGGAATTAGGGTCCCTGATCCTAAGGGGGTGCTCGCACCCGCCAGGAGCGTCGTCGGCCGAAGCGGAACCCGCAACTTCAGCCAGAGTAACAGCGTGGGGGCGCCCGCTACGGGCGCACCGCGTGCCTCGCGAGCGCAGCGAGGCCGGGCCACATGCGCTTGGAGACCACCTTGGGCACGAGCGAAGCGGCGTTGAGCCGCGACGTCACGTGAAGCTTCGCGGCGCGGGCCGCAGCGTTCCAGCCGAGGGCGCGGAACTCGGTGACCTTCTCGTCGAAGAAGCGGCGCTCCTCGACGAAGCGGCGGCCGTCGAGGGCACGCACCGAGCTGTCGGACTCGCGGTGGCGGCGGTACTGGAAGCAGACCGTGTCCGTGGCGAGGAGCCGTCCGCCGTCCATGATGACGTCGAGCGCGAGCGCGAGGTCCTGGACGACGTCATAGCCCTCGCGGAAGTTGTGGCGCGTGATCGCCTCGGCCTTCCAGGCCACCGACGGGAAGTAGAGCCAGTTGCCGTCCACGAGGTTCGCGGCCAGCGGCTCGCCCTCGAGAACGGCCTGGGAGGCGCCGCCGACGAGGGCTCGGCGCATGCCGGCCTTGATCCGGTCGACAAGCGGCAGGTACACGCTGCCCTTCTCGTCAATGACCTCAATGCCGGGCTGGATGATGTCGACGTCAAAGGACTCGAAGCCGCGGGCAATGGTCTCGAGGTAATTCGGGAGCATGATGTCATCCGCCCCCATGATGACGACGACGTCATGCTTCACGAGGCCAACGCACTTCCGGTAGTTCCCGTTCGCGCCGAGGTTCTTCTCGTTGCGGTGGTAGACCACACGGTCGTCCCGTGCGACAAGGTCCTCGAAATAGGCGGGGAGAGTCTCGTCCGGGTATCCGTCGTCAACGATGGTCAGAACAAAATCCCGGTGCGTCTGGGCGAGCACCGAATCCACGGCGGCCTTCATCATGGCGACATCGCCGTAATACGGGAACATGACGTCAATAGTCACGCGATCCTCTTTTCTGGGTCGGTGTGGCTTCGGGGCGCTCACGGCTCAGGCGCGCTCGTTGAGCCAGGGCTTGTCGGCTTCCTTGAGGGCGATCGTGCGAGCAAGCTTGGTCAGGGCGACTTCCTGGACGCGGAAGCGCTGGTAGGTCGTCGCCATGAAGATCAGAAGGGTGACGATGAAGGCGTAGAGCACGAGGTCCGTGCCGCGGCCCACGCCGACGAGGTTCGCGATGCGCTGCAGAAGTGCGGGCCAGAAGATCGAGACGATGGCCGCGAGGGCAAAGAACATCGTCATCATGCGGCGGACCGCCATGTGACGGGCGTTCGCCGAGCCGCGCATGAGCACGAAGGACAGGAAGATGACTCCGAGAACAAGGAGGATCTGGACGACGATTTGCATTCGGTTACCTCAAGAACAGTTCGGCGAGAATGTTCACGGAATTGAGAAGTGACTGACCCTTGGCCTTGGAGTAGTCCGTGTAGATAATCTCCACGGGATGCTCAACCCAGCGCGGCTTCATCTCCGCGATCTGATTCACGAGCTCTGAGGCGTGGGCCATGCGATTCTGCGTCAGGTTCAACCGGCTTGCGACGTCGCGGTTGATGGCGCGAAGACCGTTGTGCGCGTCGGTGAGGTTCATGCCCGTGGCCATGCGGCTCTGGAGGGCAGCCGTCTTGAGGACGAGCCGCTTCATCGGCGCGAGCTTCGTGCGAGAGTCAAGGAATCGGGAGCCGAGGACGATGTCGGCCTCGCCCGAGTCGATCCGCGCCACCATGGCCTGAGCGTCCTCGAGCCGGTGCTGGCCATCGGCGTCGAACGTCACGAGGCTCGTCATCTCCGGATCCTCCAGCGCGTACGCGATGCCGGTCTGCAGCGCCGCGCCCTGGCCCAGGTTGATGGGGTGCTGGACGACGACGGCACCCGCCTCCCGGGCGACGATCTGAGAGCCGTCAGAGCTCCCGTCATCCACGCAGACCACGTGCGGGAACACGGGCAGGATGTGACGAATGACGTCACCTACGACCGATGCCTCGTTGTACATCGGGATTACGATCCATGCTCGACTCACTTCACTGAGTATTCCATACCCTCGCATTCCAGGTGCTACCCCAACCCGGCACGTCGGCGTGACGATCGTCGCTGGGCATTAGAGTGGGGGGAAGCGAATTCGCCCTGATCCGAGGAGTCCCCGAGCGTCAATGAGCTGGCTGAACACGATCCCCTACCTGGTCGGCCTGGCCGCGTTCCTCTTCTTGCCCGGAGTGGTCATCCTCCGAGCGAGCGGGGTTCGCGGGCTGGGCGTGGCGGCCTTCGCCCTCCCCGTCACGGCCTCCGTCATGGGCGTGTTCGCCGTGCTGCTGCCGTTCGTGGGGGCCGCCTGGAACCCCGTCTCGTTCCTCATCTGCGCGGCCATCACCGCCGTCCTGGCCCTGCTGACCCGCTTCGTCATCGCGCTCATCAACACGGACATCAGCCGCCCCCACTCCTTCGAGACGGTGGACAGCCCCGTCGTCGACCGCCTGCGCCGCTTCCGCTGGGGCGTGGACGCACCCGTCTCCCTCATCTACCTCGCGGCGGTAGCCCTTCCCGCCTTCGCGATCTTCTACCGGTACGCACACGGCTTCGGCAACGTCGAGCGCATCTCCCAGACTTTCGACAACATCTACCACCTCAACGCGATCCGTCGGATCATGGATACCGGCAGCGGCTCCTCGCTGACGCTCGGCAACCTCACCGCCGAGTCCGCGGGCTTCTACCCTGCGGCGTGGCATGACATGGTGGCGCAGACGGCCCTCCTCCTCCACGTGTCCATCCCCGCCGCCGTCAACATGACGAACATCGTCATCGCGTGCCTCGTCTGGCCGCTCTCGCTGCTCTTCCTCATCACACGCATCACCGGGCCCCGCCTGCTGCCGATCGTCCTCACGGCCGCGCTCGCCCCCGCATTCCCCGCCTTCCCCTACCTGATGGTCGAGTTCGGCGTCCTCTACCCGAACCACCTCGCCATCGCGATCCTCCCGGCCGTCATCGGAGCCGTGCTCCAGATCCTCGGGATGACTCAGGCGGACACGCCGACCTTCTGGCCCGGCCTCGTCGCCCTCGTCGGCAGCCTGCCTGGCATGCTGCTCGCCCACCCGAGCACCCTCATGGCCCTCATCGCCTTCGTCATGCCCGTCATGGTGACCAAGCTGTGGTGGATGTACATCGACCGCCGGCGCTCGCCCGCGGACCGCAGGCGCTTCTGGGCGTTCCTCGGCCTGTTCGTCGCCTACGCCGTCATCGGGCTCATCTGCTGGGTGGTCCTGCGCCCGGCCGCCTCCAGCTCCACGTGGCCCCCCTTCCAGAGCCCCGCCCAGGCCACGGGCGAGGTTCTCGCGGGAACCCCCATGGGCCTCCCCGGGGGCACCCTCATGTTCATCCTCACGACGACGGGCGTGC
Organism: Falsarthrobacter nasiphocae; assembly: GCF_031456275.1. NCBI lineage: Bacteria > Bacillati > Actinomycetota > Actinomycetes > Micrococcales > Micrococcaceae > Falsarthrobacter > Falsarthrobacter nasiphocae. The sequence goes on from NZ_JAVDUI010000001.1 coordinate 388,888, forward strand.
TCTTCCTTGTGCTCACCCGCCGCCAGCGCTGGGTCGTGGGCATGTTCCTCATGGGCGCATGGCTCTACGTCACGAGCACGTCCTACCCGTTCGGAGACGTGCGCACCTTCTTCACGGGCATTTGGTACAACGACTCCAACCGCCTCGCGGCGCTCCTGCCCGTGGTGTCGGCGCCCGTCGTCGTCCTGGGTGGCGAGTTCCTCATCCGGTGGGTGACGAAGCGCGTCATGCAGTCCGAGACCTACGCCCGCCTCGCCGCGACGAAGGCGCCGTGGCTCAACCAGCGCCTCATCGTCTCTGCGGTGCTGGCGATGCTGCTCGTGGGCGCGGGTGCCCTTCAGGTCCAGTCCGGAGCCATGACGGCCGAGCAGGCCAAGCTCAACGGGCGGTACTACTCGGGTAAGGAGTCGCTTCTGCTCTCGCCGGACGAGAGGGCGCTCCTCGATCGGCTCCCGGAGCACGTGGCGGAGGGCGATGTCGTCGTCGGCAGCCCGTGGACCGGTGCCTCGCTCGTCTACGCGATCTCTGACCGCCAGACCCTGCGGCCGCACATCTACGGCGCCGTCTCGCCGGACGCGCAGTACGCGCTGGAGCACTGGGAGGAGGCGCCGTACAACACGGCCGCCTGCTCCGCGGTGAAGAACACGCGCGCGTTCTACGCCCTGGACTTCGGCCCGCTCGAGGTTCACCACGGCTGGCACCCGATCCCCGGCCTGAGCTACCTGGAGGGTGCCGCCGGCGTGGAGCTCGTGGACCAGCAGGGTGCGGCGAAGCTCTACAAGATGACCGGCTGCAAGTAGCTGCCCGGCGCAGCGCCGCCCCAGGCGGGCCCGCGCCGGACCGCGCCGTCACCCGACGATGAGGCGCTTGAGGTATGGCCCGAGCGAGCGAGCGTAGGTGCCGCTGATGTGGTTCCCGTCGAAGTAGATCGGGACGCCGCCGAGCGCCGCGTGACAGTTCTCCCGGTCGCAGAACGCGTCCGTCGTGTCGATCAGCCTGATCTTGGGCGAGTCGAGCCCCTCATGGGCCACCCGCAGCGGGTCCGGGGTGAGCGCCCGGGCCCGGCTCACCGCGCAGGCCCGCGGGTCGTCCATGTTCTGCGCGAGGCAGGTGGCCGGGCGGGCTGGCACGTTGACGGGCGGGTCGGCGAGGATGTTCACCTCGATCCCCTTGGCGGCCCAGGCCTTCCAGAAGACCGGCAGGCCCCGCTTCCACACGCCCATGGCGTCCTCCCCCGGGCCCGTCTGCACTTTCTCCTCCCGCGCAAAGATCGAGTACACGACCCGATCCGGCTTGAGCGTCAGGACCCGGTCCTTGAGCGCGGCCGCCTTGGCACGACAGCCTTTCCCGCCGTCCCCCGCCGGCTTCGTGTAGCCGATGTACGGGACGTCGGCAACGGCGCAGCCCCCGACGAACGACACGTAGATCTTCCAGTTCATCTCCCTGGCCACGTAGAGCACGCCCCTGACCCATTGCTGGGCGTGGGAATCGCCCGTGAGGTAGGCCGTCTCGAACCGGGCTCGCCCCTCAGAGAAGTCGCAGAGGAACTCAGGGACGCCGCCGGGCGCGACGCCTGAGCCCCGGCACTCCGGGGGCAAATGCCAGTACTCGGTGGCCTTGGTCCGTTCGACAGAGGTGACGCCGGCCCACGTGTTCTTGCACGAGTTGCCCGAGACGAGGGCCATGGCGCCGTCACACGCGCCCTCGCCGAGTCGCGTCTGGGCGATGGCGAGTGCCTCCGTGGCCCTCCGACCGTGCTGGGCATGCATGAACCCCGCCCCGCCAACGACAGCCACGACAAGCCCGGCCGCCACGAGAGCGGCCCAGGAGGGCGCCTTGGGGCGCACTCGGCGCCCGAGCGGCTCGACCCACCGGTAGGTCGCACCGGCCAGCACGCCCGTCGCCAGGAGGACGGAGACTTTCCCGAGTGACATCCACTCCGGCGGGGCAACCGCCAGGAGGACGACGACGAGAGGCCAGTGCCACAGGTACACCGAGTACGAGGCGTCGCCGAGCCACTTCACAGGGCGCAACCGGTACAGGCGCTCAAAGGCCAGGGGCGGGTCTCACACCGAGCCAGCGAGAATGAGCAGAGCCGTCGCCGCCACGGGGAGCACCGCCGCATAGCCAGGAAAATCAGTCTCCTCCGAGTACAGAAAAGAGACGGCCGCGAGGACACCCCAACCCGCAAGACTGACCGCGCCCTGGAGCGGCGCGCCGACCCGCACAGGTCTGGTCCGGGCGGCCGCGCGAGCAAGGGCGGCGACGAGCGCGCCCACCGCGAACTCCCAGAGACGGCCCGGCGTGAGGAAGTAGGCGGCCTGGGGCGTGGACTCGACCCAGAACTGGGACAGCGGGAGGGTGATCAGGATGCCAAGACCAGCAGCGGCGTAGAGTCCCCGGTTGGTGTTGATCCACGTCTCAGACCTGGGCCTCAGCATGCCGCCCCGGCGCTTGTGCAAGAACGCGGCCCCGGCCACCAGCCCCCAGATGAAGAGGGGCCACAGGAGATAGAACTGCTCTTCGACGGACAGGGACCAATAATGCTGGGCCACCGTCGCGTTCGCCTGCGAGGCAGAGTAGTCCACCGCGTTGTGGGCAAGGATCCAGTTCTCGGCGAAGAGCGCCGCGCCCGTCACCTCCTGAGCATTGCGCTCCCAGGCGGAGACGGGCAGGAACGCCCACACGAGGAGCATGCTCGCAGCCAGGACGAGGAGCGCGGCAGGAAGCAGACGGCGCACCCGCCGCGCGTAGAACGCCGGCAGATCGATCCGGCCCCGCTCATCGAGCTCCTTCGCCAAGTGCGAGGTGATGAGGAATCCGGAGATGACGAAGAAGACATCGACGCCGACATAGCCGCCGGTCAGACGATACGGCCAGACGTGGCCCATGACCACCGACGCCACGGCAAAGGCCCGCAATGCCTGGATGTCGAGCCGCAGGGCTGAATGGCTGCTCACCGGCGCTCGCCTCGCACGACGCGCGCCAGCGTTCCACGACGCGGACTCGCTGGTGCGAGAGCGCCGGTGTTCCGGCGTCGCCGCACGAAATGTCTTCATTGTGGGCCCCCAATCGAAGCGGAGCGGTCTAACTGCGCATCCTGGCCACGGCCTCGGCGATGGGCCCGTCGTAGACGAGCGTGCCGTGGTCGAGGAGAACGCCCCTCTCGCAGATGGTCGAGACGAGGTCGAGGTCGTGGCTCACGACAACGAGGGTCTTCCCCGCCGCGACAAGCTCCCTGATCTTGGCCAGGCACTTCTGCTGGAAGGGTTCGTCGCCCACGGCCAGGATCTCGTCGACGAGGAAGACATCCGGGTCTGTGTGCACCGCCACGGAGAACGCGAGGCGCAAGTACATGCCGGAGGAGTAGAACTTGACCTCGGTGTCAATGAACTGCCCGATCTCCGAGAACTCGACGATCGAGTCGAACTGGGCGTCGATCTGCGCTTCCGTCATGCCCAGGATGGCCCCGTTGAGGTAGACGTTGTCGCGCCCGGTCAGGTCCCCGTGGAACCCCGCGCCTACCTCGATGAGCCCGGCCACGCGCCCGCGCGTGTGGATTTCTCCGGCGTCCGGCCGCATGACCCCGGAGATGAGCTTGAGCAGGGTGGACTTGCCCGAGCCGTTGAGGCCGAGGAGGGCGACCGTCTCACCGTGGGAGACGGTCAGCGAGGCATCTTTGAGGGCCGAGAACTTCTCGGAGAGGTCCCCCTTGCGGCCCTTGATGAGCCATACGAAGGCCTCTTTCATGGACCGGGTGTGGCGCAGGACGAAGTCCTTGCGGACGCTTTGCACCGCGATGGCGGTGCCGGACAGCCCGGCGCGGCGGCCAGGCGCGAGGGGCTCGGGCGCCGTCGCTTCAGAGTTCTTGGGCAAAGTCACCCTCCGTCTTTCGGAAGGCCAGATCGCCGAGGACGATAGTCGCCACGGACAGTGCGAGGGCGATCGGCAGGTAGATCGGGTAGAGATCGGGGGGCAGGGCAGAGCCCTCGACCGTCGGGTCCCAAAATCCGTGGTGGAAGAGCTGGACCGCCACCGTCAGCGGATTCGAGGAGTACAGGCTGAAGAGCCACGCTGGCATGGCATTCTTGGCCATGTCAGTCATGTAGAGAACGGGCGACGTCCACGTGGCGACCATGATGATCATGTCGACGATGTTCTCGGAGTCTCGAAAGAACACGTTCGCGCACGCGAAGAGCAGGCCCATCCCTGCCGAGAACAGGGCCACAATAAGGAACCCGAGGACGATCGAGACGAGGTTGAGCGGCCCCGGCCTCCACCCTGCCACGAGCGATGCGAGCAGGAGGATGAGGATCTGCGGGAGGAAGTGGACCGTGGCCACCCAGACAGTCGAGATCGGAAACAGCTGTCTGGGCAGGTAGATCTTCCGGATGAGTCCGCTGTTGGCCACGATGGAGCGCGCCCCGTTGCCGAAGGCCTCGGAGAAGAAGTTGATGATGATGATGCCGGAGAACAGGTAGATCGCGTAGTTGGCGCTGCCATGGTCGAGCTTGAGGAACTTCCCCATGGCGATGTAGTACACGAGGAACTGCACGCCGGGTTTGATGTACGACCAGAGGATGCCGAGGACGGAGCCGCGGTAGCGCACCTGGATCTCTTTGCGCACGAGCAGGCGCAGAAGGAACCGGTGCGTGACGACGTCCCGCAGCCCGCGTCCCCGGCCAGGCTGCACGGCGGGGGCTTCGGCCACGGTCATCGACGCTCCCCCGTCACCCCGTTCGCAGCGAACGTCTTCTCCCATGCCTCGCGCGAGGTGTACTCGCCGAGGGCCGCTCGGTACTCGTCCCGCAGGCGGTCCCAGGAGGAGTAGATCTCGCGGTACAGCCCCACGAGCTCCCGCAGAGTCTTGCGGGCCTCAAGGTGGTCGCGCTTGTGCCACGACACGCCTGTCCCCTCCGCGTTGGAGACAAGGGCCGAGTCGAGGGAGGCGAGGTTCCAGAACGTCGCGTCCTGCTTGGCGAGGATCGCCTCCGGGCGCTCTTGCGACTCGGGGGCGGCGGGCTTGAAGAACTGCCGCGCACTCGCCTTGACGAGCCACAGGGGCAGGGTCGCGAACGAAGGCTGCTTGGGAGTGCCGCGGCGGGCACGGGAGGCTGCCCGTCCAGGGGCCGGGAAGTCGCTGGGCCGCGGCTTGTAGGTCGCATCCGGGAAGTCGGACTTCGCGGCGCGCAGCTGGGCCGCCTTGACGCCGATCGTCTCGTGCAGGTGCCCGGGCCCGCGCAGCACGTCACGCAGGGCATCGATGTGGGCCCGGTTGGCGTATTGCTGCATGCTGTACAAGTGCTTCGCGTCCAGCGCGAGACAGCGCATGAGGACGTTTCCGCCGTGCGGGAACGGCGAGTAGAGCAGCGCGGTGACGAGACGGTTCCGGACATGGAAGTACGCCTGCCAGTCCACGGTGTCGTCCTTGTCGAGCCAGGGCAGGTGCCAGACGGCTGCACCGGGCAGGGTGACGGTCGGGAAGCCATGGGCAGCGGCACGGAGCCCGTATTCGACGTCATCCCATTTGATGAACACGGGCAGCGCCAGGCCGATCTCCTCGATGACGACGCGCGGGATGAGGCACATCCACCAGCCGTTGTACTCAGGGTCCCAGCGCTTGTGCCACTGGGGCGAGCGCCTGAGGCTCTCCTGGCTGAAGTCGTGACGCCATTCGGTACCCTCGACCGGGCGCCAGGCGAACTTGTAGCGGTCAACCCCCTCGCTCCAGGCGTGCAGCACGCTTCGGGCGTGAAGATCGAACATCTGCCCGCCGACGATCGTCGGTGCCAGGCAGTGATCGGCGAACGCCGCGGCCCGCAGGATGCCTTCCGTCTCGACGAGGACGTCGTCGTCGAGGAGCATGCAGTAGTCCGCGTCGGAGTCGAGCGCGTGCGCCATGTTGCGGGCAAAGCCGCCGGAACCCCCGAGGTTGCCCTGCTCGATGACCGTGAGCTGCGGTCCCAGCTCCTCCTGAAGTCCGGGGTACTCCGTCCGGTTGCGGACCGTGTCCGTGCCTTGGTCGACGACGACGAACTCGCCGAGAATCTCGCGCAGCGCGGGGTCGTCGGCCACCGCCTTGATGGTGGCCACGCAGTAGTCGGCCCGGTTGAAGGTCGTCGTTCCCAGGTTGAGCTTGCCGACCCGGCGGTCCGATTCGGCGGAGTACTCCGCGGAGGCGAGGACCATTCCGGCTTCGTCCGCAATGAGGTCGAACCAGTACCAGCCGCCGTCGCCGAAGGGCGCGAGGGTCAGGTCCCACGTGTTCGTGGCGGTTCCCTCGACGCGCGTCGAGGCAACCCTCTGACTCATGCCGAGCGCGTTGGACTTGTAGACGACGACGCTGCCGCTGCCGACGGTCTCGACCCGGAGAGAGATCGCCTCGACGGAGGTCCACCGTCGCCAGTAGGCGGCGGGAAAGGCATTGAAGTAGGAGGCGAGTGAGAGCCGCTTGCCCGGCCGGACCTTGATGCTGCGTCGGGAGACGATGTCATCAGGGTGCCAGTCGGCATGCGGGGCGCTGGGGGCCTCGATGAGACCCTTCTCCTTCGCCTTCTTCCGCTGCGCGGCGGCATCTGCGGGCGGCTGAGCCGGCAGGCCCTCGTCGACGTAGAGAGGCAGGACGTCGAGGTCGCGGTCAGCGGGGAAGACCACGCGGTGCAGCACTCGCTGGCTCATGCGTCCACTCCCCCGGCCTCAAGGCTCGCGCCCCGGGCGAAGTGGGGCTCGATCTTGTTGTCGAACGTCGAGAGCGCCGCGCCGATGGCCATGTGCATGTCGAGGTACTTGTAGGTGCCGAGGCGCCCCCCGAAGATGACGTCCTTCTCACCCTTGGCCAGATCGCGGTAGGCGAGGAGCTTCGTGCGGTCTTCCTCCGTGTTGACGGGGTAGTACGGCTCGTCGCCCTTCTCCGCGAAGCGGGAGAACTCGCGCATGATGATGGTCTTGTCCGTGGCGTAGTCCCGCTCAGGGTGGAAGTGACGCGGCTCAATGATGCGCGTGTACGGCACGTCGTCGTCGTTGTAGTTGACGACGGAGGTGCCCTGGAAGTCCCCCGTGGGGAGCGTCTCGCGCTCGAAGTCGATGGTGCGCCACTTGAGGTCGCCCTCTGCGTAGTCGAAGTACCGATCCACCGCACCCGTGTAGATCACCGGCACCTGACCCACGACGTTCTTCTTGCTGAACTCGGCGGAGTCGTCGAAGAAGTCGGTGCTCAGCTGCACATTGATGCGAGGGTTGTCCGCCATGCGCTCAAGCCAGGCCGTGTAGCCATCCGTGGGCAGGCCCTCGTAGGTGTCGTTGAAGTATCGGTTGTCGTAGGTGTAGCGGACGGGCAGACGGGAGATGATGCTGGCGGGCAGGTTCGTGGGGTCCGTCTGCCACTGCTTGCCGGTGTAGTGCTTGATGAACGCCTCGTAGAGGGGGCGTCCGATCAGGGAGATGCCCTTGTCGTTGAGGTTCTGCGGGTCCTGCCCAGCGAACTCGCCGGCCTGCTCCTGGATGAGCGCGCGCGCCTGATCCGGTGTGAGGTTGGCGCGGAAGAACTGATTGATCGTGCCGAGGTTGATCGGAAGCGGGAAGACCTCTCCCTTGTGAACGCCGTAGACGCGGTGGACGTAGTTCGTGAAGCTCGTGAAGCGGTTGACGTACTCCCACACGCGCTCATTTGACGTGTGGAACAGATGCGCGCCGTACTTGTGGACTTCGATGCCGGTCTCCGGGTCGATCTCGGAGTAGGCGTTGCCGCCGATGTGGTCGCGGCGGTCGATGATCGTCACGTTGAGACCAAGCTTGTTGGCCGCGCGCTCCGCGACAGTCAGGCCGTAGAGGCCCGATCCGACGACAACGAGGTCAGTGTTCACAAATACACTCCTGAGTCACGCGGAGTCCAAGGCTCCGCTCGGCGGTGGGCGGGCGCCGGGGCGCCTCGCTGTCCTCCAGCCTACCGAACGGCCCCGAGCCGCAGGCGCTAAGCGACGGGGCCGTGCCGAGGGCGAGTCCGATCGCGGACCTCCCCTGGCGCGGAAATTCGGGCCTGAAGAAAGTTATCCACGTTTGCCCGCACTCCGGTTCCCGGCGTGTGGGGTGCTGGATACCGTCAGCGTCATGACACCCTTCACGCTCCTGGCGACTCCCGCTGCGGCGGCGCGCTTCGGCCTCCCCTCGCGCCTCGAGCTCGCCGTGACCGTCTCGGGGTGGGACGGCGGGGACCAGGCCATAGATCCGTCGTCCTTCGCCCACGAGCTCCCGGTTGCACTCGGGCACCTGGCCCTCCCGGGCTGGGGCGCGCGGGAGGTCTCCGCGAGCGCGCTCGCCGCGTGGCTCGAGCCGACTTCTTTCCCCCTGCGCCCTGGGGGCGAGGTCCTCCTGCGCTGTCCGGCCACGGAGGGCGACATCCTGCTCTCCCCGACGGAGTCCTCGGGTGGAGCCCCGCTCAGCCTCGTCTGTCTCTCGGGTCCAGACGCGGGCCGCACTCTCCCTGTGCCTCGGGGCGAGAGCACCCTTGGGAGAGGAGCCGATCTCCACGTCACGGACCCCTACGTCTCGCGCTGCGCCCTGCGTGTGACGGTCTCGAGCAGGACCACTGAGGTCCGCCCGCTCGGCGGGCATCCCGTCCTGATCCAGCGCGGCGACACACTCCGTGCAGCGCCTCGGCGGGGCTGCCCGCTGAAAGACGGTGATGTCCTCATCCTCGGAACGAGCCGGATCCAGGCCGTCTTTCTCGGCTCGGGCGCAGTGACATCCATCATTCAGGACGCTTCCGGCGAGAGGCCAGCCGGGTTTCAGCGGAACGGGGCGGCAGCGCCGGTGCCCCCAGCTGAGCCACGGGGCGAGGTGCCGTTGATTCCGCGCTCGCGGATCGTCCTGGCGGCGCTCCCGCTCGTCGTCAGCTGCGCGGTGGCGGTCATCCTCGGCCAGCCGCTCTTCCTTTTGTTCGGCGTGATCTCGGTGGGCGCGCTCGCGGGTCCGCTTCTGGAACGTCGCAGCGCGCTGAGGGAGCGTCGAAAGCTGTTCGCGCGTCGCGAGGCGTTCGCGAGGGCCGCGGCGGCGTTCTTGTTCCCGCCCGTGGCCCTCCGCTGCGTCGGCCTGGCGGGGTCTGCACAGCGGCTCGACCTGGCTGCGAAGGCCCCGGAGGTCGGGTTGCCGACCCAGGCCTCCGAGCCCGATGGATCGCAGGCCGACCCGCCCCGCGGGGGAACGCGCCGGCCGACGTCCCGGACCTCACCCCCGGGCTCCGCAGGCTCAGGGTCAGGGCCCATAGGGTCGCCGGCCCCAGGGACGGCATCCCGCGGGTCAGCACTAGCAGGGTCCAGCTCACCGGAAGCTTCGGTTCACATCGCCCCAGCACGTCCCAGCCCGTGGATCGTGTGGAGGCTCGGGAGCTACGTGGACCGCGACGAACGGCTTCCTGTCGAGACGGGCCTGATTCTCGCGCCTGACGCAACAGTTCGCATCACCGTGACTTCGCCCGACCCGACATCCGTCGTGGCGGGCCTCAGTGTCTCCGCCGGCGGGATGGCGTGCAGCAACCGGCCCGGCCCGTCGCAGCCTGCCGTTTGGCTCCATCCCGCCGACACTCCTGTGGCGCTGGCGCGCCTGCCCTGGGTCTCCCTTCGCCCCGGTGCCGCTCCCGTCCACGTCTGCCGCACGGCCGACTGCACGGCGGCAAACGTCACGGTGGTCGTCTCCGAAGGCCCACTCGTCAACATCGCGGGCACCCGGCCGTGGGTCCCCGATCACGCTCGTGCGGACACCCTGCTTGCCGCCACCGGGAATACGACCTTCCCCGCCGAGCACGCACTGGCGCCCCTTTCCACAGGCGCGCCGCCCGTCCCGCCTCCAGGGGGCATCGCACCCTCCACCCATCCCGGAACGCCCGGCCGCGGGATACCGACGATGCCGTGGAGCGCCGTCCCGCTGACACGCACCGGTGCCGACGCTCCGTTTCTCCTCGACCTCGAGGCGGACGGCCCGCACGTCCTCGTCGTCGGCACCACGGGCTGCGGGAAGACGGAGCTGCTCAAGACCGTCATCGCCCGCCTCATTCTCGGCTCGCCCCCCGATCGTCTCCGGCTCTTCCTCATCGACTTCAAGGGCGGATCCGGCTTGTCACTGTTCGAAGACGTCGAGCACGTGGACGGAGTGGTGAGCGACCTCGACGGCGCCGACGTGGAGCGCGTCCTCGCGTCCTTGGCCGCCGAGCTGACGCGACGCGAGCTCTGGCTCAAGGCTCGCCGGCTGCCGGACGCCCGCGGCCTCCCCGCCGGTGACGCCCCGCCCAGGCTCGTCATCGTTATCGACGAACTCAGGGCCCTCGTCGACTCCGTCCCTGGCGCGGCCGCGAAGCTCGCGCGCATCGCGGCAGTCGGCCGCTCCCTCGGCGTGCACCTCATCCTCGCCAGCCAGAGGGCTCAAGGGGCCGCATCCCCGGACTTGCGCACCAACATCGGCACGACCATCGTGCTGCGCGTCGCAAGCGAAGCGGACTCCCTCGACGTCCTCTCCTCACCCGTGGCCGCCTCCATCAGCCCTTCAGCCGCCGGCACCTTCTACGTCCGGGCTGCAGGGCGGACCCGCGGCCCCTTCCTCGGTGCCACCTGGCGAGAGTGCGTGGGGCGGACCTCCCCCACGATCACGACCTGGCCTCCGGGCCCCGCCCTGCGCGAGACCGGCGACGCCGATCCCCAGCTCCTCGCCCGCGCAGCCCCCCGCGCCTCGTCCCGGCGACGCTGGCCTCGCGCCGTTGCACCACCGCTTCCCCGCGGAGAGCGCCATCTGCCCAGCGGGGCCACGGCATGCTGCCTCCTCGACAACCCGTCAGCACAGTCCGTGGTCCCCCTGTCCGCTCCCCTCGCGCACTGCCTCGTCTTCGGTGCGGCCGACGACGTGACCGCCGATGCCCTGCGCAGCGTCACCCGCGGACTCATCTCCACCGGCCGGGCCACACGAGTGCTCGCCGCCGTGGCCACGCCCGCGCTCGCGGACATCACCGCTGCGGCTCTGGCCTTCGTTCCGCCGTCGGATGCGCTGGGTCTCGATGAACTCATGACGTGGCTGCCGCAGCCCGAATCGGGCGACCTCGTCATCATCGAGGGTCTCGATTCCCTCTTGGACACGTTCCGAGCGGCCTCGTCCCACGCGGGCGAGGACGTCCTGGGGCGCTGGCTCGCGGGAGCCCTGCACGTCGGTGCAACGGTGGTCGCCTCCTCGGTCCGCGAACCACCCCGCCTGGCAGCCTCGTTCGGGTGCCGCATCTACCTGCCGCGTGCACTCGCCCAGACGGCACGCCTGTTCTGGCCCAAAGAGGCTGCGGAGTCGACAGCACCGGGTCGGGGGTTCATCGTGGGCCCGTGGCAGCGAGCGGCACAGGGCCGCCGAGGAAACCGCACGGCGCAGGCCGTCTCATCCCTTGAGTGCAGTCACGAGGTCCAGGTCCTCTCTCCCGGCGGCGACGCGTCAGGAGCATCGGCGGCACTGCGGCCCGCCTCCGCCCCAGCGCTCCGACCACTGCCAGAGAGAGCGGCCCTGCCCCCGGCAGCACTTGGGGCAGTCACGCCTGGAGCCCGCACGAGCACAGACACCGACGCCGCCGAGACCGGCTTTCCCCCGCACGGGGAAGCCCCGCAGGTCCTCCGATCGGGCGCAGGAGGGCTCCATTCGGGCCGGGTGCCGGTGGGTGTGGACGCATCGGGGGCGCATCGCACGGCACGCGTGCCGCCCGGGAGGCTATTCCTCGTCATCGGGGAGGCGACCGTGGAGCGGGCCCATCTCCTCGACATCATGCGCGGAGACAGTCTCCACGGGCATGAGCAGCCCCGCCCTGCGTGCGACCAAGCTGCTGCCCAGGGGCCTAGGGAGCCGGCGGAGTCTTGCGTCTCCGGCTCACCTGCCGGTCACGCTCGGCCAGCCCTGACGGCGGCCCACACCCGAGCGGCTCCGCCTGCTGAGGATGTTTCCTCTGCATCGTCGGCCCCCACGGCCCTGCCGGCGTCACCGGCCATCATGGACTCAAGCGCGGACGGATGCCCCTCTGCCGAAGAGCTGGCCAGTGCCCTGGTCACTCGCGGACTGATTCTGGCAATCCTGCCCGGCCGATCCCTCGATGCCCTGCGCCTGGCCGAACACGCGACCCGCGGCGTGCACGGGCTCGTCATCTCGCCCGGCGCGCCGACAGACGCGGAGAGCCTGGGCACGCGTGTGCCGGTGCTGCCCCGGCCCGACCCCACGTGCGCTTTCCTTGTCGAGGGCCACGACGTGCGCCGCGTGCGAATCTACGGGCGGGGCCCTGCGTGAGAGCCATTGTCAGGGGCGGTCTCAGCGGCCGAGCGTTCAAACCACACCCGCGTCGACGGCCAGAATCCCGCCACCAGGCTGCCCGCAGCGAGAACGACAGCCGCGAGAGACGCCCTCCATGAGGCCTGCACAAATGCGAACGCCGCGATGAGCACGAGCGTCTGGAGGAACACCATCGCCTTGTGGGCGCCGAGGCTCGCGCGCCTGAGCCCGAGCCCGACTCCCACCGCGACGAGGCCCAGGATCACAAGCAGGATGCCCGTCGCCAGGCCACCCCTGCCGAACCGAGTCAAAACGAGGGCCCCTAGCGCGAGGAAGGCTGCAGCCTCAGCGGCGACGAGCGCGATGAGAAGCACAGCACTCCGGGGGGTCTCAGCCGCCGCTCTGGCAGGCCTCGACGCCGACGTTGCCGGGGTGCGATGCGATGAATGGGCCATCATGCCTCCAACTCTATGCCCGCCGATCGCAGTCCTCCGAGGGCATCCATCCTCTCCGGGGGCCCGTTCTGGCGCGAGACGAGCGTCAATGTGAGCAATGCGACACGACTGAGCCCCAATACCGAACCTTGACCTCTTGTTTGCTCTCCATTCACGTGCCACCCTTGAGAGATAGCCGTTGAGCCGGTTCGCTCCGAGACACGAGAGCCCCGTTCCGAAGGCGCACCAACCCCCGAACCGCCTTCCATCCGCGCGGCTGGAACCGGCATCACCCCCGTAAGACTTCACCATTGAGGAGCGTGGACAACGCACATGGATTGGCGATCAAAAGCAGCCTGCCTGGATAAGGATCCCGAACTTTTCTTCCCCGTCGGCAACACTGGGCCAGCGCTTCTCCAGATCGAAGAGGCGAAGGCCGTCTGCCGCACGTGCACCGTCATGGACACGTGCCTCCAGTGGGCGCTCGAGTCCGGCCAGGACTCCGGCGTCTGGGGAGGCCTGAGCGAGGACGAGCGCCGCGCCCTGAAGCGCCGCGCTGCCCGCGCGCGCCGCGTCTCCTAGACACCGCGCACCGAGGCGCCCCTCGGCCCAGAGGCCCTAGGCTGAGGGGCGCAAGAGGAGTTCGATCGTCACGACGGTGCCACCGCCGTGCCGCGCACCCCACGTGATGGTGCCGCCGAGTTCGCTTGTCACGAGTGTCTCCACGATTTTGGTCCCCAAACCGGCCTGAACCGTGCGGTCGGTGTGAGCTGCCCCAGCTGAGGCCCCACCCGCTCCCCCAGCCGAGGCCCCTGAGGCTGCCGCTGATCCGCCGCTGCCGCCCCCGGCGTATCCGAGCCCGTCGTCCTCGACAAGGACCTCGAGCCGCTCGGGCCCCTTCTCTGAGGGGGTTCGGCGCGCTGTGAGCCGGACCCACCCGTGCTGCCGCCCCGCGAAGCCGTGCTCCACGGCATTGGCCACGAGCTCGTTGATGACCAGTGCAAGGGGCGTCGCCGCGTCCGACGGCAGGTACCCGAAGCGCCCTTCGAGGATCGTCTCGATGTGCTGCTCACTGGAGGCAATCTCGGCGGCGAGATGGAACTGCCGCTGGATGAGGGCGTCGAAGTCCACGGACTGAGCGAGCCCGTGCGAGAGGGCCTCGTGAACGCGCGCAATCGTGTCAACGCGACGCATGGCCTGGGCCAGCCCCTCCTTGGCCTCCTCGGACTGCATACGGCGGGACTGGATCCTCAGCAGTGCGGCCACGGTCTGCAGGTTGTTCTTGACCCGGTGGTGGATTTCGCGGATTGTCGCGTCCTTGGAGACGAGCTCCTGCTCCCGCCGCCTCAGCTCTGACACATCGCGGCACAGGAGGATCGCGCCCGTGCGCCCTTCGAGACTGCGCAACGGGATGGCCCGGAGGGTGAGTGTGGACCTGTCGGCGGTGATTTCGCTCCGCCACGGCATGCGGCCGTTGAGCACAAGCGGCAGCGACTCGTCGGCGAGCTTGTGCGCCAGCCCGATGTCCCTCGTCAGCGCGGTGAGGGGGTGCCCGACGATCTGCCCGATGATCCCCAGGCGCCTGAACGCCGAGACGGCGTTGGGGCTCGCGTACGCAACGGTCCCGTCCTTGTTGAGACGGAGGAAGCCGTCGCCCACGCGGGGCGCGCCCCGGCGGGATCCGGTCGCCGTCGAGCTGTCCGGCCAGAGGCCGAGACGCCCCATCTCCAGGAGCACGTCCGCCGCGTCTTGGTAGGCGTGCTCGAGCTCGCCGGGCTCGCCGAGGGCGGGCGAGCGGTGCACCGTCACCACGGCGAGGGCCCCTGCGGTCCTTCTCATGGGAACGGCGACGACGCCGGCGCCCGTCTGCGTCTCCCCCGTTGCGAGAGCGGCGGCGATGAGCTCGGCCTCGTCCCCGGGCGGCTCCCCCACAATGTCGGACGGGAAGCGCGTGTGGGCGGTCGAGGGGCGGGCGTGGGCCTGCGCAAGCACACCCCCGCCTTCGGCCGGCAGCCAGAGGATGAGGTCCGCGAAGGCGAGGTCAGCGACGATCTGCCAGTCGCCGACGAGCAGGTGGAGCCACTCCCGGTCGCCCGCATTCGCATCCGGTCGTGCGTGGTCGGAAACGAAGGCGTTCGGCACGGTGTGGCTCCCCTGCTCGTCGGTTGGGCCCGTCAGGCGGGCGTGCGGTTGTGGGTCAGTACCTCACGATGGAGCGCATCATGCGCAACGCAACCGACATGGATGGCATGTCGGAGCGGTCGCGCACCTCGCGCAGCGTCCCCACGGCCCGGTCGAGCGAATCGCGGTTGGCCTCGGCCCACGCGGAGAGCGCGTCGGAGACGCTGGAGTGCCCCTCCGTCTTCTCCTGGTCGAACCGCAGGACCGACATCGTCAGGTCCGCAACGACGCCGTAGAGGTCGTCGCGCAGCGCGGCCCGGGCGAGGGTCTGCCAGCGGTCCTGCCGCGGCAGCTCGGCGATGCGGGTGAGCATGCTGTCCACCTCGAAGCGGTCGTACACCGCGAAGTACATCTCGGCCACGCGGCGCGCCGGAATCTCGGTGCGCTGCGCGATCCGCGCGATGTCGAGGAGGGCGAAGGACTCGAACCGAGCGGCCCACGCCATGGCGAGGTCCTCGGCGACGCCGGCCTTGAGCGCGCGCTCCCGGTCCTCTTCGATCCGCTGGCGGTCTTCGCCGACGACGACGGAGCCGATGTCCGCGCGGAGCGGCTCGACGACGGGACGGTAGTCCGCGATGTCCGAGTCGATCGTCGTGGACCGGGCGGCGTGAGAGAGGAGCCAGCGCACGGCGCGGTCGAGCAGTCGCCGCACGTCGCTGATGAGCTCGTTCCACAGGGTCACGTCGAAGTGCGCGGGCAGCTCGGAGAAGCGCTCCATGTACCGCTTGACGTCGTAGACCTCGGTGGCCACGACGAAGGCGCGCGCGATGATCTCGAGGTTGAGCGTGGTCTCCTCGAGGACGCGGAACGCGAAGGTCGTGCCGCCGATGTTGACCATGTCGTTCGCGACAATCGTGGCGATGATCTGTCGGCGCAGCGGGTGCTGCTGGAGCTCGTCCGCGAAGCGGTCACGGATCTGGGCCGGGAAGTAGTCGTGGAGAACGCGCTCGAAGTGCGGGTCGTCCGCGAAGTCGCCGGCGGCGAGGACGCGGGCAATCGACATCTTCGAGTACGCGGCCAGAACGGCCAGCTCCGGCGCGGTGAGGCCGAGGCCCTCGCTCTGGCGCTTCTTGAACTCCGCCGTGCTCGGCAGGCCCTCGAGCTCGCGGTTCAGGTCCGCGTTCTCCTCGAGCCAGCGCATGTGCCGCTCGAAGCTGGGCGCCCACTCGAGCGCCTTGACGCGGTCCCCCTGCAGGAGGATGTTCTGGGCCACGTTCGTCCGGAGGACGAGTCGACCCACCTCATCCGTCATGCTGTGGAGGAACTCGGCGCGCTCCTCGGCGGCGAGCTTGCCCTCCGCGACGAGGGAATCCACGAGGATCTTGATGTTGACCTCGTGGTCGGAGCAGTCGACGCCGGCCGAGTTGTCGATGGCGTCGGTGTTGATGAGGACCCCGTTGAGGGCCGCTTCGACGCGCCCCGCCTGGGTGAAGCCGAGGTTTCCGCCCTCGCCGACGATGCGGGCGCGGATGTCCTTGCCGTCGATGCGCAGCGCGTCGTTGGCGCGATCGCCCACGGACGCGTTGGACTCGTCGGAGGACTTGACGTACGTGCCGATTCCGCCGTTGTAGACGAGGTCGACGGGCGCCGTGAGGATGGCCTTGAGGACGGCGAGCGGCGCCATGCGCTGCGCCCCGCCCTCGATGCCGAGTGCCTCAGCCGCCTCGGCGGAGATCTCAATGGACTTGGATGAGCGCGGGAACACGCCGCCGCCGGCGCTGATGAGGCTCGAGTCGTAGTCCTGCCAGCTGGAGCGCGGAAGCTCGAAGAGGCGCTTGCGCTCCTCGAACGAGGCCTCCGCGTCCGGAGAGGGATCGATGAAGATGTCGCGGTGGTCGAACGCCGCAACGAGGCGAGTGTGCCTGCTGAGAAGCATGCCGTTGCCGAAGACGTCGCCGGACATGTCGCCAATGCCGACCGCCGTGAAGTCCTCCTTCTGGCAGTCGACGTTGAGCTCGGCGAAGTGCCGCTTGACGGACTCCCACGCGCCGCGGGCGGTGATGCCCATGGCCTTGTGGTCGTATCCGACGGAGCCGCCGGAGGCGAAGGCGTCTCCCAGCCAGAAGTCGTACTCGGCGGAGATCCCGTTGGCGATGTCGGAGAACGACGCCGTTCCCTTGTCGGCGGCGACGACGAGGTACGGGTCGTCGTCGTCATGGCGGACGATGCCCGCGGGGGGAATGATGTCTCCGGCGTTCTCCCCACGGCCGCGGTTGTCCGTCAGGTCGAGGAGCGAGCGGATGAAGGTGCGGTACGCCTCCTGGCCCTCGGCGAACCAGGCGCCGCGGTCCACGCTGGGGTCCGGGAGCTGCTTGGCGAAGAAGCCGCCCTTGGCGCCGTCCGGAACGATGACCGCGTTCTTCACGGCCTGCGCCTTGACGAGGCCGAGGATCTCCGTGCGGAAGTCCTCCTTGCGGTCGGACCAGCGCAGTCCGCCGCGGGCGATGTCGCCGAAGCGCAGGTGGACGCCCTCGACGCGCGGCGAGTACACCCAGATCTCGTGGAGGGGGCGCGGGGCGGGCGCGAAGCTGAGGTCCCGCGTGCGGAGCTTGAAGGACAGCCGGGGCACGTCGAGGTAGAAGTTCGTGCGGTCCGTGGCCTCGATGAGCTCGGCGAACATGCGCAGGAGGCGGTCGGCGTCGAGGGTCGCCACGGCGTCAAGGTGGCTCTCGAAGTCGGCGACGGCGGCTTGCGCCATGCGGGGCCGGTGCTCGTCCTCGATGTCCGGGTTGAAGCGGGCGTCGAAGCGGGCCGCGAGTGCAGCGCTCATCTCGGGGTAGTCCGCGAGCGTCTGCGACATGAACGAGTACGAGTGGCTCACGCCGCACTGGCGCAGGTACTTCGCGTACGCCCGGAACACGGACACGACCCGCCAGGTCAGCCCCTGGGCGAGAACGAGGCGGTCGAAGGCGTCCGACTCGGCCAGGCCCTCGAACTGCGCGGAGATCGCGCTCTCGAGGCGCTCGGCGGCGCCCTCGACGACGAATCCGCTCGGCATGACGACGAGCAGGTCGTACATGTAGAACGTGCGGCCGCTGGCCGTCGTCATCTGGAAGGGGCGCTCCTCCTCCACGGTGATGCCGAACTGCTGGAGCGTCGGGAGGATCTCGGAGAGGATGACGGCCCGGTTGACGTAGAGGCGCAGCCCGTGGGAGCGCTCGTCGACCTTGTCGAGTCGCAGGCGGATGTGCGAGCCCTCGGCGGGAAGCGACTCGAGGATGGCCGCGTCGCGGATGGCATCCTCAACCTCGAAGGCCACGCGGTAAGATGCCGGGAACGCCTCGTCCCACTCGGAGCTCAGCGCCTCCTGGCCGCCCTTGGTGGCGACGTCCTGGAAGCCCTCGGCCCACGAGCGGCCGGCCACGGCGAGCTGCTGCTCGAGCTGGGCGGCGTCCACGGTCTCCGGGGATTCGTCCGTGAGGTGGAGGCGGAAGAACATGCGGGTGAGGACGGACTCGGTCATGGAGACCGTGTAGGAGACGTCCTTGGCCTTGAACGCCTCCTGGAGGACGCGCTGGAGGCGCAGGCGCACGCTCGTGGAGAAGCGGTCCCTCGGCAGGTAGACGAGGGCCGAGGCGAAGCGGCCGAACGCGTCGCGGCGGACGAAGAGGCGAGTCTTGCGGCGCTCCTCGAGCTGGAGGATGCCGGTGGCGAACTCGATGAGCTCCTCGTCCGTGATCTGGAAGAGCTCGTCCCGCGGGAAGGACTGGAGGAGGGCCGTGAGGCTCGCGCCCGAGTGGGTGTCCGGGGCGAAGCCGAAGTGGCGCTGAAGCATGAGCTGCTTCTCGCGGAGGACGGGGATCGTGTCGATGATCGCCGAGTAGACGCGCTCGGCGAAGAGGCCGATGAACCGGCGCTCGCGCATGAGCGAGCCGTCTGCCCCGTACGTCTTGAGGCTGACGTAGTCGAGGTAGGAGGGGCGGTGGACGGTCGAGCGGCGGTTGGCCTTCGTGACGGTCAGGACGTCGTCGTTCGAGGCGAGCTCGTGGGCGCGCGCGGACAGCGGGCGGGAGACGGCGACGTCGTCCTTGCGGCGCATGATCCCCGCACCGGTGCCGGGAACGTTGACCAGGGCGGCCGTCCCGTCCGCCGGCAGGTCGTATTCGCGGTAGCCGAGGAAGATGAAGTTGTCGTCGAGCATCCACTCGAAGAGGTCCCGTGCGGCGCGCGCGGAGGCCTGGTGCGGGCCGGACTCCTCGGCCATCTCCATGGCCGCGCGGACGGTCTCGCGGGCGAGCTCCTTGAGGCGGTCCTGGTCCTGGTTGGCGCTGGCGACGTCGGCCAGCACGCGGGCGAGCCCCTGCTCGAGGTCGTCGCGCTGCTCAGCGTTCAGCGAACCGGCGAGGACGAGGGAGGTCCAGGACTCGACGCGGTTCTTCACGCCGCTGTCGGGCGCGGGAATGACGGGCAGCGCGGCCGTGTCGCCCGTGGCGAGGCCCACGGCGGTGGAGCTGCGCGTCAGGCTGACGAGCTCACCGTCCTCGGTGCGCTCTGCCAGGAAGATGGGGTGGGAGATCATCGCGATGCCGCCGCTGTGGCGCGCGGCCTCGGCCACGACGGAGTCGACGAGGAACGGCATGTCGTCCGCCACCACGTACACGACGACGTCTGAGCCCTCGCCCTCCACCTCGACGAGGATCTGGCCGGGGTTCCGGCGCGCGCCGATCTCCCGGTGATGGCGGGCCCTTGCGACGAGGGCCTCGTCCCCGTTCGCCGCGCGATCTTCGGCAGACAAGTGCGCGAAGTAGTGCTGCAAGAACTGGGTTTCCATCTCATCCTGACCGACGAGTGACTGGGGACGTTCGTCCTGCATCAAGGGGTGCCTCCGGCTGGTCTCAAAATGCTGTACGTGCCGACCGGCCTCGTTGCCGGCGCACGTCTTCGAGCCTACTCCGAATCGGCGCAGTTCGCCCGAAGCACTTCGCCGCCCCCACGTTCAAGGCACGCCTGGAATATCGCCACACACCGTCACATGACTCGCCGAGCGGCGCTCCCCCCAGGGCCGCTTGATACCGTCGGCCCTCACCAGGCGTCTGGACGACGCGCCACCCAGGAAGTCACGGGGGGACTCGTCATGTGGAACCGTCCTCTATTTCGCTCTCGCGTCAGCGGCTGCTCACCCCGCCGCCGGCTCCTCGCGCTGCGCCGCCGCGGTGCCGACGACGACGGGCCGCCCGCGCGATTCCACACCGTCCGAGAGGGCGAGGGCCTCTGGTCCGTGGCCGCCGCCGCGCTCGGCCCCCGCGCGTCGGCGACGGACATCGCAACATACTGGCCCCTGGTTCACGAGGCGAACCGAGAGGTGATCGGGCCGGACCCGCGTGTGCTCCCCGCCGGCGCTCTGCTCTTTCTGCCCACGCCGGACTCCGCGAGCTGGCCGCGAGGAGGGAGCGAGTCATGAGGGACGCACGCCCACTCGACAGCCTGGCGGGGGTCGATCTCGCGCCCGCCCACTTCGGGCCCTTGGGCCGAGTCTTCATGGCCGACCCGGGGATCCCGCCGGAGGTGCCGGCCACGGCCCGCGCGGCGGCATGCCTTCTCCTGGACATCTTCGCGGGGGCCCGCCCCGCGCGGCACCTCGAACGCGGTGCCACGGCCGAGGTCACCGCCAAGGTGGCGATCCGGACGGCCCTCATGCTCGAACGACGGGACGGAAGGGCCCAGTGGGCGCGGGCGAGGTTCGCCGGGCCGGCGTTCGGCTCGACCGCCATCCACGCCGCAGGCGCCGGGGCCTACGAGGCCACGATCCTCTTTCACGACGGCCGCAGAGTGCGCGCGTGCGCCATGCGGCTCGAGTACCGGCGGCTGCGCTGGACCATCACCGAGCTGGAGCTCGGCTAGGCCCTGCGAGCCGCCGGCAGCGTCCGCAGTGCTTAGCGCTTGCCCCGGCGCGAGCGGCCGCGCTGCTTCTTCTGGCTCGTGCTGCCGCCGCTCGTCGGGGACGCCGATGCGCCCTGCTCAGGAGCGCCGGACGACTCGTCGGCGGACTTGCCCCGGGCTGCGCGACGGCGCCCGCCGCTGCGCATGGGCTCGCTCTCGGCGGCGGGGCCCTGGGCCTGATCCCGGTCCCCGGACGTGGAGACGTGGTGGACCACGTCGTCCTCGACCGTCTGGACCTCGCCCTGCTCGTTGGCGCTCGTGAGCTCCACGTGCTTCGGCTCGTCCGGGTCCTCGATGCCGGCGCGGCGCATGGCCTCCGGCGTCAGCACCGCTCGGGCGTCCCGGACCCCGGGGAGGCCGGTGGGGGCGGGCGCCGTCGTCGTGCGCTCAGGCTCCACGCTGAAGATGAGCGCGACGCTTTCCTCGCGGATGGCCGCAGCCATGCTCTGGAAGAGCTCGTAGCCCTCGCGCTGGTACTCGACGAGTGGATCGCGCTGGGCCATGGCGCGAAGGCCGATGCCCTCCTTGACGTAGTCCATCTCGTAGAGGTGCTCCTGCCACTTCTGGCCGAGCACGGTGAGGACGGCGCGGCGCTCGAGGTCTCGCATCTGCTCCGAGCCGAACTGCTCCTCCCGATCCCGGTAGGCGATCCGCGCGTCGGAGAGGAGCTCCGTGAGGAGGAGCTCACGCGTCACCCGGCGGCGGCTGCCGGCCTCCGCCTCGATCTCGCCGATCGAGAGCGAGACGGGGTAAATCTGCTTGAGGTCCCGCCACAGGCCCTCGAGGTCCCAGTTCTCGGCGGCGCCGTCCACCGTGGCCGCCTTGACGAGCGATGAGACGGAGTCCTCGAGGAACTCCTGCGTCTTGGCCTGCAGGTCTGTGCCCTCGAGGACGCGGCGGCGGTCCGCGTAGATGGACTCGCGCTGGCGGTTGAGGACGTCGTCGTACTTGAGGACGTTCTTGCGCTGCTCGGCGTTGCGGCCCTCGACGGCGCGCTGGGCGGACTCGATGGCGCGGGAGACGAACTTGTTCTCGATCGCCTGGTCGTCCGGGAAGCTCCCGGAGGACATGAGGCGCTCGGCGGCGCCGGAGTTGAAGAGCCGCATGAGGTCGTCGGACATCGAGAGGTAGAAGCGGGACTCGCCCGGGTCGCCCTGGCGGCCGGCGCGGCCGCGCAGCTGGTTGTCGATCCGGCGGGACTCGTGGCGCTCGGTGCCCAGCACGTAGAGCCCACCGAGCTTGCGGACCTCCTCGCGCTCCGCCTGCACGGCCTTCTCGGCGGCCTCGAGGACGGCGGGCCATGCGGCCTCGTACGCCTCGGCGTCCCGCTCCGGGTCGAGGCCGCGGGCCTCCATCTCGGCGACCGCGTTGAACTCGGCGTTGCCGCCCAGCATGATGTCGGTGCCGCGGCCGGCCATGTTCGTGGCCACGGTGACGGCGCCCTTGCGGCCCGCCTGGGCCACGATCGCGGCCTCTCGCGCGTGGTTCTTCGCGTTGAGGACCTCGTGGCGAATGCCCCGCTTGCGCAGGAGCATCGAGAGGGCCTCGGACTTCTCCACGCTCGTCGTGCCGACGAGCACGGGCTGGCCCTTCTCGTGGCGCTCGGCGATGTCCTCGACGACCGCAAGGAACTTGGCCTTCTGGTTCTTGTAGATGAGGTCGTTCTTGTCCTGGCGGGCCAGGGGCTTGTTCGTCTCGATGGCCACGACGCCGAGCTTGTACGTGGACATGAACTCCCCCGCCTCCGTCTCGGCGGTGCCGGTCATGCCGGCGAGCTTGGTGTACATGCGGAAGTAGTTCTGCAGCGTCACCGTGGCGAGCGTCTGGTTCTCGGCCTGGATCTCCACGCCCTCCTTGGCCTCGATGGCCTGGTGGACGCCCTCGTTGTAGCGGCGCCCTGCGAGGATGCGGCCCGTGTGCTCGTCGACGATGCGGACCTCGCCCTCGGAGACGACGTAGTCCTTGTCCCGGTGGAAGAGCTCCTTGGCCTTGATCGCGTTGTTGAGGTAGCCGATGAGCGGCGTGTTGTCCGTCTCGTAGAGGTTCTCGATGCCGAGGCGGTCCTCGACCTTGTCGATGCCCGGCTCGAGGACCGAGACCGTGCGCTTCTTCTCGTCCCACTCGTAGTCCGTGCCCGAGGTGAGGCCCTCGGCGATCCGCGCGAACTCCTTGTACCAGCGATTGACGTTGCCCGTGGCGGGGCCGGAGATGATGAGCGGCGTGCGGGCCTCGTCGATGAGGATCGAGTCCACCTCGTCGACGATGGCGAAGTTGTGCCCGCGCTGCACGAGCTCGTCGAGGGACCACGCCATGTTGTCGCGGAGGTAGTCGAACCCGAACTCGTTGTTCGTGCCGTAGGTGATGTCCTTCGCGTACTCCGCGCGGCGCTGGTCCGGCGTCATGTTGGAGAGGATGCACCCGCTGGAGACGCCGAGGAAGCGGAAGACGCGCCCCATGAGCTCGGACTGGTACTCGGCGAGGTAGTCGTTGGTCGTGACAATGTGCACGCCCTTGCCCGAGAGGGCGTTGAGGTACGCCGGGGCGGTGGCGACGAGGGTCTTGCCCTCGCCCGTCTTCATCTCGGCGATGTTGCCGAGGTGGAGCGCCGCGCCGCCCATGAGCTGCACGTCGAAGTGGCGGTGGCCCAGGGTGCGCCGGGCGCCCTCGCGGACCGTCGCGAAGGCCTCGATGAGGAGGTCGTCCAGGGACTCGCCGGCGGCATAGCGGCTCCGGAAGTCGTCCGTGCACGCGCGCAGCTCGTCGTCGCTCATGGCGCGGTAGGAGTCCTCGACGCCGTTGATCGCCTCGACGAGGTCCCGCAGCTTCTTGAGGGTGCGGCCATCGCCGACCCGCAGCGCGCGTTCAAAGAGTGTTGCCACGGTGAATTGCTCCCTAGAGTCATGGTGAACGAGCCCGTGCGGCGGGCTGTCGGCACCGCGCGCACGCGCATCGAAGTTCAGTCTACGTGTGATGATTCTGCGGTCAGAAGCCCGGGCCCCGTTGCCAGCGTGGCGGGCATCTGCGTCCGATCCGCGCCGAGCCAGTCCCCCAGCCTCTCCGCGGCGGCGGTGAGGCGCGGGAGCGTTTCGCTGTCCGCAGACTCCTCCGGGTAGTACGCCTGCACCCGCAGGACGGACGCGGCCCGGTCGAGCCGGACGTCGGCCCGCGCGGTGAGCCTGTCCCCCTGGAGGAACGGCATGACGAAGTATCCGTACCGGCGCCGCGCGGCCGGCACGTAGAACTCGAGCGCGTACTCCATGCCCCACAGCTCGGCGAGCCGCCTCCGGTCGAACACCAGCGGGTCGAACGGCGTCAGGAGCGCGTCCACGCCCCGCCCCCTCATGGGCTTGCCGTTCGGGTCAGCCCACCACTCGGTCTTCTGCCCCTCCACGCGACGGCGGACGGCCTGGCCCGCGGCCTCCAGAGCGCGCAGCGCCGTCGTCGTCTCCCGTGCGGGCACGCGGTAGTAGTCCGCGATGGACGAGGCGCTGGCGATCCCCAGCGCCCTGAGCGCGCGGGCGGTCAGCGTCCGGACCGCGTCCTCGCGGGAGGGCACGACGACGTCCGGGCCCACCATGCGCGCCGCCGGCACGTAGAGGCGCTCGAACTGGGCGTTGCGCCCCGCCGAGAGCACGCGCCCCGACTCGAAGAGGTCCCCGAGTGCATGCTTGAGCGGGGCCCAGTTCCATCCCCAGTGCCCGCGCTCGCGCCGGGCCTGAACGTCGAGCGCGGCGGCAAGGTCTCGCGAGGACATCGGCGCCGAGGACGACTCGAGGGCCTTGAGGATATGGGGGACGAGGGCGTCGCGCTCCTCCGGGGAGTCGCTGGCCGAGACCCACGCGCGCTGCTGGACCGCCCTGAGCGCCGGGTAGAGGGCGCGCGGGACGATGCTCGCCTCGTGGGCCCAGTACTCGAGCGCCGGTGACGAGGGGCGGGTGTGGAGGCGCTCGAGGACGGCCGGGTCGTAGGCGCCGAGCCGGGCGAAATGGGGCAGCACGTGAGAGCGGGCCACCGTGGACACCGAGTCGATCTGGAGCAGGCCGAGGGATTCGAAGACGTCCCCCACCCGGCGATTCGCCGCGGCCGCGTGCGCGGGCGGCCTGCCGGGGAAGGCCTGGGCCCCGAGCTGGAGGCGCCGGGCCTCGCGCAGGGTCATGCTCTCGGCGCGAGGCGCGGCGTCGGTCATGGGCTCTCTCTTTCGGTGTGCACGGGCTGGGGCGCCCACGTGGGGCCTCGGGGCGTGGGGCCGCCCCGGGGCCGTTGCGTTCACGTCCCCGGGGCGGGTGGAGCAGCCTAGCCTGCGCGGTACTCGCGCATTTCGCTGACGCTGCCGGACTCGACCGCGTCGTCGAGCGCGATGACGCCGTACGTCATGCCCGCGCGGCGGTAGACGACGCTGTCCCGCCCCGTCTCCGCGTCCCGGAAGACGTAGAAGTCGTGGCCCACGAGCTCCATGGCGTCGACGGCGTCGTCGAGGCCCATCGGGACGGCTGGAAAGAGCTTGCGGCGGATGAGGACGGGCGCGGAGTCTCCGCGGGCGTCCTGCGAGCCCGCCTCCGGGGCAACCTGCTCCGCGAGGGGGCGTCCGGTCTCCGCAGGGTCGAGCCCGGCGGTCTTGTCGTGCACGGCGGGCGGGGTGTGCCGACCGTGGTGGACCTTGCGGCGGTCGTGGGCTCGGCGCAGGCGCTCGAGCAGCTTGGCGTAGGCGAGGTCGAACGCGGCCATCTTGTCCCCCGCCCGAGCCTCGGAGCGGATGACGGGGCCGCGCCCCACGACGGTGAGCTCGACGGTCATCGAGTCCGGGGCCGACGTGGAGCGGCCTTCCTGGGTGACCTTGGCCTCGAGGCGCTGCGGTTTGTCCGCAAGCGTCTCGATCTTCTCGCTCTTCTCGTTCACGTACTCGCGGAAACGATCCGAGACGGTGACTCCACGGCCGGAAATCTGGAATTCCATGCTTCCTCCAGGTCTTTCGTATGCTGCGGGGGACCCGGATCGGAGCCGGACCCCCGATGAGCTCCGTGTGGCGAAGCCCATACTCCACCCTAGGCCCCCTCACCTGAAATTTCACCCATCCTTTCCCAGCGGTTCACCCAGAGTGCCCTCCCCAGCCCTCCCCGTGGGGCGGGCCGCGAGGGCGACGGCCCCCGCGACGGCGGGCGCGCCCGCGGCGAGGAGGACCTTCATGACGGCCCCGAGCGTGGCGCCCGTCGTCAGGACGTCGTCCACGACGACGACCCGCCCGCACCGCGGAAGCACTGCGCCGGCGCGCGGGCCCGGGCGGAAGGCCCGCGCGAGCCTCTCGCCGCGCTGCCGGGCACCGAGCCCTTTCTGGCCGCCTCGGGCCGCCGGCCTCCACGCGGCTCGGCGCCGGACGAGGCCGCGCTCGCCGGCCCCGCCCGCCCCGGCCAGGAGCCGTTCGACCGGGTCATACCCGCGTGTCAGGCAACTGCGCCACGAGGGCGGGACGCGGACGAGGACGTCCCGCTCCCCCAGGTCCAGTGCCGCGACCGCCGCGCCCAGGTGCGAGGCCAGGACGTCCGAGACGGCGGTGACGCCCCGCCCCTTGAAGGCCAGCATGAGCTCGCTCCGCAGGCCGGTGTACTCCCCTCCCGCCCACACGGGCCACGGCTCGCCGCTCGGCCCCAGCGGCAGGGCCGAAGCCCGCTCCGAGGCCTCGAACGGGCGGGGCACGAGCTCCTCTGCGCGGGCGGCGCGGCACCGCGCGCACAGGGGGCCTCCGCCGCTGCCGCACGCGAGACACGGGGACGGGACAAACGCCTCGAAGGCGTCTCCGCACGCGTCCAGAAGCAGTCCCATGCCTCGATCATGCACGGCGCGGCCGCCCCGCGCGCCGGGTCCGGCTCAAACGTGGACAACTCTCTTTCGGCCCCCACCCCGCGCCGCGGCGGGCCGAGAGGTGAACACCTCCCGGGGCACCCGGGGCGTCCGAGGCCCTGCCCGTCCGTTAGCCCTGGTGGTTGAGCCCGGAGAGGTACACCGCGGAGTTGTACCAGGCGCTCCCCACCCGGTAATAGGCCTGCCCGTTGGCCACGAGGTAGATGTCGTCCGGGGACTGGCCCACCGAGACGGCGGTGATTCCGGCGAGCGCGCCCAGTTCGTCGTCGACCCCTGCGGGGCCCACGATGACGGGGGCCGCCGGGGACTTCGAGCCCAGGCGCACGAGGACGAGGCGCCGGTCGTCAAGCCACTTCGCCGTCGTATAGGTGCCCGTGCCGATCTCCCGCTCGAGACCCTTCGTCAGGGACTGGGGCACGCTGTCGTCGCCCCGCACGACCGCAGACTCGAAGAGGTGAGTGCGGCCGTCCTTCGCGGCGACGATCGCCACGCGCACGCCGTCCCTCGCAGCCTGGAACCCGGTCACGGTGTACCCCGCGAGCCAGTCGGCCTTCACCGTCACGGCGCTCTCGGACTCGCCCCCGGCCGGCACGGCCCGCACTTGCTGCGCTGCGTCCCTGCTCGGCGTCACGACCGTCCACAGCCATCCGGAGGCATCGAAGGACGGCGCCGTCAGAGCGGACCCCGTGACCGCGAGGACCACGTCCTTGCCGGGCACCGCCGTGAGCAGCTGGGAGCCCGATGCGTTGAGGAACGCGAACTGCTTCTTCGCCGGGGAGACTGCCGGCATGCGCGGCGCGTAGGACACCGTGGACGGCAGCCCCGCCACGGGCTGAATGCTGTTGTTGCTGAACCACGTGAGCTGGTCCTTGACCACGGCGACCTGCGCGGCGTCGACATCCGGATTCGCCGAGACCCGAATGAAGCCGTCCGCCATGGACGGCAGCTCCGAGACCACGCGCGAGTCCGTCTTGATCTGCACCGAGTCCACGCCGCGCATCGAGGCGAACGCGAGCTCGAGCTGCTGCTTGAGCTGGAGGCGCTGGAGGGGCTTCAGGCCATTCCAGTAGCTGAGGGCCAGGTCCACCTGGGCCGTTCCGTTCTCGACGACGACGGCCGGGTTCGCGAGCCGCGCGTGATCCCCCAGCGCCGTGGCCACGGCCCCCTTGAGGTGGGGCGACGGGCCGGTCATGAGGGCGTTGACGATGCTCGTGGCCTCGGACGGCGACTTCAGGAACCACCGAGCGTCTGGGACCGCATGGGCGAAGTCCGGCGAGTAGAAGTACAGCGTGCGCTGGTCGACGAGGTGCCGCGCGTCCGAGGTGGAGAGCAGGATGCCGTCGGGGGCGGAGTCGATCCGGTTCTCGCCGCCCTCCGTCGCGATCTTGATCCGCTCCGTGCGCGGCTTGGCGCCCGCAAGGCTGGTCCGCAGACCGTTCTCGTCGATCTCGGCCACCGGCCGGTATGTGATCTCGAAGACGGAGGGGTCCTTCGTGGACTTGACGTCCGGGTACTCCTCATAGAGCGTCACCGTCGTCGCAGGCTTCCACACGGCGCGGCGGGCCGTCGTCAGGTACTCGCGGGCGTGGTCGAACCCCTCTTGGGAGCCCTTGTGCGCGTCAAGGAAGCCCTCGACGATGTCCCGCGGCTTGGCCCCGGGCTCGGGGCTGCTCAGCCGGTACTGCACGTCCGAGTCTCCCCCGGTGCTCGTGGCCGGGATCTCGCGCACGGGCGAGCTCGTGGGGATGCGGGCGCACCCGGACGCAACCAGGGCTACGAGGAGCGCCGCAGTGACGCGCTTGCCTGCACGGCTCAAGAGTCTCATCCCTTCTGTTCGGTCTCGGCGGGGGTCTCCGCGGGGTCGAGGGGCCGCCGGACGACGCGGTCGGACCCAGGCGGCAGCCCGAGCGGCGAGACCTCGGCGGAGCCGCCCGGCACTCGCGGCAGCACGAGGAGGAACGCGGACCCCTCCTGGGGGCGCCCCCAGGCCGCGAGCCAGCCGCCGTGGAGGCGCGCGTCCTCTTCGGCGATGGACAGGCCGAGGCCCGAGCCGCCAGTCTTCCGGGCGCGGGCCGGGTCGGCGCGCCAGAAGCGGTCGAACACCCGCCGCGACTCGTCGGCGGTCATGCCGATTCCGTGGTCCCGGACCGCGATGGCGATCGTCTCCGGCCCCTCCGCGAGGACGACCTCGATGGGCTCCCCCGCGCCGTGCTCGATGGCGTTGACGATGAAGTTCCGCACGACGCGCTCGATGCGCCGGGGGTCGACGTCCACGACGGGGTCCGTGGCGAGCGCCTCCACCGTGATCTCACACCCCGCGTCCTCCGCGAGCGGCCGCGTGATGTCGATGACCCGCCCGATGAGCGCGGTCAGGTCGGTGGGCTCGGGGTCGAGGACGGCCACGCCGGCGTCGTACCGGGAGATCTCGAGGAGGTCCGCGAGGAGGACGTCGAACCGCTCCACCTGGTTGTAGAGGAGCTCGGCGGAGCGGCGGTTGATCGGGTCGAACTCGTCCTTGGCACCGTAGAGCACCTCGGCGGCCATGCGAACCGTGGTCAGCGGCGTGCGCAGCTCGTGGGAGACGTCCGAGACGAAGCTCTGCTGCATCTGAGAGAGGGTCGCGAGCTCCGTGATCTGGGATTGGAGTGTGGCCGCCATGTTGTTGAAGGACGAGCCGAGGCGGGCGATCTCGTCGTCGCCCCTGACCTGGATGCGCTCCTGGAGGTCCCCCGCCGCGAGCCTCTCGGACACCGCCGCCGCCTGGGAGATCGGGCCGACGACGGACTTCGTGACGATCCACGCGATGACCCCGACGACCCCGATCATGAGGGCGCCCGCGCCCCACAGGACGCGGTGGATGACGTCGAGCGTCTTCTGGATGGACTCCATCGAGTAGACGAGGTACAGGGCGTAGTCGTTGTTCGGCGGCAGCTTGACCTTCTGGCCGAAGGCGATGGCCGGGACAGGGCGGCCGTCCTGGATGATCGTCGTGGCCTCGGAGTACTGGGCGTTGCCCTCGTGGACCTTCGTGGCGAGGGCCTCGGGGATCACGGAGGGCGAGATCGTCGAGCGCGTCTGCACCCAGATGTTCGGCGCCGGGAACGGCGAGAGCACGTAGGCGCGGCCGGGGTCAGAGGTGGTCCGCTGGAGGGACTGGAGGGAGTCGTCCGCCTGGGCGGCCGTGGACGTGCGGTCGTTGGCCTTGGACTGGCGCAGCTGAGCCGCGACTTGGGTGAGGGACGACGAGGCCTCAGCCTGGTACTGCCTGACCCGCTCCTCGTAGAGCGCGTTGGCGATCTGGTGGGAGAGGTACGCGCCGATCCCGATGAACGCGATGGCGCACAGCAGGATCGTGGAGACGATCGTCCTGAACTGGAGGGACCGGCTCCACCAGGACTGGAGGGCCCGGCGAGGCGTCTCGGCTGGAGGTGTCGTGGGCATGTGGGGCGTGTGGATCAGGAGCCCCGGGGGGCGCCAGCCTTGTACCCGACACCGCGGACGGTGAGGACCACCTCGGGCTCCTCGGGATCGATCTCCACCTTCGAGCGCAGCCGCTGCACGTGGACGTTGACGAGGCGCGTGTCAGCCGAGTGGTGGTAGCCCCACACCTGCTCCAGGAGGTTCTCCCGCGTGAAGACCTGCCAGGGCTTGCGGGCCAGGGCGACGAGGAGGTCGAACTCGAGCGGCGTCAGGGCGATCGGCTGGCCGGCGCGGGTCACGCTGTGGCCGGCGACGTCGATCTGGAGGTCTGCGACCGCGAGGGTCTCCGGCACGCGCAGCTCGGCGGGACGGAGGCGGGCGCGGACACGGGCCACGAGCTCGGCCGGCTTGAAGGGCTTGGGGACGTAGTCGTCCGCACCGGACTCGAGCCCCCGGACCACGTCGGAGGTGTCTGACTTGGCGGTGAGCATGACGATCGGCACATCCGACTCCTGCCGGATCCGCCGGCAGACCTCGATGCCGTCGAGACCGGGCAGCATGAGGTCCAGGAGGATGACGTCCGGCTTGTGCTCGCGGAAGGCCGCCTCGGCCTCCGCCCCGTTGTAGCAGAACACGGGCTCGAGCCCGTCGTTCTGGAGGACGATGCCGATCATCTCGGCCAGCGCTTCGTCGTCGTCGACGACGAGAACCGTGCCCTTCATGCCTACCTGCCTTTGCTTGTCGAACCACGCTGGATGAGCGAGGCCTGGCCCGCGCCGACCGTCACCCGGCCGTGGAGTCCGTCCTCACCATCTTAGTGTCTCGGCCTCTCCGCGCCGCCCCGCAGGGCCTCTCCAGAACGTCGCAATTCGGCAACGATTCCTGACGCCTCGGCCCCCTGGGCGCGCAGCCCTTCTCCCAGGGCGACGCCGAGCCGCCCGCGCGCGTCCTCCGCGAGGCCGACCGCGTCCGCCGCCGCGATGAGGTCCCGCGCCGCCGAGCGCAGACCGGCCCGTCCGCTCCGCACGGACAGCGCCGGAAGGACGAGCGAGCCCGCCTCGACGAGGGGCGCCCACGCCTCAAGCGCCCGCGGGGACCACGGCGCGCCCGTGGCGGGGACCACCCCGGCAAGCCCGCCCGCTGCGAGGGCCTCAGCGGCTGTCGCTGCGGACTCGACGCCCGCCAGGAGATCCCGGGCGCCTGGGCGGCTCTGCCCGGCGGCGGCCCACGGCTGCCACAGCTCCCGCACCCCGGAGGGCCCGAGAGCCCGATACGTCGCGAACCGGGAGGCCGTGCGGACCCGCCCGTCGGCGGCGTCCTCGAGCCGGTCTTCGACGAGCAGCAGCTCGAGGCCGATCCCGTGGTCCGCGGTCAGGCGCCCCGCCAGGCGGGCGACGCCCTCGGCGAGGGACTCGGCGACGAATCGCGCCGCGCCGCGGTCCGAGAGGAGGCTCTCGCCCGCGTGCGTGTGCAGGCGGGACGCGAGCGTGACGGGCCCGCAGATCGTCAGAGAGGCCGTGAGGCCCTCCGCGCCCTCGAGCGCAGCGGCGACCGCGAACGCCTCGAGGTCCTGCCGGAACTCGGCGGCCTCCTGTTCGGACAGGCGAGTCGGCCGCGACTGGAGGCGGGCCCCGTAGGGCTGCAGATCGACGAACGCGTCGGCGAGAAGCGACACGGTGCGCAGGAGGAGCCAGGGTTTCTCCTCCCGCGGGTCCGGCACGGGGACGCGCCCTGACTCGGCGGTCTCCCCGATGCTCCAGCGCGCGGCCTCGAGCCGCGTGGCGCCCGGCACGTCGCCGTGGAGGACAACGAGAGGGGCCTCAGTCATCGGTCTCGTCCCCGGCGTCCTCGCCCGAGACGGGGGAGCCGTCCCCGCCGGCCTTGATGTTCTCGGAGATGGCCTCGTGGTGCCGGATGACCTCGTCGATGATGAACGCGAGAAACTTCTCTGCGAAGACCGGGTCGAGTTGGGCGTCCCGCGCGAGCGCACGGAGGCGGCTGATCTGGGCCGCCTCCCGGCCCGGGTCCGCGGGCGGCAGACTGTGCGTGGCCTTGAGGACGCCGACGCGCTGAGTCGCCTTGAATCTCTCGGCGAGCAAGTGGATGAGGGCGGCGTCGATGTTGTCGATGCTCGAGCGGACCCGATAGAGCTCCTCCAGCACCTCGGGCTGCGCGGTGCCGCTGAGGGACGAGGCGTGGGGGTCGAAGCTCTGGCCTGAGTTCTCCATCCGTCCATCCTATGCAGTGGCACGCAGCCTGGCACCTGGCCCGCCCCGTCGTGGACATCTCTCCACGCCGGCCCCTCCCCCGCCCAGATCTGTTCAGAATCGCCGCCGCCTATTCCCTTGAAAGGCTCCCTGTGGGACTCTGTGAGCACTCTCAAGAAACGGATGGTTATCCTTATGACCGCTCTCACATCTCGAATGGGCCGCTCTCTGGCCCTGGCCGCGAGCGCCGCCGGGCTCCTCGCCGCGGGCCTCGTGTCCTCCCCCACCCCGGCCGCGGCCACGCCCGCCGCTCAGCCCTCGGGCCTCGTCCAGACGCAGTCCCTCAAGTCCTCGGAGACGTACAAGGACTTCATCGTCACGTACAAGGACCAGAGCGCGTCAGCGAAGGCGACGTCCCTCCAGCGCACGCAGGCGTCCGCGGACAAGGCCGCCCGCGGCAAGGGCAAGACGAAGAAGGTCCGCACCCTCGGCACCGGGGCGGACCTGGTCACGGCGGGAACGCCCCTCTCCCCTGCGGAGGCGACCGCCTACATGAAGGAGCTCGCGGACGACCCGAACGTCGCTGCAGTCGAGCCGGATATCCGGCTCAAGCCGACTTTCGCGCCTTCCGACTCCCTCTACGGCCGGCAGTGGGACTTCACGTCCTCGGCTGGCATGCGGGTCCCCGGCGCGTGGGACTACTCGATGGGCAGCGGGGTCGTCGTCGCCGTCGTCGACACCGGGTACACCTACCACCCGGATCTCGACGCCAACCGGCTCCCGGGCTACGACTTCGTCTCGGATCCGTACCTCTCCCGGGATGGGAACGGGCGGGACAACGA
Organism: Falsarthrobacter nasiphocae; assembly: GCF_031456275.1. Taxonomy (NCBI): domain Bacteria; kingdom Bacillati; phylum Actinomycetota; class Actinomycetes; order Micrococcales; family Micrococcaceae; genus Falsarthrobacter; species Falsarthrobacter nasiphocae. The sequence continues at coordinate 421,984 of NZ_JAVDUI010000001.1, forward strand.
CGCGCTCGACTCGGGCGACTGGGCGCCCGTCGGCGAGTGCGGCAACGAGCGCGCCGAGAGCTCGTCCTGGCACGGGACCCACGTCGCAGGCACGATCGCCGCGGTGGCCAACTCCAGCGGCGTCGTCGGCGTCGCGCCCCAGGCCAAATTCATGCCCGTGCGCGTCCTCGCGGAGTGCGGAGGCACCCTGTCCGATATCGCGGACGGCGTCACGTGGGCCTCGGGCGGCTCCGTCTACGGCGTGCCGAACACCCGGACCAAGGCCGACATCATCAACATGAGCCTCGGCGGCAGCGGCCAGTGCAGCGTGGCCTACCAGAACGCGATCAACGGCGCGGTGTCCCGCGGCACCACCGTCGTCGTCGCCGCGGGCAACGAGAACGACGTCTCGAACTACTACAACCCCGGCAACTGCCAGAACGTCATCAACGTCGCCTCGACGAACCAGTACGGCGGCCGGGCCTACTACTCGAACTACGGCAGCACGGTGGACGTCGCCGCGCCCGGCGGGGACACGAGCGCCGGCTACGGCATCCTGTCCACGCTCAACGCCGGCACGACCACGCCGACCTCGGCCACGTACGCCTCGTACCAAGGAACGTCCATGGCCACCCCTCACATCGCGGGCCTCGCCGCCCTCATCAAGTCGGTCCGCCGCGACATGACGCCCGCTCAGATTGAGGCGGCCATCAAGAGCGGCGTCCGCCCGTTCCCGTCCGCGTGCTCCGGCTGCGGCACGGGCCTGGCGGACGCGACCATGACCATGCGATCCGTGACCGGCGGCGCCGCCCCCTCGCCGGCCCCGGGGCCCTCGGGCAATCTCATCGTCAACGGCGGCTTCGAGAACAGCTCCCTCTCCCCGTGGAGCGCCACGCACGCGGACACCCTGACGGCCAACGGCGGCGCCCGGACCGGCCTGAAGTACGCGTGCCTCAACGACGCGGGCGTCTTCAGCGACTACCGCCTCACGCAGACCGTCTCCATCCCGGCCGGAACGACGAACGCCAACCTGTCCTTCTGGCTCTCGATCCGCACGCAGGAGTCCTCGACGACGACGGCCTACGACACCCTGCGCGTCCAGGTCATCGACGGCTCCAGTGTGCGGACCGTGGCGACGTACTCGAACCTCAACGCGAGCGGGTACACGCTGCGGAGCCTGAACCTCGGCAACTACGCGGGCAAGACCGTCCAGATTCGCTTCCTCGGGGTCGAGGATGACGGCCTGGCCACGGACTTCGACATCGACGACGTGTCCCTCACCGCGTCGTAGCCTCCCCCGCCGGGGCCGCCTCATGCGCGGCCTCGGCAGGGGCGCGCCCTCCGTCCGGCGCGCGCGGGCGTCGGTCCGGTGCCGGGTCAGTCGGCGCGGGCGGCGGTCTCGAACTCGGCGGAGCGGGCGGACTCGAGGGTCGCCTGGCCCAGCACTCGCGTCCCGCTGTAGATGACCATCGTCTGGCCGGGTGCCACCCCGCGCATGGGCTTGTGGAGGTCGACGACGAGCCTGGCGGCCCCGTCGTCGCCCTCTGCCACGCGCGCTGTGGCGGGCTCAGGATCCCCGTGGGCGCGGACCTGGACGTGCACCTCGAAGGGCAGCCCGGCCTCCGCCTCCGGCACGGGGCGTCCGGCCCAGGAGACGCGGCGGCCCGTCAGGGTGTCCACGGCGAGGAGGCGCTCCGGGCCGACGACGACCTCGTTGGTCTTGGGCCGGATCTCGAGGACGAAGCGGGGCTTGCCGTCCGGTGCGGGGCGGCCCAGGGCCAGGCCCTTGCGCTGGCCCACCGTGAAGGCCTGGGCCCCCCGATGCTCGCCGAGCCGCTCGCCCTCCGGCGTGACGATGGCGCCGGGCTCCATCTCAATCCGCTCCTCGAGCCAGCCGCGGGTGTCGCCGTCGGGGATGAAGCAGATGTCGTAGGAGTCGGGCTTCTTGGCCACAGCGAGGCCTCGGGCCTCCGCCTCGGCCCGCACGTGGGCCTTGGACTCGACGTCGTCGAGCGGGAAGAGGCAGTGGTTGAGCTGCTCCTCCGTGAGCACGCCGAGGACGTAGGACTGGTCCTTGGCCCAGTCGCTCGAGCGGTGCAGCTCGGGGCGGCCGTCGGCGTCCCGGGTGAGGCGCGCGTAGTGGCCGGTGGCCACCGCGTCGAAGCCGAGCGCCACGGCCTTGTCCAGGAGCGCGGCGAACTTGATCTTCTCGTTGCAGCGCATGCACGGGTTGGGGGTGCGGCCAGCGGCGTACTCGGCGACGAAGTCGTCGACGACGTCCTCCTTGAAGCGCTCGGAGAAGTCCCACACATAGAAGGGGATGCCGAGCCGCTCGCACGCGCGCCACGCGTCCTGGCTGTCCTCGATGGTGCAGCAGCCGCGGCTGCCCGTGCGGAGGGTTCCGGGCATGCGGGAGAGGGCGAGGTGCACGCCGACGACCTCGTGCCCCGCGTCCACCGCCCGGGCCGCGGCCACGGCCGAGTCCACGCCGCCGCTCATGGCAGCCAGAATCTTCATGGTCCGGTCACGGTCCTTTCGGGGTCAGGGGTGCTCGCGGCCCGCCGGGCAGACGCCTGCCCCGCGGCCCGCGCGCGCTCGGCTATGGCCGGGAGAATCTCGAGAAGCGCGTCGACGTCCGCCTCCGTGGTCCCGGATCCGAGGCTGAAGCGCTGCGTGCCGCGCGCCCGCTCCTCGTCCCCCGTCATCGCCAGGACGACGTGCGAGGGTCGCGCGACGCCTGCGGTGCAGGCGGAGCCCGTCGAGGTCTGGACGCCGGCCGAGTCGAGGAGAAAGAGGATCGAGTCCCCGTCGGCCCCCGGGAAGGAGACGTTGACGATGCCGGGCAGGCGCGGCGCGTCCGCCTCGGCGGGGCTGAGGCCGTTGAGCACGGCCCACGGGATGCGGGCCTCGATGCCCTCTGCAAAACGCCGGGACAGGGCCGCAAGGCGGCGCGAGCGCTCCACTCGCTCCTCCTCCGGCACGTCGAGGGCCTCGGCGAACGCTGCGGCGCCGGCGGTGTCCAGCGTTCCGGAGCGCAGGCCGCGCTCCTGCCCCCCGCCGTGGAGGAGCGGCTCAAGCGTCACGTCCCGGCGGACGAACAGGGCGCCGATGCCCACGGGGGCCCCGCACTTGTGGCCCGAGACCGCCATTGTCGCGAGCCCCGACGCCGCGAAGTCCACGCCGACCGTCCCCAGTGCCTGGACGGCGTCCGAGTGGACGGGCACGCCCCGCGAGGCGCAGAGCTCAACGAAGCGACAGACCGGCTGGAGCGTGCCCACCTCGTTGTTGGCCCACATGAGGGTCCCCAGGGCGAACTCGTCCGGGTGGGCCGCGAGGCGGGCCTCGGCCGCCTCGAGGTCCACGGTTCCGTCCTCCGCCACCGGGACCAGCTCGACGACGGCTCCCTCGCGGCGCTCCAGCCAGTCGACGACGTCCAGGACCGCATGGTGCTCGATCCCCGTGACGAGGATGCGCCGCTTGGTCGGGTCGGCGGCCCGCCGCGCCCTGTAGAGGCCCGTCAGGGCGAGGTTGTCCGCCTCCGTGCCGGAGCCCGTGAAGATCAGCTCGCTCGGGTGCGCCCCCGCAGCCGCGGCGATCCGCTCCCTCGAGGACTCGAGGGCGAAGCGGGCGCTCCGTCCGCCCGCGTGCAGCGAGGACGGGTTCCCCACTCGGCGGGAGGCCTCAACAAAGGCGTCGAGCGCCCGCGGGTCGAGGGGCGCCGTGGCCGCGTAGTCCATGTAGATGCGGCTGCCCCCCAGTCCGCCCGATCCGCCCGTAGTCATGCCGTCCAGGCTATCGCCGCAGGCCGCCCCGGGGCGAGCCCTCGCCTCGCCGATTCGCTCACAGCGGGCCCGCCCGGGCCTCGGGCAAGCGCGGAGAGGGTGCGCCGTGCTTGAATGTGAGCGTGTTCAATCTCCTCTTCGTGGAACCCGAGATCCCCGGCAACACGGGCAACGCCATCCGCCTCGCTGCCATCACGGGCTCCGCGCTTCACCTCGTCGAGCCCCTCGGGTTCGATTTCTCGGACGCCAAGCTGCGCCGGGCGGGCCTGGACTATCACGACCTCGCTGTCGTGACCGTCCACCCCACTCTCGACGCGGCTTTCGAGGCGCTCGCCGGGCAGCGCGTCTTCGCCTTCACCTCCGGCGGCGCCCGGCGGTACGACGACGTTGCGTACCAGCCCGGGGACGTCCTCATGTTCGGCCGGGAGTCCGTCGGCCTGGCGAGCGAGCACCTCGCGCACCCGGCCGTCACGGACACGCTGAGACTGCCCATGCTCCCGGCCCGCCGCTCCATGAACCTGTCCAACACGGCCTCCGTGGCCGTCTTCGAGGCCTGGCGCCAGCACGATTTCGCCGGAGCCGCGCCTGTCCCCCACCAAGGATCGTGAGTCCCATGCCCACCCGAGATATCGATCCCCGGCCGCCGTACGGCTCCTCGGGCGCCGAGAGCTTCGAGAGCCTCGCTCCGAGCGTCTGGAACCCGCTCGGCAGCGCCCTGACGTCTGCGGCGGACCTCGTGCCGGGCGAGCAGGTCCTCGACCTCTTCGCGGGCACTGGCGGCGTGTCGCTGCCCGCAGCGCAGGAAGTGGGTCCGGAGGGCACGGTCACGGCCGTCGACCCCTCAGCCGCCCTCCTCGCCCTTGCTGCGGAGAAGGCCCGCACCCTCAATCTGCGCAACCTCCACACGGTGCACGCGGACGCGGCCTCCTTCGAGCCCGAGACGGCCCCGGACGCGGTCCTCCTCGGCCTCGCCATGACGCGCGTCGCAGACCTCACCGGCTTCCTGGGCGGCATCCGCGGGTGTCTCGCCCCCGGCGGGCGGCTTGCCCTCTCCACGTGGTCGGGGCCCGAGCTGCGCGGCCTCCTCACGCCCCTGCTCACGGTCGCCCAGCGGCACAACCGTGCCCTCGAGCAGGGCCCGCTCCCCGGCGCCTTCGAACGCCTCGAGCGGTTCGACACTCCCCTGCGCCTGCGCGAGGACCTCTCCGAGGCGGGGTTCGGCGAGATCGAGTCAGGCGAGATTCACCTCAAGATGAGCCTGGACCGCGAGCTTCTCTGGGACCTCGTGCTGGGCACGTCCCTGCGGCGCGTCCTCACGACGGACGACGCCGAGGCAAACCGGCGCATCCGCAGCGAGTACCTCGACGCCGTGCTGGCCCCCGGGTTCGCCGACTTCAGCGCGACGGCCGAAGTCCACGTCGCCCGGCCGTAGCCCCGCCCGCGGCGGCGCCACGGGCGGCCCCGCCGTCGTCCGCCTCAGAAGCCCGCGAAGGTCCCCGGGCCGTTGACGCAGACCGCATGAAACTCCTCCGCCGCGGTGACAGGCGCGGCCCACTGGCCGGAGTCAGCGCTGGCGCGAAGCTGCGCGCGCACCGTCTCCCGCATGGCCTCCGGGTCCGGGTGCTGGCTCAGGTGGACGTCGAGGGCGCGAAGCTTCGTGTCCACGGCCTCGGTGACGTCCACGCGGAGATTCGTCCGCTCGTCGGGGCCCGCGAAGAGGAACAGCCACGGCAGGCGGTAGGCCTCAAGGCCCTGGGCGCGCAGGTGCTCGTAGGCGTAGTTGTTCTCCACGGCGGGAAAGGCCGCGCGCGTGACGATCTCGCCACACGCCAAGTGGTCCGGGTGAGAGCGGTGAAGGGAGCTCCAGGCCCGCTCGGGGTGCAGCGAGAAGACGATCTGCGGCCTGTGCTCCCGCATGAGGGCGACGACGCGGCCGATCAGCTCGTGGCTCGGGGCGAGATAGCCGTCCCGCTCCCCGAGGAAGACCACGTCTGCGGCCCCTGCAATCTCGGCCGCTCGGCGCTGCTCGGCCCGGCGGGTCTCGACAATGGCGGCGCGCGAGTCGTCGTCGAAGCCGCCCGCGTCACCGTCCGTCATGACGCAGTAGACCACCTTGACGCCCCGCCTCGCCAGGCAGGCGACTGTGCCGCCCGCGCCGAAGTCGACGTCGTCGGGGTGCGCGAAGAACACGAGGGCGGTGCGGACGTCCGCGAGCGCCGCCCCGGCCCTCGAGTCGCCGGAGAAGGCCAGGGACGGGAGCGCGGCGGCGGGAGACTCGGCCGAGGAGGTCTCGGTCGCGGGGTGTTCCGTCACGGGAGGCCTCAATTCTGGGTCGAGGGGATGTCGCCCACCGTGACCTTGAGCTGCTGCTCCTTGCCGTCGCGGAGGATCGTCAGCGTGGCGCTCTGACCGGCCGGGAACGTGCGCACCGCCGCGGTGAGGGACTTCGCGTCCTCGACAACGAGGCTGTCCACGCTCGTGATGACGTCGCCCTTCTTCAGGCCGGCCTTGGACGCTGGCGAGTTCTCCACGACGGAGTTGACGAGGGCACCGGCGGAGAACATCGTGTCCCCCGTGATGCCGGCGGGGCTCTGCGAGGACACCTGGACGCCGAGGTAGCCGTGGCTCGCCTTGCCGTCCTTGATGAGGGAGTCGGCGATCCGCTTGGCGCCGTTGATCGGCAGGGCGAATCCGATGCCGCTCGCGGACTCTCCCTGGGCCGAGCTGGAGGAGGCGATGGCGACGTTGACGCCGATGACCTGGCCCTTGCCGTCGACGAGCGCGCCTCCCGAATTGCCGTGGTTGAGCGCCGCGTCCGTCTGGATGACGTTGACGTAGACGCGGTCAGAGGCGCTCGTGCTCCGCTCGTCCGTGGCCTTGGCGCTGGTGAGGCCGATGGTGCGGCTCTTCGTCGAGATGATGCCGTCCGTGACCGTGCCGCTCAGGCCGAGCGGGGAGCCGATGACGATCGCCATGTCTCCCACGTTGATCTTGTTCGAGTCGCCGAGCGTGGCCGGGGTGAGGTTCGGGGCGTCCACCTTGAGGACGGCGATGTCCGAGAGGGGGTCCGCGCCGACGAGGGTCGCCTGGTACACCTTGTTGTCGTAGAGACGGACCTGGAGGTTGACCCCGTCCGTCTTGCCGTTGACCGTCACGACGTGAGCGTTGGTCAGGATGTGACCCTCCTTGTCGAGGACGATGCCGGACCCCGAGCCGCCCGAGCTCCCCGAGATCGCGGCGATGGTCACGACCGACGGGGACGCCTTCTGCGCGACGGCGCTGGCCGCCGTGGCCTGCTGGCCGTTGGTGATGGTGACCCGGTTGGATGAGGCCTCCCCGCCCGTGCCCTTCGAGGCGGAGACGACAGCCCCGCTGATCCCGCCGCCGACAAGACCGCCGACGAGGGCGGCGACCGCCAGGGGGACGAGGCCTGGACGGGCGCGCCGGGCAGGCTTAACCTGCGGCTGCGGCTGAGGCTGGGCTGTGCCGCTCAGGGGCTGCTGCGGCTGGGCCGCCTGGTGCGCCGAGGCGCCGAGAGTGGGCTGCGCGCCGGGCTGCGGCTGGGAGTACTGGCCGTGGGGTGCGTACTGGCCCTGGGGCGGGTACTGGCCCTGGGGCTGTCGCGCGGGGTCCGGCCAGGACGGCGATCCGGGGGCGGGCGCCTGCTGCTGGGCGGGCTGATGAGGCTGCGCGGGCCACAGCGGCTGAGGGCTCTGACCCTGATGCCCGGGAGACTGGGACGGCGGCGTGACGATGGGCTGCTGCGACGTCGGCTGCCCGCCCGGCACCTGCGGAAGGCGCCCTGTGGCGTCCTCCCCGCGCTGTCCTGACCCGTCCTGGCCCGGCTCCAGCTGCCCGTCTGCATTGCTCATCGCTCGTGCTCCTTCATGCGTCTGCCCTTGGCGGGCCTGCCTCTGATCGTCGCGGCCCGCCCCTCATCCAATCATGACGCAGAGGCCGCCCCCACTGATTGTGTCCGAGTCTCATTGGCCCCAGCTGTGCGGACCCGCCCGCTCGCCTGGGAAGGCCTGGCGGCCCGCGGAGCGCCTGCAGGCTTGTCCAGGGGATTTCTTGGTTACTTCCAGGAAAGGGCTAATAGGCTGAGAGGGAGCATCGACTTGAGGAGTCTCCACCATGCGCTATGACGCACCACGACCTCGCACCCGAGGCACCCTGACGCGCAGCCTCGCGCTCGGGACCCTCCTCACCGTCGGCGGCCTCACAGCGGCCCCCGCGTTTGCAGACAGCCCCATCAGCGTCACGTCCTCCACGCTCGTCAAGGACCCGCACGGCGTCCTCGGCTCACGCACCGGAGAGGTCACGGAGGCCATCCGGCAGGCGGAGTCCCAGAGCGGCTACACGCTGCACATCGTGTACGCGGACCGGTTCGAGAACCCGTCCAACGCGAACTCCTGGGGCGCCAAGGCCCTGTCTTCCAGCAGCCTGGGCAAGAAGGACGTCGTCCTGTACCTCGACACGACCAACCGCTCCATGGACCTGCGCGCCCCGTCCGGCTCCGGCCTGACCAAGCAGGACGGCGAGGCCATCGCCTCCGCCGTCCGCTCGGCGTTCTCCGGCGTCTCGAACCCCACGGCCGCAGACTGGGCGAAGGCCGGCATCGCGGCGAGCTCCGCCGTCGGGCAGATCGGAACCTCCTCCGGCACGTCCGGGACCTCCGGGACCTCCGGGACGGCGTCCCCGGCCTCCGAGAGCGGGGGCGGGGCTGCGGTCGCTGCGGGCGCCGGCGTCGTCGCCCTCGGTGCGGGCGCCGCGTACCTGTACTCGCGGCGCAAGAAGCGCGCAGGCTCCACAGCCTCGCAGCAGCCTCAGATCGCCGGCGGCCCCGCAGCCGGTGCCGCCAGCAGCCCCCTCTACGGGCTGCCCCTGGAGGAGCTGCGAGCGCGCGCGGGCCAGGACATCCTCCAGGCCGACGACGCCATCCACGCCGCCGAACAAGAAGTGGAGTTCGCCAAGCTCCAGTTCGGCGAGGAGGAGGTCAAGCCGCTGCGCGCAGCCATCGCCACGGCCTCCTCGACGATGCAGGAGGCGTACACCTGCCAGCAGCAGCTCGACGACGACATCCCGGACACCGAGGAGCAGACCCGTACCTGGCTCGTGACGATCATCGAGCTGACCGGGCAGGTCAAGGCGTCCCTCGCGGAGCAGCAGTCCGTCTTCGAGCGCCTGCGCGGCATGGAGTCCGGCATTGAGGAGACCCTCAACGCGTTCGACCAGCGCGCCCAGCAGCTCGCCGGACAGCTCACGGACGCCAAGTCGATCGTCGAGGACACCGCTTCGCGGTACTCCCGGCAGGCCGTCCTCCGCGTGCAGGACAACGCCGCACAGGCCGAGGAGCGTCTCGCCTACGTCCGCTCCTGCGTGGACACGGCCCGTCAGCACGTGGCGGCGGGAGACCGCAGCCAGGCCGTCGTCGTCGCCCGCCCGCTCGAGGAGGCCCTGAAGCAGGCGTCCGCTCTCCTGACGCAGATCCACGAGACGGCACAGAGCATCACGGCCCTCGACGCGCGTCTCGACCGCTCGCTCGCGGATGCCAAGGCGGACGCCGCCCAGGCCGCCGCCGCCGCCAAGAGCGGGAGCGCCGCCGGCTCCGAGCTCACCGCGGCCGCCGCAGGCCTCCAGGAGACCATCGCGCTCGTGGAGGCCGAGCGGCAGCGCGGCCACTACGACCCGATCGACCTCTCGGAGCGTCTCGACATCGCCCGGGACCGTGTGAGTCACATCCTCTCCGCCGCATCGCAGACCGAACAGGCGCAGCGCCAGGCCGCCCAGGAGCTCGACCGCACACTGGAGCGCGCCCAGCGCCGCGTCGACACAGCCCGGGACTTCATCGAGGCCCGCCGCGGCGGCGTCGGCGCCCAGGCCCGCACGCGCCTCTCCGAGGCCATGCGCACCTTCGACGAGTCCCTCGTCTACCGCGGATCGGACCCGGTCCGCGCCCTCGACCTCGCGCAGCAGTCCCTGCGCCTGGCCGACGACGCCCTCTCCCTCGCCGACCGCGACGTCTCCGCCTTCCAGCAGGGCGGCTACGGCGGCGGATTCGGTGGAGGCTACGGCGGCGGCTTTGGAGGGGGCTACGGCGGGGGCCGCTCGTCCGGCATGGGCGGAGCGCTCCTCGGCGGGCTCGTCCTTGGAGGACTCCTCGACAACATCTTCGACGGAGGCGGACACGCCGGCGGGTTCAGCGGAGGCGGCGGCTTTGACGGCGGCGGCTTCGGCGGGATCGATCTCGGCGGCGGCGACTTCGGCGGAGGAGACTTCGGCGGAGGCGGCGACTTCTAGCGGCCCACCCCCGGACCGGCCAGGCCGTCGTCGTCATCTCCTGGCCACGCTCACTCGCACGACCAACCAACGAAGGCAGGAAACCCCATGGTTAAGCAGTCCATCTTCGGGCGCATCGCCCAGCTCACCCGCGCGAACATCAACGCCCTCCTGGACCAGGCCGAGGACCCGCAGAAGATGCTGGACCAGATGGTCCGCGACTACCGCAACAACATCGCGGAGGCGGAGCAGGCCGTGGCCCAGACCATCGGCAACCTCCGCATGCTGGAGAAGGACCACGCCGAGGACGTCGAGGCCGCCCGCTCCTGGGGCGCCAAGGCCCTCGCGGCGAGCCGTCAGGCGGACACGTTCCGGGCGCAGGGCAACTCTGCGGACGCCGAGAAGTTCGACAACCTCGCCAAGGTCGCCCTCCAGCGGCAGATCCAGTCGGAGGGCGAGGCCAAGGCGGTCGAGCCGACCATCGCCTCCCAGCAGGAAGTCGTCGCGAGCCTCAAGAAGGGCCTCGACGGCATGCGCGGCAAGCTCGGCGAGCTCGAGGCCAAGCGCAACCAGCTCGTGGCCCGCGCCAAGGTCGCGGACGCGCAGTCCAAGGTCACGGATGCCATGAAGGGCATCGACATGATGGACCCGACGAGCGAGATCTCCCGCTTCGAGGAGAAGGTCCGCCGCGAGGAAGCCCGCGTCATGGGCCAGCAGGAGCTCCAGGCGTCCTCGATCGACGCCCAGTTCAACCAGCTTGAGGACCTCGGCGAGATGACCGAGATCGAGGCACGCCTCGCCGCCCTCAAGGCCGGCACCACCGAGGCGCCCCGGGCGATCAGCGGCGGGGACGCGTCGGCCGCTGACCAGCTCAGCATCGACTACTCGAAGGGCCAGGAGCAGCACTAGGGCTCACGACTCCTCCCAGGCCGGGCCCCGAGCCCAGCGGCGGCAGCTCAGGCTGCGTGCCGTTGGGCCCGGGGCCCCGTCGTCGGACCCCGCGTCCGCTACCGCTGAGGCAGGGGCTGCGGCTCGAGCAGCGCGTCGCACGGTGCGTCGAAGAAGTCCCGCTCCAGCTCCATGGAGCGCCGGAACGCGGCCGCCATCCGCGAGCGTTCTTCCGGGCCGGCGTGCCCCGCGGCCTCGTCCGTCAGCTCGATGGCCACGCGCGTGGACTCCCGGAACTCGTCCGTCCCGTACGTCGCAAGCCAGTCCACATACGGGTGCTCGGGCCGCGCCGCCTCGGCGAGCTCCTCCCCCACGGCCTGGTACAGCCAGAAGCACGGGAGGACGGCCGCGGCGAGCTCCGCGTAGCTGCCGCGCGCGCTGACGGCGAGGAGGTGATCCGTGTACGCCCGGGTCATCGGCGCGGCCTCGGGCGACCCCTCGCGCGCGTGGGACAAGTGCAGGGCCGCCTCCACCTCGAGGCACTCCTGCGAGGCCCGGGCCCAGAAGGCCTGCGCCCGACGAGTCGGGGCCACGGCCGCAAGGCTCGCCAGGGCGCGAGCGTACTCGTCCAGGTAGAGCAGGTCCTGGGCGAGGTACCACTCGAATCGGGCGCGCTCCAGCGTCCCCGCCGCGAGCCGAGTGACGAACCGGCCCTGCGACGACGCGGCCCGCACGTCCGCGCACGCATCCCACTGCTCGCGCGCCCACGAGGACGGCCGCGCGAGATGCCGGGTGCGCACCCCATGGTCCACGGGCCCGTGCCCGCGGCCAACGTTCAGGGCATCGGCGGCCCGCAGCGCGTCCGTCAGCCACCCCTTCGCCCTGGGCAGCGCATCCTCCCAGGTCAGCCCCCACGCGCCAAGGGCGGCCATCGCCGAGGAGAGCGAGCAGCCGGTCCCGTGGGTGTTCTTCGTGTCAATCCGCTCCCCCGGAACCTCGGTGATCGCGTCAGCGCGGACCACGGCGTCGTTCGCGTCCTCGCCCTCGAGGTGCCCTCCCTTGAGCAGGACGACGACGCCCGCGGAGGCCGCGAGGTCCTCGGCTTGGCGGCGCGCCTCGGCCCACGTCCGGGCGGGCGCGCCCCCGGTCAGGACGGCGAGCTCGGGGATGTTGGGCGTGACCAGGTCGGCCAGCGGCACGAGACCCCGGACGGCGGCCTCGGCGTCGTCATCAAGGAGGCGGTCACCGCTCGAGGCGACCATGACCGGATCGAAGACCACAAGCGGGGGCCTGACGTCGCTGAGCCAGCGCCGGACCGTCTCGACGGTGTCGGCCGAGCCGAGCATGCCGATTTTGACTGCGTCGATCTCGACGTCGTCCGACACGCTGCACAGCTGCTCCTCGAGGAAGGACTGCGGCGGGGTGTGGACGCCGCGGACGCCCTGCGTGTTCTGCGCGACGAGCGCGGTCACGACGCCCATGCCGTACGCCCCCATGGCGGCGAAGGACTTGAGATCCGCCTGGAGCCCAGCGCCGCCCGTGGGATCCGTTCCGGCAATGCTCAGGACGCGGGGCACCCGGTCAGTTGCGGCGGCCAGGGCCCGTGCCAGGTCCGTCTCGCGGGCGAGAGCCTGGGGCGTGTCCCCCGGGCGCGCGTCTGCGGAAGCTGGCGCGGCGGCCGGCGTGGTCTCGTTGGTCTGGCTCATGCCGTCACCTCCGTGATGCGGTTGTTCAGGTCCTCCGGGGTCACGCGGGCGAGCTCGTCGATGAACCGCATCGCGAACGAGCCCGGCCCCTCGCTCGCTGCCGCCGCCCGCTCCGACGCCACGGCATAGAGCGCCGAGGCAGCCGACGCCGCCTCGAGGGGGCCCGTGACCCCCGCGAACGCGGCCATGACGGCGCCGAGCGAGCAGCCTCCGCCTGTCATGCGCGTCAGCAGCTCGCTTCCGCCGGTCACCGTGATGAGGCGCGTCCCATCGGTGATGAAGTCAGTCTCCCCAGAGACGGCGACGACGAGGCCGCGGCGCTTGGCCAGCGCCCTCGCGGCCTCCAGGGCGTCCGCCGACTCCGCCGTGGCGTCGACACCGCGCCCGCCCTCTCCCTCCCCCGCCATGACGAGGATCTCGGAAGCGTTGCCGCGGATGATGGCCGGGCAGGCCTCGAGCAGCTCGAAGGCGAGGGCCGTGCGGACTGGGAGCGCGCCGACCGCCACCGGGTCGAGCACCCAAGGCGTCTCCTGCTGGGCTGCTTCGAGGGCTGCCTCCCGCTGCTCGCGGGTCGGTGTGCCGAGGTTGACGAGGACGCCGTCAGCCATGGCCGCGAACCCGCCCGCCTCACCGGGGATGTCGCACATGGCTGGCGAGGCTCCGAGGGCGAGGAGGACGTTGGCCGTGTAGTTCGTGACCACGGCGTTCGTGATGCACTGCACGAGCGGGTGGCGCTGGCGCAGCGCGGTCAGGGCTCCAGCCGCGTCGATCGGGCCGGGCTGGGAGGGGTGGCCGGGCTGGGAGGCCGGACCGGGCTGGGAGGCCGGACCGGTCTGGGAGGCCGGACCGGTCTGGGCGGCCTCTGCGGGGTGGGCGGAGACAGCGCTCGCGCCGTTGGGAGGCTGTGGTGAAGCCATGGGACATCCCTTCGCTAGTTCTACCTAGATCAGGTTCGACGGGTCTGCTCTCAGCCAGCGGCGGATCGGCGCGCTGGCACCCCGTGTCACTTTTCTCAGGTTAGCACCGGGGCCGTGACCGCCGAGGCGCGCGATACCATTCAGATCAGAAGGCGCAGGCCCGGATGACCACCCCGCGGAGCGAACCCTGCACCGCCCCGTGATCGTTGCGTCCGCGCCTCCACCCCGGAGTCCGGTCGCAAGCGTGTCAAGGAATGGTCGATGGGCATCTTCTCCCCTCTGCACACCCACCTCACGAATCCGCACATTGTTGCCGTGATCAAACCCCACTACTGGCGGCTTGGCACCTATTCTCCGGAGGTGGAGCGTGCCCGGCCGGCCGTCGTCGCCGCGGGAACACAAGAGCTCTTCGACGAGCCCGTGATGCTCTTCTGCGGAAGCAGCAAGTCCGCTGCCTTTTTCCTCGCAGACCGCGTCATCCTTGTCCAGGCTGGCCTGGTGGGCTCGCGGACGCGCGAGCTCCGCTACGACCGCGTCCAGGTGGTGAGAACGAAGCAGGGAGCGCTCACCGGCGAGGTGGTGGCCGAGTACGCGGGCGGCGAGGTGAGAATCAGGATGCCGGCGAGCAAGGTCCAGGAGGCAGCGCGACTCTTGCGCTCGAAGGCCGGCTGAGGGACGCGGTGCGAGCCCGCATGCGGGAAGCCCCCGGAACCAAACCTGGTTCCGGGGGCTTCCCGTGTTTCTTAGTGGCGGGGGCAAGATTTGAACTTGCGACCTCCGGGTTATGAGCCCGGCGAGCTACCGAACTGCTCCACCCCGCGTCAACAAACTCAACGTTACGCGAGTGCGACATCTTTGGCAAATCGAAGGGGGCCTCTGAGGTCGACGTCACACGCGGGGTGGGTCAGGCTACTTGGTGTTTGCCGCCTTCTCCTCGGCGGCGATGGCTGCGGCCAGGGCCTTCTTGAGGTCCTCCTGGGCCGTCCCGTAGGCCGCGAAGTCGCCCTTGGCGAGCGCGTCCTGGCCGCGCTTCATCGCCTCGCTCGCGCTGGAGAGCGCCTGGCGCAGCTCGTCTGAGGCGGGCTTGGAGGCGTTCGGCTTCGTCGTGTCCTTGTCAGCAGGCGTGCTGGTGGACCCCGTTCCGCTCTTCGCCGCGTATCCCTTGAAGATCTGGTCGAGCGCCTCGTCAAGCGTGGGTGCGAACCCGACCTCTTCTCCGAAGTTCACGAGGACTCGGCGCAGGGTCGGCATCTTGATGCCCTCCTTCGCCTGGACGTAGACGGGCTGCACGTAGAGAATGCCGTCGCCAGCGGGCAGGGACAGCAGGTTGCCGTTGATGACCTGGGAGGCGCCCGAGCTGAGCAGGTTGAGCTCCTTGCTCACGGTCGGGTTCGACGTGAAGCGCGTCTGCGCCTGACCCGGCCCTGGCACAACCGTGTCCCGCGGGAGCTCGAGCAGCGTCAGCCGCCCGTACCCCTCGGCCACCTTGCCCTGGGTCGAGCCGGCCTCACCGTTCGCGGAGAGGAAGCCGTACATGACGTCGCGCTGCTGCCCGCTTCGCAGGTTGCTCGAGATGAACGGGGTCGTCAGGGCGAAGGACGCCGCCGACTCGCCCGGCATCTTCAAGCTCATGTAGTAAGGCGGCTGGAGGGCCTTCGCCGACGAGGTCGGGTCGTTCGGCACAACCCAGGCGTCGTCGTTGTTGAAGAGACGATTGGCGTCCGTGACGTGATAGCGGCCGAGCATTTCACGCTGGACCTTGAACTGGTCCTGCGGATAGCGGACGTGAGACAGGAGGCCGCCGCTCATCTCGGAGCGGTCCCGGATCACGCCCGGGTAGATCCTCTTCCAGGCGCGCAGGATCGGGTCCTCGTCCCAGGAGTACAGGCGCACCGTGCCGTCGTAGGCGTCGACCGTCGCCTTGACGGAGTTGCGCATGTAGTTGGCCTTCTTGGCGGGCAGGGCCTCGCGGCGCCCGGCGCTCGTGTTCGTGTCGGTCGTCGCGGAGCTGAGCTCCGTCGGCGTGGAGTACGGGTACTTGTCAGAGACCGTGTAAGCGTCGACGATCCACTGGACGCGCCCGTCGACGACGGCCGGATAGGCGTTGTCGTCCACCGTGAGGAACGGTGCGGCCGCGGCGACGCGCTCGCGCGGGTCCCGCTTGTAGAGGATCTGGGACTCCTTGTGGACCCCGTTGGAGAGCAGAATGTTCGTGGACCCGAACTTCAGCGCGTACGCGAGCCGGTTGACGGGGTTGTCCAGGCGGGGGCCGCCGTTGCCGCTGAAGCTCGTGCGGGACTCCTCCGCGGAGGCGTCCGTGTTCTGGGGGCGGTCGATCTCCTGGGGGGCCGAGCCCTCCGGCGCTCCGACGATCGAGTAGTCCGGTGACTTCTGCCCGAAGTAGATGCGGGGCTCGTACTCCCCGAGCTTGCCGGACGTGGGGATGCCGGACTGCATGAACTCTGGCTTGCCGTCAGAAGAGACCTTCGAGCCGTACGCGGCGACAACGCCGTAGCCGTGCGTGTAGACGAGGTGCCGGTTGACCCATGAGTCCGGGGTGCCGTCGACGTTGAGCTCTCGCACCGCGATGACAGTGTCCTGCGTCTTGCCGTCCAGGGCGTAGCGATCCACGTTGAGCTGCGCGGGGAACTGGTAGTACGGGCGGTACTGCTGCAGCTGGGCGAAGGCATTCGAGACCACGTTGGGGTCCAGGAGGCGCACGTTGTTGAGCGAGGCCGCGTCCTTGCCGAGGGCCTCAGCGCTGGCCTTGGTCGTGGCGTCGTACTGCCTGACCTCCACCTTGTCGAGGCCGTACGCGGCGCGGGTCGCGTCAATGTTGTGCTTGATGAACGGGTTCTCCCTCGACTGCGCGCTCGGCGTCACCACATACTGCTGGACGCCCCACGGCACGAGCACGCCCGCCACGAGTCCTGTCAGCGCGAGGGCTGCGAGCCCCACTGTGGGCAGGGAGGAGCGGCGCATCCGCGCCGAGACGAGGAAGACAAGGGCGACGACGACGCAGGCCGCCGCGAGGATGGCCATGCTCGGCATCCGGACGTTGGCGTCCGTGAAGAGCGCGCCAGCCCAGGCCCCGTTGGCCTCGTGCAGCACGCCGTACCGCCCCAGCCAGACCCTCACGCCCACGAGCACAAGAGTCACCGCCCCGGCCGCGAGGACCGCGCGCCGCGTTCCCCGGGCCACGAACAGGCCCTCGGGCCGGGCCGCGATGTGCCCGGACATCCAGGCGAAGTACACGAGCGCCGCAAGGACGAGGAGCGAGGAAGCAAGCGCGAGCGTGGCGAGGAACGTCAGGGCCGGCAGCACCATGACGTAGAACGAGACGTCGTGGCCGTAGATCGGGTCCGCGGCCCCGAAGCTCTCCGCCGTGAAGAGGAGAGCGAACGCCTGCCAGTTCTGGGCGCCGGCCAGCCCGGCCACGAAGCCAGCGAAGGCTGGCACTGCCCAGAGGAACGCGCGCCGGTACGGGCCCAAGAGGCGGTGGTACTGGCGGACGGCCTCGCTCGCGAACCGCGACGGCTCAAGCGCAAGGCGGCGGCGCAGGACAAGGTGGAGCGGGACGGCGACGATGAGGAAGGCCGCCGCGAACCCCAGCGCAGAGAATCCGGCGTTCCGCCAGAAGACGCCGCCGTAGCCAAGCTGGTTGTACCAGAGGACGTCCGTGTACATCTCGAGAAGGAGCCGCGCTCCCAGCAGCACCGCCACGAGCAGGCTCACGAGCCGCACGGTGCGTGTGGCTCTGGGCGGGCGGGGGGCTGTGGGGCGAGCGGTCATCATGTCCTCGTCAGATGGGCCTGGTGAGTCCGGTCACCCGCGCCGGCGGGTCACCGTTCTCAGACCATTCTCCCTGATCTCAGCCGCAGGTCGGTAGCGCCTGTGGATTGCTCTCCCTCGTCTCGCCGCGCCCGATGGCGGTCACGGCGGCGGCGGCCTGCTCCAGCGTGGCGACCCGAACGACCTCCATGCCGGACGGCACGTGGCCCACGACATCCCCGCAGTTGGCGGCGGGCGCCAGGAAATACCGGGCCCCCGAGCGGGACGCGCCGATCATCTTCTGCTGGATCCCGCCGATGGGCCCCACCTCCCCCGTCGCCTGGATCGTGCCCGTCCCGGCGATCGCATGGCCGTTGGTCTGGTCCCCCGGGGTGAGCTCCTCGAGCAGGCCGAGGGCGAACATCATGCCCGCGCTCGGGCCACCCACGTCCCGGAGGTTGAACGTCGGCGTGAACGGGAACGTGAAGTCGTTCTTCAGGTAGACCCCCAGGACCCAGCGCTGCTCTTGCTTGACCGGCTTGACCGTCAGCTCGCGCCGGGCCCCGTCCCTCAGGACGGTCAGCGCCACGGGCTTGCCCTCGGAGGCCTCCACGGCTTTGCGGAGCGCGACGACGTCAGCCACGGGGCCCCCACCCGCCGCGAGGATCTGGTCCCCGTCCTTGAGGACGCCAGCCGCCGGCGCGCCCTTGACGAGCGCCTGGACGACGAGCCTCTTCTGGTACGGGATCCCGAGGCGGGTGTACGCGGCGGCGACCGCGGCGTTCTGCGAGTTGGTCATCTCGAGGCGGCTCGTGTGCGCGATCTCCTCCGGCGTGGTGTCTCCGGGGAAGATCTCCCTCTCGGGGACGATCCGGCTGTCCCCGCGCAGCCAGGCCCCGAGGATGTCGAATCCGTGGACATCCTGGCCGGGCCCGCCCGTCAGGTAGACCGTGGTCATCGAGAGCGAGCCCGTGGCCGGGTACGTGGGCCGGCCGGCGACCTGGATGACGTCCTCCTTGAGGACGTCGTAGGTCGGCCCGGGCGACTCGATGACGTACGGATACGGGATGACGGCGCCGCCGAGGATGACGGCCACGGCGCCGGCGCCGAGCACAACAGAGGCGGTCCGGCCCCTGCGGCGGCGCGGTTGAGGAGAGGGGGCCACGGTGGACATGAGCGTCATTTTATCCCGTTCGCTCTCAACGAGACACGGCGGCTTCACGGGCCGCACACAGAGGAGTTTCGTAACGTGGCATCAACGGTTGCCCTCACGAGACGCGAAGGACGGACACCATGGCCAGCACACCCGAGAACTGGGACGCCGCGGACCCCTCAGGCGGGGACTCGCCGTCCTTCGAGGAGATCGCGCGCGCCCTTCAGGGGATCATGAGCGGCCAGGGGGACGCGGACCCGGAGGTGCTGCGCTCCCTGGGGCTCCCCACGGACCCCGCCGTCCTCAGGGGCATGATGCAGCAGGCCCAGTCCATGTTCACATCGGCCGCCGACCCGGAGTCCTCATGGGCGCAGGCACGCGAGACGGCCCGCTCCCTCGCCGCCGGCACCGGGGGCGCCGAGGCCGCGGCGAGCGACGCCGAGCGGTCCGGCGTCGACCAGGCATTCAGGCTCGCGAGCCTCTGGCTCGACGAGACGACAGCGTTCGAGTCCCTCCCCGTCCAGCCGCGCGTCTACACGAGGACGCAGTGGGTCGAGGCGTCCTTCGGCACGTTCCGCGAGATGACCGCGCCCATCGCCGCGTCCGTGTCCGCTGCCATGAAGTCCGCCTTCGAGACGCAGGCGCCGCCGGAGATGGCCGCGATGATCAGCGGGGCGAGCGCCATGCTCGACGGCGTGGGCCAGTCCCTCTTCGCCCTCCAGCTCGGCCAGGCCGTGGGCACCCTCGCGGGCTCCGTGCTCTCCACCGGAGACGTGGGCGTGCCCCTCGTCAAGGGCTCCCTGGGGCTCGTGCCTCGGAACGTCGCCGCGTTCGCGGAGGGCTTCGACCTCAGCGCCGACGAGATCAACATCTACCTCGCCCTCCGCGAGGAAGCCCACGCCCGCCTCTTCCACCGCGCCCCCTGGCTGCGCGCGCACGTCCTCCGGGCTGTGGCCGACTTCGCCGCCGGCATCGAGATCGACCCGAGCCGCATGGAAGAGGTCGCCCGGCAGATCGACCCGTCCGCCCCCGGCTCCTTCGAGGAGGCCCTGGGCGAGGGGCTCTTCCAGCCGGCCACCACCCCCGCGCAGGCGGAGGCCCTGACCCGCCTCGAGACGCTCCTCGCGCTCATCGAGGGCTGGGTGGACGTCGTCGTCAACGCCTCGGCGGCCCGCCTGCCGTCCGCCGCCATGCTCGCCGAGACCATCCGCCGCCGCCGCGTCACCCAAGGGCCCACGGAGCAGGCCTTCGCGGGCCTCGTCGGCCTCGAGCTGCGCCCGCGCCGCCTCCGGGACGCCGCGGCGCTCTTCCACTTCATCGAGGCCGAGGGCGGCAGCGAGGCCCGCGACGCCGTCTGGGCCCACCCCGACCTCCTGCCCTCCCCCGCGGACCTCGACGACCCCGCCGGCTACACCTCGCGGCAGCGCGAGCGGGCGGCGGCGGACGCGGACGTCGACGCGGAGCTGGAGAAGCTCCTCTCCGGCGGGTATGACACCGCGCCTGACGGCCAGGACGGCCCTGGCGGGCGTGGGGGCGACGACGCGCCTGGCGGCTCCGCTGGCCCGCGCGGGGACGAGGAGTCGCCCGGCAGCGGTGAGAAGCCCGCCGAGGACGGGCCCCGCCCCTAGTCGGCGGCCCCTCCCGCGCCCGCGCGCAGGCCGTACTCGACCCCGCTGAGATAGACGCGCGCCTCGTCCGTGCGCGGATACCGGCGGCACAGGGCGCGGAAGGCCGGGCCGTGGTTCGGCTCAATGAGGTGCGCCAGCTCGTGCACCAGGACGGCATCCACGACCCACCCCGGCATGCCCGCGAGGATGTGAGAGAGACGGATCGTGCGCGCCTGGACCGAGGCCGAGCCCCAGCGGGTCCGCTGATTCGTCACCCAGCGCACGGACGCTGGCGGCTCCAACCCCGGAAAATGGGCGTCGATGAGGCGGCGGGCGCGTTCCGCCAGGCCGTCGTCGTCCTCTGACCGCGACTCACGGCGCGCCACGAGCCGCTCCACCAGGTCCCGGAAGACCTCCCCCTCCCCCCGGGAGCGGCGGGCCGGGGCGAGAATGACAAGCTCCTCGCCCTCCCAGCGCGCACTCACCGTCTTGACCCGGCGGGCAGAGCGGCGGACCAAGACCTCCCGCGGCCCGGCCAGCGTCCGGACCTCAACCCGCTCCTCGAACGAGCCCGGCGTCACGAGCGGTGCTCCTTGACGAGGGCGAGCACCGCCTCCCCGTAGCGCTCGATCTTCGAGGCCCCGACGCCCGAGATCCCGGCCAGCTCCTGCACCGTGGACGGCAGCACCTCGGCCATGAGCATGAGCGTCGCGTCCGTGAACACGACGAACGCCGGCTTGCCCGTCGCGTCCGCCTCGTCCTTGCGCCACGCGCGCAGCGCCTCGAAGACCGACTCGTCGAAGGAGAGCGGACAATCCGAGCAGTGACGCAGCTTGCGCTCCTGAGGCGAGGTCAGGGGGCTGCCGCACACGACACACACCGCCGCCTTGGACTCGCGTGGCCGCGCGGGGCCCGTCCGCTCGCGGCTCGAGACCGCGCCGTGACGGGCCCGAACGTCCGGAGAGAGCGCGTGAAGGAAACGAGACGGCTTGCGGTTCGCGCTGCCGCCCTTCGTGCGGGAAAGCGCCCACGAGATGTGCAGCTGCTGGCGGGCGCGCGTGATGCCCACGTAGAGGAGGCGGCGCTCCTCGTCGATCTCCGCCTGGGTCTGGGCGTACGAGATGGGCATGAGCCCCTCGCTCATCCCCGCCAGGTACACAGCGTCCCACTCGAGGCCCTTGGCCGTGTGGATCGAGGCCAGCGCCACGCCGTCGAGGGTCGGCACGTGCGCGCTCGCCGCGCGGTCCGTCAGCTCGTCGACGACGTCCTGAAGTGTGACAGCCTCGCCGCGGTCACGGCGCAGGCCAGCCACCTCGTCCGCCACCGCGACAAGCGCCGCCAGCGACTCCCAGCGCTCCCGCTGAGCGCCCGTGCCGGACGGGGCCGTCTCCGCGTACCCGAGCGAGGAGAGCACGGTCCGCGCAAGCTGCCCCGGATCCTCCCCCGGGTCCGCGGCCCGGGCGGCCGCCCGCAGCTGAAGAATGCCCTCCCGGACCTCGCGGCGCTCGTAGAACCGCTCCGCGCCGCGCAGCTTGAACGGCACGCCCGCCGAGCCGAGTGCCTCCTCGAAGGCCTGCGACTGGCCGTTCGTGCGGAAGAGGACCGCGATCTCGCTGGCCGGGGTGCCCGCGGCGATGGTCTTCTTGATGTGGGCCGCGACGGCCTCCGCCTCCGCAGCATCATCCGCCAGCTCCGCGAAGAGGACCTCCGGCCCCGAGGGGCGCTGGGCGCGCAGCTCGAGCGGCTCGGCCCAACGGGCCTCGTCGGCGCCGCCCTGCGAGGACCCGCCCTGGCGGGCCGCAAGGAGGTCGTTGGCCGCCTTGACCACCTGCGGCGTCGAGCGATAGTCCCGGACGAGCTTGACGACGCGCGCCCCCTCATACGCCGAGGTGAACTCCAGAAGATGGCGGCTCGAGGCACCCGTGAAGCTGTAGATCGTCTGGCTCGCGTCACCGACCACGCAGAGCTCCTTGCGGCCGCCCAGCCACAGGTCCAGGAGCCGCTGCTGAAGCGGGGAGACGTCCTGGTACTCGTCGACGACGAAGTAGCGGTACTGCTCCCGCACCGCGGCGGCCACGCGGGCATCGTCCTCAAGGATTCCCACGGTCAGCAGGAGGACGTCCTCGAAGTCGATGACAAGGCGCTCCTCCTTCAGGCCCTCATACGCACGGTAGAGCCGCGCCACCGCACGCTGGTCGAACCCCGTGGGCGGCACGCGGCCGGGCGCGCGCTCATACGCCTCCGGGGTGAGCATCGAGACTTTGGCCCATTCGATCTCCCCCGCGAGGTCCCGGATCGCCGCCCGGTCCGTGGTCAGACGCAGGCGACGGGCGGACTCCGCGATGAGCGCGGCCTTGTTGTCCACGAGCCGGTGCGGCGTGCCGCCAATGGCCTGGGGCCAGAAGTACTGAAGCTGCCGGAGGGCCGCCGAGTGGAACGTGCGCGCCTGGACGCCGTGCGCCCCGAGGGCACGAAGACGGGCCCGCATCTCGGCTGCGGCGCGGGCCGTGAAGGTCACCGCCAGGACCTGCTGCGGCTTGTAGACGCCGCTGGCCACGCCGTAGGCGATCCGGTGCGTGATGGCGCGCGTCTTGCCCGTGCCCGCGCCGGCCAGGACCACCATGGGCCCGGTCAGGTTCGCGGCGACCTCTCGCTGCTCGGGATCCAGCGCCGCCAGGATGTCGTCCGGGTTCATCGAGTCTCCTCCGCCTCGTGCCACGCGCGGATGAGCGCGCGCGAGATCGACGCCGTGCCAGGGAGGGTGACGCTGCCGTCCGCCACGGCCTCCTCCAGCTCTGCCCTCGAGAACGCGCGGGCGCTGACGATCTCCGTGCCGTCGGCCACGGGCGGCGACGACGTCGTCGCAATGAACCCCAGCATGAGCGAGCGCGGGAACGGCCAGGACTGCGAGCCGAGGTAGCGGACGCGGTCCACCCGGACGCCGACCTCCTCCCGGAGCTCGCGGACCACGGCCTCCTCGGGGGTCTCGCCCGGCTCGACGAACCCGGCGAGGGTGGAGTACCGGGTCTCCGGCCACCCGGCGGCGCGGCCGAGAATGATGCGGTCCTCCTCGTCCACGAGCGCGACGATGACGGCCGGATCCGTCCTCGGGAAGAGCTCTGTACCGGTCACCGGGTCCACGCGGACCCACCCGGAGTGCGCGGTGCCGGTCGGGCGCCCCGTCTCCGGGGAGAACCGGTGGCTTGCGTGCCACGCTGCCATGGCCTGCGCGTGGGTCAGCGCGGCGAGGACGCCACCGTCCCCCGCGTCAACGGCGTCCGCGAAAGCGGACCGGCCCGGGACCCAGGCAAGGCCCGCGCGCGGGGTCTCCTGCGCGGCCTCGGCCGGGAGAACGAGGGCAATGACACCGGCGGTGTCCGCGCCGGTCAGCTCTCCGAGGGCGACGACGGCGAGCGCGCCCGTCTCAAGCACCGCCGCGACCTCAGGGCCGTGCAGCACCTCGCCACCGGGGGCCGTGAGGACGTCCGTCCTGCCAGCTGGGTGGGCGGCGATGACGACGTAGCGGGTTGTCGAGGCACCTCGCAGGCGCACGAGCAGGCGGTCCCCCGCCCGCTCCTCCGCCGCGCGGCTCACCCCGCCGGCTGCCGGAGGGGACGCGGGCAGGACGGCACGGTCGAAAGAGGGCATGCTCTTAACGGTACTCCCCCAGGCTGGACCGAGCCGGATGACAGGGCACGTTCAGGCCCCCTCCCAGCCCTGGGCTGAAAGTCCGCTAGCGTGAAGAGGTGACTTCCGACGAGAACCTTGACGCCCTTCGCCTAGCCGCCCTCGCCTCTGCCGCGCTGGAGGGCGTGTCGATCGTGTCCGTTGCAGGGCTGGCTCGCTCAGAGGACACGGTGTCAACACAGGTGCGGGCGGCCGACGGCGAGCGGTTCGGCGTGATCTCCGCCGAGACGCCGGAGGCGAGCACGTCGCTGCTCGTCGAGTCTGACCTGCTCCAGCTGGTCGCCCACCACGTCGGGGACGACCTCGTGGTCGCGACGCCCGCGGGACGGTACTCGCGGGGCACGCTCTCCACCGTTGTGTTCAAGGACATCGCGTCTGAGCCCCTCGAGGGGTCCGGCTGGGAGAGGGACCCGGAGTGCCTCGAGCGCGTGGGCCGTGCTCTCGCGGCGATCCACCTGATGCCTGCTCACGCGCTGGAGGATGCCGGGCTTCCGTTCTATGAGGCGAGCGAGGTCCGCTCTCGTATGCTCAACCTCCTGGACGCCGCGGCGCAGACCGGCCGCGTCCCGTCCGCTCTGCTCTCCCGCTGGGAGGGGGTCCTCGATGAGGCGGGCCTGTGGCGGTTCACGCCCACGCCGGTGCACGGCGATCTCCACGAGGGCCAGTTCCGCGCGACTGCGGACTCCATCCATGTGACGGGCTGGTCTGAGCTGTGCGTGGCGGACCCTGCCCAGGACTTCGCGTGGGTCATGGGCTTGGACCCGGCGCACCGGATGGCGGTCTTGGACGCGTATTCGGACGCTTTGGCCCGCCGCGACCACCCGCGGGACACCTCCCTTGTGCGTCGCTCGATGTTCCATGCTGAGTTCGCCGTCGCCGAGTACCTTCTCACCGCCTTGCGCTCGCGCGACGACTCCCGGGTCTCGACGGCGTCCCGCCTCCTCTTGGAGCTGGCCCGTCGCCTGGACCCTGCTGCGACCCTGCCGGCCCCGGCCGAGGACGGCGCGGACGACGACGCACATTCTCCCGAGGACGGTGAGACGCCGCCGGAGGCGAGCGCGCCCGAGCCGAGCAAGCCCGAAGCGAGCGTGCCTGAGGCATCCGTGCCAGGCGTGCCTGAGGCATCCGTGCCAGGCGTGCCTGAGGCATCCGCGCCTGGGGCGAGCGTTCCCGAGGAGGCGGCGAACCGTCAGGACGCGGAGCCGCCCTTGGAGCCGGTGGGCCGCACGCTGGCAGATCGTGTCTCTGAGAAGCGAGAGACCCACGGCAGCCACGTCGCCGAGCCTGAGACAACCCTCCATCGGGCCATCACGCCGGTCGACGTCCTCGGCACAGACCGCTAGGCGCCGCCACGCGCGGCGCGCCCCGCGCACGTCGTCCCCCTCATGGACTCGCGCCCCGCGCACGTCGTCGCCCTCCGGCTCCCGCGGCCCTAGCCTTCCGGCCCCGCGGTCCGCTCGACCCTGGACGCGAAAAGGGCCGTGAGCTCGGACGCCGTCGGCAGCGGATCGGGGCGAACGACCGTGTTCGAGTCCACGTAGTAGAAGCACGCGCTCACGGATTCCTCCGGGACGCCCTTGAGCTGTGCCCACCCGAGACGGTACAGCGCGAGCTGCAGTGACTTGACCCGCAGATCGTCGCCGGTGGGAACCCGCCCCGTCTTCCAGTCGAGGAGCTCCCATGTGCCATCCGCGTTGTGGAAGATCGCGTCCACGCGCCCCTTGATGCGCTGCCCGCTGATCTTCGTCTCGATGAGGACCTCGACGCCGTCGGCGCTCCGTTCCGCCCACTCCGACGCCAGGAAGTTCTCTTTGAGGCGGTCGAGTTCGAGGTCCTCGGCCTCGTCCGAGTCGCTCCAGAGCTCGTCGAAGTCGAACCCGGCGCTGCGCTGGAAATGCTCTTCCACGTAGGCATGGAACGTGGTGCCACGCCGGGCCGCGAGGCTGGGTCGACGTGGGATGGGCCTCGCCAGCTGCTCCGCCGCAGACTGCCCCTCCCCCGCGATCCCGACGAAGCTGGAGACCGAGATGACGGGCGGAATCTCCAGAATGCCGGCCTCCTCAGCGCGGCGCTCGCTCTCCGCATGCGCCAGCGCGACAAGCCGCTGGGCCTCGGCTGCCCAGGCCTCACCGAGCGTTGAGCGGGGCCGGGCGGATGCGGGCTCGCCTGCGCCGTCCGCGCCGCCCAGCGCGGCGATGACAGCGCGCTGGGCCGCCTCGAACCCAGGGCGGCGGCTGCCGAGGGGATCGAGGGGCCACTCGGCTGTGCGCCGAACCGCCCCGACGGGGTTCCGTGGCGGGACCCCTCCAAAACTCTCGAGGGGGTCGCTGCCGAGGTGGACCACGGTGCTGTGGTGCTCAACAGCCGCGCGCTGGGCCGCCCCCATGGCCTCGAGGAAGTACGTGCTCGGCTTGCGGCCCTTGGCCTTGCCGTCGGCGAAGAGGGACCACGAGAGCCAGAGCGTGGAGCGGGCCCGGGTCACGGCGACGTAGGCGAGGCGCCGCTCTTCGCGCTCCGAGTACGTGTCGTACTCCTCCGCGAAGAGGGCGTGGGAGTCCTCGAAGTCTTTTCCCGTCTCCGTCTGAATCTCCCAGACGGGGAGGTTTGCCGCGTCTCCGCGGAGCTCGAACGGGATCATCGAGCCGCCCTCCTTGGTCCAGGGCACGGAGAGGCTGCTCGGGAACGTGCCCTCGACGAGCCCGGGGATGATGACCACGTCCCATTCCAGCCCCTTCGAGGCGTGGACGGTCATGAGCTGGACGACGTCCGCCCGGGCTTCCACCTCGGCGGGCTTCAGCCCGTCCTCGTGCTCTGCCGCAAGGTCGAGCCAGTCGAGGAACGCGGACACGCTCACGGCGGTGCGGGTCCGCGCGAACCCTGCCGCCTCGTCGAGGAGCGCCTCCACGTGGCGGCGCGCAGCGTGGGGCGATCCCGTGGGCAGGGCCTCAAGCTCGATGTCGAGGCCGATCTCCCGCTCGACCGCCTGGATGACGTCGAGCAGGTCGTCGGACGGCATGCGGCGCAGGCGCACGACGAGGTCCCGGGCCTCCCGCAGGCGCCGCAGTCCCTCCTCTGAAATAGAGCGGCCGTGCCGGGACACCCAGCTGGTGTCCGGCGGCAGCTCCTCAAGCGCCATGACGAGGGACGGCGACTCAGCCGTGTCCTCCGCCTCTCGCACATCCACGTCCTCGGGTGCTGCCTCTGGGCTGATGCGTCCGCCCGCTCGGCGGGATTCGACGGCGGCGACGTGACGGGCCCAGTCCCCGAAGGCAGCGAGGTCCCGCGTGCCGAGGGCAAATTTGGGCGAGGCGAGAATGCGCAGCATGGAGTCCGAGCGGGCAGCGTCCGTCATGACACGCAGGTAGGCGAGGATCTCGACGACCTCGGGCGCCTCCAAGAGCGCCCCGATGCCCGTGAGCTCCGCAGGGATGCCTCGGCGGATGAGCTCCTCGTAGATGGGGCCAAGCGCTGACTTGGTGCGGGAGAGCACGGCCACGGACGGCGCGGGCTCCCCCGGAGGGGCGTCCCGCCGGGCTGCGACAAAGTCCGCCACGGCCTGGATCTCGGAGCGCCGCTCCGTCATGGCGGCGAGCACCTCACGGACCTCGTCGACGGACTGATCCCGGTCCTCGGGTTCGAGGGCCTCGATTCGGGCGAGCTGCTCCTCCACGCTGGTCCCGAACGAGGCGAACTGCCCGAAGACCACCTCTCCGCGGCCGGCCTTGGGCGAGGGGGCGAGCTCCTTGACGTCGACCTGCGGCGCGCGGACGAAGGCGGGAGTCTCGCCGAGCGGCTCGGAGAGTGCGTTGGCGATGTCGAGCACCGCGCGGGGGTTGCGCCACGCCTGGTTGAGGTTGAGCTGGCCGGCGGGGCGGCCGGGGAGGCTGAACCGCTGAACGAACGCCGCGAGCTGGCCGGCCGAGGCTCCCCTGAAGCCGTAGATGGACTGGTTCGGGTCGCCCACGGCGGTGATGCCCCGTGCTCCGACGACCTCACCGTCCACAATGCGAGGGCCAAAGAGTTCGGCGAACAGCTCCATCTGGGTGTGCGAGGTGTCCTGGAATTCGTCCAGGAGGACATAGCGATACCGCGAGCGCTCGGCGGCCCCGACGTCGGGGAACTCCCGCGCGAGGCGAACGGCCATGTCGATGAGGTCCCCGAAGTCGAGGAAGCCTTCGGTCCTCTTGAGGCGCTCATACTGCTCCGCCAGGAGGGTCTGAACGAGGCGGCCCTGCAGACGATCAACGAGGGCCACCGCCCCCGCGCGCGTCTTCGCCGCGACCGCCGCCTGGCCCGCGTCACGGTAGGCGGCGAGTGTCTCGCGGATCTCGGCCCAGGACGCGCCGTGCTCAGCGCGCTCGCCCACAAGCCGGAGGATGTTGCCGGTGGCGGTCGAGAGTGCTGTTCCGCCGAGGTCCTCGACGTTGCCCGCGTAGGCGTCCAAGACCCCGCGAGCCCGCATGAATGCCTCGGCCTCGCCGATGAGCGGTGCCGTGGGCTCGACGCCCAGCCGCAGGCCGTAGTCGGCGACGAGCCGGTTGGCGAAGGAGTGGTAGGTGGAGACGTCGACGTCGAGGTCGTCGAGCAGTGCGGCACCGGCCTCCTCGACCCCAGCCCGGCGCTTGGCCGAGTCCAGGAGCGCCAGCTTCTCACGGATGCGGTGACTCAGCTCCGCGGCCGCCTTCTTCGTGAAGGTGACACCGAGGATCTCATGCGGGGCCGCGAGCCCCTGGCTGACAATCCACGCCACCTTCTCCGCCATGGTGCGAGTCTTGCCGGATCCGGCACCGGCCACGACGAGCAGGCACCCTTCGGTCGAGGTGATGACCTCAGACTGGGCCTGCGTGGGCGGGATGACGGGCTGGCCTGGCGGCGTCAGCGCCGCGGCGAGCGCGGCGGGGTCGGCTGGCGGCCAGTCCTGGGGCATTGTGGCGTTCATGCCTGGTTCCCCTCCTCGGGTGAATTCTCGGGAAGATCGAGCCGCGTGACGGGGCGCCCCTGCGGCAGCAGCGGATCAATCTCCGGCAGCTGGCTCCGGTCTCGCTCCCCCGCCCGGTAGGCCGCGAAGGACGCGCCGGTCATGGTGCGGGCGGCTTCTGCGACGAGGACCTCGGCGAGGCTCGAGATCCCCGCGCCCTGTTGCCGCACCGTCGCCACCTTTTTGGCGTTCGGTTTGCCGAGATAGACGAGGAGCGCCTCCTCAGTGCGCTCGACGCCCTCGAGTCCGCCCAGCTCGGCGGCGTACTGGTAGACGGCCATCTGGGGATGCACGGCCCCTTCGGCTGCTGTGACGGACGTCTTGCTCGTCTTGAGATCGACGACTGTCCAGCCTCCGTCCGTGCGGCGTTCAAGGCGGTCGATGGTGCCCTTGAGGACGACGGTCCGGGGCACGCCTCTCACGGGGAGCTCGACCTGGGCCAGGAAGGACTTCTCCACGTCTCCCGCCGTCACGTCCCTCCCCTCCGAGCGGGCTTGGATGGCGTACTGCGCGAAGGACGACACGAGGTGCTCCGCGTGGGCGCGCTCGGCACGGGATGACAGGGAGTCGTCGAAGTTCAGGTCCGCCCAGGCCCGTTCGAGCGCCTCGGTGAGCTCTTCCCGCTCGCCGCTCGGATACCGCTCCGCCAGGGCGTGCACGAGCGTGCCGAGCGAACGGGAGAACTCCCGGGCAGGCTCACCGCCGACGTACTGGACGAACCATCCAAGCGGGTCCTCGATGGCCTGCTGGATCTTCGATGGGGAGACGACGATCACAGCCTCGGGACCGACGACCGGGGCGGTCGTCGACAGAGCCCGGCTCCCCCACCAGGTCTCGGGCCTTGTGAGGCTGGCGTCCCGCACGCCCGAGGTGGCCAAGAGCGCCAGAACGGAGGCCGCATCGGCTGCCTCGGGGGCCGGCGCGGACTCGGCCGCGCGGCGCAGCTCGCCGATGAGCGCTCGAATGGTCTGAGGCCGGGGCGGATGCACCGGCCGGATGGCGTGGGGGCTCAGCCCCGCCGCGAGCGCGACGAGGTCGAAGAAGAGGCTCGGCGACTCCCCGTCCCCGTTGACCGCGGTGATGACGAGCCGCGACGTGGCACGGGTGATGGCGGCGAGGAAGAGGCGCAGCTCGTCCCGCCGGACGGCGGAGACCCGCTCCGCGTGCCCCGAGTACACGACGGGGCGGCCTTCCCGCTCTGCGGCGAGGGCCTCGAGGAAGTCGCTCGTGCCGAAGAGCTCACCACGCACACGGGGGTTGGGCCAGCGGCCCTCCTGGACGCCTGCCACGAAGACAACGGCGAATTCGCGCCCCGCAGCCGTGACGGGAGTCAGCACGGATACTGCCGATCCTCCGGCGGCCCTCTTGGCCACGGTGTCCACGGGGACGGCCTGTTCGATGAGCTCCGCGAGGAACTCGTCTGCGGCGGCGCCCGGCCTCTGATCCATGAAGCGCTCGGCGGCGTAGAACAGCGACATCACGGCGTCCAGGTCCCGATTGGCCCGGTCCGCCGCTGCCCCCGTCCCTGCGGCGGCAGACCGCCAGACCGGGGCGCGCCCGGATTCCTCCCACAGCCCCCAGAGGACGTGCTGCGGGTCCTTGTTCTTGGTCTCGTACTCCCGGCGGCCCGCCGCGATCATGCGGCTGAGGCGATCGATCCCCTCGATGCCGGTCTCCGACGCGGGGTCGCTCGCGGCCTCGATGAGCAGCTGGTCGCTGAGCGGGATCCTCGCCTCGGTCAGGGGCGGCGCACCCTCCAGCGGGGCCCCGCCGCCTCCGGCGGCCATGGGGTCCCCAGACGCCGGGTTCGGCGACGCCTGGTCCGCGGGCTCGCCAGACCAGGACCGGACGAGGGCCAGCCGTGCACGGCGGCGAAGCTCCTGGCGGGCCCTCCGGAGGTCCACGCTGGACATGCCGATGAGCGGCGATGTGAGGACCTCCGTCAGGACGGCGACCTCGGGCTCCTCTGCGCTGACGACAACCTCCATGAGCGCCACGAGCGGCCGCACCGCGGGGGTCTCCTTGAGCGTCAGAACGGCCGGGGGGACCTCCACAGGAATGCCAAGCGATGTCAGCTGGCGCTCGACACTGCGGGCCTCCGAGCCGGAGCGGACCACAACGGCGATGTCGGCGAACCCGACGTTGGCCCCCTCCGACACGACGAGATCGAGAATGCGCGTGCCGATGAGCCGGTGCTCGTGGAAGGGGTGGCTCACGACAAGGCACTCGACCTCGCCCCCAGCGGCCTCCCCGCGCGCGTCTGCCGCCGGAGCCGCCGCGCCGGGGCCGAGCGGCTGGACGCCGAGCCGCGCCCGGAGGCTCTCCGCTACGGCCGCCAGCGTGCCCGAGGAGCGCCGATTGGGGCCGGCGTCCTCCTGACGATCCGCCAGAGCCGCGAGGCGGCGGCCCGTCCTGGCTGGGTCGGCGCCGCGGAACACCTGGACCGCGGACGCTTCGTCGAACGCGACGATCGCGGGAGCGCCCGTGGGCCGCAGTGCCCCCACGAGGGCCTCGAGGAGGGCGAGCTCGGGCATCGTGACGTTGTGCGCGTCATCCACCACAAGGAGGCCCTGCCGCGCGGCCTCCGCCCGCCCGAACTCGGGGTTCTCCCTCAGGATGCCGCGCGCCACGAGACTCAGCTCGAGGGCGTCCAGGGCTTCCGAGTCCCCCAGCGCGCTCTGGAAGCGGTACTCCGCCATGAGCCGGCCCGCGAGCGCCCACTCCGGCCGGTTGTGCCTCGCGGCCAGGGCGGTCACATCCGCCTCCGGGTCAGCCTCCACCTGAATGGCCTGATCCGCGAAGTCCCGAAGCTGCTGCCGAAGCCCCAGCGTTCCGGCCGCGAGAGCCATGGTGGGGGGAAGGGAGGCCTCAGGGACGCGGCTGAGCAGCGCGTGGTAGCGGTGGTCCTGCTCCGCTCCGGTGCGAAGGCGCGGGGCACCCCGCATCCAGGGGATGAGGCCCTGGGCCTCGGCTCTGCTGATGATCTCGAACGCGAAGGCGGGCCAGGTCATGCTGCGGCTGGCCCCGAGGCCCTCCTCCGACTCCGCAGCGAGGTCCGCCGCGAACCGGGAGGCTGCCGCACGGGACGAGGAGATCATGAGCACGGGCGTGCCCTCCTCACGGAGGTGCCGCAGGGCGGTGGCCCGCAGGCGGCTTGACTTCCCCGACCCCGCAACGCCCGTCAGAAGCGTCACGCCGGGGGCGGGTGGGGGCACGTCCCGGGCATACTCGCCGACCGCGGCCCGCCTCACTGGGGCCATGACCAGCCTCTTGGTGCCGCGCACCTGACCGCGCCCGCCCGTCTGCGCCGCGCCCGCTTCCGTCACGGCGTCACGTCCTGCTGCTCTTGTCATGCAAACCAGTCAAACACGAGGGGTGGACACGTTGAGCCGACGCCGCCTCAATGGCGGCATCCACCGCGCGCAGCACGTCGTCGTCCGCTCTCCAGCGCGCGAGAGCCATCCGCACCCGCTTCCCATCCGGCATGAGCGGGGTGCCCTCCTCCGCCCAGCGCCGCCACGCCTCAGGGGCGAGGCGCTCCACGATGCTCCCGTCAGCGCGGATGACCCGCCACCAGGGGACGCCGGGCACGAGGCCCCCGGCGAGCGCCGCCGCACTGTGCCGCCCGCTCCCGTACCCAATGGCCTCGGCTGCGTCCGAGTACGCGATGACGCGCCCCGGGGGGATCGACTCGATGAGGACGCGCAGGCCCGCCACATAATCAGGTGGGAGGCTTGGCCGCGTCATGCTCCCAGCCTATCCAGGACCCGCGGCAGATAGGCTGAATCCATGTCTACAGCAGCGCCCACGTGGCTTGATCTTCCGTGCGTCGGATTCGACCTCGAGACGACGGGGCGTGACCCCCGGACCGCGCTCGTCGTCACCGCAGCCCTCATCATCGTCAACGGCCGCGGCGAGGAGCTCCAGCGCCGCGAGTGGCTCGTGGACCCGGGCGTCGAGATCCCGCAGCAGGCCTCGGACGTCCACGGGATCACGACGGCGAAGGCTCGCGCCGAGGGCATTCCCGCCGCGCAGGCGATCGCCGAGATCTCCCAGGCTCTCGACGAGCTCGTCGAGGCCGAGCTGCCCCTCGTCGCGTTCAACGGCGCCTACGACTTCACCGTCATGGCCCACGAGCGCCAGCGCCACGGCATCACGGGCCGCGCGCCCCGGCCGGTCATCGACCCGTTCATCCTCCAGAAGCACGTGGACAAGTACCGCAAGGGCAAGAAGACCCTCACCGCCCTCTGCGAGAGCTACGGGATCTCCCTGGAGAACGCGCACACTGCGGCCGACGACGCCCTGGCCGCCGTCCACCTCGCCCGCGCGCTGGGGACGAAGTTCCCGGCCATCCGGATGGGCGCCGCGGAGCTCCACGACGCGCAGGTCGGCTGGGCCAAGGCCCAGGCGGCGGACTTCCAGGAGTACAAGCGCCGCACCGACCCGAGCGCCACGATCGAGGGCGGCTGGCCGACGTACGGGGGCTCCCCGGCCTAGCGCCTCGACGCTTCTCCGTCTCGCCCCTCGGCCCCGCTCCTCCCCTTTCCTCCTCGTTCCTCGGCCCCTTTCCTCCTCGTTGCGCGGCGAGTTTCAACCACACACCGGCGCCCCGGCGTGCGAAGATCGCCGCGCAACGAGAGGGCAGGAGAGGCGGCGACTACCCCTGCGGCGTCGCCGCGGCCGCGGCCTTGGCGGCTGCAGGCAGCGCGGCCTCGATCCGCTCGAGCGCGGCGTCGTCGTGCGCCGAGGAGAGGAACCACGCCTCGAAGACGCTCGGGGGCAGGTACACGCCCGAGTCCAGCATCGAGTGGAAGAACGGCGCGTAGCGGAAGGACTCCTGGGCCTGCGCGTCGTCGTAGTTCGCCACCCCTCGCTGGCTCGTGCCGAAGGAGACCGAGAACAGGTTGCCGGCCCGCTGGATCGAGTGGTCCACGCCCTCCGCGTCCAGGGCCGCCGCGAGGCTGCGCTGGAGACGCAGGGACGCGGCGTCGACGTGCTCGTAGACCTCGCTCGTGGCGTTCTGCAGCGTGGCCACGCCCGCGGCCATCGCCACCGGGTTCCCCGAGAGCGTGCCCGCCTGGTA
The DNA here is from genome assembly GCF_031456275.1 of Falsarthrobacter nasiphocae. Lineage (NCBI taxonomy): Bacteria > Bacillati > Actinomycetota > Actinomycetes > Micrococcales > Micrococcaceae > Falsarthrobacter > Falsarthrobacter nasiphocae. Next base: position 455,814 of record NZ_JAVDUI010000001.1, read on the forward strand.
GACGGGACCGAGGGGCGCGAGGTACTCCATGACCTCGCGGCGCCCGCCCAGAGCCGCCGTCGGCAGCCCGCCGCCGATGACCTTGCCGAACGTCAGAAGGTCCGGGGCCCAGCCCGACTCGGCCAGGGCCCAGTATCCGCCCGGCCCCACGCGGAAGCCCGTGAGGACCTCGTCCATGATGAGGAGGGCGCCGTTCTCCTCCGTGATCCGGCGCAGCCCCGCGTTGAAGCCCTCGCCCGGAGCGACGACGCCCATGTTCGCGGGCGCTGCCTCCGTGATGACGGCGGCGATCCGGCCCGGGTGCGCCTCGAACGCCGCCTCGACGGCGCCGAGGTCGTTGTACGGCAGCACGAGCGTCTCGGCGGCCGTGGCCTCGGTGACGCCCGCGGAGCCGGGCATGGCGAACGTCGCGAGCCCTGAGCCGGCGGCGGCCAGGAGGCCGTCCTGGTGCCCGTGGTAGCAGCCGGCGAACTTGATGACGAGGTTCCGTCCCGTGAATCCGCGGGCCAGGCGGACTGCCGTCATGGTCGCCTCGGTGCCCGTGGAGACCATGCGCAGGCGCTCCACTGCGGAAACGCGGCCGACGACGAGCTCCGCGAGCTCAGCCTCCGCCGGCGTGGACGTGCCGAACCCCAGGCCCCGGGCCGCGGCGGCCTGGACCGCCTCGATGACGGCGGGGTGGGCGTGGCCCAGGAGCGCGGGACCCCAGGAGCACACGAGGTCGACGTACTCGCGGCCCTCGGCGTCGGTCAGGATGGCGCCCTCGCCTTTGACCATGAAGCGGGGCGTGCCGCCCACGGAGCCGAAGGCTCGCACGGGCGAGTTCACGCCGCCCGGCATGAGGTGGGAGGCGGTGTCGAAGAGCTGCTGGTTCGTCGTCATGACGCTCCTTCGCGGATGGGGTTGGCGGCGGCGGTGCGCGCCGCGGGGAAAGGGCATAGTCGGGGCGGGGCCGGGTCAATCGGGCCCCCGCCCCCCTAGTCAGGCGGGCGCCCGTGCCGACTCAGGCGGGCACCCGTGGCAGGTCAGGCGTCCTCGCGGATCCAGCGGGCCGCGTCCGTGGCCCAGTAGGTGAGGATGGAGGTGGCTCCGGCTCGGGTGATCGCGGTGAGGGCCTCCGTGACGCTCGCGCGACGGTCGATCCAGCCGTTGGCGGCCGCTGCCTCGATCATCGCGTACTCGCCGGAGATCTGGTAGGCCCCGACGGGCACGGGGCTGAACTCGGCGACATCGGCGAGGACGTCAAGGTTGGTCATCGCAGGCTTGACCATGACCATGTCGGCGCCCTCGAGGACGTCTGCCTCCACCTCGGCGAGGGCCTCGCGCCGGTTGCGCATGTCCATCTGGTAGGTGCGGCGGTCCCCCTTGAGCTGGGAGTTGACGGCCTCGCGGAACGGCCCGTAGAACGCGGACGCGTACTTGGCGGAGTAGGCGAAGATGCCCGTGGAGACGTGGCCCGCGTCCTCGAGGGCCTGGCGGATGACCGCGACCTCGCCGTCCATCTTGCCGCTGGGGCCGAGCATGTGCGCGCCCGCCGCGGCCTGTGCCACGGCCATCTGGGCGTAGAGCTCGAGTGTCGCGTCGTTGTCCACGGTCCCGTCCTCGGCGAGGACGCCGCAGTGCCCGTGATCGGTGAACTCGTCGAGGCAGACGTCGGACATGACGACGAGGTCGTCGCCGACCTCCGCGCGCACGTCCGCGATGGCGACGTTGAGGATGCCCTCCGGGTCGATCGCCCCCGAGCCGGTCGCGTCGTGGGCCTCGGGCACGCCGAAGAGCATGATGCCGCCCACGCCCGCCTCGACGGCCTCTGCCGCGGCGCGCTTGAGCGAGTCCCGCGAGTGCTGGACGACGCCGGGCATCGACGTGATCGGCGACGGCTCGCTGAGGCCCTCCCGGACGAACGCGGGCAGGATGAGCGAGCCCGCGCTGAGCCGGGTCTCGGCCACGAGGCCTCGCATCGCGGCGGACTGGCGCAGCCGCCTCAGGCGCTGGGACGGAAAGCTCATGGTGTCTCCTCGGTCTCGGGTGGGCGCCGCGTGGAACTGAGGTGGCGGCGCGGGTCTTGGTCTGCGGTGTCGGTGTCGGTGAAGCCTGGCTCGGCGCGTGCGTTCTGCTCGTCGGCGGAGCGCGTCAGGGCGGTCAGGAGGGCGACGGCGGCGGCCGGCTCGGGCGTCTCGCACTCCCCTGCCGGCTCGCGTCCGGCGGCCCGCAGCTGGGCCGTCGTGCTCGGGCCGATCGAGAGGATCGGCACCCCGGCGTCTGCGCGGGCGGCGGGAAACTCGGCGAGGATGCGCCGCGCGGTCGAGGGGCTCGTCGCGATCATCGCAGTCCACTCAAGCCTACGCGCCTCGTCCAGGCCGAGCTCCGGTCCGGGGCTCACGGGCTCCCGCGGGCTGCCGCCTGCCGGGGCGCCGTCCCCTCCCGGCGTACCGGGGGGCGGGGTCGTGATTCGCCGTCCTGGCCTCGCGGGGGCGTCCACGGTCAGGTAGACGTCGAGCGCGGTCACCTCCCAGCCGAGGTCCCGCAGACCGCCCTCGAGGGTCGGCGCTGCGAGGTTTCCGTGCGGCAGGAACGCGGCGCGCGGGGCCTGGTGCGCGGCGAGGCGGAGGATGCCTCGCGCGTTCATCGCGCGCTCCGGCATGAGCTCGGCGGCCACCCCTGCCGCCTCCAGGGCGCGCCGGGTTCCCTCTCCCACGGCCACGACGACGACGCTGCCCCGCCGGACGACGTCCCGAATCTCGGTCCAGACGCCGAGCTGCGCGAGGGCCTGGATGGTCGTCACCGACGTCACGACGAGCCACGGCCGCTCGGCCCCCGACTCAGCGCGGCGCCCGGCCGCGTCGAGAAGGACGGGCAGGCTCAGGGCGGGCGCGGGATCGGCCGGAAGCTCGAAGTCGATGAGGGGCACGAGCACGGGCTCGAACCCGGCCCCGCAGAGTGCCGCGACCCACTCGGCCGAGCGGTCCGCGCGGCGGGGAACAAGCACCCGCCGGGGGTGCGCGGCCGCTGCCTCAACCGGGACGGTCAGATGAGGTCACCCGCCCCGCGCTCGATCAGGGCCTCGGCCACGACGACGCCAAGCTCGAACGCCGCCGCCTCGGCCTCGTCCCCTGCCAGCTCGGGCAGCTCGAGGGACGCGCCCCCGGAGAAGACCTCGCTGCCGTCGGTGCGGACCGCCCGCGCCTCGAGGGTGAGGCGGCCGTCCTCGAACACCGCGAGCGCGCCGACGGGGGCAGAGCAGCCGGCCTCGAGGGTCGAGAGCAGGGCCCGCTCCGCGGTGACCGCGAGCCTCGTCGGCGCGTGGTCGTAGGCCGCGAGGGCCTCGGCGAGGGCGGCGGTCCGCTCGTCGTCGGAGTCCCTGACCTCCACCGCGAGGGCGCCCTGCCCGGGTGCGGGGAGCATGAGCTCAGGCGCGATGAGCTCGGTGATGTGGGACTCGCGGCCGAGCCGCTTGAGTCCCGCGGCCGCCAGGACCACGGCGTCCAGGTCCTCGCGCAGGCCTCCGGACATGTGCTGGTTGGACTCGTCGGTGAGCCGGACTCCCTTGACCCGCGAGAGGCGCGTGTCCACGTTGCCGCGGATGGCCACGACCGTGAGGTCCGGCCGCACCGCGAGGAGCTGGGCCGCCCGCCTCGGGGACCCCGTCCCGACGCTCGCGCCCTCGGGGAGGGTCTCGAGCGTCAGGCCGTCCCGGGCGCAGAGCGCGTCGCGGACGTCCTCGCGCTCGGGCACGGCACCGATCCGGAAACCGGGCTCCGGGGCCGTCGGCAGATCCTTGAGGGAGTGCACCGCGACATCGGCCTGCTGCGCCGCGAGGGCCTGCCGCACGGCGGACACGAAGACTCCCGTGCCGCCGAGCTGGGCGAGGGGCGTCGTGACGACGTCCCCCTCCGTCTTGACGAGGATCAGCTCCCCGGGCAGGCCGGAGCGCTCCGCGAGGGCGTCGAGGACCATCCCGGACTGGGTGCGGGCGAGCGCGCTCCCCCGCGTGGCCAGACGGAAGCCACCCGTCACGCGGTGCGCTCCTGGCACACGGGCGCGTCGATGGCCGCGTCAAACGCCGCGACCGTGGGACGGCGGGTGCCGTCCCGCATGACCTTCTCGCAGCAGTTGCGCGCGCAGACGTCCGCCCACGGGCCCATCTCGACGACGGATGCCCGCGTGGGCTCGCCCTCCGCCGTGGGCTCGTCCTCGGCGCGGTAGCGCTCCTGGATGAGGTCCACGAGCCCCGCCACGAAGTCCGGGTGCGTACCGGGGGTGGGGACGCGCACGGACTCAAGGCCGAGCTCGCCGCAGGTCTGCGTGGCCTCGGTGTCGAGGTCCCACGTGACCTCCATGTGGTCGCTGACGAAGCCGATCGGAACCATGAGGACCCCGTCCGTCTCGTCGGCGATCTCGGCGAGACGGTCGTTGACGTCCGGCTCGAGCCACGGCACGTGCGGGGCCCCCGAGCGAGACTGGTACACGAGCTCGTGGGGCACGTCCGCGGCGCCCGGGACGCCCGCGATGACGGTGCGCGCCACGGCGAGGTGCTGGGCCGTGTAGGCGTTGCCGCCCTCATAGGACTCGCCCTCGGGGAGACGGGGGCCGGCCGCCTCGGCGTCGCTCATCGGGATGGAGTGCGTGCAGAAGAGAATGCGCAGGCGCGGGTTGGCCACGCCCTTGTCCGCGAGCTTGCCCTTGAGGGCCTCGAGGCCCTCTTCGACGCCCTGGATGAACGGCGAGATGAAGCCGGGGTGGTCGAAGTACTGGCGGACCTTGTCCACCTCGAGCTTGCCCTCGAGCCCGCGGTCCCGGAGGGCCATGCCGTAGTCCTCGCGGTACTGCCGGCAGCTCGAGTATCCCGCGTAGGCGCTCGTCGAGAACGCGAGGACGCGGCGGTGCCCGTCCGCGTACATCGTCTCGAGGACGTCCGGCGTGTACGGCTCCCAGTTGCGGTTGCCCCAGTAGACGGGCAGGTCGAGGCCCCGCTCGGCGAGCTCGGCCTCGACGGCCGCCTTGAGCTCGCGGTTCTGCTGGTTGATGGGACTGATGCCCCCGTTGGCGCGGTAGTGGGTGGCGACCTCTTCGAGGCGCTCGTCGGGGATTCCGCGGCCGCGAGTGACGTTGCGGAGGAACGGGATGACGTCCTCCTGGCCCTCGGGCCCGCCGAAGGAGGCGAGGAGGAGGGCGTCGTAGGCGACGGGCGCCATCATGCCCTCTCGCGTCACGGGCGCGGCGTCTCCGGCGGTGGTCCCGGAGGTGCAGCAGGCGTCGTCGAAGGTCTCTCCGCAGCTCATCGGAGGACCTCGGCGATCTCGCTCGAGGAGATGCGGCGGCCGGTGTAGAACGGGGTCTCCTCGCGGACGTGGTTGCGGGCCTCGGTCTTGCGCAGGTGCCGCATGAGGTCCACGAGGTCATGGAGATCCGGGGCCTCGAGGCCGAGGATCCACTCCCAGTCCCCGAGGGCGAAGGATGCGACCGTGTTGGAGAGCACGTGCGGGTACTCGCGGCCCTTGAGGCCGTGGTCGCGGAGCATGGCACCCCGCTCCTCCTCCGGGAGGATGTACCAGTTGTAGGACCGGACGAACGGGTAGACGCAGACCCACGTGCTCGGCTCGACGCCGCGGGCGAACGCGGGCGAGTGGTTCTTCGTGAACTCGGCCTCTCGGTGCACGCCCATGGCGGAGAAGACGATCTCGGTCTCCGCGAAGAGCGGGAGGCGGCGGATCTCGCGGACGGCCGCCTGGAGGCGCTCTGGCTGCGATCCGTGGAGCCAGATCATGACGTCCGCGTCGGCGCGCATCGCGGAGACGTCGTAGGCGCCGCGCAGCGTCACGCCCTCGCTCACGAGCCGGTCCACGAGCGCGTCAAACGCCGCGTGGTCCCCCTGCGGCGACCCCGTCCGCTTGAAGACCGTCCACAAGGTGTAGAACATCGTCTCGTTCTGCTCGCTCATCGCGAATCCGACCGCCTTTCACTGGTCCGTTCACACTGGTTTCTACTGACCGTAGAAACGTGCCCACACTATCACCGGGGGCTTGTCCGAGCCTGGGAGACGACGGCCGCGAGCCCCGTCCCAGAGCGCCACGAGCCCACGATCCGCACCCCTTCGAGCCGCGGGTCCGCCTCGAGCGCCGCGAAGGCGGCAGCGGGGGCCGGGGCCCCCGGGGAGGGCGCGGTGTTGCGGTGGACGGCAACGGAGTGCGCGACGACGTCGGCTGGCGCCACCTCGACCCCTGTCAGGAGCGAGGCGTCCGCGACCGCGCGCTCAACGAGTCGCTCGCGCTCCTCCGAGCCGGGCTGCGGCCCGTCCTCCCGCGTCAGGGGCAGCCCCGCGGCGGCGAGCTCGTCCTCGGCATAGCTCAGCCGCACGATCTCCACCCCGCCGGCGACGGCCTCCAGCCAGGGCCACTTGCGCGTGGAGTGCGTCATCGCCTTGGCCGCGCTGAGCCGGGGGGTGCGGGCCGAGGGCGCCACGAGCAGGCCGGTGCCGCGGGGGGCCGCGGCGAGGCCCCGGGCCGCGACCGAGCCGGCCCTGACGGCGAGGGTGACGAGGACGATGCGCTCGCCCGGCGTGAACCCGATGGGCGTGTCCGGGTGCGCCCCGGGGGCGAGCGACTCGAGCAGCTCGCGGGCTGGGCCCGCAGGAACGGCAAGGACGACGCGGCCCGCGGTGGCCTCCCACGTGGCGGGGCCGGGCTCGCCGCGCGGGGCCGCAACCCGGACGGCGATGCGCCCGTCGTCGGCCCGGGCGAGGGACTCAGCGCGGGACAGGAGGCGCACGTGCGCGCCGGCCGCCCGCGCCTGGCCCTCCAGCTCAGTGACAAGGCGGCCCATGCCGCCCTCGAGGCCCGCGACCGCCGCGCCGGCAGGGGCTGCCTCGCGGAGGCGGGTCACGGCGCGCCCCAGGCTGCCCGCGGCGGCGAGGGCTGGCAAGAGGCCAGGGTGGAGGCGCGCGACCGGCAGGCGGTCCGGACTCGTGGAGTAGACGCCGGCCACGACGGGAGTGACGAGCTGGTCCAGCACGGCCCGCCCGAGGCGCTCCTCGACGAGCCGCGCCACGGTGACGTCCCCGGGGAATCCCCCGGCGGGCAGCGGGCGCGAGTCGAGGGCTGCGGCCCTCATCGCCTCCTCCTGCCCCACCACGGCGACGACGTCGGCCGCGAGAGGGTCCCCCGGAATGCCGAAGAGGCCGGTCTTGGGGGACGGCATGGCCCGGACGGTCCCCGCGCGAGCCTCGACGATCCACGAGCCGAGGCCCGAGGCCTCCTGGCGCGCCTCCGAAAGGCCGAGGTCGGCGAGGAGACTCGGCACGGCAGGGGACTTCGTAGCGAAGGACTCGGCACCGGCCTCGAGCCGCAGGGCGGCGAGGCGCTCGGCCTCCGCCGCGTCTGCGGCGCCGGGGCCCTGTTCGAGGCCCATGAGGCCAACGGCTCCGCCGAGGCGGCCGCTCGATTCGAGCAGGAGGGCCCGCTCGCCGGCGCGCGCGGCCTCCCACGCGCAGATCAGGCCTCCCACGCCGCCGCCGATGACGACGACGTCCCAGTCCCCCGCCCGGCTCACGAGGCGGCGTCCGTCGCGGCGGGGGCCTCCTGTCCGGCGGGGGCGTCGTCCTCAATGGAGTGGATGAGCTCGACGAGGCGGGTCAGGACCGCGGGGTCGGTCTCGGGCGGCACGCCGTGGCCCAGGTTGACGACATGGCCTGGCGCCTGGGCGCCGGAGGCGACGACGTCGCGGACGTGGGCCTCGAGGACTCCCCACGGGGCGCGGAGGAGGGCCGGGTCGATGTTGCCCTGGAGCGGCACGGAGCCCCCGAGGCGCCGGTTGGCCTCAGCGAGCGGGAGACGGTAGTCCACGCCCACGGCGTCCGCGCCGGCGTCCTTCATGGCCGCGAGCAGCTCGCTCGTTCCCGTGCCGAAGTGGATGAGGGGACGGCCGAGGTCCCGGACCGCGTCGAAGACGCTCCCGGAGGCGGGCCTGACGTGCTCCTCGTAGTCGGCGAGGCCGAGGGAGCCGGCCCAGGAGTCGAAGAGCTGGCCCGCGCTCGCGCCGGCCTCGAGCTGCGCCCGGAGGAACGCGCCGCTCGTGCGGGCCGTCCACTCGCAGAGAGCGCGCCAGGCGCCCGGGTCGCTGTGCATCATGGCGCGGGGGCCGAGGTGGTCCCGGCTCGGCCGGCCCTCGACCATGTAGGCCGCGAGCGTGAAGGGCGCGCCCGCGAAGCCGATGAGCGGGGTCTCGCCGAGCTCGGCGACGGTGAGGCGGACGGCCTCGCGGATCGGCTCGAGGGCCGAGTCCTCAAGCTCCGGGAGTGCGTCGATGTCCGCCGAGGTGCGGATGGGCGCGCCGAGGACGGGCCCCACGCCAGCGACGATGTCCACGTCGACGCCCGCGAGCTTGAGGGGCACCACGATGTCAGAGAAGAAGATGCCCGCGTCCACGCCGTGGCGGCGCACGGGCTGGACGGTGATCTCCGCGGCGAGCTCGGGGCGGAGGCACGCCTCGAGCATCCCCGTGCCCTTGCGCGCCTCCCGGTACTCCGGCAGAGACCGGCCGGCCTGGCGCATGAACCAGACCGGGCGGGTGCGGCCGCGCTGGCCCCGGAGCTCCCGGACGAGCGCCGAGTCCGGCGGGGTGGTGCGTCCATCTGCGGAGTGCGGGCTCTGGGTCATGGGCGGCGTCCTTTGCTCGGGGTGCGTGGGTGTCCTTGAGGTCCGATTCTATCGACCGCGCGCCCCGCCCCCGCCCGAGCGGCGCGCAGGTGAGGCGAGCCTTCCTCGTTCCGAATGTCGGGACGGGAGTACGATGGGACGCGCTGTGGTTTATCTTTCCCTCGTCGCGACGCACTCAGACCTGGACTTGGAGCGCATTGCCCGCATGAGCGCGGCTGCCCCCCAGGTCATGTCAGCGACGAATGATTCGCCCCTCCTTCGCGGGCTCGTCCTTCTCTCCACCTGCAATCGCTTCGAGGTCTACGCCGAGGTCCCCTCCGCGGAGGACGTCGAGGCGGCGCGCGCCGAGATCGTCGCGGCCGTCGCGGAGGGCTCCTCCCTCTCCGAGGCCTTCGTCTCCGCATCCCTCTCCACCCTCGTGGGCGACGACGTCCCGCGGCACCTCTTCGCCGTCGGCGCCGGTCTCGACTCCGCCGTGGTCGGTGAGCGCGAGATCGCCGGCCAGGTTCGCCGGGCACTCGTCCTCGCCCAGGAGTCCTCCACCGCCTCCGGCCAGCTGACGCGGCTCTTCCAGGCCGCAACGCGCACGGCCAAGGACGTGGGCTCGCAGACCGCCCTTGGGTCCCAGGGCAAGTCCATTGTCTCCGTGGGGCTGGACCTCGTCGAGGAGTCCCTGGACCCGTCCACCCCCCTGGCCGAAGGCACAGCCGTCATCTTCGGCACTGGCGCCTACGCGGGCGCGTCCATGGCGCTGTTGCGCGAGCGCGGCGTCACGGACATCCGCGTCTTCTCCCAGTCGGGCCGCGCCCACGAGTTCACGGCTGCGCGCGGCGGCACCCCCCTCACCGCCGAGACCCTCCCAGCCGCCCTCGGCGAGGCACAGATCATCCTCGGCTGCAGCGGAGGAGACCGCCGCATCACGGGCGCCGAGCTCGCTGCGGCCCGGACGAGCGCCGACGAGTTCTTCGTCCTCGACCTCGCCCTGACCCACGACTTCACCCCGGACGTCGCCTCCATTCCGGGGGCAGAGGTCCTCACGCTCGAGTCCATTCGCCTGGCCGCGCCGGCCGAGGCGGCCTCGGCCCTCGAGGACGCCCGCCTGATCGTCCATTCGGCGGCCGAGTCCTTCATTGCGGAGCGGACCGCCCGCCAAGTGGACGGCGCCGTCGTCGCCCTCCGCCGCCACACGATGGACGTTCTGGAGCGCGAGCTCGAGAAGGTGCGCGTGCAGCACGGCTGCACCGCCGCGGGCGAAGAGGTGGAGTTCGCACTCCGCCGGATGGTCCGGCAGCTCCTCCACCTGCCGACCGTGCGCGGGCGCGAGCTCGCCGCCCAGGGCCGCGCCGGAGACTACGTCGCCGGGCTCGAGGCCCTGTACGGCATCACCGCCGAGGTCCCGGAGGCCCCCTCCGCGTCCCCGGCAGACCGCGCGGCTCCTCAGCCCGCCGGTCATCCTCGCGAGGCGGGCGAATCCTGCCCCGTTCCGCGCACCGCGTAGCGCCCGGCATCCCCCACCCTCGCCGAACCACCCCATCCCCCACCCCACGGGCGCACCAGCGCCCCGGAGAGATTGGTCCCGCACATGACTTCCCCAATCACCCCCTCGCCTCGTCCGCGAGCCGCCCGGATCCCCGCAGCGGAACGCCGAGCCCAGCTCCTCACTGCCGCCTACGAGGTCTTCTTCGAGAACGGCTTCCACGGGGCCTCCATGGACGACATCGCCGATCGCGCGAGCGTCTCCAAGCCCGTCCTGTACCAGCACTTCGAGGGCAAGGACTCGCTCTACCTCGTTCTCCTCGACGCGTGCATCGGCAGCCTGGCCGCCTCGCTCCGGGACGCCATGTCCTCGACGACCGACAACCAGAAGCGCATCGAGGCCACGCTCCGCGCGTTCTACACGTACGCCGAGAAAGAACACCGCGGGTACCGGATCATCTTCAACTCGGACGTCGCGGCCATGCCGGAGGTCGCCAAGCGGCTCGAGCTGTTCCACCACAACTTCATGATGAGCATCGCTGAGCTCCTCGTCGAGGACACCGGCATGCCGCAGATCGAGGCCGAGCTGCTGGCACGCGGCCTCGCCGGCGCCGCCCAGATCTCGGCCCGCGGCTGGGCCATGCAGCCCCACGGGGAGCGGGTCTCCCCCGAGCGGGCCGTGACCATCATGACGAGCCTGTTCTGGGACGGCGTGGCCCTCATGCCCGGCCTCCCGAAGTAGGCTTGTGAGCTATGGAAATCAAAATTGGAATCGACCACGCGCCCCGCGAGCTGACCATCGACTCGACGGTCGACCACAAGGCCATCGAGGCCCAGGTCGCCGAGGCCATCGAGAACGGCTCCGTCCTTCGCCTGCGTGACCGGAAGGGCACCGAGCACATCGTTCCCGGGGGCAAGATCGCCTACGTCGAGATCGGCCACGAGAACACGCGCCCCGTCGGCTTCGGCGCGCTCTAAGGAACTCGGCCCCGCTAGCCGTCCCTACCGTCGGCGCCCGCGCCGTGAAGAGAGTGGTCATGGTCCTGCCCCGCATTCCCGTCCTGCCCCGAGCGGCCGCGCCCGCCGAGGCGCAGAGCGAGCTCACGGCGCGCCTCGACGCCCTGCTGAACGAGTTCGAGGCGCCGTCCGAGTTCTCGCCGGAGGCCCTTGCTGACGCGGAGAGGGCCATCGCGGCCCACGCCGCCGGGCAGGGTGCCCCGTCCGTGGACCTGCGAGACGTCCCGTTCGTCACGGTGGACCCGGCGAGCTCCACGGACCTGGACCAGGCCGTCTTCCTGGCCCGCGCGGGCGCCGGCTACCTCGTGCGCTATGCCATCGCGGACGTGCCCTCGTTTGTCGAGCCCGGCTCGGCACTCGACGCGGAGACCCGCGAGCGCGGCCAGACGATCTACCTCCCCCACCGGCGGATCGGCCTGCACCCGGGGGCGATCTCCGAGGACGCGGGCTCCCTCCTGCCGAATGTGGACCGCTGGGCGTACGTCTTCACCTTTGAGCTCGGGGAGGACGCGGGCGTCTCTCGGATGGAGGTCGAGCGGGCGGTGATCCGCTCGACGGCGAAGCTCTCGTACGAGGGCGTGCAGGCGGACCTGGACTCGGGGTCCCCGTCCGAGTTCGCGTCCCTGCTGCGGGAGGTCGGCGAGAAGCGGATCGAGCTGGAGCGCCAGCGCGGCGGCGCGAGCCTCAACCTGCCGGAGCAGGAGGTGGAGATCGCGGAGAGCGGGCGCATTGTCCTGACGAGCCGCGCTCCCCTGCCCGTGGAGACGTTCAACGCGCAGATCTCCCTCATGACGGGCCTCGAGACGGGGCGGCTGTTCGTGGAGCACGGCGTGGGCCTGCTGCGCACGATGCCGGCTCCCGGCCGGGAGGCTCTCGCGGAGTTCCGGGCGCGGGTCAAGGCGCTGGGGACGCCCTGGCCGGAGGGCGTGCCCTACGGCGAGTTCTTGCGCTCGCTGGACACGTCGGACCCGCACCAGCTCGCGGCCATGTACGCGGCCGGCTCGCTCTTCCGCGGCGCGGGGTACCTGGCGCTGCCTTCGGGGGAGGACGACGACGGGGCCGCCCTCATCCAGGCCGCCCTCGGCGCCCCCTATGCCCACACGACGGCCCCGCTGCGGCGGCTCGTTGACCGCTTCGCGCTCGTCGTCGTCGAGGCCCTGTCCGCCTCGCGCCCTGTCCCGCCTGAGGTCCTTGACGCCCTCCCGCAGCTGCCTGCGCTCATGAAGGCCTCGGACCAGCGGGCGGGGCAGGTCCAGCGGGCCGCCCTTGACCTCGTCGAGGCATTCGTCTTGTCGTCGCGCGTCGGGGAGGTCTTCTCCGCGGAGGTGACGAGCTCGTCCAAGGGAAAGGCCGCCATCCAGATCGCGGACCCTGCCGTGAGCGCTCGCGTGTCCACGGACGCGACGCCGGGCTCCCAGGTGCGGGTCCGGCTTGCGGGCGTGGACCTGGACGCGCGGACGCTCTCGTTCGAGGTCGTGGGGCCTCAGGAGACGCAGCAGACGTCCTAGCCGGCGCGGGCTGATTGACACAGTTCAATCGCGTGTGGAAGGCTGAGCGCATGCCTTTGCCCCGGGCCCTGCGTCCTTTCACCGTCCCCGCCTACCGCTGGCTCGTCGCATCGATGACGCTGAGCGTCTTCGCGGCGGGCATGTGGGTCGTCACCCTGGCCTATGAGGTCATCGACCTCGGCGGAGGCCCCTCCGCCCTGTCGTTCGTCGCGAGCATCTCCGCGGTCGTCCTCGTGGCGCTCGCCCTGCCCGGGGGCATCCTCGCGGACCGGACGGACCGCAAGCGGATCCTCGTCACGGTCGAGGCCCTCAACGCGGTGGCCATGGCCGTGACGAGCGCGGCGGCCCTCCTGGGCGTCCTCCAGCTCTGGCACCTGGCCGTCTCCGCCGCGCTCCTCAGCGTGTCCGTGGCGTTCTACTTCCCCGCCTACTCGGCCATCCTGCCTCGGCTCCTCCCGCCCGGGCACCTCTTGGCCGCCAACGGCATCGAGGGCATGGTGCGCCCTGCCTTCCTCAACGCCCTGGGCCCGGCGGCCGCGGGAGCCCTCATCGGCGCCTTCTCGCCGCACGCGGGGGTCTTCGCGTGCCTGCTCCTCTTCGGAGCGGCCACCGCCACGGCGCTCGGACTGCCCGCCGGCGCGGGGGCGGTGGCGCGGGACGCGGCCGCCGAGCCGACCACCGCCCTCCAGGACTTCGTCGAGGGCGCCCGGTTCGCCCGGGACACGCCGTGGTTCGGGTGGACGCTCGTGTGGGCGTGCTGCGTCGTCCTCGTCTTCATCGGCCCCATCGAGGTCCTCTTGCCCTTCCTCGTCCGGGAGCAGCTCGGCGGGGGCGCGAGCATGTTCGCGCTCATGCTCGCGTCCATGGGCGCCGGCAGCGTGCTGGGCTCGTGGCTCACGGCCTCCCGCCCCCTGCCGCGGCGGTACCTCACGACGATGCTCGGGCTGTGGGGCGTGATCGGCCTCATCCCCATGGCGCTCCTGCCCGTCGCCGGCTCGCCGTGGACGATGGGCGCCGTCATGGCCATCCTCGGCGCGAGCGGGTCCGCCGGGCAGGTCATCTGGGGCACCCTCCTGCAGCGGCGCGTCCCGCCCGAGCTGCTGGGCCGGGCCTCAAGCCTCGACTTCTTCGTCTCCCTCGCCCTCATGCCGCTCTCCATGGCGATCGCGGGCCCCCTCGGGGAGCGATTCGGGCTGACGCCGCTCTTCGTGGCGCCAGCCGTCGTCGGCCCCATCCTCAGCCTGGCAGTCTGGACGAAGGCGAGACTCTGGGAGGACGAGGTGGCGCACCCCCTCACGGATCACGAGGATCTGGAGCCCGTCCCTGTAGACTGAGACGTGCACATGTACCCTGCGTGATGCCCGGTTGCACCGAATACAAGTCAATGTCGAGTCCGCGCGCCTCCACGGCCGCGACGCCCCGCAGTGCACTCCGCTCGCCCCGGTTGGAGGGATCCCGCCGCCCGCCGCGAGCACGTCCCTACCGCACCCGGCTTCACCACCGCGAGCCGCCGCGCCCTCACGCGCGCCTCGCCGATCACGAAACACGGTGAACCATGACCGAGACCCCCACGCACCCCCAGGACACCCCGGACGCCCGCACCGACGCGGCCGCCGAGCTGGGCGAGACCGTCGCCGAGACGGTCACCACCGAGGCCACGAAGGCCGCTGTCCCCGAGACGTTCGCTGACTTCAACGTCCTCCCCGAGATCGTCGAGTCGCTCGCCAACGCGGGAATCCACCACCCGTTCCCCATCCAGGCGATGACCCTGCAGGTTGCCCTCGGCGGCGGAGACGTCATCGGACAGGCCAAGACGGGAACGGGCAAGACCCTCGGCTTCGGGATCCCCGTGCTCCAGCGGGTGGCGGGGCGCTCCGACGCGCGCTACGCCGACCTCGCGGTGCCCGGCGCGCCGCAGGCCCTCGTCGTCGCCCCCACCCGCGAGCTCGCCGTCCAGGTGTCCGAGGACCTCTCCCGCGCGTCCGCCAAGCGCGACGTGCGCATCGCGACGATCTACGGAGGCCGCGCCTACGAGCCGCAGATCGAGCAGCTCAAGGCGGGCGTCGAGGTCGTCGTCGGCACGCCCGGCCGCATCATCGACCTCCACCGCCAGCGGTTCCTCGACCTGTCCAACGTGCGGATCGTCGTCCTCGACGAGGCGGACGAGATGCTTGACCTCGGCTTCCTCCCTGACGTCGAGCGCCTCCTCTCCGCTGTGCCCGCCGTGCGCCAGACGATGCTCTTCTCCGCGACCATGCCCGGCCCCGTGGTCAGCATGGCGCGCCGCTACATGAGCCGCCCCACGCACATCCGCGCCACGGACCCCGACGACGACGGCTCGATGACCAAGCGCGACATCCGCCAGGTCGTCTACCGCGCGCACGCGCTCAACAAGGACGAGGTCGTCGCCCGCATCCTCCAGGCCGAGGGCCGCAGCCGCGCCGTCATCTTCACGAAGACCAAGCGCTCTGCCGCCAAGCTCGCGGACGAGCTCATCGACCGCGGGTTCGCCGCCGCTCCCCTCCACGGAGACCTCGGCCAGGGTGCGCGCGAGCAGGCCCTCCGCGCTTTCCGCAACGGCAAGGTGGACGTGCTCGTGGCCACCGACGTCGCCGCCCGCGGCATCGATGTCGACGACGTCTCCCACGTCATCAACTTCCAGTGCCCCGAGGACGAGAAGACGTACCTCCACCGCATCGGCCGCACCGGCCGCGCGGGCAACAAGGGCATCGCCGTGACGTTCGTGGACTGGGACGACCTCCACCGCTGGCAGATGATCAACCGGGCCCTCGAGCTGGACTTCCACGAGCCCGTGGAGACCTACTCCTCCTCGAAGCACCTCTACGAGGACCTCAACATCCCCGAGGGCACCAAGGGCCGGCTGCCCAAGCACCGCCGGACGCTCGCCGGGCTCGAGGCCGAGAAGGTCGAGGACCTCGACGGCAAGGGCGGCCGGGAGCCCCGCGAGGGCTCGCGGGGCGGGCGCGGCGCGGGGCGCAGCTCCCGGGGCCGGGGCGACGACGCAGGCCGCGGCGCCTCGACCCCCCGGGAGTCCGGCCGCTCGCGCAGCGCGGGAGGCCGCGGCGGACGCAGCGCCGAGGGCTCGCGCTCGGATGAGGCCCGCACCGAGGGGCCCCAGGGCCAGGCGCGGGAGGGCGGCTCGCCCCGGGGCGCCGAGGGCGGCGAGGGCGCTGCCTCGACCCGGGCCCCGCGGAAGCGCACGCGCCGGCGCGGCGGCTCGGGCCGCAGCGCCGAGGGCTCAGCCAGCGCGGAGTGACCGCTGACCTCCTTCGCTGACGCTCTCGGGGCGCTCGGCCCCGAGGACCCCGACTGGGTCCTCGAGGCCGAGAACCTCGCCGTCCTCCCGCAGCTGCCGGACGGCTCGTTCACGCTCGTCTACCTCGATCCGCCGTTCAACACGGGCCGCTCCCAGTCCCGAGCGGAGTCGAGCGCCCGCTCGCGACCGCTCGGGGACGGAGACCGCCGGGGATTCCGGGGACAGACCTTCGCCACGGTGGCCGGCCGCCTGCGCGCCTACGACGACGCCTTCGGCGACTACTGGGACTTTCTCTTCCCGCGGCTCGAGCACGCGTGGCGGCTCCTGGCGGAGGACGGCACCCTGTACCTCCACTTGGACTACCGAGAGGTCCACTACGCCAAGGTGATGCTCGACATCATCTTCGGCCGGGACGCGTTCCTCAACGAGATCATCTGGGCCTACGACTACGGCGCCAAGGCCCGCTCCCGCTGGCCGTCGAAGCACGAGACGATCCTCGTCTACGTCAAGGACCGGGCCCGCTACCACTTCGACTCCTCCGAGGTGGACCGCGAGCCCTACATGGCCCCGGGCCTCGTCACGCCCGAGAAGGCCGCGCGGGGCAAGCTGCCCACCGACGTCTGGTGGCACACGATCGTCTCGCCCACGGGCAAGGAGAAGACCGGGTACCCGAGCCAGAAGCCGCTCGGCCTTCTGCGCCGCATGATCTCGGCCTCGACTCGCCCTGGGGACCGCGTCCTTGACGTCTTCGCGGGCTCGGGAACGACCGGCGCGGCCGCGCGAGAGCTCGGGCGGCGCTTCCTCCTCGTGGACTCCAACCCCGAGGCCATCGAGGTCATGGCGTCGCGGCTCGGCGCCGCAGAGGACGGCCCCGTCCGGCTCCTCCGTGCGGCTGACGGAGCCGGCCCGCCCCGGGATGTCAGCCCGTCCGACCGCGCCGGCCCGTTCGGCCGGGCCCCAGACGCCCGGCGTCTCGGGGGCCTCCCACTCGGCCCACGCGGCCTGTAGACTGAGGGCTTTGGTGTGCCGGGAAGTCTGGTCGGCGGGCGCGAGAGCGCTCTACGACGTCCACCGTGCCCCGGCCGCACCCGGCCGGGAGGAAGCAGAGGCTCACCCCGTGAACACTCCCACCCCGCACTCGTCCCCCGCCCCCGAGGCCGCTGATTCCGAGCGGCCCGTCGTCTTCGGGCCCGGCTCCCCGGCTGAGACGCGGCGCATCGGAGACCTCCTCCGCGCTGAGACCACGTCTGGCGTCCTTCTCATCGTGGCAGCCGTCATTGCGGTCATCTGGGCCAACTCGCCCTGGGCCGAGTCCTACACGGCTCTGCGGGACTACCGCTTCGGCCCTGAGGCCCTCCACCTCAACCTGACCGTTGGCCACTGGACGGCCGACGGCCTCCTGGCGATCTTCTTCTTCCTCGTCGGGCTTGAGCTCAAGCGCGAGATCGTGGCCGGAGACCTTCGCTCCCCCAGCAAGGCCCTCGTGCCCGTCGCGGCTGCCGCGGGCGGCGTCATCGTCCCGGCCCTCGTCTACCTGGCGGTCAACAGCGGGAACCCGGCTGGCCTTCGCGGATGGGCCATTCCCACGGCCACGGACATCGCCTTCGCGGTGGCCGTCCTCGCGATCGTGGGCAAGGGCCTGCCGAATCCGCTCCGGATCTTCCTTCTCACGCTGGCCGTCGTCGACGACCTCATCGCCATTGTCATCATCGCCGTGGCCTACACCTCGGAGATCCACTGGGGCCCGCTGCTCTTCGCGCTCCTGCCCATCGGGGTCTTCGCGTTCCTCGTCCACCGCCGCCCCGATCTCTTCGGCCGCCAGCGCCGGTGGGCCTGGGTCATGCTCCTGCCCCTGGCTGTGGTTGCGTGGGCACTGGTCCACGCGTCGGGCATCCACGCGACCATCGCGGGCGTCGTCCTCGGCCTCATCGTCCCCGTCTCGGGCCGGTTCGGCGTTGAGCTCGCGGAGATCCTCGAGCATCGCTTCCGCCCGCTGTCCGTGGGGTTCGCCGTGCCGCTCTTCGCTCTCTTCTCCGCCGGCGTGACCGTGGGCGGGCTCGAGGGGCTGGCCAAGGCCGCCACGGACCCTGTGGCCCTCGGCATCGTCCTGGCGCTCGTCGTCGGCAAGCCCGTCGGAATCGTGGGCACCACGTGGGCCGTCACGCGCTTCACGTCCGCGTCGCTGGACCGCTCGGTTCGCTGGGCGGACGTCGTGGGCATCGGCGGGCTCGCGGGCATCGGCTTCACGGTCTCGCTTCTCGTCACGGAGCTCTCGTTCGCGCCGACGGTCGCGGCGCACGACGACGCCAAGGTCGCCGTCCTCGCCGCCTCCACCATCGCGGCCCTGGTCT
The DNA here is from genome assembly GCF_031456275.1 of Falsarthrobacter nasiphocae. Lineage (NCBI taxonomy): Bacteria > Bacillati > Actinomycetota > Actinomycetes > Micrococcales > Micrococcaceae > Falsarthrobacter > Falsarthrobacter nasiphocae. Next base: position 474,097 of record NZ_JAVDUI010000001.1, read on the forward strand.
TCGGCGCGTTCCTTGCGGCCCGCAGCCGCTGGCACACTCGCCGGGCAGAGTCCGACGACGCGGCTGGCGCCTAGCCGAGCCCCGCTCCTCTCCGCCGTTCGCCCCCGCGTTTGGCGTGTGCCACCGACATTGCGGGGGGCCTTCGCCAAACATCGGGGCACACCGAGACGGGCCGGGCGCAGGTTCCCGAACGGGTCCTAAGTGAGGCCGCTCGTGGCCTGAGCGAGGATGGCCTCAAGGACCTCGGGCGCCGTCGTGTTCTCGCCCAGAACGTTGGGCTTGCCCCGACCATGGAAGTCGGACGAGCCCGTGACGAGGAGGCCGAGGTCCTCGGCGATGCGCCGGAGCTGCTCGCGCTCGTGCGGCGGGTTGTCGCGGTGATCGGCCTCGAGCCCCGCAAGGCCGGCGTCGACCATGGGACCCAGCGCGGAGTCAGGGAGGACGCGCCCACGCAGCCGGGCGCGCGGGTGGGCGAAGACCGGCACGCCGCCGGCCGCACGGATGGCGCGGATGGCCTCGCACGGCTCCGGCGCGGGGTGAGGCAGGAAGTACGGCGAGCCGCCCGCGAGGATCCCCGCGAACGCCTGCTCCCGGCTGGCCACGAGGCCCCGGGCGATGAGCGCGTCCGCGATGTGGGGGCGGCCGATCGTTGCGCCCTCCCCTGCGACGGCCTCGACGTCCGCCCACGTGAGCGGGTAGTCCTCGCCGATCAGCTCCACCATGCGCCGCGCGCGCGTGTCCCGGGCGGCCCGGGACCCGCCGAGGATGCCCGCCAGAGCCGCGTTCTCGGGATCAGGCAGGTAGCCGAGCATGTGGACGCTGATGCCCTCGGCGCTGCGGCAGGACACCTCGACGCCGCGGATGACCCGGACGCCGACGCGCTCGCCGGCGGCCATGGCGCGGCCCCACCCAGCGAAGGTGTCGTGGTCGGTCAGCGCGAGGGTCGTGACCCCTGCGCCAGCCGCCTCCTCGAGGAGCTCCTCCGGCCACTGGGTTCCGTCTGAGAAGGCCGAGTGGGTGTGGAGGTCGATCGTCATGGGTCGATCATACGGCGAAGCCGCGGCACCCACCCTGCGGGAGCCGCCGGACAGCGCGGAAGGCCCCGGCCGCCGGCCTAGAAGCTCTTGACGGCCCGGGTCACGGTCTCCACCCAGGCGCGGGAGGCGGTGGGCCCGGGGTGGACGCCGTCCGAGGCGATGTCCCCCGTCGTCGGGGCGGCCTGGTCCCACTCGGCGAGACGGACCCGGTCCCGGTGGGCCTGCGCGTAGGCGTGGAGCCGGGCGTTGACCTCAGCGATCCAGGGCTGGGGCCCGTACCCGGTGACGAAGACGAACCGGCGCTCCGGCCCGCCCGCCGCAACGACGCTCTCGAGGTTCTCGTCCGTGAACGAGCCGTTGGTCCCGAGCGCCACGACGACCGTCTGCCCGAGGCGCCCTTGCGCGTCGAGGGCCTTGATCCGCTCGGGGGCGTCCCACATCTGCTGGCCCACGTGCGCATCGAGCGCAGACTGCGGGTAGGCGGCGCGGATCGCGTCCGAGGCCGCCACTGTGACGGAGTCGCCGATGAACGTGACGGTCCGGGAGTCGATCCCCTGGGACTCGGCCGTCCCCGGTGGCGCGGCGCTGCCTGTCGGCGCCGGGGTCGGGGGCCCTGTGGGCGGGGCGGTCGGCGGCTCGGCGAGCCTCGAGGACTTCTGCTGCAGGGCCTCAAGCCTCGCCTGGTCTGCGGTCACGGCGGGGGCGGTGACGACGGCGACGAGCGTGGCCGCGGTCAGGGCCACCGCCACGGCGGCTCCCGCCGCGAGGCGCTTCCTCGCGCCGGCCGCCCGCCGGAGCGCGCCGCGGAATCCCCAGCGGAGCACCGGCTGCTCGAGGAGGCGCGCGGAGGCCTCGGCGAGCGCGAAGGTCAGCCCCACCGCGAGGCAGGCCCTCCCCCACATGAGATGCGGCTCGACCTCGCCGCCGGTGGGGTCCGGGAGCCAGGCGGCGGCCAGGACAAGGAGCGGCCAGTGCCACAGGTACAGCGCGTAGGACCGGTCCGCGACCCACCGCCACGCCCCGGCGAGAGGCCCCTGGGGGTTGACGGAGGCGAGCCGACCCGTGGTGCCGAGACGGACAAGGATCGCGGCTGCGAGGGAGAAGACGAAGATGCCGCCGAGCTGCGAGGCGGGTGCCGTGTCCGGCAGGAGCCACTGGGAGGCCAGGAGCACGGAGAGCGCGGCGGCCCCGGCCGCCCAGCGCACGAGCGGGCGGGTCTGCCGGACGACCGGCAGGCACGCGACGCATGCGCCCAGGAGGATGCCGCTCGCGTGGGTGAACGTGTTGAGGTAGGCCTGGTTGAGGTCGCGCGTCACGAGCCACACGCCCGCCATGCCGAGGGCCGAGGCCGCGGCGGCGCCCGCAGTCCACGCTCGGAGGCGGGCCCGCATCGCGGTGAGCGGCCGCGCCCGGCCCCGGACACTCGCGGCCGCGGCGAGGACGGCCCACGGCCACACGAGGTAGAACTGCTCCTCCACGGCGAGAGACCACATGTGCTTGAGCAGCTGCGGTGTGCCTGCGTCGAAGTAGGACGATCCTGCGGCGAGCTGGACCCAGTTCGCCGTGGACGTGACCGCCCCGAGGACCTGGCGTCCAAGCCGGACGCGGACGTCGTCGGGCGCGGAGAGGGCGAGGGCGCACGTGCCCAGGAGCATGAACGCGAAGGCCGGGGCGAGGCGCCGGACCCGCTTGAGGTAGAAGTCCGCGAAGAAGGCGCGCAGGGTCAAGGGATCGCGGCCATCGGCGGGCTGGAGGCGCTCCCCCGCGCGGGCGAGGAGGCCGCGCGTGATGAGGAACCCGGAGAGGACGAAGAAGAGGTCGACGCCGAGGTAGCCCGCGGGCAGGGCGCCGGGAAGCGCGTGGTAGGCGATGACGAGGAGGACCGCGGCGGCCCGGAGGATGTCGAGCACCGCGTATCGCGGGCGCGAATGCTTCACGTCCGGCGGGCCGGGTACGGTTGACACAGAGCGAGCACTTTCTCTGCACGTGGGACGGCGGCCTTGGCTACCGGCACTTTGTGCCAGTCCACATGCAGGAGTCCATCCTAATCACAGGGTGCCTAAACATGCGATGCATGGGCGTCCTCACCCGCGGGGCGGGTGCCTCGCACGCGAGAACGACCCACCCCTGACCGGGGCACACCACGAGGAGGAACAGCATGACGGAATCTATGCCGCAGCCCACGGCTGAGACGGACGCCCAGCCCATCGAGGCCCGGGGGGACAACCGGTCCCAGCGCCCCTCGAGTGAGAGCTTCCGCCGCTTCATGACGAGCCAGTGGGCCCCGCAGAGCACCGAGCTCCCCGCGCGCGAGCCCGTCGCCGACTTCGCGGCCCGCCGCCGCCTGGCCCTCTCCCGCCTCTTCCCGGGCGAGCGTCTCGTCATCCCCGCAGGCCCCCTCAAGGTCCGCTCCAACGACACCGACTACCGCTTCCGCGCCCACTCCGCCTTCGCGCACCTGACGGGCCTCGGGACGGACCGCGAGCCGGATGCGGTCCTCGTCTTCGAGCCCACCGCAGAAGGAGAGGGCGACGACGGGGGCAACCACACCGCGACCCTGTACTTCCGCCCGCTGGCCGGCCGGGACACGGACGAGTTCTACTCCAACGCCCGCTACGGCTCATTCTGGATCGGGGACCGAGACGGCCTCGAGGCCATCGCCGCGAGCCACGGGATCGCCACCGCCCACTCCTCCGAGCTGGAGACGGCCATCACCCGCGACGCGGGCGCGGTCGAGATCGGCGGCATGCGCGTGCGCCTCATCCGCGAGACCGATCTCAACTGCGATGCGCTCGTGGACACGTCCCGCATCAACACGGGAGTGGACCTGGAGCGCAGCGACGCGCTCGACGCCGAGCTGGCCGCCGCCTGCTCCGAGCTGCGCCTCATCAAGGACGAGTGGGAGGCGGATCAGATGCGCCTCGCCGTCGACACCACGCTTGAGGGCTTCCGCCGCTCCATGAAGGAGCTCGGCCGCGCCATCTCCCACCGCCGGGGCGAGCGCGTCATCGAGGGCGCCTTCTTCGCCCATGCCCGCGAGGAGGGCAACGACCTCGGCTACGACACGATCTCCGCGTCCGGCGACCACGCGACCACCCTCCACTGGATCCGCAACAACGGCGAGATCAAGGCAGGAGACCTGCTCCTCATGGACGCCGGCGTCGAGGTGGACTCCCTCTACACCGCGGACGTGACGCGCACGGTCCCCGTCTCCGGGACGTTCTCCCCCGTCCAGCGGCGCATCTACGAGGCTGTGCTCGAGGCCGCCGACGCCTCGTTCGCGGCCGCGTCCCGCCCGGGCGCGAAGTTCGCGGACCTGCATCGGGTGGCCACCGAGGTCCTCGCGAAGCACCTCCACGCGTGGGGCCTGCTGCCTGTGAGCCTCGAGGAGGCGCTTTCGAGCGAGGGCCAGCAGCACCGCCGGTGGATGCCGCACGGCACGAGCCACCACTTGGGCCTCGACGTCCACGACTGCGCGCAGGCGAAGCGGGAGCTCTACCTGGACGCCGAGCTCGCCGAGGGCATGTGCTTCACGATCGAGCCCGGCCTCTACTTCAAGAAGGACGACCTCTCCGTGCCGGAGGAGTACCGGGGAATCGGCGTGCGGATTGAGGACGACATCCTCATGACGAGCGACGGCCCGGTCAACCTCTCGGCGGCCCTCCCGCGCACGGCCGACGACGTCGAGGCGTGGATCCAGGACTCCCTCTCCTGACCGGTCACTCTCCGGCCCGCTCCTGCGGCGCTCTCGCCTAGGAGCGGGCCGGGTCCTCCGGGGAGGACGACGACGGCGCGCCGCCCGCAAGGATCTGGCGGGCCTGCGCGGCCGCCGCCGGCTCGCAGAGGACCTCGTAGCTCGTCGCCACGGTCTGGCTCGTGGAGAGGAAGTCCCTCTGGCCCCGCTTTGTGGCGTAGCCGATGACGTTCATGATCGTCCAGATGCACGCGCCGATCACGACCATCGGCAGGATCGACGCCCAGTTGTGGTCCGGGAGGAAGAGCGCGAACCCGATCCCGATGATGAGGCCCATGACGACGCCCGTCGTGGCACCGGAGAGGGCCACGCGCGGGTAGCTCAGGCGCTGAACGACGCGCTCGACGCTCACGAGGCCCTTGCCGACGATGCTGAGGTTCGCGACCTCGAAGTCCGAGTCGGCGAGCCGGTCCACGAGGGCCTGGGCGGGCTCGTAGTCCGGGAACGTTCCAAGGACGGTTCCGGTGATGCGGGGCTGGGCCTGGGTGCTGAGGGCCGCCTGGGGCGGCATGGGGGTCTGAGAATGACTCATGCTCACAGTCTCCCACGCGAGGCACGTACTAGGCTTGGAGGCGTGACTACCCCCGGATCCACCATCTTCGTCGCTCGCCTGCTCGGTCTCGACGTCTTCGACCCTCAGGGTGACCGCATCGGCCGCCTGAGGGACGTCGTGCTCGTCAACCGCAGTCAGCCGAGGCCGCCGGCCGTGATCGGCCTTGTCGTCGAGGTGCCGGGCAAGAAACGCATCTTCGTGCCGATGACTCGCGTGACCGCCATCGACACGGCCCAGATCATCACCTCCGGCCTCATCAACCTCCGCCGGTTCGAGCAGCGCGGCGCTGAGCAGCTCGTCGTCGCGGACCTCTTCGACCGCCGCGTGACCATGCGGGACGGCTCGGGGGACGCGACGATCGAGGACATCGGCATCCAGGTCTCCCGCTCCGGGGACTGGACCGCGGTCGAGCTCTATGTCCGCCGCGCGCCGCAGGGGGCCCGCTTGTCCCTGCGCCGGGGCGAGCGGCTCGTCGTCGACTGGAACGAGGCCCTCCAGGGCTCGGCCATCGAGCCGCAGGGCGCCACGCACTTCGTCGCCACCCACGAGGACCTCAACCCCGCCGACTTCGCCGACGCCCTCCACGAGATGCCGGAGAAGCGCCGCCTCGAGGTGGCGGCCGAGCTCCAGGACGAGCGTCTCGCCGACGTCCTCCAGGAGCTCCCGGACGACCACCAGGTGGAGATCCTCACGTCCTTCGACGCCGAGCGCGCCGCCCACGTCCTCGAGGAGATGGACCCGGACGACGCCGCGGACCTCCTCAACGAGCTGCCCGACGACCAGAAGGAGGCGCTCCTCGGCCTCATGGAGCCGGAGGAGGCGAAGGACGTCCGCCGCCTCCTGTCCTACGAGGAGGGCACGGCCGGCTCGATCATGACGCCGCTGCCCGTCATCGTGGGCCCGCAGGCGACGGTGGCCGAGGCCCTCGCGATGGTCCGCCGGGAGGAGCACTCCCCCGCCCTGGCCTCGCTCGTCTGTGTGGCCCGCCCGCCGCTCGAGACGCCGACCGGCCGCTATATCGGCGTCGTCCACATCCAGCAGCTCTTGCGCTCCGCGCCGCCGGAGCAGCTCGGCAACCTCGTGGACTCCACCCTCGAGCCGATCTCCGACCTCGCGGCCCTGTCCGAGGTCGCCCGCAACCTGGCCACCTACAACCTCACCGCCATCCCCGTGGTCAACGACGCGAACCGGCTCGTCGGCCTCGTGACGATCGACGACCTGCTGGACCACCTCCTCCCCGAGGACTGGCGCGAGCACACCGACGAGGAGATCTCCTCATGAGCGATTCCTACAAGTCCCCGGACGCCGCCCGCAAGGAGGCCCAGGTCCGCTCCGACCTCTCCACGCCGTTCCACCGCCGCCGGATCTTCGAGGGCTTCCGCCCGGACCCTGACTCGTTCGGCAAGATGACGGAGAGCTTCGCCCGCTTCATGGGCACGCCGACGTTCCTCCTGTGGATGACGGCCTTCTGTGCCGTCTGGCTGGGGTGGAACACGCTCGCGCCCGAGTCGAGCCAGTTCGACCCGCGCGCCACGAACTTCACCCTCCTGACGCTCATGCTGAGCCTCCAGGCCTCGTACGCCGCGCCCCTGCTCCTTTTGGCCCAGAACCGCCAGGATGACCGCGACCGCGTCGCCCTCGACGAGGACCGTCGCCAGGCGGCCCGGAACCTCGCGGACACCGAGTACCTGACGCGCGAGGTCGCGAGCCTGCGCATCGCCCTCCGCGACGTCGCGACGCGAGACTTCGTCCGCTCCGAGCTCCGCGACCTCCTCCAGGAGATCCTGGAGGACCGGGACGCTGAGGACGACGACGCCCCGCGGGACAAGCGCGAGCCCGCGAAGCGGACCCGCCGGGGCGAGGATGCCTGAGCACCCCGAGGCCGCACGCGGTCATGCCGCTCGCGAGGCGATCCTCGCGCAGCTCGCCTCGGTCCAGGACCCGGAGCTGCGGCGGGGGCTCGTTGAGCTGGGGATGATCTCTCGCGTCGACGTCCAGCCGGGCGGCCCCGCCGTCGTCGGCCTGAAGCTCACCATCGAGGCGTGCCCCAAGCGCGGAGACCTCGTGGCCGCCGTGCGGGAGGCGAGCCTGCGCGTCGTGGAGGACGTCGACGTCGAGGTGACCGTCATGACGCCCGCCGAGCGCCGGGACCTCGTGGAACAGGTGCGCGGCGCGGAGCGGGACATCCCGTTCGCCCGGCCGGAGTCCCTGACGCGGGTCGTCGCCGTGGCGTCCGGCAAGGGCGGCGTGGGCAAGTCCACCGTCACCGCCAACCTGGCCCTCGCGGCCGCCGCCCGCGGACTGCGCGTAGGGGTCATTGACGCGGACATCTATGGGTTCTCGATCCCGCCCCTGCTCGGAGTGACGGAGGGGCCCACGAAGGTCGAGGACCTCATGCTGCCGCCCGTCGTCCACGGCATCTCGGTCATGAGCATCGGGATGTTCGTCGGCTCAGACCAGCCGATCTCCTGGCGAGGGCCCATGCTGCACCGCGCCCTCGAGCAGTTCCTCAAGGACACGCACTTCGGGGATCTCGACGTCCTCCTCTTGGACCTGCCTCCGGGGACGGGCGACGTCCCCATCACGGTGGCGCAGCTGCTGCCCGGCTCCGGCGTCCTCGTCGTGACCACCCCGCAGGAGTCGGCGGCGGCCGTCGCGGAGCGCTCTGGCGCGTTGGCCGGCCAGACGGGTCAGCGGGTGCTGGGCGTGGTGGAGAACATGTCGTGGCTCGAGGCGGGCGGGCAGCGGCTTGAGCCCTTCGGCTCGGGCGGAGGGGAAGCCGTGGCGCGCAGGCTCACGGAGCGGCTCGCCGAGTCCCACCCGGAGGGCGTCCAGCTCTTGGCGCGGCTCCCGCTCGCGGACGAGGTCCGGGACCTGCCGGCCACAGGGGCGCACGCGCCGGAGTTCGAGGCCCTGGCTGAGCGTCTCTTCGGGGCGCCGCGGGGCTTGAGCGGGCGACCCCTCGGGCTGACCCCGGCTTAGGTCGCCTCGGCGTCGAATGGCGCCGGGACGCCTGCCTCGAGGGGCGTGAATGGGCGGGAGGGCCGCGGGAACGCCGGGGAGGGGGTCTGCTCGAGGGCGGACGCCGCGGTGGAGCCCGCGCCCGAGCTCGGCACCGTCTCGTCCTCAATGAGAGCGTCGCGGATGATCCGCCGGGGGTCGTACTGGCGGGGGTCCATGCGGCGCCAGTCCACGTCCTGAATCTCGGGGACCTCTTCCTTGAGCCGCTGCTTGGCGTCCTCGCTCATGCGGCGGAGGTTGCGGACCCAGGAGCCCAGCTGGCGTGAGTACTCCGGCATACGGTCGCCGAAGAGGAGCACCGCGAGGACGAGCAGCAGCACGCCTTCAAGACCATTGATTCCCATAATGGACACAGTCTATCGGCCTCGGGGCCCTTCACGTGGCGCGGGAACGCCCGCGCGGTCTCGTGGCGGCGCGCGGCATGGGACAATGAGAGGTCATTATGCCTGCTGTCCACCATGTGAAAGGTGCCCATGTCTGCTGACAAGCGCAGCGCCTGGTCCTACGCCGAGGGCTTCCACGCCGACGACGACGTGATGCTCGCGGCCCGGGAGCGAGCCTTCGACCTCGGAATCGACTCCGTCCCCGCCTCCGTGGCCACCGCGCTGACGGTGCTCACGACCGCCGTGGCGCCGTCGCACGTTGTCGAAGTCGGCACGGGCGTCGGCGTCTCGACCCTTGCGATTGTGCGCGGCCTGGCACCTCACGCGGCGCTCACGACGATCGACCCCGACGTCGAGCACCTGCGGGCCGCGCGGGAGACGCTGACCGACGCGGGCGTGCCGCTGAACCGCCTGCGCGTCATCGCCGGGCGGGGTCAGGATGTTCTGCCGCGCCTGACGAAATCCGCCTACGAGATGGTGGTCATTGACGCCGATCGCGAGGGGCTCGCCGAGTATGTGGAGATGAGTGTGCGGCTCTTGCGTCCGGGCGGGCTCATTGTCATCAACGACGCCCTCGCGGCGGACACGGTGCAGCAGCCGACTAATCGCTCGGCGGGCACCACGAGCGCGCGCAATGCCGCCCGCTACCTGGCGGAGAGGGATGACATGGTCACTCACCTCTCGCCCGTGGCGGACGGCATGATCCTGGCGACGAGGAAACGCTAGCCGGCACGAACGCCGGGAGCGCCTCCTCGCCGAAACAGGGGGTGGAGCGGGCCTCTAGCGGGAGGCCTGGAACCCTTCGATGACGGTTCCGAGCTGGTCGACCTCGTCCTGATTGAGCTCGACGACAAGGCGGCCGCCGCCGTCGATCGGCAGGCGGAAGACGATGCCGCGGCCTTCCTTGACGATCTCCATGGGGCCATCCCCCGTGCGGGGCTTCATCGCGGCCATGTCTCTAGTCCCTTCGCTTATGGGGTCTGCCCCCGGCGCACGGCCCGCCCGAATCAAGCCTCGGCGGGACGGTCGCGTGTCATTCTCATCCTCAGCCATTGTCCCCCAATTTCGGGAAGCGGAGAAATCAGTCACATTCAGTTGTATATTTCACGACTGTTGTCTTTTTGACATGAAACTCACGGCGGATAGTCGCCGCCGCCGGGCAGCTCTGTCCACCTCCACAGGACGGCGACCCACACCGCCTGGAGGGCGACGCCGACGGCGAGCCACGCCCACAGCCCCCAGGGGGCGCCCGCGAGGCCGGCACTCGTCCCCGCGCTCCGCCCGGCTCGGGGACGGGCAGCCTGAGCGGCCTCTCCTTCGAGCGGCGAGATCCTCGCGCTCCGCCAGCCCACGGCCGCCGCTCCCACGAGGGGGAAGAGCGGCAAGAGCAGTCGAATCGTGCTCGTCTGAGGGTCGAAGACCGCCGCGAGATAGAGGATATAGGACGCGCTCCACGCCCACACCGTCACGCCCATTCGGCGCACCGCGGGCGCGGCGAGCAGCGCGGCCGCCCCGAGGGCGAGGATGAGGCACACGGCCCACCACCCCTCCCCCGCGAGCCCCCGGGCCCGTTCGGCCCACGGCTGAAACAGCTCCAGCGGCCCGCCCCGCCAGACCGTCTCCGTGTCCGTGTAGGCGCTCGGCTCCCCCGTGCCGAGCCAGGCGATGACCGGCCAGGCCAGCGCCCCCGCGAAGGCCGCAACGAGGGCCGTCATGAGCCCCGCGAAGTCCGAGGAGGAGAGTCGGGCGCGAGCGGCCGGCCGCATCCAGGCCAGGGCAAGGACGGCGAGTGCGAGCGCCATCGGCGCGCCGGTCGGCCGCGTGAGCGCCGCGACGAGGATGAGCGGCGCGGCGGCGAAGAACCTCCGCGTGCCGAGGCACAGGAGCACGAGCGCCAGGAGGGCCACATGGAGGCCCTCGGCGTACGGGGCCTGGAAGAGCAGACCCACGGGGCAGCAGAGGACGAGGAGCGTGGCCCACAAGGCCGCCTCCTTGCGCATCATCCGCTCGAAGAGCGCGAACATCGCGAGCGAGGCGGCGAGACCGGCCAGAACGGCGACGACGCTGGCCGCGGGCATCCACCCTCCGCCGAACAGGGGTGCGACGGCCCGCACGAGCAGGGGGAAGACGGGGAGGAAGGCCCACGTGTTCGCGCGGGCGGACCCGTCGCTCGCTCGCGGCACCGCGTCCGGGTACCCGACCGCGAAGATCCGCTGATACCACTCGGCGTCCCAGATGCTGATGTAGCTGAGGTAGGACGGCCGGGCCTCCCCCCACGGGCTCGCGGGCTGCGTCTGTGCCACGGCGAGGAGGATCACGGTCGAGATGACGCGGGAGAACAGGTAAAGCGCCGCGACCGCGAGGGGCCACGGGGCCCGGGCGAGCGCCCGCACGCGCTAGTCCCTGCCCTCTGCCCGGGCCAGGCGGGACTCGAGGTCGGCGATCCTCGCGTCGACCTGGTCCATGCGGTACCCGCGCAGGACCACGTCGTACCCGCGGCGGGCTCGGGCGGCCGCGGCGCGCGCCTCCTCGGGCGGCTGCAGGCGGGCGTCCTCCATGAGGGCCTGCGCTGCGAGCTCGCGGTCCTCGGGCGGGCGGCGGGAGTCGACGACGACGCAGGCCGCGGCGCAGGACACGAAGAGCAGGACGTAGACGATCACGGCTGGTCCGGGTGCGCGCCGGACCCGCTCGCGGCCGCGGCCTGGGCCCGTGCGGCGGCCTCGCTGGCCCGAGCCCCGGCGGCCCCGGGATCGCCGCCCTCCGTGGCGACGCTCCCCAAGAGGAAGTCGGCGGCCTCGTCGGCGGTGTCCACGAGGTGGAACAGCTTCAGGTCTCGCTCGGAGATCGTCCCCGCGCCCAGCACCGTCGTCGCCATCCAATCAAGGAGGGGACCCCAGTACTCCCGTCCGATGAGGACGACGGGAGGGGCGGAGACCTTCTCCGTCTGGATGAGGGTGACGGTCTCGAAGAGCTCGTCGAGGGTGCCCACACCGCCGGGGAGGATGACGAACGCGTCCGAGTACTTGAGGAACATGGTCTTGCGCGTGAAGAAGTACCGGAAGTTGATGCCGAGGTCGACCCACTCGTTGAGGCCAGTCTCGAAGGGCAGCTCGATCCCGAGGCCCACCGAGGTGCCCTTCGCGGCGCGGGCGCCCTTGTTCGCGGCCTCCATGATGCCGGGGCCGCCGCCGGTGATGACCGCGTAGCCCGCCTCCGCAATGAGGTAGCCGAGGCGTTCGGCCTCCTTGTACGCCCACGTGTCCGGTGCGAGCCGGGCGGAGCCGAACACGGAGACGGCCGGGCCGAGCTCGGCCAGCGCGCCGAAGCCCTCGACGAACTCGCCCTGGATGCGCAGGACCCGCCATGGATCGGAGTGGACGAACGAGCCGCCGTCGCCCGGCGCCTCGAAGAGTCGCTGGTCGGCCATGGGCATCTGCGAGAGCGCGCCCTTGAGGCGGATGGGGCCTTTGTACCGTTCGGCGCCGTCGACGCGCCGGGCCCTGTCGCTCGAGGGGGAAGGAGTGGGGGTCATGCCCTCCAGGCTATCGGCTTCTCCGCGGGGCCGCGCGGTCCGACCACAGCCCGCGCGACCTGCAGGCCCTGTGACACCGGTTACTCGATTTCACATCGCATGGACTACATTGTGCTCTATGTCATATCAGCACGTCGCCGCTCCGTCCGGCACTCCTGCGGCCACGGAGCCGCCCCTCGTCTCCCTGCGAGGCGTGAACAAGCACTACGGACCCCTGCACGTCCTTCAGGACATCGACCTGGACGTTCGCCGCGGCGAAGTCGTCGTCGTCATCGGGCCGTCCGGCTCCGGCAAGTCCACGCTCTGCCGCACGATCAACCGTCTCGAGACCATCGACTCCGGCGAGATCACCCTCGACGGGCAGCGCCTGCCCGAGGAGGGCCCGCAGCTCGCCAAGCTCCGCGCCAAGGTGGGCATGGTCTTCCAGTCCTTCAACCTCTTCCCGCACAAGACCATCCTCGAGAACGTCACACTCGGCCCCATGCGCGTCAACAGCGTGAGCAAAGATGCGGCCGAGAAACGCGCCATGGAGCTCCTCGCCCGCGTCGGCGTCGACAAGCAGGCGCCGAAGTACCCCGCGCAGCTCTCCGGCGGCCAGCAGCAGCGCGTGGCCATCGCCCGAGCGCTCGCCATGGACCCGGAGGTCATGCTCTTCGACGAGCCGACGAGCGCGCTCGACCCCGAGATGATCAACGAGGTCCTCGACACGATGACGGCTCTGGCCAAGCAGGGCATGACGATGATCGTCGTCACGCACGAGATGGGCTTCGCCCGCCGCGCTGCAGACCGCGTCGTCTTCATGGCGGACGGCCGGATCGTCGAGCAGAACACCCCCGAGGAGTTCTACACGAACCCGCAGTCCTCCCGGGCCCAGGACTTCCTCGCGAAGATCCTCCACTGATTTCCTCAACCCCCGAACCACCCCCTCTTCCGCTGCTCGTGCCACCCGGCCCAGCGCTCAGAAAGGACCCCCTCATGAAGTCTCCCAAGATCCTCGCAGCCACCCTCGCTGTGTCGGCGCTCGCCCTGGCTGGCTGCGGCCAGTCCGGCGAGCCGTCCTCCAGCTCGCCCTCGGGCGACGCGCCCTACAAGGTCGCCTCGAACGTCGAGATCAAGGGCTCGCCGACCTTCGACAAGATCAAGAAGGACGGCAAGGTCGTCGTCGGCGTCAAGCAGGACCAGCCGAACCTCGGCTACAAGGACCCGGCCACGGACCAGTACTCCGGCTTCGACATCGAGATCGCCCGCTGGGTTGCCGCCGACCTCGGCATCCCGGCCGACAAGATCGAGTTCAAGACGATCCCGTCCGCGAACCGCGAGGCCGCCATCACCAACGGCGACGTCGACTACTACGTGGGCACGTACTCCATCACGGACAAGCGCAAGAAGTCGATCGACTTCGCGGGCCCCTACTTCATCACGGGCCAGTCGCTCCTCGTGCGCAAGGACGACTCCTCGATCTCCTCCGTCAAGGACCTCGACGGCAAGACCGTGTGCTCGGCGACCGGTTCGACGCCGATCCAGAACATCCGCGACAACTACCCGCAGGTCAAGACCAAGGAGTTCGAGACGTACTCGCAGTGCGTTGACGCGCTCAAGAGCAAGCAGGTCGACGCGGTCACCACCGACCAGGCCATCCTCCTCGGCTACGCCGCCGCGGAGCCGGACGCCCTCAAGGTCGTCGGCGACACGTTCACCACGGAGAAGTACGGCATCGGCCTCAAGAAGGGCGACAAGGCCCTCCGCGAGCACATCAACGGCATGCTGACCAACGGCGGCGAGATCTGGACCAAGCTCTACGACGGCACGCTCGGCAAGTCCGGCAACAAGGTCGAGCAGCCCAAGGTCGACAACTACTAAACCGACGCCCGTCACACGGCACTCCGCGGCGGGTTCCGGCACAACCCGGAGCCCGCCGCGGTCTCCCTCGAGAAAGCGATTGACTCGTGGATTTCATCCGCACATTGACGGACAACCTCGACGTGTTCGGCCAGGGACTGGCCAACACCGTCATCATGTTCGTGGCCGCGGGAGCGCTCTCGCTCGTGCTCGGCACCCTCGTGGCGGGACTGCGCGTCTCGCCTGTTCCCATCATGCGCACGCTGGGCACGCTCTACGTGACGCTCATCCGGAACACGCCCCTGACGCTCGTGTTCTTCTTCTTCGCCTTCGGGCTGCCGAAGCTCGCCCCGTCCGGCGCGCCGGCCCCGTCCTACCTGGCGCTCGCCATCGGCGCCCTGACCGTCTACACGGCGACCTACGTCTGTGAGGCCATCCGGGCCGGCATCAACACGGTGCCGCTCGGCCAGGCGGAGGCAGCTCGCGCCATCGGGCTGACGTTCATGGACACGCTCCGGCTCGTCATCCTCCCCCAGGCGCTGCGGTCGGTCATCCCGCCGCTCATGAGCGTCGAGATCGCCCTGCTGAAGAACACGACGATCGCCGCGGGCTTCTCCGTCCTGGACCTCGGCGCCGTCCGCGCCTATCTGTCCGAGCGCGGCGAGGACGCGATCTACACCCTCTTGTGGGTCGCGATCATCTTCATCGCGCTCGTCGCGATCCTCACGTCCCTCCAGCACGCAGCCGAGAAGAAGTGGAGGGTGGCCCGATGAGCGCATCCGTCCTGTTCGACGAGCCGGGCCCCAAGGCCCGCGCCCGCTACCGCGTCTGGGGCGCCGTGACGATCGTCGCGGTCCTCGCCCTCGTCGCGTTCGTCATCTGGCGCTTCGCCGCCACGGGCCAGTTCTCCGCCCAGAAGTGGCGCCTGTTCGGGTACGAGAAGGTCCAGCTGGAGCTCCTGAAGGCCATGGGCAACACCCTCAAGGCGTTCGCCTTCGCCTCGGTGCTCTCGCTCGCGTTCGGGTTCGTCCTCGCGCTCGGTCGCCTGAGCAGCCACCGCTGGCTGTCCGGGTTCGCCCGCGGCATCACGGAGCTCCTGCGCGCGGTCCCGCTGCTCGTGCTCATCATGCTCCTGTACTACGGCGTGGCCTCGCTCTCCACGGAGAACGGGCGCCTCTTCCCGTGGCTGTCGCCGTTCTGGTCGGTCGTCATCGGCCTGACCCTCTACAACGGATCCGTGCTGGCGGAGGTGTTCCGGGCGGGCGTCGAGTCCCTCCCCCGCGGTCAGCGGGAGGCGGGCCTGGCGATCGGCCTGACGCACATGAAGACGATGAACCTCATCCTCCTGCCGCAGGCGGTTCGGGCGATGATGCCGGTCATCGTCGCGCAGCTCGTCGTCATCCTCAAGGACACGGCGCTCGGCTTCATCGTCACGTACGAGGAGATCCTGTTCCTGGCCAAGAACTACGGCTCGAACATCCTCTACGGCGCCCCGATCATCCCGGTCTCGATCATCGCCTCTGTCATGTACATCGGCATGTGCATCATCCTGAGCGCCGTGGCCTACTGGCTCCAGCGCCGGATGGCGCGCCGGGGCAAGGTCGCAGGCGGCGGGATCAGCGGCGCGGCACTGCGCTCCGCCCGCCAGTAGCGGCCCCAGCGGCCTCTCCATGACGACGGCGTCCGGTTCACACCGGGCGCCGTCGTCATGTGCGGAACCGGGTCCTAGGAGAGCCAGGCCGTCATGGCCTCGAGGCAGCGCCGCACGGCGTCCTCGGCCACGTGCTCGTCGTCCGTGTGGGCGAGGAGTGCGTCGCCGGGGCCGAAGTTCACGGCCGGGATGCCGAGGGCGGAGAGGCGAGCGACGTCCGTCCAGCCGTACTTGGGCAGCGGCTCGCCCCCGACGGCCTCGACGAAGGACGCCGCCGCGGGGTGCGTCAGCCCGGGCCGGGCTCCGGCCGCCGCGTCCGTGACGACGAGCTCGCACCCCTCCCCGATGGCGTCGCCGAGCACGCCCCGCACGTACTCCTCCGCCTCGGCCGGGGACTTGGACGGCGCGAACCGGTAGTTGATCTCGATCGTCATCGAATCGGGGATGACGTTGCCGGCGGTGCCGCCCGCGATCCGCACGGCGTTGAGGCTCTCGCGGTAGTCGAGGCCCTCGACCCGCACCGTCTGGGGCTCGTGCTCGGCCAGGCGCGTGAGGACCCGCGCGCCGCGGTGGATGGCGTTCTCCCCCATCCAGGCCCGCGCCGAGTGTGCCGCGGTGCCGGTGGTGCGGGCCTCGAGGCGGATCGTGCCGTTGCAGCCGCCCTCCACGACGCCGTTCGTGGGCTCGAGCAGGATGCCGAAGTCGGCGCCGAGGAGCTCCCCGTGGCTCTCCACGAGCCGGCCGAACCCGGACAGGTCCGCGGAGACCTCCTCGTGGTCGTAGAAGACGAAGGTGACGTCCCGGTTCGGGTTCAGCTCCCCGCGGCCGATCATGCCCGCGACCGCGAGCTGCACCGCCACGCCGCCCTTCATGTCCGTGGCGCCCCGGCCGTAGATCACGCCGTCCTCGACGGCGGCGGGCACGGTCCCGCGGGCACCCGGCGTCGTCGGCAGAGGAACCGTGTCCAGGTGACCGGCGAGCATGACGCGCTCGGCGCGCCCGAGGGAGGTGCGGGCGAGGATCGTGTCCCCGTTGCGGGCCAGCTCGAGGCCGTCCAGGCCGGAGAGCGCCTCCCACACCGCGTCCGCGAGCGGGCCCTCGCCGCCCGAGACGGACTCGATGTCCATGAGCGCGCGGGTGAGGTCGGCGACGTCGCCGGAGAGATCGAGGGGCTGGGGGCTTCGGATGTCGGCGTGGCTCATGTGTGAAGCCTATCCCTCCAGTGTCAATCGCCTCAGAGTGTGGGCCCCGGCTGGGGGCGGCGGGCGGCCCCTCGATAGACTCGCTTTCATGACACTTGCCTCCGGCCTCGGCCTCGCCACCGTCCATGATTCCGGCACCGTCCTCGACGCCTGGTTCCCCTCCCCTCGCCTGGGGGCGGGAGCGGACGACGCCGAGCTGCGCGCCCAGATGGAGCCGCTTGCCGTGACGGACGAGGCGCGCCGGACGCGCCGCGAGATCGTCTCCCTCGAGATCGAGACGGACACGGCCCCCGCCTCCACCGCGGACGCCTACCTCCGCCTTCACCTGCTCTCCCACCGCCTCGCCGCGCCCAACACGCTCAACCTCGACGGGATCTTCGGGCACCTGCCCAACGTCGTGTGGACGAGCGCCGGCCCGTGCCACCCCGAGGGCTTCGAGCTGACCCGTGCCGCCCTCGCGGCCCGCGGCCCGCTCACCGTGTTCGGGGTGGACAAGTTCCCGCGCCTGACGGACTACGTCCTGCCGAGCGGCGTGCGGATTGCCGATGCGGACCGCGTCCGCCTCGGGGCCCACCTCGCCCCGGGGACGACGGTCATGCACGAGGGCTTCGTCAACTTCAACGCCGGGACGCTCGGCACGTCGATGGTCGAGGGCCGCATCAGCGCGTCCGTCGTCGTCGGTGACGGCTCGGACGTGGGCGGCGGCGCCTCGATCATGGGCACCCTCTCCGGCGGCGGGACGCAGCGCATCACGATCGGCGAGCGCGTCCTCCTCGGCGCCAACTCGGGCGTGGGCATCTCGATCGGCGACGACTCGGTCGTCGAGGCCGGCCTGTACGTCACGGCGGGCACGAAGGTCCTCGTCCGGGACGCGTCCGGCGAGCGGACCGTCAAGGCCCTCGACCTCTCCGGCGTGCCCAACCTGCTCTTCCTCCGCAACTCCGTCACCGGCGCCGTGGAGGCCCGCCCGCGAGCGGGACGGACGGTCGAGCTCAACTCCGACCTCCATGCCAACTGAGCGCAGCCGGTCCACCCGGGCGGGACGCCCGTCCCGCCCGGCCCAGCGGGGGCGGGCACACGGCACCCGCGCCTCACGGGCCCCGCGTCTGAGCGGCCGTGCCAAGGCGCTCATCACCGCGCTCGTCGGCGCCCTCATCCTCGCGGGGGTCGGGATCTGGGCGGTGACCGCGCGGCCGTGGGGCAGCGTCGTCGTCCGCGAGACCTGCACGGCAGCCGCAGACGGCCGGACGCACACCCTGACGCCCTCGCAGTCCCACTACGCGGCCCAGATCGGGGCGATCTCCCTCAAGCGCGGCCTGCCCATCCGCGCGGCCACGATCGCCACCGCGACCGCAATCCAGGAGTCCGGGCTCGCCAACCTCGACTACGGTGACGATGCTGGCCCGGACTCCCGCGGCCTCTTCCAGCAGCGCCCCAGCCAGGGGTGGGGCACCGAGGCGCAGATCATGGACCCGGAGTACGCGATCAACACGTTCTACAACGCCCTCGTCAAGGTCTCCGGCTACCAGAGCATGGACGTGACGACGGCCGCCCAGGCCGTCCAGCGCAGCGCGTTCCCCGACGCCTACGCGGACCACGAGCCCGAGGCCCGCGCGTTCGCCGCCGCCTTCCGCGGGCAGACGGCCGCCTCGCTCTCCTGCACCCTCCGCCCCGCCACCTCGCCCGGGGATGCGTCCGCCGTCCTCTCGGGACTCTCCGCGGACCTCGGCGTCACCGGCCAGTCCGGCGCCTCGTCCGTGACCGTGCCAGTCTCCGACACACAGCACGGCTGGGCCGTGGCCCACTGGGCCGTCGCCAACGCCTCCGAGTACGGCATCGACTCCGTCACCTACGGCGGGCGCACCTGGACGCGTGAGGGCTCCTGGTCTCAGACGACGACGCCGGCCGCCGAGTCCTCGGGCACCGTCAGCATCGTCCTCCACCGCTGAGGGCCTGCGGGCCGCGCGGGTTGCGGGCCGGTGGTCTCACCGTCGAGGGCCTCCGGGCCCCGGGCCGGGGCGCCGCCTAGACTGGGGCGTATGAAGATTCTTGTCACGGGCGGGGCCGGGTACATCGGCTCCCACACTGTCCTGCAGCTGCTGGAGGCGGGCCACGACGTCGTCGTGTTCGACAACCTGGCGAACTCCTCCCGGGCCTCGCTCGAGCGCGTCCACGAGATCGCCGGGCGCGAGTCCGAGTTCGTCGAGGGCGACATCCGGGACCGCGCAGCGCTGGACGCGGCCTTCGCGGGGCGCGGCATCGACGCGGTCATCCACTTCGCGGGCCTCAAGGCCGTGGGCGAGTCCGTCGCGGAGCCGCTGTCCTACTACTCGAACAACGTCGTCGGCACGATCAACCTGCTCTACGCGATGGACGCCGCGGACGTGCGGCGCATCGTCTTCTCCTCCTCCGCCACCGTGTACGGCAACCGGGCCGTGGCTCCGATGATCGAGAAGATGGAGCTCGACGCCGACAACCCTTACGGCCGGACCAAGGAGCAGATCGAGGACATCCTCGCGGACCTGGGCGCGAGTGACGACCGCTGGTCCATCGCCCTCCTGCGCTACTTCAACCCCGTCGGCGCCCACGAGTCGGGACGGATCGGAGAGGACCCCAAGGGCGTCCCGAACAACCTGCTTCCGTTCGTGGCCCAGGTCGCGGTCGGGCGCCGCGAGAAGGTCATGGTCTTCGGCAACGACTACCCGACCCCGGACGGCACGGGTGTCCGGGACTACATCCACGTCGTCGACCTCGCCAACGGCCACCTCGCCGCCCTCGAGTACATCTCGGGCCGCACGGGCGTGGGCCGCTGGAACCTCGGCACCGGCAACGGCTCCTCCGTGCTGGAGGTCATCGAGGCGTTCGGGCGGGCCGCCGGCCACCCGATCCCCTACGAGATCACCTCCCGCCGCCCCGGCGACGCCGCCACGTCCTATGCGGACCCGAGCGCGGCCCTCGCCGATCTCGGCTGGTCCGCCACCCGCACGCTGGACCAGATGTGCGAGGACCACTGGCGCTGGCAGAAGAACAACCCGAACGGCTACGAGGCCTAGTCCCCTCCCCTCCTGCCGTCTGCCCCCTCGTCTGGCATTCGCCCCCCGCAATGACGGGGGCACACGCCAAACGAGGGGGCTCACTCGCAGAAAGAGCGGGCCCCGCCAGAAACGCTGCCGTTTCCTGCGGGGCCCGCTCTTTGCGCCCTGGAGCCCGTGGGCTGGAGAGCGGTGGGCCTAGAGGCCCGGGTACTGGCGCTCGCCCTGGCCCGTGTAGATCTGGCGCGGACGGCCGATCTTCTTCTCGGGATCCTCCATGAGCTCGCGCCACTGGGCGATCCAGCCCGGAAGGCGACCGATGGCGAAGAGGACGGTGAACATCTTCTCCGGGAAGCCCATGGCCTTGTAGATGAGACCCGTGTAGAAGTCCACGTTCGGGTAGAGCTTGCGCTCGATGAAGTAGTCGTCCGCCAGGGCCTTCTCCTCGAGGCGCTTGGCGATGTCGAGGAGCTCGTCGTTGCCGCCGAGCTTCTCGAGGATCTCGTCCGCCGTGGCCTTGACGATGCGCGCGCGGGGGTCGTAGTTCTTGTAGACGCGGTGCCCGAAGCCCATGAGCTTCACGCCGTCTTCCTTGTTCTTGACCTTCTCCATGAATTCCTCGGGCGAGATGCCGTCCGCCTGGATCTTGCGGAGCATGTTGAGGACAGCCTCGTTCGCGCCGCCGTGGAGCGGGCCGAAGAGGGCGTTGATGCCCGCGGAGACGGACGCGAACATGTTGGCGTTGGCCGAGCCCACGAGGCGGACCGTGGAGGTGGAGCAGTTCTGCTCGTGATCCGCGTGGAGGATGAGGAGCTGATCGAGCGCCTTGACGATCAGCGGGTCCGGCTCGTACGGCTCCGCAGGGGTGCCGAAGGAGAGCCGGAGGAAGTTCTCGACGAGGCCCATGGAGTTGTCCGGGTAGAGCATCGGCTGCCCGATGGACTTCTTGTGCGCGTACGCGGCGATGACGGGCATCTTCGCGAGGAGACGGACGGTGGAGAGCTCCACGGCCTCCGGGTCGAACGGGTCCAGCGAGTCCTGGTAGAACGTGGACAGCGCCGAGACGGCCGAGGACAGCACGGGCATGGGGTGGGCGTCGCGCGGGAAGCCCCCGAAGAAGCCCTTGAGCTCCTCGTGAAGGAGAGTGTGGCGGCGGATGCGCTGGTCGAAGGCGTCGAGCTCGCTCGGAGTGGGCAGCTCGCCGTAGATGAGCAGGTAGGCGGTCTCGATGAACGTGGAGCCCTGGGCCAGCTGCTCAATCGGGTAGCCGCGGTAGCGGAGGATGCCCTCGTTGCCATCGATGTACGTGATGGCGGACTTGGTCGCTGCGGTGTTCACGAAGCCGGGGTCGTACGTGACGGAGCCGGTCTGGGAGAGCAGCTTGCCGATCCCGAGGCCGTTGTTTCCCTCGACGGCGGGAACGCCGGGAAGATCCAGTTGCGTGTGGCCGAGGTGCAGGCTCGCACCGGTGTTCTCGGTCATGATGTCCCCTCGTCAGGCTGAGAAGTTGTCGGGGTGCCGGGCACCCGGAAAGGGCGGCCCCGCACCTGATCATTCATGGATAAACCTACCCGCGCCGTTGTCGTTTGCCGAATCGGCACAGTTGCCACGGGCACCTGCACATCGGCACGGGAGTGGCGGTTCAGGAAGACGACGACGACGCGGCCGTGAGCCTCTCGGCCGCCGCCCGGATGCGCTCGGTCGAGGCGGTGAGGGCCACCCGCACGTGCTGAGCGCCCTCCTCCCCGTAGAAGACGCCGGGGCCGGCGATGATGCCCAGGTCAGCCAGGCGGCCGACCGTCTCGAAGGCGGGCTCTCCCGCCGTGCCCCAGAGGTACAGGCCGGCCTCGGAGCCCTCGATCCGCAGCCCGAAGGCCTCGAGCGCCGGCTTGAGGAGCGCGCGCCGCTCGCGGTAGAGGTCCTTCTGCGCCTGGACGTGGGCGTCCTCCGACACGGCCGCCGCGAGGGCCGCCTGGACGGGGGCGGGCACGATCATCCCGGCGTGCTTGCGGGAGTTGACGAGGTTCGCGATGATCTCGGGGTCCCCGGCCGCGAAGGAGGCCCGGTACCCGGCGAGGTTGGACTGCTTGGAGAGGGAGTACACGGCGATGAGCAGCTCGTGCGAGTCCCCTGCGACCTCCGGGTCGAGGATGCTCGGAACCCGGCGGCCGCCGCGCGCCTGGTCCCATTCGTCCCAGCCCAGCTCCGCGTAGCACTCGTCCGAGGCAACGACGGCCCCAATCTCGCGGGCCTCGCTCACCAGCCCCGCCAGCGAGGCGGCGTCCCGGACGATTCCCGTCGGGTTGCCGGGCGAGTTGACCCAGACGAGCCGCACGCGCGAGCGGGTGGCCGGATCCAGCTCGGACAGGGAGTCCGCGGCCACCGCCGCGGCCCCAGCGAGCTGGGCCCCGATGTCATAGGTGGGGTACGCCACGCGCGGGCGGACGACCACGTCCCCGGGCCGCAGTCCGAGGAGGAGGGGCAGCCACGCGACGAGCTCCTTCGAGCCAACCGTCGGCAGGATGGCGGCCGGGTCGAGCCCGCGGACGCCCCGGCGCCGCTCGAACCATGCGGCGATGGCCTCGCGGAGGCTCGCGGGGCCGTGCGTCGTGGGGTACCCGTGCGCGTCGGCGGCCTCGGCGAGGGCCTCGCGAATGAACTCAGGCGTTGGGTCCACGGGCGTGCCGATGGACACGTCCACGGGGCCGTCCGGGTGCTGGGCGGCGCGGGCGCGGTACGGCGCGAGCTGCTCCCAGGGGTACTCGGGCAGGTCGAGGCCGAAGGCGCGCGGCTGGGCGTTCACCGGGCTACTGGTTCTGCGGGGGAAGGGCGAGGATGAACGGGTGGTCCTGTCCGGTGTTGCCGAGCTTGGCGGCGCCGCCCGGGGAGCCGATCTCCTCGAAGAACTCGACGTTGGCCTTGTAGTACTCGCTCCACTCGTCGGGGACGTCGTCCTCGTAGTAGATGGCCTCGACGGGGCAGACCGGCTCGCACGCGCCGCAGTCCACGCACTCGTCCGGGTGGATGTACAGCGTGCGTTCGCCCTCGTAGATGCAGTCGACAGGGCATTCCTCAATGCACGCCTTGTCCTTGACATCCACACAGGGCTGGGCGATCACGTACGTCACGAAGGGGCCAACTTTCGTACTGGGGGTAGGGCTTGAAGGGTCTCGGTCCAGTTTAGTCCCGCTTCGCGCCCGCGTCTTGGGGATTAGAGAATGGACTCATGATGCATTCCGGCCCAGCCTTGCCGCCAGGCGCGTCGTCGCGCCCTCCCCATCCCCTCGCCTCCGCGCGCACGGGCACTCGGTGGGTGGTCCGGTACCGCCTCGAGGACGACGACGGCAGCCGCCCGGGGCTGACCGACGCCCTCGGGGAACTGATTGAGACAAACTCCACATCGGTGGTCATTCGTCTGAGGTCCGGGGAGGCCGTGCGCATCCCGAAGACCCGGATTGCCGCGGCCAAAGAGGTGCCGCCCGCCCCTCCTCGACGGCGGGGGTCCCCGGCTGGACGGGTGCCGACTGATTGAGATCGGGGATTTTCCCAGCCAATCGACAACATTCAATCGCTATGATGAGTGGCATGACGGATCCCACTCTCGACGCCGACTTTCAGTCTCGTGCCCGAGCACTCAGCTCACCCGTGAGATTCCGCATTCTCCGCGCGTGCCTTCACGAGTCGCGGACCAACAAGGAGATCGCCGAGATTCTCGACATGAATCCGGCCACGACGCTCCACCATGTGCGCACGCTGGTCGCCTCCGGTTTCCTTGAGGCCGAGGAGGCCCGGACCGGAAAGCGCGGCGCCCGGGAAATCCCGTACCGCTCCACCGGCGCCACGTGGGGAAAGCACGTCCCGCACGTCTCGAATGTGCTCATCGAGACGTTTGTCCAGGAGGTCGAGCCCCTTTCCCACGAGGAGATGGACGTGTGGCGCCTGGGCGTCAAACTGAATGACGCCGAGCGGCAGGAGATGATGTCCCGCGTCCGTGAGGTCTTCGAGGACTACGCCAACCGCGAGCCCAGCCCCGACGGCACCGCCACGTCCGTCTTCCTCGCGCACTACGCTGACCGGAGCTAGCCTCAGCCCGTTCCAAGACCGACTTCTACACGTTGTAGAATTGGCGTGACGGCCCTTCGTCTGACGGGCCGTCACCTCGTTTCTGCCCCTGCGTGTGAAAGGGTCGCCCCATGGCCGCCTCGACGAAGTCCACCAAGACCGATTCCATCCCCCGCCCCGCGGAGGCCCTCGCCCTCCACGAGAAAGCGGCGGCCGCGCGCGTCTCCGTGACGGAGGACGTGGCCGGGGAAATCGACGAGCTCTCGGAGCTCGCCCGCAAGGACTCCCCTCTGGCCAAGAAAAAGGACGACGGCGCCTGGCGGATCGACTACCCGTATGACAAGAAGCTCTCCCGCGATGCGTATGAGAAGGAGAAGCGCAAGCTCCAGATTGAGCTGCTCAAGCTTCAAATGCACGTCAAGGAGTCCGGCGAGAAGCTCCTCCTCATCTTCGAGGGCCGCGACGCCGCCGGAAAAGGCGGCGCCATCAAGCGCTTCAACGAGCACCTGAATCCCCGCGGCGCTCGCATTGTGGCCCTTGAGAAGCCGACGGACGCCGAGCAGTCCCAGTGGTATTTCCAGCGGTACATCCAGCACTTGCCCTCGGGCGGCGAGATCGTCATGATGGACCGCTCCTGGTACAACCGCGCGGGCGTGGAGCGCGTCATGGGGTACTGCACTCACGAGCAGTACGTGGAGTTCCTCCGGGAGGCGCCCGCCGTTGAGCGCATGATCCAGGCGTCCGGGACGCGCATCTTCAAGTTCTGGTTCTCGGTCAGCAAGGAGGAGCAGCTCTCCCGGTTCGCGAGCCGCCAGACTGACCCCGTCAAGCAGTGGAAGCTCTCCCCCACGGACCTCGCGTCCCTCGACAAGTGGGAGGACTACACGCAGGCGAAGGAGGCCATGTTCTTCTACACGGACTCCGAGGACACGCCGTGGACCGTCATCAAGTCCAACGACAAGAAGCGCGCCCGCCTCGAGGCCATGCGCCACGTCCTCAACAGCGTGGAGTACCCGGGCAAGAACCTTGCGTACGTGCACGCGCCGGACCCGAAGATCGTCGGCCCCGCCTCCGTCATCCGTGAGCGTGGCGAGGAGCTCCAGTCCTTCCCGCCGCTCAGCGAGCTCTGACCCCGAGCGCAGACAACGGCGCCCGCGGCCTCCCAGGGAGGCGGCGGGCGCCGTCGTCGTCTCTCAGCCCGGCATGGGGCCGGGAGGCTAGTTCTTCTTGCTGGAGCGGTTTGCGCGGACGCGGTCGCTTGCGGAGAGGATGACCTTGCGGATGCGGATCGCCTCGGGGGTGACCTCGACGCACTCGTCCTCACGCGCGAACTCGAGGGACTCCTCGAGGGTCAGCTTCTTCGGGGGCGTGAGGCCCTCGAAGTTGTCCGCGGAGGCGGAGCGCATGTTGGTGAGCTTCTTCTCCTTGGTGATGTTGACTTCCATGTCGTCAGCACGGGAGTTCTCGCCGACGATCATGCCCTCGTACACCTCGGAGGTGGGCTCGATGAAGAACGAGCCGCGCTCCTGGAGGTTGATCATCGCGAACGGCGTGGCCACGCCAGCGCGGTCCGAGATGAGCGAGCCGGAGAGGCGGTACTCGATGTCGCCGGCCCACGGCTCGTAGCCCTCGGAGTAGGACGAGGCGATGCCCGCGCCGCGCGTCTCCGTGAGGAACTTCGTGCGGAAGCCGATGAGGCCGCGCGCCGGGACGGTGAACTCCATGCGGACCCAGCCCGTGCCGTGGTTGGACATGCCGGACATGCGGCCCTTGCGGGCGGCCATGAGCTGCGTGACGGCGCCGAGGTACTCCTCAGGGACGTCGATGGTCATGTGCTCCATCGGCTCGTGGACCTTGCCGTCGATGGTCTTCGTGACCACCTGGGGCTTGCCGACGGTGAGCTCGAAGCCCTCGCGGCGCATCTGCTCAACGAGAATGGCCAGGGCGAGCTCGCCACGGCCCTGAACCTCCCAGGCGTCCGGGCGCTCGGTCGGGAGGACCTTGAGCGAGACGTTGCCGATGAGCTCCTTGTCGAGGCGGTCCTTGACCTGGCGCGCCGTGACCTTGGCGCCCTTGACGCGGCCGGCCATCGGGGACGTGTTGATGCCGATGGTCATGGAGATCGCCGGGTCGTCCACCGTGATGAGGGGAAGCGGGCTCGGGTTCTCGATGTCCGTCAGCGTCTCGCCGATGGTGATGTCCTCAATGCCTGCGACGGCGACGATCTCGCCGGGGCCAGCGGACTCGGCGGGCTCGCGCTTGAGGCCCTTCGTCGCGAGGAGCTCGGTGATCTTGACGGACTTGAGGGTGCCGTCATGGCGCGCCCAGGCAACCTGCTGGCCCTTCTTGAGGGTGCCGTTGTAGATGCGCAGGAGCGCGAGGCGCCCGAGGAACGGCGAGGCGTCGAGGTTCGTCACGTGCGCCTGGAGGACGCCGTCCGCGTCGTACGTCGGGGCCGGGATGTGCTCGATGATCGTCTTGAAGAGCGGCTCGAGATCCTCGGAGTCCGGGAGGGCGCCGTCGGCGGGCTGCTCCGTGGAGGCCTTGCCGTTCTTGCCGGACGCGTAGACGACCGGCACGTCGAGGACCTTGTCCATGTCGATGTCCGGGACCTCGTCCACGAGGTCGGACGCGAGGCCGAGGAGGAGGTCCATCGAGTCGGACACGACGCCGTCGATGCGGGCATCCGGGCGGTCCGTCTTGTTGACGACGAGGATGACGGGCTTGTCCGCGGCGAGGGCCTTGCGGAGGACGAAGCGCGTCTGGGGCAGCGGGCCCTCAGAGGCGTCGACGAGAAGCACAACGCCGTCAACCATGGAGAGGCCGCGCTCGACCTCTCCGCCGAAGTCGGCGTGACCCGGGGTGTCGATGACGTTGATGAGGATGCTGCCGCCGTTCGCGGCGGGTCCCTCGTAGAACACCGTGGTGTTCTTCGCGAGGATGGTGATGCCCTTCTCCCGCTCGAGGTCACCGGAGTCCATGACGCGGTCTTCGACCTCGCCGTGGCTGGAGAAGGCGCCGGTCTGCCGGAGCATGGCGTCGACCAGCGTGGTCTTGCCGTGGTCAACGTGGGCGACGATTGCGACGTTGCGCAGGTCGTCGCGAACGGCGCGCTGGGCCGAGGTGGTTTCGCTCATACGGGAAAAGACTCAATTCCTGTCTCGATCACTGCCGGATTCACTCCCGCGCGCCATCAGGGCTCATCACGAGGGGCCGGCCGGGGCCGCTGGTCGCGGCACAACCGCCAGACGGCGGTCCTTCTTCGAGTCTAACAGCGTCCTCCGCAAGAAGACGGGGACGACGACGGCGGGCGGGATCGCGTTGATCCTGCCCGCCGTCGTCGCCCTCATCCCCGCCTACGCGGAAGGGGAGGGTCCGCCGTTCCGCGGAACGCTCCGGGAGACCCCAGCGGAGGTGCCGGGGCCGCTGACCGAGGCGCCGGCGGACGCGCCGGAGGCGTCCACCGCGGGAACCGATCCCGTGCGGATCTTCTCCTCCCAGTTCTCGAGCCGCTCGTCGACGGAGTCCTGGACGGAGTCATGCACCCGCTCCGCGACGGCCGCGCCGAACTGCTGGCGCTCGAACCGCACCATCGCCGCGTGCTCCCGATGGAACGCGAGCCCGCAGGACCAGGCCATGAGGATCATGACCACCGAGAAGGGCACGGCCGTGAGGATGGCGACCGTCTGGATGGTCGTCAGCCCGTCGCCTCGCAGCAGGGCGATCGCGATGAGAGCCGCAGACACGGCCCAGAAGACGCGGATCCACGTCTTCGGCGACGTCTCGCCGCCCGAGGAGATCATGCTCATGACCATGGCGCCCGAGTCCGCGGAGGTGATGAAGAACACCGCCACGAGGATGAGCGCGCCGAACACCAGCGCCGGGCCGCCCGGGAGATCGCCGAGCAGCTCGAAGAGGACGTTGTTGACGTCCACCGTACCCCCGGCGCCGACGAGGCCGCCCTTGCCGAAGAGCTCGCGGTACAGGCTCGAGCCGCCCATGACGGAGAACCAGAGGAAGGTCACGAGGGTCGGGACGATGAGGACGCCGCCGACGAACTGGCGGACGGTGCGGCCCTTGGAGACGCGGGCGATGAAGACGCCCACGAACGGCGCCCAGGAGATCCACCAGCCCCAGTAGAACGTGCTCCACGCGGACTGCCACTTCTCCCCCTCGTCACCCCGGAGGGCGAAGGTGTTGAACGACATCCCGACGACGTTCTGGAGGTAGTGGCCGATCGACTGGACGAACTCGCGCAGGACGAAGAGCGTGGGCCCCGCGAAAAGCACGACGACGAGGAGCAGCGCGGCAATGACGAGGTTCGCATTCGAGAGCCACTTCATGCCCTTCTCCACGCCGGAGACGACGGAGAGAATCGTCAGCGCGGTGATGGCGACGATGAGCATCACCTGCGTCATTTCGGTGGCCTCAACGATGTTCTCGTGCTCAAGGCCCGAGGAGATCTGGAGCACACCGAGGCCCAGCGAGGTGGCGACGCCGAAGAGGGTGCCGACGAGCGCGATGACGTCGATGAGGTTTCCCCACCCGCCGCTGACGCGCTTTTCGCCGAAGAGCGGCTCGAGCGCCCAGCGAATGGAGATCGGGCGGCCCTTGCGGTGCACGGCGTAGGCAATGCCGAGACCCACCACCACGTAGATGGACCACGCGTGGAGGCCCCAGTGGAGGAACGTCTGCGTCATGGCCCGCTGAGCCTCGTTGGCCTCGCCGGCCAGGGTGCCTGGCGGCGGAGACGCGAAGTGCGAGAGGGGCTCGGCCGCGCCCCAGAACACGAGGCCGATGCCCATGCCCGCGGCGAACAGCAGCGCGAACCAGGACATGAGGGAGAACTCGGGCTCGTCGTCGTCCTTGCCGAGCTTGATGTCCCCGTAGCGGGACGCCCCGACCCACAGGGCGAAGGCCACGAAGCCGGAGACGATCAGGACGTAGTACCACCCGAACGCCCCGATGACGTTGGTCTGGATGGTGCTGATGACCTCGGCGGACTGCTCTTGGAAAATCAGGGTCCAGCCTACGAAGGCCGCGATGATGACGGCCGCGGGCCAGAAGACCCAGCGGCGCACCCCCGTTGAGGCGATGCCTGCATTCGATGTGCTCATTTCGCTCCGTTCATTCGGTGATCTCGTGATCGGCGCGGCGTGCGCTCTTCTTCCACCGTATGAACTCAGGCCTAGGGGCTCTACAGCCCATAGCATGCGGAATCGTTGCCACTTTGTTACCGACTGCGCGGCTCCAGCCGCCCAGGCGCAGCCGGCCCTGCGGCGACGACAAGCCTGACGGCCGCCCGTCATATTTCGTCGCAAGGGGACGCCACCCTTGATTCACCTGACGGGCGTTCGTATATTCAATCGCAGCGATCGTCTCTCTCGACCCCCCCATCATCAAGGACACGACCATGACAACGCCCGCCGTGCCCAGCCGCCTCCTGCGAGAGCTCCTGAAGCGTCATGCCACCAGAACTCAGGCCGCTGAAGCGATCCGGCTGCTCCGGGCACCCGCTGCTGAGCGGGCTGCTGCGGGGCTCCCTGAGGACCCAAAGACGCGCGAGATCGCGGATCACGTGGCCCCAGGGGATCCACGTGGCCGCTACAAGGCCTCGGCCGCCTCGGGCGCTGGTCTCGCTCTCGCGCTGGTGTGGCTTGTCTACGCGATTGTCCAGCAGAACAGCGGTGAGCTCCCCTCCCCCGACGATGTTCCCCGGAGCCCCGCCGGACTCATCGTCCGGTGGCTGCCCGCCATGGTTCTCGCGTGGGGCGGCTGGCTGCTGGACCGGTTCCGCATGACCAGCAAGGCCAAAGCCGCCTACGGAAGCCTCCTCTGAGCGCCCCGCGCATGACCTGCGGCCTCCGCTGAGGCCCGGGAGACGTGCGGGCCGTTCGCCAGGTCCTCCAAGAACGGGACCCGTCCATGCAGAGGCAGGACCAGTCTCTTCGGACGCAAGAAAGGCGGGTGCCCGCCAGAGACCCAGTGGGTCTGGCAGGCACCCGCCTTCCGTTCTGAGGGGACCCGCGCCAGGCGGGCCCCGCCAGAGACGTGTCCTTACGCCGCTTCCGGCGGGATCATGAGGCCCGCGCCCGGGATCGCCGCGAGGAGCTGCTGCGTATAGAGCGTCTGCGGGTTCTCGAACACGTCGTCCGTGGACCCCGTCTCCACGAGCTTGCCCTTCTCCATGACGCACACGCGGTCCGCGATCTGCCGCACCACCGCGAGGTCGTGCGTGATGAACAGGTACGTCAGCCCGAGCTCGCTCTGCAGATCCGCGAGGAGGTTGAGGATCTGCGCCTGAACAAGCACGTCGAGCGCGGACACCGCCTCATCGCAGACCACGAGCTCGGGGTTCAGGGCGAGCGCGCGGGCGATGGCCACGCGCTGCCGCTGACCGCCCGACAGCTCGTTCGGGTACCGAGCCATCATGGACTGCGGGAGGGAGACCTGGTCGAGCAGCTCGCGGACCTTGGCCTCGCGCTGCTTCGCCGAGCCCACCTTGTGGATCCGCATGGGCTCCTCGATGGTCCGGTAGATGTTGTACATCGGGTCAAGGGAGCCGTACGGGTCCTGGAAGATCGGCTGGACGCGGCGGCGGAACTTGAACATCTCGCGGCCCTTGAGCTGCGAGACATCCCGTCCGTCGAAGTCGATCGAGCCGGACGTGATCGTCTCGAGCCCGAGGAGCATCCGGGCGACGGTCGACTTTCCAGAGCCGGACTCGCCCACAACGGCCGTCGTCGTCCCCCGAGGAATCGAGAAGGTGACGTTGTCCACGGCCGTGAAGTCCTCGGACTTGCCCCAGGCGCCGCGGAGCTTGAAGACCTTGGTGAGGTTCTTGACGTCGACGAACGCCTCCCCCGCCCCGGTCTCCGGGCGCTCGGCGAGGAGGTCCTGCGCCTCGACGCCCTCCTCCTTGGCCACCTGGATGCGGCGGGAGGCGAGGGACGGCGCGGACTCGACGAGCTTGCGCGTGTACGGGTGGCGCGGGTTCTGGAGGATCTCGAGCGCCGGGCCGGACTCGACGACCTGGCCCTTGTACATGACGATGACCTTGTGCGCGCGCTCGGCAGCCAGACCGAGGTCGTGCGTGATGAGCAGGACGGCCGTGCCGAGCTCGCTCGTCATCGTGTCCAGGTGGTCCAGGATGGTCCGCTGGACGGTGACGTCGAGGGCGCTCGTGGGCTCGTCGGCGATGAGGAGCCGCGGCTGGCACGAGAGGCCGATCGCGATGAGGGCGCGCTGACGCATGCCGCCCGAGAACTCGTGCGGGTACTGGCGGGCGCGCTTCTCGGCGTCGGGCAGGCCGGCGTCGGTGAGGACGCGGGCCACGTCGGCGTCGGAGCTCGGAAGGCCGTTGGCCTTGAGGGTCTCCTTGACCTGGAAGCCGATCTTCCAGACCGGGTTGAGGTTGGACATCGGGTCCTGCGGGACCATGCCGATCTTGCTGCCGCGGAGGCCGACGAGCTGCTTCTCGGTGTAGTTGGTGATGTCCTCGCCGTCGAAGATGATCTGCCCGCTGGAGACGCGCCCGTTGACGGGCAGGAGGCCAATGGCCGCGAGGGCTGACGTGGACTTGCCGGAGCCGGACTCCCCCACAATGGCGACGGTCTCGCCGGGCATGACGGTGATGTCCGCGTCGCGGACGGCCTCGACCTTTCCGCCTGCGGTCGTGAACGTGATGCCCACGTTCCGCATCTCCAGGAGGGGCTTCGGGGCGGAGGACGACGGCGCGGCTGCGCCGTCCCGGGACCCCGCGGCGGTCTGGGCTGCCGCGGGCGCGGCCGCCGTCTCGGATGCGTGGCGCTCAGATGCTGCGTGTGACATCTCGATCACTTCTTTCGGGACTTCGGGTCGAGCGCGTCACGCAGGGCGTCGCCCAGCATGATGAAGCTCAGGACCGTCAGGGACAGGGCCAGACCAGGCCAGAAGACGGGCCACGGGTTGGAGCGGAACGAGTTGCGGCCGTCGGAGATGTCGTTGCCCCACGAGGCCGTCGTCGGCGGGAGGCCGATGCCCAGGTAGGAGAGCGTGGACTCGGCGACGATGAACGTTCCGAGCGAGATCGTCGCGATGACGATGACGGGTGCGAGGGCGTTCGGCAGCACGTGCTTGTAGAGGATGCCAAGCGGCGAGACGCCGAGGGAGCGGGCGCTCGTGACGTAGTCAGAGCCCCGGACCTCGACGACGGCGCCGCGCATGATGCGGGCCACGCTCGGCCAGCCGAGCACCACGAGGATCAAGACGATGGTCCAGGCGTTGCGGCCGTCGCGGAACATGGGCAGCTGGAACATGACGATCGCGCCGAGGATCAGCGGAAGCGCGAAGAAGATGTCGCCGAGGCGGGACAGGATGAAGTCGAGCCACCCGCCGAAGTACCCAGCCAGGGCGCCGATGGCCCCGCCCAGGACAACGACGCCGAGCGTCGAGAAGAGGCCGACGATGAGCGAGGCCCGGGTGCCGGCAATGACGCGCGAGTAGACGTCGCAGCCCTGGAACGTATAGCCGAGCGGATGCCCCGGGGCGGACTTGCCGTTGGAGTTCTCGAGGAGGCACTGCGCCTTGCTCGGGTCCTCGGTCCAGAAGAGCTGCGGGAAAGCAGCGACGAGCACGGCGAGAAGGATGAGCAGGGCCGCGATGATGAACGTCGGCTTGCGACGCAGCTGCCGCCATGCGCCGGCCCAGAGGCTCACGGGCTTCTCCCCGTCGACGCGGGAGTCCGTGGCGGTCACAGGTGTCTCGTCCGGGTTGGCGACCACGTGCTCGATCGCGTACGCGGAGCGCTTGGGCTCGACCGGCGGCTTGATGGCGGGGTTCGATGCGGCCGCCCGCGGAGGCGTCACGGCGTGGGAGCCCGCGCTGTTCTCGGGGTGAGCGTTCACGGTGTTTTCCTTTGCGCGCTTAGGCATAACGGATCCTCGGGTCGAGCCACGCGTAGAGCAGGTCCACGAGCAGGTTGGCGATGCAGAAGATCAGGACAAGCAGGGAGACGATCGAGACGACCGTCGGGGCGTCGCCCAGGGTCAGTGCCTTGAAGAGGGTGTTGCCGATGCCGGGGACGTTGAAGATGCCCTCGGTGACGACGGCGCCGCCCATGAGGCCGCCGAGGTCGGCACCGAGGAAGGTGGCCACGGGGATCATGGAGTTGCGGAGGATGTGGACGCGGACGATCCGGCCGTTGCTCAGGCCCTTCGCACGGGCCGTGCGGACGTAGTCGGCGCTCGCGTTCTCGGCGACGGACGTGCGCGTCAGGCGCAGCACGTAGGCGAAGGAGACGAGGCCGAGGACGAACGCCGGCAGGATGAGGTCCGTGAAGGTCGCCTTGCTCGAGACGGTCGGCTTGGCGAGCTGCCACTGCACGCCGATGACGTACTGGAGGACGAAGGCGAGCACGAAGATCGGCACCGAGATGACGATGAGGGAGACGATGAGGATCGTCGAGTCGAAGAGCTTGCCCTTCTTCAGGCCAGCGTAGAGGCCGAAG
Source organism: Falsarthrobacter nasiphocae (assembly GCF_031456275.1). NCBI lineage: Bacteria > Bacillati > Actinomycetota > Actinomycetes > Micrococcales > Micrococcaceae > Falsarthrobacter > Falsarthrobacter nasiphocae. The sequence continues at coordinate 507,650 of NZ_JAVDUI010000001.1, forward strand.
GCGATGCCGAAGACGGCCTCGAAGATGAGGGCCATGATCGCGAGGCGGGCGGTGACGGGCATGGCATCCCCGATCACCGAGGCGATGGGGCGGCCCGAGAAGTTGACGCCGAGGTCACCGGTGAAGATGCCGCCGAGGTACCCGAAGTACCGGGTCCAGAACGGCTCGTCCAGGTGGTACTGCTCCCGCAGCTGGGCCGCGACGCCCGGGGTGCAGCCCTTCTCGCCACAGATGGCGGCGAGCGGATCACCCGGGAGCTGGAAGACGAGGAAGTAGACGAGGAGCGTGGCCCCGAGGAAGACCGGGATCAGCTGTCCCAGCCGCTTGACGAGATACCAGGTCATGAGGTTACGACTCCTCGAGTGCTGTCAGGGCGGGTCCCGTAGTCGGGGCCGGGTGTCGAAGGCATGGTGAAGGTCTTCCTTGAAAGAGGGACAACACCCCAGCGGACGGGGTCGCCGTGAGGCGACCTCCGTCCGCGGGGCTTGGGTCACGAGGGGGCTTAGCCCTTCTTCGTCACCTTGTAGTACATGGGCGTGCCGTTCCAGCTCGTGGTCACGTTGGAGACCTTGTTGGACCAGCCGACGTTCGCGGTGGAGTACCACAGCGGGACGTTCGGCATGTCCTCGAGGAGGAGGGCGTCCGCCTCCTGGAACTTCTTCGTGGCGTCCTCAGCGGACTTGGCGCCCAGGCCTTCCTTGAGGAGCTTGTCGAACGCCGGGTTGTCGTACTTGGCGTCGTTCGAGCTCGCACCCTTGCCGTAGACCGGGCCGAGGAAGTTGTAGAGCGACGGGTAGTCGGCGAGCCAGCCGGCGCGGGCGGCGCCGGTGAGCTTGCCGCTGCTCGCGGCCGTGCGGAGCTCCTTGAAGGTCGTGTACGGCTTGCCCTCAGCCTTGATGCCCAGGTTCTGGGACAGCTGGTTGCTCACGGCGTCGACCCACTGCTTGTGGGAGGCGTCCGCGTTGTAGGCGATCGTGAAGGGCTTGGAGTCGTCGTACGGCTGGATCTTCTCAGCCTCCTCCCACAGCTCCTTGGCCTTGTCCTTGTTGAACGTCGTGTACTCGGAGCCCTTGAGGTCCTTGGAGTAGCCCTCGAGGGTCGGGGACGTGAAGTCCGTGGCCGGCGTGCGGGTGCCCTGGAAGATGACCTTGATGATCTCGTCGCGGTTGATGGCCATGGAGATGGCCTGGCGGCGGAGCTTGCCCGCCTCGCCCTTGAAGTTGTCCAGGTAGTACGGGATGGAGAAAGTCTGGTTGCCCGCGTAGGCCTTGTCGGAGTAGCGGTCGCCAAGATCGTTCTTGTAGTTCTGCATCGCCGAGGTCGGGATCTGATCGAGGACGTCGAGGTTGTCCGCGAGGAGGTCCTGGTAGGAGGTGTCGGCGTTCTGGTAGAGCTTGAACGTGATGCCGCCGTTCTGCGCCTTCTCCGGGCCGTCGTAGTCGTCGTTCTTGACGAGCTCGATCTGTGCGTTGTGCTGCCAGGCGCCCTTGTCCTTCATCTTGTACGGGCCGTAGCCGACCGGGTTCTCGCCGAAGGCCTTCATGTCCTTGTAGGCGGACTCGGGGATCGGCACGTAGGCGGAGTAGCCGAGGCGCTGGGCGAAGTCGGCCTCGGGCTGCGACAGCGTGACCTCGAAGGTCGTGTCGTCGATGACCTTGAGGCCGCTCATCTTGTCTTCCTGGGAGCCCTCAGCGCTGACCTTGTCGTAGCCCTCGATGGACTCGAAGAAGTACGAGGACTTCTGGGCGTTCTTGGCGGCGGCGCCGTAGTTCCAGGCGTCCACGAAGCTCTTGGCCGTCACGGCCTCACCGTTGGTGAACTTCTTGCCGGACTTGATCTTGATGGTCCAGACCTTGGAGTCCTTGGTCTCGATGGACTCGGCGAGGTCGTTGACGCTCTTGCCGTTCTCGTCGTACGAGATGAGGCCGTTGAAGATGTTCTCGACGACGCGCCCGCCGCCGTTCTCCGAGGTGTTGGTCGGAACGAGCGGGTTCTCCGGCTCGACGCTGCTGGCCGTGATGATGGCGCCGGCGTCGCCCGATGCGGACGAGCCGCTGTCCGACGATCCGCCGCCGCAGGCGGCGAGGGCGAGGGCTGAGAGCGTGGCGAGGCCGACGATCTTCGTAGTGCGTGCGAAGCGCATTCTTCTGTCTCCTTGAATGAGGTTCGACCCTCGGCAGCAAGCTTGCGAAGCTGCTCGCCGTCGGCCTTCCAGGCCCGGTCACCGATCCTTGTGAGATCGCTGTGGGCTGACAATGAAGCAACTGTAGCTCAAAAAGGTGACCTTGTGTGTCACGGATCACCTAGTCAGCGCACCGTAGCTTGTCAACGGCCGTCCGAAGAGCGGCCATTGTGGCCAGATGCGAACAAGACTCCCCACGGCCCTCCAAAGTGGAGGACACTAGGTCTATGAGCGAATCCAAGCTGACCGATGTGACCACGACCGACGCCTGGGAGCGCCTCGACGAGCTCGCCGAGAGCGCCGATGTCGACCTCCGCGCCGCCTTCGCCGAGGACGCGGACCGTGCCTCCTCCCTCACCTTCGACGCGGCGGACCTCCGCGTCGACCTCTCCAAGAACCTCGTGGACAAGGACGTCCTGTCGGCGCTGCTCGACCTCGCCCGCACCACGGGCGTCGAGGAGCGCCGAGACGCGATGTTCGCAGGCGAGAAGATCAACGTCACGGAGAACCGCTCCGTGCTCCACACGGCCCTCCGCCGCCCCAAGGGGGCCCAGCCGCCCCTCGTCGTCGACGGCCAGGACGTGGACAAGGACGTCCACGAGGTCCTCGATCGCATCTACGCCTTCGCGGACAAGGTCCGCTCGGGCGAGTGGACGGGCGTGACCGGCCGCCCCATCGAGACGGTCGTCAACATCGGCATCGGCGGCTCGGATCTCGGCCCCGTCATGGTCTACGAGGCTCTCAAGCCGCTGCGCCACGAGCGCCTCACGGCCCGCTTCATCAGCAACATCGACCCCACGGACGCGGCCGAGAAGCTGGGCGACCTCGACCCCGAGACGACCCTCGTCGTCGTCGCCTCCAAGACCTTCACCACCCTCGAGACGATCACGAACGCGCGCGTGGCGCGCACCTGGCTCCTCGATGGCCTCCGCGAGCGCGGCGCCATCGGCGAGGGGCAGGACGCAGAGGCCGTGGCGAAGCATTTCGTCGCGGTGTCGACGGCCCTGGACAAGGTCGAGGAGTTCGGCATTGACCCGAAGAATGCCTTCGGGTTCTGGGACTGGGTGGGCGGCCGCTACTCGGTGGACTCGGCCATCGGCACGGTCCTCGCGGTCGTCCTGGGCCCCCGCGTGTTCTCGGAGTTCCTGGCCGGCTTCCGCGCGATGGACGAGCACTTCCTCTCGGCTCCCCTTGAGTCCAATGTCCCTGTGCTCATGGGCCTCATCAACGTGTGGGACTCGAACTTCCTGGGCGCCGAGACGCACGCGGTGCTCCCCTACGACCAGCACCTGCACCGCTTCCCGGCGTACCTGCAGCAGCTGACGATGGAGTCCAACGGCAAGTCCGTCATGTGGGACGGCCGCGAAGTCTCTGACGAGACGGGTGAGATCTTCTGGGGCGAGCCGGGCACGAACGGCCAGCACGCCTTCTACCAGCTCATCCACCAGGGCACCCGCCTCGTGCCGTGCGACTTCATCGCGTTCGCGACCCCCTCCTACGACGTCAAGGACGGGGACCAGGACGTTCACGAGCTGTTCCTCGCGAACTTCTTCGCCCAGACCAAGGCCCTCGCGTTCGGCAAGACGGCTGACGAGGTGCGCGCGGAGGGCATCGACGAGTCGATCGTTCCGGCTCGCACGTTCCCGGGCAACCAGCCGACGACCTCGATCATGGCCCCGAAGCTGACGCCCTCGGTGCTCGGCCAGCTCATCGCGCTCTACGAGCACATCGTGTTCGTCGAGGGCACCATCTGGGGCATCGACTCGTTCGACCAGTGGGGCGTGGAGCTCGGCAAGAAGCTCGCCAAGGACCTCGCGCCCGCCATCGCGGGTGACGAGGCGGCGATCAAGGCGCAGGACTCCTCCACGCGCAGCCTCATCGAGTACTACCGCGCCAACCGCGCCCGGTAGGCGCGCGCCTCCCCCTCGGGGCTTCCCTGAGGAACGACGACGGCGGCTGCGCCGGGGTCTCCCCCGCCCGGCCGCCGTCGTCGTCGTCTCTGTGAGGCGGAACACAGCGCGCCCGGCCTGAGGAATGGATGGGCCACGGGGCGTGTTGTGCAGAAGAGACCCCAGCGCTCTGCCGGAGTGACACCGACGAAAGAAGGCACATCATGGCATCCGAGTACCGTCCCGCGGACGAGTCCACCGCACCCGAGACCCGCCCCGACCTTCCCCGCACGAGCCGCGCCGTGACGCTGGCCTCCCGCCCGGATGGCCTGCCGACCCCCGCGGACTTTGAGATGAAGACGCTTGACCTGTGGGAGCTCAACGCGGGCCAGGTCCTCATTGAGAACGTCGTCATGAGCGTTGACCCGTACATGCGCGGCCGGATGGACGACCGCGAGTCCTACATCCCGCCGTTCGAGCTCGGCGAGCCCCTGACGGGCGGCGCCGTGGGCCGCGTCATCGCCTCCCGCGCGGACGACCTGCCCGTTGGCACGCACGTTCAGCACTTCTACGGCTGGCGGGATCGGATCGTCCTGGACGCCGAGATGGTCCAGCCGGTCGACACGGACCTCGCCCCCGCGGAGGCCTACCTCGGAATCCTCGGGATGACGGGCCTGACCGCGTGGGTGGGCCTCACGGTCATCGGCCGGTTCGAGAAGGGCGAGACGGTCTTCGTCTCCGCCGCGGCCGGCGCCGTCGGCTCCGCCGTGGGCCAGATCGCCAAGCTCCTGGGCGCGGGCCGAGTCATCGGCTCGGCGGGCGGCCGAGAGAAGGTCGAGTACGTGAAGTCCCTCGGCTTTGATGCGGTCATCGACTACAAGGCCGGGGACGTCGCGGGCCAGCTCAAGGACGCGGCCCCGGACGGGATCGACATCTACTTCGACAACGTCGGCGGCGAGCACCTCGAGGCGGCCCTCGCCTCGATCCGCAAGAACGCCCGCATCGTCCTCTGCGGCGCCATCTCCATCATGAACGGCCGGGCCGGGTCCACCGGCATCCGCAATACTGCCGCGCTCATCGGCAAGGGCGCCACGATGCAGGGCTTCACCGTGGGCCAGTATCAGCAGGACCATCAGGAGGAGTTCTACGCGCACATGGCGCCGTGGGTCTCCGAGGGCCGCATCCAGTGGAAGACCACCCAGCGTCACGGCCTGGAGAACGCGGTGCCCGCCTTCCTTGAGCTCTTCGAGGGCGGCAACACCGGCAAGATGGTCGTCGTCCTCGACGAGTCCGCCTGATCCGCCGGGGATGACGACGGCGGCAGCCGCCGTCGTCGTCCCCCGCCGCGAGCCCTCAGAACACTGCCCGGTAAGCATGGAAAAATGGGAGCCAGCCCACCGCCCATCGAAAGGACCTTCTGTCCAGTGGCCCACGCCGCCCCTGCGCCCGCGCCCGTCCTCGCCAGGTTCCCTGAGGCGGGCCCCGTCTGGTTCCCGAGCGTCATGGGCACGGGCATCACAGCGAGCCTCCTCGCGGAGTTCAGCGAGGAGGCGGGGTGGCTGCAGGGCCCGTCGGTGGCGTTCTTCGGCCTCACGGTTCTGCTCTTTGTCGGACTGTCTGCGGGATTCGCGGCCCGGTGTGTCCGCCGGCGCTCCGCGCTGACGAGCACGCTGAGGGACTTCTCGCAGCTGCCCTACTGGGGCGCGGTGGCCATGGCCTTCCTCGTGGTGGGGCATGCGGCGCACGTCGTCCTGCCGCTCCTGGACCCCGGGGCGCTCGGTGCGGCCGTGCGCATCGACGCGGTGCTGTGGACTGTGGGCACCGTCCTGGGGCTCGTGACGGCCTTCGGGTTCACGGCCGCGATCATCATGGGCGAGCCCGGGAAGCCGCTGCCCACGTGGGGCCTGCCGCTCGTGCCGCCAATGGGCTCTGCGACGACCGGCTCGGCCCTCGTTCCGTTCGTCCCCGACGAGGGGCTGCGCCTGACGCTCGTCGTCCTCACTGTGGGGTGCTTCGCGGTGACCCTCGTCCTCGGCTTCGTCATCTTTGCCGTGGCTTTGCACCACCACATTCGCGTGGAGAACATCCCCCTGGACCTCGCGATCTCCTCGTGGATCCCCCTCGGCGTCCTGGGCCAGTCCATGTCCGCGGCCCAGACACTCGCCGCGCAGGCCGAGCATTTCGTCATCCCCGGCGCGGTCTCCACGCTTCACCGCCTCGCCGACCTGTACGGCCTGGCGATGGTGCCCCTCGCCTTCGTGACCATCGCGATCGCCGTCCAGATCACCGCGCAGGGTTTCCGCCACGGCATGCGGTTCGTCCCCGGATGGTGGTCGCTGACGTTCCCGGTCGGCACACTGGCCCTCGGCAGCCGCCTCCTCGCCCAGTCCCTCGGCAGTGGATGGCTCGGGGCCCTCAGCGTCGCGGCTCTCGTCGTGCTCGTCATCAACTGGGCGTTCTGCGCAGCCTCCTCGGTGCGCGCCTTCCTCAGCGTCCGACGACGGGCCGCCCGCGCCGGAGCCGCCGCCTCCGGCACCCGCTCCCCCGAGGCCCGGGCCAACGCCTGACCCGATAGGCTGAAGGTGAGGTAAACCTAACAATCCGCGAGGGGATCCATGCCCGCCAAGACGCCCAAACCGCAGACCCGGCTCACCGTGCTCCGGACGGAGGCCCTGACGCCGCGGCTGATCCGCGTGTGGCTCGGTGGCCCCGCCTTCGCGGACTTTCGTCCCAACACATTCACTGATATGTACGTCAAGCTCGTGTTCTCGCCGGACGGACGCGTGCCGGAGGGCCCCATCAATGTGGCCCAGGCCCGCGCGGAGCTCCCGGCGGGAGAGGCTCCCGTGACGCGGACCTACACTGTCCGCACCGTGGACGAGGGCCGCGGCGAGCTCGCCATCGACGTCGTCACCCACGGGGACCGCGGGATTGCGGGCGTCTGGGCCCAGCGCGCGCGCCCCGGGGACGCCCTCCTCCTCCAGGGCCCCGGTGGCGCCTACGCCCCGGACCCGGACGCCGACTGGCATGTCCTCGCCGGGGACGAGTCCGCGCTGCCCGCCATCGCCAGCGCCATCGAGGCCCTCCCCTCCCACGCGCGCGGCGTGGCCGTCATCGAGGTGGAGAGCGAGGACGACGACGCCCTGCCCCTCGCACACCCCGCCGGCGTCGAGGTCACGTGGGTGGCCCGGAACGGCGCCGGGCCGGACCCGATGCGCCTGCGGGGCGCTCTCGAGGCGGCGCTCGGCGGGGGCTGGCCCTCCGGCGTCGTCCATGTCTTTGCCCATGGCGAGCGCGAGTCCGTCAAGGCCCTCCGCACCCTCTTCCGCGAGCGCGAGGTGCCGCGCGAGCGGCTGTCCATCTCGGGGTACTGGGCGCACGGACGCACGGAGGACGCGTTCCAGGCGGAGAAGCGCGAGCCCATCGGGAAGATCGACTAGTCCCCCGGCGCAGGCAGCCGTCTCGGGCCCGGGATCGGACACGGGGTCTCGCCGCCGCCCGGTCGGGGCCCTCTCGCAGCCCCGCCGTTTCCAAGGATTCTCCAGGAACCGGTCAGATACAGTGAGACGTAAACGGGCAGAGGCGCCGCAAGCGTTCCTGCCGCCGCGACGAGCGAAGTGGAAGTGACCAGCGTATGGCAACCATCATCTACACGAAGACCGACGAAGCACCGATGCTTGCGACCTACTCGCTGCTTCCGATCATCGAGGCGTACGCGTCCACCGCGGGCGTCTCTGTCGAGACGCGCGACATCTCCCTGGCCGCGCGCATCATCGCCCAGTTCGCCGACCGTCTCCCGGCAGACCGGCAGGTCCCGGACGCCCTCGCGGAGCTCGGCGAGCTCGCTCAGACGCCCGAGGCGAACATCATCAAGCTCCCCAACATCTCCGCCTCCGTGCCGCAGCTCAAGGCCACGATCAAGGAGCTCCAGGACAAGGGCTACGACCTCCCCGACTACCCGGACGAGGTCTCCACGGACGAGGACAAGGACGTCCGAGCCCGCTACGACAAGGTCAAGGGCTCGGCCGTGAACCCGGTGCTCCGCGAGGGCAACTCGGACCGCCGCGCGCCCCTCGCCGTCAAGAACTACGCCCGCAAGCACCCGCACTCCATGGGTGCGTGGACGCCGGAGTCCAAGACGAACGTCGCCACGATGGGCGTCGACGACTTCCGCAGCAACGAGCAGTCCGTCATCCTCGAGAAGGACGACGTCCTGACGTTCACGCTCCACGGCAAGGACGGATCCGAGACGGTCCTCAAGGACGGCCTCAAGGTGCTCAAGGACGAGATCGTCGACGCGACGTTCCTCTCCGCCAAGAAGCTCGACGCCTTCCTCGCCGAGCAGATCGAGCGCGCCAAGGCCGAGGATGTCCTCTTCTCCGTGCACCTCAAGGCCACGATGATGAAGGTCTCCGACCCGATCATCTTCGGCCATGTCGTCCGCGCGTTCTTCCCGGAGGTCTTCGAGACGTACGGCGAGAAGCTCGCCGCGGCTGGCCTCTCCCCCAACAACGGCCTCGCCTCGATCCTCTCCGGCCTCGGAGAGCTCGACGACGAGACGGCCGCCGGCGTCAAGGCAGGCATCGAGAAGGGCCTCGCCGAGGGCCCGCGCCTCGCCATGGTCAACTCGGACAAGGGCATCACGAACCTCCACGTGCCGAGCGATGTCATCGTCGACGCCTCCATGCCGGCCATGATCCGCACCTCCGGCCACATGTGGGGCCCGAAGGGCGAGGAGGACGACACGCTCGCCGTCCTCCCGGACAGCTCCTACGCCGGCATCTACCAGGTCGTCATCGACGACTGCCGCAAGAACGGCGCGTTCGACCCGACGACCATGGGCACCGTCCCGAACGTCGGCCTCATGGCCCAGAAGGCCGAAGAGTACGGCTCGCACGACAAGACCTTCGAGATCCCGGCCGACGGCACCGTCAAGGTCACGGACTCCGAGGGCAACGTCCTCATGTCCCACGAGGTCGAGGCCGGCGACATCTGGCGCGCCTGCCAGACCAAGGACGTCGCGGTCCAGGACTGGGTCAAGCTCGCGGTGACCCGCGCCCGCGCCTCGAAGACGCCCGCCGTGTTCTGGCTGGACGAGTCCCGTGCGCACGACCGCAACCTCATCGCCAAGGTCAACGAGTACCTCAAGGACCATGACACCGAGGGCCTCGAGATCTCCATCAAGAGCCCCGAGGAGGCCACGGCCTTCTCGATCGAGCGCATCCGCCGCGGCGAGGACACGATCTCCGTGACGGGCAACGTGCTCCGTGACTACAACACGGACCTGTTCCCGATCCTCGAGCTCGGCACGAGCGCCAAGATGCTCTCCGTCGTGCCCCTCCTCAACGGCGGCGGCCTCTTCGAGACCGGCGCCGGCGGCTCCGCCCCGAAGCACGTGCAGCAGCTCGTCGAGGAGAACCACCTCCGCTGGGACTCCCTGGGCGAGTTCATGGCCCTGGCCGAGTCCTTCCGCCACGCGGGCGAGACCGAGGGCAACGCCTCCGCGCAGGTCCTCGCGTCCACGCTCGAGCGCGCCACGGAGACGTTCCTCAACGAGAACAAGTCCCCGAGCCGCAAGGTCGGCGAGATCGACAACCGCGGCAGCCACTACTACCTCGCCCGCTACTGGGCCGAGGAGCTTGCGGCGCAGAAGGACGACGAGGACCTCGCCGCGAAGTTCGCGCCCGTGGCCGAGGCCCTCGCGGCCGGTGAAGAGGCCATCACGTCCGAGCTGCTCGGCGTCCAGGGCTCGCCCGCGGACATCGGCGGGTACTACCTCCCCTCCGAGGAGAAGACGGCCGGCGTCATGCGCCCGTCCGCGACCCTCAACGCTGCGGTGGACGGCCTGAAGAAGTAGTTCCGGCCTCAGCCCATGCGGGCCCGGTCGCGCGAGTCATCGCGGGGCCGGGCCCGCGGCGTGTCCGGGGCGCTTTCTCTCGAGGCCCGGGCCGGGGTGCCGCGGCCGCGTCGTCGTCCGCTCCCTGGCGGAATACGTGACGCCCCGCGACCGTTGAAGAGAAGGCGACCATCAATCCCCACTCTCGACGGAGGCAGACATGAAGCGCGTTCTCATCATCGGCGGTCACGGCAAGGTGGCGCTGCTCGCGGCGCCCATCCTCGCGGCCCAAGGGCGGGAGGTGCTCAGCGCGGCACGCAAGGCGGGGCAGCGCGAGGACATCGAGAAGGCAGGCGGCACGTTCGTCGAGGCCGACGTGGAGCGCATGGACCAGCGCGAGATCGAGCGCCTCGTCAGCGGGACGGACGCCGTCATCTGGAGCGCTGGCGCGGGCGGAGGCTCCCCCGAGCGCACGCGCGCCGTGGACTTCGAGGCAGCCGTCCGCACCGTGCACGCGGCGGAGGCAGCCGGGGTGAAGCGCTTCGTCATGGTGTCGTACTTCGGTGCGGGCCAGGATCACGGCCTGCCCGAGGACCACGACTTCTTCGCGTACGCGCAGGCCAAGGCGGACGCTGACGAGGAGCTGCGGGCGTCGTCGCTCGACTGGACCATCCTCGGCCCCTCCGCGCTCACGGACGCGCCGAGCTCCGGCTCCGTGGACGTGCGGGTGGACCGCGGCCGCGACCTGGCGGCGGACTCTGCCTCGCGGGAGACGGTCGCCCGGATGCTCGCGGCGGTGCTCGACGACGAGACAACACTGCGGCGGACCATCGAGTTCAACGACGGGTCGAGCAGCATCGACTCGCGCCCGTGGGCGGCCGAGTCCGCTGAGCCGCAGGGCGAGAGCGCGTCCTAGGCTGAGCCGGGCCCCTGGGCGCCTCCGGCCGCCCCGCCCACGGGCGCTGATGCGGAGGACGCGGGAGAGACTTGATCGATTGGTCTTCCCCAACGGCTTGCGAGGTGGGACACTGGTGTCATGAGCAACGCAAAGAACACCCCTGACCACGCCGAATCCAAGGGGGCACCCGAGGACATCAAGGCCAAGTTCCGCGAGGCGCTCGCCAAGAAGAACTCCCGGAACTCGGGTCCGCGCGAGGATCACCTCGACGGCCATTCCAAGGCGCAGGGCCCCCACGGCCCGGCCGGTGGACCGCAGGACTTCCGCCGCAAGACCGGCTGAGCCGTCCTGGTGCGGCTGAGCCGACCTGGCCCTTGAGCCGTCCCGGCCTCGCTGCGCCGTCCACGCCCAGCTCAAAGGGCTGCCCGATCAGCGGGGAGGGAACCGGATTCGTCCGGTCCCCTCCCCGCTTTTCTGTGTCAGCGCCCGCCCCGCGCGGAACCGCCCGCGATAGGCTGGATTCATGGGCGAGTGGCTGAGCGGAATGCACTGGACCGTGGCCGTCGCCGCGTTCTGGGCGCTGGGCATCGTCCGTTCAAGCGCGGTCTACGCTCTCGGCCGCCTCGCCAGCGCGGGCGGAACACGCTCCGAGCGTCTCCGCGCCGCCTTCGATACCCCCGCCTACCGCCGCGCCGAGACGTTCGTCAACCGCTGGGGCGCCTTCGCCGTGCCCGTCTGCTACCTGACCATCGGCTTCCAGACGGCCGTCATCGTCACCACGGGCTTCACCCGCATGCCCCTGACCCGCTGGATTCCCGCCATGCTGCTCGGCACATGCCTGTGGGGTGTCATCTACGGGACGGTGGGCATGGCCGTCATCTGGGCGTGGCTCTCGAGCCCGTGGGTCGCTGCGGGCCTGCTCGGGGCTGTCGTCCTCGCCGTGACGGTCGCGGCTCTCCTGCCCCGGGTGCGGGCGGCGCGCGCCTCGCTTCCTCCAGAAGACGACGACGCCTGAGCCGCCGCACTCCCCCGCCGCCGCTCTCATCCGTTCCATGGCGAGTTTGAGCCCAAAAAACGCGCCCCAGCGTGCGGAAATCGCCCCGCAACGGGGTCGAGGAGGGGCCCCCGCAACGGGGTCGCGGAGGGCGCGGGCCGTCTCAGACCCGCGTGGCGGCCCGGAGGTACCGCCGCGTGATGAGCAGCTGAACCGCGCGGGCGGCGGGGCGGCCCCACCGCGAATACCAGCGCGCGGGCCTCGACCGGGCGGCGATGTCGAACCACACGGCCCCGTCCTCGTCGAGCCTCACCGTGAAGGACTCCCGGCCCTCCTCGGGGTGTCCGGGCAGCGCCTCGTAGACGAGCCTCGCCACCGACGCGCCCAGCCCCACAGACTCGAGGATGCGCACCGGCGCGGGGACTGGGAACAGGCGGAAGCGGAGGACGGCCTCACCGTCCGGGCCTGGGCGGACCCGAACCCCCGCCGCCTCGTGGAGCCGCCACTCGAGGAGCGCGCGGGCGACCCGCTCGAAGCGCTCCTGACCCCGCCCGGCGTATCGGGACTCCTCGAGGGTGTCCCACGGCGGCTGCGTCGTCGTCATCATGGGACCCACGCTAGCCCCAGGACCGGACGATTGTGACGCCAACCACGCGAACCTGAGAGTTTCCGGTAAGATTCAGCGATAACCAGTCATGTCAGCCGCACGGCTGACTGCCACGCACATCGTCGTGCCACCCCGGCCGGCTGGCCGGACCCCGGCGCACCCCGTGCCCCACCGAAAGGCCACTATGTCCGCGCAGGCATACCAACTCATCGCCATCCTGGTGTATTTTGCCGGGATGATTGCGATTGGCTTCTGGGCCAACCGCAAGAACAACGACCTGGACGACTACCTCCTCGGCGGCCGAGGGCTCACCCCGGGAGTCGCGGCCCTCTCGGCAGGCGCGTCCGACATGTCCGGCTGGCTCCTCATGGGCCTGCCCGGCGCGCTGTATGTGGGCGGGCTGTTCCAGGCGTGGATGGCCATCGGCCTGACGGTCGGCGCGTGGATCAACTGGAAGCTCGTGGCGCCGCGCCTGCGCGCTTACACCGAGGTCTCCAACAACTCGATCACCCTGCCATCCTTCTTCGACAACCGCCTTCGCGGGGCGGACCCCGGCATCAGCCGGGCGCTGCGCGTGGTTGCCGGCCTCATCATCCTGACGTTCTTCACGTTCTACGTCTCCTCCGGCATGGTTGCCGGCGGCACGTTCTTCCAGGCGTCCTTCGGCTCGGTCTTCGAGGGGGCGACGCCGGAGCAGTCCTACCTCTACGGCATGCTCATCGTCGGCGGCATCACGGTGCTGTACACGCTCTTCGGCGGCTTCCTCGGCGCGACGTTCACGGACGTGGCCCAGGGCCTGCTCATGCTTGCGGCTCTCCTCGTTGTGCCGATCGTCGGCATTATCGAGCTCGGCGGGCCGGCAGACGTCTACAACGCGATCGTTGCGGCGAAGCCGGACGCGTTCTCCCTCGTCGCGGGCGGCACGTTCATCGGCGCTCTCTCGGCGGCCGCGTGGGGCCTCGGCTACTTCGGCCAGCCGCACATCATTGTCCGCTTCATGGCGCTGCGCTCCCCCGCTGACGCGAAGGCCGGCCGTCGCATCGGCATCGGCTGGATGGTCCTCACCGTCGTCGGTGCCATCGCCACGGCGTTCGTGGGCCTCGCCTACTTCGCCACGCACCCGGGCGCCAAGCTGACGGACGCGAAGTCGGCCGAGTCCGTCTTCCTTGACCTGTCCCAGATCTTCTTCCACCCGATCGTCGCCGGGTTCGTCCTCGCGGCTGTCCTGGCGGCCATCATGTCGACGATCTCCAGCCAGCTCGTCGTCTCCTCCTCCGCCCTCGTCGAGGACCTCGCGTCCATGGTCCTCAAGCGCACCCTCTCGCCCAAGGCTCAGGTCTGGCTGGGCCGGGCGGGCGTCCTCGTGGTCGCGATCATCGCCATGATCCTCGCGGGCGACCCGGCGAGCAGCATCCTCAAGCTCGTGGCCTTCGCGTGGGCCGGCTTCGGCGCCGCGTTCGGCCCGGTCGTCCTCCTCGCCCTGTTCTGGCGCAAGCTGACGGCGTGGGGCGCTCTCTCGGGCATGGTTGTCGGTGCCGTGACCGTGTTCTGGTGGTCCAAGCTCGGGACCGAGATCTACGAGATCATTCCGGGCTTCATTGCCGCGACGCTCGTCGCCGTCGTCGTCTCGACGGTGACGTACAAGGCGAACGCTGAGACGGAGCGCGAGTTCGACGAGGCCACGCGCCTCGCCGCCTCGGGAGCCAAGGCCTAGAGGCCGACGACGAAGGCCCCGCGCGCAGTCACTGCGCGCGGGGCCTTTCTCATGCCGCCCGGGGCGGGGAGCCTGCGGGCTGGAGCCCCGACGCGGACCGGCGTGGCTGGGCGCGGGGCACACCCGCGGGGTCTGCGGCGGGTCCGCTAGTCCGCCGGGGCGTCGAGGGGCGCGAACTCGATGAGGCCCTCGTAGTCCTCAAGCCCCTCGGAGCCCTCGCGGGCGAACCGGCCCCAGAGGGAGCGCAGCATCATGCCCTGCGGCTCGATGGTCTCCCACGGTGCGCCGGCGATGAGAGCGGCCTTCTCCCAGCCCTCGCGCGTGCCGAGGAGAAGGGGGAGCTCGATGGTGTGCGCGGCACGGTACGGCGAGCCCTCCGGGCCCCAGCTGATGACGTAATGACGGCCCCGTCCCCCGGCCGCCGCATGACGCCGGGCGAACGCGTGGGCGGGGTCCGCGTAGATCTTGCGGGTCAGGCTCGCAATGAGACCCTCGCCGAGCCGCTCCCCCAGCGCCAAGTGGGAGACGAACGCGTGCATGCCCGGCACCTCGCCCGTAAAAAGGGCGGCCTCGCGGGACGTGTGGCCGATGAGGATCTCGATGTCCTGCGCCGCGCGGGCCCAGGCCTCGTCCAGCTCGTTCTCCTCCGGCAATGGATCGAACCCGTACTGGACGCCGAAAGGCATGGCGCCCTTGAGGCCGAACGGCAGGGCCCACCGGGCCACGCGCTCCTCGCAGCCGACGTGCTCGGCGAGCGGGGCGTCGTCGGGAATTTTCGCTGCCTCCCGCGCCATGAGCGCGTTCATCCGGGCGCGGCCCCGCGTGATGCCGAGCGGGGCGGACTGAATGATGCCCCGGCGGAACAGACCCGAGGCGCCCCTGGCGATCATCAGGTGAGCCACCGCGTCCGCGCCCGCAGACTGACCGAACACCGTGACGTTCTCAGGGTCCCCGCCGAACGCGGCGATATTGGCCTGGATCCACCTCAGGGCCGCGATCTGGTCCAAGAGCCCGAGGTTCGCGGGGCGCCCTCCGTCCCAGCCGAGGTAGCCCAAGACGCTCAGCCGGTACGTGACGCTGACGACGACGACATTCTGCTCGCTCGCCAGCGGTGCCGTGCCGAAGACGTGCGCGTCCCCCGCGCCAGCCGTGTACGAGCCGCCGTGAATCCACACCATGACGGGAAGCCCGTCCCCCGGTGAGGCGTCCTTGGGCAGCGTCACAGAGAGGTTGAGGCAGTTCTCATCCTCCTCCAGGCCGGACTCGGGCTCCCACAAGAGCTTCTCCAGCATGTCCATGGGGACCTGGGGGCAGGCGGGGGCGGGGTCCATGGCCCGGATGGGCTCGTCCGCAGGCGGGATGGGCCTCGGCTTTTCGAAGCGGCCCGCCGTGGCGTACGGGATGCCCGTGGCGCGCATGACCTCCCCTTCGACCCGGCCGATGATCTCTCCGGCTGGGGCGGACCAACGGTGCTCGATCACGGGCTGGGACGTCACGGCGCCTCCTCCTGGCGGTCTGGGCGGTCAAAAACTCCGTCCAGCCTATGCGGCGGACCTGACAACTCGCCCAGCGGCACCGGTTTGAGGGTGGGCTTGACCCCACGGCCCGGCCTGAACGCGGACACGCTCGCGTCTCCGTCGAGCATGAACCTCAGCGGCTCGTTCTCCGCGCGGGGAACACCGACCCGCGGGCCCGCGAGAATCGGCAGCGCCGTCGTCGTCTCAGGGAAGAGAAGCCGCACCTCCGAGGAGGCCTCGAGAAGGCGAGCGCCCGAGTTGGCCATGGTGACCCCTAGCGCGCGGGTGAGGCAGCCGGGGCCGCGGGCCAACCGGTGCTCGGGGACGTCGCCGCGGCGGGCCGTGGCCTCCTCGACGCCGAGGATGACGCGGCCTGCACGGACGAGAACCGCCCGAGCCTCGCCCTCCGCGGAGCAGACGACGTTGCAGCACGTGTGCCCGTGCATGGCATAGGTGTAGAGGCGGCCCGGCGGCCCGAACATGACCGCGTTCCGCTTCGTGGGGCCCTTCCAGGCGTGGGATGCGGGGTCCGCGTCCCCCAGGTAGCCCTCGGTTTCCGTGATGACGACGGCGACTGGGCCGCGGGCCAGCACCGCGCCGATCAGGGCCGGTCCCGTGACGTGGGGGTCAGGGTTGAGGTCCTCCTCGCGGGCGGGACGGTAGCCCTGGTCGAGGAGGACGGCGGCTGCGTCGCGGATCAGAGCGTGGCCTCTGCCCTGAGGCCAGCCAGCGAGTGGGTGGTCGGAGCATAGGGGACCGCGTCCGTGGTGACGGTGCCGGACTGCACCGAAAGCGTCACCGTGACGGAGGTGGGGCCGTGCTCCTGCCAGTAGACGGGCACGTGGCTGGCGAGGAGCTGGACATACGGAGACTCGGGGCCGGTCACGGTCACCGCCCCCGTCGTCGTCACGAGGACCGTACCGGTCCAGCTGTCATCGGTGAGAGCACTATTGGCACGCATCGCGGTGAACGGCACACCGTTGAGGCCTTCACGGAGAGCCGTGCCGCCGGACGGCTGCGCAGAGATCAGCGTTGACGCACCGTCCCGCCACAACAGCGGCTCATATGCCTCACCCGGGGCAAACGCCGCGCGCACGACCATTGACACGACGGCTCCAGCCTCGAGCGTCGAGGTGCCGGGAACAAACTCCCCCGTGTCGGTGAAGCGCGGGGCCGAGAAGAAGAAGCCGACCCCGCCATTCGTGCCGCCGTCCGGGCCCGGGGGAACCGAGCCGCCCGGCGTGAACGTGCCGGAGCCTTTGGCGGAGAAGCCCGTGGATGAGGACAGCGTGCCCGTGGGATCGACGGTGCCGCTGCCGTACGAGGTCACACCCAAAATGGTGGCGTCCGGATTGTCACGCTGCGTGTCCACAACCTGCGCGAAGGCCCCCATGGCGATGCTGATCTCCCGCGCGGGTACGGACGCAGCAGTGGACGGGGCCGCACCCGCGATAGCCACCACGGGCGCGCTCCACGCAGCCGCTGTGAGCACTCTCCGCCTCCCCAGGGCGGGACGAGGCGAGGCCGACGCTGAAGACTCGATGTCGGCAGGAAGCACCATGGACCATCTCCTTGACGTTCGCGAAAGAACCGTGCGGCTCGGCGGATCAACGGCCGCCTCACGTATGATTTATTAATCCTAGTCCGTCGCCTCCCGCGCGTGGGTCGTGGCGGCGACGAATCCCCCGGAACGCTGAGGTCACTGCGGGCGAGGCCTCGTTCCCGGGGTTCACCAAACCTTCGCCCGGCTCCTCCACGACGATCACCAGGTGGTGCCCATGTTCTCTCGACTCGCCCGCACAGTCGGCGCAGCCGTCCTCGCCCTCGCCCTCGCGACCTCACCCCTGCCCGCACTCGCCTCGACAACCGATACCGACGGAGACGGGCTCCTCGACGTCTGGGAGACGCAGGGCTACGACGCGGACGGAGACGGCGTCATTGACGTCGACTTCCCCGCCATGGGAGCGGACCCGCACCGCAAGGACATCTTCGTCGAGATGGACTGGATGCCCGGACTCCTCGCGAGCGACGACGAACTGCGCACCATCGTCTCCACCTTCGCCAACTACCCCGTCCAGAATCCCGACGGCACCACGGGGATCACGCTTCACCTCGATGCCGGGTCAGCCCGCGCCAGCGAGTTCAACCTCGGCGGCGGCAACGAGATCGAGTACAACCCCTTGCCTCGGGGGATCCGGGACGTGGTCGACCTGCGCCGCGCCAACTCCGACCCGGCCCGCTCGAAGGTCTTCCACTACATGATCTGGGGCGACAAGTACGGAACGAACAGCTCCTCCGGCGTCGCCTGGGTCAACGGCCGTGAATTTGTTGTCACGGTGGGCCCCACGCATTGGAAGCAGACGTCAAGCGCGGTCCGGATCGGCACGTTCATCCACGAATTCGGACACAACCTCGGCCTCATCCATGGTGGTACTGACGCGGTCAACTTCAAGCCGAACTACCTCAGCATCATGAACTATCGCTACCAGCTCACGGGCGTGCCTCGAGCTGACGGATCGCGCCACTTCGGCTACTCCATCCGCCCCCAGCCCACGCTGGATGAGAACGCCCTCCTGGAGACGCGCGGCCTTGGGCCCAGCGGACGGGGCTGGATGATGACCCTCCCGATCAACGGACGCCTCACGACAGTCCGCGCCGACCGACCCATCGACTTCAATGGCGACGGCGTCATCTCCCCCACGCCCGTCTCCGTGAGCATCAACGGCGACGCCAAGCTGGAGCAGCTGCGCGGCGGCAACGATCTTTGGTCTATCCGGTTCCAGGTCGCCGCCGGCGCGGCCGGCTTGGAACGAGCCCCGCGCGAGGTCGCCGAGAACGAGCTCACCGCGGAGACCGCGGCTCGCCTGGGCCTCCTCCCCTCGCACGGATAGGGCTTCTCTCTCGAGAAAAAGGACGACGACGGCGGCTGCGCCGTCGTCGTCCATTTTCTTGCCCCGCTCACCCGGTCAGGCGAGGAAGGCAGACTGTGGTGTGGTGACAGTCCGCGTCAGCGGGCCTGCATGGAGACGGTGCCGTCCGGGCCGGCGACGATGTCCGCCTCGAGGGTCTCGTCGGTGACCACCACGTCGGACCGGCCGCTCGAATCGGTGACGGGCGAGCGGTCCGCCTCGCCGTAGACGGCGCCGAGGCCGCGGGATCCCTCGGTGGTCTCGCCCTCGGGGACGGACTCGGCGTTCTCACCCGTGCGGGAGGTGACGGGCGTGCCCGGGGAGGTGTAGTCGTCGAAGTGGGTCACGCCGGTGCGATCCCAGCGGACGCGAACGTTGGCCCCGCCGTCTTCGAGCTCGTCCACCTCGGTGATGAGCTCAGCCTCCGTGGCGCCCATTTCCAGGAGCTGGCGGCGGTATGCGGCCAGCAGCTCCTCGCCGCGCGTCGCGTCCCATTCGCCGGCCTCGATGTGCGCCGACACCTCGACGGGCTGTCCCTGAAGGTTGTCCATTGGTCTGCCTTTCGTTCGGTCCGGCGCATCGGTGCGCTGGATGTGTCTATGAAACTGAGCCTATGCCATTCGGGAACCTGCATGAACGGGGTGAGACGTGGCACGGGCGTCAGTTGAGCGGTGTGAAAACATGGAGAGTTCTCACTGGTCCCCACCCGAGCGAGGAGCGCTGCACATGGCCTGGGTCATTCTCATCATTTCCGGCATTCTCGAGGCTGTCTGGGCCACGGCGCTGGGCAGAGCCGAAGGCTTCACGCGCCTTGGGCCGAGCATCGTCTTCGGCCTGGGCCTGGTCCTGAGCATGGCCGGCCTGGCCTGGGCCATGCGGGACCTGCCCGTGGGCACGGCCTACGCGGTGTGGGTGGGCATCGGGGCGGTCGGCACCGTGGCGTTCGCCATGCTGACCGGCGAGGAGACCGTCTCCGCCGCGAAGCTCGTGTTCCTCGCGATGATCGTGGGCGGGGTCGTGGGGCTCAAGGCCAGCCACTAGCGCAGGCTCCGCGCCCTGGCGTTTTGCCCCCTCTCGCTGGGGGTCAGGCTGGTTGTGAGTCACTCCGGCTCGCAACCAGCCCACAGACAAGGACCCCTCACCATGCGTGCGCGCTACACCGCCGAGGAAAAACGAGCAGCCATCCTGGCCTACCACCAAGTTCCTTACGGAAGGAAAGGGGCTTGGCTCCGCGAGCAGCCCTTCTCTCGCCATCAGCTAACCTCGTGGCGTTCCGCGTACTTCGAAGGCGATCTTGACCGCGGCCTGATCCCCCGAGACACTGCCTCTATGCCTTCAAATCCCGCACGTCTTCCCCACCTGGAGAAGCTCCTTGCCGCCCGAGAGCAAGAAATCCAAGACCTGAAAGACCAACACGCCGCGCAGATCGCGCAGCTGCGAGAAGAAGCACAAGCCCACCGCACCGTGAGTGAAGCGCTGGGAAAAGCTATCGGGATGATGCACACGATGAGCGAGCATTCATCCGATCCCACCCCGAGGACCAACGCTCCCTCGACTTTCTACAGCGCGAACACGACCTCGTCGACACCATCTGTGCCCAGCCCGGATACTCCCTGCGAGGAACCCTGAGCCTTTTAGGCATTGCCCGCTCCACCTGGCACTACCGGCAGAAGCCGCGCGCGAAAGTCCCCTCCCCAACACCCCAAGCAGACCGGGTGCAGCCCGCCGCGCTCAGCCCCCAGGAACGAGAGGAAATCGCTGGGGCCATCACACAGGGCTGGGCTGAAGGGAGCAGCGTGAGCGACACGTTCGCCAAGCACTGGTCCCAGGGGCGCATGCTCGGCTCGTTGAGCACGTGGTCGAGGATCGCGCGCACCCTGCCCCGCGGCAACCGCCCCGTCGTGCGGTCCAAGCGGGCCCGCCGGGCCCCGGTGAAAGCGCCAGTGGTGTTCGCCTCGGCGGCGAATCAGGCCTGGTGCTGGGACATCACACTGCTGCCAGGCCCGTACGTCGGACAGCACTTCCACGCCTACAGCGTCATGGACCTGTACTCGCGCAAGATCGTCGGGTTCGCGGTTCACGACAGCGAGCAGGACGTTCTGGCCCGGGACGTGTTCCTGGAGGCCATCACCACAGCCGGCGGAGTCATTCCGGATGTGGTCCATTCGGATTCAGGCTCGGCGATGCGCTCGAATCTTCTGACAGGGTTCCTCACGGGCCTGGGAGTCCGGATGAGTTTCAATCGCCCGCGAGTGAGCAACGACAACGCGTTCAAGGAATCCGAGTTCCGCACGATGAAATACCGTCCCGGCGCTCCGGCTGTGTTCACGGACTTGGAGCATGCCCGAGAGTTCGTTACCGCGCATGTGAATTGGTACAACAGGGAGCATTACCACCGTGGCATCGGGTACTTCACTCCGGACGAGGTGTATTCCGGGGCATGGAAGCGCTCCCATCAGGCGCGAGAGAAGACGCTGCGCTCGTACGCGAAGACGCACCCCTCCCGCTTCCGGGGTGGGGTCCCGGTCGTTGTGAGGCAGCCCGGGTGGGCTGGGATCAATACCCCATGCCCTGAACTGGCCCGACACTGACTCCACACAGGTTGACAACCACCGTCTTTTGGCGTTGGCCACCGACATTGCAGGGGGCAGACGCCAAACGAGGGGGCAAACCGGGTCGGGCAGGGGGCACTTGCCAGTCAAGGGGGCAAACCGGCTCGGGCTGGGGGCAGACGCCAAACGAGGGGGCAAGCGGGGTTGGCTCATGCCACGCGCTCCTCCACCTAACGTGAAGCCGTCAGCCAGGCGGCGACCGAGAGGACCATCACCCAGAAGACGACAAACCAAGGCCAGGCGCCCACCACTTGCGAGACAATCCGCGCAGCCCGCGAGTCCTCATCCAGCATGTGGCCCCCTGTAAGCGGCTCGGTCACAAGATCATCTGGCTGGCGCAGGACTGCAACCACACCGACCCCCAGAAGGACAATCCCCACGCCGAGCCCCATGCCGGCCGGGATGTGGGCGATCTCCTGGCGCGCAAGGACGTTGAAGCCAACGAGCCCGGCCATCACGACGGTCACAAACGTGACGAAAAGAAGCCTGTTCTGAAGGAGGACCCTCAACGCCTTGACGGCGACCGCAAGGAACACGAGGCCCCACGCGACGGACAGCACAGCCCCCAGCCGGATGGCCATGTCGACACCCGACGCGAGACTGCTGACCGCCGCGGGCGTCACCGCGAAGCCCGCGATCATCGCCCCAACGGGCCACAGCGCGCGAGCCCAGGCTCCGAGAGTGTTCGGTTCGCGCTCGTCGTCGCGAAACTCAAGGCTGCGGGCATACGCCTGTGGATCCCCGAAGGCTACATAGGGTGTCTCACCTGTGTCCTCGCAGTGAGAACGGACGACGGCGAGGGCATCGCCGATGGCTTTCCCCGTCACATCATCGAGCCGGAGCTCAAGGACGAACTCCTCCTCCCACGTCCCGTTTTCCGTGGTGCCGCCGATTATGGCTTCACGAGTCATGTCAGTCCTCCAGGAATGTCGCCATGAGATCTGCAAACGATGACCAGTTCGTCCGACGTTCTTCGAAGTCCCTGTGCCCGTCCGGAGAGAGCGTGAAGTACTTGCGGCCGGGGCCGCCTTCCCCCGGCTCCCACCGGGCCTCGACAAGCCCTGCCGCCTCGAGGCGGGACAGCAGCGGATAGAGCGTGCCGCCCTTGATAGCCCCGAACCCGGCTTCTTCCAGGCGCGATGAGAGCATGTATCCGTAGGCCTCCCCATCGCGGAGAACCCGCATGACCGCGAGTGCGAGGGAACCACGAAGCCATTCGGAGGGCCAAGGAGAACCAGTCATGACTAGATCGTATAGCGATCTAGTCAGACTGTCTACATAGCCACGTACCCCGTGTTTTGGCGTTGACCACCGACATTGCAGGGGGCAGACGCCAAACGAGGGGGCAAACCGGGTCGGGCAGGGGGCACTTGCCAAACGACGGGGCAAACCGGCTCGGGCTGGGGGCAGACGCCAAACGACGGGGCAAACGGGGTCGCGGGGGCCGGGCCCCCTCCCCTACGCGCCGACGTACTCCGCGAGGTGCTGGCCCGTCAGGGTGCCGCGGTCCGCGACGAGGTCAGCGGGGGTCCCCGCAAACACGATGCGCCCGCCGTCGTGGCCCGCGCCCGGCCCCACGTCGATGATCCAGTCTGCGTGGGCCATGACGGCCTGGTGATGCTCGATCACGATGACCGACTTCCCCGCGTCCACGAGCCGGTCCAAGAGCCCGAGCAGCTGTTCGACATCAGCGAGGTGCAGGCCCGTCGTCGGCTCATCGAGGACGTACACGCCGCCCTTGTCCGCCATGTGCGTGGCGAGCTTGAGCCGCTGGCGCTCGCCACCGGAGAGCGTGGTCAGGGGCTGGCCCACGGTGAGGTACCCGAGACCCACGTCGTCGAGCCGCTCGAGGATCTTGAGCGCCGCCGGGATGCGGGCGTCCCCCGAGCCGAAGAACTCCTTGGCGCGCGCCACGGACATGTCCAGCACGTCGGCGATGTTCGCCCCGCCGAGCCGGTAGTCGAGGACCTCGGCGGTGAAGCGGCGCCCGCCGCAGTCCTCGCACGGGGTGGACACGGTGTCCATGAACCCGAGCTCGGTGTAGACGACGCCCGCGCCCTTGCACGTGGGGCACGCGCCCTCGGAGTTGGCGCTGAACAGGGCGGGCTTGACGCCGTTGGCCTTCGCGAACGCCTTGCGGATGGGCTCAAGAAGACCCGTGTACGTGGCGGGGTTGGAGCGCCGCGAGCCCTTGATGGGCGCCTGGTCAACCATGATGGCCTCGGCGTCCTTGGGCATGGACCCGTGGATGAGGGAGCTCTTGCCGGAGCCAGCCACGCCCGTCACGGCCACGAGCACCCCGAGCGGCACGTCCACATCGACGTCCTGGAGGTTGTTCGCCGAGGCCCCGCGGATTTCCAGCACGCCCGTGGGCTTGCGGACCTCGTCCTTGAGCGCAGCCCGGTACGCGAGGTGCTCGCCGGTCAGGGTCCCTGAGGTCTTGAGCTCCTCGAACGTCCCCTCGAAGCAGATCTCGCCACCGTCCGCGCCGGCGCGCGGGCCCAGGTCAACCACGTGGTCCGCAATGGCAATGGTCTCCGGTTTGTGCTCGACGACGAGAACCGTGTTGCCTTTGTCCCGCAACTGCACGAGGAGCCCGTTCATGCGCTCGATGTCGTGGGGGTGCAGGCCCGTCGTCGGCTCGTCGAAGACGTAGGTGACGTCCGTGAGGGAGGAGCCGAGGTGCCGGATCATCTTGGTCCGCTGCGCCTCGCCGCCGGAGAGCGTGCCCGAGGGCCGGTCCAGGGAGAGGTAGCCGAGCCCGATCTCGACGAACGCGCCGAGGAGCTCGCCCAGGCCGTCGAGGAGGGGCTTGACGCCGGGGGTCTTGAGGCCGGCGACCCACTCGGCCAGGTCGGTGATCTGCATGGCGCACGCGTCCGCGATGGACACGTCGCCGATCCGGGAGGTTCGGGCGGCCTCGGACAGGCGCGTGCCCTCGCACTCGGGGCACGTGATGAAGGTGACGGCGCGGTCGACGAAGGCGCGGATGTGGGCCTGCATGGAGTCCCGGTCCTTGGACAGCATGGACTTCTGGAGCTTGGGGATGAGGCCCTCGTAGGTGAGGTTGACGCCGTCGATCTTGACCTTCGTCGGCTCCTTGTAGAGGAAGTCGTGGCGCTGCTTCTTCGTGAAGTCCTTGATGGGCTTGTCCGCAGGGAAGAAGCCGGAGCCCGCGATGATGCGCACAGCCCAGCCGTCGCCCGTGTACCCGGGGATCGTGAAGGGGTCCTCGGAGAGGGACTTGGACTCGTCGAAGAGCTCGGCAAGGTCCAGGTCCGTCACGTGGCCCATGCCCTCGCAGCGCGGGCACATCCCGCCCAGGCGCTGGTAGGTCTTCTTCTCCGCGATGGTCTTGTCGCCGCGCTGGACCGTCATAGCACCGGACGCCGTCACGGAGGGCACGTTGAAGGAGTAGGCGTTGGGCCCGCCGATCTGCGGCTCGGCGCACCGGCTGAAGAGCATCCGCAGCATCGCGTTGGCGTCCGTCACGGTGCCCACGGTGGAGCGCGCGTTGGCGCCGAGGCGCTCCTGCCCCACGATGATCGCGGTGGTCAGCCCCTCGAGGCGGTCGACGTCGGGCCGGGCCATGCTCGGCATGAACCCCTGGACGAACGTCGAGTAGGTCTCGTTGATCATCCGCTGGGACTCGGCCGCGATCGTGCCGAAGACGAGCGAGCTCTTGCCCGAGCCCGAGACTCCCGTGAAGACGGTCAGGCGCCGCTTCGGCAGCTCGAGGGAGACGTCTTTGAGGTTGTTCTCCCTCGCGCCTTCAACGCGGATGAGGTCGTGGCTGTCGGCGGCGTGCACGCGGTATTCCCCCTGTGGTGATTCGTGGATCGCCCACAGTCTATGCGCGCACGCCGCCGCAGCCTCCCAACCGGCGAGGCGGGGCCGGGCTAGAGAGCGTCGGAAACCCGCACGAGGCGGTGGTTGACGAACTCGTGCAGGCCGTTCTCCGCGAGCTCACGCCCGTAGCCGGAGCGCTTGACGCCGCCGAACGGCAGGCCCGCCGCGGTGGTGCCGTGTTCGTTGACGTAGACCATGCCGGCCTCGATGCGGCGGGCGGTGGCCTCGGCCTTCTCGAGGTCGTCGCTCCACACGGAGCCGCTCAGGCCGAACGGGGTGTCGTTGGCGAGCTCGATGGCTTCCTCGACGCTGCCCACCTTGTAGACCACGGCGACCGGCCCGAAGAGCTCCTCCTCGAACGCGCGCATCTCCCGGGTGATGCCCGTGATGACGGCGGGCTCGATGAACGCGCCCGGGCCGTCCACCACGGTGCCGCCCGTGTGGAACGTGGCGCCCTTCTCGCGAGCGTCCTCGAGCAGCTCCACGAGGCGGTCCCGCGCGTCAACCGAGGAGAGCGGGCCCATGTCGGTGCCGTCCTCCAGGGGGTTGCCGACCTTCAAGCCGGACACGTAGGACACGAGGCCCTCGACGAACTCGTCGTAGTGCTCCTCGAGCACGATCATGCGCTTCGGCGCGTTGCACGCCTGCCCGGCGTTCTCCATGCGGGCGAACCCGGCCGTCTCCGCGGTCTTGGCGATGTTGCCGCCAAGGACGATGAACGGGTCTGACCCGCCAAGCTCCAGGAGGGACTTGGTCAGGTTGCGTCCCGCGCCCTCGGCCACTGCCGAGCCAGCGCGCTCGCTGCCGGTCAGGGAGACGCCGGCGACGCGGGGGTCAGCGACGAGGTCCGCGATCTGCTGGTTTGTTGCATGGATCGTCTGGTACACACCCTGGGGCAGGCCTGCCTCACGGAGCATCGACTCGATGCGCTCGGCAGACGCCGCGCAGATCTCGGCGGGCTTGAGGAGGATCGTGTTGCCGAGCAGCAGGTTCGGCGCGACGAACCGCGCGACCTGGTAGTACGGGAAGTTCCACGGCATGACGCCGACGAGGGCACCCACCGGCTCCAGCTCGACGACGCTGCTGCGCGCCCCCTGCGGCCCCAGGTCCGTGGGGGCGAGGAGGTCCTCGGCGTTGTCTGCGTAGTAGGCGAAGATCTGGGCGCAGAGCTCGGCCTCCTCAACGCCCTGGTTGAGGGGCTTGCCCATCTCGCGGGCAGCGATCTCCGCGAGCTCCTTGGCCTGGTCCTTGAAGGCCTGCGCCGTCTTCGACAGGACGGCGACGCGGGTCTCCAAGGGCTCATCCCGCCACGAGGCGAAAGCCTTGTGGGCGGTATCCAGCGCGCCCTGAGCCTGCTCGTCCGTCAGGGTGGTCCATGTGTTCTCGACCTCGCCGGTGGCGGGGTTCTCGGTGCGGTAGTCAGACATGACGGCATCCTTTCATGGAATGGCCGGCTCGTCCGCCGGGCGGGGCGGCGTGGCCAGCCGGGTCTCGGCCGGGCGGCGTGTGCCGCCTCCTGCCAGGTCTCAAGCATGTCAAACGGACGTGGGAGCTTCCTGGGCATCGCCGGGGCGGAGGGGGTCGCTCGCGGCGCGGCGCCCCGGTTAGCCGCCAGGCGCGTCGTCGGCCGCTCCTGCTGACCCAGCCAGGTGCCACCCCGCGTCATCCCTCCGCGCGAGGCCCGTCGCCTCGAACGCCTCAAGCCAGCCGACCATGGGCCAGACGCCCCAACGCGCGTGGAAGATGCGGGCGTTGACGAGGATGTCGGCCAGGTGCTCCACGGGCGGGCTGCTGACGGGGTGCCACTGGTGGAAAGCATGCGCCCCGCCCACCCACACGAGGTCCACGCCGGCCGCAAGCGCGAGGAACCCGAAGTCCGTGTCCTCGCCCCCATACCCCTGGTACCCCTCGTAGAACCCGCCGACTCGCTCGTAGACGGCGGGCGTGGCCGCGAAGGAGAGCGACCAGAACAGGGTGTACCCCTGACGGTTCTCCTCGCGCGCCCCGACGGTGACGAGCGTCCCGGCGGGCGGGTTTGGGCGCGCGGCGTGGGGGTGGACGGCGCGTCGCAGAGACTCAAGCGGCAGGCGCGTCTCGTCCTCCGTCAGGTAGGTGACGGGGCCGGCGAGGAGCGCGTCGGGGCGGGCGGATGCAGCGTCGCGGTAGCGCGCGAGGAGGTCGGTGCCAGGGATGCAGTCGGCGTCCAGGAAGACGACGAGGTCCGCCCCCGCCTCCGCTGCGGTCCGCGCCCCGAGGTTGCGGGCGGCGGCAAGCGGCACGCGCCCCGGTGTCCCGTCCGCGTGCGCGTGCGGCGTGATGCGGGGGTCCGCAAGGTCGACGACGACGGGCAGGACCTCGTCCCCCTCAATCCCCGCGGACGCGGCAAGGCCCTCGTGCTGGCGCCGGACGCGATCGGCCCGGTCCTGGCTTGCGATGGTCACGACGGCGATCTTCATGCGTGGCTCCCTGTGCCTGCGGCGCTGTGGGTCTCGTGGGCCCGGTCTGCCTGTGGTCTGTCATGCGACAAGAGTGTGTCCTGGATGACGTGCGCGGCCCGCCTCGCGCCGCCGTCCGCGCGCCACGCGGACCAGGCGCCTCCCCCTGCCCGCTCGGCGCTCGCGAGGAGGGCGGGCCACTCGTCCGCGGCCGGCCAACCGTGGGCCGTGGGGATGCCGAGGGCGCCCAGCATCGCGGCAGTGGCGTCCTGCTCCCCGAACGCCCTCTCCTGCGCGAGGACCACGGCCGGCACGCGAAGCGCGGCGGCGTCCGCCACGCTGCCCAGGCCCGCATTGAGGACGACGACGGCGGCCGCCCGCATGAGCGCCGGGACGCTCGACGACCACTCCGCACCGGGCAGGCCCACGGCGCGCCACCGCCGCCCCGTCGCGGCGGCGGCCTGCTCGACGTCCCGCATCGTGGCGAGGGACCCGCCGCGCGATCCGACGACGAGCACATCGAGGCCGCCCTCCGGGGCATGCGCCTCGATCGACGGCCCGACGCCGGATGAGAGTCGGCCTGGGGAGGGCGCGGTGGCGAGCGTCGCCCCGGGGGACGCGGCTGCGGCGGAGGGAGCGCCGCGGGAGTCCTCTGACTCGACAAGGCTCACGCCGCCCGTGAACACGGTCTTGCCTGCGAACGCCAGGGTGTGCGGGGCGGGGTGGGGGCCGAGGCTCGCGTCCGCAGCGCCCAGCGTGCGAGGGTCTTCCCGCTCGGCCCAGCCCACCGCGGCGGGGTCAGGAAACGGCGCGAGGATGGCCGTAGCTGCCCGGTAGGCCGTCTCATGCGGCGCGTCCGTGCGGGCCCCGGGCTGGGTGACCACGACCGTCCTCAGCCCGAGCAGCCGCGAGAAGATCGCCACCTCCGCCGAGACGTCCGTGACCATCCCGTCCAGCCGGCCCGCCCACTCGGCGATGACCCGCAGCCGGTCCCGGTTGCCCACGTGGCCGAGCGGGGCCCAGTGAAGCGCCCCGCCGGCGGTGGGGTCTGCCGCGGACGGCTCTGGCACTCCGGGCTCGGGCTCCCAGTCCCCCGGCAGCCGCACCCACCGGACAGGCCCAGCGCCCGTGCTGATGGCCTCCGCTGGCTCAGCCAGGCTGGAGAACACGACGACCGGCGCCGCGAGCCACGGCGCCACTGCCCGGAGGCGCTGGACGTGCCCGCGCCCCTGGTGGTGGACGTACCAGCCGATCACGCGAGACCCTCGACGGCCTCGCACGCCCGCTCGTAGACGCCCTCGAGCCTGTCCATCGTGCGCTCGAACGAGAAGCGGCGCACTGCGTCATGTCTCGCAGCCCACCGCGCGGCCAGCGATTGCTCCGGGTCCCTGTAGGCGGGCAGCAGGTCCACGAGGGCCTCGGCCATGCGAGCCGCAGAGATCGCGTCTCGCTCCGGGCACGGCACGTCTGCGGTCTCGTTGATCTCGCTGCCGAGCGGGTCCCGCCCCGCGCTCAGCGCGTCGTCGTCCCCTCCGCCTGCCCGCTCAGGGGTGGGGGCAGGATCCACGAGGGTGACGCCCCTCTGGCGCCCGAAAACCTCGCCGAGTCCTCCGCGCCGCAAGGCCACGACGGGCGTGCCGGAGGCGAGCGACTCCGCCGCCACGAGGCCGAACGGCTCATCCCACAGCGGCGTGATGAGCGAGCACGCGCTCGAGCCCACAAGCTCCGCGAGCTCCATCTGCCGCAGGGCCCCCACGTGCCGGATGACGGCGCCGGACGGGCGGCGGCCCAGGCGCGGCAGGATCTGCTCCCGGGCGTACTCCGAGTCTCCAATGGGCCCGGCGAGCGTCAGCGGGCAGCCGAGCGCCTCGGCCACGGCGATCGCGATGTGCGGGCCTTTCTCGGGGACAATCCGCCCGAACCAGCACAGCTCGTCCCCGCCCGCGCCGAACACCCACGCCTTCGTGTCCACGCCGTTGCGCACGACCTCAGACTCCACGCCCTCGCTGTCCCAGGAGCGCTGCGTGTGCTCCGAGACGGCGACGACGGACGCCCAGCGCCGCGCGTCCTCAGTCAGCGCGGCGAACTCGGCCACCATCTCAGGCAGGGGCGGGGTGTGGACGGTCGTGACCATGGGCACCCCGAGGCGGCCGATCCACCGCAGCGGCTCCGGATGGAGGGTGTGATTGTGCACCACATCGAACCACTCAGGGTGCGCGGCGGCGAACTCCATGGCCCGGCTCATCGCAGCCTGCTCCAGCTCCCGGACCTCCGGCGGGAACCCCGCGTCCGTGACGGGAACGCCCTCGGGCCACGCGTACGGCGGGTAGACGAACTCGGACGGGGCTCCTTCGAGGAAGTCAGACCCCTCGGGCGCCGCGAGGAACACCTCGTGACCCCGGTGGCGCAGCTCCCGGACGAGCGTCCAGACGTGGGACTCGAGGCCGCCCTGGTGGGGCTGCCGCAGGGGGTGCCGGAAGGGCGCCAGGACGAGGACGCGCTTTCGCTCCGCCCGTCCCTCCGCCGCCCTCGGCCACACGGCCCGGCGGTAGAGCTCTCGGTGCTCGCGGCGGACGGCCTTGAGGGTGGACGTGAGCGTCTCCGCGTCGCACGGGGCCAGCTCCCCCGCCTCGCGCGCCTCCGCGAGCGCGGCTGCCGCCTCGCTCGGCTCGGCGAGGTCCGCCACGATGTTCAGCCCGGGCCTTTGATCCCCGAAGTGCCCCGCGCGCGTCAGGAGCACGCGGGTGCCGAGGTCGTTCGCGAGCTCCAGGAGGCCCGAGTGCGTGCCGTGCCCGTAGGGCAGCACAAGCAGGTCGAGCGAGGCGACCCACGCGATGAGCTCCCCGTCCTCCAGGCGCCCGCGCTCCACGGCGGTGACGCGCTCCAGGAGCTCCACGGCGGCGAGCAGCTCGGCCGCAGCGGCCTCGCGCCCCGCGCGGAACCGCCCGTGGTGGAGGATCTCGAGGCGCCAGCCGGCGTCGTCGTCCACAGCCCGAGCCAGGGAGGCGAGGGCGGTGAGGTCAAGGTTGGGGCGGGCGTCCTTGACCAGCGCGCCCGCGCGGAGGGCGCGTCCCTCCTGGCCGACGACGGACGCTGGCGCGGTCCCGGAAGGCCGCTCCGCCGCGGGGCCACCCGTGGGGCCCAGCAGCTGCGCCACGAGGTCCGGCAGCGGGGCCGAGGCCGTGTGGAATTGGGGCGGGTGGGCGACGACCACAGCGCGAACGCCCCACCGCTCGTGGATCTCCCGCGCCGCCCCGGGGGTGAGCGTGAGGACCTGGTCCGCCGCGCGGACGAGTGCCGCGAGCTTGGCCCGGTACGCGCCCTGCTCCTCGAGCGGCAGCTGCGGGTTCTCGAGGTCGTGGACCGTGACAAAGAGGGACTTGCCCACCCGAGCCAGGGCCCGGATGAACGCCGTGATCTCCTCGAGCTCGAACCCCTCGAAGCCAAAGTGGACGTGGGCGACATCGAAACGGTCCGCGTTCCCCTCCACCCAGGCGCCGTTGAGGGCAAGCGAGGGGGCCCACGGCGAGCGCGGCTCGGCCGGGGGCCTGACCGAGTGCCGCACGTGCTCCACATGTCGAGAGCCGAGGACGGCCTCGATGTAGGGGTGGGACTCGGGAATGGTGACGACTCGGGGGCGAGAGTGCTTCGAGGGCACGCAAGGATCCTCTGCTCGGCGGCGTGGCGCCCTTGGCGGGCCACGTCCCGAATTATGGCACGCGGGAAGACCGGTTAAGGCCCGCGCCCGGAGCGGACCTGGTTAGATGAGAGGCATGGACCCCTTGGATGCCGCTCGGCGCCGCCACTTTGGACACTTCTACGGGCTGGACGGCCTGCCGGACGGGGACTCCCCCTTCGTCGTTGTCCACGGCAACTGCCAGGCGGGCTCGCTGCGGAGGCTCATCGAGGCCGCCGGGGCGCGGGCCGTGCGCATCCCTCCCGTCCACGAGCTCGCCCCGGACGACGTGCCCCTGCTCCACGCGCTCGTGGCACGGGCTGACGCGCTCGTGAGCCAGCCGGTGGCCGCCGGATACCACGACCTCCCCCTGGGAGTGTCCGACCTCGCGGCGCTCCTGCCCGCCGGGGCGCCGACGGTCCTCGTGCCCGTCCTGCGGTTCGCGGGGCACTTCCCGTTCCAGGTCACGGTCCGACCCTCGTTTGCCCCGTCTATTGACCCACCCCTTGTGCCGTACCACGATCTTCGGACGATCATCGTGGCCAGCGAGTTTCCCCGCGAGCGCGCCTTCACCCCTGCCATGGCCGCCCGTTTCGAGGACCTCACCGACTCTGTGACAACCGAGGCAGTGCAGCGGGTGGCCGCCGCCTCCGTCGAGGCGATGGCCGTCCGGGAACGCCACCACGGCACGGTGGCGGTCTCCCCCGTCCTGGCCGGCGAGGTCAGGCTGCGGCGGACCCACCACACGCTCAACCACCCCACGAACGCGTTCTTCGAGAGCGCTGCCGTCCCCGTCATCGCGGCACTTGCGGAGGCGCTCGGCGGCGGGGCGGGCCTCGATCCCTCCCCCAGCGCGCCGGAGGCCGAGATGCTCGGCGGGATCCGCGCGCGGATCGAGCCCGTCGCGGAGCGCGCCTTCCCCGGCGCCGTCACCGCCGGCCCCTGGACCGTGGGCGGTGAGCCCCTCGCCGACGACGCCCTCCGGGACGCCCAGCTCGCCTGGTACCGGGACAACCCGGGGTTCGTCGACGCCGGGCTGGCGCGCCACGCGGACACGCTCGCCCTGTTGGGCCTGCCGTGCTGAGCGCGGGCCGGCCGGGCTGCGCCGCCCTCCCCCTCCACCTTGTCGTGGGGCCGCCGACACACGGGGTGGCGCTCTACGCCGCGCAGATGGCCGAGGCGCTCGGCGCCGAGATCCGCCGGGCCTCGACGCCCGAGGACGCGCTGCGCGCCGCCCACGAGATCCGGGACGCGGGCCTCGAGCGGGTCCATCTCCACGTCACTGACCACCTCTTCGGGCGCTCCCCGGCCGAGGCTGCGGAGAGCATCGAGGGGATCGCCGCCGTCGTCGGATCCCTCAGCCTGACGCTCCACGACATCCCCCAGGCGAGCGACGGCCCGCGCAACCTCCGCCGCCGCTCCGAGGCGTACGCCCGGATCATCCGGGCGGCGGACGCCGTGGTGCTCAACTCGCGGCACGAGAAGCGCCTCCTGCGGGAGGCCGGCATTCCCGCGGCGCCGCTGACGGGCGTCATTCCCCTGCCGCTCGTCCCGGGCCCCCGCGCGGAGGGGGCGGCCGAGGGCGGCTCTGGCCCCGAGGCGGGGGCGCGCGGTGCGGCCTCAGCGCCCGAGGCCGCCGTCGCTGACGGGTCGTCAGCCGAGGCGGCGGCGCAGCGCGCGGGCCGTCCCGCGACTCTCGGCCTCTTCGGCTACATCTACCCCGGAAAGGGCCACGCGGAGCTCATCGAGGCCGCCGCCCGGCAGGACCCGCCCGCGCGCGTCCTCGCCCTCGGCGCGGTGGCCACGGGCCACGACGAGCTCGTCCGCGAGCTCACCGCCGCCGCCACGGCCCGCGGCGTGGACTTCGAGGTGACCGGGTTCATCGAGGACGCCGACCTCCCCGCCCAGCTGGAGCGCGTGGACGTGCCCGTGTGCTTCCACCGCCACTTCTCCGCCTCGGGCTCCCTCAACACGTGGATCTCGGCCGGCCGCCGCCCCCTCGCCCCAGACACGCGCTACACCCGCGAGATGGCGGACCTGCGCCCGGGGACGCTCACGCTCGTGCCAGACGAGGCGAGCCTCGCCGGGGCCGTCCGCCGCGCCCTTGCCGACCCAGCCTCGACCCGCCTGGCTCCCGGCTCCCTCCCGCACGGGCTCGCGGACGCGGCCGCCGAGTACGCCCGCTTCTTCGAGCGGGCGGCGGCCGGGGTGCCGCAGGCGAGCGTCGTCGTCCCCTACTACGACGACGGCACGTCCGCCGCCCCGGCCGAGCGTCTGCGTCTCATCCTCGACGCCATCAAGGGCCAAAGCGCGCGGGACCTCGACGTGGTGGTGGCCGACGACGGCTCCCCGCAGCCGCCCCACCTGCCCGGCTGGGCGCGGCTCGTGCGGCAAGAGGACCGCGGGTTCCGGGCGGCCGCTGCGCGCGGGCTCGGGGCGGACGCGGCGTGGGGCCAGACGCTCGTCTTCCTCGATGCCGACACGGTCCCGGACCCCGACTTCGTGGAACGCCTGACGGCGCCGCTGCTCACGGGCGAGGCCGACCTCGCCGTCGGCCGGCGAGACCACGCCTGGCTCACCGGGCCAGAGGCCGGCACGCCGCTCGACTCCCCTGCCTGGCTGCGAGACGCCTACGCGCGGACCGAGAACCTCGCGGCCGCGGACGCACGGGCGTATCAGCTCGTCATTTCTGCCGTCTTGGCGGTTCGGCGGGACCTCTTCGAGGAGATCGGCGGGTTCGACGAGTCCCTCTCCGGCTACGGCGGCGAGGACTGGGAGCTCGCTCACCGCGCGTGGGAGGCCGGCGCACGCATGATCCACGTCCCCGAGGCCCGCGCGGTCCACGACGGCCCCGACTGGGGCGAGCGCGACGGCCGCAGCCACGAGCGCGCGAGGCGGGAGAAGAACGCCGAGACCCGCGCCCTCGCCGAGCGGATTCCGGCCGGGTGGACCCGGCCAGCGGGGGTGGTGTTCGCGCGGCCTGAACTGGCGGTGCGGTGTGCGGGCGGGGCCTGGGATGCGGACGACGGCGATGCGCTCGCCGCGTGGATCGGCGCGCTCCTGGCCGTCCGGCCCGATGCTCGGGTGGAGCTCCCCGCCGGGGCCGGTCCCGCCGTGGCGGCCCTCTTCGCCGCCGACCCGCGCGTGGGCGTGGGCGAGGTCCGCGGCGCGGAGACGTCGGGCAGCGCCGCGGAGGAGGGCGGCACAGCGGCGCGGGCCGCCGGCGCCCGGTTCACGCTGGTGGTGTCGAGGCTGTTCGAGCCGGGCGTCCTGCCCGCGGCGATGGCCGCACTGGACGATGCCCCGGAGAACGGGGAGCTGGGAGGTGTGCGGCGGCGCGCCGTCGTCGTCATCCCGAGCGAACCCGCTCCTCAAGGCGCCGATGCCGCCCCGCAGGAGAAGGCCGGACCGCCGCCCCGGGTGGCCGCCCGGCTGACGAGCGCCCGCGCAGAGGCGCTGCGGGCGCGGGGGCTCGGCGACGAGGCCCGGCAGCCCGAGGCGGGCCCCGAGGCGGATGCCGAGGCAGGCCCCGAGGCGGATGCCGAGGCGGGCCTGGCGGTCGAGGCCGACGCGTTCCCCCGTCTCCCAGATCTCGAGCGCACCTGGGCCGGATGGTGAGCAACCCTAAACGTGTCTGAAATCACTCTTTCCCCCGCTCGGGGCGGCCTCAATTTCTGAAACATCTCTGAAACAGCGCCCTACTCACAGGTAAATCCGGCGCAGACGGCGTTCAGCCTGCACCGAGCCGCACCCCCGCCTCCGCTCCGCCCGCGCCCCAGCACCACCCAGGAATCACCGCGCGCGCCCCTGTGACGCACAAGGCATCCCCTGTCAGCCAGTAGCCTTGGGCGAGGCCTTTTCCTGTGGCCCAGATCTCCCGCGAAAGCGACACACCCAAGCAAGGATGCGCAGTATGAGCAGTTCCATGACGAAGGCGGCACCCCCAGCCGCCGCGAGCGACAACGAAGGTTATTCGAAAGGGCTCAAAAACCGTCACATTCAGATGATCGGCATTGGCGGCGCCATTGGCTCGGGCCTCTTCGTCGGCTCCGCCTCCCGCCTGCACCAGGCCGGCCCGTCCCTCATCATCTCGTACGCGATCTGCGGCATCGTCGCCATGATCGTCGTCCGGGCCCTGGGCGAGATGGTCCTCCACCGACCCACCCCGGGAGCGTTCGTCTCCTATTCGCGCGAGTTCCTCGGCGAGGGCGCCGGCTTCGCGGCCGGCTGGTTCCACTTCCTCAACTGGGCCTTCACGATCATCGCGGACTGCACCGCCATTGCCGTGTTCCTCAGCTTCTGGCCCGGCATCCGCGACTCGGTCCCACAGTGGGGCCTGGCGGCCATTGCGCTCGCCGTGGTCCTCGCCGTCAACCTGATCGGCGTCAAGCTCTTCGGCGAGATGGAGTTCTGGTTCTCCGCCATCAAGGTCGCGGCGATCATCATCTTCATGCTCATCGCGATCTTCTTCATCGTCACGCAGGCGGACCTCTCCGGCAACGGCCAGCAGGCCACCGCGGGCTTCCACAACATCACGGACAGCGGCTTCTTCCCGAACGGCGTCTCCCCGATGTTCCAGCTCATGAGCGGCATCATCTTCGCGTTCGCCGCGATGGAGCTCATCGGCGTCGCCGCCGGCGAGGCCGAGAACCCCCGCGAGATCATGCCCAAGGCAGTCCGCTCGGTTCTGTGGCGCATCCTCGTCTTCTACATCGGCACGATCGGCCTTCTGGCCATCCTCCTCCCGACGAGCCAGTACACCGCGGGCGAGTCCCCGTTCGTCACCGTCCTCGACCGCGTGGGCTTCCACCTCGGCCCGGTCCACATGGCTGACATCATGAACGTCGTCCTCATCTCCGCCGTGGCGTCCTCGATGAACTCGGGCCTGTACTCCACGGGCCGCGTGCTGCGCACGATGTCCCTCGCGGGTGCCGCCCCGAAGTACCTCGCCAAGATGAGCTCGCACCACGTCCCGTACGCGGCGATCCTCACCACCGCATTCTTCGGCCTCCTCGGCGTCGGCATCAACTACATGTGGCCATCCGAGGCGTTCGAGATCGTCCTCGAGATCGCGACGATCGGCATCATCGGCGTCTGGAGCCTCATCCTCCTGGCCCACATGGGCATGCTCCGCAAGGTCAAGCGCGGCGAGATGGTTCGCCCCGACTTCCGCCTCCGCGGCGCGCCCGTGCTCAACGTGTTCGCGCTCGTCTTCCTGCTGACGGTGCTCGTGCTCATCGGCATCGGAAGCGACCCGCACTCGGCCCTGGCCGTGCGGATTGGCCTCCCCGTCGTGGCCGTGCTCATGGTCGGAGGATGGATGCTCGTCCGCAACCGCGTCAACGGTGAAGCCCTCGACCGCGAGGGCATGGTCTAGCCTCCCCTGCCCCGGCCCGGGTCCGTCTCGCTCAGAGGCGGGCCCGGGCCTTTCCTTGTTCCCGCGCCTGGCGTAGGGTCGCCCCCATGAGCGCACACCTGAACCTGTCCCACCTGACCATCGCCCTGGATGCCCCGGACGCCCCGGCCCTCGCGACGTTCTATGCGACGATCCTCGGCTGGGAGACTAGCCGCATCGAGTCCCAGACCGTGTGGGTCAACGTCTACCCCGCGGAGGGCACGGCCCCGTTCAGCCTCGGCATCCAGCAGGTGGAGAACTACCGCGCGCCGGAGTGGCCCAACGGCGACATCCCCCAGCAGGCTCACCTCGACTTCGACGTGGCCTCCCTCGCCGAGTCCGAGCCCCTCGTTCTCGCAGCGGGCGCCACGAAGCACCCCGTCCAGCCGTCGAAGAACGGCAACTTCATCGTGTACCTGGACCCGGCGGGGCACCCGTTCTGCCTCTGCCAGGCCTAGCCTTCAGGCCCGCTCCACGCCGACGGCGGAGGCAGGCCCAACCTTCAGACCTGGTCCATGCCGACGGCGGAGGCAGACCCCGCCGCAGGCGTCGTCGTCGGCCACTGCTTCCCCGGCTACTCCCCCGGCGCGAGGAGGAAGGAGCGCAGCGCCGCGATGAACTCCTCCGGCTTGTCCGAGTGCACCCAGTGGCTGGCCCCCTTGACCGTGAGTCTGCGGACCCGCGGGAAGAGGGCGCGCATGGCGGGGGCGTCCTCGTCGCGGACGTACGGGGAGCGCTCGCCGGCGATCCACAGGACGGGGCCGTCGAAGTGCGCCCCAGCCGCGTCGGGGAAGCCCATGATGGTCGGCAGCTCCCGGCGCAGGAGGTCGAGGTTAGGCTCCCACTCGAAACCGTCCCCGCGCCGCGCGAGGTTCTGAAGCAGGAAGCCTCGCACGCCCGGGTTCGGGATGGGGTCCGTGAGCTCCTCGCTCGCCTGTGAACGGGAGGTGAGGGTTCCGAGATTCAGCGAGGCAAGGGACGCGAGCAAGTGCTGGAAATTTCCCCACCCGGGAGGTGAGGGAACCGGGGAGATGTCGACGACGACGAGCCGCCGCACGAGGTCAGGGTGCCTCAAGGCAAGCATCATGGCGACCTTGCCGCCCATCGAGTGGCCCACGACGTCCACCGGGCCGTCCACGGCGAAGCCCTCACGAAGGTGGGCTGCTATTGCATCGGCCAGGCCCGGGTAGTCGATCGTCTCCGTCCAAGCGGACTGGCCATGGTTGGGGAGGTCAACGAGAAGACTGCGGGCCTCGGGCGCCAGGCCCGCAGCGATGCGCGTGAAGTTCTTGCCGCGGCCGAAGAGGCCGTGGAGGAAGACCACGCGGCGGGCATCCGGCGCCACCTCCTCCGAGGACGGGGCCACGACGGAATGGACGAGCGGAGCGGGCGTCAAGGGCTGGGACTGGGTCACCCTCCAAGGTTAGCGATCCGCGACGAGGCGCGCGCAGGTCAGGCAGACATGCCCATGTTGTCCAGGGAAAACTCATGTGGGAACACTACTTTGTCGTATACCCCAAGCAGGAAGGCACAGTGGGCACCGAATTGACCAGCCCATGGCCAATTCGTCCGCATCCTGAGAATCAAGTATGTTATTTGTCGTCGGCGAGCGGGCTGGAGCACCTGCGCCCGGGAAATGTGCTCACGCCAATCGCCGCCCCCTGCGGCACTTCGTCGCATATTTTTGCGATCGTCGTCATGGATATTGCCCCGGTGCTCTGCCCATGCCACCCACTCAGCAAGTCACCCGGAGGACGGGAAACCACGTGTCAGAACCTAAGCGCCCCTACCACCACGGCGATCTTCGGAGCGCCCTCATCCAGGGAGCAATTAAAGTTCTCGAAAACGGAGAGCCGTATTCCATGAGGGCTGTGGCTCGCCTCGCGGGAGTCTCCACAGCGGCGCCCTACCGTCACTTCAAGGACCGCGAGGCGCTCGATGACGCTGTCGCCATTGAAGGATTCCAAACCCTGTATGCGGAGATGAAGGCCACGACCGAGGCCACCACGGATGACACCGATCCGGTCACGGCCATCGGCGACCTCGCCATGACCTACGTGAATTTCGCGATCAGCCACCCCGCCGTCTTCCGGATCATGTTTTCGCTCGAACGAGATCGCACGGATGAGGCCCGGCATCAGGCCATCAATGCAGCCCAAGGGAACCTGCACGCATTCATTCAGCGCCTCTTCCCCGCCTACCCGGCCGATGGCCTGACGGAGGCCCTCGTGGCATTCGGCCACGGCTTCGCGTTCTTGCACTTGGACGGACGGTACGCCGCAGACGTGCCAGCGCAGGTTGAGCACCGCGTGCGCTCGGCCCTGGCCGCCCTGCTGGAGGTGCCCCCGCGGGGCACCACCGGGAGCTGACACCAAGCGGCCGTGAAAGGATTGGACGCATGTCCACCACACTGCAGCTCAAGGGGGTTGCGGGCGGCCACGGTGCCCTCGAGCTCTTCTCCGGTCTTGACCTCGTTGTCAGCGAGGGCGAGATCGCGGGCCTTGTGGGCCCCAACGGCGGCGGAAAGACGACCCTCCTTCGGATCCTGGCTGGCGAGATTCCGCCGATGGCCGGCACCGTCGTCACGTCCCCACTGCGCGCCAACGTGGGGTACCTCACTCAGCAGCCCGATGCGAGGCCGGGCGAGACCGTCCGGGAGGCCATCGCCCGCCGCACCGGCGTGGCACAGGCCACCGAAACGATGGACGCCGCGGCAGAGGCCCTGGGCAGCCCTGACGCCGGCGAGCGGGAGCACGACGCCTATTCGACGGCCCTGGAGACGTGGCTGGCCCTGGGCGGCGCGGATCTCGACGAGCGCCTGGAGGACGCGGCGGCTCAGGTGGGGCTCGACGTCGGGCTGGACCGCGAGGTTGCCTCCCTCTCCGGCGGTCAGGCAGCGCGGGTTGGCCTGGCCGGCCTCCTGCTGTCCCGCTACGACGCCTACCTCCTGGACGAGCCCAGCAATGACCTCGACGCCCACGGCCTCGATGTTTTGGAGGACTTTCTTCTCGGCCTAAATGCGCCCGTTGTCATGGTGAGCCACGACCGCCAGCTCCTCTCCAACACCGCAACCTCAATTGTGGAGATTGACCGGTCCCTCCAGCGCATTGTCGTGTACGGAGGCGGGTATGACGCGTACCTCGAAGAGCGTTCCATCAAACGCCGTCACGCGCACGAGGCCTATGAGGACTACGCAGAGCGAAAAGCGCAGCTCGAGGGCCGAGCCCGCATGCAGCGCGCGTGGATGGACAAGGGCACCAAGAATGCCATGCGGTCCGCGAAGGCGCGCGGCGGCGAGCGGGACAAGCACATTCGAGCCCATGCCCGCCGCACGAGCGAGAAACAAGCCGCAAAAGCGGCCCAGTCAGAGCGGATGCTCGAACGGCTCGAGGCCGTGGAAGAGCCCCGGAAAGAATGGGTCCTGAACTTCACGATCGCGTCCGCGCCGCGCTCCGGGGACGTCGTTGCCCGGGCCCGCGAGGCGGTCGTCGAGCGCGGCGGATTCCGGCTGGGGCCGGTCACAGTGGGGCTCGACTACGGGGACCGCGTGGCCGTCACCGGGCCGAACGGTGCGGGAAAGTCCACGCTCCTCTCCCTGCTGCTGGGGCGTCTCTCGCCGGACTCGGGCGCGGTCGACGCCGGCTCGCGCGTCGTCGTCGGCGAAATTGACCAGGCGAGAGCAGCTTTCGAGGGACCCGAAACGCTGGCAC
The DNA here is from genome assembly GCF_031456275.1 of Falsarthrobacter nasiphocae. NCBI lineage: Bacteria > Bacillati > Actinomycetota > Actinomycetes > Micrococcales > Micrococcaceae > Falsarthrobacter > Falsarthrobacter nasiphocae. Next base: position 547,873 of record NZ_JAVDUI010000001.1, read on the forward strand.
AGCGGTTTTCCACCGAAGTTCCCGAATGGCCGGACGCCGACGTGCGGACGCTCCTCGCCAAGTTCGGACTGAAGTCGGATCACGTGGGCCGGCCGTCCGAGTCCCTCTCCCCCGGTGAGCGCACCCGCGCGGGCCTGGCACTTCTGCAGGCGCGAGGCGTCAACCTGCTCGTGCTCGATGAGCCCACGAACCATTTGGATTTGCCGGCCATTGAACAGCTCGAGGAGGCTCTGGACTCCTTCGAGGGAACCGTGCTGCTCGTGACGCACGACCGCCGCATGCTGGAGTCAGTCCGCCTGACTCGGCGGTGGCACGTCGAGGACGGCCGCGTGACGGAGATCGAGGCGGGCTAGCCTGAGACGCTTTAGGCCTCCGAGGCATCCACATTCACGGGGGGCAGCTCCATCCAGTCCAGCTCAACATCGCCCGCAGTGGCCCGGACCGCCTCGTAGAGGCTCTCCGCCGCGCCAAGAGCGGAGCTGAATCCGTCCTCACCGGCCGAAGCCAGGATGAGCATCCAGTCGGTGTCGTCCGGTATGCGAGAGACATCCACGGAATAGCCTCCCCAGAAATAGGCTTCGACGCCTTCGGGGACATCGGCGTCGGGGGCCCGATGGAGGTCTTTGAGGAAGCGACTCACGGCTTCCTCGGCCGCGGTGCCGCCCACGACAGCGCCAACGCGCACCAGCGTCGAGAGATCGTAGGGCCAGTCCTCCAGCCATTCAGTGCTGGGCTGGAAGGACGTGACAAGCGAGTGGTCAGGCATGGTGCCGTCTCCCCTTTCGGTGGCTTTTCTCATTGTCCCGCAACGTCAGCCTTGCCGCTGAGCCGGGGTGACCGAGCCCCGCGCATGTCTTGGGCGAGCATGACAAGAATGCCGCTGGGTCCGGTGATGTACGTCAGCCGATAGATGCCCTCGTACTCCGCGACACCCCGAAGCGGCAGGTGACCGTGGCGGGCCGCGATGACGAGTGCCTCATCCAGGTCATCCACTTGAAACGCCAGCCGGTGCATGCCCACATCATTGGGGCGCGTCTGAGGCGTCTCAACGGCAGGCGGGGCGATGTACTCGAAGAGCTCGACGCGGCCGTGCCCGTCCGGGGTCCCGAGGAGCGCGATCTTGGCGTGATTCCCATCCAGCCCCACGGCTGTGTCCGCCCAGGGGCCACTCACCTCATCACGGCCGAGGACATGCAGCCCGAGATCGGTGAAGAAGTCCACGGCCTCATCCAGATCTCTGACGGCAATACCAACGTTGTCCAGGGAGATGGTCATGGTGCCAACGCTACGGGATCACTGCCGCCGCCGTTCCCATCGCGCCTGCTCGCAGTGAAGCGGCAAGTCCTGGCAACATATCGTATGTCATGGCTACTGCTGCCGCCGCTGTTCCGCATGGACCGAGGAGATGATGATGACGAGCGACCTTGACTTCGACGTAGCGGTCTTCGCGCGAATACTCAGCGGGCTGGAAGCCCATCTGCCCATTACGCAAGAGCTAGAAGAGAGGATCTTCAAGGGCAGAGGGTCGCCCTGGTGGTCTCAGCAAGAACACATGACGAGCTGGTTCCGCTCCCAGGCGACTACAGGCTCAGGGTCTTTCACGCGCGCCACACCGAACAGGTCAGCCAAGACCACCTACAACAGGCTCCAGAGCCCCGAAGGCCTCGTCTGGATTGCCGAGGCCCTGGGGGTCAACCCGATTCTCTTGCAAATGGTGGTCAATGATTCTGCTGCCGTCCCCAGCCGCAGCCGCTGCGCGTTCTTGCGCAAGGAGCTCCCGTGGAGCATGATCGCCGAGCTCGCGCAGCGCAGGCTCCGAGAGGGCCCTCAATAGAGCGTTGATCTAGGTGCCGTGGATTCTGACACTGGTTCCACCCGCCAGGGCGAGGGCAGACGGAGGCGCGGGCGAGCAAGCTGTAACAGGTGCCGCCTGCTTAAACCGCCGTCCCGCCACCGGAACCAGCCCCACGCAAACAAAGGCCGCGGGCCGCATAGCCCTCCCCGTCACAAGGGCCCCTTTTCATGGCAGACTCCTCCCCATGACATACACCGTGGATCAGTGGGAACAGAGCGTCCGGGACCTCTGGGATCGGTTCGATTCCCTCGAACGCGAAGAGGGCGTATCTGCGATGCAGGACCTCGTCGAGAAATGCCCTGCACCGGACGGCCGGGCTGCCTTCGAGGTGGCCGGCATGTATGACTCCATGGGGTTTGAGGCGGAGGCTGGTGCCGAATACGAGCGCGCTCTATCCCTCGGCCTCGACGACGCCCGCCACGCACAGCTCGCCGTCCAATACGGGTCAACACTGCGCAACCTCGGCCGATTCGACGAAGCCATCGCCATTCTCCGCAACGCCCCCACACACGAGGCCACCGGGAACGCACCTCGCATCGTCCTCGCCCTGGCCCTGCACAGCGCGGGCCGCAAGGACGAGGCCCTGCGCGTCGCCATCGAGTCCCAGATCGACACGCTCCCGCGCTACCACCGCTCCATGCGCAACTACGCCGCGGCCCTCACCGACTCCCCTGCCCCGCACAGCCAACCACAGCTCTGACCCTAGATTCCGACGACAGACAACGCCTCGCGACGAATCCGATACGTCGTCACCGGTAGACCTCTCGACGGTGGCCTACTCTGAGCACGAGGCCCACCAGTACGTCGCTTAGAGACCGATCTCGCGCTGGAGCTCTTCGTGCGAAACCCGCCCGGCTTCGCGCCGCGCGTCGGCAGCAGCGAGAACGTCAGCCTGGTCCTCTAGCGCCTGCACGGCACGGTCGTAGAATTCCGGGGACACAACCACCGCACGGCGACCGGCGCCGCGGGAAGTAATCTCGACAGGCTCGCGCTGGGCGGCTGCTATACATTCGCTCTGGTGACTGCGGAACTGGGATAGGGTCACGGAGGTCATGCCAGTATCGTACAACTTGTACAAGTTGCAGCCGAGCCGACTGCCATAACGAATCACCCCGTCAATGCCATGCCCAGCTGGCCCAACCCCGGGCCGAGGACGTTTTTGGCAACATGGCGTATCCCCCTAGGGGCCGAGTAGGGCGAGCGGGAGCACCCCAAGCCCGTCCGAGCGCCGGTAGGCGTCGAGCTGGAACCGTCGCGCCCGCCCGCTCAGGCCCCGCATCCCGGGGAATCCGGAGGCGACAATCTCGTCGACGTAGTCAGGGAGTGCCATCGGCGACTCCCCCTGTATGTCGGCACGTCCACGAAGCAGCTGCGACAGGCCCACGGTTGGTTCGACGAGGCCCCGCTCCGGGATCGTCATCGAGCGCATTCGAAGCCGGCCGATCCATCCTGCTCCAGAGTGCTGGATCGTCCCGTCCTGGGGACTGGCGCTGCCTGCGAGGAGGAACTGGCCGCCTGAGGAGTCGTCGTCTACCGCTCGCTGCACGACGTCCCAAACCTCCGGCACCTGCTGCCACTCGTCGATGAGCTGTGGGCGCGCACGCCGGAGGATGCTCTCTGGGTCAGCAACAACAGGGGCACGAACTGCCTTGGAGTCCAGCTTCGCTGGGCCCACGACCCGCTGCTCGGCCGTCGTGGTCTTGCCTACTGCTTTGGCCCCGTCCAGCGCGAGGGCCCCCACGACAGGGAAGAGCTCATCCCCGCTGTCCGGAATGGCCTGTGTCAGCGAGCCGCCCAAGGATCAATCAGATCCACACCCGTGTGCACGAAGTCCCTCACGTTCCGGGTCGCACACGTGGCATCGCGGGCCAAGCAGATCGCAGCAATCTGAGCATCTGCGGTGCTCATGGGCGCACCGGCGGCATGTCGAGATGCCAGCACATCAGCATATTTACGCGCTGCGATGTCATCGAAGGGCAGCACCGAACGGGTCCCTAAGTACGGCTCAATGGCGGCCTCGATCTCGGACTCCAGAGCCGCCCGGCGGCGTCCTTCTGGCAGCCGACGGACGCCGGCCAATAACTCGGCGAGAGTAACGGACGTGATGGCCACGTCATCCGTAAGTGACGACATCCACTCCACCACGTGCGGATCCGGGGCTGGCCGAAAGACTTCCGAGATGACATTGGTATCAAGAATGATCATTCAAATTCCACCCAACGCGCGACGTCATTGCGTTCAGGAACATTGAACTCCGCGATCCCCCCGGCCGCCTGCCCCGCGGCCAGCAAGGCCATTCCGACATGGGGCCGCCGGGCGGCCGCAGTGAGAATGGCTCGGACCTCGGCCTCCATTGACCGGCCGTGCTCCTTTGCTTGAGCAGCCAGCCGCTCCTTCACGCCAGGGTCGAGCCCCCGGACCACTATGGATGACATCTAGAACCACCTCCCGTGCTATCAGGGATGATAGCAGCCGAAGCTTGGCCCCCGTCGCAACCCACCCACCACCCTTGCTCAGCAGACCCGCGTCACGGAAGGATGAACCATGCAGTCAACCGAGCGTTGCATGCCCGTCGGTAACGAAGTGGGCCTCCGACGCCCCACTGTCGTCGTGACCGCCGGCGGAGTGCTGCACAGCACCGTGGGGCCTGCCCTCCTGGCTGAGATCCGCGAGATGCTCGGGCTTCTGATCGATCTATAGGCAACATTCACTGCCGCGTATGCCGACCCTTGACACCAGGCCGCCTTCGAGCGAAATATACTTGCAATTACAATGAGCCAGTGACTCCGCCAAACACTCAACGTCTCCGCTTCCGCCGCATGCGCCCTACTGACATCGATCTCATGGCCGACATGCTTGGGGACCCTCAAGTCATGCGTTTCTACCCCGCACCGAAGACGCGTGAACAGTCAGCCAGGTGGATCACGTGGAACGAAGAGAACTACGCGGAGCACGGCTACGGCCTATGGATCGTTGAGACACGCGACGGGGAGTTCGTCGGCGACTGTGGCCTCACCTGGCAAGACGTGAACGGCACATCCAGGCTCGAAGTCGGCTACCACGTCGTCCCTGCGAAACAGGGCCATGGCTACGCCACCGAAGCCGCTATGGCATGCCGCGACTACGCCCGTGACGTTGTCGGCTCGCCCGAATTGGTTGCAATCATCCACCCCAAAAACGAGGCGTCGGAACGAGTCGCCCGAAAACTCGGCATGCATCGATTCGAAGACGACCACGGCGGAATCGTCCCTGTCCGAACGGTCCTCGGGATGACCTTTAGGTCGTAGCGAATGAGCATCGCAGTCATCGCCAAGACTCACAGCCGTTCAACAATCGAGAGAACTGACAGCGAAACCGCCGGACCCCGACAGGGGTCCGGCGGTTTAACAAGAGGTTGAAGCGGAACGCGGCTAAACGATAGAACGAAACTCCACCACATCTCGGCGGATACCAACCTTTCAAAGGTCACCACGCGCGACCGCGCAGGTCAACCTCGACGACAGGCAAAGAAGTGAGCGGCGATTCGATGGGCAAAACGAGCAGTGGTTGACCTGGCGCATCGAATATCGGCTGGCCAGTGCGGATTATCGAGCGCTCCGCAGCTGAGATCTGACTCCACCCACACCCGCAACGACAATCTCCTGATCGCCTACGCGGATGTCACGCCGTGCCCACCCGACGTGGCCGCCTCGCACTACCAGGACCACGAACTCATCGTCCTGGACGTCGTAGATGACCCAGTAGTCGCCGACGCGAATGCGGAGCTCGCCGTCCCCGCCGCTCAGCTGCAGACTTCCAGGCGGACGCGGAACGTCTGCGAGGTTTTGGATAGCAGCCTTCAGGGGTCAGCAACCTGCGGATGAAGCCGCCGAAATGTCTTCGCGGCTCTGCGCGCGATCGTCATCCGGTAGCTCATGTCAGCCCGGGATCAAAGCCCAAGCTCTTCCGTCAGGTCGTCGAAGGGAATACGAGGCTCTTTGCGCGCTTCTGCCGCATCGCGAATGTCAGCCTGGTCCTCCAACGCCTGCATCGCACGGTCGAAGAACTCTGGCGACACGAGGACAGCACGACGCCCCGCACCGCGGGAGGTGATCTCGACTGGCTCCCGCTGCGCAGCCGCGATGTAGTCGCTCTGGCGGTTACGGAACTCGGAAAGAGTCGCTGAAGTCATGTGTCTGTCGTACGACTTGTACAAGTTGTGCACAACGTTCATCTATGGTTCCGAAGACCCCTCGGATCACGCCAGAGGTTGAAGCGGAACGCGGCTAGACGTTAAACCGGAATCCCACTGCGTTCCGTAACCGAGCAACCTCTCGAGCGTCGCAGCGAGCTCACGCGGAGGTCACTCGTTGCGAACGTGACCCCGCAACGCGTCGGCCAGCGGTGGCAGATGAGTCTCCACAACATCGCGGACGACGTCGGCGTCGACCCCGAAGTACTGGTGGACGAGGATGTTGTGGAAGCCCCGGATCTGCGGCCAGGGAACCTCCGGATGCGCAGCAGTGATGTCCTCGAGAACGTCAGCGATGCGCTGAGCAGGGTCACGGCTCATAGGGCGACCGCGTCCACGAGAGCCGAGGTTGAGATCGGACGCTTGAGCAACTGGAGGGGGAAGATGTCGATATCGTCCCGGTCGAACAGGGCTCGCGTCTCCTCCATCAGACCGGAAGCCCGCATGAGCAGGTTTCCGTCCGACGGATCCATCTCGACGAGGATGTCGATGTCGGAGCTCGAGTGCGCGGTTCCGCGAGCGACCGAGCCGAACAGCTTCGGGTTCGTGGCACCGTACCGGTCGAGGAGCATCTGGAACTCCTCACGACGCGCGACGAGGAGCTCGCGCAGGGCGAGAGTCTCGGACGTCGTGGTGTCCTCGTGCATACCTCCAAGATACCGGCCCGGGCCCGAGCACGGGCCGACGTCCGGCCGGCCGCCATACACGCACCGGCCAGCTCTCCGCCACAAGTCGTCCTAGTCCTCGCCCAGCACGTCGCCGGACACTACGACGAAGTCCTGCAGGTCGCTCTGAACGCACGAATCGACACCCTGTCGTGAATCGGCCCGGGTTTGTTAGAGAGCGTTCGTTGAACACGCGCCCGGGGTCGCCCCAGCTCATGGGCTCTCCGGTGACTTCACTCGAGGGAGCTCAAGACGTTGCACACTCCCCTGGCAACATGAGAGACAAGAAGGCACATAAACGAAACCGCAACAATTCGCGCCCGCACCCAGAAGCCCGGCAGGGTGTCACGAACGGCGCAGCAACGTCACAAGAATATCGACCAGCCTGTCGACTCGGCGCGGCGCGCCCTGGCACGGACGATGATGGGACGGGACGTGAGCCCCGAGCTACACCGACGACGGGACAGCCTGGCTCGATGCTGGACTTGAGTGACCTCACTGAAGCCGACTTTGTCACCTCGCCGTCGGCCGAACAGGGGTCGGGCAGCCCGCTGAAGTCGTGATCGCCAGCGGTGGAATACTCGATGAACCCAACGTGATGCAGGTAGTATCTCGGTCCCGGCCCATTCGTTCCAGCGGAGCGAAGGTGCATATCGAGACCGACGACGACAACCACTTCAGCGCCCCACCGGCGACCCAGTGCCAGCACGTGCGCTCGGTCTCCGTCACCCGGCTCAGCGAACCGCCAGGCACCGTGGGGCCAATCCTCCTGACTGGCGTCCGCGAGGTGCTCCGCCTGCTGATTGTTCCAACATGGCACGATGGAGTCATGGATGCGGCCAACGAGGTTTACATGCAGGACGAACAAGTTGCTTTCGGGTTCGTGCCAGGGCCTTCGCATTCAGACTTGTTCCGCATCGCGCGCTTCGCGGAGACGCTTGGGTATGCCATGACAATCCGGAAGCGGGGTTATACCCTTGAAAAGGTACAGCATCAACTGCGCGAGGACGGCCCGAGCGCCTTCCTCCGGCTCACCCAACTGCAGGAAGACGTCTCTCCCAAGGCTTCCGCCCCACAGGCCATGCAATACGTTGCAGAACGCCTGGGGCGCTTGGCCCCGCAAGTCGAGCTCATCATCACTGACCCGTACCTCTTCACACGTAGCGCCCGCAACGACATCGACGCCTACTCGCAGTCCGTAGCCAGCCTTATCGCTCCACTCCTTGCCAACGGCGCGGAGCTCATCGCTATCGTGGACGAGGACGTTTCGCACGCAGACGTTCGTCATGCGGTGCTCACTCAGCTTACGGCGGCGCGCGGCGACACCGAGATCCGCGTAGTGGGATCCAAAGACTTTCACGATCGTTTCTGGATCGCAGACCGATGCCGGGGCGTGATTATGGGCACGTCTCTATATAAGATCGGACGCAAGATTTTCTTCATGGATGCCCTCAGCAACAGCGACATCGCAGCAATACTCGAGGAAGCAGAGACCGCATTGGCCCTCTAGACATATGAGGCCGCGACGTAGGCTATTGAAGCAAGGACGACTGGTCGAAGGCGGCCAGCACAATACGCACGGGGCCGACAATAGTTGTAGGGGTCACCGCCGGGCATTTAAAGTAAAGATATTGTCAATATAGACGTAACCCCAATGTCGCTATATTGGGGCAGGTTACAGAAAATCAGATCGACGTCTCATCACTCGGAGAAGAGCTGCCGCGTTGATCCCATCCGACGCGTCGCGCCTGCGGCAGTCCGCCGAACAAGCACCTTCCTCCTACATAGCCAACGGCAAACTCAACATCGTAGCGCGCTAATATCCAAACCGTCCACATTTTCATGGCCCCAGCCTTGGCATAGACAGAATAGCGAGAACCACCTGATCAGACAGCGAGCCTGTAGCAGACGAGGGCTAAGAAAGAGCAGCCCATTCGTTGATCTGACTTCACATGGACGGTCTATTTCGGAATTCTAATGCACCCTGGTCAACGTATCCAAGAAGACTGGTGACTAGCATTAAGGCTTGAATGCAATTGCGCCGATTGAATTGGCGCGAGGATACGCCGTGGACACTAGCATGGCGCGAATAGTAATACGGCACCTTGTCGCCTTTGTCCTTCCAGAATGCCTCGTGTGCGTTCCAGATAGGCAACCACACGAGCGCGTCTCGGATGCCCATCTCGTCGATCGTTTCGGGTACATCAGCGCCCTTTTTGCGATTCGTGATGGCCTTCCGGGCCTTCATGTCGGGATAGAAGCGATAGATCAGCGTGTCTAACGTGACGGTGAACATAGCCTGAGCTGAACGAAAGTGACCGGCCCGCATGGCCCCGAGACCGTCGAGGGCGAAGCTCAATTCATCTTTGATCGTCTCGTGGCCTACACGTTCCAGCACGGCGGAACAATCCTCCATGAGCGACTCGTAGCAGTCGCCGAGCACCCGTCGACGTCCTGCTCGATCCTTTGCCCGCAGCAACCGCAGGGCTGTCCGCCCCCGCGGCACGAGGTAAAGCGGGATACCCTCTTGCTCAACGAAATCTTGAACTTCATTCGCCCAAATCTCGTCTGCATGCCCCTTGAGGTTGGGGGGTAACAGAGCGCGGTTGAGACCGTGGAGTGCCTCCGGATCGAAGAACGAACCGAGGGACGCTCTCAACCCCTCCATAGTCCTCGCGTTCTGCTCGAAGACCCTCCCCAGAATCTCCTGGGTCGCAGGACTGAAAACCGGAGCACGCAGCGCGGGCAGGTCGAGCGGTGGCACCGAGAAAGTTGGGAGGCTGGCGACGATTGAGGCCATCTGCTGTTGGTGACGCTCGTTCATCGGGGCAAGGGTTCGGCGGGCAAGGGCGCTGAGATCGGGCACCTCCCATCGAATGGGGTCCTGTAGGGGCGTGACGATCCTGGCCAAGGCATCACTCAAGTTGGGGAAAAGGGACTGGGCGAACACTGGCGGGAGGCGAAAGCCACGAACCCGAGCGAGACCCTCCACCCGGCTCAACCGATCGTGACTCCTTCCCCCGGCCTGCGGGGTGCCTTCGTCGTCGGTGTCAACCCCGCAGCTGTCATTCCTGTCTCCTGTCACTACAGGCCTCCGTCGGTGATGCGTGCGCAATCGAGCCTTCGATGGACCATCGAGACCAGCGTTAGGACCTCAAGCAGCTCGTCGTCGTTCATAGACCGGTTCAACCGCGGATCGTGAGCCGTCGGATTGCGATAGAGTCCGCCGAGCCCTTTGATCAGGTTCGCCACCCCCGTCTGCTCATCACGCTCAGTCTGAGTCCCCAGCTCATTAATCGCCAGTACCGGCACGCCAGTCTTGCCGAGGGCAAGCGCTGCATCAACAAGAGCCGCCCCGTCCCCCTGGGCGCCTGTGGTCTTCCGCAGCCGCTCGAATATACTCTTGACCGCTTCCAGACAGGCGTGAAAGTGTGCTTTCTTCAGCACCTCCACCGAGCAGTACCGGAGGACCTCGGGATGGGTCTTCCGTCGCAGCAGCTCGTCACGGATTGAGGTGGCGACACGGGACGCCTCGTCCAGCGTCTGCGCTTTCGCGCCGCGAACCACTATGCCCTTATCGTTAACCCTCAGCCCGACGAATGCGAGATGCTCATTAAGCCGGTCCTGGCGGAGCGTGAAGAGATCGGGTTGGCCCCGATATTGGACCGGCTCCATAGCTGCCACGATGAAGGTGATGATCCGCTTCGGATTCCCGAATCGGTTCTGCGCCAAGACGAAGGCCTCGGTGAGGCGAATCCTCTTGGTCGCGCCAGGAGTCGGATCCTGCATGCGAAGACGGGCCAAGAGATCACCGATCTCCCGGCCTGTGAGCCCGTTGTCAGTGTCACCCAAGACTGCTGCCACTTCTGCCATCACGGCGGGTGACCATGCTGGTTCTGGACCGCTCATCTGTATCCCGCTTTGTCATCCCCAGGAAAAGACATGAACCGGGCGTCACAATCAGTAGTCACTGGCCACTTCCGACTCGTACAACGCCCTAGCGCTCTCGGCACCGCGGATCGACTCGCGTACACTCGGTTTCGTGATGTCCAGGACCCGGAGCACACCGCCCGTTTCGGCCACGGACTCGATGCGGCGGAAGTCATCTGCGAAGCGCTCGGCGAAGGCCGCGAGGCCTCGCAGTTTCGGCAGTGCATCGGAGAGATGATGGCCGTGTGGGTCTACGAGGTCCACAGCGACGCTGCCGTCGTGGTTGGTTCCGAAGAACAGGAAGTCCGGGCGTAGCGCCTTCCAGTCCTCCATCTCGTCTTTGTAGGCCACCGCGAGAGATTCCTTCGTGGCGCGGTCGGGATTGCGGTACCAGCCTTGAAAACCCGGCTGGGCGGCCTCGGAATCGAGGACCTTACGCTCCCACTCGTTCAACGTGATCGGAACCGTGCCGTCGTCCGCAGCGAGCAGGTGCATCTCGCGGGTGGGCAGGTCCTCCTCAGTGCCGTCGGGATGACGCACCTTGGTGTCAGCCTGGCCGTTCTTCGGAACGAAGAGTGTGATCGGTTCGGGCGTCGTCGACATCGACTCCAGCCCGTCGTAATCGGCCTGGCGTTCGTCGCTCAGTCCCTTTCGTGCCACGCGGGTGCGCGTGAGCCACTCGCGGGACAGAGCATCGGCCTCGTGCTCGACCGCCTGGGCGATCTCGTGTACTCGGCCGAGTGAGGCGACGGTGATGTGCGCTTCGAGGAGGTCGTCCTCGTCTCCGTCCGGCCCGACGAGGTGGTCGACGTAGGACGAGCACAGCGATGGACTCAATATCCGCGTGGCTGTGCGGTAGTAGTCCTCGATGGCGCGAGGGTCGGCACTCACGGAGAACGCGCGATAGGAGAACCCGCCACCGACTCTGCCGCGGACTTCCTCGCCCTCCATCGTGAGCACGTCTTCGCGCGCATTCTCAAGCTTCTCCCGGTACTGGACGGCACGACCGTCGAGCACGGCATGGAGATGCCTGTGCGCCTTCTCTACAGCCTCGTCCACGAGGTGGTCCTTCGAGAGCGCCGTCGCCAGGGCGGTGAGCCGACGGATGGGTTTGACGTTCTTTTTGGGGATTGTCACCGACGGGATGGCTGCGAAGCGCTCCCACACTGCCTGGCCGATCGCCGGGTTCGGGTACAGCGGGATTGGGTCGAACAGCACTCGGCGCCCGAGGCCTCCGCCGCCGTCCTCTCCTTCGTCGGCGTCCTTGCTCGTCGCGCCCTTCATCAGCAGTTCCGCGACTCCGGTGGCGGTCTTGCGATCGAAGAGCGGTAGCAGGCAGTCTACCGAGTTGAGCAGTTCGTTACCGGGGATGCGCCGGGCGAGCGGTGTGCGCATCATCCGTCCGAGCAACTGTGTGATGTGCGTACGGTCCCTGGCGGGACGGAATGAGACGAGCACCTCGGCGCGCGGGCAGTCCCAGCCGGTCGAGATCGCGCTCTTGGCGAGCAGCACACGTACGTGCGTGGCGTCCTGGACCCGCTGCGGTTCGATGTACGGCACGACCTGCTGTCCGATGGTCAGGTCCGTGTGCTCGCCGAAGACGTTCGCCACGGCGTCATAGGGCAGCTCCGGCCAGGCCTCGTGGATCGTGTCCAGTGTCCGGGTGAGGGTCTCCTGCGAGGGCTTGTCCCCGACCTGGACCACCAGCAGTGGGCGAACGGCTTCGGACTCGCCCTGCTCGCGCGCATAGTCCTGCCACGCGCTCTCGGAGGCCTTGATCTTCTCTACGGCTTTGGTCAGCAGCACGGTCTCGAACGCGCCGTCCTCGGCAGGGATCGACAGCGCGATGTCGTCCTTGAGGAGCCCTGACGCCTGCACCAGCGCGGAGTCCACCTGTACCGACGGCAGGGCGTCACGGCCCTTGGCGTCCTTCATCGCGCTCTCGAACCGCTCAACCGTGGCGGAGATGCCGAAGACGACCGGCATCGCAGGCACGCTGCCCTGGCCGTTGATTAGTCGTTGCACGATGGTGGACCGTTCGCGTGCGCGCGTGCCCATGCCGCGGTGCGCCTCGTCCAGCACGAGGTAGAGCGTCAGATCTTCGTTGACGATCGTGTTCGTGATCGTGTCGTAGATTGAAGACTGAACCTCGTCGGGGCGAGGCTCGAGACCTGGCAGCGTATTATCGCCGCTGGCATCCGGTGCACCCTTGACCAGGCGCGAGTTCTTACTCAGCTTCTGGGTATTGAGGAAGTAGACGTTACCTGGCCGAAAGGTCGGCTCGGCGAATGTCGTTGGCACGACCCGCAGTCGATGGTCGAGCTCGCTGGCCGCTGCCTGGATACGCGCACGCGACTGCTCGTTCAACGCCGGGTCGTCCGAGAACCACAGCACGACGGCGCCCGGGTCACCGGCCACGTCGAACTCGTCGTTGCCGAAGAAGAGCGATTCGATCACAGCGGCGGCCATGACGGTCTTTCCAGCACCTGTCGTGGCGCTCAGTGAGAACTGCGAGAGCGCGCCGTAGCGACGGTAGGAGTCGCGCGCACGGTCCAGGTTCCGCAGCACGTCACGGACGGCCTCGGCCTGGTAGTCCTTCAGCGTGTACTCCACTACAGGGTCCTTCCTGTGTTGATCTCGAAGTTCTGCAGGTAGCTCTCGTAGAGGCGGACCGGGGAGACGCCATCGGGCAGCTCGCGGCACACCATCTGGAAAGCGGAGTCGTCGTCGGTGACGATGAACGCGTTCACCACACCCTCGGTCGCTGCGACCGCAGCCGTGAACTGGCTCGAGCGGTCGAGGTCGGTCAGGACTCCGTACGCCTCTGCCACGTCCCAGCCCGCGTCCCCCAGCTCGGTGATGATCCGGCCGCGCGAGCCGGCACGCAGCCACAGCATCGGCGCGATGCGTTCGAACGCGCGGTTGTGGCGCACCGACAGCGGTGCCTCGTATGTGAGGTTGAAGAACTCAGCGTTGGCAGCGGTCTCGCTGAAGGCGTTCAGAAGCCTGGGTTTCGTCTTCGACTCGAACACGCCCAGCGCTTCCCACTCCGGGTCGCCTGCACGATGCCCGGCAGCAGCCAATACCTTTCGATCGGCCTTGCTCAATTCATTGTTCGTGACGATGATCGAGCGGCGGCTCCCACCGTCCTCTGCATTCATCGCCGCGACCGCGTGTGCCGTGGTGCCGGAACCCGCGAAAAAGTCGAGGATGACCGCGTCGGGCGAATTGTTCGCCCACTTGACGAGCTGCTTGATGAGGCGAATCGGCTTCTTACCGTTTGCGAACCCGACGCCTCCCTCGTTCGAGACGTGCCCCATGTCGGAGTGGAAACCTCGCCAGAGATCGCCGCGGATCACTGTCCTACCGAAGCGTGGCAGGTAGTCATCGGACAACCGGTAGTTCCGGTCCAGCGTGTAGAGCTGCCAGACCTTACCTTTTCCGGAGCGCGTGAGCCGATACGTGCGCCCATCGGTCTGGTGCTCAACCCATCGTCCGATCGGGACGTCAACGCTCCTCCCCGAGACCGGCGGCGTATCAGTGCGCCCAATGCGAGTCAGGTTGCTGAGGATGAACTCTCGCGCAGCCGCCGACGCTGAGAGGAGTAAGTCCATCCCCGGAGCTCCGATGAAGGTCCCCTTGAGCTTGCCGGTCTTGCGAACGAGTTCGAAGCGCTCGATGTCTGCGCGCACAGACGGTTCCTCATCGAGCCTCTGGTACAGCGACTCGGTGGTGCCGTCATCGTTTAGCCACAGTGGGTAGTTGGCATCCCACTTCTCGATGCCGTCATAGAGCGGTGTGTGCCTAACCTCGATGTCGAACGCCGGAGACTTCCGGTAGATCAGCACGTACTCAACATTCTTGACGATCGTGCCCTGCTGCGCGTTCGTCGTCTTCGGCCCGGATGTCGTGGACATCTCTACCGCCAGTTGGGCTACATGGTTCTCAACGCCGAAGATCTGCTCCATCAGCATCCGCAACCGGTGCTGCTCGTCGTCACCGATCGACACCATGATCGCCCCGCTGGGCTTGAGCAACTCGCGCGCGATACGTAGCCGACGATCCATGAAGGCCAGCCACTTCGAGTGCTGGTAGTCGTCGTCTGCGTCCACGTAGTCGTCGTTGTACAGCCATGCGAACTTCCCGCCAGTGTTGTAGGGCGGGTCGATGTAGATGAGGTCGACCGACTCCTGGTGCGTGTAGGTCAGCATTTCGAGCGCGTGATAGTTCTCGGCGTTGATCACCGTGTGGAAGGGCTTACTCGGCGCATGCTCGACGCGACCTGTCTCAACGAGGCCCGGGTAGATGCGGTCTCGGAACTCTGCGACGACCACAAGGGCATCCTCGATCTCAGCACGGGTATCGGGCTCATCGGCGTCGAGCTCGACAAGGTGGACCACACGCTGCCCGTTCACCCGCTCGACCCGCACGGCGCGCCAGAGCCGATGATCGCTCTGTACAGCGGTCCCCCGAGGCGGTAGCACCCGCACCTTGTCGCCTCGGCGTACAGGTCGACCGGGGAGCTCGACAGCCTCAGGCTGGTGCGGCTCGAAAACCAGACCAAAGGTACGGCGCTTAATCAACTCAACAACCTCGGCCTCCAGGTCAGCCCCGAGCTGGGGGTCAACTTTTCGAGCCTGCCGTAATAACTCAGTCAGTCTGGACACGGATCAGACTCCTTCATCGCCGGGCGTCGCACTTTTCAGCACCTCGAGCTTGCCGACCTACACGTTAAACCGGAACTCCACTACGTCGCCGTCCTGCATGACGTAGTCCTTGCCTTCCATGCGGACCTTGCCCTGGGCCTTCGCGTCGGCCTTGGACCCGGCCGCCACGAGGTCCTCGAACGAGACGACCTCGGCCTTGATGAAGCCCCGCTCAAAGTCGGAGTGGATGACGCCAGCGGCCTGGGGTGCGGTGTCGCCCACCTGAATGGTCCAGGCGCGCGCTTCCTTGGGCCCCGCCGTGAGGTACGTCTGGAGGCCGAGCGTCCGGAATCCGACGCGCGCGAGCTGGTCCAGACCGGACTCGGTCTGACCGTTCATTTCCAGCATTTCGCGGGCCTCTTCTTCCGAGAGCTCCACGAGGTCGGCCTCAAGCTTTGCGTCGAGGAACACGGCCTCGGCCGGCGCCACGAGCTCCCGGAGTTCCTGCTGCTTTCCCTTGCTGCCAAGCACGGCGTCGTCCACATTGAAGACGTAGATGAAGGGCTTGGCGGTGAGAAGACCGAGTTCCCGGAGGAATTCCATGTCCAACTCGCCGGAGGAAACGGCGGAGAAAACGGTGTCGCCGCGCTCGAGGACCGCGAGCGCTCCCTGGAGCGCCTGGAGCTCGGCCGCGTCACGCTTCTTGATCTTCACTTCCTTCTCCACGCGCGGAATGGCCTTTTCCACGGTCTGGAGGTCCGCGAGGATGAGCTCGGTGTTGATGGTCTCGCGGTCAGAGGCGGGATCAACCTTGCCGTCAACGTGAATGACGTCGGGATCCTCAAAGACGCGCACAACCTGGGCAATGGCCGCGGCCTCGCGGATGTTCGCAAGGAACTGGTTTCCGAGCCCCTCGCCCTCGGACGCGCCGCGCACAATGCCGGCGATATCCACGAAGGAGACGGTCGCGGGGAGAATCGTCTGCGAGCCGAAGATTTCGGCCAGCTTTCCGAGCCGTTCATCCGGCAGGCTCACCACGCCGACATTCGGCTCGATCGTCGCGAACGGATAGTTCGCGGCGAGCACGGTCTGGCGCGTCAGCGCGTTGAACAGGGTTGACTTGCCGACGTTGGGCAGTCCGACGATTCCGATAGTAAGAGCCACGGAACCTCATCCTACCGGCTCGCCTTCCGCTCGCCCTTGATGCGCACGACGACGCAGCCGCCGCACCCCGTCCCCCTGACATTCGTCACCCACAACTCGTGACGCAGCCCCCTGCCCGCGCGGGCCTCCGCCGCCGGAGAGTTGATGACATGAACAGCCTTCTCGAATCCGCCGGCGCCCCGACCATCCGCATCACCGGCGTCGCCAAGAGCTTCGCCACCAAGACCTCCCGCCGCGTCGAGGCCGTCAAGGACGTGTCCCTGACGGTCGCCCCTGGCGAGGTCGTCGCCCTCCTCGGCCCCAACGGCGCGGGCAAGACCACCACCCTGGACCTCCTCCTCGGCCAGACGGAGCCAGACGCGGGGTCGGTGGAGGTCTTCGGGGCCAGCCCCGTGTCTGCGATCCGCGCGGGCCGCGTCTCCGCCCTCCTCCAGACGGGTGGCCTCCTCCCGGACGCCACGGTGCGGGAAACCGTCACCACCATTGCGGCCCTCCACCGCAGCACCATCGGCGTGGACGAGGCCATGGAGCGGGCCGGCATCACGGAGATCGCGGGCCGCCGCGTCTCGAAGTGCTCGGGCGGCCAGCAGCAGCGCCTCAAGTTCGCCCTGGCGCTCCTCCCGGACCCGGACCTCTTGGTCCTCGACGAGCCCACGGCCGGCATGGACGTCACCGCGCGCCGCGACTTCTGGGCGTCCATGCGCGAGCAGGCCGCCAGCGGCCGCACCGTCCTCTTCGCCACGCACTATCTGGAGGAGGCCGAGTCGTTCGCGGACCGGGTCGTCCTCATGGCCCGCGGCCGAATCGTGGCGGACGGAACGGTCTCCGAACTGCGCGCGCTGGGCGGCGGCAGCCTCGTCAGCTGCGACCTCCCGGAGGGCGCAGCCACCGGCGGCCTCCCCGGGGTCGTCTCCGAGGAGCGCAGGGGCGGGCGCGTCCTCTTCTCCTCTCAGGACCCTGACGCCCTGGCCCGGGCGCTCCTGACCACGACGACGGCGTCCCGGCTCGAGGTCCGCCCCGCCAGCCTCGAGGACGCGTTCATGCGCCTGACGGGCGAGGGGCTGACCGAGCCCACCGCCAATTAGGCACCCACACCAATCACCCCGCCGAACTCACCCTGAGGAATCCCATGAATCTCTTCGCTTATCTCCGCCTGGAGCTGGCCCGCGCGGTCCGCAACATTTTCCAGATCCTCTTCAGCATCCTGTTGCCCGCCTTCATGTTCATCGTTTTCGGCGGAACGCAGGACTACAAGGACGTGCCCGTTCACGACGGCAACATCGCCGCCACGATCATGATCGGCATGGCCCTCTACGGGGCGGTCGTGAATTCGACGTCCATCGCGGCGTCCTCCGCCGTGGAAATGAGCCACGGGTGGGGCCGCCAGCTGCGTCTCACGGCGCTTCGCCCGGGCCAGTACGCGCTCGTCAAGGCCCTCACGTGCCTGTGCCTCGCCGCGCTCCCCGTGGCCACCGTGTTTATTTTGGGTGCCTTCATGGGCTCGAAGATGCCGCTCTCCCAGTGGGCCGCCACCGCATTTCTCGCCTGGATTCTCTCGACGGTCTTCTCGCTCTACGGCCTGGCGATCGGCATGACGTTCTCCTCCGAGGCCGCGCCAGGCATCGCCTCAGGCAGCCTCGTCCTGTGGGCGTTCCTCGGAAACCTCTTCGCCCCGCTGAGCGGCACCCTCCTGGACATCGGCCGCCTCACGCCGCTCTACGGCATCCGGGGTCTGGCCGCCTATCCCGTGACCCGCGGAGACATTCCCAACGGCGCCACGATGGGGAACGACCCCCTCTGGGCCCTCATCCTCAACACCGTCGCCTGGGTCATCATCCTGGGCGCCCTCGCCGCGGCCGCGTTCCGCCGCCGCGCCGGCCGCCGCTGACCGGCACGGCCAGCCCACTGCCCCGTCCCCAGCCCCACCCCCAGCGGGCGCACCGCCCCACCGATCCCCACCCCGCCGACCACCCGCACTACGATCGGAGTCATCATGAACACCACGCGGACTCGCCCAGCCCGGTCAGACGGCCGCGCGTCCACTGTTGCATTCGCCTCCATCTGGCTCGTCTTCCTCTTCATCCCCACGGTCGCCGTCGCATCCAGCGGGGCACCCCAGGGCCACAAGCTCCTGGCCTACGCGGGGCTTGCCCTCTTCGCGCTCGTCTACGTGGCCGCGTTCCGGGAACCGGCCCTCGCCGCCAGGGAACCCGCGGCGGCATCGCCTGCGAGCACCGCGCCCGGGGCGGCCGCCCAGCACGCCTCCGCGTTGCGGGCCCTGGACCGGCGGACGGCCGCATTCGTCGCCGTCGAGCTTGTCCTGGCGGCCCTGATCTGGCCCGCGGCGTCCCTCGCCGCACTCTCTCTCGCCCCGTATTTTGCGGCGCTCCTCCTCTTCCACTCCCCCATGCGGCGGGCTCCCTGGATCGTCGGGGGTGTTGTGGCCGCAGGCGCCGTCGTCGCCCTCCTCAGCGGACGCCTCGGCGAGGTGGGCAGCGCGTGGGCCATTGTGGGCCCGGGAATTGGCGTGGTGTGCGTCTTTGCGGGGCGCCTGGCCGAGCACGCCTCAGACCAGCGGGTGGCCGCCCAGCGCCGCGTGGACGTCCTCCAGGAGCGCCACCGCATCAGCCGCGACGTCCACGACCTCCTGGGGCACTCGCTCTCCGTCCTCGCCGTGAAATCCGAGCTCGCGTCCCGGCTCGTGGACGCGGACCCCGCACGCGCCCGCGCCGAGCTCGAGGACATTTCGCGCATCAGCCGCGAGGCCCTCGCCGAGGTCCGCTCCACCGTCACCGACCTCCGCTCCCCTGACCTCGCCTCCGCGCTGTCCGGGGCTCGCGCTGCGCTTCAGAGCGCGGGAATCCGCGCCACGGTCAGGGGCGAGGGGACGACGACGCCACACGCGGCGCTCTTCGCCTGGGCGCTCCGCGAGGCCGTGACCAACGTCCTGCGGCATTCGGGGGCGAGGCGGTGCGAGATCTCCATCCAGCCGGAGGAGCTGAGCATCGTGGATGACGGCGTGGGCCTTGACGGGGCGGCCTGGGGCAACGGGCTCGAGGGGCTGAGGTCGCGCGTCGAATCGGCGGGCGGGCAGCTTGAGCTGGCCCCGGGCGCCAGGACAGGAACGCGACTCACCGTGAGGATGGAGCCATGACAGAACCGATCAGGCTGCTCCTGGCCGATGACCAGGCCCTCGTCCGCGGCGCCCTCGCGGCGCTGCTGACGCTCGAGGAGGACATTGAGGTCGTGGCCGAGGCCTCCCGCGGGGACGAGGTGCTCGGGCTTGTGCGTGAGGCCCGCCCGGATGTTGCGCTGCTGGACATTGAGATGCCGGGGATCGACGGGATCGAGGCAGCCGCGCAGATCCGAGACGCGGGGCTTGGGTGCCGGGTGCTCATCGTGACGACGTTCGGGCGGCCCGGGTACCTCAAGCGGGCCCTCGCGGCCGGGGCAAGCGGGTTCATGGTCAAGGATGCGCCGGCGGAACGGCTCGCGGACGCGGTGCGCCGCGTCCACCGGGGCCTGCGCGTCATCGACCCGCAGCTTGCCGAGGCGTCCCTCTTCGCGGGGGACTCCCCCTTGACGGAGCGGGAGACGGAGGTGCTCCGGGCCGCCGAGTTCGGGCAGCCGCTCGTGGACGTGGCGGCGGCGGTGTCCCTGTCACTCGGCACGGTGCGGAACCACATGTCCTCGATCATCGCCAAGACGGGCGCCGGGAACCGGTTCGAGGCGGCCCGCGCCGCCCGCGAGAACGGGTGGCTGTAGGCGCGGGCCAGCACCTCACCGCCGGCGGGCCTCCACCGCGAGCGCCACGGCCGGGGCCAGGAGCGCGACCGCGAGGCAGACAGCCAGGCTCGTGCCCACGTCGTTCCGAGCCATGAGGAGGACGTTGTCGTGGGGCATGACGGGGCGGTAGGCGAGGGCGGCCCCTGCGAGCGCCACGACGTGCCCCACGAGCGCAGGCAGCCCGGCCATGAGGCCCACCGAGGTGAACACGAGGCCCGCCCGCGCACGCCCGCCCAGCCCGATGCTGTCCAGGGCCCGCGCCATGGGCCGAGTCTCAGCGACGATGTGCATCGAGAGCCCAAACATCACCACGACCAAGAGCCCCGTCAGGACACGGTGCGCGAGGGCGACTTCAGGCGGGAACGTGGATGTGTTCACCGCCCTGTGCGTGGAAATTCTCAAGTGGGGGAAGAGGCCGTCCAGGTGCGCGCGCTTGGCCGCGTCAGTCGCCGCCCGAGGCTGGTCCGTGTACACGTACTGAGACTCACGGATCTCCCACCCGGACCGGCGGACGGCGTCCATGCTGACGAACCCCATGACCCGGTAGACGTCTGCCCTGTATGCCACGACCCCGCTGAGCGGCGTGCTCACCAGCTTCTGGATCCGCGGGGGGCTGGTCTCGGGCTGAGGCCGTTGGCCGGGCATCTGACGCATGCGCTGACGCACCTCGACCTCGACCTCTTGACCGTCTGCGACGAGCCGCTCCGCCTGCCCCTCAGGCACGAGGATCCCGCCGCTGTGGAACACCTCGCGTTCTCGCGGTGTCAACGCGCGCTGGATGAGGCGTTCGAGGTCCTCGGCACTCTCCACCGCGGACGGGGTGCCATTGAGGTACTGCCTCCGCTCCTCATCAGGGGGAGCCCAGAGCACGATGCTGCGGACGTGCACGGGCCCGCGCATTCCGGTCGCGGCTTCGAGCGCCTTCCGGTCAGCTTCAGAGACCTCTGCCTTCAGCTGGTCCACCGCGGTCACCCGGACCTGTCCCTCCAGCACGGGCGGCGTCATGACGCGCGCGGTCAGCATCTGCGAGATGGCCGCCGTGACGCCCACACTGAGCGGCACGGCTGATGCGGCGACGACGACCGCGACCGTCAGTGCGCCGACGGCCGACTCGCGGTTGGCCCGTCGTAGCGCCATGGTCAGCACCCTCGGCAGCCGGCCCTTGCGATCCGTCAGGCACGAGAACGCCGCCCCTGCCGCCAGGGCGCAGGCCACGGTGGCAACCACGGCCCATCGTTGAACCTCGGACACTCGCGAGAGCCCCGGGTACTCCACCGCGAGCCACGCCCCGCACGCAGCCGCTCCGAGGGCCAGCGCTCCGGTCACCCGGCGGGGACTCACAACCGCCGCCGCCTTGGCCGCCCATCCACCCCGCCGGGCCGCGCCGTCAGACGTTCTGCGAGTCAGAGCCGTCGGCAGGACGCCGAGCACCGCAGCCCCCAGCGCGATGCCCACAAGGGGGCCCACAGGCATGGGGGCGCTGAGCGGGCTGTCCGCAATCGGTTCGAGGACCCCGCGGAGGGCCATTCCCGCTGCGTCTCCTGCCACGAGGGCCAGTCCACCCGCACCGAGGATCCCGAGCATCCAGAGCCCCTCGCCGCTGGCGATCAGCCCCCGGCGGGGCAGGCCGTTCATCTCAGCCGACCGGCAGGCCTCCGAGAATCTGCGGGCCCCGATCCCGCTCGCGCCCCAGGCGAAGACGAGGGGGACCATGACCAGCGGCCCCCACCCGAGCACGGGTTTCATGGCATTGAGGCGGGCCACCCAGGTGTCCGTGCGCCCGCGAGGGAAGGACTCGAAGGACGGAGCGATGTCTTCCTTGACCTCTGCCGGCTTGTGCGGGCTCGTCCGCGCCACCGCGGCGATCACCCGTTCGAGGACCTCGTCCGGCGCCTCCGCAGTGAACCGGATCGTCGCTGACGGGGAGGGCAGGAGCCCCGGGCGGCGCGCGAGTGCGGCGTGCACCCGCGATGTCGAGCCGGGTGCGCCGTATACGGCCGCGTCGTCGCCGTTGACGAAGACGTTGTCCACGATCCCCACGACCGTGAATGTTCCCCCGCCACCCGCGAGCGTCACGGTCTCCCCTGTCTTGTGGGGCCACCCGGGAGGCACGGCAATCTCCGTGACGGCTTGGGGCCACCGCCCCTCGATGAGGCGGTACCGCTCGGGGTGGGTCTCATCCGTCCACTCCGCCTCCGTGAGGATGGCGTTCACCTCGCGCCCCGCGAGACGCACGGGCAATTCGAGGTGGGCGCGCGCCTCCTGCGCCCCGGCCTCGCGGGCCAAACGCTCGACGGCGTCCGGCGTGGCGCAGACGCCGCCGGACGCGCATTGCGAGCCCGGGATCATGACGACGTGGTCGTAGGCGCCGACCGCCGCGGCTCGCACCTGCTCGAAGGACGTGCGGGTCGCGGCGACGAGGTGCAGCGTCGTCCCCAGAACTGCCATGGCAACGCTGTAGACAACAAGGCCGATGACGGCCGGTGTCCGGAGCCTCAAGCGCGCGCCGAGGCCCAGCAGGTAGAGCCAGGGACTCTGCGCTGGTGGCCACTGCGGCGCGGGCGGGACGGCGGACATCAGGCGGCCTCGACCTCGCCATCAACGAGGTGGACCGTGGCATCGGCCCAGTCACCGACGAGCGGGTCGTGCGTGGCGACGAGTACGGTGACGCCCTCGTCGGCCGCACGGCGGAAGGTCTCGAAAACGACGCGCGCGGAACCGCGGTCCAATGCGCCGGTCGGCTCGTCCGCGAGGATCACTGTGCGGCCGCCGACGAGAGCCCGGGCAATCCCGACGCGCTGCTTCTGCCCACCCGAGATCTCATCCGGGAAGCGGTCCGCGAGCTCCGCCAGGCCGAAGAATTCCAGCCCTTCCAATGCATCCTTGCGGGCCTCGGCACGGGAGAATCCGCGCCCGCGCAGGGGCAGCTCCACGTTCTCGACGGCCGAGAGCTCCGGCAGCAGGAGGTGCTCCTGGAAGACGACGCCCACGGCCTCGAGGCGGATCGCGCTGCGCTGGCGCGGCTTCAGGGCGGAGAGCTCGCGGCCGGCCACCGTGACCTGCCCCTCGTCCGCGCTCTCGAGCCCGGCGAGGATGCGGATGAGGGTGCTCTTCCCGGAGCCGCTGACGCCCATGAGCGCGGTGAAGGAGCCCTTGGGGAGGTCCAGCGAGACGCCCCGCAGAACGGGGACGGCGTGCTGGCCCGAGCCATAGGACTTGGAAACGGAAGTGCACGTGATCATGGCGTCCTTTCCTCAGGTGTGGACGGCGGGGCAACCCTGGCGGAGGCTGCCCCGCTGCAGCAGAGCGTCAATTGAGACCGCTAGCAGCCCCGATCCATCCGCCAGGAAGAGGCGCGGTCGTTAGCCCAGTCGCCCACATAAGCGACGGCTTGACCGCTCCACATCGTCCAGCACGCCCCTCGCCCGTTGCTGTGGTCATAGAACGCGGCGTTGTAGCCGCTGTTGTTGTAGTAGGAAGACAACTCATCGCTGTTCCACCAGGAGATGTTCTGAAGACCCTGACCGCCCCAACGCCAGTTCAATGAGCCGGAGAAATTGGCGTCGTTCCAAAAGCAGACAGCGCCAGGTGGGCAGTCAGAGAGCGCCGCCTCGGCCGGCACTGCGAGGGTGGTGGTCGCCGCCGCGGCCACGGCGGCGCCAGCGAGCAGTCGTCGGAAGAACTGGGACATGGATCGCTCCTTTCGCGATGCGTTCCGCACGGGGTTCCGTCCGGGTGACCTCTCAGTCATACCATCATGTTATATAGAACACATGAACGTGCAATGAATGACGCCTGAGACTTCCCCGCCAGTTTCCTGGGGACGGCGCACCACCGCAAGCGAAGAGCCTCGCGCGAGCTGCTCGGACCCCGGTCAAACTGCGTCAACTCCAAAACATCCACGCACGGATCGAGACGCGTTTCCGGGGCTGGATCCCGCCAAAGGCGGCGTGGTTTGACCAACGATGACGTGGTTCGGCAACGGCGCCTTACCGCCGGCGGGCCTCCACCGCGAGCCGCCACCCTGCGGCCATGAGGAGGGCTGTCGCGGCGGCCCCCGTCGTCGCCCACGTGACCCCGCCGAAGATATAGGCGCGGAAGCCGGATGCCCCTGCGATGGCCACCACCAGCACGCGCCACGCCGCCATGACGAGGCCCACGGTGACGGGAGCCCAGACGAGCAGGGCCCGGTCGGTCTCGGTGTCGAAGACGAGCGGGGCGGCGTCGCGCCGAACGACCCGGGACGCGCGCCAGCGCCGCGCGCACCAGACCGCCAGCGCCGCAGCCCCCACCACGGAGCTGCCGTACTGGAGCCAGGTGTAGACGGGCGCGGGCCCCAGCTGGACGGTGAGGGGCCCGCCTTCCTGAGCGAGGAAGGAGGTGTCGTGCGTGAACACGTCCCAGGCCACGTGAGTCCAGGCGCCAATGGCGGCCGAGGGGGCCGCGTAGCACCACCAGCGCAGGCTTCGGCGGGCCCCCGGCTCCGCCCACCGCTTCCACGCCGTGGGCACCACCGCGTCATAGGCCGGGAAGAGCACGCGCTCCCACAGCCACAGCACCGCGAGCGCGGCGGCCACGTCCACGGTCACCACGCCGATGAGGGCATGCGAATACACGTAGATCCACGGCGTAGGGATGAAGTGCGGCAGGTCCGGGACCATCGCCCCGATGACCAGCGCGGGGAAGATGAGCCGCGTGCGCCGAAGCGGCACGACGGCGAGCGGGTGCGCCATCGTCAGCGGCACGGGCGCGCCTCCTGGCTACAGAGCATTGACCCTAGGCGCGCGGGCGGACGCCGCGTCCACCGAGGCCGCGGGACTCGTCCCCGTGGGCCTTGAGCGTGGCGCGCAGCTCCTTCGGCAGGGAGAACAGGATGTCCTCCTCGGCCTCGACCACTTCTTCCACGTCCGTGTACCCGTACTCGGAGAGCAGGCTGAGGACGTCGCGGACGAGGACCTCGGGGACGGACGCGCCGGACGTGACGCCCACGGTCTGCGCGTCGACGAACCAGGACTCGTCCACCTGGTGCGCGAAGTCCACGCGGTACGCAGCCTTGGCGCCGTACTCGAGAGCCACCTCAACGAGGCGCACGGAATTGGAGGAGTTCGCGGAGCCGACCACGATGACGAGGTCCGCCTGCGGGGCAATCTTCTTGATGGCGGCCTGGCGGTTGCTCGTCGCGTAGCAGATGTCGTCCGAGGGCGGGTCCTGGAGGTTGGGGAACCGCTTGCGGAGCCGGCGGACGGTCTCCATGGTCTCGTCCACGGAGAGCGTGGTCTGGGAGAGCCAGATGAGGCGGTCCGGGTTCTTGACCTGGATGGTCTCGGCTTCCTCGGGGCTGTTGACGATCTGGGTGGCCTCGGGTGCCTCGCCGTACGTGCCCTCGACCTCCTCGTGGCCCTCGTGGCCGATGAGGAGGATCTCGTAGTCGTTCTTCGCGAACCTGACGGCCTCGCGGTGGACCTTGGTGACGAGGGGGCACGTGGCGTCGATGGTCTGCAGGCCGCGCTCTTCGGCGGCGTTGACCACGGCAGGCGAGACGCCGTGAGCCGAGAACACCAGCATGGCCCCTTCAGGCACCTCGTCCGTCTCCTCGACGAACACGGCACCCTTGGCCTCGAGCGTCTCGACGACGTGCTTGTTGTGGACGATCTGCTTGCGCACGTACACGGGCGGGCCGTAGTGCTCAAGGGCCTTCTCCACGGCGATCACGGCACGGTCCACACCGGCGCAGTACCCGCGGGGGGCCGCGAGGAGGACGCGCTGGGGGCCGGCGTTGGTCCGGGCTGCGTCGATCTCCGCGCGGGATGCCCGGGTGCGGGGCATGGGGGGAAGCCCGAGGGAAACGGTGGTCGTGTCAGTCATGGTTCCGGTGCCTGTCGATCGGGAAGACTCTCCGGTCAAGTCTAGGCGGTGACGTACGGGTGCCGCCGTTCCTTCGCCCTCAGCCCAACCCCCACGCCGATGAGCACGAGGACGGCCCCGGCCCCGGCGAGCCACAGCGCCTCCGCCTGGATGCTCGGCACGGCCTGCTCCCCCAGCTTCTGCACGAGGAGCGCGCCGAGCCCTCCTCCCGGGACGGTGCCCGCGAGCCACCCGGGCACGTGGTCGCCTACTGCTCGGCCGACGACGGCGCCCGCGATGAGCCCGGCCCCCATGAGCGAGAGCGCGAGCCCGCGCCGGCGCGCCACGTAGACCGTCGCAGCGCCGAGCACGAGGGCGAGCGGCAGCAGCCACGCCCACCACCCGGACCATGCGTCGAGCAGGCTGAAGAGGTTGTGGCCCCAGAGGGACGGCGTGGGCACGTCGACGGCGAGGGGCGTGTCGAGCGGGACGGTCTGCCCGAAGTTCCGCGTCACCGAGTCCAGGCCCAGCTGCGCGAGCGGGCGCATGTCGAAGCTCAGCCCGTGGCCACTGCTGAACGCCGAGGCATGCCCGGACATGAGGACCGCGTGCGCGGCGGTGAGGAACTGGTCCTGCGAGAAGAGCCCGTCAAGGGCCCCTCGGATGATCTCGGCAATCTTGGCCCGGAACATGTCCAGGAGCGGGAAGACCTCCACAGCGCGGGCGGTGGCCAGGTCAGTGGCCGCGGCGGCGAGGTTGGACTGCACAGCGTCGTCGGAGGCAATGGGGCCGGAGAGCTGCTGGAACCCGTCCTGGCCCACGAGGTGGCGGGCCAGCCAGCCGGAGATGGAGGCGCCGATGGCGGACAGGACCGCGAGAAGGCCAGTCAGGCCAGCGAGGGAAGTGCGCACGCTCCCTATCCTTCCACGCGCAGCTGATGAGTTGTCCACAATGTCCGCGACGTTCGCCCGAAACGGCCGCGGATCGGATTAGATGGAGGCATGACTTCAGACGAGACGGCCCCGCCCCCGGCCACCGCCGGGGAGACCACCCCGGAGCGGCCCTGGCCTGTGCGGGTTTTCGCCTCGAAGCTCAAGACGCATGTCGAGCGCGCGCCCCGGGCCTGGGTGGAGGGGCAGCTCGTGGAGCTCAACCGCCGCGGCCAGAACACGTTCATGGTGCTCCGGGATGCGGACGAGGAAGTCTCTCTGCCCGCGAGCGCCTGGGGCAACCAGGCCAACACGAGCGCGCCGGGCATCGAGGTGGGCGCGCGGGTCGTCGCGGAGATCCGCCCCCAGATGTGGCTCAAGACGGGCCGTCTCAGCATGAACGTGACGGGCATCCGGCCGGTTGGTCTGGGTGACCTCCTGGCGCGGATCGAGCAGCTGCGGCGGAGCCTTGCGGACGAGGGCCTGTTCCGGCCGGACCGCAAGCGCCCGCTGCCCGCGCTGCCGGGGCGGATCGGCCTCATCACGGGCCGGAACTCGGACGCGGAGAAGGACGTGCTGCGCAATGCGACCCTCCGCTGGCCCGCGGTCCAGTTCGAAATCCGGAACGTCGCCGTGCAGGGCACGCGGGCCGTCCCCGAGGTCATGGAGGCCCTCGCCGAGCTGGACGCGATGGATGCGGTGGACGTCATCGTCATCGCTCGCGGCGGCGGCGCCCTCGAGGACCTGCTGCCGTTCAGCGACGAGTCCCTCGTCCGCGCGGTGGCGGCGGCCCGCACCCCGGTTGTCAGCGCCATCGGGCACGAGGCGGACCGGCCCGTGCTCGACGACGTCGCGGACCTGCGCGCCTCGACCCCCACGGACGCGGCGAAGCGGATTGTGCCGGACATCGCCGAAGAGCGGGAGCGCCTCGCCGCGGCCCGCTACACCCTGACGCGCGCCGTGACCATGCGGATTGAGCGGGAGCGGGAGAGGATCGCGGGGCTGCGCTCGCGCCCCGCGCTCCTGCGCCCCGAGACCATCGCCGAGACCCAGCGCGAGCGCCTCACCCTGACCGTGGAGCGCCTGCGCCGCACCATGGACCTGCGCGTGGACCGGGAGGCGACCCACGTGGAGCACACGCTGGCTCGGGTCCGCTCCCTCTCGCCGCAGCACACGCTGAACCGCGGGTACGCGGTCGTCCAGAAGGGCTCGGCCGTCGTGACGGACGCCGCGGACCTTGCGCCCGGGGACGAGATCCGCGTCCTCCTGGCGCGCGGCCGGGTGCTCGCGAGCGTCACGGGCGCGGAGGGCTCCCCGCCCTCCCCTCATGACGACGACGCGGCCGCCGCACAGACCACCGACACCCCGAAGGACACCCCATGAACGCAGAGAACCAGACCGAGCAGAACCAGACCACGAGCAGCCCAGACTTCGCCGACATCGACTCGCTCAGCTATGAGGAGGCCCGGGACGAGCTCGTCTCCGTGGTGACCAAGCTGGAGACGGGCGGCGCCCCGCTCGAAGAGTCCATCGCCCTGTGGGAGCGCGGCGAGGTCCTCGCGGCCCGGTGCGAGGCGCTGCTCGACGGCATCAAGGGCCGCCTCGACGCCGCCCGCGCGGCTCAGCAGCCCGAGTAGGCCCCGAAACGAGTCCCCTCCGTCCGGCGGCCTTCCCCACGAAGCCGGCAGCCGGGCCCAGCCGTGGGGTGCCTTATGCAGTTCGGCAACGCAGCAGCGCCGCGAGCGGGAGCAGCGCCAGCACGGTGGCGAGCCAGATGAGGATCGTCGCTCGCCCGCCGAGCGCGTCTCCGGCGAACCCGCCCACGAGCGCGCCCAGCGGCACCGACCCGAGCCCCACGGTCTGCAGGGCGCCGAACACCTTCGGCAGCACGGCGGCCTCGAAGTACTCGCTCACCCAGGAGAAGAGCGAGACGTTGAAGACGCTCATCGCCGCGCCGTACACGAACGCGTGGGACGCCATGAGCCAGAACGCGAGGCCCGGTCCAGCGGGGGCCAGCCAGGCGACGCCCACGCCCACGGCCAGGACGAGCGGCGCCCACTGGCGGATGCCTTCGTGCCCCCAACGGGCGATGAACCGCTCGGCGGCCACCGCGCCGAGCACGCCTCCCCCTGCGCCGGCGGCGACGACGAGGCCGATCAGGTCGAAGGACAGGCCCAGGTCCCGGGTTGAGCGGGCGGGGCGCCCCGTGGGCTCGGCCGCCGTTCCCGGCCGCGGCTCGGAGGCCCGCAGGCGCAGGGCCGCCGCGGCGGCACCGAGACAGCAGAGCACGCCGACCCACAAGAGCGGCACGGCCCCGGCCGCGTGGAGGACGAGTCCGGCGGCGGCGGGGAGAGCGATCCCGCAGGTCTGCTTCACGGCTGAGGACCGGGCCGCGACGCGGGGGACGTCGTCGGCCGCGAAGAGGCGACCCACGAGGGAGGAGGACGCGTTGTCCTGGGCGACCGCCACGATGCCCGCGAGGGCGGAGACGGCCCAGATGAGGGGGACGGTCAGGGTGCCGAAGGACGCGGCGGCCAGGAGCACCGCGATGAGGAGCGCATCAGCCACGGACGCCACGGACCTGACCGTCGAGGACCGCCAGCGCACGAGCAGGCTCCCCAAGGGGATCGAGAGCAGCAGGTACGGCAGCATCTCGATGGCGTTGGCCGTGCCCACGTCCCGGGCCGATGCGCCGAGGGCCCCGACGAGGATGAAGTCGTTGGCCTGAGACACGAACTGCGCCGCCGTGGCTCCGAGGACGAGGGCCGCCCAGTACGCGGGCGGGATCCCCCGGGAACGCGAGGCAGCCCCGCCTCGTGCCGGCTCCCGGTGCCCCGCGTCAGTCATCCCTCGATGATATCCGCTCTGTCGTCATGGGAACGTGCCTCTCGTTCCGTTCCGCGGCGAGTTTCAACCAAGAAGTCGCTCCCGCGCGTGCGGAAATCGCCGCGCAACGAGAGGGGGAGGAACGCGCAACGAGAGGGGGAGGAACGCTCAATGAGAGGGAGAGGAACGCTCAACGTGAGGGAGAGAGGCAGAGCACCTGACGCAGGTCAGTCGCGCGTGGCTGCGAGGCGGGCGCGCTCGGCGCCCACGTTGAGGCTCGTCTTGGGCCAGACCGGGTCGATGTCCCGCAGCGCCGCGATGAGCAGGTCCGCCACGGCGAGCCGCGCGTACCACTTGTGGTTGGCCGGGACCACGTGCCAGGGCGCCTCGGGCGAGCTCGTGGCCTCAATGGCCTTGGCGTAGGCGTCCTGGTAGTCGTCCCAGAGCTTGCGCTCGTCGATGTCCCCAGCGTTGTACTTCCAGTGCTTCTCGGGCCGGTTGAGGCGCTCAAGGAGGCGCTCGCCCTGCTCCTCGTGGGAGATGTGGAGCATGACCTTGATGATGCGCGTGCCCTGCGCGGCGGCCTCGGCCTCGAACGCGTTGATGGCCTCGTAGCGGCGCTTGATCTCGGCCTCGGCGGCCCAGCCGCGGACGCGGTGGATGAGGACGTCCTCGTAGTGGGAGCGGTCGAAGACGGCGATCTGCCCCGGCGCGGGGAGGTGCGGCTTGATGCGCCAGAGGAAGTCGTGCTTCTTCTCCTCGTCCGTCGGCGCCTTGAAGCCCGTGATCCGCACCCCCTGCGGGTCCATGGCGCCGACCACGTGCCGGACGATCCCGCCCTTGCCGGACGTGTCCATGCCCTGGAGCACGAGCAGCACGGACCCGGTGGCGGCGTCCGCGCGGCTCTGGGCGTACAGGCGGTCCTGGAGCTCGGACAGGACCCGCTCCCCCAGGGCCAGCGCCACGGCGGCGTCCTTCTTGGACCCCTCGAACCCGGGCGTGGAATCCGGGCTGACGGCGGAGAGGTCAACGGCCCCGTCGTCGACCTTCACTCCAGCCGGCCCCTCCCCGGCGACGACGTCCACGAGGAGAGCGGACGGCTTGGACTTTGCGGCCTCCTTGGCCGCCTTCTTGACGGCCTTGCGCTTCTCGGCGAGCTCGTCATTGAGCTCCTCAAGGTGCTCGACGGCGGCCTCGCGGCGAGCCTTGCGGACGGCTTTGGGGAGGGAGGACGTGGGCATGATGGCCTTTCAGGAACCGGTCCGCGCGGTGGCGGGCCGGGGGGTGTACGTGGAGAGGAACTCGGCGATGCGCCCCACGGCCTCCGTGAGGAGCTTGTCCTCGGGGAGGAAGACGAGGCGGAAGTGGTCGGGGCGCACCCAGTTGAACGCGGTTCCGTGACTGATGAGGATCTTCTGCTGCTTGAGGAGGTCGAGCGCGAACTGCTCGTCGTTCTCGATGGGGAACGCCTCCGGGTCCAGCTTCGGGAAGAGGTAGAGCGCCCCGTGGGCCTGCTCCGTGGAGACGCCCGGGATGTCGTTGAGCATCCGGTACGCGAGGTCCCGCTGCTCCAGGAGGCGCCCACCCGGCAGGATGAGGTCGTTGATGGACTGGTACCCGCCGAGGGCCGTCTGGATGGCGTGCTGCGCGGGCACGTTGGGGCACAGGCGCATGTTGGCGAGGAGGTTGATGCCCTCGATGAAGTCCGCGGCCGCCCGCTTGGGGCCCGTGATGGCCATCCAGCCGGCGCGGAACCCGCAGACACGGTACGCCTTGGAGAGCCCCGAGAACGTGAGCGTCAGGACGTCGTCGCCCGCGATGGCGGCGGTGTGGATGTGCTCGTTGCCGTCGTAGAGGATCTTCTCGTAGATCTCGTCCGAGAAGAGGACGAGCCCGTACTTGCGGGCCAGCTCCGCCATGCGCTCGAGCGTCTGCTTCCCGTAGACCGCGCCCGTCGGGTTGTTGGGGTTGATGATGACGATGCCCTTGGTGCGGGGCGTGATCTTGGCCTCGAGGTCCTCGAGGTCCGGCTGCCAGCCGTCCTCCTCGTCGCAGAGGTAGTGGACCGGGGTTCCGCCAGCCAGCGCCACGGACGCCGTCCACAGGGGGTAGTCCGGGGTGGGCACGAGGACCTCGTCCCCGCCGTTGAGGAAGGCCATGAGGGAGAGCGTGATGAGCTCCGAGACGCCGTTGCCGATCCACACGTCCTCGACCCCGATGGTCTGGATGCCCCGGGACTGGTAGTGCTGGGAGACGGCCGTCCGCGCGGAGTAGATGCCGCGCGCGTCAGAGTAGCCCTGCGCCGTGGGCAGGTTCTTGATCATGTCCACGAGCACGGCGTCCGGGGCCTCGAAGCCGAACGGGGCGGTGTTGCCGATGTTCAGCTTGATGATCCGGTGGCCCTCGTTCTCCATGCGCTGGGCGGCGCCGAGCACCGGTCCGCGGATGTCATAGAGGACGTTCGCGAGCTTCCTGGACTGGCTGTACGTGGCCATGGCTCCTCTTCCCTGGGGAAAGCCCCGCAAACGCCGGGCTTCCCCCAAGATTAGCGCGCATCACACGCCTATTTGACGATGCCCTTCTCCTTGAGCCACTGGTTCGCAGCCGCCGAGGGCTCGACCTTGTTGGTTCCGGAGACCTTGCGGTTGAGGGCCACGAGGTCGGCGGTGGTCAGCTTGGACTGCACCTTGGCGATGGCGGCCTTGGCCTTGTCGTCGAGCTTGGCGGTGCGGCCGAGCGGGACGACCTGCTGGGACGCCCAGTTGTTCTTCGTGTCCTCCAGGGTCACGAGTCCGTTGTCCTCGATGGCGGGCGAGGTGGAGAAGATGTCGGCCACCTGAACGTCGTCCGAGGTCAGGGCCTTGACGGTGAGCGGGCCGCCGCCGTCCGCAATGGGCTTGAAGCTCTTGAACTCGCAGCCGTAGACGGACTTGAGGCCGGGCAGGCCGCCCTCGCGCTTCGCGAACTCGGCGGGAGCGCCGAGGGTCAGCTGGTCGCAGACCTTGGCCAGGTCCTCGATGCTCGCGAGCTTGTACTTCTCGGCGGTGACGGCCGTGACGACGAGCGAGTCGGTGTCCTCCGCCTGGGCGGCCGGGAGGACGGTGAGGCCCTCAGGGGTGGCGCTCTGGAGCGCCTTGGTCACCTCGGCGCTCGTCTTCTCGGTGGACTTCGGCTTGAAGTAGGACAGGAGGTTGCCGTTGTAGTCCGGGACCACGTCCACGGAGCCGTCCTGGATGGCCTTGACGTAGACCTCGCGGGAGCCGATTCCGGCCTTGACGTTGACCTGGAAGCCGCTCTCCTTGAGGGCTCCGGCGTAGAGGTTGGCGATGACCTCGGACTCCGGGAAGTCGGCGGCGCCGACGGTGATCGTGCTGCCGTCCGCCTTCGTGGACGTGTCCGTCTGGGCATCCAGGGGGTTGTCGGACGAGCAGCCGGCCAGCGCGAGGGCCGCCACGAGTGCGGTGCTGGCGATGACGCCCCGGCGGGACGGACGGCGGCGAGGGGAAGGGATGGGGCGAGACTCGTTCATGGCGTTCCTCAGTTCGTGGGAAGGTGGGCCTTCAGCGGCTCAGGGTTGGCGCACGGGCCGGATTCTGCGCTCTATGAGCTTGAGAATACCGGCGGCCGCGAGGTCGAGCACCAGGGCGAGGAGGGCGACGACGACGGCGCCGACCACCACCTGGGCGTAGTCGTTCTGTTGGAGGCCGTCGATGACGAACCGGCCCAGCCCGCCGAGCGGCAGGATCGCGATGATCGGCACCGTGGCGACGATCTGGAGGAGCGCGCTGCGCAGCCCCGCCCCGATCACCGGCGCCGCGAGCGGCACCTCCACGCCCCAGAGAACCTGGGATCCGGTCATGCCCTGGGCGCGGGCCGCGTCGACGGTCAGGGGTTCGACGCCGGCCACGCCCGTCGCCGTCGCCGCGAGAATGGGCGGCACCGCGAGGATGACGAGCGCCGCGTAGGCCGGGACAAGCCCGAGCCCCGCGAGCAGGGCAAGAAGCGTCAGCACACCGAGCGTCGGCACCGCCCGGAGCATGCCGGACAGCGCGACCACAACGAACCTGCCGCGCCCGGTGTGGCCCACAGCGAGGCCGATCGGAAGGGCGATCCCCGCCGCAATGGCGAGCGCCGCGAGCGAGTAGCCGATGTGCTCGAGGAGGCGGTTCGGGATTCCCGCCTCTCCTCGCCAGGTCAGCGGGTCCGCGAGGAAGGCCTTGACCAGGCCCCCGATGGACTCTGCGGCGAGGGGCGCCGCCAGGTGAAGGAGCTCGGTCATCGCTTCGCCGCCTTCCACGGGGTCAGGGCGCGTTCAAGGCCAAGAAGAAGGAGGTCGACGACGAGGGCCAGCGCCACCGTCAGGACGAGGCCCACGACGATCTCCGCCGGGAAGTCCTTGGACAGCCCGTCCTTGAACAGGTATCCGAGGTTCGGGACGCCGATGAGCGCGCCGACGCTCACGCCCGCGATGCTGCTCACCGAGACCACCCGGGCCCCGGCGATGAGCACGGGCACGGCAAGCGGGAGCTCCACGCCGAGGAACCGCCGCAGCGGCGTGTACCCCATGGCGTCCGCGGCCTCGAGCGGGGCGCGCTCAAGCGACATGAACGCGCTCGTGCTCGTCTGCACGAGGAGCGCCACGGCGTAGATCGTCAGCGCCACGAGAACGTTCGCCACGTCGAGGATCTTCGTGCCCAGGATGAGCGGAAGCACCACGAATAGTGCCAGGGACGGAATGGTGAACAACACCGAGCCCAGGCCGAGGATGAAGGGCCGCAGGCGCGGACTCCCGGCGGCGAGGCGCCCCAGCAGCAGGGCGATGACAAACCCGACCGCCAAGGGGACCAGGGCCTGATAGGCGTGCATCATCGTCAGCCGCAGCAGCGGCCCGAGATTCTCAAGGAACCAGCTCATGCCGCCTACTTGGCGTCCATCGCGGCGAGCACGGCGCTCGGCGCCACGAGTGAGACCGCGCGCCCCTGGGCATCGACGACGACGCCGAGGCCTGACGGCGAGGACAACGCCGCGTCGAGGGCCTGCCGAAGCGAGTCCCCCTGCACATAGAGCGTCCCGCCGGCGTGGGTCACGCCGTCCGAACCGGTCCACCCCCGCGGCCGGCCGTCGTCGTCCACCTGCAGGACCCACTCAGGGTCCGCGGCCAGCGGAAGGGTGTCCAGCCGCTCCGCCCCCACGTAGCCCAAGGCGCGGAACCCGCGGTCCCGGCCAACGAAGCCGGCGACGAAGTCATCCGCCGGCTGGGTCAGGAGCTCGTACGGGGTGGCCGTCTGAGCCAGGCGCCCGCCCGGGCCGAACACCGCGATGCGGGTGCCGAGGAGGACCGCCTCGTCGATGTCGTGGGTGACCATGACGAAGGTCTTCTTGAGCTCTCGCTGAAGGCGGAGGACCTCGCGCTGGAGATCGGCGCGGACTACGGGGTCGATCGCGGAGAACGGCTCGTCCATGAGGACCACCTCCGGGTCCGCCGCGAGCGCCCGCGCCACGCCCACGCGCTGCTGCTGGCCGCCCGAGAGTTCCGCCGGATAGCGCTTCGCAAGCCCCGCGTCGAGGCCCACGAGCTCCATGAGCTCCATGGCCCGGTTCTTGTCGGCGCGGCCCTCGAGGGCGGGGACCGTCATGATGTTGCGCAGGACCGTGCGGTGCGGGAGAAGGCCCGCCGACTGCATGACATAGCCGATCCCCCGGCGCAGCTCGTGGGCGGGGCCCTCCTTGACGTCCCGGCCGTTGAGGAGGACACGGCCCTCCGAGGGCAGGACCATGCGGTTGATGAGGCGCAGGCTCGTGGTCTTGCCGCAGCCGGACGGGCCCACGAAGACCGTGAACGAGCCCTCCGGGATGTCGAGGCTCACGTTGCGCACGGCAGGCTCGGCGCCTCCGTAGCTGACGCTGACGTTCTCGAAGCGGATCTTCGGCGCGGCGCTGTTCATGGAGGCGACCATACCTAAGTCTCCTGGGGCGCGTTCCCCGGATTCAGCCAGGACGGGGCCGCCTGGCCAGACCTAGCCCGGGGCCCGAGGCCCTGGTCGGCGCCTCGCGGGCTGGGTCCCCGCGGGGGTGCCGCCGCGGCACGGGGCCGCCCCTGCCGCGTCATTCCGGGGATGCGGCGGGGCCCTCGCCTAGGGTGGGGACTGTGGAGTTCAAGGACAGCACCTTTTACAAGCTGGGGCGCGCAACCCAGCTCATTACGCATGTGGCGGACACGTACCTCGAGTCGCACCACGGGCTGCGGTACTCCTCGTTCCTCGTCCTGCTGATTCTGCGGACCAAGGGGCCGTCCCCGCAGCACGTCATCGCGGACGCGTTGGGCGTCTCGCGGCCGTCCATCACGCAGAGGATCGCGCCGCTCGTTGAGCGGGGCCTCGTCTCCGTGGAGCGGAACCCGGAGTCCCCGCGCTCGGTGGTGGCGTCCCTCACCGACGAGGGCCTCGGCCTCATCAATGAGGCGTGGCCCGGCCTGGAGCGGGCGTTCTTCACGGTGGACGCGGACGTGGACCATGAGTTCCTGACCGAGCAGCTGGACCTGCTCATCTCCAACGCCACGCAGGCCCTGGAGGAGCTGCCCGCCCCGCCGGCCGTGCGCTTGGCCGGGCGCCGTGGGGACTCGTCCCGCACCGCCTGACCTGCCCCGCGCCGGCGCTCCGGTTCGCCCCCGAAAACGCGAATGCCCCCGATTCTGGCGTATGCCCCGCGCAATGCGGAGGGCAAATGCCAGAACCGGGGGCAAACCCAGAAAGGGGCGCGGCCTACTCGTATTCGCGGTTGTGGAGGCGGCGGGCGGCCTCCGCAATGGACCCGCTCAGCGAGGGGTACACGGTGATGGTGTTCGCGACGTCGTCGACGTGCAGCTTGTTGTTGACCGCGAGCGCCAGCGGGTAGATGAGCTCGGAGGCGCGCGGTCCGACGACCACTCCGCCGATGACCGAGCCCGAGTCCTTCCGCGCCAGGATCTTCACGAACCCGGCGGTCACGTCCATCATCTTGGCCCGCGCGTTGGTCGTCAGCGGGATCTTG
The DNA here is from genome assembly GCF_031456275.1 of Falsarthrobacter nasiphocae. NCBI lineage: Bacteria > Bacillati > Actinomycetota > Actinomycetes > Micrococcales > Micrococcaceae > Falsarthrobacter > Falsarthrobacter nasiphocae. The sequence goes on from NZ_JAVDUI010000001.1 coordinate 584,778, forward strand.
TAGACGTCGGCCTGGAACTTGCCGGCCTCGACGTCGGCCTCGCTCACGCCCACGGACGCGATCTCCGGCGCCGTGAAGATGTTGGATGCCACGCGGTGCAGTTTGAGCGTCTGGACCGAGTCCCCGAGGAAGTGGGAGACCGCGATGCGCCCCTGCATGGCGGCCACGGAGGCCAGCGGGAACACGCCCGTGCAGTCGCCGGCCGCGTAGACGCCGGGCGCGGACGTGCGGGAGACGGCGTCCACGACGATGTGCCCGCTCTCCGTCAGCTCGACCCCGGCCTCCTCGAGCCCAATGTCCGCCGTGTTGGGGATGGACCCCACGGCGAGGAGGCAGTGGCTGCCGTCGATGGTCTCGCCGGTCGAGAGCGTCACGCGCACGCCCTCCTCCGTCCGCTCCACGGACTGCGCGCGGGATTGGGCGACGACGTTCATGCCGGCCGCCTCGAACGCCGACTCGAGAACCTCGGCCGCGTCCGCGTCCTCGCCCGGAAGCACGCGGTCCCGGCTCGAGATGAGCGTGACCTTGGCGCCGAGCCCGTTGTACGCGGAGGCGAACTCCGCGCCCGTGACGCCCGAGCCGACGACGATGAGGTGCTCCGGAATCCTCTTCAGGTTGTAGATCTGGGTCCACGTGAAGATCCGCTCGCCGTCCGGGACGGCGGTGGGCAGCTCGCGCGGGTGTGCGCCGACGGCCACGAGAATGGCGTCGGCGGGGATGCGCTCGGCGTCGTCCCCCTCTCCGACGACCACGGCGCCCTGGCCGTCGAGGCGGCCCGTGCCGTCGACGACGCGGACGCCGGCGCTCTCGAGGCCGGCGCGGATGTCGCGGGACTGGGTCTTGGCGAGCTTGAGAAGGCGCTCGTGGACCTTGCCCAGGTCAGCCACGACGTGGTTGACGCCGATGGGCGAGTTGCCGACCTTGACGCCGAGGTTGCGGGCGGCGTTGATGCGCGTCATGACGTCGGCCGAGGCGATGAGGGTCTTGGACGGGACCACGTCGGTGAGGACGGCGGAGCCGCCGAGGCCCTGGCGCTCCACGATGGTGACGTCGGCTCCGAGGGCGCGTGCCACGTGGGCGGCCTCGTACCCGCCGGGGCCACCGCCCACGATGACGAGGCTGCGGGGTGCTTGCGTGCGGGGCGTGCTCACTGGTTGTCTGCTTCCTGACGAGGCTGGTCGGTGTCCTGCTGCTGTCGGGCTTCTTCGAGGACCTCCGCGATCTCGCGGACGGTGTCCATGATGGAATCTACCCCGAATTCGGGGCCTGCGGCGAGGAGCCCGTCGGTGCCGAGGAGGACGAGCGCGGGGGTCGTGTACGTGATGCCGAGGAGGCCGGCGAAGGCGTCGTGCGTGTCCCGGTAGAGCGGCAGCCCGGGCTCCTCCCACTCGTCCGGGACGTCTTCGTGCGCCGCGGAGAAGAGGAAGAGGACGGACACGCCGGGAAGGGCGGCGGTGATCTCGTCGCCGCGCTCGAGGACGGCCGTGCAGGAGCCGCAGTACGGCGAGACGTAGAGGACCACGGCGGGCCCCTCACGGACCAGCTCGGTGGTGAGGAGCGTCTCCCCCGCGTTGGGGCCGATCCCCGTGAGCTGCACCGCTGGCGAGGGGCGCCGGCGGTATTCCTCATCTTCCGCCTCGAGCTCTGGCAGGACGGGGTAGGCGGAGGCGGGCTCCTGGGCGGGGGCGGCGGCTTCCGCTGCCGGCGCGGAGTCCCGCGCCAGGAACCAGAGGGCGCAGCCGACGACGACGAGGGCCGCGGCACCGGCCACCGCCCCCTCGCGGAGGAGGGTGTCGAGGGAGGGGCCGCCTGCGATCCGCCCCGCGAGCGCGGCGGTGGCCGTCAGCGTCAGGGCCCCGTTGCGCAGGACCGTGAGGCGGGACATGGGCGCCCCCTTGGCCCCGAAGCAGTTGCACGAGGCGGTGGTGCCGGAGGCCACGGCGCGGCCGACGAGGACGGTGAATCCGAGGCAGAGCAGTCCCGCCGCGGCCACGGGGATGAGGCCGAGCGGGCCCCACATGAGCAGCAGTGCGGCGGCGAGGACGAGCTCGAGCCAGGGGAAGGCGCGGCCTGCGGGCCCTGTGCCGAGCTGCGGGGGCAGCCCGAGGGCTTTGACCGCCTCGGGGACGGAGCTGCGGTTGCGGAGCTTGCCCACGCCGGAGGCCACGAAGACCCCGGCGAGGAAGAGCTGGCAGAGGGCGGAGGCAAAAGCGAGAATCATCCGAGTCTGGCTGTCCCTTCCGTGAGTCAGGGGCCGCGGGGGCGGCCGGGGGTGCGTGCACGTCCTATTCTCTCCCAGCAGCGGGTCAGGGTGCACGCGCTACTCTGGGAGCGTGCATGAGGAACAGGACCACCCAGGCTTCGCGCAGGCTCATGAGGCCGCGCGTCGCATCGCCGAGCTGACGGGCGTTGAACGCCACGACATCGCGCTCACCCTCGGATCGGGCTGGGGGGAGGCGGCCGAGCTCATCGGGGAGACCACTCACACCCTCTCCGCCGCGGACATCCCGGGCTTCCATGCCCCCAGCGTGCCCGGGCACGTTGGCACCATCCGCTCGGTCGTGACGCCGGCGGGGCAGCGGGTGCTCGTGCTCGGGGCCCGGACCCACTTCTATGAGGGCCGGGGCGTCCGCAGTGTTGTCCACGGCGTGCGCACGGCCGCCGCCGCGGGCGTGAAGACGATGATCCTCACGAACGGCTGCGGATCGCTCCGCCGCGAGTGGGGCCCCGGAACGCCGGTCATCGTCTCGGACCACCTCAACCTGACGGCCGCCTCTCCCCTGGAGGGCGCCACGTTCGTCGACCTGACGGACCTCTACTCTCCCCGCGTCGCCGAGGTGGCCCGCGGCGTGGACCCGTCCCTGCCGGACGGCACCTACGCGCAGCTCCCGGGCCCCCACTACGAGACGCCCGCGGAGATCCGCTACTTGCGGACGATCGGCGCGGACCTCGTCGGCATGTCCACGGCCCTCGAGGCCATCGCCGCGCGTCACGCCGGCATGGAGGTCTTCGCGATGTCCCTCGTGACGAACCTCGCGGCGGGCAGCACGGACGCGGCGCTCGACCACGGCGAGGTCATCGAGGCCGGCCGGGAGGCGGGCCCGCGCATCTCCCGCCTCCTCGCGGACATCATCGCCGCACTCTGACCCCAGGCCGAGCGCCCGCCGTGCCCCTGCACGGCGAGCCGAGGACCCGCACCACTGCACCCTCGCCGAGGCCCCGAACGAAAGGCAGCCCCATGCCCGCACTGACCGTCCTGGACCGCGCGCGAGCGTGGCTGTCCGCAGACCCAGACGCGACCTCCGCCGAGGCCCTGGCCGCCCTCATCAAGGCGGCCCAGGCCGGGGAGCCCGCCGCTCTCGCCGAGCTGGAGTCGGCCTTCGCGGGGAACCTCGCCTTCGGCACGGCCGGCCTGCGGGCGCCGATCGGCCCCGGCACGGCGCGGATGAACGTCGCCGTCGTCCGGCAGACGGCCGCGGGCCTCGGGCGCTTCCTCACCGAGCAGGCGGCCTCCGGCGCGTTCGAGGGACCCGCCCGGATTGTCATCGGCTTTGACGCGCGGCACCGGTCCGAGGACTTCGCCCGCGAGTCGGCCGCGGTCCTCGTTGCCGCAGGCCACGTCGTCGTCCTCTTGCCGGAGCCCCTGCCGACGCCCATACTGGCCTATGCCCTCCGAGAGTCCGGCGCGGACGCGGGCATCATGGTGACCGCGAGCCACAACCCGCCGGAGGACAACGGCTACAAGGTCTACCTCGGCGGGAGGGTCGTCACGGGCCCCGGCCAGGGGGCGCAGATCGTGCCGCCGTTCGACGCTGCGATCGCCGCGGCCATCGACCACTCCGAGCCCGCCAACCGCATTCCCGTCGCGGAGTCCGGCTGGGAGATCCTGGGCGACGACGTCCGCGAGCGCTACCTGAGCGCCGCGCTCGAGACGCTCGGCCCCGCCACGGGCAGCCTGCGGATCGTCACGACGGCCATGCACGGCGTCGGCGGCCGGCCCCTCGTCGACCTCCTGAACCGCGCGGGGTACGCCCACGTGACCCCCGTGGCGGAGCAGCACGAGCCGGACCCGGACTTCCCCACCGTCGCCTTCCCCAACCCGGAGGAGCCGGGGGCGATCGACCTGGCCCTCAAGACGGCCGAGCGGGAGGACGCGGACCTCGTCATCGCGAACGACCCGGACGCGGACCGCTGCGCTGTCGCCGCCGTCGACCCGGAGCTCGGCGCATGGCGCATGCTCCGCGGGGATGAGCTCGGCGCGGTCCTCGGCGCCTGGGCCCTCGAGCGGTGTGACTCCGACGACGCCGATGCGCTCGTGGCGAACTCCATCGTCTCCTCGAGGCTCCTTGGGGCCATGGCCGCCGCCCGCGGCGTGCGCCACGCGGCCACGCTGACCGGTTTCAAGTGGATCGCCCGCGAGGGCGGCCTCCGGTTCGGGTACGAGGAGGCGATCGGCTACCTCGTGACTCCCGAGCTCGTCCGAGACAAGGACGGGATCACGGCCGGCCTGGCCATCGCTCACGTGGCGGCGGCCCTCAAGGCGGAGGGGCGGACCCTCTTCGACGTGCTGGACGACCTCGCGGCAGAGTTCGGCGTGCACCTGACGAACCAGCTCTCGATCCGCGTGGCGGCGATCTCCGACGTGGCCCCGATCATGGAGCGCCTGCGCACGGCCGGCCCGGCCTCTCTCGGCGGCTCCCCCGTGGCGGAGTCAAGCGACCTCGCCGCGGGCTACGCGGGGCTGCCCCCGACTGATGGCCTGCTCTTCCTCACAGAGGACGGCACGCGCGTGATCGTCCGCCCGTCCGGCACGGAGCCCAAGCTCAAGGCGTACATCGAGGCCGTCGTGCCCGTCGCGAACCCGGCGGCGCTCGTCGAGGCGAAGGCGGAGGCCGCCCGCCGCGTCGAGGCCGTGCGCGCCGACCTCGCCGCGGCCTTCGCCCTCTAGGCCGAGCCCAGCACGGGCTGACCCACCACAGACCACTGCACCCGCTCCACGGAAGGACCCCACACTCATGAACGCCGCCCCCACGGACCTCGCCCGCCTGATCGACCACACGCTCCTCAAGCCGGACGCTGCCCGTGAGGACATCGAGCGCGTGTGCGCCGAGGCCCGCGAGCACGGGTTCTTCTCCGTGTGCGTCAACCCGATCTGGACTCGCACCGTGGCGGAGGCCCTCGCGGGCTCTGAGGTCGCCACCTGCACGGTTGTGGGCTTCCCGCTCGGCGCCACCCCCACGCGCGTCAAGGCCTTCGAGGCGGAAGGCGCGCTCGAGGACGGGGCCAACGAGATCGACATGGTCATCGACATCGCGGCGGCCCGCCGCGGGGACCGGGCGGCGCTCGTCGAGGACATCCGCGGCGTGGCGACTGCGGTCCACGCACACGGGGGCCTGCTCAAGGTCATCATCGAGACGGCCCTGCTCGAGGACGAGGCCAAGGTCCTCGCGTGCGAGGCGGCCCAGGAGGCCGGGGCAGACTTCGTGAAGACCTCGACGGGGTTCAACGGCGGCGGCGCGACGGTCGCCGACGTGGAGCTCATGCGGCGCACCGTGGGCCCGGACATGGGGGTCAAGGCCTCCGGCGGCGTGCGCAGCCGTGAGGACGCGCTCGCTCTGGTCGAGGCCGGAGCCACGCGGCTCGGGGTAAGCTCGGGCATCGCGATCGTGTCCGGCGGCACGTCGTCGTCGTCCTATTAAATAGGTCCCCTATGGGGCAGGGGCCGCGTTTCCGCGCCCCCTGCACGGCAGACGATCTGTAGGTAGACTGACCGGGACCCCGGCCCCCACCGACAAGGACCTGTCCCATGGCTCAGCCCACCCTCCGATCCCACTCTGGCGAGGGCAACCTCGTCGGAAATATCGTCATCTTCGCCGTGCTGCTCGCGATCCTGCTGGCCGGGTTCTTCGTCCTCCAGTACGCCGACTTCGGCGTCATCTGGCCATTCGTCGCCTGCATCGCCCTCGTGAGCCTGGCGTACGTGGTGCCGATGGCCATGTCGCGCTCCTCGAGCCGCGACGCCCGCCGCTAGCCACGTCGAGGACTGCCCGGGGGCCACGTCGCCCCCTGAGGCAGCCCACTCGCGGACCGAGCCCCACGCAAGGCAGCCGCCCCGAAAGGCCCCGTGCACTACAGAGCACGGGGCCCTTTCTGTGCCATGCGACATTCACGCCCCGCAGGCACCAGCCGCAACACTCATATTTGCATTGGCTTCCTATCTTCTTTATGGTGGAGTCAGAGCCTCGGGCACGGCTCACCCTCCCGGCGCCCGCCGCACGGGACCCGCAGCCCTGCCCTTCCGACTCTCGGGGCCTCTCCCCCACCCCCGAGAGCGGCCTAGCAGGACTGAGCCCACGGTGGGGACCGGGCTCACTCCCGCGTGGCCGTCGTCGGCTCTCTCGTCCCCCGGCCTCCAGATGCCAGAGAGCAGACAAAGAAGGCCCGCAGCCCCGCCTCCCCGACGGCCGCTGCGGGCCTTCCCGTGCCCTCGCGCCTTGCGTCAGGCCCCGTAGATGGCCTCGACGAACTGGTGCGCCCACTCGAGCAGCGGCGCATCGACGAGATCCCGCCCCCCGATCCGCGCCGTCTTGGGGCGCGGCACCATGATCGCCCCGAGCGCCGGCTTGTACGCCGCCCCCGGGTAGAGGCGGCCCAAGCGCAGCATCCGGGACTCCGGCAGGTCACCCGGCGCGAACTTGATGTTGTTGCCGAGGCTCATCACCTCGGTCACGCCGAGCGCCGCGGCCTTGACGCGGAACCGGGCCACCGCGAGGAGGGTCTGCACCGGCTCGGGCATTGCTCCGTAGCGGTCCTCGAGCTCCGCGGCCACGTCGTCGATCTCCTCGTCTGACGTGGCGGCCGCGAGCTTCCGGTACGCCTCGAGGCGGAGGCGCTCGCCGGGCACGTACTCGTGCGGCAGATGCGCGTTGACGGGGAGCTCGATCTTGACCTCCTTCGTCGTGGCCTCCTCCTCGCCCCGGAAGTCCGCGACGGCCTCGCCGACGAGACGGAGGTACAGGTCGAAGCCGACGCCGGCGATGTGGCCCGACTGCTCGCCGCCCAAGAGGTTGCCCGCGCCCCGGATCTCGAGGTCCTTCATGGCCAGCTGCATGCCCGCGCCGAGCTCATTGTGGGAGGCCACCGCCCGCAGGCGCTCCAGCGCGAGCTCCCCGAGCGGCTTCTCCGCCGGGTAGAGGAAGTACGCGTACGCACGCTCCCGCCCGCGCCCCACGCGCCCGCGCAGCTGGTGAAGCTGCGAGAGGCCGAAGGAGTCCGCGCGGTCGATGATGAGCGTGTTGGCGTTGGAGATGTCCAGGCCGGTCTCGATGATCGTCGTGCACACGAGCACGTCGAAGCGCTTCTCCCAGAAGTCCACGATCAGCTGCTCGAGCCTCGCCTCGCTCATCTGGCCGTGCGCGACCTCCACGCGCGCGTCGGGGATCATCTCGCGCAGGTCTGAAGCCACCTTGTCGATCGTCGAGACGCGGTTGTGGACGAAGAACACCTGGCCCTCGCGCATGAGCTCGCGCCGGATCGCGGCCGTCACCTGCTGGTTTGTGTAGGGCCCCACGTACGTGAGCACCGGGTGGCGCTCCTCCGGCGGGGTCGCGAGAGTGGACGTCTCGCGGATGCCGGTCATCGACATCTCGAGCGTGCGCGGGATCGGGGTCGCGGACATCGCGAGGACGTCCACGTTCGTGCGCATCTTCTTGAGCTCCTCCTTGTGCTCCACACCGAACCTCTGCTCCTCGTCGATGATGACGAGGCCGAGGTCCTTGAACTGGACCTCCTTGGACAGAATGCGGTGCGTGCCCACGAGGACATCGACCTGCCCCTGCTTGACCTGGGCGATCGTCTCCTTGGACTCCTTGGCGCTCTGGAAGCGGGAGAGGGCCCGGACGCGGACGGGGAAGCCTGCGAATCGCTCCGAGAACGTCTCGAAGTGCTGTTGCGCCAGCAGCGTCGTCGGCACGAGGACCGCCACCTGCTTGCCGTCCTGGACGGCCTTGAAGGCGGCGCGGACGGCGATCTCCGTCTTGCCGTAGCCGACGTCGCCGGAGATGAGGCGGTCCATGGGGATGGGCTTCTCCATGTCGGCCTTGACCTCGTTGATGGTCGTCAGCTGGTCGGGCGTCTCGACGTACGGGAACGCCTCCTCGAGCTCCTTCTGCCACGGGGTATCCGGGGCGAACGCGTGCCCCTTGGACGCCATGCGCGCCGAGTAGAGGCGGATGAGCTGCCCGGCGATCTCCTTGACGGCCTTGCGCGCGCGAGACTTGGTGGACGCCCAGTCCGCGCCGCCCATCTTGGAGAGCTGGGGCGTCTCCCCGCCGACATACTTGGAGACCTGGTCGAGCTGGTCCGTGGGGACGAACAGGCGGTCCTTCGGGGCGCCCCGCTTGCTCGAGGCGTATTCAAGGACGAGGTATTCGCGCGTCGTCGCGCTCTGCCCCGAGCCTTGGGTGCGCTGGATGAGCTCGACGAACTGGCCCACGCCATGCTGCTCGTGGACCACGTAGTCCCCCTGCGAAAGCTGGAGCGGGTCCACGGGGTTGCGCCGGCGCCGGGCGGGCATGCTCCGCCCGTCCTTCGTGGACCGCGGACTCGTGCGGCCCAGCAGGTCCGCCTCCGTCAGGAGCGCCAGCTTCTCGGCGTCGAGGACGAAGCCGCGCCCCGCCGGGGCGGTTGTGATCTCGATGATCCCCGGCTCCGGGCGCTCGGCGAGGTTCTCGACCCGGGCGGCCGGAATCTCCGCCTCGTGAAAGAGCTCGGCAAGCCTCTGCGCGGGGCCGGGTCCCTGGGTCGCGACGACGACGCGCCACTGCTCGCGGATCCTGCCGCCGACGAACTCGGTCATCTCGCCGACGTTGCCCCGGTAGGCGGCCGGCTCCCGCGCGCCCGTCGAGACGATGTCCACGTCTGTGGCCGCCTCCTCGTCCAGCTCGAACGTGCCGATGCTCCACCACCGGTGGCCGGCCGCGAGCGCGGCCTCCCGCGTCTCCTCCAGCGAGCGGAAGTCCCCCGCTGCGAGGCGCTCGGCGGCATCCGCCGCCCCGGCCTCCTGGGCCTGCGTGAGGTCGAGGGGCGCGTTCTTCTCGTTGCTCGCGCTCGCCCACGCGGCCGCGAGGAAGTCCGCGTTGGTGGACTCGAGGTCGTGGGCGCGGGTGCGAACGCGCTCGGGCTCGAGGAGGGTGATGAGGCTGCCCTTGGGCAGCTCGCGGACCAGGGGCACCATCGAGTCCACGAGGAGTGGCGCGAGGGACTCCATGCCCTCGACCGCGATGCCGCCCGCGATCTTCTCGAGCATGCCCTCCGCCACGGGCATCGAGTCCTTGAGCTTGGCCGCGCGGGACATGACGCCGGGTGTGATGAGGAGCTCCCGGCAGGGCGGGGCGACGACCGTCTCGTGCGGCGCCGCATCGGAGATGGTGCGCTGGTCGGCGACGGCGAACTCGCGGATGGACTCGATCTCGTCCCCGAAGAAGTCCACGCGGACGGGGTGGGCGAGGGTGGGCGGGAAGACGTCGACGATGCCGCCGCGGACGGCGTACTCGCCGCGCCGGGTCACGATGTCCGCCCGGGCGTACGCCGCCGCGTGCAGCGCCGCGACAACCGATTCGAGGCCGGGCTCGCTCCCCACGGCCAACTCGACCGGGGCGAGGTCCCCGAGGCCTGCGACGAGGGGCTGCACGAGCGCGCGCGTCGGCACGACGAGCACCGCCAGCGGGGCCGGGCTCGTCTCCGGGTGCGCGAGGCGGCGCAGGAGCGAGAGGCGCTGGCCCACCGTGTCCGAGCGCGGCGAGAGCCTCTCGTGCGGCAGCGTCTCCCAGCTCGGGAACACCGCGATCTGCTCCTCCGGGAGGAAGGCGGCCAGGGCGGCGGCCACGTCGTCGGCCTCCCTGCCCGTGGCTGTGATGGCAACGACGAGGCGGCCGCTCGACTGAGCCATCTGCGCGAGGAGGGCCGGCCACAGGCCCGAGGGCGCGGAGACGGCGAGCGAGTCCGAGGAGGACTGGGCCGCGCGCCCCCGCAGCCGCTCGCTCCAGGGGGTCTCGGACAGGGCGGAAAGAAGTCCGGTGAGCTGCACGGCAGGTGTCTCCAGGTGGGGTTCGCGGGCACGACTTTCGGCCGGAAGCCTCGTCGAGGGAGGCCGCCGGATGATGCCTCTTCAGCCTACCCGCCCCGGCGCGGCCCGGCTGTTCCGCAGACAGCCGTCGGCTAAACTGAACTATGCGACACCCACCGCTGCGGGCGGCGCATGCTGTCTGCGCGGCGGTCGTCATACACCTCACAACGCGTGAAAGCAGGAACCCCATGGCTCTCTCCGGCAAGACGTCCCTCACTCATTCCGTCGACGAGGTGCTCTCCGCTCTCACGAACGAGGACTTCCAGCGCAGCGCCGCCTCCGACCTCGGTGGCCGCCTCATCACCCACACCGTTCAGGGCGAGGTCACCGGGCCGTTCACGCTCACGGTCGAGCGCTCCGCCCCGACGGACCGCCTCCCGGACATGGTCTCCAAGCTCATCGGAGACAGCCTCTCCTTCACCCAGGTGGACGAGTTCTCGGCGCCCGCCGCCGACGGCTCCCGCACCGCCGTCACGAAGATCTCCGTCAAGGGCGCACCGATCTCCGTGTCCGGCCAGCAGACCCTTCGCCCGGCCGGCCAGGGCTCCGAGCTCGAGCTCACGGGCGACATCTCCTCCTCCATCCCGTTCGTCGGCGGCAAGCTCGCCAAGGTCGCGGAGCCGCTCATCGGCAAGGTCCTCGCGCGCCAGGCCCGCTCCCTCGACGCCTGGCTCGACGCCCGCTGACCCCCAGCCGCCGCGGTTTCCACCGGATTCCCCGGCGGCCTTCCGCTGAACGTGTCGGCGGCGCTCCGCTGAACGAGCAGGCGGCGCGGCCTTCCCCGAGGCGGCGCCGCCCGTGAAGCGGCTGCACATTCCCCTCCCAGCACCAGAAAGACCGCCATGACTGAGACCATGACTGTGGACGTCTTCGGCGTGACCGTCGTCGTTGAGTTCGCGTCTACCGTCCCGGCCGAGGACATCGCGAGCATCCGCCGCGCATGGAGCCGGTGCCTCGCGGAGGAGGCGGCCAACCCCGTATCGCCGGCTCAGGGCTCCACCCCGAGCACCAGCCCCTTCGCGGCCATGGTCAGGACGCTCGACGCGGACTCCGAGCCTCGCGCCGTTGGCGCCGAGACGCTCGCCGCGTTCGGGGAGAGACTGACGAGCACGATCACCCTCGCGGCGATCGACACCAAAGTCGGCACCAGCCTCATGTTCCACGCTGCCGGTCTGGCAGACCCAGGAACGCGGCGCGCTATCGCCCTCGTCGCCCCCTCAGGGACGGGCAAGACCACAGCGGCGCGCGCGCTGGGCCACGACCTCGCGTACCTGACCGACGAGACCGTTCTTCTCAGTGACGGCCTGGTGGTGCCGTACCCGAAGCCCCTCTCCGTCATCGACGAGGCCGGCGCCCCAAAGGTGCAGGTCTCCCCCGATGAAGCGGGGCTCCAAGCCACAATTCCCGACGCCACGCTCTGCGTGATCGGCCTTCTCGAACGCGTGACGGACCCGAGCACCATCCAAGACCCCAGCGGCGTGGACGTCACCCGCGTGGGCACTGCAGACGCCATTCATGCTCTTGTCCCGCAGCTCTCCGGTTTCCCGGCGCTGCCGCGCCCGTTCACGCAGCTCATTGACACTCTGAAAAGCGTCGGCGGCGCGGTCCGCCTGCGCTACGCCGAGTCGGACGCCCTCCGCCCGGTCGTGCGCGAGCTCCTCAACGCGCGGCCTGCCCGGTACAGCATCTCTCACATCGACGAAGTGCCCACACACGTGGAACAGGACAATCGTGCCGACGGGGCCCCGACCCTCTACCGCAGACTTCCCGCCCGCGACGCCATCGTGGTGGACGACCGCCTCCTCATCCTGCTGTCCGACACGCTCGTGGAGGCCTCGGACCTTGGCCGGACCATCTGGGAGTCCTGCGTCGGATGGAAGACGCTGGATGAGATCTGCCGGGACGTGCAAGACATACATGGGGAGCACCCGGACGCGGAGAGCATCGTTCTGCAGGGGCTAGAGGACCTGGCCGGCCGACACCTCGTCGAGATCTCGTCTCCAGACACAGCCCCCACGCCGTAGGGCAATTCTGGCCGAGGCGTGCGCTAGGCGGGAGCGTGAACCGTCTCTTGTCCGTCCGTCGCGCCGATCTCAAGGCGGTCACGCACGTGCCAGTACCGCAACGGAACACTTCGGCAAGGCCTGAAATCCCCTTGACCCCTCAGGCTCACTCGACCTCTCAGGCTCAACGCCATCGCGACTACAGGCACCTCAATGAGGTCACCAGCGAAAAGCTACAGCATCTATTGGCGAACAGCGTCCCTACACACGTTCATCGTCACGGACCCACATCCCTTAGCACCTCACGAGCCAACAACTTCAGCACGGTCCTGGCGGGTCGAGCGCCCTCCAACCCGCCGCCGAGCCGGACAGGAGCACGGAGAGAGGCCCCCGTCGCAACAGGGGCCTCTCTCCGTGACGAATCCGTACGAACGGCCGCTCAGACGCCGGCAGTAACGTCCACCACGCCCTGACGGAACGGCGCCCAGCTATTGGCCCGGGCGATGCGGAGGGCTGCTTCGCTGTACTGCTCCACAAGACCCGGGTTAGCCAGGACCGACTCGACGGCCCCAAACAGGGCATCCCGGTCCCCTCGAGGGACAACGACACCGGCGCCTTGCTCCACCAGATCGTCCACACCCGTTCCAGGCGTCACGATGGCCGGCAATCCACGCGACAGCGCCTCAAGAGCCGAGAGGGAACGTCCCTCTGCCAGGCTGGGCAAAAGAAGCAAGTGATGCCGCCCCATATCTTCCATGATCTCGGAGCGAGACATTGTCCCGCGATAATCCACGGTGGCCAGGAATTCATCCAAGGCAGGGAACGTCGTGGCTGGCAACTGCCCATAAGCCGTCACCTCGACCCGACGACCAAATGAGCGAGCCATGTCCACAACGTCGCCGACACCCTTTAGGGCATTGACTCTCCCCACGAACAGAATCTTCAGCGGCCCTTGTCCGTCCCATGACACGGGGCGCGCATGAGGAAGGACGTCCGGAGTTCCGTAGGGAATAAAACGGACGTCCAGTTCACGGTCGGTGTCTGGCACGCTTTCTGCAACCTGACGAGAGGGGACCACTATCGTGTCAGCCAGCTCGATTTCGCGATCTTCACTTGCCTTAATGGCATCGGCAAGATTATAGGAGGCCAGTGTTGGAGCCCACTCCGGGCGTTCCGACCGAACCCAGTCTCCCCACTTCACCGTGGCCTGCCAGTGCACGTGAGGCAACTCCAAGACGCGTCGAAGTCCGAGGTCCTTCGCGTGTTCGAAGGCCCCGACAGCAAATTGCTGGTACCCGTAGACAGATGTGAGATCCGCACCTGCACGATCCATCCGGCGCCGAGCTCGCTGGGTCACTCCCTCATTTACCCAGAAGACCGACGCGGGCCCACTATCCGTTCCCAAATGGCGGATACGCGGCGAAGGCGCCTTGACGAAGATGTTGCGAACGATTTCACGAGCGGGCCCCTGCAGGATCAGCTGGCGCGGAATTCCACGAAAGCGACGGCGCTGCAATATGTCGCGGACAGACGACGGCAGTCGGTCAAGAGAGACCGAGTCATCCACGCCAATACTGGTCGCAAACGAGTCAAGTTGGTGCGCTTCGTAGAGACCTTGAAGCGCCTGACGAACATTCTCGTTGCCGACAGGATGTGTGAGGAGGGTGCTCATTCTGAACCAATCAAATATTTCGTCACGTGCGGGGGGGGGAGGGAGGGAGAGAGACGGCATCCGCGATGCCGCATGGCCGCAGAGGACCCAGGGGGTTGGGCGACGAGGGAAGTCACGTCACCCAAGAAGTCTACCGGCAAGTGATATGGGTACTGGAGACGACTGAGGGATCGCCCGAACAGCACCGGGGCCTAATAGCGGCCCGGGTCCTGCTGACATGCCGGACCATGCGCGGACATTCCCCCTGGGGGTGGGTGGGAGGACATGAGGCAACATCACGCGGGAGCGTGCACCTTTTGCTGGGCGTCCGTCAGGCCGAGCTCCAGGAGGGCACGAACGGCATCCGCCGCGTCGTCGACCAGGAAGGGAAGCTCCGCACGCTCTGCGGTGCCGAAGCGCTTGAGGACGAAGTCCGCGACGTCCATCCGTCCGGGCGGGCGGCCGATGCCGACGCGCACCCGGTGGTAGTCCTTGGTCCCGAGGGCCTTGGTGATGTCGCGAAGGCCGTTGTGGCCGCCCTCTCCCCCGCCGCGCTTGAGGCGCACGGAGCCGAAGGGAATGTCGAGCTCGTCGTGCACCACGACAATGCGCTCGAGGGGGATGTCCAGGCTCTTGGCCACGCCGGAGACGGGCCCGCCCGAGACGTTCATGTAGCTCAGAGGCTTGGCGAGCACCACCCGGGTGCCGCCAATCGCGAGGCGGCCAGTGGCCGTGAGCGCCCTCGCGCGGTGCGTGGAGAAGGACAGACCGAGCTCGCCGGCCAGATGGTCCACGACCATCTGGCCGACGTTGTGGCGCGTGCCCTCGTAGTCAGGGCCGGGGTTCCCCAGTCCTGCGATCAGCCACGCGTCACTCATTGCTCTACTGCCCTCGGGTTCCGAATTACTCGGAATCCGCGGAGGAGTCCTCGGAGGGAGCCTCGGACTGGCCCTCGCCGGACTCTTCGCCCTCGGCGGCCTCGTCCTCGGCAGCCTCGTCCTCTTCGCCGAGGTCGATGACCGGCGGCTCGGAGATCGTGATGACGACCGTCTCGGCATCCGTGAGGAGCGTGACGCCGGAGGGGACGTCGAGGTCGGACACGTAGACGTGCTCGCCGATCTCGCGGCCCTCGACGGAGAACGTGATGGAGTCGGGAAGGTGCGTCGCCTCGGCCTCGACGAGGATCGTGGCGGTCTCGAGGTTGACGACGGCGCCCGGCGTGGCCTCGCCCTCGACCTGCACGTTGACCTCGACCTCGACCTTCTCGCCGCGGCGAACGGTCAGGAGGTCAAGGTGGTCCACCGACTGGCGGATGATGTCGCGCTGCACGTCCTTGACGAGGGCCAGGTGGCTCTCACTGTCGACCTTGACGTCAAGGAGAGCGTTGGCCGTGCGGACGGCGAGCTCGATCTCGTGCTGCGGGAGAAGAACGTGGATGGGCTCTGCGCCGTGGCCGTAGATGACCGCGGGGACCTTGCCGTCGCGGCGAGCCTGGCGGGCGGCGCCCTTGCCGAACTCGGTGCGGAGCTGGCCCTGAATAAGGGTGGTGGCCATGATGTTCCTAACGGTTGAGTGCAATTGGCGCCCAGGCAGAGTCAACCGAAGGGAAGACGGGTCAACGCCCACCCCGGGCCTTCGTCGATGACGGACCTTCGCCGCTTTGCAGCGCGATCCCTCGCCTAGGCAGAGTTCGTACACATCTTATCAGCCACTGTGCTGTCGTGCGCGCCCACAGGTTGACCGTGACAAAGCCCGGGCGCGTCTCTTGCCATGAGAGGCTACAGCCGGGCCGCCCCTGACATGGCGAATACCAACGGTCTCACGCGACCGAGTGACGAAGCCCGGTGCGAGGTCTGATGACTTGGGCCGGCGACTCCACGTGAAACGCGTCCACATTGCACGACCTGAGCCAATAAGGCTCGCACCCCCGATGGTAAACTCGAGTTCTGGCCGTGCCACAGGGCCCCGACCTGTGCCACTCACGTCGAGCGAGTCAGTAGCGTTGAACACAACCCCCTATGTCAACGACTCAGCTCGATGGCGCCGCCCGAGCGCCGTTCACATCGCCATCGAGTTCCTCTGGAGAGTTAATGTCCCCCACCAAGATCGTCATCATCGGTCAGGGCTACGTCGGTTTGCCCTTGGCCAAGGAAGCATGTGCGGCCGGCCTCTCAGTAGTCGGACTCGACCTGAACCGCAAGACAGTCGACGCTCTGAACGCAGGTCGCTCGCACGTTGATGATCTGTCGGATCAGGACATCGCCACGATGCTCACCCAGGGCTACCGCGCCACGGCAGATGCTTCGGCGATTGCGGAGGCCGACGTCGTCATCATCTGCGTGCCCACGCCACTCAATGCGGACGGCTCGTCTCCGGACCTCGGACCTGTCGAGGGTGCAATGAAGAGCATCGCCGCCCATCTCAAGAAGGGCGCCCTCGTCGTTCTCGAGTCGACGACCTACCCCGGCACCACCGACACTCTGGTCAAGGGCATCTTGGATGAGCGCGGCCTGCGGATCGACGAGGACTACTTCCTCGCCTTCTCCCCGGAGCGGATCGATCCGGGCAACCCGACATTCGGCCTCCGCAACACGCCGAAGATCGTGGGTGGTGTGTCGTCCGAGTCGGGACGCCGCGCGGCTGAGTTCTACAGCTCCCTCGTCGACACAGTCGTTCAAGCTCGTGGGGCTCGTGAGGCCGAGACGGCAAAGCTGCTCGAGAACACGTACCGCCACGTAAACATCGCCCTCGTCAATGAAATGGCCCGATTCTGCCATGAACTCGGAATCGACATCTGGGACGTCATCGACGCCGCCAAGACCAAGCCCTTCGGTTTCCAGGCCTTCTACCCGGGCCCAGGCGTGGGCGGGCACTGCATCCCCATCGATCCCAACTACCTCTCCTACGAGGTGAAGCGCTCCCTCGGCTACCCGTTCCGTTTCGTGGAGCTCGCCCAGGAGATCAACTCCTCCATGCCCCGTTACACGGTCGACCGCATTCAGGCGCTCCTCAACGACGAGTCCAAAGCAGTGAAGGGGTCCTCCGTCCTGCTCTTGGGCGTGACATACAAGGCAGACATTGCCGATCAGCGCGAATCCCCTGCAATCCCCGTTGCGGAGGAACTGCGCAACCGCGGCGCGGACGTTCGCTTCCACGATCCCAAGATCGCCGAGTGGCGTCTTCCCTCCGGCTCCCTCGAGCGAGTTGCTGACCTCGAGCAGGCACTGGCCACCTCAGATATCGTCGTGTTGCTGCAGAAGCACTCGGAGTACGACCTCGCCCGGCTTTCTGACAAGTCAGCGGTCTTCTTCGACACCCGCGGTGCCACGCGCACGTCTTCTGCTCGTCGCCTCTAAGCCGCTTTCGCGTCCCTGCCCGCACTACCCATCCGCCACCCTTGAAGGAGCCACAGTTGAGCGACGATCCGAAGACGTCACGAGACACAACCGCGCAGAATCTGCGTGACGCAGGACGAGCATTGCGCCTTCATTGGCTAGCCATCTGCTTGACGACCCTCTTGGGACTCGCGGCAGCCATGGGCTGGGCAGCCGTCCAGCCTCGCACCTACACTGCTCACTCCACCGGCCAAGTGACAACTGGCAACAACGACAACCTCGGCCTGGCCCTCGCAGCGGATCAACTCGCCCGCTCCAAGGCAACCCAGTTCAAGGCCCTCGCCACGTCACCAGCTGTCGCCAAGGCCGCCGTCTCCAAGGCTGGCATCGACCTCAGCCCCGATGCGGCCCTGGGCCGCGTATCGGTGTCTGTCCCGCTGGACACCGCGCAGCTGGAGATCAGTGCGAAGGGGTCCACGCCGGACGAGGCACGAAAGCTTGCAGACGCATGGGTGGCAGCGCTGGGTGATGAAGCTCAGAAAATCGAGAATGGCGGCTCGAAGCCGAAGGCCTCGAGCTCGAGTTCCCCCGAAGGCCAGTCCAGCGTCATCCGCGTGGTGAGCATCAGCCAGGCTGCCCTCCCCGGAGCGCCGTCCTCCCCCAACCTCAAGGTAGCGCTGGCTATCGGCCTCCTGGCAGGTCTTCTGGCCGGGTTCATTTACGCCCTGGTGAAGTCCTACTTTGATCGTCGCATTCGCTCTGCCGCGATCTTCACCAGTGAGTTCGACATCCCTGTGGTCGGCACTATCCCTGCATCCAAGGTCGTCGCCGACGGAAAGCGCATTTCCGGCCGCGGGGACACTTCGGTTGATACGGCGGACTTCCGCGTCACCGAGGCCTTCAAAGAGCTGCGAACCAACGTCCAGTTCATGAACCCGGACAACCCGCCGCGCATCTTCACGGTCACCAGTGCTCTGCCCGGTGACGGAAAGTCCACCGTGGCCGACAACATCGCTTTGAGCATCGCTGAGCAGGGTCGCCCCGTCTTCCTCGTCGATGCCGACTTGCGTCGCCCCACGGTAGCCCGGACCTTCAAGATCATCGAGATCGCCGGCCTGACCGACGTCATCGTGGGCAAAGCACGTCTTGACGACGTTCTGCAGGAGATCCCGAGTCACCCTTCGCTGCAGATTCTCGGCGCGGGTCCGATCCCTCCCAACCCGTCAGAGATCATCGCTTCTGACCGCTTCTCCGCAATCATCTATGAACTCGCAGAACGCGGCACCGTCATCATTGATGCTCCGCCTCTCCTGCCCGTCACCGACGCAGCCATCCTCGCTGCCCGCTTCGACGGCGCCCTCATCGTGGCACAGGCCGGTCAGACGACCATCGACGCCCTGCAGACTGCGATTGACAACCTTCGCCGCGTCAACGCGCGCATCCTCGGGGCCGTGCTGAACCGGGTTCCGACCTCCAAGGGCGAGGCCAGCCGCTACAACTACTACGGTCACCAGTACGACTACTCGGCTGATATCAAGTCGAACAAGCGGAAGGGCAAGCGCGCGGCCGCCTCGTCTCGGCTGACTCGGAACAACTCCTCCAACGAGGCATGAGGCCTACGCGCCTCAGCCCCCGAGGCTGGATGCTTTCGTGACGCCCGTAGATCGTTCGCAACCGCCGTTAGCGCCGCACCACGGCGGCGGCCTCGCATCGGATTTTCCGAGCGCGGCAGCCGTCGAGCTCGGCCAAGCCCTCGTGATGCGGAGTACCGCTCGCTCATACGTCATCAAGGGACCGTTGGCGACGCGCATGGGTTTGCGAGGCACCCGCCCATCCTCCGATGTGGATCTCCTGGTTCATCCGGATGACCTTGACTCTCTCAGCGGCTATCTGAGGACCCGTGGCTGGATACCGCGACCGGAAGACGACGAAGACAATGTGTTTCCGCATCACTCGACGACGTACTTCCACCCCCAATGGCCAATCGACATCGACCTCCACTGGAAGTTTCCCGGCTTCAGCCTGGAACCTTCAGAAGTGTTTGTGAGGCTGTCGAAACACGAAGAGATTTCCGAGATGGCAGGCCTCCCGGTCCGCCATCTCGATCGGACCGGTACGGCTCTCATCCAACTCCTCCACGCACTTCGAAGCCCTTGGACCGACGTGGCTCGGGAAGACCTGGCCGTCCTCGCGTCAGTCCTTCACGAGCACGAGATGAAAGCAATCTGCAGCCTCTCATCGGAATGCGGCAGCCTCGCCCCCCTGCGCCCCTTCGTCCAAGAACATTTTCCGACGATTGCCGCAGACTTCACCTTTCCGCCTATCGAAGAAGAATGGATCGTTCGCACCACAAACCGCTCCTCGGCTTCGATTCGGCTTGTCAATCTCTATCAGGCCCCGTGGCGCAACAAACCGATTCTGGCGTTCAAGGCCCTCTTTCCGACAAGAGAAGGACTTGCCGCAAACAATCTCAGTGCCAGAGAGGCTGACCCCGCGCAGCTCCGGCGCATGCGTCGAGCCCGTTTGGTCACCTTCGTCCGCAACCTCCCCGCAGCGATTACGGATGCTCGGCGTACCCTCAAAGGCCTGACGCGACATGACTGAGGGCTACGTACCGAAGCGGGCCCAAGCACGCGAGGAGAGAGCCGAGTCTCGCCCCGCAGACGCACGGCGACGAGCAACCGTGAAGACCACATTCGCCTCCTCGCCGTCGCCGCGTCGAGCAGCCGATAGCACCGGCACTGTTAGTCTCGCCGCCAAACCCGAAGATCGAGAGCCCCCATCCGGCGCACCAAGTCTGGCAATGAAGCTCGCGCAAATGTTCGTGAGCCTCTTGCTGCCCCCGATTGCGGCCCTGGTGTCTGCGCCCCTGCTGGCCCGCGCACTCGGGCAGACGGGGCGTGGAGAGGTAGCTGCGGCCAACGCTCCAATCCTGTTCACAACAGCCGTACTCACATTCGGTCTTGGCGATGCGGCTACGTATTTCATCGCCCGAAACAAGCACCGGAGCACGTCGCTCACGTTCCGAGTTCTCGCTGGCTTTACGGCGCTTGGCGCTCTTTCTGCGGTTTTTACCTGGGCCGCAGCCCCTGTCCTGTCCAGAGGTAATGCACAACTTGCAGAACTTCTGGTCCTGACAGCAGCCGCCACAGTCCCCACATTCGTGACATTTGGCATCCGCGCCATCGCCTCAGGAATTCAAGCTTTTGACCTTCTCGCCCGCGAGGCAATGATCACGAGCTCAATCCGCCTCGCGGCCACAATCGCGCTCTTCATCAGTGGCCACCTCTCAGTCCTGTCGGCCACACTAGTGTTCCTTCTGTCGCCCGTCGTCGGTGCCATTGCGCTTTTGCCCGTTTTTCGTCGGATCCCAGTCAACTCGGACTTGCCAACCGCGCGCTACACAGAGCTCTTTGGCTACGGTCACAGAATCTGGCTCGGCGCACTTTCCGGTGTTGTTCTTTCGCGCATCGACCAGCTGCTCATGGTGCCGCTTTCCAGCGAGGCGGAACTTGGAATCTATGTCGTTGCCGTCGCCATTGGCGAGCTACCGAGCGTCGTGGCCGCAGGTGTCCGCGCCATCACGTTCTCGGCCGACTCTGCTGAAGCAGAGGGAGCCGCCGCTTCAACCGCTCTCCGTCTCCAAATGATGGCCCGGATGACAGCGACTGCCTCGTTCATCGCCGCAGGCGCAGGCATCGCGCTCACACCTTGGGCCATTCCCGTCTTCTTTGGTGAGGAGTTCCGGCCCGCAATTCTGCCGGCCATCGTTCTCCTCATCGCCACAGCTGCTGGCTCAGCCGGGTCCGTCGGTGGTGCAGGCCTGTCCGCCCGGGGTCGCCCTGGACTCCGAAGCCTGTCCATGCTCTTCGGCGCTCTAGCCAACCTCCTCGTGTTCTTCCTTCTCGTTCCACACACTGGCGCCCTGGGCGCAGCCTTGGCTACCCTCGCTGGCTCTTGGGTAGCCGGGACAGCGAATCTCATCGCGCTATCGCGCGTCTTCGGCATGCCCGTATCCTCGTTCTACGGAATTCGGCGATCCGACTTGCACGTCATCATCAGCACCATCTCACGACGAAAAGGCAATCATGCAGCTTGATCCACATTTTCCCGCACCGCTCAAGCAGATGATCAAAGCCCAGCGCATTTCTTCCGTCTGGGCAAATAACAGGTTTTCGAAGACTCCCGTTACCGGCAGCGCAGATGTAGATGTCTCTATTACCTCTTACGGGAGCCGACTGGGCATCGTTCCCTATGCCATCGAGTCGCTCGCCATGGGAGCCCTGCGTCCGCGTCGCATGATCCTCTGGATCAGTGATGACAGCTTCGACCCACAAAGTCTGCCCATGCTCAACCGTCTCGTTGCACGCGGGCTTGAAATTAGGCGAACAGAAGATTTGGGCCCACACAAGAAGTGGTATCCCTACGCCGTCGGTGAAGCCGGAGGTGAGCAGCGCGCCCTCGTCGTTGCCGATGACGACATTCTCTACCCCTCAAACTGGCTCGAGGGCCTCGTCGAAGGCCATACGTCATTGACCAATGTCGTGGTGGGCTACCGGGCGCATGCCATGGAAATCACTGACTCCGGAGATGTCGAACCTTACAGTCGTTGGGGTGTAGGAAGTCCCGAGGATGAGGCATCACATCGCCTCTTCGTGACCAGTGGCGCCGGAACGGTCATCCCGCCTTCGCTCCTCTCCGAGATGGCATCGCATGGCATGAGCTTCATGGAATACACCCCCCGCGCCGACGACATTTGGCTCAATGTTTCAGCCATTCGGGCCAACCTTCCCCGTAAGGTCCTTCCGAACGACCACATCCGGTGCGTGAGCTTTCCCCGAAGCCAGGCAACCGCTCTGCACCACGACAACGTCACCGGCGGCGGCAATGATCAGCAACTCGCTTCAACCTTGACCCAGCAGGATCGCCACACACTGGCTCAGTGAATGCCCACCCTGAAGAATGGCCTATCTGACATCCTGGATTAGGACGAGCTTCTATTCGGGATATCAGGGTGGATACTGTCACTTGATGCCATAGTGGCTCTTCACAATCGAGGGTGTAGGCGCGGCCTGAACCCGCCGGCCTCGAGCAGTCATCTGGCGATGTAGTTGGTGAGGTTCCGGAACCCCAGAGCGGAGCCACGCAGGCGCTCAAGGCACCCGTTGATCGCTTCGGTCGGGCCATTGCTCGTGCCCGGACGCTGGGAGTAGGCCAGGACCTCAGCTGCCCGCTTCTTCAGCGTCCGCCCAAGAGTGATGACCTCGCCCAGGGCTTCAGGGACGCCTGCACTGATGGACTCGATCACCTGCCGCATGACCTGCCGGCCTCGAGCACGGTCGGGGTCGCGGTATGCGGTGATCACCCGCTGATAGACACCCCAGGTCACCTCGACCTCGACATGCTCCTCGGCAGCGAAGAGCGCTTGAAGCCGGGCCTGCTGCTTGCCGGTGAGGAGCCCGGTCCTGGTATGCAGGCTCCTGCGGGCGGTGCAGAGCGGATCGCCCGCCCGTCCGCGGTGGCCGTGGATCTCTTGCTGAACCCGCCGCCGGCACCGATCCAGCGCGGCCCCGGCCAGCCGGACCACGTGGAAGGGATCCATGACCGTCACCGCCTCGGGCAGCTCTTCGCTGGCAGCGCTCTTGAAGCCGGTGAATCCGCCCATCGCGACAACCTCCACCGCCTGCCGCCAGGACTGCTCGCGCTCGGCGAGCCAGGTCTTGAAGGCCTGCTTGGAGCGGCCCTGGACCATGTCCAGCAGGCATGCTGGCCCGGTCCCGTCGCGGATCCCTGTCAGGTCGATGATCACGGTCACATACTTGTCCCCGGCCTTGGTGTGGCGCCAGACGTGCTCGTCGACTCCGACCGCGGTGACCGCGTCCAAGCGGGCGGGGTCGTTGATCAACATCCGCTTGCCCTCGGCCAGGACCGCGTCGTTAGCGGTGTTCCATGCCACGGCGAGTGCTTCGGTGACCCGCGCGATGCTCACGTGCTGGCACACGACGGCTTCCAGAGCCCACCGCACCGCGCGGCTCGGCCGCCTGGCTCATGTCCTGCCGCCACACGTGCCTGCACCCGGTACACCGGTAGCGGCGGACCGTGACCTCCTGGGTGGTTGGGCGCCAGCCCAGGGGTTCGTGCGCCAGCCGCCGTAGGACGGTGTCGCGCAGGGTGCCGTGGCAGCCGCAGCGGCGGCACCACGGATCGGGGTTTTGGATGCGGCATGCCAGCACCGCATGGTTGGGTTCGAGGCGTTGGCCGGTGGCTTCGAGGCCGAGCTCGTCCAGGCGGCAGAACGTGGTCAGGTCGGGGCGGGTGAAGGTAGCGTTGGACATGTCGAGGTCTTCTGGATGGGCGGTGTAGGAACTTCCATCTTCAGAGGACCTCGACGCTTACTCCAACCCGGCGCCCCAGCCGCCGACTACACCCTCAACTGCGAAGAGCCAGATTACGAGCTGCTCGCCGACGTTGCGGCACGCGGACGTCTCCGGCAGGCCTGGGGTCTCGTTGATCTTGTCCATGACGAGGCCGACAGCTCGCACGCGCAGTTCGGCAGGAGAGTTCACTGGTGCCATGAGGACATTCTCCTGTGCAGATCAGGCTCTCTGCCAAACCCGGGGCGATTCAGCTGACGTCCTGGCCTACTTCGAGCGTCCGGGTACGAGCAATGGCCAGACCGAAGCGATCAATGGTCGCCTTGACCATCTGCGTGGCTCCGCGCTTGGATTCCGCAATCTCACGAACTACATCGCTCGATGTCTGCTCGAGGCAGGCGGGTTCAGGCCGCGCTTACACCCTCAACTGTGAAGAGCCATCATCGCGGTTCTGCCGGGCGCCGGCCTTTAAGGCGGCATACTCCTCCGCGCAGGCGAAGCGCCGAACCGCGGAAATACACTCTACTGATGGCGAAACCCACGCACGTCACGCGCCCATTATCGCCGACACCGGTCGGACAGTATTCCACAGGCCGCGCTGAAGTGCAGTCGACAACAAAAACATCGCCGAGGCTTCGAGGCTTCACGGATAGCCCCGCCTCTCAGGTCACACACATCGGTGATGCGCCACGGGGTCTCACCATGGAAATCCATCCGGCCCCCGCTGTGGTCCGACCACAGCTGCAATGAGTCTTCCAGACTGCCAGTTCGGCCACGAGCGCAAAAGGACCCAGGACAAGCCTCACCATGAGGCTCTCATGACACTGGCAAGCTGAAGTTCTGGCCCCCCGTTTTGGCGATATTCCGAGACGGAACGCATCATAGCACCCTCGGGCTCCGTACCTCTTGGCCGCTATGCCCAAAGCACTGGCGTAGCGTCGCGCGTGCCGCGGAGGCCCTTCCCTCAGCGCAGGGAGGCTGGTCGTGCTAATGCACTGCTCACCACTTCTCGGTGCGGCTCCTCAACGCCTACTCCCTGGACATTCCGGGATCCGATGCCGTCTGAAGATTCATCCTGGCGCGCAGGCGTGGATGAGTGACGCTCGTCCGACGCGTGAGCTCGCAGAGAATGGCCAGCTGGACCCCTGGCGGCGTCCGCTAGACCTAGACCGATACCCATGAATATCCAGGTAGTCACACCATCCAGGCTGTCGGCCATGAAGGATGAGGAGCCAAAGAACGCTATGACGCCCAGGGCGCTTGTCAGACCCCAAACGCGGGCTCGCGGCGATCCAACGACACATCGGGCGATCGTGACCACTTGAAGCAGAAACAGTGCTGCCGCCACCACGAGGCCAAATGCCATGCCCGCCATCAGATACCCGTTCTCCAACGAGGAACTCAACAGACCTGAACCACGGACGTCGCGGTTACCGGGGTAGCCCGAAAATAGGAATTCGCGCCAGTGCGCCCGGCCCCACGCAAGAGCGTCGATTCGCTTCTGGTTGGAACCACCGTCACTCGAGAACTTGCGAATGACCTTCTGACCCTCCTCGGTCTGCAGGCTCCACCCGATGCCGACGAGAACAATCAAACTCATGAGAACAGTCCGCAGCGGGGTGCGGCGGCTGTAGAAGAACACATAGGCAGTAGCGAGTCCAGCGAGAAGCATTCCGAGGCGACCGTTTGTCCAGGGCAAAGCGATCCAAGCGAGGCCAATGTAGCCAAAACGCACCAGGGTAGACCTGATCATCGGCGTCACGCAGATGGTCATGGCAAGAAAAACAGACAACTGAATTCCGTGGCCCGTGGTGCCCAAGGCTCGACTCACATCATCACCCTGCCCCCAGAACCACATGCTTCTATATACGAATCCCCAAACGATGGTGAGTCCTGTAAGATTTTGGAAATAAGCAAGAACGATCTCAACGACGCCAATCACGAGCAGCCAAGCCGCATAAATTCGAGCCCACTTTGGCGTCTGCGCCACAACATGCCGACCAATAACAAATACTGTCAATGGCATGAGGAAGAAGCTCGCCAGACTCTGCAAGAGACGCGGAAGACCAGACGTTCCCTCATTCAGCGCGTCAATTGAGGCGTAGGCGACAATCACCGCCGCAACCGCCAAGATGCCTCGGCTTCTCTGAATAGCCTTGGAGAACCACTGGCGATCGATGATGGCTGCCGCAACCGCGTATCCGGCGACGAGGTAGGCGCCCGGGTGCAGGAACGGGGTAAGGACACCTCGAGCCACTCCTGGGATAAGAATGTAAGCCCCAATAGCCAAGAAAACGACTAGCGCCGGCCTGCGTGCAAGAACAGCACCGAATAATATCGCGGCAATTGCCCAGATCATTCTGCGACTTCCTTAAGGTAAGGCCTGAAGATCGGAGCCGTCGACTCGGCGAACGCGTTGGTGATGTGAGTCGGGTCCGTGTGAGAGATGTATTCGCCGATGACGAGCGGGCATTGGCCCCGAGGACATGTCATTTTCAGGGCGTCGATTCGCTCAATCATCTTTCCCTTTCGCCGCAGGTCAGCGACAGCGGCAGCTTCAGATTCCTCTTTGTCATTTTGGTCTGACGTCACCGGACGAGTGCAGTCCTCTGCAGACGCCAGGCGCGTCAAACACCGTCTGGGATCCCCCGTCAATCCCGGCGACCCAATGACTACGACTCTCCCAGAACTATCCAGGAGAGAGTCGTAGGTCTTCCGGGCACCATTCTTCCATGATGCAGCCTTGGCGGCCTCGGTGACGAGGGGCTGTCCGTCAGAGCCAACCTGATGGCCATAGCCACCAGACGCGCTAGCCACGAACGTGACATCAGGTTTCACCTGAGCCACTTTTTCCAGAAGAGCACGGCGCGTCCTGTCACATCCTTCAGTGAAATCCGCAGCCTTGAATTCTGGCTCCTGGCTGACGGACACGGGTGTGCAGGATCCAACGCCAACGGCGATGACCCGCGTCGTCTCATCTGCGGCGGCAACAACTGCAGGGGTCCAGGCAAGAGCCACGGAGTCCCCCACAACAAGCACAGTCCGCTGAGGCGCAGATGGCCCCCACCGGCATTCCGACAACTCTACGTCACCGAAGCGCGCCGCACATTTGGATCCCGAAGCGAGTGCGGGAGCGACCTGGCGCTGGTCGAGCTCGTCAGGGCGTGGAATCAGACCATCCCAATCGGCCGGTGCAGGAGCAGATGCAGCGGATTCAAGCTGAGCCGCGGACTCGAAATGCGCGAGAGCGGAGCGCGGGGCATCCTCCGAACTTTGGGCTGCCAACACGCCTACCTTGCTGGGCAGGAACTGGTATGCCCCAAGTAGCGCCAGACAGGCGAACAGTGCCATCGAGGCCAGCGCCGACTGCCGCCGAAGCCTCACAGTGGACGTAGGCCGGGATTTCTCCCAAGAACTCAAGAACCGAGAATGACGCGCTGGCTCCTCGACAAACTGATAGGTGAGACCCGCCAGTGCAAGAGCAAGGGCAAGCAGCGCAACACGCGTCCACCACTCGGAGGGGAGTACATTAAGTCCGAGTATGAGCACGGGGAAATGCCACAGGTAGAGCGAGTAGGAGATGTCACCCAGCCAGGACATGCTTCTATTGCCCAGGCCCTTCTGGATGACCCGAAAATGGGTCGAGGTCATGAGCACGAGAGCCGTCGCTAGAGCTGGCACCAGAGCCCATGGCCCCGGGAAACTCAACTGGGGGTTAATAAACACGGCTGAGAGAAAGATTCCAGCAAGCCCTAGAGCTCCTGCCCCTCGCGGCAAGGAACGCTTCCGCACAATGACACTCGCCAAGGCGCCGAGGACAAACTCAAAAGCTCGCGTAATCGTGTCAAAATAGGCCCACTGCCCCCGCCACGCTGTGAGGCCAAGTCCCCATGCAAATGAAATTACTCCAACAACGAGGAGCCCGAGAATAAACGCTCTGGATGAGCTTTTGAAGCGCCCGGCGAATAGCCAGATGACCCCAAGGACGAGGGGCCATACGGTATAAAACTGCTCCTCGACAGACAAGGACCAGTAATGCTGGAATGGCGACGGACTCGAGTCGTGTTGCAGATAGTCGGTTCCGATAGCAGCAAAATGCCAGTTTGCAGTCCACAGAACGGCCCAGAGCCCGTCGAGTGAGTATTGAAGCGCCTGAGGCCGATACCAGACTAGCCAGGATAGGGCCGCCGTGACTACTGCAACTAGAGTAGCAGCGGGCAAGATGCGACGTACTCGACGGGCATAAAAGCGTCCGATTCGCAGGCTGCCATGCTGCTCGAGGTCACGAAGAATGATCCCGGAAATCAAGAAGCCTGAAATGACAAAGAAGACGTCGACTCCGATGAATCCGCCAACGGGGATGTTCCAGAAGTGCTGCCCTATGACAAGGAGGACCGCGATGGCACGTAGGCCCTGGATATCTGTCCGGTGTGGCGACGAGGCAGGGCGAGCATCGGTAGCTGCTCGCCCTGCAGTGTCGACGCCCAGGCCATGCGGCTGTGACGGTCTAGGGGCAGGTGCCCCTAGGGCACGTCGGGGCTCATAGGCCATCGAGCTGCTGACTTCTGAGGTGGTCTGCCAAACGAATTGCCAGGGCTACGGCTGTCATCGTGGGGCCTGCATGAGACGCCGTGGGGAAGACTGCCGTCGAAGCAACGTAAAGGTTGGACAGGCCCCAAACCTTAAGGTTTCGATCGACGACTGACGTCGTCGGCTCGGAACCCATTCGGAGAAGCCCCATCTGGTGTGTTCCGTCGACAAGCGAAATCTCCAGCATCTCCTTCTCCGTTGGCGGTGTGTAGCGAGCCCAGCCAGAGCGTTCGAAGGCTTCGGCGAGGAGTCGAAGGGAGGTGAGATAGTTCAGCCGGTCTTCTCGGGTCACTCGGTGCTGAACCGAAAGACGCGGCACCCCGAACCGGTCCTTCTCGGATGCAGAGAGGACCACTCGGTTGTCCGGAGTCGGGAGCTGCTCTGCATCGAAACGAAGACGGTAGCGTCCACGCGTCGACCGACGGGTGAAGGCCGGCAGCGTGCGTGACGAAATCCAACGATCCCGTGCCCATACTCCGGCATACTTCACCAAGGACGGGGCGCCGAGAACGACATTCTTGACGTGCCGGACGGGGCTCTGGAGATCCGCGTAACGCCGATGCATGCCCGTGGCCTTGAACTCACCCGTGTAGGTCAAGGCCTTCCGCACGAGGGCGAAGGCAGAGAGCAGAGGGTCACCGTGGCTGGGATCCCGCGGGTCCTCGTACCAGATGGCCAAGCCCAGGTTGAGAAGGTTATGTTCCCTCTTGACCTCGGGAGCGAGCTGGATAAGACGACGCGCCCAGGCGCCGTCGACCGTGCGAACGTAGTTGGTTGCCGCGCGGGCGTCGTCCACATCTCGGAGCTCGAGGACTCCCACCTCTGCGATGGGATGGATCATGTAGTTGCGACCGACCTGGCCATGCTCGTTGCCCAAGCCGCTGTGGAGCAAGATTCGGGTGGACTCAAGGCCACCTGCGGCGAGCACGTAAGACTTTGCCTTAACCGTGATCCTCTCGCCTGCGGCCGTCATTGCCTCGACGCCGTCGACGTCGTCGCCGTTGGCGCTTGTGAATCGGACGACGTTGGCGTTGACGATGAGCGTGACGTTCTCACGCTCCTCGATCTCCTTCTTGTAGACGTCGGCGAAGCGCGTGGGTGGCGAATAGCGCCAGATGCCCTCATCGGCGATAGCTTCGTCAGCGGGTTCGACAAGATGGCGCCGCTCTCCCTTGATCGCTCCCTGAGCTGTCCACTCGAAGGCACCAACATCAAGGCGAACTGCTGCCCGGCGGTAGTAGTCGTCGAGCTCCTGGCGAGTGACTGGCCACCCTGGAAGTCCGAGGGCCTCACGTGCCTCGAAGTCGAATGCTTCGAAAGGCGCTGTGCGTCCACCCCACTGCATCGAGGCACCACCGACCCGCTTTTGACGGATCTTTGATTGCGGTTCGACAGCCTCAGACGCGGCGTCGCCCCGCAGAGTGTCCTGCAGCGACTGGGGCACTGTGAAATCGCCGGCATCGAGAATAACGATTCGCTGGCCGGTTGGGGCGAGCTCCCGCACCACCGACATGCCCGACGGTCCTGTACCGACGACTACTAGGTCTGCCTCCCATACCTTCCTGATTGGCTGACGTCCGTCGATCGTCGTCACGGCTTCTCCTTTCCATATCTCCGTACGAACTCCTCGAAGTTGGTCTCTTCGCCAGCAGAAGCCCCGCACCGGAGGGCCGCTAGATTATCATACGCGTGGGTGTAGCGACTCATCCCGAGCAAAGCAGTCTCGACACCGTCCTCCCGCAGAACATCTCGCACGAGGGCAGCCACAGCGGATGATCTGTCGCCGAACACTGCCGACGCGTCATGGAGTAGGCGGCCATCCCCCAGCACGGCGAGGGCAACGATATTCACTCCCTGTGTCTTAGCAGCCACCACGATGTCCCTGGGGAGCGGACCTGTTGTGACGTTGACAGGCATTTGCAGCACAGAGAGACCGGGGACAGTGAGCGCCGCACGCGCCGCCTCTACATTCGCAACCTGGGCGCCCCAACGGCGGATAAGGCCACGCGTCTGCATGTTCTCCATGGCCTCACGGAAACCACCGACTTTCAGAGACCCTGCGTCGATATCGTGGAGAAGCAGAGTGTCAACGGAATCCACTGAGAGTCGACGAAGCGAATTTTCTGCCGCCCATTTGATGTATTCAGACGAATAGTCTCTGTCCGCTGCCTGTGCGGCTCGCAGTCCAGTCAACGCAGGAATAGATCCTCTAAGAGTGGCACTCTTGACTATCGCCTGAGGCGTCTTCAGGAGGCCGACCTTCGTCATCACGCACACATTTCGTCGACCTCGGAGAACCCGGCCAACTATTTTCTCAGCAATACCACGCGCATAGACATCAGCAGTATCGATTGTCTCCACGCCAAGGTCCAAGGCCGTTGCAACTGTTTTCGCACCGTCATTGAGCGAACGCCCCTGCCAGAAGGCACCCAATCGCGCAGTACCCAGCCCAATTCGCCTAATATCTTCAACGCTCATATGTTTTACCCGCCTGTCCGATCAGAAGTTGAGACGCTGTCTAGAGCTGCCTTCCAGCCGACCTCCAACTGGGCACTGGACATCAAATTTTGCAGGCGCGCACGGCCTGCCGCGCCAAGACGGTCAGCGCCGGATGCGTCATTTGCCAATGCCATCATGGCTTGGGCAAAATCTGCAGCTGCGTCACCGAGGAGGAATTCCCGACCTGGCACAAGCGGGATTCCTTCGACGCCCTTACGAGTCGCGACGATGGGCAAACCTACTGACAACCCATCAAGAACCTTGGTCTTGACGCCCGTGCCATAAGTCACAGGGGACAAGAACATGCGATGCCCGCTCAAGGCTTCTTCGAGACTCTCAACGTATCCAAGAAGATGGATGCCAGTGCCCTCAAATTCTTGAGCGTACTTCTCTCGTCCAGCACCAATGACGTCTACTCTGAAATCGAACCCGCGCTGTCGAGCTACGGGCAGGACTTCATCGCGCAAGAAACGCAGAGCCGCTAGGTTTGGGCCAAAGTGAAGAACGCCCAAAAAAAACCGCACTATTGGCGGGCGCCTTCGACGGCACCGACGCCCCTCGGGCATCGACAGCCATGGGCAAGGCAACGACGCCGGTGCCTGAGCGCTCAGCCAACACCTGCGCCTCGGCCTCACTCGTCATCGCGGTGACATTCGCCGTACGAGCGATGAGGATCTCTTGTCTCCGTGCTCGATGGGCTTCCATCCCGAGCGTCAACTTGGCTACTCGTTCAGCGAGAGGGCGCAACGCTGCAGGGATTTGGCTCCCGAAATATCCAAGAATACTGTCGTTTCCGGCAGAGAATTCGGGAGAGGAGTATCGGTCGGACAGCAGGTCATCCAGATGCATGATCACGGGGCGGCCGGTTGCTAGCAACGGACTCCACACCCGCAATCCGTCGCCGATGACAACATCGGCGGAGACCTCATCGGCCAGCTCCATGACGGCCCGTGTCACGCTCCGGCCAGAAAACAGGGCCTCATTCAGGGTGCGTCGGCTGGGCAGCGCCATGGTTACAGCTATAGCCCGAGTGATGAGACTCGGCGGGTTGATTCGCCTCAGCTCTGCACCCGCCCATGTCTCGGGCAAGTCGTCATGAGTAATCGCGGCGACAATAACGTTGAGTCCGTTGGCGCGGAGGCTACGAACCGCGGTCTCGAGCACTGCTATCCGCCCCGTTCGGGGGGCATTAGGGTTTCGTGCGGCCAGGAGGAGGGCTGTCTTCATTAAGCGTCAACCTTCTCTGGGGACTCATCGGCATCCACAGACTTGCGTTTTTTAGATTCAAAGATATCGACAGTCTGACGGAGTGCAGACTCGAACTTATCGATCATTACATGTTGCCTGTAATGAACGACGTGCTCCTTGGATGCTTCACGCAGGTGGGCCACTAGGTCATCGTCTGTGAACAAGCGTTCGAGCTGCGCTGTCAAGTCATCAACGTCGTTGGGCGTGAAGAGAAGTCCTGCTGAACCAATCGCCTCAGGAAGCCCGCCGTGGTTGGCGACAAGAGTGGCGCACCCAGCTGCTGCATTTTCGATGGTGACTGTGCCAAAAGGCTCTGGGATACGGGAAGGAACGACGGCAATAGTATTGCGGTTCAGCAGGTCGTTGATTTCAAGACCCTTACGCTGCCCAGCAAGATAGACGTCCTGGCTCAGTCCCAAACGGGCAATCTGAGACTCAATGACATCTAGCTGGTCTCCCCCTCCGATGAGGGTCAGCTTCGGTTTGTGTCCGGCCGCCTTCAACCTTGCAACAGCCTCAATCAGTAAGTCGATGCCCTTGTCGGCCGACAGGCGACCGAGATAGGCGATTCCCTGACGCTCCCTCGTTTCACCCTTGTCATAGAAAATCTTATCCCGATATGAGTTATGAATAACCTCGACCGGGGGGCGAACATGGCCCGCCAAGGCACGGGAGTTAGAGACCAGCTTGTCCGCCCTCTCCACAACCCCGTACTTGAGCTCATACTTCATGCTCTGGATCGGAGTCAACGCCTCTCCGGGCAACGTGATCCAAGAGCGCAGCGCTATCAGCCATGGCCGACGGACCATGGCAAGAGGCCACGCGAATCGAAGACAGGGATTATTGTGCATGACTACGTCAGCCCATTTGTGAGCTTCGATCAGTTTGCGCCGACTCGGTTCACGCAAGATTTTAAAAGGAAACGTCTCATCCCGATTGGTCTCGCGCGTGTGGGTGACGATCGTGACCTCGTGACCGTGGCGCTCCACCAATCCCCGGGCGATGAGTTCTGCAGTAACTTCAACGCCACCGAAGTCGGGGTTGAAGCGATGAACTACTAGGAGAATTTTCACAACGACTCACGTTCTTGATTCGATTTGACGTTCACTACGATGCGCACGGGGCAACAACCCCCAAGGACTTGGGGCTGCGGGTCACGTGTCGGCGAAAGTCTAGGCCCCGTCGACGTACCCGGCGTGTCCGCGTCGACCTCATACCCAGTGAGGTCATCCGAACAGTCACAGGCCCATCAGGCTCCAATGGCCCCAGCCACAGATGGGTCGGCTTCTCCCCGCCACTGACGGCAACAGGTTCAAAGGGGGCGGTCAAGCACAGTTGCCGAGCCGAAGCGGTCTCGGAAACAGGGGTGCGGGGCATATTGAGGTTCCTCGGGGGTGGACTATAGAAGTGCTCTCAGCACTACCTCCTGGGCCGCGCCCCGCCTGCCTTCCGGATCAGGGGGTCCGGAGACGAGACGTGGACCAGTTTGCTAGTACAAGCTTCATGAATATTGTAGCCGTTCAGGCCGGTAGAATACAGAGGCGGAGCTGAGATCCGGGTCTCGGGCCGCGCCCATCTAGACTCATGCCTATGGAATATCGATGGAAGACAGCCGCCGGAGTGGCCGCGTCATCGCAGACGCACCCTCTGCCTGCGACGTACGTCCTCTCCCCGTCGGAAGAGACTCCCGTCTGCCTCACCGACTCGGGCGAGGCCATATGGTGCGCCCTGACGTCAGACCCGCGCCCCGAGTCGGAGATTGTGAGCGATGTCGCGCAGGCCTACGGCATTGAGGACGAAGTTGTCGCGGAAAGTATCTCCTCGTTCCTGGAAACGCTTGAAGAACGAGGCCTGGTTGTCAGGGTGGGCTAGAGCCTCAGTCGCGACACTGCAGAGGGACTCTTGGAGAGGCGTGGGGGTGATCTCCCTCCCTCGCTCCAGCAATGGGAAAAGAGGGGCGTCTGGGCCCACGCGGTGTGAGAGTGGGATAGGGGCAGCCTGCTGCCCCTATCCCACGCCCTAGGCCTTGCCGTCGAAGAGGCTCGTCACGGAGCCGTCTTCGAAGACCTCGCGAATGGCCCGCGCGATGAGCGGGGCGATCGAGAGGACCGTGAGGTTCTCGAAACGCTTCTCCGTGGGGATCGGCAGGGTGTTCGTCACGACGACCTCGCGCGCGCCGCTCTCCGCGAGGCGCTGAGCGGCCGGCGGGGAGAACACGGCGTGCGTGGCCGCGATGATGACGTCCTTGGCCCCGGCGTTCTTGAGGACCTGGACGGCGCCGGCGATGGTTCCGCCGGTGTCGATCATGTCGTCGATGAGCACGCACGTGCGCCCCTCGATCTGTCCCACGACCGTCTTGGAGACGGCCTGGTTGGGAACGGTCAGGTCACGGGACTTGTGAACGAACGCGAGCGGCGCCCCGCCCAGCATCTCGGCCCACTGCTCAGCCACGCGGACGCGGCCCGTATCAGGAGAGACAACCGTGACGTTGTCCACATCCACCCGTGAGCGGATGTAGTCCGCGAGGAGGGGAATGGCCATGAGGTGGTCCACGGGGCCGTCAAAGAAGCCCTGGATCTGCGCCGTGTGGAGGTCCACGGACATGATGCGGTCCGCGCCGGCCGTCTTGTAGAGGTCCGAGACGAGACGGGCGGAGATCGGCTCACGGCCGCGGCCCTTCTTGTCCTGGCGCGCATACGGGTAGAACGGGGACACCACCGTGATGCGCTTGGCGGAGGCACGCTTCATCGAGTCGATCATGATGAGCTGCTCCATGAGCCAGTTGTTCAGGGGCGCCGGGTGGGACTGGATGATGAAAGCGTCCGTTCCGCGCACGCTCTCTGCGGAGCGGACGTAGATCTCGCCATTGGCGAAGTCGTAGGCGTCGACGGGCAGCAGTTCAGTGCCGAGCTCTTCGGCAACCTGCGCCGCGAGCTCCGGGTGGGCGCGCCCGGAGGCGAGGACGAGTTTCTTTTCGCCGTAGGCGGTAATTCCGCTCATGAAGTCAGATCCTTCTCGTGATCGGTGACGTGAGACCGTCTGGCCAGTCTAGTCCGTACCAGTCAGTTCTGGGCCTCGGACTGGGCGTCCGCAGCGCCGTCGGCCTGAGCCGCCGCCTCAGCCGCCGCGGTCCCGGGACGGTTGTCCCTGACCCACCCCTCGAGGTTCCGCTGCGAGGCCACCGTCAGGGCGAGCGCCCCGGCCGGCACATCTTTGCGGATCACCGTGCCTGCGCCCGAGTACGCGCCGTCTCCGACCGTCACGGGGGCCACGTACATGTTGTCGGAGCCCATGCGGACGTGGTCGCCGATGGTCGTGCGGTGCTTGTTGACGCCGTCGTAGTTGACGAAGACGCTGGCCGCGCCGATGTTGGACTCTCGGCCGATCGTCGCATCCCCCACGTAGGAGAGGTGCGGAACCTTGGAGCCCTCACCGATCTCGGCGTTCTTCGTCTCGACGAACGTGCCGATCTTGCCTCGCGCGCCCAGACGGGTTCCGGGGCGGAGGTAGGCGAACGGGCCGACGCTTGCCCCCGCCCCGAGCACGGCGTCCGAGCCGTGCGTGCGGATGACCTGCGCGCCCTCCCCCACCTCGACGTTGGTCAGGGTGGTGTCGGGGCCCACCGTAGCGCCGTCGGCGATCGTCGTCGTCCCCTGGAGCTGGGTGTTGGGCAGGATGGTGACGTCCTGGCCGATGGTGACCGTGTCGTCGATCCATGTCGTGGCGGGGTCCACGACCGTGGCGCCGCCTCGCATGGCCGCCTCGACGGTGCGCCGGTTCATCTCCTTGCCAAGCGAGGCGAGCTGGACGCGATCGTTGGCGCCCTCAACCTGGCGCTCGTCCTCGACCACCGAGGCCGCGACGCGGCCGCCGGCCTCCCGAGTGAGACCGAGGACATCCGTGAGATACATCTCGCCCTGGGCGTTGTCCGTGGTGACCTTGGCGAGCGCGTCGCGAAGGGCGGCGATGTCGAAGGCGTAGACGCCCCCATTGAACTCGCGGATGGCCCGCTGCTGCTCGGTGGCGTCCTTGTGCTCGACGATCGCGAGGACCTCACCCCCCTCGCCGCGCACGACACGGCCGTACCCGGAGGCGTCCTCGACGACGGCCGTCAGGACCGTCACCTTGTTCCCGGACGAGGTGTGGTCCTCGGCGAGGCGGCGCAGGGCCTCCCCCGTCATGAGCGGCGTGTCCCCGCTCGTGACCAGGACGGTCCCCTCCGTCACGCCTGCGGCCTCAAGGGCCTCGAGCCCGGCCTGCACGGCGCGTCCGGTGCCCGGGATCTCGTCCTGGTCGGCGATGAGAATGTCGGCGTCAGTCGCCAGGGCGTGCTCCACGACGCGGTCGCGCTGGTGGCGGACGACGACGGCGACCTGCTCGGGGTCAACCCCGCGGGCCGCGCGGATGGCATGGGCGAGCATGGAGCGCCCGCCGATGGCGTGGAGGACCTTGGGCTTCTCGGACTTCATCCGGGTGCCGGCCCCGGCTGCCAGGACGATCACGCTCGGGCGGGTGGATGCGCTCATTGACTCTGGGCTCCTTGAACGTTGGGGTCTGGGCCTGTGCGGCTCGGGGGAACCGTTCAGGCCCCGTTGTTCCGCCCTTAGGATTCGAACCTAAACTGCACGGCTCCAAAGGCCGGCGTGCTGCCGTTACACCAGGGCGGACCAGCCGGGATGCTCTCTCGACACAGATGTTCATTATGCCATTACCCTCCAGCCAGATTGGCTCATCGCAGAGGCGGTTGTCCGTGGTTGGATGGAGTGACCAGTCGCCCTTCGAGGTTGACCAAGCGAGAGGATGACCCAGACATGGCAGAAGATTCAGTGAAGATCGCGGTTATCGGCTGCGGCTATCTCGGGGCCGTTCACGCCGCATGCATGGCCAGCCTGGGCCACGATGTGATCGGCATCGACGTTGACGCCAACAAGATCGCGCGGCTTCAAGCTGGGGAAGCACCGTTCTTCGAGCCACAGCTCAACGAGCTCCTCGTCGAAGGCCAAAGCGCGAGCTCACTCTCCTTTGCTCACTCCTCTACCCACGCCTCTGAAGCCGATGTGATCTTCATCTGCGTGGGCACTCCCCAGCGAGAAGGGGACTACGCGGCGAACCTGGACTACCTTGATGCTGCCTTCCGCTCGGCAGCCGCTGTAGCCAAAGAGGGCGCCTTGTTGGTCGGGAAATCCACCGTTCCCGTCGGCACTGCTGAACGGCTGAGGCGCGAGATCGCGCTGACCCGTCCCGACCTCACCGTCATGTGGAACCCCGAGTTCCTGCGGGAGGGGCACGCAGTCTCTGACACGCTCGGGCCTGACCGCCTCGTATACGGGGTCGCTAACGGGGACGATGAGGCTGTCGAGCGCCTCGACGCTGTCTACGCTCGTCTCCTCAGCGAAGGCACCCCGAGACTCATCGTCAACCTGCCCACCGCCGAGCTGGTCAAAACTGCCGCAAATTCCTTCCTGGCCACGAAGATCAGCTTCATCAACGCCATGGCTGAGCTCTGCGAGGCCTCTGGCGCAGATGTCACCCTCCTTGCAGATGCGATCGGTCGCGACGAGCGGATTGGGCGCCGCTTCCTCAACGCTGGAATCGGCTTTGGCGGGGGGTGTCTTCCGAAGGACATT
Organism: Falsarthrobacter nasiphocae; assembly: GCF_031456275.1. Classification (NCBI taxonomy): domain Bacteria; kingdom Bacillati; phylum Actinomycetota; class Actinomycetes; order Micrococcales; family Micrococcaceae; genus Falsarthrobacter; species Falsarthrobacter nasiphocae. The sequence continues at coordinate 622,231 of NZ_JAVDUI010000001.1, forward strand.
CGCGCCTTCTCAGCTCGTGCGGGTGAAATCGGGGCAGACGAGGCGCTGACCTTCTTACGCGAGATTGACCTGATCAATCTCCGCCGACGCAACCGGGCTGTCGAGGCCATAGCGGCCATGTGCGGCGGCTCGCTCTTGGGCAAACGGATTGGTGTCCTCGGGGCCTCTTTCAAGCCTGAATCTGACGACGTCAGAGACTCCCCCGCCCTGAGCATCGCGCAGCAGCTCCAGCTCCAGGGAGCAAGCGTGCGGGTATACGACCCAGAGGCCATGGAGAACGCCTCGAGGCGCTTCCCCGAGCTGCGCTATGTCGCGGATTGGCAGAGCGCGGTAGCGGGGGCAGACGTTGTTGCCGTCCTCACAGAGTGGACCCAGTTCACAGAGCTCTCACCTGAAGCCCTGTCGACTCACGTGCGGTCCCAGGCGCTCTTCGACGGTCGAAACGCCTTCGACCCAGCCACCTTCCGGGAAGCTGGCTGGGTCTACCGCGGCGTCGGACGCTGACCCCTCGTCACGAGCGGTAGCGACGCTCCAGCCGGTCCACCACGGACGAGACGCCGAACGCGGAGCGGACATACTGCTGCGCGCGCTCACCCAGGCTGGTTCGCGCTTCGGGGGATGAGAGAAGGGGGCGGAGTGCTGCAGCCAGCTCTTCTGCCCCGCCATCGTAAGCCACCCCTGCGTCCGCGTTGACGATACCCGGGGCGATGCCACAATCGCTGCGCATGACAACAGGCAGTCCCACAGCCTGGGCTTCGATGATGGTCATCCCGAACGGCTCTCGTTCGGCCGGGAGGACATACACACCCGCCTGCGCCATCCGGCCTGCCGTCTGGTCCGGCGCCAGCGGCCCCTCCCAGCGGACGCGTCGCGCTAGAGCAGGATCCGCAGCAAGCACGCGGTTGATTGCCTCGACTTCTCCCTCATCTGGGCCCACAAGGGAGAACGTCCACTCGGGGAAATCGGCAGCGAGGAGCTTCGCCGCCTGAACGAAGTCCATCGGCCTCTTCCGGGGGGCGAGGCGCGCGAGATACAGGACATCTGTCTTCTCTGCGGGATTCGCTTGGGGACGGGGCTCATCAAAGTCCAAACCGTTCGGCAAGACTTCAACCTGAGCCTTGGGCTCAACCTTGAGAAGCTCAGCCCGCTCCGTTTCCACGAGGGCGTAGACAACATCGGCGCGCGAAAGGGCGCGTCGGACAACCACGGAATCGAGGATCTTCGCGCTCTTCTTGGAGTTGGGAACCACCATCCCGTGGGTCTGCGCCACGTACTTACGCCGAGCCGCCAAGACCGCTGCGGCGGCCGGGACGAGCACGAGGTCCCGGGCGAAGTGAAGGTGCACTGCATCGAAGCGGGACAGGTTGGCCAGGAGCCACGGCGCCATCGTGGGAGCAGACACGCCCGCGAATCCTGCCCCAGGAAGGACCTGCACGGCCGGGAAGAGCTTGACGGGAACGCCGTGGAACTCGCGCGGCAACTCCCCCTCAAATCCCCGCGCCCCGGCAACAAGAAGGACCTCGTGTCCGCGCCGCATAAGCTCCCGGAGCTGGATCAGAGCCACACGGAGAGGCCCCCCAAGCTCCCCATCGGGTGTCACGAGAGTGACGACATGCAGGATTTTCATGCTTGGGTGCTCTTCGGCTCACGGACGTCAGCCTTGGGTGCCAGGACCTTTGCGCCAGAAGGGACGTCCTTGACGACGAGCGCCTGAGCCCCGACGAGGACGTCGTCGCCCACCGTTACCCCCCGCAGAATTGTTGACCGAGCGGCAAGCCAAGAGCGGGCCCCGATGGTGATCGGAGCATTGTCGAACTCAAAGTTGTCATGGTCAAAGAGGTGGCTGCCCGTGCAGAGGAAAACCTCCTGGGAGACGCAGGTGTTGTTGCCGATGCGAACAGGCTCAAGATTGAGGATCCATGCCCCTTCCCCAATCCAGACCGAGTCCTCAAGCTCAAGCTTCCACGGCCAGTGAATTCGAACCCGGTGCCGAACGAGGCAATCCCGCCCGATCTTGGCGCCGAACATGCGCAGGACAGACATTCGCACCTTGGGAGGGCACCACCAATGCTGGAGAACAGCCCCCTGCGTGGCCAGCCATGCGGCTTGAACCAGCTTGCTCCGCCCCTTGTCATAGCCAACGCCCGTAAACCCGCGCAGATCCTTCATCTTCCTTCTTCCGCTGATCGATAGGTCGTCATCGCACCAATTCTATGCGGCCCCGCCGCCCAGGCTTGGCACCGGCCACCCCTCGATCTACACTCAGTATCGAAAGTATGTTCGAATGAGTGGGGGCGTTCATGACTGCGCAGACGGCGCTGAACCCGGGGACAGCGAGGGTCTGGACCTCGGCTGCCGGCGCGCCCTCGCGTCTCGTCTGGAACGGCCGCCGCTTCGTCGTCGTCTCCAAGCCCATCCCCTGGATGGCCCGGGATGCGTGGTGGGAGACCGCCGCCAGGGCCCCCATGGGAGAGGGCGCGGAGATGGTCAACCGGCCCATGTGGCAGGTCCAGGCGCGCGCGCTCGAGGACGGGGAGCTGCTCATCTTCGACCTCGCCGTCACACAGGGCCCCGTCTGGCCCGTCACCGGGATCTTCGACTAGGGGCACGGGATGGAGAGATTCACGCACCTCAACGTCGCGAGCGCCTACTCCGCGCACCACGGGACGAGCCACCCTGAGGCCCTGGTGGAGGCGGCCCACGCCGCGGGCGCCGAGGCCGCGGCCATCACGGACCGGGACGGCATCTACGGCGCTGTCCGGCACATCCGGGCATGCCTCGCTGCGGGGCTGGCCCCCGTCGTCGGCGTCAACCTCCAGGTGCGCGCGGAGGGCGAGCTGTCCGAGGTGTCGGTTCTGGCCCACGGCCAGAACGCGGGAGCGGGCTGGGCCGGGCTCGTGCGCCTGATCTCCGCCGCGCACTCCCCCCGGCGCCGCGGCCTGCGCTCCGCCCACGGGACGGCGCACCGGGACGCATGGATCACCCCCGAGCAGGCACCCCTCTTCCTCCTGGGGGAGAACGGCCCCACGAGCACCGTGCTGCTCGGCCCCCGGTCAGAGGTCGGGTCCGCCGTCCTGGCCGGGGACCCAGAGCGCGCCCGGCGGCTCCTGTCCGCGTGGGAGGCGCGGATGCCCGGCGGGGTGGCACTGGAGGTCGTCTGCCACTACGCCAAGCCCGGCCAGTCCGGAAGCCTCCAGCACGCGGCCGCCATGGCGCGCCTCGCCCACTCGGCTGGGATTCCCGCCGTCCTGACCAACGCCGTGCGCTACCTGACCCCTGACGACGCCCTGACGGGGGACGTCCTGGACTCGGCCGCGCAGCTGCTCCCCCTGGGCGCCTACCCGCCCCAGCCCAACGGCCAGGCGTGGCTCAAGCCTGCTGGCATGATGCGGCGGATGGCCTTCCAGATCGCCGAGTACGCGGGCCTGGGCCGGCAGTTCGCCGTGGACCTCCTCTCCCGGACCGAGGAGACGGCGGAGCGCTGCCGGCTGGACCCGGACGCAGACCTCCGGTGGCGTCAGCCCAAGGTCCCCGAGCTCGAGGTTCTCGGCCTGGCCGGGCAGGACCCCGCGCAGGTCCTGCGTCAGCGATGCGAGGCGGCCGTCCTCGAGCGGTACCCGGCGGCGGGCGGCGCAGAGCTCACGCGCATCCGGGAGCGCCTCGAGATGGAGCTGTCCACCATCGGCGGGTTCGGCTTCGAGACCTACTTCCTCACCGTCGCCGAGGTCGTCGCCCTCATCCGGGGCATGGGCGTCAGGGCCCAGGCCCGGGGGTCGGGAGCGGGCAGCCTCGTCAACTACCTCCTGCGGATCGGGAGCGTGGACCCGCTGGAGCATGACCTGCTGTTCGAGCGCTTCCTCGGCACGGCGCGAAGCACCCTGCCGGACATCGACATCGACATCGAGTCCGCCCGCAGGCACGAGGTCTACCGGGCTGTCTTCGAGCGGTTCGGGCATCACCGGACCACCCTGCTGTCCATGCAGAACGCCTACCGGGCGCGGGGCGCCGTGCGGGACGCCGGCCAGGCGCTGAGCCTCGGGGAGGAGCAGATCACCCAGATCGCCGAGAGCCTGTGGCGCTACAACGCCCGGGACCTCCGCGCGGCGCTGTCCACCAAGCCGGAGCTGCGGGACGTGGCCGCCCAGATCGCCTCCGAGCCGCGCCTCGACCTCCTCGTGGACTTGAGCGAACGGCTTGACCGGCTCCCCCGCCACATCTCCATGCACCCCTGCGGCGTCATTCTCGGGGACAGCACCCTTCTCTCCGTGACGCCCACCCAGCCCTCGGGGATCGGCCTGCCCATGGCTCAACTGGACAAGGACGACATCGACGACATGGGCCTCATCAAGATCGACATCCTGGGCGTGCGCATGCAGTCTGCCCTCGCGTACGCGGTCGGGGAGATCGCGCGCGTCAACGGCCCGGAGGCCGCGGTGGCGGGCGGGCTGCCGGCGGACGCCCCGTACGTCTCCGCTGACGGAACGGTGGACTTGGACTCCATTCCGCACGACGACGAGCCCACGTTCCAGCTCATCCGCAGCACTCACACCCTCGGCTGCTTCCAGATCGAGTCCCCGGGCCAGCGGTCCCTGCTCGGGCGCCTCCAGCCGGACCAGTACGAGGACCTCATCGCCGACATTAGCCTGTTCCGTCCCGGTCCCATGAAGAGCAACATGGTGGCGCCCTTCATCCGGGCCAAGCACAGCTCCCGCATCCCCAACGTGCTCCACGAGCGCTTCCGCCCGTTCCTCTCGGAGTCCTACGGGGTGGTGATCTACCACGAGCAGGTCCTGCGGATCTTCGCGGAGACCATGGACATCAGCCTCACGGAGGCGGACGAGCTCCGCCGCTCCCTGAGCCGGGAGGGGGAGCGGATCGAGGCGGACTTCCGGGCCCGTGCGGGCGCCAAGGTGGACGCGGACGGGCGCCGCGTGTACACGGACCGGGACGTCGAGTCCATCTGGGAGACGCTGCGCTCCTTCGGCTCGTTCGGCTTCTGCAAGGCGCACGGGGCCGCGTTTGCCCTGCCCACCTACCAGTCCGCGTGGCTCAAGGCCCACTATCCCGTGGAGTTCCTGACGGGGGTCCTCGAGCACGACCCGGGGATGTATCCCCGCAGGCTCCTCATGGCCGAGGCCCGGCGGATGGGCATCCCGATCCTGCCGCTGGACGTGAACCGCTCGCTAGACCGCTACCGGGCAGAGAGCCTCGGGGACGCGGAGGGCTCCAAGGGGATTCGGCTGTCCCTGAAGGACATCAAGGGCATCCAGGCCGGGGAGGTCCAGCGCCTCGTGGCCGGGCAGCCCTATTCCTCCATCACGGACGTCTACCACCGCGCCCAGCCGTCGCGCCCCCTCATGCTCCAGCTCGCCCAGCTCGGCGCCTTCGATTCCCTCACCTCCGGGGACGCGCAAGGGGCCCGGCGCGGGAGTGCCATCGCCTACGTCCGTCAGCTCACGGCCCGCTCCCGGGTCTCAAGGCCGCAGGCACCCCGGGATCAGCTCGCCCTCCTCAGCGAGCGGGACCTCATGGACGCCTCCATCCCGGACCCGAGCCAGGAGGAGCGGACCGCACTGGAGCTGGACCTGCTCTCCACGGAGGTCTCGGAGCATCTCATCGAGTCCTACCGCCCCCTCCTCGACGAGCTGGGGGTGACGCGGGCCAGCGAGCTCGCCTCACTCCGCCACAAGTCCCCCGTGCTCGTGGCGGGGATGCGGGTGGCCACGCAGACCCCTCCCATGCGCTCTGGGCGGCGGACGGTCTTCATCAGTGTCGACGACGGGACTGGCGTCATCGACACCACGTTCTTCGAGGAGGCCCAGGAGCGGACGGGCCCGGTCCTCTTCGGCACGCAACTGCTCCTCATCCAGGGCACGGTCTCGCACTTGGGCGAACGAGACACATCCATCCTCGCGGAGGAGGCCAAGGACCTCAAGGCCGTCTGGGCCCAGTGGAGCGCGCTTCGGAGGGGCCGCTCAGACGATCAGGCCGCCGCTTATGCCTAGTCCCCTGCCGTCTCGAGCGCCTCCAGCCACTGGAGCTCCAGCTCCTCGCGGCTGGCCTCCGTGGCCCGCAGCTCTGCGTTGACACGATTAATCGCTTCATAGTCGGACCCCGTGGCCAGCTCGGCGAGCTCCGCGTGGAGCTTCGCCTCGGCGGCCTCGGTCTTCGCGATCTGCCGCTCGAGCTTGGCGGCGTCCTTCCGGGCCTGCCTCCGCTCGGCCTCGCTGGGCCCTCCCTTCGGGGCGTCAGCGCTGGCCGGCGCCCCCGAGCCGGCGGCGTTCAGCCCCGCGGCCCCGTCGTCGCCCTCCATGACCCGGAGGGAGCCGCTGCCCGCCCGGACGCCTTCCATCTCATTGCGAAGCTGAAGGTACTGGTCAACGCCGCCCGGCAGGCCGCGGATCTTCCCGTCTCCCAGGAGGGCCACCTGGTGGTCCGTGACGCGCTCCAGAAGGTAGCGGTCGTGGGAGACGACCACGAGGGTGCCAGGCCAGGAGTCCAGGACGTCCTCGACGGCCGCGAGGGTGTCGGTGTCGAGGTCGTTCGTGGGCTCGTCCAGCATGAGGACGTTGGGCTCGCCCACGAGGAGACGCAGCAGCTGAAGGCGGCGCCGCTCTCCGCCCGAGAGCTCGGAGACGCGTGTCCACTGCTTCTCCCGCGTGAAGCCGAGCTGCTCCACGAGCTGCCCCGCGGACACCTCCTTGCCGCCGATCTCGAAGACCTGCCGCTCCCGCTGGATGACCTCAATGACCCGCAGGTGCTTGAGCTCGTCGAGCTCCCGCACCTCCTGGGTGAGGACTGCCGGGACCACCGTCTTGCCGCGCCTGATCCGCCCGGAGTCCGGCTCGATCTCCCCCGAGAAGAGCCGCAGAAGGCTGGACTTGCCGGCGCCGTTGACGCCGACGACGCCGATCCGCTCGCCCGGCGCGAGGCGCAGGGTCACGTTGTCGAAAATGGTCTTCCCGGACAGCGTGAGGCTGATGTCCTCGGCGTCGAAGACGTCCTTGCCGAGGCGGGCCGTGGCCATGGAGCGCAAGGACACGGAGTCGCGGGGGTCCGGAACGTCGGAGATGATCTCGTTCGCGGCCTCGATGCGGAACTTCGGCTTGGACGTCCGGGCCGGGGCACCGCGGCGCAGCCAGGCCAGCTCCTTCTTCATGAGCTGCTGGCGCTTGTTCTCCACGACCGACGCCATGCGGTCCCGCTCCGCCCGGGCGAGGACGTAGGCCGCGTACCCGCCGTCGAAGTGGTCGACGACCCCGTCGTGCACCTCCCACGTCAGGGTGCACACCTCGTCGAGGAACCAGCGGTCGTGAGTGACGACGAGCAGCGCGCCGTCGTTGGCCCGCCAGCGCTTCTTGATGTGCTGTGCGAGCCAGGCGACGCCCTCGATGTCGAGATGGTTCGTGGGCTCGTCAAGCATGATGACATCGTGGTCCCCGGCCAGGAGGCGGGCCAGGGCCACGCGGCGCCGCTGACCTCCGGACAGGGTCCCCACGCGGGACCCCAAGTCGAGCTCCGCGACGAGGCCGTTCATGATGTCGCGGATGCGGGCGTCCGAGGCCCACTCGTGGTCCTCCGCGTCCCCGACGAGCGCGTAGCGGACGGTCCAGTCCGGGTCGAGGACGTCCTGCTGGTCCAAGTACCCAACGCGCAGCCCGCCGCGGTGCGTCACACGCCCCGAGTCCGGGGTCTGACGCTGGGCGAGGAGGCGCATCAGGGTCGACTTGCCGTCGCCGTTGCGCCCGACCATGCCCACCCGGTCCCCCTCGTCCAGGCCCAGCGTGACGTCGTCGAGCACAGTACGGGTGGCGAAGGAAACGGAGACATGTTCAGCGCCGAGAAGGTGAGCCACAGTCAATCCTTTCGGGGGTCAGGGTATGAGAGACAAAGGACGACGACGGGCTGCGCGTGGTTCACGCAGACTCAGCCCGCAGACGCGCCCCGGGGACGGGGCCGTGCACGGCGGTGGCCCGCCCGTAGCCCCGGTCCGCGAGCCGGCGGGCGAGGAGCGCGGCGGCCTCGGCGTCGTCGGCCAAGAAGGCCAGCGTGGGGCCGGAGCCGGAGACGATGCCCGCGAGCGCACCCTCCTCACGGCCCGCCGCGAGGGCGTCCGCGAGCTCGGGAGCGAGGTCGAGGGCAGCCTCCTGGAGGTCATTGTGCAAGAGGGGGGCCAGCGCGCGGGGATCCGCGCGGCGGAGGGCATCGATGAGGTCCTCGTCCACCGCCTGGGGCTCGGGGGCCGTCTCGCCGCGGGCGGCCCGAAGCTCGTCGAGACGGGCAAAGACCTCAGGGGTGGAGAGCCCACGCTCGGAGGGGACAAGGACCCAGTGGAGGGGGGCTCCCGCCTCGACGGGGCTGAGGCGGTCCCCCACGCCGAGGCCCGCCGCCGCGCCGCCCGCAAGGGCGAATGGCACGTCCGCTCCGAGGGTGGCGGCCATCTCCGCGAGGCGCTCCTCCGGGACGGGGCTCCCGAACCAGGCGTTGGCCGCCACGAGGGCGGCAGCGGCGTCAGCGCTCCCGCCGCCCATGCCCCCTGCGATGGGGACGAGCTTGCGGAGAGTGAGAGTGGCCTCATCCGAGCCGGGGGCTACGGGCTCCCCAGCGGCATCGGCGACGGCGTTCACGGCCCGGGCCGCGAGATTGCGGCCGTCGAGGGGGACGCCCGCGAGGCCGAGGCGCGCATCGGAAGCCGCGTCGAGGAGGAGCCGCGGGTGCGTCGTCGGCCGCCCAGAGAGGGTCACGGTCTCCTCCAGGGAGACGGCAAGGAAGAGGGAGGCGAGCGAGTGGTAGCCGTCCTCCCTGGCCGGGCCAACGCGCAGCCCCACGTTGATCTTCCCCGGCGCGGTCGCCGTCACAGGCGCGATGGCCGACACAGGCGCCGTCGCGGTGGCGGTGGCCGTCACAGGCGCCGTCGCGGTCGCGGGCGCACCCCGGCCGCCCGGCCCGTCCGTGAGACGGTTCTCCGCGATGGCCGCGAACTCCTCTATGGTCAGCGTCTCGCCGCGGCGGGACGGGTCCACACCCGCTGCCCGGAGAGCCTGCTCTGCGAGCACACCGGACCCGGCCCAGCCCGCGAGCGCAGCCCGCAGGGTCTTGCGGCGCTGGGCGAAGGCGGCGTCGATGACAGCGAAGACCTCTTCCCGGCTCGCCGACGTGGCGGGGGGCTCGCGGCGCACGAAGCGCACGAGGCCCGAGTGGATCTTCGGCGCGGGCCAGAACACGTTGGTCCCGATCACGCCGGCTTTGGTCACCTCCGCGTACCACGCGGCCTTGACGCTCGGTACCCCGTAGATGCGCCCTCCGGGGCGGGCGGCGAGGCGGTCCGCGACCTCGTCCTGGACCATGACGAGGCCGTGCCTGATCCCGGGAAAGCGCTCAAGCATGGTCAGGAGGACGGGGACGGCCACGTTGTACGGCAGGTTGGCGACGAGAGCGCTCGGCTCCCACGGCAGCTCCGTCACGGCCATCGCGTCCGAGAGCACGACGGACAGGTCCGCGGCACGCTCCGGCCTGCGCTCCTCGGCCGTGCGGGCCAGGCGGGAGGCCAGCACCGGGTCAATCTCCACGGCGACGACGCGCGTGGCCGCGTCCAGCAGGCCAAGCGTCAGGGAGCCCAGCCCGGGGCCGACCTCGACGACGGTCTCTTCCGGCGAGAGCTCGGCCTTGTCAACGATGCGGCGAATGGTGTTCGGATCGATGACGAAGTTCTGCCCCAGCGTCTTCGTGGGGCGCACGTCGAGTTCCGCGGCGAGGGCGCGGATGTCGGCAGCTGAGAGGAGGGGACGCGTGGAGGGATTCACCCGTCCATCCTACGGGGACGGCTCGGCGGCCTCCGCTGTGGCCTGCGTGCTGCCGCTCTCGGTGCCCGTGTTCGGCAGGGACGAGAGGCGGGGATCGGCCGAAGGGGTGCCCGTGCTGGACGGGCTTGCCCCTGACCCGCTTTCGCTCGGGCTACGCGAAGGCTCCGAGCTCGGCGCCGTCGTGGGGGTCGGCTGGAGTGAGCTCGGGCTCGGCGTGGGCTCCCGGGACGGCTCCGGCGACTGCGTCGCGGGCGGAGTGGTCGGGTCCGTGGTGGGACGCGACGGCGGCGTGGTGGGCGGTGTCTGCGTCGGGGACGGCACCTGGGGCGTGCCCACGGGAGCGGGCAGGGTCGGCAGGGGCGCGGGTGCCGGCGTCCATGCGGGCTGAGGCGCGGCGGGGGCCGGCTGGGCCCACGGCGTGTAGAACGGCGAGGGCGACACGGACGGCGCGGAAGACGGCGGCACACTCCCGGCCTGGAGGGTGGGGTATGACGAGTGCGACTCGGCCAGCGTTGGGTGCGTCCCGCCCGACTGAACGGGGCCGATGGCCACTTGCTCCGCGACGGGCCTGCGGGAGATGGTGGTTGAGACGAGGACTCGCTGGAGGCTTCCGTCCTTGGAGGCCTCCACGCGGTAGACCCGCACCCGCTGGCCCGGGCTGCCGGCGCGCATGACGCGGCGCGTGCCCGAGGCCATGTTGGGATCCACATACTGCTCCGACATGTACGGGATCTGCTCATCCTCCTTGACGGTGAGAGGCAGCTGAAGCTTCTGCACATAGATGATCATGCCGTCATGGATGAGCGAGGACGGCAGGACCCCGTTGACCGCGGCGAGCGGCTCGTTGAGATCCAGCCCGGTCCGCTCGAGAAGCTCCCGGACGGTGGCCACGCGCGTGAACACCTGGAAAGACTTGTTGCCGGAGACAATGGTGACCTCCCGGGCCAGGTCCACGACGAGCGGCCCCGTGAGACGGTCCAGGCTTGTGTCCTCCGGGACGTTCGGCACGGCATGCCCGGCGTAGCCGAGCTCGTCGAGAAGGTGGCCCACCGTCAGGGAGGAGGTGCGCACGGTCTTGGTCTCGCCGTTGACGATCACCGTGACGGTCTGCTCCTGGGCCCGGAGCGCCGATGATCCCGCAGCGGCGATGGTGGAGCTTCTGCCGACGGGAAGATAGGCGACGGTCCCGGCGACGAGCGCCACGATGACGAGGGCCTGCGGGATGGCCCGGCGGGAAAGCCAGGCCGGCTGGGCGTGAGGGGATGGGGACTCTGTCATGTTCCGCTCACCTCCCGGTGAAGACTCGCATACTGGCGGTGCCTGTGAGCCTGCCAGGCACGACGGCGCCGGACAGGGTCATCTCATTCTAGAAGAGACGACTGTGACCGTCGAGCCCCCGCCGGGATGGAGTATCAGGTGTGGTCGTGAAGCTGCTCGAACGGCGGAACCCTCCGCTGCCTCCACAGCCGCCTGCCGTGCCCGGCCAGGTCGAGCGCAAGGCGGAGCGGGGTCCTCCGCCCAAGGACGAATTCTTCGGAGAGGCGGCTGCGCCACTCGGGGAGGCTCACCGTCCAGAACCAGCTGTCCCTCTTACCCACGGCCACCGCCACACGGGAGAACCCCCCCGACTTCTCGGCAGGCAGATGCCACACCGTGAGGTCGCCGTCGTCGGCCCTGACCCCCCGCATGGAGTGGGCGGTCCAGATGCGCCGGACGCGGTGGTCGAGGCTCGCGACGTCCTGACGGTGGAGCGCGTAGTTCATGATGTGCTCCTCCGTGCGCAGGTAGTCCGTGCGCCCGGCCTCGAACTCTGCGAGGGCCGTCTCCCACGCCCTCTCCGCACGGGCCTGGATGGCGCGCACGGACGGGCCCTGGAAGACGTACATCTCCCCGCCGTAGTACCACGGCAGGGTGCGGTCTCCGTCAATCCGCGCGTGGGCCTCCGCCGACGTTAACCGGGATACCCCGTTGTACATGTGCCGTGCCGGCATCTTCAGGGCGTACGCCCCGCACTGCCCGCCGAGTTCCTCGACGAGCTCCTCGAGCGGGCGGATGACGACGACGTCCGGGTCGAGGAGAATGCAAGGGCGCTCGTCGAGCCCCGCGACGACGTCGAGAACGAAGACCGAGGCCTGGAATGAGGGCAGGAAGCCCTGGGGAGCTTTGTGCAGGAAGGGGATGACCTCACTCGCCACCCCCAGCGCCTCGAAGTCCGTGCGGTGCCGCTCCGGCAAGGGCGCATTGGAGATGAACACCAGCTCGGCGTCAGGCGAGACCCGCTTGACGGAGGCGAACGCGACCTTCATGCATTCGAAGTACCGGTCTACGGGGTTCGCAGCCTGAATGTTGGGGTTGATCTGCTCGTGCTCGTCCAACTGAGCGAAGGGCACGAGCACTCGCAGAGGCTGAGAGAATCCCTGGGACACAGGCTGTCTCCTGGCGGTTGTCGTCGTCGAGCGGCGGCGGCGCACTCGTGTGTGTCTCATGTGCGGTGCCCAGCGATCAGAAGCAGTGAAAAGCGCTTCTCTCCTACGGTTGTCCGCTCGTCATCAATTCTCCCAGACCGCGGAACATGCCACAACCAAAGCAGGCCATTCACAGGCAAATGTGACGGAGAAAGCATCACCACTGCCCGTAGACGGCCTCGGTGTTGGCCACGGACAGGTCGCAGAACTCGGCCAAGTCCATCCCCAGCGTCTCGGCGATGAAGCGGACGGTCACGGGCGTCATGTACGTGGCGTTGGGCTGGCCGCGGTAGGGGTGCGGCGTGAGGTACGGCTGGTCAGTCTCCGTGAGGATGAGCTCGGGGCGCGCGATGCGCAGGGCGGCCTGAAGCTCGGTGGAGTTGGCGAACGTCACCGTGCCGGAGAAGGACATCCGCCACCCCCGCTCGTTGCACAGGCGCGCGAGGTCAGGGCCACCCGAGAAGCAGTGGAAGACGATGGGGATCTCGGGGCGGACGTCCTCGAGGATGCGGACGACGTCGTCGTGCGCGTCTCGGTCGTGGATCTGGACGGCCTTGCCGAGCCGCTCGGCGATCTCCAGGTGGGCGCGGAAGGACTCCTCTTGCCACCCGATCCCCTCGGGGCCAGTGCGGAAGCGGTCCATGCCGGTCTCGCCGAGTGCGCGGATCCGGGGGTGGTCCGCGATGCGGGCGATCTCCTCAAGGGCCGCATGCAGCGTGCCCGCCGCGCCGAGCTCTGCGGCGTCGTTGGGGTGGATGGCCACGGCGCCGAGGAGGCGGGGCTCGGTCTCGACGACGTCGCGCGTGAAACGTGCCGACTCGAGGTCGAAGGCGACCTGGACCGCTCGGGTCACCCCCACGGCCTCTGCCGCGTCCATGGCCTCCGCGGGCGTCACAGGGGGCAGGCCCGGCCGGAGGTTGAGGTGCGTGTGATTGTCGACGACGGGGCGCGGCAGCGGCTCGGGCGCCGGCGGGTACTCGCGGCGCCGCCGGGCCTTGAGCTCCTTCGCGGTGAGGGTCTCAGGGTCCGGGGCATCCTGGGGCCGGTAGGCACAGGGAATCGCTGAGGTGCACATGTTCTCGAGCTTAGCGGCCGCGCTCCCCCGCCGCCCCCGCGCCGCCGGCCCGTTTGCCCCTCGGCGGTGGTTGTCAACCTGTGTGGAGTCAGTGTCGGGCCAGTTCAGGGCATGGGGTATTGATCCCAGCCCACCCGGGCTGCCTCACAACGACCGGGACCCCACCCCGGAAGCGGGAGGGGTGCGTCTTCGCGTACGAGCGCAGCGTCTTCTCTCGCGCCTGATGGGAGCGCTTCCATGCCCCGGAATACACCTCGTCCGGAGTGAAGTACCCGATGCCACGGTGGTAATGCTCCCTGTTGTACCAATTCACATGCGCGGTAACGAACTCTCGGGCATGCTCCAAGTCCGTGAACACAGCCGGAGCGCCGGGACGGTATTTCATCGTGCGGAACTCGGATTCCTTGAACGCGTTGTCGTTGCTCACTCGCGGGCGATTGAAACTCATCCGGACTCCCAGGCCCGTGAGGAACCCTGTCAGAAGATTCGAGCGCATCGCCGAGCCTGAATCCGAATGGACCACATCCGGAATGACTCCGCCGGCTGTGGTGATGGCCTCCAGGAACACGTCCCGGGCCAGAACGTCCTGCTCGCTGTCGTGAACCGCGAACCCGACGATCTTGCGCGAGTACAGGTCCATGACGCTGTAGGCGTGGAAGTGCTGTCCGACGTACGGGCCTGGCAGCAGTGTGATGTCCCAGCACCAGGCCTGATTCGCCGCCGAGGCGAACACCACTGGCGCTTTCACCGGGGCCCGGCGGGCCCGCTTGGACCGCACGACGGGGCGGTTGCCGCGGGGCAGGGTGCGCGCGATCCTCGACCACGTGCTCAACGAGCCGAGCATGCGCCCCTGGGACCAGTGCTTGGCGAACGTGTCGCTCACGCTGCTCCCTTCAGCCCAGCCCTGTGTGATGGCCCCAGCGATTTCCTCTCGTTCCTGGGGGCTGAGCGCGGCGGGCTGCACCCGGTCTGCTTGGGGTGTTGGGGAGGGGACTTTCGCGCGCGGCTTCTGCCGGTAGTGCCAGGTGGAGCGGGCAATGCCTAAAAGGCTCAGGGTTCCTCGCAGGGAGTATCCGGGCTGGGCACAGATGGTGTCGACGAGGTCGTGTTCGCGCTGTAGAAAGTCGAGGGAGCGTTGGTCCTCGGGGTGGGATCGGATGAATGCTCGCTCATCGTGTGCATCATCCCGATAGCTTTTCCCAGCGCTTCACTCACGGTGCGGTGGGCTTGTGCTTCTTCTCGCAGCTGCGCGATCTGCGCGGCGTGTTGGTCTTTCAGGTCTTGGATTTCTTGCTCTCGGGCGGCAAGGAGCTTCTCCAGGTGGGGAAGACGTGCGGGATTTGAAGGCATAGAGGCAGTGTCTCGGGGGATCAGGCCGCGGTCAAGATCGCCTTCGAAGTACGCGGAACGCCACGAGGTTAGCTGATGGCGAGAGAAGGGCTGCTCGCGGAGCCAAGCCCCTTTCCTTCCGTAAGGAACTTGGTGGTAGGCCAGGATGGCTGCTCGTTTTTCCTCGGCGGTGTAGCGCGCACGCATGGTGAGGGGTCCTTGTCTGTGGGCTGGTTGCGAGCCGGAGTGACTCACAACCAGCCTGACCCCCAGCGCGGAATAGCGTTTGCCACCGACATTGCCGGTGGCAAACGCCAAACAAGGGGGCATACACGCGCGGGGCGGCCGCGCGCGGGGCATACGCGCGCGGGGCGGCCGCGAAAGGGGTGCTACGCGCGCGCCTCGTCAGCCCACGGGTCCGAGAACCCGATGTACTGCGTGCTGAGGTACTCCTCGATGCCCTCGAAGCCGCCCTCGCGGCCGATGCCGGACATCTTCACGCCGCCGAACGGCGCGGCCGGGTTGGAGACCACGCCGGCATTGATGCCGAGCATGCCGGTCTCGAGCCGCTCCCCCATTCGCAGGGCGCGGTTGAGGTCCTTCGTGAAGGCGTAGCAGACGAGCCCGTAGTCGGCGGCGTTGGCGAGGTTCACGGCCTCCTCCTCGGTGGAGAAGGTGATGACGGGCGCCACGGGGCCGAAGATCTCCTCGGAGAGGACCCGGGCCTCGGCCGGCACGCCGCTGAGGAGCGTGGGCTCGAAGAAGTAGCCGGGGCCGTCGACGGGCTTGCCGCCCGTGACGACGTTCGCGCCCCGGGACACAGCGTCCTCGACGAGCTCCTTGACCTTCTCGCGCGAGTCGGCGTCGATGAGCGGGCCAAGGGTGGACTTCTCCTCGGTCCCGCGCGCCGGGGTGAGGGACGCGAGCTTCTTCGCGAACTTCTCCGAGAACTCGTCGGCGACGCTCTCGTGGACGATGAACCGGTTGGCGGCCGTGCAGGCCTCGCCCATGTTGCGCATCTTGGCGAGCAGGGCGCCCTCGACAGCCTTGTCCAGGTCCGCGTCCTCGAAGACGAGGAACGGCGCGTTGCCGCCGAGCTCCATCGACGTGCGCAGGACCCTCTTGGCCGAGGCGGCGATGAGCCCCTGACCCACCTCGGTCGAGCCGGTGAAGGAGAGCTTGCGCAGCCGGGAGTCCTCAAGCAGCGGGCCCGTGACCTTGGACGCGCTCTTCGTCGTGATGACGTTGAGGACGCCGTCCGGAAGCCCAGCCTCGCGGAGGAGGTCGGCGAAGAGGAGGGAGGTGAGCGGTGTCAGCGTCGCGGGCTTGAGCACCATCGTGCAGCCCGCCGCGATGGCGGGGGCGATCTTGCGCGTCGCCATCGCCAGCGGGAAGTTCCACGGCGTGATGAGCAGGCACGGTCCCACGGGGCGCTTGGCCACCATGAGGCGCGTCTTGCCGTCGGGGGCGGTCGCATACCGGCCGGAGATGCGCGCGGCCTCCTCGGAGAACCATCGGAGGAACTCGCCGCCGTAGGCCACCTCGCCGCGGGCCTCGGCAAGCGGCTTGCCCATCTCGAGCGTCATGAGGAGGGCGAAGTCGTCGGCCCTCTCCTGGAGCAGGTCGAACGCCTTGCGCAGGATCTCGGCGCGCTCGCGGGGGGCCGTGCGGGCCCAGCTCTCCTGGACTGAGCAGGCGGCGTCGAGCGCGGCCTGGCCGTCCTTCGGGGACGCCGAGGCGATGGTCAGGAGGACCTCGCCGGTCGCCGGGTCCTCCACGTCGATGGTCTCGCCCTCGGATCCGTCAACCCAGGACCCGCCGATGAGCAGCTTCGTGGGGACGGATTCGAGCAGGGTCTTCTCGGCGGACGTCGTCTCGCTCATGCCAGCGGCTCCTTCGCTCAGGCGGGCCGCCTCGCCGGGCGGTCCTCACAGACAGGTGTCGTCCTGAGACTATGCCCTCTCGGCCCTGCGTGCCAGGTCCGTCACACAACAGCGT
This sequence comes from Falsarthrobacter nasiphocae, assembly GCF_031456275.1. Taxonomy (NCBI): domain Bacteria; kingdom Bacillati; phylum Actinomycetota; class Actinomycetes; order Micrococcales; family Micrococcaceae; genus Falsarthrobacter; species Falsarthrobacter nasiphocae. The sequence continues at coordinate 638,901 of NZ_JAVDUI010000001.1, forward strand.
GCCCCGGCCGCTGTGCGCTCGCACCGCGCCAGCACCGTCGTCGGCCGCTCACAGCGCGGACGCCCGCGCACCCCGACCCAACGGGCAGCCGCCCTACCCCACCACGAGGAGGACCGCTATGGCGAGCATGACGACGCCCACGCCCGCGTCAACCGCCCGCCAGACGCCCGGACGCGCGAAGACCGGCGCGAGCGCCCTGGCACCGAAGCCCAGCGCGGGGAACCACAGCAGGCTCGCCGCCATGGCCCCCGCCGCCGCCACCCACGTGTGCTCGCCGAACCGGTTGACCACGGTGCCCAGCGTCAGGACCGTGTCCAGGTAGACGTGAGGGTTGAGCAGGGTCAGGGCGAGCGCCGTGAGCGCCACGGAGCCGGCACTGCGCGGCGCCTCGGCCGCCAGCCCGTCCGAGCCCCGCACCGCCGAGCGGAAGGACGTGAACGCGAACCACACGAGGTACGCCGCACCACCCCACCGCAGCGCCACGAGCACCCACGGGGCCAAGGACGACACGGCCCCGATGCTCGCAGCCCCCAGGGCGATGAGCGCCAGGTCCGCCCCGGCGCAGATCGCGACGACCACCCACACGTGCTCGCGCCGAATGCCCTGCCGCAGCACGTACGCGTTCTGCGCGCCGATGGCCACGATGAGGCCCAGGCCCGCGAAGAATCCGGTAGTCAGAGGGGCAAGGGCGTCAGCGTTCATTCCGCCAACGCTACTCGCCAGCGCGCGCCTACGGCGTGCCGCGGGACGCGAGGACCGCCTGGTAGACCTCCCGCTTGGGCAGGCGGTGCCGCTCAGCCACCACGGCGCACGCGTCCTTGAGGCGGTGGCCCCCGGCCACGAGGCGCTCGACGTCGGCCAGCATGTCGCCTCCGACCTCCTCGCCCCGCTCCGGCGCGCCCTCAACGACGACGACGATCTCGCCGCGCAGCTGCTCCGCCGTGGCCCGCTCGGCCAAGTCCGCGAGGGTGCCGCGCAGCACCTGCTCGTAGTGCTTCGTCATCTCCCGGCACACGGCGGCCGGGCGGGAGGGGCCGAACGCCAGGGCCAGGTCTTCGAGCATGTCGTCGATTCGGTGCGGCGCCTCGAAGAAGACGAGCGTCCGGGACTCCCCCGAGAGGTCGCTGAGCCGCGAGCGCCGCTCCCCCGTCTTGCGGGGCAGGAAGCCCTCGAATGCGAAGCGGTCCGAGGCGATCCCCGAGACCGCGAGCGCCGTGATGGCGGCGCTCGGCCCGGGCACGCACGTGACGGTCACGCCCCGCTCGGCGGCCAGGCGCACGAGCCGGTACCCGGGGTCCGAGACGGCGGGCATCCCGGCGTCCGTCACGAGCACCACCTCCGCGCCAGCCTCAGCGAGGTCCACGAGGCCCGCCGCGGACGTCTCCTCGTTGTGCTCGTGGTGGGCCAGGACGCGGGCGGTGATGTCCAGCCCCAGCGCGGACTGGAGCCGCTGGAACGTGCGGGTGTCCTCCGCCGCGATGACGTCCGCTCCTTGGAGGATCTCTGAGAGGCGGGGGGAGGCGTCCCCGAGGTTGCCGATCGGGGTGCCGGCGAGGACGATTCGTCCCGCGCTCGCGGTGTCTGGGCTCATGGAGGCTCTTCTTTCAGTTCGTCTCCCCCCAACCCTAGTCACACGACCTGTGCCTACGATGGTGAGGTGAAACCGCTGCCGCGCCTGTCGCCCCTCTGGGCTGTCGTCTTCGCCCTCGTGACGGCGCTGGCGGCGGCTCTGCGCCTGACCGGTCTGAACTCTCCGCACGCGCTGATCTTCGACGAGACCTACTACGCCAAGGACGCGTGGGCGCTGCTCAGCTCCGGGTTCGAGCGCTCGTGGGGCCCGGACGCGGACAAGCAGTGGCTCGCGGGGTCCACGGCGGGCATGGGCGCGTCCGGCTCGTACGTGGTCCACCCGCCGCTCGGCAAGTGGCTCATTGCGCTGGGCCTCGGCGCGTTCGGCATGGAGCATGCGGTGGGGTGGCGGATCGCGCCAGCCGTCGTCGGCACCCTGACTGTTCCCCTGCTCGCCTTCACTGCCCGGCGCCTGCTGCGCAGCAACCTGTGGGGCGCGGTGGCCGGCTTCCTCCTCGCGGTGGACGGGATGCACCTCGTCATGTCGCGGGCGGCCCTCCTGGACATCTTCCTCACGTTCTTCCTCCTGCTCGCGTTCTTCTTCCTGGTCCGGGACCGGGATGCGGCCGACGACGCCGCCTTCGGCAGCACCTCCCCCCGCCGTCCGCTCGTTCCTGTCCGCGGCTGGCGCCTCCTCGCGGGGGTGAGCCTGGGGCTGGCGCTCGGCGTCAAGTGGTCCGCCCTCGCGTTCGTGGCGGTGTTCGGCCTCATGACGTGGCTCTGGGACGTGGCGCGCCGCCGGCGGGCGGGCGGCTCGCGGCCGGTCTGGAACGCGGTGGCGGACGCGGGCACGGCCCTGTGGCAGACCGTCGTCGTCGCCGCCCCCGTCTACGTGGCCACGTGGGCCGGGTGGATCGCCACGCGGGGCGGGTACTTCCGCACGTGGGGCGAGGAGCACGCGCACCCGGCGTGGCTGCCGGACTGGGCGGCGTCTCTGGCCCACTACCACGCGAGCGCCTACACGTTCCACAACGAGCTCGACGCAGACCACCCGTACGAGGCCCAGGCCGTCACGTGGCTGTTCCAGGGGCGCCCGACCTCGTTCTTCTACGAGGAGTCCGCCGCGGGGACCGCCGGCTGCGCGGCCGCGAAGTGCTCTTCCGCCATCACGGACCTCGGCAATCCGCTCATCTGGTGGGCGGGGGCGCTCAGTCTCATCGTTGTCACGGCCGCCTGGCTTCTCCGGCGGGACGGGCGAGCGGGCGCGGCGCTCGCGGGCGTCCTGGCGGGCCTGGGCCCGTGGTTCGCGTTCCCGAGCCGGACGATGTTCACGTTCTACTCCGTGAGCTTCGAGCCGTGGCTCATCCTGTGCCTTGTCTACGCCCTGGCGCTCGCGCTCTCGAGCGCGCGCACGCCCCGGAGCCGGGCCGTCGTGGCCTGGTGCATCGCGGGGTTCGTCTGCGTCGCTGCGGCCCTGAGCGCGTGGTTCTGGCCCATCTGGACGGGTCAGGCCATCCCGTACGAGCAGTGGCGCCTGCGCATGTGGTTCGACTCCTGGATCTAGGCTGTCCCTGCACTCCTGGATCGAGGCTGTCCCTGCCGGGCCCTGCTGTGCGGCGAATCGCTAGACTTGAGCCCGTGATGGACAGCACCACGCCCCTCGCGGCGGACCTCCCAGACGAATCGAACATCTCCGATCTCCTCCTCAGCAGGCACGCTGTCGACCCCTCCCGCGTGCTGTTCGTCCGCAAGACGGCGGACGGGTACTCGGACATCACGGCTGAGGATTTCCTGGGCAGGGTGACTGCTGCGGCCAAGGGGCTCATGGCCCTCGGCGTGACGCCCGGGCAGAGCGTCGCCGTCATGTCCTCGACGCGCATCGAGTGGACCGTCGCGGACTTCGCCATCTTCTTCGCCGGCGCCGTCACGGTGCCCATCTATGAGACGTCGAGCGCGCACCAGACGGCGTGGATCCTCTCTGACTCGGAGATTCGGGTCGCGTTCGCGGAGAACGAGCAGAAGGCCGAGGTCCTGCGCCAGGCGGCTCGCGTCAACAGCGCCGAGCCCCCGCAGATCATCCTCTTGTCCGACGACGGCCTGGCGGACCTTGCCCGCCGCGGGGAGGGCGTCACAGACGCCGAGCTCGAGGCCGCCCGCAGCTCCCGCACCCTGGACGACGTGGCGACGGTCGTCTACACGTCCGGCACCACCGGTCAGCCCAAGGGCTGCGAGATCACCCACCGCAGCTTCGCGGTGGTCTCCGTCAACGCGGTCGAGTTCCTCCCGGAGTTCCTCAAGGCCCCGGACGCCCGGACCATCATGTTCCTGCCGCTGGCCCACGTCCTGGCGCGCTGCGTGCAGCTCGTGTGCATTGAGCGCGGCATCACGCTCCTCCACGCCACGGGCGCGGCCGGTCTCGTCGACGACATGGCCGCCTTCCGCCCGACCTTCCTCCTCGCCGTCCCCCGCGTCTTCGAGAAGATCTACGCGCAGGCCCGCTCCCAGGCCCAGTCCGGCGGCAAGGGGCGCATCTTCGACGCGGCCGCGAAGACGGCCATCGACTACTCCCGGGCCGAGAGGCCGGGTCCGCTCCTGCGGGCCAAGCACGCAGTGTTCGACCGCCTGGTCTACCGCCGGATCCGGGACGTCTTCGGCGGCCTCGTCAAGTACACGGTCTCGGGGGCGAGCCCCCTTGCCCCGTCCTTGTCCCACTTCTTCGACGGAGCCGGCATCGTCATCCTCGAGGGCTACGGCCTGACCGAGTCCACGGCGCCGCTGACCGTCAACCCGGTCCGCGAGCCGCGGATCGGCACCGTGGGCCTGCCCATGCCCGGCACGACGCTGCGCATCGCGGAGGACGGCGAGGTCCTCGCCCGTGGCGTCGGCATTTTCAGCGGGTACCGCAACAACGAGGAGGCCACCCGCCAGTCGTTCCGGGACGGGTGGTTCGCCACCGGGGACATGGGGCGCCTCGACGAGGACGGCTACCTGACCATCACGGGCCGCAAGAAGGAGCTCATCGTCACGGCCGGCGGCAAGAATGTGGCCCCCACGCCGCTCGAGGAGCGCATCCGGGAGCACGACCTCGTGGACCAGGCCGTGCTCATCGGGGAGGGGCGGCCGTTCGTCTCCGCCATCATCGCGCTGGACGCCGAGGCGCTCCCCCGGTGGTCAAAGGCGGAGCTGGGCCGCACGATCTCCCCCGAGGAGGCCGTGACGAGCGAGGAGGTCCGGGCGGCCGTCCAGACCCAGGTGGACTACGCGAACGAGCTCGTCTCCCGCGCGGAGGGCGTTCGCCGGTTCGTGCTGACCACGGAGCCGTTCGACGAGGGCTCGGGGCGTCTCACGCCGTCCCTCAAGCTGCGCCGCTCCGTGGTCCTCACGGATTTCGCCGACGAGATCGAGTCCCTCTACCGGCGGTGACGAGCGCCGCGAGGCAGAGGCCCACGGTGACGAGGGCGATGAGAATGCCCGCGTCCATCCAGAACTGCTCGGGGTAGACGCGGATGAGCGTGTCCCGCGTGGAGAACATCCACGTCCCGTCCTTGAAGAACAGGGAGTGGACCCACGCGAAGAAGCGCTCGAAGCCGAGGACGGCGCTGACCGCGAGCGCGGCCATGAGACCGAGCGTCAGGATCGCGCCGCCGCGCAGTGCGCCGCGGGCGAGCGCCGGGGTCCGGCGGAGCAGCAGCAGAATGAGGACGATCACGCAGGCAGCGAGGAGCGTGAGGTCGAGGCCCGTGCCGAGCACAGCCTTGACGTCAGCCATGTGGCTGACCTCTTCGGGCCGGAACGCGGCGCCGCCCCCGGGCAGGCGGAGCCCGGACAGGTACCGCTCATCCGCGTCGTTGGCGATGTATTCCAGGCCGTACGAGCCGTAGAGCAGCCGGTCAGCCTCGGAGAACCCGAAGGGGTCCTCCGGGAAGCCGGGCCTCGCGTACTCGAACGCGAGGAAGGTGTGGCTCATGGCCGCGCGGACGCCGAGGCCCAGGGCCGCGGCGGGGAAGAGAAGGGCGGCGAGGGCCGCGGCGAGCCTGCGCAGCATCAGACCCCGTACTCCTTCCACGGCACGTTCCAGTCCATGAAGCCCTTGTCCATGGAGGCGGTGCCGTTGCCGGTGTCCCGGACCTCGATGTAGTCACCGATCGTGAAGTTCTCGTAGATGAACTTGGCCCCGTCCTCGGCCAGGCTCACGCATCCGTGCGAGATGCGGTCCCTGCCGAGCGCGGGCAGGGCCGAGTCAAGGACCTTGTGGACGAACACGCCCGTCGAGGTGAGCCGCGACGTGTACTCGTACTCGAACGGCTCGTAGTAGTCCTGGTCCCCCGGCTTGAGGCCGATGGACTCGGCACGGAACATCGTCTTGCGGGCCTGCTCCATGATCGGGAAGATTCCGTCCGCGCTGGGCCAGCGCTCGTTGCCGAGCGTCGTCGGGAACGTCCTGACGTGCTTGCCGTCGATGTAGACGCGCAGCATGAGGTCTTTGTCGCTGACCACCGCGTGGCGGTCGTTGTGCGTCTGGAAGGCGTGGGTCGCGTCGAAGTTGCCGATCATCCCGCCGCCGACGTCCACGCCGAACATCTTGAAGTCCACCGTGATCGTCGAGTTCGGGGCCCAGAACGCCTCGGGGCGGTACCGGACCACCTTGTCCGAGAGCCAGTAGAAGCGGCCCTTCTGCCCCGAGGAGGACGTGATCGTGATGGCCTTCTCGACGTCCTTCTTGTTCGTCACCGGCTCGGAGAACGTGATCTGGACGGGCTGCGCGATGCCCACGGTCGAGCCCTTCGGCGGGTACGCGAAGGCGTCCATCTGGTTCGGCGGGGTCGTCGTCGAGAACGTCGAGGTGGCGCCCTCGGACTCGCTCGCGCCAGCGTAGGCGACCGTGTACTGCTCGTCGAACGCGAGGCGCTCGGCGCTCTTCCACGAGGAGCCGTCCGCCGCGAGCGCGCCCTTGACGGCCTTGCCTGCGGCGTTCTTCACGGTGACGGCCGTGAGGCGGCCCTGGGAGGCGGTCACGGTGACGCCGTCGACCGGGTTGACCTCAGTGGAGCCGTCGGCGGGCGTCACCGTCGCCTTGAGCGCGGCGGCCGTGCCGCTCGTGGAGGGGCTCGCGGCGGGCGTCGAGGCCCGCGGGGACGCGTCGTCGCCCTTTCCCGCGCAGGAGGCCAGGAACAGCGCGGACGCGCTGGCCACTCCGGCGACGACGACGCGCCGCGGAACAGGGGCGCCGCTGCGAGAGCCGGCTGCAGCGCGGCCCGGGAACGAGTCGGGGGAACGGAAGAGTGCCATTCGGCCATTCTAGGCCCCGGACCGTGACGCGGACCCCATGGAGCGGGGCCCGCGCCTGTCCGGCGCGGGCCGCCTCAGTAGCGGTAGTGGTCCGGCTTGTACGGGCCGGCCGCGTCCACGCCGATGTACGCCGCCTGCGCCTTGGAGAGCTCGGTCAGGCGCACGCCCAGGGCGTCGAGGTGAAGCCGGGCGACCTTCTCGTCGAGGATCTTCGGCAGCACGTAGACCTGATTCGCGTACTCCGGCGAGCCGCCCGCCGTGGTGCGGCCGTGCTTCGTGAAGAGCTCGATCTGCGCGATGGTCTGGTTGGCGAAGGAGTTCGACATGACGAACGAGGGGTGGCCCGTGGCGTTGCCGAGATTGAGGAGACGGCCCTCGGAGAGGACGATGATGCTCCGCTCGTTGTCCGTCCCCTCCCCGAGCACCCACTCGTGGACCTGGGGCTTGATCTCGACCTTCCGCACGCCCTCGGTCTTGGCGAGCGAGGCCATGTCGATCTCGTTGTCGAAGTGCCCCACGTTGCCGACGATGGCCTTGTTCTTCATCCGCAGCATGTGCTCGGCGCGGATGACGTCCTTGTTGCCCGTGGTCGTGATGAAGATGTCCGCGTCCTCGACGACGTCTTCGAGCCGCGCCACCTGATACCCGTCCATGACGGCCTGGAGCGCGCAGATCGGGTCCACCTCGGAGACGATCACGCGCGCGCCCTGGCCGCGCAGGGCCTCGGCGGCGCCCTTGCCGACGTCGCCGTAGCCCGCCACGAAGGCGACCTTGCCGCCGATGAGGACGTCCGTGGCCCGGTTGAGCCCGTCCGGCAGCGAGTGGCGGATGCCGTACTTGTTGTCGAACTTGGACTTCGTCACCGAGTCGTTGACGTTGATCGCGGGGAAGAGCAGCTTGCCCTCCTCGGCGAGCTGGTAGAGGCGGTGCACGCCCGTCGTCGTCTCCTCCGTGACGCCCTGGATGCGCTCGGCGAGGCGCGTGAAGCGCTGGGGGTTCTCCGCGAGGGACTCGCGGAGGGCCGCGAGGATGACCGTGTACTCGTAGGAGTAGTCCTCGTCCCCCTCCTCCGGGTCCGCGGGCACGGTGCCGGCGGCCTCGAACTCGACGCCCTTGTGGACGAGGAGGGTCGCGTCGCCTCCGTCGTCGAGGATCATGTTGGGGCCCGCGTCCGGGTTCTCGTCGGCGCCCGGCCAGGTCAGGATCTGCCGGGTGGCCCACCAGTACTCGGGCAGGGTCTCGTTCTTCCACGCGAAGACCGGCACGCCCTCGGGGCGCTCCGGGGTTCCCTGGCCGACGACGACGGCTGCCGCCGCCTCGTCCTGGGTGGAGAAGATGTTGCAGCTCGCCCAGCGGACCTCCGCGCCGAGGGCCGTGAGCGTCTCGATGAGGACGGCAGTCTGGACGGTCATGTGGAGGGAGCCCGCGATGCGCGCGCCGCGGAGGGGCTGCTCCTCCGCGTACTCCTCCCGCAGTGCCATGAGGCCGGGCATCTCGTGCTCGGCGAGTCGGATCTGGTGCCGTCCCGCCTCGGCGAGGCTGAGGTCGGCGACCTTGTAATCGTTCGGTTCGAGCATGATTCCTCCGGTGTTCTCCCCCGGGGGTCCGGGGGTTGGGGCGGTGGTGTGGTGCTGCGGCGCGGGGGTCCGGCCTGTCAGCGGCGGAAGGGCCTCACGGTGTCGTCGTCGGCGGCGCTCGCCTGGGGGCGGCTCAGCGGGGTCCGCCACGAGCGCTGGCGGACGGGTGCGGCCTCGAGCGGCTCCTCCTCGGGCTCGGCCACGGCGTCGACGACGGCGCTCAGGCCGTCCGGGTCGACGTCGGGGGCGGGGAGGGCCAGGCGCACGATCTCCCACCCCCGAGGGGCGGTGAGCCGGTCTGAGTGCGTGAGGCACAGGTCGTACGTGTGCGGCTCCGCCTGGAGCGAGAGCGGCCCGAGCACGGCGGTCTGGTCCGCATGGCTGTACGTCAGCGTGGACACGGCAGGCTCAGAGCAGCCGATCTTGGAGCAGTGGCGGTAAGCGATCACCCCATGAAGATTACCGGTTTCGGCGCCCGCAGGCGCCGCCGGGGGGCCTGCGGCCGTACCCTGGTGGGATGGACTCGCCGAACACCGGGGCGCGACGCCGCGCCCGCAACCGCCACGGACGGGGTGCCCGGGGCGCCCTTCTGCCCGCGAGCCTGCGGGCCGCTCGCCGCCCCCTCCAGGAGTTCTCGGAGATCGCGGGGCGGGCCCTCGGGGCGCTCCCCGCGCACGTCACCGAGCGGCTGGAGGGCGTGGACGTGCTCTCGCTCGACACGCCGACGACGGAGGCGCTCATGCCCGGGGACGACGCGCGGGCTCCCCTTCTGGGAACGGCCCAGTCTGCCGCCGCCCAGGCGAAGACGGCCCAGACGAGGGGCACCGGAGCGGGAGCGGACGGTGCTGGCGGGGACGGCGCCGGGGGAGGCGGCGCTGCGGCGGGCCTCGTGGGCCCGGCGCCAGCCCTGCGAGACCGGGTTCTCCTGTACCGGTGGCCCATCCTCCTGGAGGCGAAGAGGGAAAAGCGGCCGGTCGGGGACGTCGTCGCTGACGTCATCGCTCTCCAGCTCGCCGTCCTCTGGGGGTCCCGCCCGGAGGACGTGGACCCGCGGTTCGGTCAGCCGCGCTAGCGTCCGTCGCGGCGGATCCGGCGGCGCTCCCGCTCGGAGAGGCCGCCCCAGATTCCGAATCGCTCGTCGTTCGCGAGCGCGTAGTCGAGGCACTCCTGGCGCACGGAGCACCCGGAGCAGACGCGCTTTGCGTCCCGGGTGGAGCCGCCCTTCTCGGGGAAGAACGCCTCAGGGTCCGTCTGGGCGCAGAGGGCCTGGGCCTGCCAGGCCAGGACGCCGCCTTCGTCGTCCGCGAACGGTGCCACGGCGTCCCAGAAGGAGGCGGCGTCATCGGTGGAGGGGGCCTCGAGCCCGGGGCTGGTGTCCGCGAAGCCCTCGCTGAGGAGGCGCGGGGCCGCGTCCGTGAGAAGTCCGGCCTCGTGGGCGGCGAGGAAGGCGGTGGCCGCCTCGTCGAGCGCCGTCTCTCGCGCGGCGGGCGAGGCCGGGTCGAGGAACCAGTCCTGGGGAACGTCCCTGTGGCGAGCGCGTTCGGCCTGCGAAGCCGCCTGCTCGTTCGCCGCCTCGGCGTGTTGTGCGTATCCCATTCGGATTCCTCCCGGGTGACACGTGAAAGCGCTGCTACCGGCAACCGGCCGCAAGAATCAGCGCGGTGAAGAGGTTTCACGGCGCCAGCGCCTCGCGAGCCCAGGCACCGTGGCGGTGCCGCGGGCGGGGATCGTTCGCCACGAGGCGCGGGGAGTCTTGAGCCCCCTGCTCCGAGCGGCCGCGAATCGCCGGCATGATGTTCTATGGTCAAGGTGTGCGGGGCGGCCGAGAATCGGTCTCCCACATCCCTAATTACACGCGTGTAAGTCCGCTTTCGTCAAGCCGGAGCACGCCCCAGTTAAGCACTGAACTCACCGCCCCAGGAGCCTCGCAGACCATGGACCTAACTCCCTCTCGTCCGTCCGCCGCAGGACTCACCACGGCCGGGGCGGCCTCGGCCGTCGCCTCCGCGCTCGGCCCCCGGCCCGGCATCACCGTCTACCGGCCGGGCGGCGAGCGAATCGAGCTCTCCGGCGCCGTCCTCGCCAATTGGGCGGCCAAGACCGCGGGCCTCCTCACCGAGGAGCTCGACCTCATGTCCGGCGAGCGGATCGCCCTCTCCGCCGAGTGGGGGTGGCGCGCCCCCGCCTTCGCTCTCGGCGCCTGGGCGGCGGGACTCGACGTCCTCTCCCCTGACGACGACGACGCGGCCGCCGCGCACCTGGCCACCGACTCGCCCGAAGAGGCCGCCCAGTTCTCCACGGAGAGCACCGCCCTTCAGCGATGCATCCTCCTCCCCCGCGACGACACGGCAGACCGCTGGGAGGACGCCTCCGGCGCCGCCTTCGCCGAGGCCTTCCCCGACGCGGGGCGGGACGTGTGCGACTACGCGGCCCTCGTGCGCGGGTTCGCCGACGTCTTCACGCCCTTCGAGCCCGTGACGGGCGCTCCGCTGGCCGTGTCCGAGCGGTGGGCTGGCGCCGAAGGGGCCGGGCGAGTGCTCATCCAGCCGGCGAGCCCGGCTCAGGCGGGGCAGACGAGCCAGTCGGGCGCCGGGCGGGGCCCCGGCGAGCTCATGCGCGCGGAGGACATCACCTCCCTCGCGGCGCTCCTGGCGGGCGGGCAGGGCGTCGTCGTCGTCTTGGACCCCCAGGCGGACATCCAGCGGATTGCCGAGAGCGAGAAGGCACGGCCGCTGAACCTCGCGTGACGCTCAGGCGGGGCGGCTGACGCTCACTCGGGGCGTGCGGCGCCCGAGCGCTCGGGGCGGGGCTGGGCACCCGAGCCCGGGAGGCTCGGCTCGTCCTCGAAGATCCGGTGATCCTCGGCCCACTCGGGGTCCGCGTCCAGCTCGCGGTTGAAGATCCAGAAGCGGTAGGCGAAGAAGCGGACGATCGTCGCGAGAACCACGCCGAAGTTGCCCCACATCCACACGACATTCTTGTTGTCGATGTTGAGGCCGTACTTCGCGAACCAGGTCGTGCCGGCCGCGATGCCCATGCCGAAGAGGTTGATGAGGACGAACTTGGCGAACTCGCCCCACTTGTTCTGCGCGCGGCGGTCCCGGAACGTCCAGAGGCGGTTGGCGACCCAGGCGAAGACCGTGGCGATGGTCGCGCCCACGAGGCGCGCCTTGGCATCAGAGCCGTCCATGATCGTGTGGACGAGGACCCACGTGGTCCCGGCCTCGATGATGAACGCCACGCCGCCGACGGCCCCGAACTTCGCCACCTCTCGCCAGAAAAGCGCCACAAGCGACTGGAGCTTGGCGATGATTCTCTTCACAGGTGAGGCACCTCGGTCGACGTTCGGGACAGGATTCTCGCGCGGCCGACTGCCGTCACGGGTCTGACGAGTCTATCCCGTCCGGGAGGCGATCCCCGATAAGCTGGCTGGGTGACTGCTGACAACGCTCCTGCTCCGTCCGCCCCCGGGCCCGCCCGCCCCGCCACAGACCGCGCGCTGCGCGTCGGCGTGGTCGGCGGCGGCCAGCTGGCCCGCATGATGGCCGGGCCCGCCCTGGAGCTCGGGATCGAGCTCTCCATACTCGCGGAGGATCCGTCCGTCTGCGCGGCGTCTGCGGCCTCCCGCGTCGCCTTCGGCGCGGGCCAGGACCTCGCCGCCCTCCGGGCGTTCGCCCAGGGCCTCGACGTCCTCACGTTTGAGCACGAGCACGTTCCGCAGGACTGCCTCCAGGCCCTTGAGGCCGAGGGCGTCAACGTCCAGCCGCCCTCCGCGGCCCTCCTCTACGCGCAGAACAAGCTCCACATGCGGCGGAAGATGGCCGAGCTCGGCCTGCCGAACCCCGAGTGGGCGGCCGTGTCCACCGTGGCGGACATCGTGGCGTTCGGCGAGCGAGCCGGCTGGCCCGTTGTCGTCAAGACCCCCCAGGGCGGCTATGACGGCAAGGGCGTCGCCTTCCTCTCCTCCGCAGACGACGCCGAGCGCGTGGCCGCGTGGTTCGAGCAGTTCGACGAGCTTCTCGCCGAGGAGGGCGTGGACTTCGCCCGCGAGCTCTCCGCCCTTGTCGCCCGGCGCCCCAGCGGAGAGACCCGCGCGTGGGCCGTCGCCCACACGGTGCAGACGGACGGGGTGTGTGACGAGGTCGTCGCCCCCGCCCCTGGGCTGTCCGAGGACACGGCGAAGGCAGCGCTCGAGACGGCCCGCCGCATCGCCGAGAGCCTGGGCGTCACGGGCGTCCTCGCAGTCGAGCTCTTCGAGACGCCCGGCCGCGGGCCTGGGTTTGTCATCAACGAGCTCGCGATGCGCCCGCACAACACGGGCCACTGGACCATGGACGGGGCGGTGACGGGCCAGTTCGAGCAGCACGTCCGCGCCGTCGCGGACCTCCCCCTCGGGGACACGCGCGCCCTCGCGGAGACTGCCGTCATGAAGAACGTCCTGGGCGGAGCGGTGCAGCACACGCCCAGCATGCTTCCGGCCGCGCTTCAGCACGCGCCCACATCCAAGGTGCATCATTACGGGAAGTCCGTCCGCCAGGGACGCAAGATCGGACACGTCAACGTGCTCGGTCCCGCCTCGGAGCTGGACGAGTCGCGCCGCCTGGCGCGAGAGACCGCCGCCATCCTCCGGGACGGCAGCCCCGAGACCGCCACCGCTCCCGAGACTGAGGACTAACACATGACCACGCAGCCGATCGTCTCCGTCATCATGGGCTCAGACTCCGACTGGCCCGTCATGAGCCAGGCCGTCGAGGCCCTGCGCTCGCTGGACATCCCCGTCGAGGCGTCCGTCGTCTCGGCCCACCGCATGCCGGAGGACATGGTGGCCTTCGCCCGCGGCGCGCACTCGCGCGGAATCCGCGTCATCATCGCCGGCGCCGGCGGGGCCGCCCACCTTCCGGGCATGGTCGCCTCCATGACCCCGCTGCCGGTCATCGGCGTGCCGGTCCGCCTCAAGAACCTGGAGGGCCTCGACTCCCTCCTGTCGATCGTCCAGATGCCCGCGGGCGTCCCCGTGGCCACGGTGTCCATCGATGGCGCCCGCAACGCTGGCCTTCTCGCGGCCCGCATCCTCGCGGCGGGCGCGGACGAGGCGGCGGCCGAGCTCCGCGAGCGCCTCGTCGACTTCTCCTCCGACCTTCGGCGGCAGGCCATCGAGAAGGGGGAGAGGCTGTCCTCCCTCGCGGAGGAGCGCCCCTGAATGGGCCCCGAGGAGATCGGCGCCCGACGCCCCCTGACTGACGGCTCCTCCCTGCACGAGGGGGAGCAGGAGGGGGTCGTCAGCGCTCGCAAGTCCCTTCATGACGACGACGGCGCCTGGCGGCAGCCCGCCCCCGCGCCCGAGCCGGAGGTCGCCGCACGGCAGCCCGCCCCCGCGCCCGAGCCGGAGGTCGCCGCACGGCGGTCCGCCGCCCGGGATGAGCCGGAGGTCGCCGCACGGCGGTCCGCCGCCCGGGATGAGGCGGAGTGGTCCGAGCCGCCCCGCCGCTCCGGGAGGGGCGCCAGCGTTCGAGCCCCCCGCTCGGGCAAGCGCGCCGCCGCCCTCCTCGCCATGACGGCGTTCCTGCCCGGCCGGGCCCAGGCGGCGGCCGGCCCGCGGCCCATCGGGCGGCTTGCGATCCTCATCACCCTGGCGTGCTGGGCGGTCCTGGCACTGACCGCCATCGGATTCCTCGTCCTGCGGGGCGCCACGATCAACACGATCATCTCCCCGGTCCTCGCGCCCGTCATTTGCACGGTCCTCGTGGGACTCGGCATCGGCTGGGCCCTCCTCTGGCTCATGACGCTCTGGGCCGCGAAGCCGGGCAGCCTCGGTCCGGCCAAGGGCGGCGCGGTCGCCGTCGCCACCCTCCTCCTCATGGCCGTCACGAGCGGCACGCTCTTCGCTGCGGCCTACTCGCTCAACGCGGCGACGCAGGCCTTCAACTCGATGTTCGCGGACGGCGACGAGGTCAAGCCCGTCAACGGCCGGTACAACATCCTCCTCCTCGGCGGGGACGGGGGCTCGGACCGCACGGGCCGCCGCCCGGACAGCCTCTCCGTCCTCAGCATCGACGCCGCCACGGGAGACACGGTCTCGATCGCCATCCCCCGCAACCTCCAGAACGCGCCGTTCCCCGAGTCCTCCCCCCTCCACGCCGTGTACCCGGAGGGCTACAACTGCGGCGACGACTGCATCATCAACACCCTCTACGGCACCGTCAACCAGGACTACGCCCATCTCTACCCCGGGGCCAAGGACGCGGGCGCCAAGGCCATGATGGACGCGGCCAGCGGCGTGACGGGGCTGACCGTCACCGGGTACTTCCTCCTGGACATGGGCGGGTTCAGCGAGATGGTGGACGCGATGGGCGGCGTCAGTGTCAACTCCGGCGGCTGGGTCCCCGTGACGAGCGGTGAGATCCCCGGCACCAGTCCCGTCCGGCACTACCCGCCGAGCGAGTGGATGGCGCCCGGGCGGCTGACCCTGGACGGCTATCACGCCGAATGGTTCGCCCGGTCCCGCGAGTTCGCGAGCGACTACAACCGCATCAAGCGCCAGCAGTGCGTTCAGTCGGCGATGGTCAACAAGCTCTCCCCCGCCCTCCTCGCGTCCCGCTTCGGCGCCATCGCGAAGGCCGGGTCCACCCTCGCGGAGACGAACATCGCCCGCAATCGCATCGGGTACATCGTGGACGCCGGGCTGCGCTCCCGAGGCAAGGAGCAGCGCCGCCTGACCGTCGGCGCGCCGGACTTCCCCGACCTGTTCTCCACGTACCCGGACTTCGACCTGGTCCACACGCGCGTCCGGGACCTCGTGTCCGACGCGCCCTCCGCTTCCACGGGGGCTGTCAGGGCCCCCGTGGCCGCGGCGCTCCCCCGCCTCGGGGCGGCACCGTGGGCGCCAGCCTCCGTCGTCGTCCCCCAGGCAGCCACGAAGGCCCCGGACGGCACTCCGATCACGCCCGAGTACCTCAATCGGCTCGCCCAGGAGCGCGACGACGACACCCTCGCCGCCATTGTCAAGGACAATGGGAACTGCACCCCCGCCGAGTGACGAAGGAATCCCAATGCGACTATTGCGCAACCCCGTGCGCCCATATCCCTGGGGCTCACGGACCGCCATCCCCGAGCTCCTGGGCGAGGAGCCCACAGGCGAGCCGCAGGCCGAGATGTGGATCGGGGCGCACCCGGCATCCCCGTCCACCGTGGAGGTGCACGGGCGTGAGGTGCCGCTGACCGAGTACATCGCGGAGCGGCCCTCCGAGCGGATCGGTGCGGACGCGCAGCAGCGCTTCGGCGGGCTCCCGTTCCTCGTCAAGCTCCTCGCCGCAGACGCCCCCCTCAGCCTTCAGGTCCACCCGAGCATTGAGCAGGCGAAGGCCGGGTTCGCGGCCGAGGAGGCGGCTGGCGTGCCGCTCGACGCCCCCCACCGCAACTACAAGGACGCCAACCACAAGCCCGAGATGATCGTCGCCCTGACGGACTTCGAGGCGCTCTCAGGGTTCCGCGCCCCCTCGCAGACTCTCGGCCTCGTCGAGGCGCTGGCCCCCCTCGCGGCCGGGTCCCCCTCGGCGGAGGGGCTCCTCTCCGAGCTCGCCGGCGCCCTCCGTGCCGACGACGAGGGCGAGGCCCTCCGGGCCGCCTTCACGCTCGCCCTGACGGACCCGCGCTCGCCGGGTGCCGTCGATCTCCTCGCCGCAGCGCTCCGCTCCGCAGACCTCGAGGCCGGGCCCCTCGCCGCGTGGACCGCCGAGCTGCGCACCGTGCTCGGCCTGCACGAGGCCTACCCCGGGGACCCCGGCGTGCTCGTCGCGCTGCTCGTCAACGTCGTCCGCCTCGCCCCCGGTGAGGCTCTCTTCCTCGGCGCAGGCAACCTCCACGCGTACCTCAAGGGCTTCGGCGTCGAGGTCATGGCCACGAGCGACAACGTCCTCCGCGGCGGGCTCACGCCCAAGCACGTCGACATTGACGAGCTCATGAAGACCCTCTCCTTCCAGGCCCTGCCCGCGCCGCGGTGCGAGCCCGAGACCGCCGAGTTCTCGGCTGGCCGCCGCGAGGTCTTCGCGCCGCCGTTCGATGAGTTCTCGGTGGAGCGGTTCACCTTCACGGTGGACGGCGCCGTCACGGGGAAGACCCGCGGCGCAGCCGTCGTCGTCGTCACCGAGGGAACCGCCACGGTCGAGGGCACGGCTCTGAGCCCCGGGCACGCCGGGTTCGTCTCAGCGGACGACGCCGCCCCGGTCATCGCGGCCACCGCCGGCACCGTCGTCTTCCTCGTCACGGGCGCCGCGTAGGCCCAGCGCCACGGCGCCCCGCCGGCCCCCTCCGCCCCGGACCGTCACCGGCCGCCCCGCCAGTCGTCCACCGCGGCCGTGGGGCCGGCGGCCAACCGCCACACCCGACCGATACCAGTCCCTCCCGACCCCAGGAGCCCCCGATGCGCCCCTCCATCCTTCAGACGGCCCCGTGGGCCGAGTTCCAGCGCGCCCTCGGCAAGGAGGTCGTCGAGCTGAGCGGGGACGGCTACGAGGCCGTCGCCACCGTTGAGCGCAGCGCCCTCGGTGACTCGCTCTATGCGGCGTACGGGCCGTGCGCGGAGGACGCGGCCGGGTTCGAGCGGGCCCTGGCTGCCCTCGCGGCCGAGGGGCGGCGCCGCAAGCTGAGCTACGTGCGCGTCGAGCCGGTTTCCGCGGGGCTGGGCCAGCACCCGGCGTCTGTCCTGTCCTCCCTCGGCCTCGTGCGCGCCCCGCACGACGTCCAGCCGAAGGACACCCTGATCATCGACCTCTCTCGGGACGAGAAGACGATCCTCGGCGACATGCGCTCCTCCAACCGGAACGTGGCCCGCAACATCCACAAGAAGGGCGTCACGGTCCGGGTCAGCGAGGACCCCCAGGACGTGCGCCACCTCAACCGCCTCCTGGCCCGCACGGCCGCGCGCGGCGAGTTCACCTCCCACACCCCGGCGTACCTCGAGTCCGCGGCGTCCACCCTCATGAGCCGGGGCGCGGCGAGCCTCTACCTCGCCGAGCTCTCCTCCGGCTCCGGCTCTGCCTCGGGTTCCGGCTCCGGAGACGACGACGGCGGCCAGCCCGAAGTCATCGCCGCGGCCCTCGTGTACGACACGCCGACCACGCGCGTGTACGCCCACGCCGCCGCCGATGACGCGCACCGCAAGCTCTCCCCCGGCGTGGCCCTCGTCGTCGCCCTCATCAGGGACGCCAAGGCTCGCGGCCAGGAGGCCGTGGACCTGTGGGGCATTGCTCCGACCGACGACCCCGAGCATGCGTGGGCCGGGTTCACGAAGTTCAAGCGGTCCTTCGGCGGCGCCGAGGTGCACTACCCGGGCTCGTGGGACCTGCCGCTCGACCGCCGCTACACGGCTTACCGGGCGGCCCGTCGCCTCCGTGGCGAGGTGCTCCCGTTCCTCCGCAAGGCCGCGCCGCTCGCGAAGCGGGTCCTCCCGGGCCGCTGAGCGCCGCCGTCGCCCCCTCACTGCGCCTGGGGGCCTGTGCCCCGCAGTCTCACTTGGGATGACTTGCGTTATTACAACGTTACCAACCTCCAAGAATAAAATAAGGTTGGCTTGCTACTTTCTTTCTGTAGACCTTGATACGTCGACAGAGAAGAAGAGGAGAGATGAAAGTCTGTTCCGCGCATCGCACGCTCGCCGTTATCACCGCCGCCTCCCTGACTGCGGGGGCATTCGCAGGAGTTCCCGCATCAGCAGAACCCGCAGCCGGGCATCCCATGGGGGCGAGCCACAGCATGCCCCACAACCCCGCCACGCCCACCCACGAGGTCGAACCCCTCGTGACGAGAGTTCAGAGAGCTGAATCACGGACCGAGGCCATCCGGATTCTCGAAAGTGCCGGGTTCCAAGACCAGCTGAAGACAGGCCGCTACGAAAAGTCCGCCGCTGGGCTCACCGTGGGGTTTGACCTCGGCCCGTCCCCCACCGTTACAAGGTCGATGACCGTCGTCTGGCGCGGCATCAAACCCTATGTTCGCGGAACGGCAGACGATTGGAAGGCCGCCCTCGACGCCACCACGACGCTCGGAGGCGCGGCGTGCGCTCTTATCACGAATGAGTGGGGGTCAGCCGGGTGCATTGCCGTGGCAGGCACCGTCAAGGACTGGACGGGGCGGATTGACACATCAGCCTGGCCCGCGGGGCAGTGCCTCGCAATCAACCCTCGGCAAACGACCGATGTGTTCATCGAGGCTTGCTAGGAGGAACCTTCATGAAGAACGGGATTGCTCACCTTGTCGTTGTCCTGATCGCGGTTCTGGCGGGGTTGGTCGTCAACTCCAAGATCGACGGATGGTTCACGGCTGCCGGGATTTTCATGGTTCTCCTCGCCGCCGCGCTGTCCGCGCTCAGGGAGTGGGAGCACTTGGCCGTCATTCCGCTCGTTGCGGCGGCCTGCATCGGTCTGGGGTCCGTGCTTCAGAACGATTCCATGTATTCCATTGGCCTCACAGTCTGGCCCATGGCGATGGTTGTCCACCAGCTCAGGGTAGAGAATCCGAGCGCCAAGCGCAGGCGCGGATCAAGCTAGTCCGCCCCACCGACGGGCCTCCGCTGGGCCGGTCAGCCGGTGCCCGCACCGGAAACAATGAAAGGGAGCCCCGCTCGCCTCGGACGAATCCGGGGTGAGCGGGGCTCCTTTCTGGCCAGGGGCTGAAGGGCCAGGGCGCGGCCTTACGCGAGGCGCGCGTAGGACTCCCACTTGTGGTTGCGGTGCTCGCCGTCGACGACGCGGATCGTGCCGGACTTGGAGCGCATGACGATCGACTGGGTCAGGACGCGGTCCTTGGCGTAGCGGACGCCCTTGAGCAGGTCGCCGTCCGTGACGCCCGTGGCCACGAAGAAGCAGTTGTCGCTCGTGACAAGGTCGTTCGTGGAGAGGACGCGCGAGAGGTCGTGGCCGGCGTCGAGAGCCTTCTGCGTCTCTTCCTCGCCCTGCGGCCAGAGGCGGCCCTGGATGACGCCGCCGAGGGCCTTGATGGCGCAGGCCGCGACGATGCCCTCAGGCGTGCCGCCGATGCCCATGAGCGCGTCCACGCCCGTGCCCTCGCGGGCAGCGGAGATGGCGCCGGCGACGTCGCCGTCAAGCATGAAGCGCGTGCGGGCGCCGGCCGCGCGGATCTCCTCGACGAGCGGCTTGTGGCGGTCACGCTCGAGGACCGCGACGTTGAGCTGGCTGATCTTCTTGCCCTCAGCCTTGGCGATGAGGTGCAGGTTCTGCTTCACAGGCAGGCGGAGGTCAACCATGTCCGCGGCTGCCGGGCCCGTGACGAGCTTCTCCATGTAGAACACGGCGGACGGGTCGAACATCGTCCCGCGCTCCGCGACCGCGAGGACGGACAGGGCGTTGTTGTAGCCCAGCGCCGTCAGGCGGGTGCCGTCCACGGGGTCCACGGCGACGTCGACCTCGGCGCCCTGGCCGCTGCCCACCTTCTCGCCGTTGTAGAGCATGGGGGCTTCGTCCTTCTCGCCCTCGCCGATGACCACCACGCCGTTGAGGTTGACCGTGGAGAGGAGGGAGCGCATCGCGTCAACGGCCGCTCCGTCCGCGGAGTTCTTGTCACCGTTGCCCACCCAGTGGCCTGCGGCAATCGCCGCCGCCTCGGTGACGCGGACCAGCTCGAGGGCGAGGTTCCGGTCTGGCTCGGTGTCTCCAACGGCGAGGGCGGGGGAAAGCTGAGAGTGGTCCGTGGTCACAGGCGTGCCTTTCGAGAAGTCGAGACGTCGTCGTTCCGGTTCCCTCCATCCTATCGAAGGGGGCGCGGCCCGCGTCCGCCTCCCGCAGTGAGAGAATGGGCGGGTGAGTACGCAGAGCCCCGCCACGCCCGTCCTGACCAAAAAGCAGGCGCAGCGCGCCAATTCGTCCGTGATTGGCATGCTCATCGCCATCGGCTTGAGCCTCGCCCTCGTGCTTCCCGTCCTGCTCCTCGTCCCGCAGAAGAAGGATGACGCGTTCACGCGTCGCGTGGACGTCGCCTCCATCGCCGCGCAGGCGGGCACGAGCCAAGGCTTCCGCCCCGTGGCGCCGTCCATGCCGGAGGACTACCCGTCCAACCACGCGGAGCTGAGCCAAGGGGACCAGTCCAAGGTCCCCACGTGGACTGTCGGCTATGTGACCCCGTCCCGCACGTACATGAAGTTCATCCAGACGAACAAGGCGAACCCCACCTGGCTCGCCCAGCAGACCAAGGGCCCGGAGGCTGAGCGCCGCACCGAGGGCGGTCTCGCGTGGACCGTCTACGCCTCGGGCGGCAACGAGCAGACGTGGGTGGCCCGGCGCGGCGAGAGCACGTTCCTTGTCTCCGGCGAGGCCTCCTCGGAGGATCTCGCCCGCCTCGCCGCCGCCATCGGCACCGCAAAGTAACCCAAGCCCCTCCTCCGTGAGGCCCCCAGGAGTGACCATGCCCCAGCCCCCAGTCCAGCCGACTCCCCGGCCCGAGACGCCCGCCGAGGCGTGGCAGCTCCTCGCCGAGGGCAACCGCCGCTTCGTCACCTCGACGTCCTCCCACCCCAACCAGGACGCGTTCCACCGCTCCCGTCTGGCCTCGGCGCAGAACCCGTACGCCGTCATCTTCGGCTGCTCGGACTCGCGCCTCGCGGCGGAGATCATCTTCGACGTGGGACTCGGCGACGTCTTCGTCGTGCGCACGGCGGGCCAGGTCATCGACGACGCCGTCCTCGGCTCCCTTGAGTACTCGGTGAGCGTGTTGAAGACGCCGCTCATCGTCATCCTCGGCCACGACTCCTGCGGCGCCGTGACGGCAGCCGTCGAGGCCTTCCACTCCGGCCAGATGCCGCGCGGGTTCGTCCGGGATCTGGTGGAGCGCATCACGCCGAGCGTCATCGCCGCCCGGCGCCAGAACGTCAAGGACGTCAACGGGACGGTGACGGAGCACGTCAAGCAGACGGCCTCGCGCCTCGCGGACTCGTCCAAGATCATCTCGGATGCCCTGGACGCGGGCGCGCTCGCCATCGCGGGCGTGACATACAGCCTCGCGGACGGGGCGGTCTCGCTCGTGTCCGGTTTGGGGTCCCTCACCTCGGAAGAGCAAGATAGTGAGCATGACTGACACGCAGAACGGCAACGCAGCCGAGTACCGTATCGAACACGACACGATGGGCGAGGTCAAAGTCCCCGTCAACGCCCTCTACCGCGCCCAGACGCAGCGCGCGGTTGAGAACTTCCCGATCTCGGGTCAGGTTCTCGAGTCCGCGCACATCAGCGCGCTCGCTGAGATCAAGCGCGCGGCTGCCGTCGCCAACCGCGAGCTGGGGGTGCTCGACGACGAGCGCGCCGCCGCCATCATCGCCGCGGCCGAGGAGGTCGCCTCCGGCAAGCACCACGAGCACTTCCCGATCGACGTGTTCCAGACCGGTTCTGGCACCTCGAGCAACATGAACATGAACGAGGTCCTCGCGACCCTCGCGAACCGCGCCCTCAAGGACGCCGGCTCGGAGACCGAGGTTCACCCGAACGACCACGTCAACGCGTCCCAGTCCTCGAACGACGTCTTCCCGACGTCCGTGCACGTCGCCGCCACGGGCGCGCTCATCAACGACCTCATCCCGGCGCTCGGCTACCTCGCCGACTCGCTCGGCCGAAAGGCTGAGGAGTTCGCGAACATCGTGAAGTCCGGCCGCACGCACCTCATGGACGCCACCCCGGTCACCCTGGGCCAGGAGTTCGGCGGCTACGAGGCGCAGATCCGCTACGGGATCGAGCGCATCGAGGCCTCCCTCCCCCGCGTCGCCGAGGTCCCGCAGGGCGGCACCGCCGTCGGCACCGGCATCAACACGCCGGCCGGCTTCCCTCAGAAGGTCATCGCGGAGCTCGCGAAGAACACGGGCCTGCCCCTGACCGAGGCGCGCAACCACTTCGAGGCCCAGGCCAACCGCGACGGCCTCGTCGAGGCGTCCGGCCAGCTGCGGACCATCGCGTACTCGATCATGAAGATCAACAACGACCTCCGCTGGATGGGCTCCGGCCCCAACACGGGCCTCGGCGAGATCGCCATCCCGGACCTCCAGCCGGGCTCCTCGATCATGCCGGGCAAGGTCAACCCGGTCATCTGCGAGGCCGCCATCATGGTCGCCGCGCAGGTCATCGGCAACGACACGACGATCGCCCTGTCGTCCACGAACGGGGCGTTCGAGCTCAACGTGGGCATCCCGGTCATGGCGGCGAACCTCCTCCAGTCCATCCGCCTCCTGACGAACACGTCCCGCGTCATGGCCGACAAGATGATCGACGGCCTGACCGCCAACGAGGAGCGCGCCCGCTTCCTCGCCGAGGCCTCGCCCTCGATCGTCACGCCGCTCAACAAGGTCATCGGCTACGAGGCCGCGGCGAAGATCGCCAAGCACGCCGTCGCCCAGAAGATGACGGTCCGCGAGGCCGTCGTCGACCTCGGCTACGTTGAGCGCGGCGAGGTCACCGAGGAGCAGCTGGACAAGGCCCTCGACGTCATGAGCATGACCCGCCCGCCGCAGGCCTAGCCTGAGGCCCGGGGCCCGTTCTGCGGGCCCTTGCGAGCGGCTGAGCGCCCGCCGCCTTCCGCCCCCTCCGGGGCGAGAGGCTGCGGGCGCTTCGCCGTTCTACGGTCCCCCTCCCGTTGCTCTAGCCCCATCCCGTTGCGTGGCGGTTTTCGACCAGAAAACCGCGCCCGAGCGTGCGGAAGTCGCCTCGCAACCGGGGGCCCGCTTGTTGAGCGCGGACGAGGCGCGCCTTTTCGGCCTGCGCCGCGCCCACTGTGTGGGCACCCCTGCGCGGGCCGTCCGCACCTCGCGTAGGCTGGCGCAATGCTTCCCTTCCTGCTCATCCAAACGCGAGAAGACGACGACGTCGCCGCGGACGAACTGCGCTCAACCACGGCCCTGGGCGGCTTCGCTCCTGGGGAGCTTGAGCCGCTGCGCCTTGAGCAGGCTGTCCTCTCGGGGCCCGTGGACTGGGAGACCTTGCTCGACACCCACTCGGGGGTCATTCTGGGCGGGAGCCCCTTCAACACGATGGACGCCGACGAGCTCAAGGGCGATCTCCAGCGGGCGTGCGAGGCCGAGCTGCGCCGCCTCCTGGACCTCGTGGTTCCGCGCGACTACCCCTTCTTCGGCGCCTGCTACGGCGTCAGCACGCTCGGTGTGTACGCGGGCGGCACGGTGGACCGCGAGCACTCTGAGACCGCGGCCGCCGTCCCGATGGCGATCACGGAGGCGGGCGCAAGTGACCCGATCCTCGAGGGCGTCAACGCCGAGTTCGATGCGTTCGTGGGCCACAAAGAGTCGATGGGCCGCCTGCCGGAGGGTGCCGTTCTCCTCGTCGAGGGCCGCTCCTGCCCGGTTCAGATGTTCCGCCTGGGCCAGAACCTCTACGCGTCCCAGTTCCACCCGGAGATGGACGCGGAGGGTCTCGTGTTCCGCCTCTCGAAGTACCGCAACCACGGCTACTTCGCGGCGGATGAGCTGGACAGCGTCATCGCGGCCGCCCGCCGTTCCAGCGTCACCGAGCCTCCGAAGATCCTCTCCAACTTCCGCGTCCGCTACGCCCGCTCGGCCTGATTGCCGGGCACCTCGTAGGCGGCGCCGGGCCCCGTATGGGTGAGCGCGCCCCGGATGAGCCGCGCGTGGCGGTCCGTGAGGGAGTCGGGCAGGGCCTCGAGCGGCCACCAGGAGACGGCCGTGGACTCGTCGTCGTTGACGCGTGCCTCGCCTGAGAGCGACTCGCACCGGAAGGACAGGTTGAGGAACGAGCACTGGTCCTTGTTGGGGAACGTGATGATCCCGGTGGTGTCCACGTCGAAGAGGGCCTCCGTGCGCGCGCGGACGCCGGTCTCCTCCTCGATCTCGCGCAGCAGGCCCTCCGCGGGGGCCTCCCCCGGCTCGAGGATGCCCGTGACGAGGGCCCACCGCCCGTTGTCCTGGCGCTCGACCAGCAGGACGCGCGTGGGCGCCTCCAAGGAGTCCAGGACGACGCCCGTCACACCTGGGAGCCAGAGGAGCTCGTGGCCGATGCGTTCGCGCAAGGACAGGATGAAGTCGGGCGTAGCCATGTGCCCAGCCTAGCCAGCGTCCCCCGTGGCGAAGCACCGCCCCACGCTTGCGAGGCGTTCCCGCCGTGCCGCTTCCCCTCCCCATGACGGGCGGCTTACGGGCGGACATAGCCGTCCCGCCAGGGCCTCCGTTCCCGTAGCGAACAGGCTACTTGAGGTTGTGATGGCGCTTGTCTCGGTCTCGGGCCTGCTGCCAGAACAGCGCGACGAGACCGGCGAGCAGACACCCGCCCGCAACCCCATTCGGGTTAGGCAGGGCACCCCCGAGGCCGTCAGTCAAGGCCACGACGAGGCATAGCACCGACAGCACGACGGCGATGGGGTAACCGATTCTCATGGATCCTCCTTCCGAAAAGCCGCCGTCTCGAGAGCGGCTCGCCGAGGTCAGCTCCCACGAGGGCCGGCCAGAGTCAGCTCTCACGACACCCGGGGCTACCTCAGCGACCAGGGCGGGACATCCGAGTGCCTTTCCCCGAGCGTCTCGAGGCGACGGAATTCCTTAATTGTACGTTTGTCCACGACTCGCGTACAAGGGTCGCGCCTGGTCGTCCCCCTGCTCCCGTCACGGAAGAAGGACAAGCGGGAACGCCGAGCCCGCGAAGAGGTAGGGCCCGAGGGCGAGGCGTGTCCCCGGAGGCGCGCGGCGCACGAACACGAGCCAGGCCGCCCGGAACCCGGCTCCGGCAAACGCGCACGCGAGACCCGCCACCACGTGGCCCAGCCCGTCAGGGCCGAGGACGGCCCCGAGGAAACCCGCATAGCGCACATCCCCCGCGCCCAGGGCTGCCGCTCTCCGCGCCAGAGCGAGGCCGCCGCCGGCCAGGATGGCGCCGAGCGCGCCCCCGAGAAGCGGCCACGGGTCCCCTGTCCCCGCCACCACGAGGACCAGGCCGAGGCCGAGGACCCGCGCCGCGCCCCAGATGACAGGCCTTGGCAGGCGGCGTTCGCGGGCGTCGATGATCGAGAGCATCACCCCGGACACGGCCCACGCGCCCCACACGAGCGCCCATCCTGCGAGCGCCACGCCGTCCGCGATGTGCTCTGCCCAGGCCGGCCCCAGGGAGCCCCACGGACTCTGCTCGTCCAGGACGCGACGGGCCAGTGACCCGAGCGGCCAGGAGAACGCAGGCAGGGATCCCCCTGAAGCCAGAGACCCCGGCAGCGCGTGGAGCAGCCGCCCCCAGAACGGGGGCGCCAGGAACAACGGCACAGGGAGCAACGGCACCAGAAACAACGGCACAAGAGACACCATGCAGCGAGGCTATGGCGCCGAAGCGGTCACCTGTGCCCGCCAGCCAGGAAACGTGGATATCTCTCGCGCCAGAGGGGCGCGATGCCCACGCTGCTCGTGCCTGCGCTGGTCAGGCCCCGAAACGGCGCTGGCGGCTCGCGAAGTCGCGCAGGGCGCGCAAGAAGTCGACGCGCCGGAAATCCGGCCACAGCGCCTCGCAGAAGTAGAACTCCGAGTACGCCGACTGCCACATGAGGAAGCCGGAGAGGCGCTGCTCCCCGCTCGTGCGGATGACGAGGTCCGGGTCCGGCTGCCCGCGCGTGTAGAGGTGCTCGCCGATCTGGGCGTCCGTCAGCGCGTCGGCGACATCCCGCACGCTCTTGCCCTCGGCCTCGGCCTCAAGCAGGATCTCCCGGACGGCGTCCACGATCTCACGGCGCCCGCCGTAGCCGACGGCGACATTGACCCGCAGGTCGGCGTCGTCGGGCGCTTGAGCCGCCGCGGACTCAAGCTTCGAGACCAAGTGAGGGGGCAGGATCTCCAGGGCGCCCACGGGGCACACGCGAAGGCGAGGCGTCTCCGCGAGGCGGTCCACGGTGTTGCCGATGATGTCGATGAGGGCGTCGAGCTCGTCGCTCGAGCGAGACAGGTTGTCCGTGGACAGCATGTACAGGGTGACCGTGGGAATGCGCAGCTCGCGGCACCAGCCGAGGAACTCGATGATCTTGTCCGCGCCCGCCTGGTGGCCGTCATGCGTGGGAGCACCCGCGAGCTTGGCCCAGCGCCGGTTCCCGTCCACCATGACCCCGATATGCCGCGGCAGGACAGCCGGCGCGACCTCCTTGCGCAGCTGCCTTGAGTACAGCCCGTACAGGGCGCGCCTCAGCTGCATCCGCGTCTCCTTCCAAGGCCCAATCACAAGGACAACCGTACCGGAGGCCGCCGTCCGGGCACCGCCCAGGCCCGCTCATTACGATGAGACCATGACGACGACGACGCACGACACCGCCCTGCACAAACCCCGCCTTCGCGGCTGGATCCATGCAGTCATGGCGCCCCTGGCGGTGGTGGCGACGCTCGTCCTCATGGTCTTCGCCCCCAGCGTGGGCACCCGGGCCGCCTGCGCGGTCTACGCGTTCACGGGGATTCTGCTCTTCACGGTCTCGGCCATCTACCACCGCGGCACGTGGACGCCGCGCACGCGCATGCTGCTCAAGCGGCTGGACCACACGAACATCATGCTGATCATCGCGGGCTCCTACACGCCGCTCGCGTGGGTGCTCCTCGACCGGCGGGACGCCACGATCCTTCTGACCGCGGTCTGGATCGGGGCCCTGCTGGGCGTGGTCTTCCGCCTCGTCTGGATCTCGGCGCCGCGCTGGCTCTACACGCCCGTCTACGTGGCGCTGGGCCTCGCTGCGCTGTTCTACCTGCCACAGTTCTTCGCCGCCAGCGTCGTCTGCTCGGTGCTCATCCTCGCCGGCGGGGCCCTGTACATCGCCGGCGCGGTGTTCTACGCCATGAAGCGGCCGAACATCAGCATGGCCTGGTTCGGGTTCCACGAGCTCTTCCATGCCTTCACGGTGGGCGGCTTCGTGTGCCACTTCATCGCCATCATGATCGCCGTCATCACCCGCGGGTAGCGGCCTGCCGCCGACGAGAGAAGTGGGCCAGGCGGGGCCCCTCCTTCTCCCGTTGTGGGGCGACCTTCTCCCGTTGTGGGGCGACGTTCGCACGCCGGGGCGCCGTTCTGTGGTTGAAACTCGCCACGCAACGGGAAGCGAAACGGCGGCGGGGCTGGGTGGCGCGGCAGCGACGCTGGGCTGGGCCGGGAACTACCGGCGTGCGGGGCGGCCGCTGCCGCTAGGCGCGTCGTCGTCGTTCTCTGCCGCCGCGCCCTCGAATTCCTCCCGGACCTGCTCGCGGTACCGGACCCGGCGGATCTTGCGGACCATGCTGATGGCCAGGAGGATCGTCAGGACGGCCACCGAGGCGGTGAAGACGAACCCCAGCGCGCCGGGGCTCACGTCCTCAGCCTTGATGGTGGGGGTCGGGGAAGCGGTCGCCGCGAGCGCGGCCAGGAAAGACGTGTGCACCCTCAGATTCTACGCGCGGGGCCTGGACGTCAGCGCAGGCCCGCCAGGAGGTCCGTCTCGGGCAGGCTCGTCTCGACGCGGGAGTCCGCGAGAATGTAGTCCTCCCACGGCCACACCTCGCGCTGCTTCTCGGCCGAGAGGGCGAAGAACGTGGACTCCGGGTCAATCTGCGTGCGGTGCGCCTTGAGGGCGTCCTCCCGCTTCTCGATGAACGGCCCGACGTCGATGCGCGTCGTGGTCTCGTACGTGATCCACGACTCCGGCTTGGGCTGGTCCAGCATGGAGAGCCACTCCGTGAACGGGGACTCGCCCGTCTCCTTGAGGAGGGTCTCGTGATAGGTCGTGAAGCGCTCGGGGCTGAAGCCGCGGTCGTAATAGAGCTTGCTCGGCGCCCATGGCTCGCCGAGGCCCGGGTAGGCATCCGGGTCTCCGGCCCTCTGGTACGCCTCCATGGCCACACGGTGGGACATGATGTGATCCGGGTGCGGGTAGCCGCCATTCTCGTCGTACGCGAGGATCACGTGCGGGCGGAACGAGCGGACGAGGCGGATGAGAGGAGCCGACGCCTGCTCCAGGGGCAGGGCACCGAAGCAGCCGGCGGGAAGCGGCGGCAGCGGGTCCCCCTCCGGCAGGCCCGAGTCCGCGAAGCCGATCCAGCGGTGCTCAACGCCCAGGTGGCGGGCGGCCTCGGCCATCTCCATGATGCGCATGCCTGCGAGGTCCCGCGCAGCCATCGGCTCGGCGGCGACATTCGCGTTGAGGACGCTCCCCCGCTCGCCGCCCGTCATCGTGGCGACCATGACGCGCGCGCCCTCGGAGAGGTAGCGGAGCATCGTGCCCGCGCCCTTGCTCGACTCGTCGTCCGGGTGGGCGTGGACAGCGAGGATGCGGAATCCTTCGGCGGGGGCGGTCGAGGCAGTCGTCACGACGAGTCTCCTGGTGGGCAGGCCAAACTTGGGCGAGGATGAGTGTCTGCGGCTTCCCGGGCGTCCAGCCTTCATCGGTAGGATGAGGAAACCATGCAAAATGACAGCCTAGCCCAGCGATACGGACGGCCCCGGCGGGCGTTCGCTCTCGGCCGCGTGCGGTGGTGGATCATCGGCGTCCTGGGCCTCGCCGTGGCCGTTGCCGCCGGCCTGGCCATCTACCAGGCGGGGACCCGGGTCACAAGCAAAGACGTCTCCTTCGCCTTCCCCGAGAAGGGCGTGGCCACGGTGGACTTCTCCGTCACCAAGCGGCCCTCAGCCACCGCCGAATGCGCTGTGCAGGTTCTCAACGAGCGGTTCGCCGTCGTCGGCTGGAAAATTGTCAGGATTGGCCCCAACAGCGCGGACGACCCGCACGCCACCGCGAACGGCACCACGACCAACCACCGCGCCACCCTCCGCACCGTCCAAGACGGCGTCAACGGGGGCGTCCACTCCTGCTGGGCCGTCCGCTAGCGCACCCGCCCCCGGCGCGCCCCCTGGCCTAGCCTGGACCCTCACACTAGAATGAACAGTTAGAATCCGTTGAATACGCACGCGCCGCCGGCCACCTGGCGGCGCTTCTTTCACATTCACTGACCATCAACAAGGAGCAACACATGAGCACCGAGCAGACCCAGGGCGCCTGGCTCACCCAGGAGTCCTATGACCGCCTCAAGGCCGAGCTCGAGCACCTTGAGGGCCCGGGCCGCGCCGAGATCGCTCAGCGCATCGAGGACGCCCGCAGCGAAGGCGACCTCAAGGAGAACGGCGGCTACCACGCCGCCAAGGAGGACCAGGGCAAGGCCGAGGCCCGCATCCGCCAGCTCACGCAGCTCCTCGAGACGGCCCAGGTCGGCGAGGCCCCGAAGGACGACGGCATCGTCGAGCCCGGCATGCTCATCACCGCCTCCCTCGGCGGCTCGGAGGAGGAGTTCCTCCTCGGCTCCCGCGAGATCGCCGGCGACATGGACATCCACGTCTACTCGGACAAGTCCCCCCTCGGCTCCGCGATCAACGGCCACAAGGCCGGGGACACCGTCTCCTTCGAGGCGCCGAACGGCAAGACCGTCGAGGTCAAGATCCTCAAGGCTGTCCCCTTCAAGGGCTAGTCCCCCGCGGGCGTGTCCCGCTCAAGACGCCAAGGGCCCCCGGTGCTTCCGCCGGGGGCCCTTGGCGCGTCTCCCCCCGGCTGGACGATGGGCCCGGCTCAGCCCGGCTGTCAGCCCGGCTGCACGATAGGCTCGAAGCCCTCCAGGCGCAGCGCTTCGAACACTTCCTCCGTGTGCTCGTGCCCCTTCGTCTCCATGTCGATCGTGATCGCCACGCGCCCCATCGAGATCGAGCCGCCAATGCGCGTGTGGTCCACGCGAGTCACATTCGCGTCATGGTCCGCGATGATCCGCGAGATCGACTTCAGCGAGCCCGGCCGGTCGTCGAGCATGATCCGCACCGTGATGAAGCGCCCGGACGCGAACAGGCCCCGCTGGATCACCTTGAGCATGAGCAGCGGGTCAATGTTGCCGCCCGAGAGAACGACGGCAACAGGGCCGCGCGGCCGCACCACGCCCTCCATGAGCGCGGCCACGCCCACCGCGCCGGCCGGCTCCACCACCATCTTGGTCCGCTCCAGCAGGAAGATCAGCGCCCGCGCCAGGGCGTCCTCACTCACCGTCACGACGTCGTCCACCAGCTCACGGATCACCGCGAACGGGACCTGCCCGGGACGGCCCACGGCGATGCCGTCCGCCATCGTGGAAATCCGCTCCAGCGGCACGAGCGCGTCCGCGGCCAGCGACGGCGGGTATGCGGCGGCGTTCTCCGCCTGCACGCCAATGACGCGGATCTCGCGTCCCAGCTCCCGCGCCTTCTCTTTGATGGCGACGGCGACTCCCGCGAGGAGTCCGCCACCGCCGACCCCGCAGATCACCGTCTCGACGTCCGGCACCTGCTCGAGGACCTCAAGGCCCACGGTGCCCTGCCCCGCCACCACGAGGGGGTGGTCGAACGGGTGGACGAACACGGCACCGGTCTCCTCCGCGTGGCGCTTGGCCGCCAGGAGAGCCTCGTCCACGGTCTCCCCCTCGAGGACCACCGTGGCTCCGTGGCCGCGGGTCGCCTCGACCTTGGGAATGGCGGCGCCCTTCGGCATGTAGATCGTGGCGTCGATGCCCAGGCCCTTGGCCGCCACCGCCACGCCCTGGGCGTGGTTTCCCGCCGAGGCGGCGACGACGCCGCGGGCACGCTCGTCGTCGGTCAATTCCGACATGCGCGCGTACGCCCCGCGGACCTTGAACGAGCCCGCGCGCTGAAGATTCTCACACTTGAGGAAGACGTCCTGTCCGACCATGCGGCCGAGCGCCCGGGACTGCTCCACGGGGGTGCGCATGGCAATGGACCGGATCCGCTCCTCCGCGCGCTCGACGTCGGAGAGAGTCACGGGGAGAGAAGTGTTCACGGCGGAGTCCTCACAAGGGGTTGAATCGCGTCTAGCCGGGCCCGGGGTGGAGCGGGGCCCGTGGAAATCGTAGCCACGATGCCCGCGAGCCTGCCACGCGCGTCCACCAGGCGGGGCTTCGCGGGGCGGTGCCGAGGGGTGCCGCGCGGGCGTGTGCGGGGCAGTGCCGTGCGGGGCTGGCGCGGGGCGGGGCCCGACAGCACAGCGGGCCGGAACCCGTAGGTCCCGGCCCGCTGACGACACCCCTGCATGGGGCGCCCGGTGTTAGTCGTTGCCGCGCAGGATCGCGATGAAGCGAAGGATCTCCGTGTACAGCCAGACGACGGTCACGAGCAGACCGAACGCGCAGGTCCACGCCATGCGCTTCGGAGCGCCAACAGCGACGGCGCCCTGGATCTGATCGAAGTCCATGATGAGCGAGATGGCGCCCAGGATGATGACGACGACGCCGATGATGGCACCGAGCGGGATGCCCGCGATCTCCACGCCGCGCAGGCCCCACGGGTCCGTGACGACACCCGTCAGCATGAGAACGAGATTGACGAGGGAGAAGAGCAGGTACGCGCCCACGGCGATCATGAAGAAGCGCTGGAGCTTCGGGGTCGCGCGAACCTTGCCTGAGCGGAACAGGGCGAACGTCACGCCGAAGACCGCCGCAGTGGCAAGCACGGCCTGGATGCCGATGCCCGGGAACTGCACCTCAAGCACGCGGGTCAGGCCGCCGGCGAAGAACCCCTCCGCCACGGCGTAGGCCACAATGAGCGCGGGCGAGGGCTCGCGCTTGAAGGAGTTCACCAGGCCGAGGACGAGGCCCGCGATGGCGCCGACCACGAGGAGGCCCGCCGCAGCCGAGAACGGGATGATGAACGAGACGACGACGGCCACGGCGAGGACGCCGAAGACCGTGAGGGTCTTCATCATGACGTCATCGAACGTCAGCCGCCCCGCGTTCTGCGGGGTCTGCAGGCCAGGCTGGCCGTAGCCCGCCGGCGCACCGTAGCCCTGGTCCCCGTAGCCTGCGGGATTGCCGTAGGCCTGGTCCCCGTAGGTCTGGAACTGGGAGCCGTAGCCCGGCTGGGCGGGCTGAGCGGTGGCGGCGGAAGAGCGCGCTGCCTTCTTGAAAGCGTCGCCATTGAACACTGGGTTGGCCACTTGAGAATCACGTCCTTGGGTCAAGACAGATAGTTCATTCAGTATGCCCTGCGCACCTGGGACCGTGCTGGGCGTGGGGAGTGCCCCGGGCGGGATTCGAACCCGCACTGAGCCGATTTTAAGTCGGATGCCTCTGCCGTTGGGCTACCGGGGCCTGATGCGGCGAAGGCGGCCCGGGGCTGTGAGCCCCGAGCCGCCCGCGCGCAGTCCGGCTACTTCTTGGGGTTGGCCGAGCGCTCGAAGAGAGCGCGCGGCTGGTCCAGGTCGGGGATCGGGGTGATGTCGCGGCCGAAGATGCCGCCTGCGATCCAGTCGCCGAAGACTCGAGCCTTGCGCTCGAACATCGGCATGGCCATGCCGTGGTAGCCGCGGTGTGCGAGCCACGCGATGGGGCCGCGGAGCTTGACGTCGCCGTACTTCGGGACGGCGATGCGTGCGACGCCCTTGCCGAGGCCGAAGCCGGCGACGGCGCCGAGGTTCAC
This sequence comes from Falsarthrobacter nasiphocae, assembly GCF_031456275.1. NCBI lineage: Bacteria > Bacillati > Actinomycetota > Actinomycetes > Micrococcales > Micrococcaceae > Falsarthrobacter > Falsarthrobacter nasiphocae. Next base: position 671,776 of record NZ_JAVDUI010000001.1, read on the forward strand.
GTGGTGGTACTCCTTGACCTCACCCTCGCCGTACATGTGAGCCTTGAGGTTCTTCGCGAGGAGCTTCGCCTGGCGAACGGCATGCTGCGCGTTGGGGACGCACATGCCGCCCACTCCGCCGCCGGAGAGGTCAGGAACGGCGGCGACGTCGCCGGCGGTCCAGGCGTCGGCGACAACACCATCAGGCCCCTCGATCTGGAGCTTGGCGTTGGCCTGGAGGCGGCCGCGCTCCTCGACGGGGAAGTCCGTCTGGCGGACGACGGGGTTGGCCATGACGCCTGCGGTCCAGATGAGCATGTCGGACTCGAACGTCTGGACGGGGGCCTTGTCCGGCATGCTGATGAGCTGGAGGCGGCCGTCCGTGGCGTCCGCGAGGGACGTGTTGAGAAGGACCTCGATGCCGCGGGAGCGGAGGTGCTCGACAACCCATTCGGCCTGGTCTGCGGCGACCTCGGGCATGATGCGGCCCATGGCCTCAACGAGGACGAAGCGGAGGTCCTCGCGCTTGACGCGCGGGTTCTTGGCCACGGCTGCGCGCGCCATGTCCTCGATCTCGGAGATGGTCTCGATGCCTGCGAAGCCGCCGCCCACGACGACGAACGTGAGAAGGCGCTCACGGCGAGCCGGGTCCTGCTCGGTCGAGGCGGCCTCAATGCGGTCGAGGATGCCGTCGCGCACGCCCACGGCCTCCTCGATGGCCTTCATGCCGATGCCGGTCTCGGCGAGGCCGGGGATCGGGAAGGTGCGCGTGATGGCGCCTGCGGTCATGACGATCTGCTTGTACGGGATCTCAACGGACTCGCCGTCGATCTCGGCCGTGGCGACCTTGCGGGAGTGGTCGACAGCGGTGAGCGAGCCCTGGAGCAGCTCAGACTTGGTCAGGTGCTGGCGGTGGGAGACGATCGCGTGACGGGGCTCGATGGAGCCGCTGGCCACCTCCGGGAGGAAGGGCTGGTACGTCATGTACGGCAGCGGGTCCAGCACGGTCACGATGTCGCCGTGGGCCTCGGCTGCTGCCTGGAGGTTCTTCGCGACGTAGAGGCCGGCGTAACCTCCGCCGACGACGAGGATACGGGGCTTCTGGGAGAGGACGAGTTGTTCAGCCATGAGTCTCATCCTAGTCCTCCGCCCAGGGCGGCGCAGGTTCTCTCCTACGCGCCCTCGCCCGCACGCTGGGCCGCAGAGAACGCCAGGCCGTCGAGGATGTCCGTCTCGCTCGCCGAGACGGCGCGCAGGCCCGGATTGAGGCGCTCCAGGCGGCCGAGGACCGCGTCCCAGATGAGCGCTCCTGCGACGATGACGTCGACGCGCCCGGGGTGCATGAACGGCCGGTCTGCCCGCTCCGCGAGCGGAGCGCGCGCGAGCCTCACGGCGGCCGCCCGAACGTCCTCGATCGGCAGGCTCGCCCCGTGGATGGCCTCGCGGCGGTACGCGTCCAGGCCGAGCGCCTCGGCCATGACGGAGGTGATCGTGCCCGCCACGCCGATGACGCGCTCGATCCCCTCGAGCCCCACAGCCCGGTCTGCCTCGTCCAGGTGCGCGGCCACGCCGGCCCGCAGCGCCTCGACGTCCACGTCCGTCACCGGGTCCCCCGAGACGAACCGCTCCGTGAAGCGCACGCACCCCATGTCCGTGCTGATGGCGCCCTCGATCGCGGCCGCTCCCGGCCCTGGGCGTCCCACCACGAACTCTGTGCTTCCGCCTCCGAGGTCGACGACGAGCGTGCGCGCGTCGTCGACCGATCCCACCGTGGCGCCGGTGAAGGAGAGGCGAGCCTCCTCCTCCCCTGCGATGACCTCGGGGGTGATGCCGAGGCGGTCCCGGACTCCGTCGAGGAAGACGTCCCTGTTCTCGGCGTCGCGCGTGGCCGAGGTGGCGCCGAACCGGATGCCTGCGACCTCGTGCTCGCGCAGGGCCGCCGCGTACTCGTCGACCGCCGCGAACGTGCGCTCGAGGGCCTCCTCCGCGAAGCGCCCCGTCTTGTCCACGCCCTGGCCGAGGCGGACGATGGTGGTTCGGCGGTCCAGCTCCCGCAGCCCGCCCTCGCCGTCGGTCTCGGCGATGAGAAGGCGGATGGAGTTGGTCCCGCAGTCGATGCCGGCGACGATCATGCCTGCTCCCCTCCAGTGGTCTCGGTGTCCTTCGGCTGGGCGGCCTGCCCCGCCGTGTCCTTGGCTGCGCTGCCCTCCGCCGCGGCCCGCTCAGCGGCCTTGCGGGCCCGCTCCCGGCGCTTGGCCTCGATGGCCTCGTCCCCCTGGCCCTGGGTGCGAGTGTGGCGGGAGCGGTCCCGCTCGGGGACAGGCGCCGAGTGGTCCCACGCGGTGGCGCACTGGCACGTCTCCGGAGTCCACCACTCGCGGATGCGCTCAAGGGCCTCGTCCCCGAGGGGATTGACGCCCGGGCCCGCGGCGAGGGAGTGCCCGATGAGCACGTGGAGGCACTTGACGCGGGTCGGCATGCCGCCCGCGGAGACGCCGGCGATCTCCGGGACCTCCCCGACGCCGGTGCGCGCCGCGATGTCGTCCCGCTCGGCCAGGTAGGCCTCGTGGGCGCGCTCGTAGGCCGCTGCCAGCTGGGGGTCCACGGCGAGGCGGTCCGTCATCTCCTGCATGACCCCCGCGGCCTCGAGGCGGGACGCGGCGGCCGTGATGGACGGGTGCGTCAGGTAGAAGGTCGTGGGGAACGGGATGCCGTTGGAGAGGCGGGGCGCCGTCGTCGCCACCAGAGGGTGGCCGCAACGGCACCGGGCGCCGATCTCGACGACGTCCCGGACGGGGCGCCCAAGCTGACGGCTCAGGGTGTCGAGGTCCGCCTCGCTCGGCTGGCGATCGTCGTGGGAGAGGGGGGTCATGTGGTCCTCGCGTTGCTCGGCTCGTGGGGTGGAAGGGCTCGTGGTGCGGGCAGGCGGCGGGCCGGTCAGCGGGCGGCCTGGCGCAGGGCGTCGGTATAGGACTGGGACCATGACAGCTGGGATTGGCTGTCCGCGGAGCCAGAGACCGCCTGGTCCTGGCCGGGCAGCTCCCCGACGACCATGTAGCGGGTCTCGCCCGGCATGACCATGAAGAGGCGGTCGCGGGCCTGCTGGCGGATGTAGGCGTCGTCGTTGTAGCGCGCCACCTCGTTCGTCAGGCGCTGCTTCTCCGCCTTCTGCGCCGCGATGTCCGCCTGGATGTCGGCGACCTCCTGGCGCTGCTTGACATAGACCTTCATCTGCGGCGCGATGAGGACGAAGCAGAAGAGGAGCAGGCCGAGGAGAATGACGAGCCGCCCCGTGAAGGCGCCCTTGTCCCGGCCTCGCCTGCGCGGGGCCTGCGCGCGGGCCGAGGACCCGCCCGAAGCCCGGCCGCGCCGGATGTTGCCCGCCAGCGCCGTGCGCTCCGCGCGGCGCCGGGCGGCGTCGTCGAGAGGCACGTTCTTCTGGGCACCCGTGCGCCGGATCATGGTCTCCTCCGTGTCAGTCAGAAAACGAGCGGGGCGGCCCCGAGACCGGCCCAAGGCCGACGGGACCGCCCCTCAAGGCACCTAGGCCGTGAAGCGCGGGAAGCTCAGGCGGCCGGCGTAGATCGCGGCGTCTCCGAGCTCCTCCTCGATGCGCAGGAGCTGGTTGTACTTGGCAACGCGCTCCGAGCGGGCGGGGGCGCCGGTCTTGATCTGGCCGGCGTTCGTGGCCACGCAGATGTCCGCGATGGTCGTGTCCTCGGTCTCGCCGGAGCGGTGCGAGGTGATCGTCGTGTAGCCGGCGCGCTGAGCCAGGGCGATGGCGTCGAGCGTCTCGGTCAGGGTGCCGATCTGGTTGACCTTGACGAGGAGCGAGTTGGCGGTGTCGCTCTCGATGCCCCGCTTCAGGCGCTCGGGGTTCGTCACGAAGAGGTCGTCGCCGACGAGCTGCACGCGCTGGCCGAGAACGCCGGTCAGCGTCTTCCAGCCCTCCCAGTCGTCCTCATCCAGGGGGTCCTCGATGGAGACGAGCGGGTAGTCGCGGACGAGCTCGTCGTAGTACGCGCTCATCTCGGCGGAGGTGAGCTGACGGCCCTCGAACGTGTAGCGGCCCTCGGAGAAGAACTCACTGGAGGCCACGTCGAGCGCCAGCGCAACGTCCTTGCCCGGCTCGTAGCCGGCACGGCGGATGGCCTCCATGATGAGGTCGAGCGCGGCGCGGTTGCTCGGCAGGTTGGGGGCGAAGCCGCCCTCGTCGCCAAGGCCCGTGGAGAGGTTCTGCTCCTTGAGCACGGACTTGAGCTCGTGGTAGATCTCCACGCCCCAGCGCAGGGCCTCCGAGAAGGTCGAGGCGCCGACGGGGGCGATCATGAACTCCTGGATGTCCACGTCCGAGTCCGCGTGGGACCCGCCGTTGAGGATGTTCATGAGCGGCACCGGAAGCACGTGCGCGTTCGGGCCGCCGAGGTAGCGGAAGAGGTCCAGGTTGGCGGACTCGGCGGCGGCGCGGGCCACGGCGAGGGAGACGCCGAGCATCGCGTTGGCGCCGAGCTTCTCCTTGTTGTCCGTGCCGTCGAGCTCGATCATCGTCTGGTCGATGAGGCGCTGGTCGGTCGCGTCGTAGCCGATGAGGACGGGCTGGATCTTCTCGACGACGTTGGTCACGGCGTCCTGGACGCCCTTGCCGCCGAAGCGCTTCTTGTCCCCGTCACGCTTCTCGTTGGCCTCGAAGGCGCCCGTGGAGGCGCCAGAGGGCACGGCTGCACGGCCGAAGCTGTTGTCGTCGAGCAGGACCTCGACCTCAACCGTGGGGTTGCCACGGGAGTCGAGGATCTCGCGGGCGTGGATTGCGTCAATAGTGGCCACAGCACTCCTAATGGTGACGAGGTAGATCAGAGGGATGGGGAAAACATCGCCTCCCTGATGAGCCCGCTCCCGGAGCGCGCCCTAGGCACAAGCCTAGTCCAGGCCACTGGGGATATTGTGAGCGCCCCCTGCGCGCTCCTCCGCCTTGATCTCCTCCCAGCGGCGCTCGATCTCCTCCCGCGGAAGGTCGACGGGGCGGAGGGCGCCGTCGGGCGCGAAGACGTGAGGGGACCGTCGCACGAGCTTGCTCGTCAGGGCGTCGAGGACGTCGTCCACGGTGAAGCGCAGAGCCGGGTCCGGCGAGTCCTGGCTGATGCGCGCGTGGAGCACCACCTGGAACAGGAGGTCGCCGAGCTCCGCGGCGAGCTCGCCTGCCGTGCCCTCCCCCGCGTCCAGGTCCCGGACGGCCTCCTGGACCTCCTCGGCCTCCTCGAGCGCGTAGGGGGCAATGGAGGCGTGGGTCTGCTCGCGGGTCCACGTGCAGTGCTCGCGCAGGGAGTCGACGACGACGAGGAGCCGCTCCAGGCGGGCCCCCGCCGTCATCGCGTCCGCGGACTCAGAGGTCGACAAGGCCCAGCCGCGCGTACTCCGAGCGGATGTGGTCCTCGAGCGCGTCCCGGTCCTCGAGGGGCAGGAACGCGGCACGGGCGGCCGTGAGCGTGAGCTCAAGGAAGTCCTCGGCCTCGTAGTCGAAGACGTCCGCGAGGAGCTCGAACTCATCCGAGAGGGTGATATCCCCCATGAGACGGTTGTCCGGGCTGACCGTCACGGCGAAGCCGAGCTGGACGAGCATGTCGATGGGGTGGGACTCGGGCTCGTGGGCCTCCGCCGCCGAGTCGGCGAGCGTCGCGAGAGCACCGGTCTGGAGGTTGGACGAGGGGCAGACCTCGAGCGGAATCTGGCGGTCCCGGACCCAGGAGGCGAGCGGGCCGAGGTCGGCGATGGCGCGCGGAGCCCCGTCCTCGTCCTCGCCCTCGAAGGAGACCTCGATGTCCTCGGCGATGCGCACGCCGTGGCCGAGGCGCAGCGCGCGGCCCGTGAAGAGCGCGTCCTCGATGGAGTCCAGGCCCGCGGCCTCGCCCGCATGGACCGTGACCGGGAAGTGCTCGCGCGCGAGCAGCTCGAACGCCTCCGCGAAGCGGGACGGCGGGAACCCGTCCTCAGGGCCCGCGATGTCGAAGCCGACGACGCCCTGGCCGCGGTGCCGCAGGGCCAGCTCCGCGATCTCCGTGCCGCGCTCGGTGTGGCGCATGGCGCAGAGGATCTGACCGGCGCGGATGGTCCGCCCGGCGAGGGCCGCCGCCTCGACGCCGGCCTCGATGCCGCGCTGGACGGCGTCGACCGCCTCATCCAGGCTCAGTCCCTGGGTCAGGTGCTGCTCGGGGGCCCAGCGGATCTCGCCGTAGACGACGCCGTCCTCCGCGAGGTCCTCCACGAACTCGCGGGCCACGCGCTCGAGGTCCTCGGCGCGCTGCATGACGGCGATCGTGTGGTCGAACGTCTCGAGATACCGCACGAGGCTCCCCGAGTCCGCGGACTCGTGGAACCACACGGCGAGCTCGTCCGCGTCCGTGGCGGGCAGCTCGTGCCCGATCTCGGCCGCGATCTCGATGAGCGTCTCGGGGCGGAGGCCGCCGTCGAGGTGGTCGTGGAGCGAGACCTTGGGAAGGTCCTCGTAGGTGACGGGGGCGGAGTCTGCAGCGGTGGGGGTGTCCTGAGCGATGTTCACTCTTCGACTCTACGGGACCGCCCCGCGCCCCACCAGGCCCGGCCCCTCACGGCGCGGGTCGCCTGCGGCCCCGTGGTCACGCTGGGCCGACGCGGCGCGCCAGGGTCAGGAGATCCGGTCCATGACGAGCGGCGGCAGGCTCGCCGGGGCGGCGTCCTCGATCCGCCAGGCGCCGTCGAGCGCCTCCCCGGCCCGCCCGAAGCGCTCCGGGGTGTCCGTCAGGAGGGTGAGGAGCGGCTGGCCCTTGGAGACCCTGTCCCCCGGCTTGGCGTGCATCCGCACGCCCGCCCCGGCCTGCACCGGGTCCTCCTTGCGCGCGCGGCCGGCGCCGAGGCGCCAGGCGGCGACGCCGACCTTCATCGCGTCGAGCTCCGTGAGGAAGCCGTCCCGGTCCGCGGTGACGACGTGGGACTCCTTGGCGACGGGCAGGGCAGCGTCCGGGTCCCCACCCTGGGCCGAGATCATGCGGCGCCACACGTCCATGGCCCGGCCGTCCTGGAGCGCGCCGGCCACGTCAGCGTCCCGCACGCCCGCGCCCGCGAGCATCTCCTCGGCGAGGGCCACCGTGAGCTCGACGACGTCCGAGGGCCCGCCTCCCGCGAGGACCTCGAGGGACTCCTCGACCTCGATCGCGTTGCCGGCCGTCAGGCCCAGGGGCGTGTTCATGTTCGTCAGCAGCGCCGTCGTTGTCACCCCAGCGTCCTTGCCGAGGTCCACCATGGTGCGCGCGAGCTCCCGCGCGCTCTCCTCGTCCTTCATGAAGGCGCCCGAGCCGCACTTGACGTCAAGGACCAGGGTCCCCGTGCCCTCCGCGATCTTCTTGCTCATGATGGAGCTCGCGATGAGCGGAATGGCCTCCACCGTGCCCGTGACGTCGCGCAGGGCGTACAGCTTCTTGTCCGCCGGAGCCAGTCCGGAGCCCGCCGCGCAGATGACCGCGCCCGGGTCCCGCAGGATGTCCATCATCTCCGCGTTGCTGAGGGACGCCTTCCATCCGGGGATGGACTCGAGCTTGTCCAGCGTGCCTCCCGTGTGGCCGAGGCCGCGGCCCGAGAGCTGCGGGACGGCCACGCCGAAGACGGCGACGAGGGGCGCGAGCGGGAGCGTGATCTTGTCCCCGACGCCTCCGGTGGAGTGCTTGTCCGCAGTCGGCTTGCCCAGGGATGAGAAGTCCATGCGCTCGCCCGAGGCGATCATCGCGGCCGTCCAGCGGGAGATCTCCGCGCGGTCCATCCCGTTGAGGAGGATGGCCATGTTGAGCGCGGCCATCTGCTCGTCCGCGATGACGCCGCGCGTGTAGGCGTCGATCGTCCAGTCGATCTGCTCGTTCGTCAGCGTGCCGCGGTCCCGCTTGATGCGGATGATGTCGACAGCGTCGAAGGACTCGGACATTTAGGGGGCCTTTCGTTGGGTGGGGGCCGTCAGGCCTGGGAGAGGTTGTGCGGCCCGAAGGCCCCGGGGAGGACCTGCGCCATCGTCATGACCCCGTCCGGCATGGCCAGGAGCAGCTCCGGGCCCTGGTGCTCGGCGAGGAGCTGGCGGCAGCGCCCGCACGGGGCGAGCGGCTCGCCGTCCGCGTCCACGCAGACGAACGCGCGCAGCGTCCCGCCCCCGGTGGCGAACAGCTCGGAGACGAGCGAGCATTCGGCGCAGATCGTCACGCCGTAGGCGGCGTTCTCCACGTTGCATCCGGCGACGACGCGGCCGTCGTCCGTGAGCGCCGCGGCCCCCACGCTGAAGCCGGAGTAGGGCGCGTACGCGCGGCCCATGGCCTCGACCGCCGTCTCGCGGAGGCTGGCCCAGGTCTCGTCCGTGATGTCGAGCAAGCGCACGGCCCTAGCCCTTCGTGTACGGCTCGCCGGAGGCCGCCGGCGGGCGGGTGCGCCCCACCAGGCCGGAGACCGCGACGATGGTCAGCGCGTACGGGAGCATCGCGAGGAACGCGGAGTCCACGGGAGACTTCGCGATCGAGACGATCGAGGCGAGGTTGCCCGCGACGCCGAAGAGGAGGGCCGCGAAGAACGCGCCCACCGGGTTCCAGCGGCCGAAGATCATGGCGGCGAGGGCGATGAAGCCGAGGCCGCCCGTCATCTCCTTGGAGAACGCGCTCGTGGCGACGAGCGTGAAGTAGGAGCCGCCCATGCCTGCGACGATGCCGCCGAGGAGGACGTTGCGCCAGCGCGTCCCGTTGACGTTGACGCCGAGCGTGTCCGCCGCCTTGGGGTGCTCGCCGACGGCGCGGACCCGCAGGCCCCAGCGCGTCTTGTAGAGCGCGAACCAGGTGGCGGCGACGATGACGAGCAGGGCGTAGCCGAGGAGGGACTGGTTGAAGAAGGTCGGGCCGATGATCGGGATGTCCGCGAGGAGCGGGATCGGCACGGCGTCGAGGCCCGCCGGGGTGTTGAACTTCCCGGCGCCCTCCTCGCGCATGAGCGTGTCGAAGAAGAAGCCCGTCAGGCCGGTCACGAGGACGTTGAGAACGACACCGACGATGATCTGGTTGACCTGGTACCGGATGGCGAAGAGGCCAAGCAGGCCCGCGACGACGGCGCCGGCCACGGCGGCCCCGAGGACTCCCGCGTAGGCGTTCTGCGTCAGGCTGGACACGAGCGCGGCGGAGAACGCGCCCGCCAGCAGCTGGCCCTCGATGGCGATATTGACGACGCCGGCCCGCTCCCCCAGGACGCCCGACAGGGAGCCGAAGGCGATGGGGACGACGATGGGCATCGCGGTGATGAAGAGGCCCGCGAGGCTCAAGTGCTTGGAGCCCGATCCCGCCGTCAGCCACACGAGGAAGCTCGCGAGCAACAGGCTCGCCCCCACTGCGAGGACCCAGCCCGGGACCCGTCCCGTGGCGTTGGTCCGCGCGAACGCGAACGCCGCGGCCCCCACGAGGAGGGCGGCGAGGACCCACAGGACGGGCAGGGCCTGGAAGGCCAGGGGGGCGAGCTGGATCTTGTCCGAGCTCTGGCTCAGGTCCAAGGCGGCCAGGGCGCTCTCGCCCGTCAGCGCGAAGACGAGCGCGATCGCGGCCATGACGGCCACGACGACAGCCGTCTTGAAGTGCTTGACGACGATCCGGTCCGCGGTCAGCGCGGGCGCGACGTCTTCCGTTGTGATGGTCTGCGTGCTCATGCTGCCTTGGCCGCCTTCCGGGAAGACTTCTTCTCTGCACGGGCCGAGCGCTCCAGGCCGAACATGGCCTTGATGAGCGGCGGGGCCGCGATGAAGAGGACGATGAGGGACTGGACGACGAGGACGATGTCGATGGACACGTCTGCCTGGACGCTCATGGCCTGGCCGCCGGCGCGGAACGCGCCGAAGAGGATCGCCGCCCAGAACGTACCCCACGGGGTGGAGCGGCCCAGGAGGGCCACGGTGATGGCGTCGAAGCCGAGCTGGCCCGCGATGTTGTCGTCAAGCGTGCGCTCCGTGCCGGAGATCTGGCCCGCGCCCGCGAGGCCCGCCATGCCTCCGGCGATGACCATGGCCAGGATGTAGCCGCGCGAGACGACCATGCCGGCCGTCCGTGCCGCCGCCGGGTTGGCGCCGATGGCCCGGATCTTCAGGCCGAACGTCGAGCGCTCGATGAACCACCAGACGAAGACGACGGCGAGGATGGCCATGACGAACGCCCAGTTGAGGCGGAACTCCGATCCGAGCAGGTGCGGGAACATCGCCGTGTCCGCGACGGGCGCGGAGACGGGCTGGTTGCCGCCCGGGGCCTTGAACGCGCCGCGCAGGAGAAAGAGGAGGAAGAAGAGCGCGATGTTGTTGAGCATGATCGTCACGATCACCTCATGCGCGCCCGTGCGGGCCTTGAGCCAGCCGACGAACCCGCCCCACACCGCGCCGCCGAGGAAGCCTGCGAGGATGACGAGCGGCAGGTGGATGACGGCCGGCAGGTGGAAGGTGAAGCCCACCCACGCCGCGGCGGTGGCGCCCGCGATGAGCTGGCCCATGCCGCCGATGTTGAAGAGGCCCGCGCGGAACGCGACCGTGACCGCGAGGCCGGTCAGGATGAGCGGCGTGGCCTGGGTCAGGGTCTCGAAGATGCCGAACCGGCCCGCGAGGTCGGAGACCGACGGGTCGAACGTCGCGCCCTTGATGAGGGCCCCGTACGCCGTGGAGACCGCGTCCCACGCGGCGGAGAGCGTATCCCCCGGGCGTCCGAAGAAGTACGAGGACGCCTCGATGACCCGCTTGTCCGTGACGACGATGAGCAGGGCCCCGACGATCAGGGCGACGAGGACTGAGAGCACCGAGACGAGCGCGCTGCCGGAGAAGATCTTGGCCCCGAGCCCGCGGCCCGCCTGTGGCGCGCCAGGTCCGGTGGAGCCCGCCGCGGCCCCTGCCGCGACAGGCTTCGGAGTCTTCGCCCCGGCCGCCGAGGGCCTGGGGTCCTTGGGATTGGTCACTGCACTGCTCACTGCTCGCCTTCCTGAGTGCTTCCGATGCCCTGGCGGACCGCGGCGCGGGCCTCGTCGGCGGTCATGCCGGCCATCATGAGGCCGAGTTCGTCGCGGCTCGTGCCGCCGGGCACGATGCCCATGAGCCGTCCCGCGTAGAGCACGGCGATCCGGTCGGAGAGCTCGAGGACCTCATCCAGCTCCGTGGAGACGATGAGCACGGGCGTGCCCTTGTCCCGCTCCGCCAGGATGCGGCGGTGGAGGAACTCGATGGAGCCCACGTCCACGCCGCGCGTGGGCTGGGACGCGATGAAGAGCTTGAGGTCCCGGCTCAGCTCGCGCGCCATGACGATCTTCTGCTGGTTGCCGCCGGAGAGGGTGGATGCGGTGTGCTCCGCGGACTGCGTGCGGATGTCGAACTCCGAGATCTTCTCCTCGGCGTTCTTCGCGATGGCCGCACGGTCGAGTGTGGAAGCCCGGACAAACGCGGGGTCCTCGTACCGGTCGAGGACGAGGTTCTCGGCGACCGAGAACGAGCCGACGAGCCCGTCCACCTGGCGGTCCTCGGGGACGAAGCCGACGCCCGCGTCCAGCGTCGCTCGCACCGACTGCCCCACGAGCTCCTTGCCGTGGAGGCGGATCGAGCCGCTGACGTTGTCCTGGAGGCCCAAGACGGCCTCCGTGAGCTCGGTCTGCCCGTTGCCCTGCACGCCGGCCACGCCGAGGATCTCGCCCTGGCGGATGCCGAAGCTGACGTCGTTGACGAGGAGGCGGCCGGAGGGGTCCGCGACGGACAGGCCCTCGACGACGAACGTCTCCTCGCCGAGCGTCGGCTCGGACTTGTTGAGGTTGAGGGACACGCTGCGCCCCACCATGGCGGCCGCGAGCTCGCTCGTCGACGCGGATGGGTCCGCCGTGCCGACGACCTTGCCGCGGCGGATCACCGTGATGACGTCCGAGACGGCCTTGACCTCGCGGAGCTTGTGCGAGATGAAGAGAATCGACGTGCCGTCAGCCTTGAGCTGCGCGATGATCCGCATGAGCTCGTCCGTCTCCTGCGGCGTGAGGACCGCCGTCGGCTCATCGAGGATGAGGATCCGCGCGCGGCGCACCAGCGCCTTGACGATCTCCACGCGCTGCTGGGCGCCCACTGAGAGATCTTCGACGACGGCGTCCGGGTTGACGTCGAACCCGTAGCGATCCGAGATCTCCTTGATGCGGCGACGCGTCGTCGCGAGATCCAGCGCGCCGAGGCCCTTGACGTCCTCGTCCCCGAGCGCGACGTTCTCCGCCACGGTGAAGACGGGAACGAGCATGAAGTGCTGGTGGACCATGCCGATCCCGGCGCGCATGGCGTCGCCGGGGCCGTTGAAGGTGACGGGCTTGCCGTCGAGGAGAATGCGGCCGGCCGTGGGCTCGTACAGGCCGTAGAGGACGTTCATGAGCGTGGACTTGCCAGCGCCGTTCTCGCCGAGCAGCGAGTGAACTTGGCCTTCCTCGACGACGAGCGAGATGTCCTCGTTCGCGGCGAAGCTGCCGAAGCGCTTGGTGATCCTGTCGAGCTCTAGTCGCAAAGCCGGCTCCATTCTTGGCGTGCGTGGGTGGGACGGATGAGGTCCCGGCGAACCGGCCCGGCAAGAGCGCCGGGCCGGTTCACCTCTGGACCGGCCCGGGGGCTAGGACTTCGGGGAAGCCTTGGACTCGACCTTGATCTTGCCCGCGATGATGTCCTTGCGGACCTGCTCGATCTCCTTCTTCGTCTCGTCCGAGACCTTGGAGTCGAACTCGTGGAACGGGGCGATGTCCGTGCCGGCGTTCTCGAGGGTGCCAACGTAGGGCTCGTTCGAGAACTTGCCGTCAAGGTCAGCCTTGATGACGTCCTCGACGGCCTTGTCCATCTTCTTGACCACGGAGGTGAGGATGACGGACTTGTACTTCGGGGCGGTCTCGACGCCGTCCGAGTCGACCCAGATGACGGAGACGTCCTTGCCACCCTTGTTGGCGGCGAGCGCGGCGTCGCCCGTGCCCTGGGCCAGCGGGCCTGCGACGGGCATGATGACGTCGGCGCCTGCGTCGATGAGGTTGTTCGTGGCCTTCGTGCCCTCCTGGACGATGTCGAAGGAGTTCGTGAACGTGCCGGTCTGCTTGGCCTTGTCCCAGCCGAGGACCTGGACGTTCTTGCCCTTCTGCTCGTTGTAGTACTTGACGCCGTCTGCGAAGCCGTCCATGAAGATCGTCACGGTCGGGATGTTGATGCCGCCGTAGGTGCCGACCTTGCCTGTCTTGGACTGGGCAGCAGCCGTGTAGCCGGCGAGGAACGCGGCCTGGGCCGTGTCGTAGATGATCGGCTTGACGTTGTCGGCCTTGATCTGGTTGTCGTCGACGATGGCGAAGTGGGCGCTCGGGTTCTTGGCAGCGGCGGCCTTCGTGGCGTCCGAGAGGAGGTAGCCGACGGTGATGGTCAGGTTGCACTTGGCCGTCATCATCTGCTGAAGGTTCGGCGTGAAGTCAGCCTTGGCCTTGGACTCGGCCTTCTTCATCGTGATGCCGAGGTCCTTCTCTGCTCGCTGGAGGCCCGAGTAGGAGGACTGGTTGAAGGACTGGTCGTCGAAGCCGCCTGCGTCGGAGACGATGCAGCCCGTGTAGTTCTTGCCGGCCTCCTTCGAGGAGTTCTCGGCGGGCGGTGCGGAGCACGCGCTGAGGGCGAGGGCACCAAGGGTGAGGGCGGCGGCGGACTGAGTCGCGCGGCGAATCGAGGTCTTCACGAGATTCTCCAAAGGCTTAAGGATGGGCGTCCCAGGCCGGAGCACTGGGCGCCCGCGGCGCTCGCCCTAGCCGGGATTCACGTTTCGTCAGTCTAACTGAGAATTGCCTGCGCCCAACGTCAGAGATCGCCCCAAACGGCGACCCTGGCCCGCCCGGTTCGGCGGCCTCGTTGACTCGCCGGGACCTCCGCCCAGCCCGCTGGGCCCCTAGCTTTCCCCTGCGGCCTCCGGCCTCTCCCCCTCGGCCTCCTGCCGGGCCCCTAGCCTTCCCCGCCGGCTCTCTCCGTCGCTTCCTTCGCGGCCTCAGCCTCCTCACCGTCCTGCCGGGCCTCGCGACCCGAGTCGGAGGTTCCCAGCGCGCTCAGGTGGGGCGAGAGCGCCGTGATGGCCAGCGCGACGAGGCTCAGGGACGCAGCGACCAGGATCGTCGGCCCCCACCCGACATGGGCCAGGAGCAGCCCGGCCCCCGCCGCCGCAAGGACGGGCCCAAGGCCGATGACGAACATGAACACCGTGCCCACGCGGCCCTGAAACTCCGCTGGCGTGTTCTGCATCTGGTAGGCGCCGAGGGCCGAGTTCATCGCGATGACGGGAATGGTGATGACGAGCAGCAGACCCGCGATCCACCACCACTGCGCAGAGAGGGCCATGAGGACATACGCGCCGGCCTGCACCCCGAAGGCGGTCAGGGCAATGGCTCGCGGAGTCCGACGACGGGCCGCGGGGGACGAGGCAAGAATGCCACCGAGGATCATTCCCACCGAGAAGAACGAGAAGACCAGACCGATCATCCAGGGCGCCACACCGCGCGACATGAGGCCGAGCTCCACCGACGAGATGGCCAGGAAGTTGCCCAGGTTGGACACGGTCAGGATCGCGAGGATCGCGAGCAGGTCCCCGCGTCCGGCGAGCCACCGCCAACCAGCCGTCATCCGCTCCCCGAAGCCCGGACGAGGCGCGCCAGCCTCCCGGGCCGCGTCAACCCTGGACGTCATCCTCTTCGAGGACCATAGGAGGGACGTCGTCAGGACGGCATCGGCAACAAAGGGCGCCAGAGGGTTGAGCCCGAAGAGGGCCCCGCCCGCCGGCGAGGCGGCGACGCTGATGACGGAGTCCCGCGTCTCGTTGGCAATGAGACCCGCCCGGAGCTCCTCCCCCTTGAGAATGAACGGCAGGATGGCGTTCGTCAAGCCCCCGAAGAGGCCCTTGAGCAGGCCGTCGAGGATGCCGAACGCGAGCAGCGTCCAGAAGCTCGCGGTGCCGGTGAGGATGAGAACCACGAGCGTGAGCATGAGGACGATGCGGACCGCCGCGTACACCGCGAGGAGCCTTCGCTTGGGATACGCGTCGATGACGGCCCCGCCGGGCAGCATCGCCACGAACCGGGCGCCCGCCGCCGCGGCCCCGACGATCCCGGCTAGGACCAGGTCCTGAGTGACGGCAAAAGCGAGAAGGGCGAAGGCCAGCGAGACCAGCTGCCCGCCCACTTCCGCCCCGGTGTCACCGACGAACCAGGCGCGGTACTCGCGGTGGGAGCGGAGCAGGGCTCCGGACGTCACGTGCTGGGCGCCCCGCGCCCCCTGTGATGAAGACATGACCCTCTGCCCTCTCGCCGCGCAGCCCTCACGAGGACTCGCTCGCTTCGCAACGCATCGGGGAACGTCAACACTCCGAACATTGCTCCAACGATCGAACTTATAACGAGAAGGGGCCTAGCGTGTCAACCCGCTCCGCCGGAGGCTACGCTCGCCAGTGCTGCAGGAAGCGCTCGGCGCTGCCGATCCTCGACTCGCCCGAGCCGTCCGCGTCGTAGAGAGTCGAGGAGAGCATGACGGCCTGCACCTCGAGCGAGGTGGCGAGCTCGCGGACGGACCGGGCGACAACATCCGGGGTCCCCACGAACTTCGTGGCCGGCACCGCCGCGAGGAAGTCCCCCTCCTCCCCCGCCGCCATCTCGGCGGCCGTCTCCGGGGAGACGATCGCCTCTGGGCGGCCCTTGCGCAGGTTGAGGGCCATGACCCGGGCGGGCCCCGCGAGGAGCTCCGCCTCCTCCTGGGTGTCGGCCGTGACGACGCTCGTCGTCAGCATCGCGAACGGCTCCTGCCCCTCCGGCACGGACCCTTCCTCGAGGCCCGCGGCGAAGGCCGTCCGGTACGCGGCGAACACCGCGCCGGGGTCTTCCTGGCCGAAATGGTGAGCGTAGGAGTACGAGAGGCCGAGCGCACCGGCCAGGCGGGCGGAGAAGAGACTGGAGCCCAGGAGCCAGACCCGAGGGGCACCCGCGGCCTCCGGCGTCGCGCGCAGGAACCTCACGCGGGAGCTGCCGCGAGGATCCCCGAAGAGCCCCAGCACGTCCAGGACGTCCTCCGGGAAGTCCTCGACGCGCTCCTGGACGCGGGCCCGGCGCAGTGCGGCCGCCGTGCGGGCATCGGTGCCGGGTGCGCGCCCCAGGCCCAGCTCAACCCGGCCGGGGTGCAGGGCCTCCAGGAGCGCGAACTGCTCGGCGACGACGAGCGGCTGGTGGTTCGGCAGCATGACCCCGCCCGAGCCCACCTTGATGCGCTCGGTGCGCGCGGCGAGGTGCGCCATGAGGACGGCCGGGGCCGTGGAGGCGACGCCGGGCATGTTGTGGTGCTCGGCCACCCAGAAGCGGTCGAGTCCCGCAGAGTCCGCCCACTGGGCGTAGCGGGTGGTCGCGGAGAGCGCGGCGGCGCTGTTCCCTCCGGCGGAGACGGTGGCGAGGTCAAGGATGCCGAGTTCGATGTGAGTCACCCTCAAGGCAACGCCTCGCCGCCCCTCCCCATTCCCGCACCCGGGCGTCAGGCGCTCGGGTGCGGGGACGGGCGTGGGTGCCGGGGCGGGGACGGGTGTGGGTCCGCGGAGGCTCTCGCGCTGCGGCGCGCCTTACGCTCCGGCGCGCCTTATGCCCCGGCGGAGGAATGGGCGACGGCGCGCAGGGCCGCGGCGGTCATGACCTCGATGCCGACGTCGAGCGCGCGCTCGTCGGGGGTGTAGTCCCCGCGGTGCAGGTCGTACGTCTCCCCGCCCGGCGTGCGCGTGCCCAGGCGGAACATGGCGCCGCTGACCTTCTGCGTCATCCACGCGAAGTCCTCGCCGCCCATGGACTGGGGCGTGAGGACAACAGCCTGGCTGCCGAGCTGCGCGCGGGCGGCCTCCTCGATGAGGAGCGTCTCCCGCTCGCTGTTGATGACGGGCGGGACACCGCGAATGTGGTCCAGCTCCACGTCCACGCTGAACGGCGTGGCGAGCTGGCGCACGACCATGTCGAGCAGGTCCCCCGCCGCTTCCCATGCCTCGACGTCGAGGCAGCGCATGGTGCCCGCGAGCGTTCCGCGGGACGGGATCTGGTTCGGCGCGCTGCCGGCGGCGATCTGCCCCCACACGACGGAGACCCCGCTGCGGGCGTCGATCCGGCGGGCAAGGACGGACGGGACGTTGGCCGCGAGGAAGGACAGCGCCTGGACGAGGTCCTCCGTGAGCTGCGGGCGCGAGGTGTGGCCGCCGCGGCCGCTCAACGTGATGCGGATGGTGTCCGCAGCGGACGTGATGGCGCCGATGCGGGTGCCGACCTGCCCGACGTCGATCCGCGGGTCGCAGTGGCAGGCGAGCACGGCGGGAACGTCGTCGAGAAGTCCCTGCTCCACGACCTGCTTGGCGCCGCCGGGAATCCGCTCCTCTGCCGGCTGGAAGATGATCCGCACGCGGGCAGGCAACGGGCTCTTCGCGTCGACGGCCGCGAGGGCCAGGGCCGCGCCCATCATGACGGAGGTGTGGATGTCGTGCCCGCACGCGTGGGCCCGGCCCTCGGTGACGGACGCGAACTCCAGACCGGTCTCCTCCTGGACGGGGAGGGCGTCGATGTCCCCCCGCAGGGCCACTGCGACAGGACCTGAGCCGATGTCAACGCACACACCTGTGCCCTTGAGGCGGACCGGGCTCAGACCCGCCGCCTCAAGGCGCGCGACGATTCGGTCCGTGGTGCGGAACTCCTGGAAGGACAGCTCCGGGTGGGAGTGGATGTCCCGGCGGAAGGCGTGGGCCGCCTCCGAGACTCCCCCGCACGCTGCCTTGATCTCGGGTACCGAGGGGGATGCGCTGGAGGGGCTCATAGGACGTCGGTGTCTCCTTGGGACTTCCAGTGGGCCACGGCCGCCTTGACGGACTGGGCGTGCTCCTTGGTCGTGACGAGCAGGGCGTCGTGCGTGTCGACGACGACGACGTCGTCGATGCCGATGAGCGCGATGACGCGGTTTGTGTCAGAGACGACGATGCCGCCGCTCGACTTGTCGCTGTAGACGCGCTTGCTGTCGCCGATGGTCGTGATGGACTCGTTGTCCTCCGCATGGTTGAGGCGCGCCATGGCGGCGAAGTCTCCGACGTCGTCCCACTCGAAGTCGCCGGGGATGACGGCGACGTCGCCCGCTGCCGCGGCAGGCTCGGCCACCGCGTAGTCGATGGCGATCTTGGGCAGTCCCGGCCACACCTTCTCGACGACGGCAGCCCGCTCCGGCGTGTCCCAGGCTTCGGCAATGGCCATGATGCCTGCGTGGAGCTCCGGCTCGCTCGCCTCGAGGTGCCTGAGCATGAGGCCCACCGGTGCCACGAACATGCCCGCGTTCCAGGAGTAGTCCCCCGAGTCCACGTAGCGGCGCGCCGTGGCCTCGTCCGGCTTCTCGACGAACTCGATCACGTGGTGGGCGCTCGGCGCGCCCTTGAGGCGGAGGCTGCGGCCCCGGCGGATGTAGCCGAACCCGGTGGAGGGGAAGGCGGGCGTGATGCCGATCGTGACGATCTTGCCCGTGGCGGCGGTCTCGACGGCCTCCGTCACGACGCGCTGGAAGGTCTCGAGCGGCTTGATGACGTGGTCCGCCGCGAAGGAGCCCATGATGATGTTCGGGTCCCGCTTCCACAGGATGGCTGCGGCGAGGCCGATGGCCGCGGCGGAGTCCTTCGGCTCGGACTCCAGGACGAGGTCCTCGTCCGCGACCTCGGGAAGCTGCTCCCGGACGGCGTCGGCGTGCGAGACGCCAGTGACAACTGCCACACGCCCATCACACAAGGGGGCCAGCCTGTCATATGTTGCGCGAATCAGGGTGGCACCTGAGCCGGTCAGGTCGTGAAGAAACTTCGGCGCCGAGGCCCGCGACAGCGGCCAGAGCCGCGTTCCCACGCCACCAGCGGGGATCACGGCATGAAAACGGGACATCGCCGTTGCGCAATGAGGGGTCGGGGTTGTGCTCATAACCGGCCATACTACCGAGCAACCCTCGGAATTGAATGTTAGGTGTGAACGGGCCTAGATTTAGGTGGGAGCATGCGCTCTCGCGCCGGTGGTTGTTCGTGCGGCATCCCGCACACCCGCCGCCGCTGGTCCTTGGGAGGTTAATTCAGTGTCGAAGACACCAACGGGCGGCACGCTCTACCGCGGCCGCGAAGGCATGTGGTCGTGGGTCGGCCACCGAGTCACCGGCGTGGTGATTTTCTTTTTCCTGCTCGTGCACGTGCTGGACACGTCACTCGTCCGCGTCGCGCCTGAAGCGTACGACGCGGTGATCGGAACGTACAAGACCTGGTACATGGCTCTTGGCGAGACCGGTCTCGTGGCGGCGATCCTCTTCCACGCCCTCAACGGCATTCGCATCATCCTCGTGGACTTCTGGGCCAAGGGCCCGAAGTACCAGCGTCAGATGCTCTGGGCCGTGCTCGGCGTCTGGCTCGTCCTCTTCGCCGGCTTTGCGATCCGTCATCTCTCCCTGGCCTTTGGAGGACACTAGATCATGAGCACCATTGACGCTCCCCGCTCGCGGCGCATCGCGCCCAAGTACACCCGGAACACGCAGGGCAAGGGCAACTTCGAGATGCTCGCATGGCTCTTCATGCGCCTCTCCGGCGCCGTCCTCGTGGTCCTCATCTTCGTCCACCTCTTCGTCAACCTCCTCGCAGGCGACGGCGTCCACGCCATCGACTTCGGGTTTGTTGCGGGCAAGTGGGCCAACCCCATCTGGCAGTTCTGGGACCTCGTCATGCTCTGGCTGGCCATGCTCCACGGCACCAACGGCGTCCGAACGATCATCAACGACTACGCCGAGAAGGACTCCACCCGCCTCTGGCTGAAGACGGCCCTCTACCTCGCCGCCCTCGTGGTCATCGTCCTCGGAACCCTCGTGATCTTCACGTTTGACCCGTGCGTCGTCAACGGGCAGGGACAGCCCCTTCCGGGCTCGTTCTGCCCCTCCAAGTAGTCACCAGCCGGCCTAGCGCATCAGCTGGTCGGCCAGAGAGAAGGCATTCAGAATGCAGGTCCACAAGTATGACGTCGTCATCGTCGGCGCCGGCGGCGCGGGCATGCGCGCGGCCATCGAGTCCGGGCAGCGCGCCCGCACCGCCGTCCTGACGAAGCTCTACCCCACTCGCTCCCACACCGGCGCTGCCCAGGGCGGCATGTGCGCGGCACTCGCCAACGTCGAGGAGGACAACTGGGAGTGGCACACCTTCGACACGATCAAGGGCGGCGACTACCTCGTCGACCAGGACGCCGCCGAGGTCATGGCCAAGGAGGCCATCGACGCCGTCCTCGACCTTGAGAAGATGGGTCTCCCCTTCAACCGCACGCCCGAGGGGCGGATCGACCAGCGGCGCTTCGGCGGCCACACGCGCAACCACGGCGAGGCCGCCGTCCGCCGCGCGTGCTACGCAGCCGACCGCACGGGTCACATGATCCTCCAGACCCTCTACCAGAACTGCGTCAAGCACAACGTCGAGTTCTACAACGAGTACTACGTCCTCGACCTCCTCATGGTGGACGAGCGCCAGGAGGACGGCTCCGTCCAGAAGCGCGTCGCCGGCGTCGTCTCCTACGACCTCGCCTCCGGCGAGCTCCACGTCTTCCAGGCCAAGTCCGTCGTGTTCGCCTCCGGCGGCGCCGGCAAGGTCTTCAAGACCACCTCGAACGCGCACACGCTGACGGGCGACGGCATGGCCATCGCCTTCCGCCAGGGCCTGCCGCTCGAGGACATGGAGTTCTTCCAGTTCCACCCGACCGGCCTGGCCGGCCTCGGCATCCTCCTCTCCGAGGCTGCTCGCGGCGAGGGCGGCATCCTCCGCAACGCGGACGGCGAGCGCTTCATGGAGCGCTACGCCCCCACCATCAAGGACCTCGCCCCGCGCGACATCGTGGCGCGTTCCATGGCCAACGAGGTCCGCGAGGGACGCGGTGCGGGCCCGAACAAGGACTACGTCCTCCTCGACCTGACGCACCTCGAGCCGAGCCACATCGACGAGAAGCTCCCGGACATCACGGAGTTCGCTCGCACCTACCTCGGCGTCGAGCCCTACACGGAGCCGGTCCCCGTCTTCCCGACGGCCCACTACGCCATGGGCGGCATCCCGACGAACATCAAGGCCGAGGTCCTCCAGGACAACGACACGGTCGTCCCGGGACTCTACGCCGCCGGTGAGGTCGCGTGCGTGTCCGTCCACGGCTCCAACCGCCTGGGCACCAACTCGCTCCTCGACATCAACGTCTTCGGCAAGCGCGCCGGCATCAACGCCGCCGAGTACGCCAAGACGGCCGAGTTCGTCGAGATCCCCGAGAACCCGACGGCCTTCGTCGAGAACCAGATCGCCATGCTCCGCGCATCCACCGGCACGGAGAAGGTCGCGGTGCTCCGCAAGGAGCTCCAGGACACGATGGACGCCGACATGCAGGTGTTCCGCTCCGAGGAGACGATCCGCCGGGCCCTCGACAAGATCGAGGAGCTGCGGACCCGCTACCGCCAGATCGCCATCCAGGACAAGGGCAAGCGCTTCAACCTGGACCTCCTCGAGGCCATCGAGCTCGGCTTCCTCCTGGACCTCGCCGAGGTCATGACCGTCTCCGCACTGCACCGCAAGGAGTCCCGCGGCGGGCACTTCCGCGAGGACTACCCGAACCGCGACGACGAGAACTTCATGAAGCACACGATGGTCTACCGCGATGAGACCTCCGAGATGGAGGGCATCAAGGGCATCCGCTTCGACACCAAGCCGGTGATCTTCACCCGTTACGAGCCGATGGAGCGTAAGTACTGATGAGCCACGTTGAAGCAGCTGAGCCTGCGAGCAAGATCGACCTCGCGGCGTCGACGGGCGGCGGAGAGATCCCCACGTTCGACATCACGCTCCGCGTGCGCCGCTACAACCCGGAGTTCTCGGACGAGGCCACCTGGCAGGACTACTCCCTGACCATGTACGGCACCGACCGCGTCCTCGACGCCCTCCACAAGGCCAAGTGGGACGAGGACGGCTCGCTGTCCTTCCGCCGCTCCTGCGCCCACGGCGTCTGCGGCTCCGATGCGATGCGCATCAACGGCCGCAACCGCCTCGCGTGCAAGACGCTCCTGAAGGACCTGGACACGAGCAAGCCCATCATCGTCGAGCCCATCAAGGGCCTGCCGGTGGAGAAGGACCTCATCGTGGACATGGAGCCGTTCTTCCAGTCCTACCGCGAGATCATGCCGTTCCTCATCAACAAGGATGCGGCGCCCACGAAGGAGCGCCTCCAGTCCGCCGAGGACCGCGCACGGTTCGACGACACGACCAAGTGCATCCTCTGCGCCGCGTGCACGTCCTCGTGCCCGGTGTTCTGGACGGACGGGCAGTACTTCGGCCCGGCCGCCATCGTCAACGCGCACCGATTCATCTTCGACTCCCGCGACGACGCCGGCGACATGCGCCTCGAGATCCTCAACGACAAGGAAGGCGTGTGGCGCTGCCGCACCACCTTCAACTGCTCCGAGGCCTGCCCCCGCGGCATCCAGGTCACGAAGGCCATCGCCGAGGTCAAGCAGGCGATCCTCACGCGCAGCATGTAGCACCCGTCCCCAGACGGCCTCGACGCCCCTGCCACCCGGTTCTCGGACCGCGGCGGCAGGGGCGTCGTCGTTTTCCCGTTCCCCGCTCCCCCGCCCCGGGGTAGGCTGACAGCATCCCCCAGCCGAAGGAGCCCCCATGTCCCGCGTTGTCCACTTCGAAATTCATGCCGACAACCCCGAGCGGGCGGTGGCCTTCTACCGTGACGCGTTCGGGTGGACCGTCGAGGACTGGAGCGAGTTCGCCGGCATGCCGTACTTCGGCGTCAAGACGGGCGAGGAGGGCACCATGGGCATCGACGGCGCCATCATGCAGCGCCAAGCGCCCCTGGACGGCATTGGAGCACCCGTCAACGGCGCCGTCCTCACCCTGGGCGTGGAGGACTTCGACGCGGCCGCCACCCGCATCCTCGATGCCGGCGGTAGTGTTGCTCTGGAGAAGTACGCCCTCCCGGGCATGGCCTGGCAAGGGTATTTTCACGACACCGAGAACAACGTGTTCGGCATCCACCAGCCGGACCCAGAAGCGAAGTAGGAGAAGACCCCGATGGCTAATCCCGATGTCATGTGGCCGCGCGTCATCAAGGAGCGCGAGGCACTGGCCGAGGACCTCGCCGGCCTCACGAACGCCCAGTGGGCCACCCGCTCGCTCTGCAGCAAGTGGACGGTCCAGAATCTCGTGGTTCACCTCATCAGCGGCTTCCAGGTGACGAAGAAGGAGGCCGTGCTCGCGCTGGTGCGCCACGGCTTCAACTTCTCCCAGCTCAACGACACCGTCGTCTCCTCCGGCACGCACGTCCCGCCGTCCACGACGCTCGAGCAGTACCGCGCCGCCATGGGCCGCGAGTCCGACACGTTCAAGCCCGAGGACGCCCTCGCCGAGATCATGATTCACTCGGCCGACATCCGGATCCCCCTGGGCCTCGAGTACGAGCCGTCCAAGGACAACCTCTTCAGCCTCGCGGCCTCCGTGTCCAAGCGGCCCCACTCAAAGCGCCTCCGCGATCTTCGCAAGGGCCTGCGCTTCACGGCGACGGATCAGCCGTGGTCCCTCGGCTCCAAGGGCCCTGAGGTCAAGGGCCCCATGCTCCCCCTCCTGCTGGCCCTGTGCGGCCGGGAGGCGGGCCTGGAGCAGCTTGAGGGCGATGGCCTCACCGCCTTCCGCGCCCGTTTCTCGCACTGACTCACGCGGGCGCTCTTGCCCGCCAAACGGAAAGGCCGCCCACCCCGTCAACGGGGCGGGCGGCCTTTCTCGCGCTGTGCGAGCTGACCCGTGCGTCAGGACGCCTGAAGGTCGCGCTTGCCTGTCTTGGCCCGCCGCAGCAGCGACGGCTTGTGCGGGTCCAGGTGGCTCTCTCGGCGCAGCTCCTCGTCCGAGTGCAGCACGCGCCCCACGGCCGTGGACAGCAGGTACACCTGGCTCAGGAAGTAGAACCAGATGAACAGGCCGAGGATGACCGCGAACGGCGCCAGGAGCGGGTTCTTCGTGGCCCCGCTGAGGATCTGGGCGGAGAAGAGGCGCAGGAGCGTGGAGCCGAGACCCGCGATGAGCGCGGAGACGACGACGGCCTTGCGGGACATCTTGATGCCGGATGCCACGCGGAAGAGAATGTACGCGACCACCGCGTCGAGGGCGAGCATGACCACGAAGCCGGCCACCTGGATGACGAGCCGGGCAAACCCGGAGTCCAGCCGCAGCCAGTCCATGATCATCTGGGTCAGCCCGGTGAAGATGGAGCCGACCGCTGTCGTGAGGATGAGAGCCACGCCGAGGAGAAGCAGGGTGCCGAGGTCACGGGCCTTGAGGACGGGGAAGCTCAGCTTGATCGGAGGCAGCCCGAACACCCCGCGCATGCCCTCGCGGAGCCCGTTGATCCAGCCGAGCGCGGTGACGAGGGTCGTGGCGATGGAGATGGCGAGGGCCAGGCTGTAGCCGCCCTTCGCGTTGTCGAACAGGTCTTCCTTGGTGGCGAGGCCGCCGTTGCCCGTGTCGATGAGGTTGGGCACCGTCTTGGAGACCGACTCGACAACCAGGTCCTGCAGGGCCGTGTTGCCCGCGGCGAGGAGGCCCAGGATGGAGAACCCGGCCACGAGGAGGGCCGCCACGGAGAAGAACATGTTGTAGGCGCTGCCTGCGGCCATGAGGGGACCATGCCGCTGGGAGTACAGCGTCCAGGAGCGCATGGGCTTGGACTGGTTGAGGCGGGCGAGAAAGAGCTTGAGCGTGGGCCCGAGCGTGGACGTCCCGTCCCGCTTCGCCTTGGACAGCTCCGCCTTGCGCTCGAGCACCTCCACATTGAGCTGTGCGGGGTCCAGCGGGGTGGGGCTTGTCTGCTCCGCCTTCTCTTGGACGGGGTAGGTCTTTCTATCGCTGCGCAGCCTGCGAGTTCGTGGCAAGGGGGATCTCTTCTCGATGGGCCCAACGGGCGTCGGGGAGTTGCTGGTACAGACCAATGCTAGTCACTGTGAACGCGTCGGCGAAGTCTGAGTGTGCCGCGGCCAGGTCCCTGAGCTGTGTCTCCGTGCCAGGGTGGAGGAGGGTCACGTGGGGCACGAACGGGAAGGCCGGCTCGAACGCGAGCGGCCCCGATCGCATCTCCTCGGCAAGGTCCTGCAGCGCGTCCTGCCCCCGCGTCACGGACAGGTAGGTGACCGGGGAGACTGGCAGGAACGTCTGGGCGGGCCCGAGCTCCACGCGGAACGGCTCGTGCCGCGCAGCCACGGCCCGGACGTGCCGCTCCACGTCAGCCCATTCGTGCCAGCACGCGGCGAGCGAGACGAGGGTGATGTGCGGCGGGATGCCCGCCTCGGGGCCCGGGTAGGCGCACTTGATCGCGCGGATTCGCTCCGTGAGGCGCTCGGGCAGGGAGATGACGACGCCGACGGTCACCGCCGGGCGGCACCCCGCCCCAGCGTTCGGCACGGCGAGGTGGGCGTGCCCCTGGGCCTGGGCAGCGCTCGACGCGGGGAGCCCCTGTTCCGGGGCCCCACCCTCGCGGCGCGCGCTCTCCTGACCCATGCGGCGAGCGGCTAGCCCCGGCGCAGGAGGCCGACGGCCGAGTAGACGGCGTCGAGGGTCTCTGTGGCTGTGGCGCGGGCGCGGTCCCGGCCCTGGGCGAGGATGCGGTCCATCTCGGCCGGGTCCGCGAGAAGCTCTTTGGCGCGCTCGCGCACGGGCCCGACCTCGGCGACCACGGCTTCGGCCACCGCCACCTTGAGGTGCCCGTACATCTTGCCCGCGAACTGCTCCTCGAGCGCCGGGAGGGGGGTGCCCGTGACCGTGGAGAGGATGTCGAGGAGGGACGAGACGCCGGGCTTCTCCTCGCGGTCAAAGCGGATCTCGGACCCGGCGTCCGTCACGGCGGACTTGATGCGCTTGGCGATGACCGCGTCCTCGTCGAGAATGTCGATCCGGCCGGCCGGGCTGGGCGCGGACTTGGACATCTTGGACGTGGGGTTCTGGAGGTCGTAGATCCGGGCGCCCGTCACGGGGATGGACGGCTCGGGGACCTTGAACACCTCGCCGAAGCGGTGGTTGAAGCGCTGCGCGAGATCCCGTGTCAGCTCGACGTGCTGCTTCTGGTCATCCCCGACCGGGACCCGGTCCGGCTGGTAGAGCAGGATGTCGGCGGCCATGAGGATCGGGTAGGTGAACAGGCCCACGTTGGCCGCCTCGGTTCCGCCCTTGGCCGTCTTGTCCTTGAACTGGGTCATGCGGGACGCCTCGCCGAAGCCCGTCTGCGTGGAGAGGACCCACATGAGCTCGGCGTGCTCCGGGACGTGGGACTGCACGAAGAGGACGGTCTTCTCCGGCGAGATGCCGCCCGCAATGTACTGCGCCGCCGTGGTGCGGGTGCGCTGCGCGAGCGTGGCCGGGTCAAACGACGACGTCAGTGCGTGCAGGTCCGGGATGAAGAAGAAGTTCTCCTGGCTCTCCTGGCTGGCCACCCACGGCTTGAGGGCGCCGAGGTAGTTGCCGAGGTGCAGCGAGTCAGCACTCGGCTGCATGCCGGAGAGGACGCGAGGCTTCTGGTTCATCTGGGGGTCCTTCAGGTCTGTGTGCGTTGGGTCAGAATCGGTAGTCGACGACGAGGGGCGCGTGGTCGGTGAACCGCGTGTCCCACCGGGCGCCGCGGTCCACGGCGAAGCGGAGGGCGCGGTCCGCGAGGTCGGCAGACGCCATGTGGTAGTCGATGCGCCACCCGACGTTGTTGTCGAACGCCTGGCCGCGCTGCGACCACCACGTGTAGGGACCCTCGACGTCCCCGGCGAGGCGGCGGACGACGTCGTGGTAGCCGAGCTCGCCGAAGAAGCGGTCGAAGTACGCGCGCTCCTCGGGGAGGAAGCCCGCCTTCTTGCGGTTGGCGCGCCAGTTCTTGATGTCGAGCTCGGTGTGGCCCACGTTGAGGTCTCCGACGACGAGCGCGTTGTCCGCGTCGGCCGCGAGCTCCGGAAGGCGCGCGACCATGGCGTCGAGGAAGCGGTACTTGTCCACCTGCTTGGGGGTGTCGACCTCGCCCGAGTGGACGTAGGCGCTCACCACGGTGAGGGTCTGCCCGCCCACCGTGAAGTCGGCCTCGACCCAGCGCCCCGAGGCGTCGAAGTAGGAGTCCCCCACGCCCACGCGCGTGGCCGTGGGCTCCGTGCGGGACAGGATGGCGACGCCGGCGCGCCCCTTGTCCTGGGCCTCCGCGTGGAGGATGTGCCAGCCGTCGGCGAGGTACTCGCGGACGATCGAGTCCGGCGCGCGGACCTCCTGCAGGGCAAGGATGTCCACGTCACGGTTCTCAAGCCAGTACGGCATGCCCTTGCGCCACGCGGCCCGGAGCCCGTTGACGTTGACGCTCGCGATGCGCAGGGCACCCGCGTCCTTCGGCAGCGCGTCCGGGGCGGCCTGGACGGTGACGGGGTCCACGTCCTCGAGCGTCAGATCCTTGGCGGCCTTGCCGTTCGCGCCGATGCGCGGGGCGACGCAGGGGCGCTTCGGGGAGGGCGCGGGCTGGTTCGTCATCTCGGAAGTCACAGCGTCAACCCTAGAGGACCGTGCCCGTGATGGTCTCGGAGGAGCCGCGCCTGCGGTCCGGCCGAATCATGTCCCGGGCGTTGCTCGCGGTGATCTCGATGGTCTCGAGAGCGCGCTCGATCACGTCCTCGTCCGCAGCCGCGCCCTTGGCGCGCTCGTCCGCGATGACGCGCTTCTGGACCTCGACGATCTTGAAGCTGTGGTCGAGCTTCTCGTCGAGCAGCGAGTCCCGCTCCCCCACGACGCTCGTGCCGGCGGCCGGGGCCCGGCCCGCGCGCTGCCGCGAGAGCTCTTCCTGAGCCGAGTCCAGGGCGGCCCCCGCCTTCTTCGCGGCAGCCCGGAGCGTGAAGACGAGGAAGGCGAAGATCGCGAGCCAGCCGCCGAAGATGATGGCCACGAGCCAGCCGATGAACGTACTGCTGTTCGCGGCGAAGACGATCGCCACGAGGAACACCACGACCATGATGGCGAAGAGCACGCTGCTCATCCGAAGCGTCAGCCCCGCCGTGCGCGGGTGAGCGGAGCGGGCCTGCGGCCCCGGTGCGAGTGGAGTGGTCACTTAGGCGTCCTTCGTCTGAGCATTCGGGGAAGTCTGCGCGGGGGCGTCGTCGTCCGTATCCCCGGCGCCCGCGCGCTGGGAGGCGAGGGCCCGCTCCGCCGTCTCCACGACGTTCGTCAGGAGGAGGGCCCGCGTCATAGGACCGACGCCGCCGGGGTTGGGCGAGAGCCAGCCCGCCACCTCGGCGACCTCGGGATCCACGTCGCCGGAGATGCGAGGGCGGCCCGTCACAGGGTCAGCGGTGCGGGAGACGCCCACGTCGAGGACGGCGGCGCCCGGCTTGACCCAATCCGGACGGATCATGTGAGCCACGCCTGCAGCGGCCACGACGACGTCCGCGCGGCGGACCTCCTCCGCGACATCCCGCGTTCCGGTGTGGACCAGCGTCACGGTCGCGTTGACGTCGCGGCGCGTGAGCAGGAGGGAGATCGGGCGGCCCACGGTCACCCCCCGCCCAATGACGACGACGTGCTTGCCGCCGAGATCCACCCCGTTGCGCACGAGAAGGTCGATGACGCCGCGCGGGGTGCACGGCAGAGGCGTGGTGATGGACCGGTTGGCGTTGAGGACGAGCCGACCGAGGTTGATCGGGTGGAGCCCGTCCGCGTCCTTGTCCGGGTCCACGAGCTCCAGGACGCGGTCCGTGTCCAAGTGCGCGGGCAACGGCAGCTGCACGATGTACCCGTGGCACTCCGGGTCCTCGTTGAGGCGCTTGAGCTCGGCCTCGAGGTCCTCCTGGGTGATGTCGGCGGGCAGTTCGCAGCGGATGGAGTTGATGCCCACCTCTTGGCAGTCCCTGTGCTTCGCGGCCACGTACTTCTGGCTCGCAGGGTCCTCCCCCACGAGCACCGTGCCCAGGCCCGGGCGCAGCCCCGCCTCTGCGAGCACCGCCACACGGGCCGCCAGGTCAGCCTTGATCTCAGTTGCGGCCTTGGTCCCGTCAAGAATGCGCGCGCGCACTCGCCCCCCTCAGCGCCCAGATACTGGGCCGTCGTCGTGTATTTGCGTCCATCCCCCAGTTTATCGGCCTAGCCTGGGGGTCATGTCCATGCCTCCTGATCCCCGCTTCACCATCACGCTCACCTGCCCGGACCGCCCCGGGATCGTCCACGGGCTCACGGGCGACCTCGTCCGGGCCGGCTGCAACGTCGTCGAGTCGCAGCAGTTCTCCTCCCCCGACACCGGCGCGTTCTTCATGCGCGTCACGGTCGACGCGCCCGCGGGGCAGACCGCCGAGGGCCTCCGCGCCGCCGTCGCCCTCTCCGCCGGGGAGTTCACGATGGACCTGCGCATCCGGGAGGACAGCGCCCGCATGCGCACGCTCATCCTCGGCTCGACGGACGAGCACTGCGTCAACCGCCTCCTCTTCGCGCAGCGGGCCGGGTCCCTGCCGATCGACGTCGCGGCGGTCGTCTCCAACCACCCGGGTCTCTCGGAGCTCGCGACCTTCTACGGGGTGCCCTTCCACCACATCCCCGTGACCCGCGAGACGAAGCCGGAGGCGGAGGCGCAGCTCGAGGCGCTCATCGCCGAGCTGGACGTCGAGCTCGTCGTCCTCGCCCGCTACATGCAGATCTTCAGCCCCCAGCTCGCGCAGAGCCTCGCGGGCCGCGCCATCAACATCCACCACTCCTTCCTGCCGAGCTTCAAAGGAGCGCGGCCCTACCACCAGGCGCACGAGCGAGGCGTCAAGGTCATCGGCGCCACGGCCCACTACGTCACCGACGACCTCGACGAGGGGCCGATCATCGCCCAGGAGACCATCCCCGTCAGCCACCACCACTCCGCGGCGCAGTTCGTGGAGATGGGGCGCGAGGTCGAGGGGCGCACCCTCACCCAGGCCGTCCGCTGGCACGCCGAGCACCGTATCCTTCTCGATGGGAAGCGCACCGTCGTCTTCCACTGACACTCAAGCCCGGCGGCGTCCCCGCCCTGACGGACCGGAGGACCCCGGTGGACACCCACTCGCCCGAGCCCACGCGCCCCGGCGCCGCCCAGCACGGCGCAGCCACGGACGACCGGACGCTCCTCGCCTATCTCGCCGCGGCCCACACGGCGGGCGGGGCCGCGGCCCACGAGGTCGAGGTGGACGTCGTCATGGCGGCGCGCGGCATCGGCTACCCGCGGGCCCAGGTCCGCAGCGACCCCAATGGCGTCTGGGTGGCGCTGGGCCCCGGTGAGCCGGCGACCTACGAGAACGTCGAGGGCGGCCTCCGCCTGGACCAGTCCCTGCGGGTGGCGGCCGTCCAGCACGGCCTCTCCACCGGCGGGATGACGCCCGCGGCGGCCCTCGCGGCCCTGTCCGCCCTGCGCACGCAGCGGCCCCGCTTCCCCGTGCTCGGCATGTATCTCGGGGGCTTCGCCATCTCCTTCGGCATCGCGACCCTCCTCCAGCCGTCCTGGCACGCGGTGATCTTCGCCACGGCGGTCAGCCCCGTCGTCGTCGCCCTCATGCGCCTGGCGGGCAGGGGCGCCATCCCGAGCGCCGTGCTTCCCCTTCTCGCGTCCTTCGCCGTGGCGGTGCCCGCGTTCTGGCTCGCGCGCACGGGCTGGCTGCCGTCCCCGCTGCGCAGCCTCCTGCCTCCCGTGGCTGTGCTGCTGCCCGGCGCGCTCATCGTCACGGGCCTGTCCGAGCTCGTGGCCGGGAAGATGACCGCGGGCGCCTCCCGGCTCATGTACGGCTCGACGGTGCTCCTGATGTTCGCGGTGGGCATCGCCGCCGCGGCCGCCCTCCTCGGCGTCCCCCCGTCCGAGTGGACGGCTACCAGGGTGGACGAGATCGGCCCCGTCCTGCCGTTCGCGGGCATCGCCCTGCTCTCGCTCGGAATCTGCCTCCAGGAGTCCGTGCCGTGGCGGATCGCGGGCCTCGTCTTCGTGGTCTTGACCCTCACGTACATCGCCCAGTGGGTGGTGCTCGTCGTGGCGGCGGGGCCCACGTGGGCGGCGATGCTCGTCGGGTCGATCGTCGCGAGCCTCCTCTCCTGGCTCGCGGCGGCATGGCGGCCCACCGTCCCCCGCCTCGTGCTCTTCCTCCCGAGCTTCTGGCTCCTGGTCCCCGGGTCCCTGGGGCTGCTGTCCATGGCTCGCCTGGGCGTGGATCCTCGGGACTCGTGGGCTCTGGTGACGACGACGACGGCCGCCGTCGTGGCCATCGCCGTGGGCCTCATCGTCGGCACGAGCACGGCGCGGGGCCTGACGCGGCTCGGCGCGCGCCGGCATGTGGAGCGCCTCCGGGCGGCCCGGGCCCGCCGCCACGCCGCCGCATCCTAGCGGGCGGGGGTCACTCCGGGCGGGTCGTCGTCGCCCTCCGTGC
Source organism: Falsarthrobacter nasiphocae (assembly GCF_031456275.1). Classification (NCBI taxonomy): domain Bacteria; kingdom Bacillati; phylum Actinomycetota; class Actinomycetes; order Micrococcales; family Micrococcaceae; genus Falsarthrobacter; species Falsarthrobacter nasiphocae. The sequence continues at coordinate 703,247 of NZ_JAVDUI010000001.1, forward strand.
CCGCCCAAAGAAATGCCCCCTCGTCTGGCGTATGCCACCGACATTGCGGGGGGCAGACGCCAGACGAGGGGGCAGACGGCGCGGCGGGGTTCTACCAGCGCGGGATGTTGCGGAGGTTGGACTTCGCCATGGCCACTGCCTCACCGGCGCCGCCGTTGAGCACGACCTTGCTCATGGCCGTCGCGAACCCGAAGACCTGCTCCGGGGTGATCTCCGGGGGCAGGGAGAGCGCGTTCGGGTCCGTCATGACCTCGAGCAGCGCCGGGCCGTCGTGGCTCAGGAACTCGCCGATGGCGCGGCGGAGGTCCTTGGGGTCCGTGACCCGCTCGGACTTCATGCCCATGGCCGCGGCGATGTTCGCGTAGTGCGTGTCCGGCACGTCCACGCCGAAGTCCGGGAGCTGGTCCACGAGCATCTCGAGCTTGACCATGCCGAGCGTCGAGTTGTTGAAGACCATGACCTTGACCGGCAGGTTGTAGGTCACCGGGGTCGTCAAGTCGCCGAGCAGCATCGACAGGCCGCCGTCCCCGCTGACCGAAATGACCTGGCGGCCCGGGTACGCCGCCTGGGCGCCGATCGCGTGCGGCATCGCGTTGGCCATCGAGCCGTGGAGCATGGACCCGATGAGGCGGCGCCGGCCGTTCGGCGTGATGTAGCGCGCCGTCCAGACGTTGCACATGCCCGTGTCCGCGGTGAAGATCGCGTCATCAGCCGCGAGCTCGTCGAGGATGGACGCCGCGTACTCGGGATGGATGGGGATGAGCTTCTCCGCATTGCGCGTGTAGGCGCCCACCGACTTCGTCATGAGCCGCTCATGCTTCTTGAGCGTCTTTTTGAGGAAGGAGGTGTCCTTCTTCTTCTCCACGAGCGGCAGGAGGGCCTGGAGGAACGGGAGGATGTCCGACTGAACGGGCAGGTCCACCGTCATGCGGCGCCCGATGACCTCGGGGCGGCGGTCCACCTGGACGGTCCGGGTGCCCTCCGGGAGGAACTGGTCGTACGGGAAGTCCGTGCCGAGGAGCAGGAGCAGGTCCGCGTCCTCCATCCCGGCCGCAGCGGCGCCGTAGCCGAGCAGGCCGGTCATGCCGACGTCGAAGGGGTTGTCGTACTGCACCCACTCCTTGCCGCGGAGCGAGTGGCCCACGGGAGCGCCCACGAGGTCAGCGAAGCGGACGAGCTCGTCGTGCGCCCCCTCGAGGCCCGCGCCCGCGAACACGGCGATGCGCTTAGACTCGTTGACGGCCTCGGCGACGGCCTGGACGGCCTCCGCGGACGGGGCCAGCACGCCGGCCATGGGCCGCGTGAACACCGGGGTCGGCTTCGTGGCGTCGAGCCCGGCAATGTCTCCGGGGAGCGTGACGACGGCGACGCCTCCGCGCCCGAGCGCGTGCGAGATCGCCGCCTTGACCACGCGAGGCGACTGGTCCGCGGACATGATCATCTCGGAGTACACGGAGCACTCGTCGAAGAGCTTCTCCGGGTGCGTCGCCTGGAAGAAGTCCTGGCCGATCTGGTTGCTCGGAATGTGGCTCGCGATGGCCAGGACGGGGGCGCCGCTGCGGTTGGCGTCGTAGAGCCCGTTGATGAGGTGGAGGTTGCCCGGGCCGCAGGAGCCCGCGCAGACCGCGAGCTCGCCCGTGAGCTGCGCGTCAGCCGCGGCGGCGAACGCGGCGGCCTCCTCGTGGCGCACGTGGATCCAGTCGATCCCGCCCTGGGCGGAGCCTCCGGTCTTCCGGACGGCGTCGACGATGGGATTGAGGCTGTCGCCGACGATGCCGTAAATGCGGCGCACGCCGACGTTGACCAGCTGCTCAACAAGCTGCTCTGCGAGATTCATGGGGCCTCCACGTGTCGTGAGGGGATCAGTTGTGGACGCCTCCTATCCCATCAGGCCCACCTGACAATCCACCGCATGCGCCGAGATCCGCTGCGCGCGCCCCGCCCGGGCGGCTCCCGCCGTCTGAGCGTGCCAGGCCGGGGCCGCCGGCCCGGTCAGCGCGCGGTGATGGTGAAGCGGCCGTCGAAGACGTCCGTGCCCGGCTTCCCCGGCTCAAACCACCCGCACTCCGAGCCGCCCGCCCGCGGCCGCGTGAGGTCCGCCGGGTCCATGAAGCACAGGGTGCTGTTGGAGACGAGGATCTTGCCCGGTTCCCCCGGGAACGTCCTGTAGGAGCCCGCCGCGATGAGGTCGCCCGTGCGCTTGGCCTGCTCGCACGAGACGTTCGCCAGGTCCGTGTAGACGTGGGCCTTGCCCACGCACGCCGTGTCGGGGCCCGCAGGGGACATCGGCGCGACGGGCGTCTGGGACGGGGCCGGGGGCCGCGGGGCGGCGGAGGGAACGGGGTCCTGCGCGGCGTCACTGGGCGCAGGTGCGGCGGCTGTCGTCGTCGTCCGCGCCGAGGGCGTCTGGGCCGCGGAAGGCGAGGCGGACGCGCTGGGGCTCGGGGCGTCGGATCCCGAGGCTCCTGAGCGCGGGGCTCCCGGGGTCTGGGAGGCGGACGCGCTGGGACTCGTCGGAGCGCCCGGCGAGGCTCCAGGATCCGGCGACGACGGTCCGCACCCCGCCAGGAGCGCCGCCGCGAGGATGCAGGCCCCCGCCGCGAAGGGTGCGCGCATCCGCTGGGACCGTTCAGTGGGTGTTGACACCGTCATGGCATTGCCTCCTGGGGGACTATGGCCTACATCCGGCAGTGTAGCCACCACGCCTGAGCCACACCGCCGTAGCGCTCAGCGGCGACTGCGATAAAATCTGGGCGGCGGGCGCGCCATCACCGCTGATGTCCTGGACCGCCAGAGAGACACACCCGACGCCGCAAGGACAGCCGCCCATGAAAGCCTGGTTCGATTCCTGGTTCACGCCCCTGGACGTCGTCGACGGCCCCGTCCCCCTGACCGTCCTCTGCCTCGCGGGGCTCGCCACCCTCCTCCTCGTGCTGCGCCGACGGCGGCGCTGGTGGGTCGTTGTCCTCATCGTCACCGCGCTGGGCGGGGGCCTCACGTGGGCCGCGGCCTGGCTCATCGAGCGGTACACGAGCCTCGCGGACGGGCCCTTCCCGGCCGAGGTCTTCCTGGCTGCCTGGTGGGCTGTGGCGGCGGTCCTTCTGGCCCTCGTGGCCCTCGTCCTGGGCCGCTGGTGGCGGCGCATCCTCTCCCCCGTGGCCGCCGCGCTCGTCGTCCTCGCCGCGGCGGTCCAGATCAACGCCTACTACGGCCTCTACCTCACGGGCGGCGACATCACGGGCGCCGGAAGCGCCGCCGTCCGCCCTCTGCCGGAGGCGGCGACACGCATGCACGCGCGCGTCAAGGAGAAGCAGAAGTCCCATGGGGAGGCGCCCGTCGCCAGGACCTGGAAGGAGCCGGAGGGCCTGCCGACGAAGGGGCTCATCTACTCCGTGGACATTCCGGGCAAGGCGTCGGGGTTCGTGGCCCGCACGGGGTACGTCTACCTGCCGCCGGCCTACCGGGCCAAGAACCGCCCCGAGCTGCCGGTGCTCATCCTCCTCACCGGCCAGCCGGGCAACCCGAATCAGTGGCTGGGCCCCGGGAACATCGCCAAGATCATGGACTCGTACGCCTCAGCGCACAAGGGCCTGGCCCCCGTCGTCGTCATGCCGGACGTCACCGGACCCGACGACACGGAGAACATGTGCATGGACACGCGCATCGCCAAGGCCGGCACATACCTGTCGAAGGACATCCCGGAGTGGACGCGCTCGACCCTCGCGGTGGACGCGAACCCCCAGCGCTGGGCCATCGCGGGCTTCTCCTTCGGCGGCACGTGCGCCCTCCAGATGGCCACGGCTCACCCGCAGCAGTTCCCGTCCGCGATCGTCATGAGCGGCGAGAAGGAGCCGGGCATCTACGCGGATCGCAACAAGACCATCGCGGAGGCGTTCGGCGGGGACGCCGCGGCCTTCGACGCACAGACGCCCCTGACGCTCCTGCGCAAGAACCGGTACCCGAACTCTGCGGTCTACTTCGCCGCGGGGGCCGCGGACGCCACCTACACGGGCTACATGAACGCCACGGCCTCCGCCGCCAAAGCCGCCGGCATGAAGGTGGAGATGCACTCCGTGCCCGGCGTGGGCCACGCGTGGAAGGTGCCCAACGCCGTCCTGCCCAAGGCCCTGGAGTGGCTGAGCGAGCGGCTCGGCCTCGTCGAGCCCCGCCGGTGACGGCCGCCACCCTTTCGTTCAATTCTTGACGCCAAGCCGTGCGGCATGAACTACTTGAGACCGTGACACGACCTCCCCTGACGCCGCGCGCCCCCGGATCCCAGAGTGCACTCCGCGCCCGCAACCGCCAGCGCCTGCGCGAGATCCTCGCCGACGGCCCGGCCACGCAGGCCCAGCTCTCCCGGTCCACGGGCCTGTCTCCGGCCACGGTGAGCAATATCGTCGCGGAGATGGTCGACGCCGGCGCAGCCACTCGCGAGGCGACGACGAGTTCCGGCCGGAGGGCCTGGCAGGTCTCTCTCACCGCGAGCCGCGAGGTGGCCGTCGGCGTGGACATTGGCCGCCGGCACGTCCGCCTCGTGGCGGCCACGGCGGCGAGGCAGCTCCTCGGGGAGCGCTTCGTCCCGCTGCCCGTGGGCCACACAGCCCAGCGCACCCTGGCCGTGGCGGTCGAGGAGTATCGGGCACTGCTGGAGGAGATCGGGCGGCGGAACGAGGATGTCATCGGGGTGGGGGTCGGCATTCCGGGCCCCATCGACCAGCGGTCCCACACCGTGATCGAGGGCGCCATCCTGCCGGAGTGGGTGGGGATCGACCTGCTCCCCGGCTTGGAGCGGGCCTTCAATCGGCCGGTGCGGATCGGCAACGACGCCAACCTGGGCGCCCTCGGCGAGGCCCACTTCGGCGACCACCGTGAGGTCTCCAACCTCGTGTACATCAAGGTGGGAACGGGCATCGGCGCGGGGATCGTCGTGGGCGGCTCCCTGCTGGCGGGCGCGCTCGGCGTGAGCGGGGAGATCGGGCACATGGGCCTGCAGTCCTCGGACGTCGTGTGCCGCTGCGGAAACCGCGGCTGCCTCGAGACCGTGGCCTCGACGAAGTCGCTGCTCGACAACCTGCGCCTCGCCGGCCGGGACGTGTCCACGAGCGAGGACATTCCGCGCCTGGCCCAGTCCGGGGACCTCGCCGCCATCCGCTTCCTCGAGGACGCCGGGCGCGCGATCGGCGAGGCGAGCGGCCACCTCGCCAACATTCTCGGCCCCGAGCTCATCGTCGTGGGCGGCCCTCTCGCGTGCCTCGAGGCGGAGTTCATTGCCCCGCTGGAGGCGTCGATGCGCCGGCACAGCGTCCCGCTCATCCGCGAAACGGTGCGAGTCCTCCCCTCCTCGCGGGGAGACCTCACCGAGGCGCTGGGCGCCGTCGCGCTCATTCTCACGGACGCGGAATAGGGGCGACTGCGTCTAAAGTTGCATTCAACACTTGACGGCAACAGCAAGTTCCCGTTCAATATGAATCGATCTACTGAACCAGCAGTGGTCTTACCACTCGAAAGGGGCGACGTGGCCCAGCCAGACGAGATCCTCCGCATGACGGGGATCACCAAGACGTTCCCCGGGGTCAAAGCACTCGAGGACGTCCACCTCGCTGTTCGCCGGGGCGAGATTCACGCCATCTGCGGCGAGAACGGCGCCGGGAAGTCCACCCTCATGAAGGTCCTCTCCGGGGTGTACCCCCACGGGACGTACGAGGGCGACGTCGTCTACGACGGCGCCGTGCAGCAGTTCCGCGGCATCCGAGACTCGGAAGCCGCCGGAATCGTCATCATCCACCAGGAGCTGGCGCTCGTCCCCCAGCTCTCCATCGCGGAGAACATCTTCCTCGGCAACGAAGTCCGCGGCCGCTTCGGCGCGATCGACTGGAAGACCACCAACACGCGGGCCATCGAGCTCATGCAGCGGGTCGGCCTGAGCGAAGACCCCACCACGCTCGTCTCAGAGATCGGCGTCGGCAAGCAGCAGCTGGTCGAGATCGCCAAGGCCCTCGGCAAGGATGTGCGCCTTCTCGTGCTCGACGAGCCCACGGCCGCCCTCAACGAGACGGACTCCCAGCACCTCCTCTCAATTCTCGACGGCCTGCGCAGCCAGGGCATCACGGCGATCATCATCAGCCACAAGCTCAACGAGATCGAGCAGATCTCCGACTCGATCACGATCATCCGCGACGGCCGCTCCGTCGAGACGCTCAACGTCAAGGACGACGGGGTCGACGAGGACCGGATCATCCGCTCCATGGTGGGGCGCTCGCTGAGCTCCCGCTTCCCGGACCACACCCCGAACATCGGCGATGTCCTCCTCGAGGTGCGGGACTGGACCGTGGCCCACCCGAGCGTCCCGGACCGGCTCGTCTCCAAGTCCAACAGCTTCCACGTGCGCCGCGGCGAGATCGTCGGATTCGCCGGCCTCATGGGCGCAGGGCGCACGGAGCTCGTGCGCTCGGTCTTCGGCCGCTCCTACGGCCGATGGATCTCCGGAACCGTCGCCATCGACGGCAAGACCGTTCAGTTGGCGAGCGTCCCCGCAGCCATCGCGGCCGGGCTCGCCTACGTCACCGAGGACCGCAAATCGCTCGGCTTCAACCAGCTGGACGACATCAAGGCGACGACGGTGGCCGCCGCGCTCAACCGCGTGGCCACGGGCGGCGTCATCGACGAGCGCCGCGAAGCCTCGGTCGCCGAGGAGTACAAGAACTCCATGCGGACCAAGGCTCCGTCCGTCAATGCGCCCGTCGCCAAGCTCTCCGGCGGCAACCAGCAGAAGGTCGTGCTCTCCAAGTGGATGTTCACCGGCCCCGAGGTCCTCATCCTCGATGAGCCCACTCGCGGCATCGACGTCGGCGCGAAGTACGAGATCTACGGCATCATCCAGCGCCTCGCCGACCAGGGCAAGGCCGTCATCGTCGTCTCGTCCGAGCTGCCGGAGCTCATCGGCCTCTCGGACCGCATCTACACCATCTTCGAGGGAAGCATCACGGGCGAAGTCGCCAAGGCGGACGCCACCCAGGAGACCCTCATGCGGCTCATGACCTCGAACCCCGCCACCGCACCCCGCCGAGCAGCCCGGGCCGACGACGCCGTCGCCGCACCGGTCGGCCCCGACACGAAGTAACAGGACCATGGACACTCTCAAGAAGATCTTCGGCGGCGACTTCCGCCAACTCGGCATGATTGTGGCGCTCGTCGCCCTCGTCGCGTACTTCCAGATCGCGACAGGCGGCAACGTCCTCACGCCCACCAACCTCATGAACCTCATGAACGGCAACGCGTACATCCTCGTGCTCGCCGTGGGCATGGTCCTCGTCATCATCGCCGGCCACATCGACCTCTCTGTGGGGTCCGTCGCCGCGGCGGTTGGCGTCATCGTGGCCCTCGCCATGCAGAACTACAACCTGCCCTGGCCGCTCGCCGTCCTCCTCGGCCTCGCGCTCGGCGCGGTCATCGGCGCCTGGCAGGGCTTCTGGGTGGCGTACGTCGGCATCCCCGCCTTCATCGTCACCCTCGCGGGCATGCTCATCTTCCGCGGCGTCAACCAGTTCATCGGCCAGTCCAACTCGATCTCGGTCCCCGAGGGATTCCAGTTCATCGGCGCGGGCTACCTCCCCGAGGTTGGGCCCAACACTGGCTACAACAACCTCACGCTGCTCCTCGGCCTCATTCTCTGCGGCCTCCTCATCGCCAACGAGCTCAAGATCCGGCGGCAGGACAAGGCGATCGGCCTCACCCCGGCGCCAGCCGCCATCGTCGGCATCCGCCTCTTCCTCCTCTGCGGCGCGGTGCTCTACGTGACGTACCTGTTCGCGACGGGCCGCCCGGGCACCTCCGTGCCGGTCTCCGCGATCATCCTCGGCATCCTCGTGGCGGTCTACAGCTTCGTGTCCTCGAAGACGATCCTTGGGCGCCACGTCTACGCGGTCGGCGGCAACCGGCACGCGGCGGAGCTGTCCGGCGTGCGCTCCAAGCGCGTCAACTTCCTCGTCATGATGAACATGTCGGTCCTCGCGGCCCTCGCGGGCATGATGTTCGTGGCTCGCTCCGGCGCGTCCGGCCCGTTCGACGGCACCGGCTGGGAGCTCGACGCGATCGCGGCCGTGTTCATCGGCGGCGCGGCTGTCTCCGGCGGCGTCGGCACGGTTGTCGGCTCGATCGTCGGCGGCCTCGTCATGGCCGTCCTCAACAACGGCCTGTACCTCCTCGGCGTCGGCGCTGACGCGCAGGCGATCGTCAAGGGCCTCGTGCTCCTCCTCGCCGTCGCCATCGACGTCTACAACAAGAACCAGGGCAAGCCGTCCGTCCTCGGCGCCCTCAGCCGCGGCTTCACGAAGCCCAAGGCAGAGGCTGCCCAGCCGGCCGAGGACGTCACCGCGGCCGACCCCAAGCCCGCGGCCTGACCCGCACTGTCCACCCCGTCGCCGGCGCCCGCCGGGCACGGATCCCCTCCCTCATCCATCAGGAGAGAAGAATGCGCAAGTTCATGACCACCGCGGCGGCCGTCGTCGCGGCCTCCGCCCTGGCCCTCACGGGCTGCGGCCGCCAGGAGAGCACCACGAACTCCGGCTCCGGCTCGTCCGCGAGCGCCGGGTTCGAGAAGGGCTCGCTCATCGGCGTCGCCCTCCCGCAGAAGACGAGTGAGAACTGGGTCCTCGCGGAGAAGCTGTTCAAGGACGACCTCGAGGCCGCCGGCTACAAGACGGACGTCCAGTTCGCCAACAACGGCGTGGCCGAGCAGCAGAACCAGATCTCGAGCATGGTCTCGAAGGGCGCGAAGGTCATCATCGTCGGCGCCATCGACTCCAAGCAGCTGGGCAGCCAGCTCAAGCAGGCCAAGGACGCCGGCGCCACGGTCATCGCCTACGACCGCCTCGTCGAGGACACGGCCAACGTGGACTACTACCTCGCGTTCGACAACTTCAAGGTCGGCGAGCTCCAGGGCCAGGCTCTCATCGACGGCCTGAAGAAGAAGGGCTCCGCCCCGTGGAACATTGAGCTCCTCGCCGGCAGCCCGGACGACGCCAACTCCAAGCGCTTCTTCGACGGGGCCATGAGCAAGCTCCAGCCCGAGATCTCCAAGGGCGAGATGAAGGTCCTCTCCGGCCAGACGCAGTTCAACCAGGTCGTCACCCAGGGCTGGAAGGCCGAGAACGCCCAGAAGCGCTTCGACACGATCCTCTCGGGCTCGTACGCCTCCGCGAAGCTGGACGGCGTCCTCTCCCCCAACGACACGCTGGCCCGCGCCGTCCTCACCTCGGTGAAGTCCGCCGGCAAGCCGACCCCGGTCATCACGGGCCAGGACTCCGAGGTCGAGTCCGTCAAGCTCATCATGAAGGGCGAGCAGTACTCGACGATCTCCAAGGACACGCGCGCGCTCGTCAAGCAGGCCGTGACGATGGTCAACGAGCTCCAGTCCACCGGCAAGGCCACCACGAACGACGAGAAGTCCTACAACAACGGCAAGAAGGTCGTCCCGGCCTACCTGCTCGAGCCCGTCATCGTGACGAAGGACAACGCCGCTGAGGTCTACAAGAACGACCCGACGCTCGGGCCGATCACGAAGTAGCTCCACACCGGCTTCAGCCTGAAAGGCCCGGCCCGCCCCTCTTGTGGGGGCGGGCCGGGCCTTCCCTCTTAGGATGGGGTCATGACGTCCCTCCCCGCACCGATCCCCGCGCCCCTCCTCCCCCTCGACGCGGACCCTCGCACCGCCACCGGCCGCACCCTCGGCTGGGGCATCGTCTCCACGGGGCGGATCGCGGAGAAGGTCACCCCGGACATCGCCCTGCTTGAGGACGCTCGCCTCGTCGCGGTCTCGTCCCGCTCCCAGGAGGCGGCGGAGGACTTCGCGCGTCGCCTCGGCGTTGAGCGCGCCTACGGTGATGAGACGACGACGGCGGCCGCGGGGCGCGTCCCCGCCACGGGCCTGGAGCGGATGCTCGCGGACCCCGAGGTGGACGTGGTCTATGTGGCGACCCCCCATGGCCAGCACGCCGAGCACGCCCGCGCCGCCCTCGAGGCCGGCAAGCACGTGGTCTGCGAGAAGGCGGTGACGATCAACGCGGCCGAGCTCCGCGGGCTCCTCGACCTCGCCCGCGCCAAGGGCCTGTTCTTCATGGAGGGCCTGTGGACGCGTTTCCAGCCGGGGGTGCAGCGCATCATGGCGCTCGTCGCGGACGGGGTCGTCGGCACGCCTGAGTGGATCCAGTCCAGTCTCGGGTTCGTGGCCCCCGCGGACCCGGATCACCGCATCTGGCGGGTGGACGCCGGCGGCGGAGCGCTCCTTGACCTCGGCGTGTACGTCCTGCACTGGCCGTGGGCTGTCTTCGGCTTCCCCACCCAGGTGGATGCGACGGCCCGCCGGACGGCCTCGGGCGTGGACGAGCTGACGGGCCTGACGGGCGTCTTCGAGGGCGGGCACATGGCCCAGATGCAGATGTCGCTCGTGAGCGACTGCCCGAGCACCGCGGTGATCTCCGGCAGCGGCGGCACGCTCGTCGTCGAGAAGCCCCTCCACGCCCCGCGCACCGCGCGGATTGTGCGCACGCCCGCCGGCGCCCGCCTCACGGGCCAGGACGCCCCGGCGGAGGAGGTCCTGACGTTCGAGCTTGAGGGCAAGGGGTACGTCTACGAGATGCGGGAGGCGACCACGCGCATCCAGCTCGGCGACACGGAGTCCCCCGTCATGAGCTGGGCGGACTCGCTGCGGCAGATGGAGCTCTTCGACTCAATCCGCGAGAGCATCGGGGTTGTCTACCCGAACGACGAGGCGTAGCAGCAATCAGCCCATGCGAGGCGCGCGACGCGGCAGGCCGGGTGACGCTGTGAGCGCGATCCGTTCAGTTGAACGCCAAAGATAAACAGGAGGGCCCCCCCAGGGGGCGGCCCTCCTGTCCTCAGGAACACCTTACGGATGACCCACGTTACTGTGTTAGATGATCAACCGCGTACTGCGCCTCAGCCGGCGTGAACTTCTCGCCATACTCGGAAACCAGCTGATCGTAGATCGCGCTGGGCGACATGCTCATCTGCTTCTGGTAAACTTTCGCCTTCGCCAGGGCGTTAGCATTCCAGTCCGCCTTCATGTTGTCGATTGCGTACTGGGCCGCCTCAGGTGTGAACTTTTCCCCGTATTCCGACACAAGCTGGTCATAGACTCCCTGCTTGGACATGTGCATTACCGACGCGTACTGATTCGCCTTGTTCAGTGCAGCCTGATTGACCGCCGACACTGCCGGCTGGCTGGGGGCGGCTGCGGCCGGCGTCGTCACTTCAGGCTCGGGCGTAGCGCTAGCCTCCTCGGTCGGCGCCACGGCGGTCTCCGAAGCCGTGGGCTGTGCAATCGACGGGGTAGCCGAGGGAGTCGTCTTTGAACTGCTAGTGTCGTTGGACTTGCCCAGCGACCCAATTAAACTCATCAAGATGATGAGACCAAGGCAAGCTCCACCGATAATGAGAGCCCACTTAAGACAGCCGCCACCCCGCTTATTGGGGGCGTGCGAACCAGATTCGGGAGCCGGATAGCCAGTAGGCCCTCCGGGAACTCCCGGCTGAGGATGAGTAGCCGGCCCATGAATATCACTTGGTCCGGGAAGAGAGTTAGACATCGCATACTCCTCGTTGAGTCCGCCGTCGCAACGCGGTCAGAGGCCGCGTTACTGGGCACGCAGATCACGTACCTCATGTGAGACAAGACTCTACAGCACGAAAAGTAGACAGTTAAAACGGGCGAATTGTTCAACCCAATCGTGGGGTGCCGTTTTCACGTATTCACCTGGCGGGCGCCGAGGTTGCCGAAGCGCGTAGGAAACGCGGCGGGTCAGACCTTCTTGACCACCGAGGACTTGAGCTGCATGGGGCCGAACCCGTCCACCTTGCAGTCGATGTCGTGGTCCCCGACCCCGTCCACGAGGCGGATGCCGCGGACCTTGGTGCCCACCTTGATGGACTGGGACTGGCCCTTGACCTTGAGGTCTTTGATGACGGTGACGGTGTCCCCGTCCGCGAGGACGTTGCCGACGGCGTCCTTGATGACGCGGGGGGCGTCGTCGTCCTCTCCCGGAGCGTCAGCGTCCGCGGGGGAGAACTCATGCGCGCACTCGGGGCAGACGAGCAGCGGCGGCATCTCGTAGACGTACTCGGAGGAGCACTCGGGGCAGGGCGGCAGGACGTCAGTCTGGGTGTCAGTCACAGGCCAATTCTACCGCCGGCGCCCCGCGCGGCCGCCGGCGCCGGGGTGAAGGAGCGCCGCGCTGGTCTCCTTCCGCCCCCGGCTGTGCTGGGCCTGCCCCGGCGGCGCTCAGGCGTCCAGCTCGGCGAGCGCGTCCCCGATGACGCGGTGCAGCGTGGGGTACGCCCAGAGGACGCGCCGCAGCTCCCCGACTGTCATCTTCTCGTGGACGGCCACGGTCAGGGCGCCGAGGACCTCGCCCGCCCCCTCGCAGGCCACGGAGGCCCCCAGGAGCCGCCCACTCTTCCGGTCCGCGACGAGGGTCATCGACCCGTGCAGCTCGTCGATCCAGCCGCGAGCGTTCTCATTGACGTCCTTGGTCGTGGCGACGACGTCCCAGCCCTCATCCTCGGCCTTCTCCCGCGCCGCGTCCTCCGTCAGCCCGACTCCGGCGATCTCCGGGACCGTGAACGTCACGCGCGGGACGGCGTGGAGGGGGAACGGCGAGACGTCGTCGACCTCCCCGCCCGCGAGGATGACGTCCGCGGCGATCTTCCCGTCCGGAACGGCCACGTGCGTGAACTCGCCGTGCGAGCCCTGGTCCCCCACCGCGAAGAGCCAGGAGGAGGGCTCACCGTCCTCGAGGACGCGGCAGTAGACGTCCGTCGCGCGCGGGTCCCGCGGCTTGCGTCCGGTGGCCGCCAGAATGCGCTCGACGACGATCTCCCCGCCGGTGGAGAGCACCGCCCGGACGGCCCCGGACTCCGTGTGCTCAACGGAGACGGCCTCGGTCTCGGTGAGGACGCGGACGCCGTCCGCCTCGAGGCAGCCCTTGATGAACTCGGCCTCGCTCGCGCCCTCGGTCCGCATGAGGCGCGGGCCGCGCACAAGCATGGTCACCTCGACCCCGAAGCGGGCCAGGAACTGGCCGAGCTCGCACGCGATGACGCCGCCGCCGATGACAGCGACGCTGGCGGGGAGCGTCGTGGCCGTGGCCACGTCCCGGTGGGTCCAGAAGCGCACGGGCTCGCCGGGGCGGCGGGTCTCCTGCGCGGTCGGGAAGGCCATCGCGTTCTGGCCCACGTCTCCCGCGGAGCCCTTGACCTCGGGCAGGACGCTGACCGAGCCTGTGCCGAGGACCACGGCACGCCGAGCGCGGAACACGGTCTCGGTTGAGGCGTCGGAGGCCGAGTCGTGGGAGCCGCTGGGGCTGCCGTCGGGGGTCTTGCCCTGGCTCTCGTCCGGGCGGGCATGCCGCACCGTCACGGTGCGCTCCCCCGTCAGCTCGGCGATGCCGTGGATGATCTCCGCGCCGGTCTCCCGCAGGTTCTCCGTGGTCGTGGAGTCGTCCCAGTTGTGCGCCGTGTCCCGGCGGATCCGGTGCGCCACGCGGTCCCAGGCAGGGTGCTCCCGCATGGACTCGTGCCGGATCATCTTGCTCGGCACGCACGCGTAGTTGGGGCACTCCCCGCCGACGAGGTGCGCCTCGATTCCCACGACCTCGAGGCCCTGGCCCGCGAGGTTCGAGATGATCCCCTCCCCGCCGTTGCCGAGGCCGATGACGACGACGTCGACCTCCCGCGTGCCCGCATTCACCGTTGATTCAGCTGAGTTCTTCTCCATGCCCCCTAGCATCTCAGGCAAGCCAGAATGTCAGCCGAGAGCGCCCGCGAACATCGAGCCGGCCCGCAGGAGCCACTCCTCCTCGACCCGCGCCCTCGCGTGGTCAAGCGCCCGGGAGAGGTCCCGCTTCAGGTCCGCGCCGTCCTCGAGCCCCACGAACAGGCCCACGAGCCCGTCACCGAGGCTCAGCCCCGAGGCCACCCCTCCCCCGCCGGCTGACGGCGCGAAGAGGAGGGTGGACTCCGCGAAGCCGCGCACCGCCGTCGGCCCTCCCGAGAGCCTCAGCCCGAGCGCCGCGCCGAAGCACCGCATCTGGCGCCGCGCAACGGCGTGCTGAGGGCAGCCCGGCAGCCCCGGGTACAGCACCTCCTCCACGTCCGGCTGGTGCTCCAGCCAGCGCGCGAGCTGCAGGGCCGTGGCGCTCTGGCGCTCCACGCGCAGCCCCAGCGTCGGGAGCCCCCGAGTGATGAGCGCGCTCGCCTGGGTGCCGGCGGCCGTCCCGTCCTCCTGCCGGGCGCGCGCCACGGCCTCGGCGAGCCCCCTCCTCCTCAGCTGCGGGGTGCCGGTCCCTCCCGCCTCGCCAGGGCTGGGGAGCCCTGAGCGGCCGACGACGACGGCGCCGCCCTGCGCGCCCCCGTGCCCCGCGAGGAGTCCGGCCCGGGAGTGGACGACGACGTCCGCGCCGAGGGCGAGCGGCTGCTGCGCGAAGGGCGTGGCCGCGGTGTTGTCCACGACGAGCACGGCCCCCACCGAGGCCGCAACGCGGGCCAGCGCGGGGATGTCCGCCACAGCGAGGAACGGGGCGGACGGCGAGTGGACCCAGATCACGGCGGGGCGCGTGCGGGCCGCGGCGGCCTCGACCTCGTCGAGATCGGAGACGTCCACAAGGGTCTGGGTGAAGCCGACCGCCGGGGCGAGCTGCTCGACGACGCGGCGGGAGCCGGCGTCGCCCTGACGCCCGAAGAGGACGCTGTCACCCGGGCCGAGCATGGCGCGCAGGACCGCCGTGCACGCGGCGCGGCCAGAGGCGAAGGCGAAGGCCGCCTCGCCGCCCTCGAGGGCCGCCAGCTGCGCCTCCACGCGAGAGCGCGCATCCGGGGCGGGGCGGGGCTCCGCGCCGTGGCCCGCATGGACGGCCCTGGTGTGGAAACCGGGCCCGGCGTGTGGGACCTCGGAGAACGAGCGGGGGCGCGCGGCGCTCCGCCGCGCCGGGATGGATCGGGTCATAGGACACTCCTTGGGATCAACCAAGGGAGGCATCAGAGTGAACGGTGAGACCGGGAACGGGGCGCAGTCCTGCCGAGGGCTCCCGGAGACGGCTCGTGTGATACATCTCCATCGGTTCTGGCGGAAGCACCGTTGGGCGGCGAAGGGTCGTCGACCATGGTTGCTGCGGCGTCACTGAGCCAGATCTCTCGGCCGCTCTTGATGGTTTGCTTCTCCGACCGTAGCGCCGAAGGCGGACGCTCGTCAACACGCGGGGCGGATCGCAGGAGTCCGGACGGGGCTCACGAGGAGCCCAGCGGTGATGGCCCACGGCGCGGTCGACACAGATGGGGTCAACAACGCCATGCCCCAAGATTCAGCGGGTCACCATCTCAACAAAATATCCATAGGAAACCAGGGCTGGAATTGCCACGAAAGACACGATAGCCAAAAATACGGCCAGTCCATGCTGCCGTCGGAAATACGCCCACACCGCACCCAGCAGATACAGACCAAAAATGAGTGAGAAAAGAATCACGGTCTCGCGAGGGCTCCGCGTTCCGCGGGCGGCAACCCACAAAAATATCGCCGTCGCCAGAATGGCGAGGGAAGGAGCGATGGATTTCATGATTCTAGGACGAGACACAATCAAGATCCCCCTGCGGTGATGTGCGCGATGCAGCCTGGAGTGAGTGTCGAGGGCCGCCTCGGGGGCAGCAGTCCGCCATGGCCGGAAGCACCGATCCTCTCAGCAACGTAGACCTGCGCGTCTCTGTCCAGGAGATGACGTAGCGAGGAGGCACAAGCGTCCGGCCAGTGCCACAGGCACGTCACCCTGGATCATGAGCGGGCTCTGTCTTCTGGTGGACGATTCGGTGAAAAACTTCCACGATTCACGGCAGAGCCCGCTCATTTTCACATCAGTGGCACGGCCGTGCCAACCACATCATGACGCGCGATCTCTAGTGGAAGAAGTGGCGCGTGCCGGTCAGGTACATCGTCACGCCGGCCTCCTTCGCCGCGGCGATCGTCTCCTCATCCCGCACCGAGCCGCCGGGCTGGACGACCGCGCGCACGCCGGCGTCGAGCAGGATCTGAAGGCCGTCAGCGAAGGGGAAGAACGCGTCCGAGGCGGCCACGGCGCCCCGCGCGCGCTCCACGGGCTCTCCGTCCACCGTGAAGAGCGTGTTGGCGCGCTCAACGGCGAGGCGGCAGGAGTCCACGCGGTTGACCTGGCCCATGCCCACGCCCACGGCGCCCTGGTCCTTCGCAAGGAGGATCGCGTTGGACTTGGCGGCCCGCACGGCGCGCCACGCGAACTCGAGGTCGGCCAGGGTCCGCTCGTCCGCGGCCTCTCCGGCCACGAGGGTCCAGTTGGCCGGGGAATCGCCCTCGGCGTCGATCACGTCAGACTTCTGCAGGAGCATGCCGCCGGAGATCTGGCGCATCTCCACCGAGTCCCGGCGGAAGCCCTCCGGGAGGACGAGCAGGCGGATGTTCTTCTTCTGCGTGAGGATCTCGACGGCGGCTGGCTCAAACCCGGGCGCCACGACGACCTCCGTGAAGACGTCCTTGACCGCGAGCGCCATGCGCTCCGTCACCGTGCGATTGGAGGCAATGACGCCGCCGAAGGCCGAGACCGGGTCGCACGCATGCGCCTTCGCGTAGGCGTCCGCGATCTCGCCGCCCTCAGGGACCGAGGCGATCCCGCACGGGTTGGCGTGCTTGATGATGGCGACGGCGGGCGTCGTGAAGTCGAACGCCGCGCGCAGGGCCGCGTCCGCGTCGACGAAGTTGTTGTAGCTCATGGCCTTGCCGTGGAGCTGCTCCGCCTGGGCGATGCCCTCCGGGGCGGCGTGGTCCACGTACATGGCCGCGCTCTGGTGGGGGTTCTCGCCGTAGCGCAGGGTCTCGGCGCGCTCGAGGGCGACGCCCGCGTACGGCGGGAACTCGGCGGGCTGGTCGTCGTCGCCGAACTGGGCGGCGGTCCAGGCGGCCACGGCGTTGTCATAGGCCGCCGTGTGCGCGAACGCGAGGGAGGCGAGGCGCTGGCGGGCGCGCAGGTCGAAGCCGCCGTTCTTGGCGGCCTCGACGACGCTCGGGTACGACGCGGGGTCCACGACGATCGCGGCCGAGGCGTGGTTCTTGGCCGCGGCGCGGACCATCGAGGGGCCTCCGATGTCGATCTGCTCGACGACCTCGTCCTGGCCGGCGCCGGAGCGGACCGTCTCCGCGAACGGGTAGAGGTTGACGACGACGAGGTCGAAGGGCTCGATCTCCATGGTCTCGAGCTGCGCCACGTGGTCCTCGTTGCGGCGGTCCGCGAGGATGCCCGCGTGCACGCGCGGGTGCAGCGTCTTGACGCGGCCGTCGAGGCACTCCTGGAACCCGGTCACCTCGGAGACCTCCGTGACAGGGACGCCGGCCTCGGCGATGCGCTTGGCCGTGGAGCCCGTCGAGACGATGGACACCCCGGCCTCGTGGAGGCCGCGGGCCAGCTCGTCGAGGCCGGTCTTGTCATACACGGAGACGAGGGCCCGCTTGAGGGGCACACGGTCAAGGGCAAGGGTCATCGGGAAATCTCCTGGTGTCATGCGCCGGTCGCGTCCCTCCGGCGTCCTTGTCCAGTCTAGGAGGTTCGAGGCCACGCCGCGTTGGGGCGCCGGTGACGCGTGGCTTGCGGAGGGGCCCTCAGGGCGTAGAGTGCTTTTTGTCAGTTCGACAACGACCAAGGAGTGCCATGACCGCACCCGCCCCCACCGGGCAGCTGCCAACCGCCGCGGAGATCGTCCAGGACCTGCCCTTCCGCTGGGGAGTGCAGGGCCGCATCTTCCTCATCGGCGGCCTCGGCTTCATGTTCGACGCCTGGGACGTCACGCTCAACGGCGTCCTCGCACCCCTCCTCGTCAAGCACTGGCACCTCTCCGCCGGCGAGACGGCCCTCCTCGGCACCTCAAACCTCATCGGCATGGGCGTTGGCGCCTTCGCCTGGGGCGCCGTCGCCGACCGCCTCGGCCGGAAGACCGCGTTCTCCCTGACGCTTGCCATGTTCGGCGTCTTCACCGTCCTCGGCGGGCTCGCCCCGAACTACGAGATCTTCCTCGTCATGCGCTTCCTCGCGGGCATGGGCCTCGGCGGGTGCGTGCCCGTCGACTACGCCCTCGTCGGAGAGTTCACCCCCGCCCGGGTCCGCGGTCGCATCCTCACCGCCATGGACGGCTGGTGGCCGGTCGGCGCGGCCCTCTGCGCCGCCACCTCCGCCTGGATCCTCTCCGTGGTTCACGACTGGCGGCTGCTCATGGCCGTCATGGTGCTCCCCGTGGCCCTCGTCTTCTGGGTCCGCCTCTCCGTCCCCGAATCCCCGCTCTTCCTCGCCCGGCGGGGCCGAGAGGCGGAGGCCCGCGCCGTCGTCGACCACCTGGTGCGCGCCACCGGAGCCGAGCCGCGCGACTACATCATGGGCAGCGAGCCCGCGCGCGAGAGCTCGCCCTCGATGCTCGGGGCCGTGTGGCGCTTCAGCGCGCGGCGCACCGCCGTGGCGTGGGCGCTCTTCATGACGATCCTGCTCGCCTACTACATCTGCCTGCTGTGGATGCCGAAGATCCTCGTGGGGGCCGGGTTCGTCGAGGCCAAGGCGTTCCTCACGACGGCGGGCATGGCCCTCGTGGGCGTCCTCGGCGTGATTGTGGCAGCCCTGCTCGTCGAGCGAGTCGGCCGGCGGATCCTCCTGGCGATCAGCGCCCCCGCAGCCCTGCTGTGCCTCATCGCAGCCAGCATGCGCCTGCACGACGCCGCCTGGGTCACGGCCTGGCTCCTCGGGTACGGGTTCCTCATCCAGGTGGCCATCCCGGTCCTCTACGCCTACGTCTCCGAGCTGTACCCCACACGGCTGCGGGCCAGCGGGTTCGGGTGGGCCTCGGCCGCGTCCCGTGTTGCCGCGGGCCTCGGGCCGCTCGCCGTGGTGGGCGTGCTGTGGCCGACCATCGGCATCACCGGCTCGTTCTGGGTGCTCCTGGGGCTCATCGTCGCGGCGCTGGGCCTGATGTGGGTGTGGGCGCCCGAGACCCGGGGCCTCGAGCTCGAGTAGCCGGGGGCACAGCGGCTCACTTTGCCCCAGCCCTTGTCAATCCACGTCTCGATTGAACAAACGAGGTCACGATTGACGGCGTTGCAGCCCGGAAACAGGCTTCGATGGCGACCTAGATTGTTCATTCCTGACGCAGTTTGACGGGGGCCGCGTGACGGGGACCCGCGCAAGGAGGCAGCGTCAGCTCGCGTCCGGCACCAGCTCACCTCCCACGGCAGCTCGCCAGGGTGGCCTTCGTGGTCTGAACAAGTTCATCGGGGCGGTGCACGACGTCGTCATACGTGAATCGCAGGCACGGGGTCCCGCGCGCCGCAAGCACGTTGGAGCGGCGGCGGTCATTGGCGAACGCCTCCCGCGACGAATGGAACTGGTAGCCGTCAAGCTCGATGACCACCTGGTCCTCGACCACCATGTCAACCCGGCCGACGCCCGGGATGTGCACCTGGGTCCTCACGGTGAGCCCGGCATTCCGGAGGGCTAGACGGGCAAGGGTCTCCAGCGGTGAATCCGCGCACTCCGACGCCTCGTCCACCATGTCCCGCAGACGGGCATTCCGGTTTCCCGGCAGACGGCCCAACAGCTGCCCCTTGGAGCACAGCCGCTGACCCAATGCCGATTCCAAAAGAATCCGGGCCTCGAGCTCGCCGACGCAGGTCAAACTGGCCACGAGCGCATCCTCCAGGCGAGCGAGCCCCGGCCTCTGCCGAGAATGAGGCGCCCTGTGGACCACGGCCGCCCGCGGGGGCCTGGCCGTCCGGGTCATGTGCGGGGCGGAGACCGCCCGCATCCCCCTCACCCCATACCGGCGAAGTGCGGAGACGCAGGTCAAGTCCGCCGCTGCCAGAACGGTGAGCCTCAGGTCCTCGCTCACGCCCGGAATTTCCACGACACCGCGCCCTGGCTTGGCCAAAGCCCCCGCCCGCACGAGCCTGCGGATGGCGGCTACGCTGCACCCGGCCCGCTGCAGATCGACGATGCGAGCAATGCCGCCCCACGCCCGGAGCTGGTCAAGAACGGCGTGGGACTGGCCATCAGTGATCATGCAGCCAGAGTGCCCCGGTGCAGCCCCTGCTGGTCGCGGAAGGCGCCTCTTCGTGGATAACTCATCGCAGCTGGCCGCCGTCAATTCACGTCATGATTGACCAAACTGCGCCACCATTGAAACCGTTTCTCGCGGATCGCAGCCCCCGAAGGTGACGCGGTTCGTCTGAAAGTGTCGTGAATCGGAAGAGGGGGCCGCTACTCCGCAGACGCGGCGAGGTCCCGCAGCACGTCGACGAGCATCTCGCGCTCCTCGACCTTGATCCGCTCGTGCAGCGACTCCTCGGTGTCATCCGGGCGCACCTCGACCGCGCGCTGGGCAATGATGGGCCCGGTGTCCACGCCCTCGTCCGCCCAGTGCACGGTGCAGCCGGTCACCTTGACGCCGTATGCGAGGGCGTCCCGAACGCCGTGGGCCCCGGGGAATGCGGGAAGCAGCGCCGGGTGGGTGTTGAGGTAGCGCCCGCCCACCGCATCAATAAAGGAGCCCGAAACGATCCGCATGAATCCCGCGGAGACAATCATGTCCGGGGCATGCGCGGCGCACTGGCGGGTCAGCTCCGCGTCCCACTCGGCGCGGCTCTCGAAATCCTTGGGCGCCACGACGAACGTGGGCAGCCCCGCCGCCTCGGCCCGCTCGAGCCCGAGAATGCCGGGACGGTCAGAGCCCACCGCCGCGATCTCGACGTCGAGCCGGCCTTTCGAGACGGCGTCGATGATCGCCTGAAGATTGGACCCTGAGCCTGAAACGAGCACGACAATACGCATGCCTTGAGCTTATCCAGGCAACTCCTCAGGCGGCACCACTAGAATTGCAGCGTGTCGCATCCAGCAGAGCCCTCGCCCTCCGGCAGCCCGTCCCCCGAGAAGACGGGCCCGGACGGCGCCCCGGGCGCTGAGGGGCCCCGCCCCGGCTGGCTCTTCCTCGTGGTCATCCTCCTGACGGGCGCCATGCTCTATTCGGCGGCGCCCGGCTGGCTCGTGGCCATCCCTCTCGTCTTCGCGGCCGCGGCCATCGGCCTCGCCGTGTGGCTGCTCCGCCGTGCCCCGCGGGGGATGATGCGCACGTGGCTCGTCGTCGTCATGGTCATGGCCGGGGTGAACCTGTTCATGTCCCTTGGCAACATAGCGCTTCAGCCCGTCCTGGGGCCGTTCCGCGAGTGCGTGAGCTCCTCCGTGACGCTGTCCGGCGTCAACGAGTGCCAGTCCGAATACCAGAACGCCGTGGAGCGGATGACGGGCGCTCAGCTCCCTCGCTAGCTCGCCCCGCCAAAACCGCCACCGGGCCGCACCGGCCCTGCACTCGCCTCGCGAGCCTCACGGCCCGGCTCGGGCTAATCGCTCTCGAGCCAGGGGACGGTGAGGAAGCCGATCAGCGCCCCGACGAACACCTCAAGACCCAGCATCCAGAACACCTGAAGCGGGTCCGCTCCCACCTCCGTGAACCGGCCGACGCCGAGGGAGCCGCGGGCCGCCCACGCCGCGAGCGCGGTGGCCCCCGCCGAGACGACACCGAGGACGAGCGACGCCGCGACCGCCCCGAGCCCTCGCGCCACGGCACCGGGGCCGAACCGCAGCTCGAACCACTCGCCCACGTGGTCCTCCCCCTCGCGGAGGAACCACCACGCGCCCACGGCCCCGCAGATCACGGGCACGAGGAGCGCCACGGCGGACCACGCGGGCAGGGAGGTGGGGATCGCGGCGAGGACGGGCAGCGGCGGCATGGGGCCCACGGAGGTCGCGAGCGGGCTGATGACGGTGTCCGTCCCCACGGAGAAGCCCGCACCGGACAGCCAGGCGGCGGTGTTGACGAGGAGATTCGGCAGGTAGGCCGCGTGCGCCACGGTGACGCCCACCGCCCCGGCCACGGAGCGAGAGACGCCCTCGTAGCCCGTCAGGACGGGGGCCCAGTGGATCGCGATGGTGACGCCAAGCGCGGCCGCCGACGCCGCGAGCAGGCTCCCGAGCACCACGCCGCAGGCCCGGAGGACGGCGCGGGCGTAGTCGCGCGACCAGCGCCACCACTGCCCCTTGGCGTGCAGCCACTGCTCCCTCCCCAGGAACGCGACGAGGCCGCCCGCCTCGGCCATCCCGCCGAGCAGCAGGCCCGCGAGGGACCAGGCTGCGGGGACGGCTGCGGCGAGCAGGGGGCTCGCGTCTGCGCTTCCGGGGCGGGAGATGAGGGCGACGACGGCGCTGGCCGCCCCCATGAACGCCGCGAAGCCGAGCGAGGCGACGATGTACCCGCGGGTGCCGAGCCGGCTGAGCCGCCGCCCGGCCGCCGCGGCCATAGAGACAAGGAGGAGGACGCCGCCCAGCGGGACCAGCGTCAGGAGGCCGTCCACGGCGGGCAGCCCGCGCTCCGCAGGGGCGAAGACGTGCAGGGGCACCCCCTCCGAAAGGAGGAGCGCCAGGCCTGCGAGTCCCGCGACCCCGGACTCGTTCATCGGCTCGAACGCCCCGCGCAGGCCGAGCAGCACGACGGGCATCGCGGCGAGGAGCGCGAGGACGAGGAACGGCCCGAGCCCTTCCCACAGGCCCCTGACGAAGACGGGCATGCGCGAGACGACCCGGGCTCGGGCGCTCGGCCTATCACCGCGGCGCCGCTGGCGGCTGGCTCGGCTCGGGGCGGCACCTGCCGCTGGAGCGGCGGTGTCCGTGGACGGGTTGCGGGTGGGAGGCGAAGTGTCCATCCCGCTCATTCTCTCACTCCTCTCCGCCGCTTCCCCCGCCGTTCACCTCGCGGCCCCGAGCCGTTGGAGCGCGTGGGAGACGGTGGTCAGGTGAAGATCGCCATCGTCGCAGAGTCCTTCCTCCCGCATATGAACGGGGTCACCAACTCGGTGCTCCGGGTCCTGGATCATCTCCGCTCTCGGGGTGACGATGTCATCGTCATCGCGCCGGACACTGCGTGGGTCTTCGGCCACGCCCTCCAGGACCCGACCCCGCCGCAGGGGCCGAGCGACGCGGAGCTGGGCGTGCCTGTGCACCGCCTGCCGTCGCTGCCCCTGTCCGGCTACTCGAAGGTGCGTGTCGCTGCGGGAACGGTCTCGCGGGTGAAGCGGATCCTGGCGGACTTCGGACCGGAGGTGGTCCATGTGGCCTCCCCGTTCGTCTTGGGGTGGCGGGCGATCCAGGCCGCCCAAGAGCTGGGCCTGCCGACGGTCTCGATCTACCAGACGGAGGTCCCCACGTATGCGGGCCGCTACGGGATGCCGATCCTCGAGGATGTCCTCTGGCAGCGCGTCAGGGAGATCCACGAGGCGTCGACGGTGAACCTCGTGCCGTCCACCTTCGCCCGGGCCCAGTTGCAGGGCCTCGGCGTGCGCCGCGTCCGCCTGTGGCGGCGGGGCGTGGACGCGCAGCGGTTCAACCCGGCTCGCCGCGATGCCGCGCTTCGGGCGGAGATCGCCCCGGGCGGCGAGCGGATCGTGGGCTTCGTGGGGCGCCTCGCGGCGGAGAAGCAGGTGGAGGACTTGGCCCGCTTGGGCGCCATCCCCGGCGTCAAGCTTGCGATTGTCGGGGACGGGCCCCTCCGAGCGGATCTGGAGCGCCGCCTGCCGAACGCCCACTTTGCGGGCTTCCGCTCCGGCGACGACCTCGGGCGGCACGTCGCGTCCTTCGACGTGTTCGTCCACCCCGGCGAAGCGGAGACGTTCTGCCAGACCATCCAGGAGGCCATGGCCGCGCGCGTGCCCGTGGTCGCGGTGGGCCGGGGCGGCCCCCTCGACCTCGTGGACCCCTCCCGCACGGGCTGGCTCTATGCCCCGGGGGATCTCGCGTCCCTCGAGGCTCATGTGCGGGACCTTGTGGGCGACGACGCCAAGCGCGCCGCCTTCGCTGACGCCGCCCTCGCCTCGGTCCAGGGGCGCACGTGGGAGGCCCTCGGCGAGGAGCTCGTGGGCCACTACGAGCGGGCCATCGAGATGAACCGCCGCTACCTCGGGCAGACGGCCCGCGCGATCCTCCGCCTCTACGCGTAGGACCGGTGCGGCCCGCCCCGGGTCACACGCCGAGAACCCGCTCCAGGTACGGGTTGAGGAAGAGCCCGTCCGGGTCCGCGAGCGCGCGCTGCTCCAGGAAGTTGTCGAACCGGGGGTAGAGGGGCCGCAGGCGCTCGGCGTCGAGCGAATGGATCTTGCCCCAGTGAGGCCGCCCGCCGAAGTCCCAGAAGACGCGCTCCAGCGCGGCGAAGTAGGCCTCGTGGGGCTCACGAACGTAGCGGTGCGCGGCGATATAGACGCTCCGGCGGCCCGTGGAGGTGGACATCCAGACGTCGTCGGCGGCGGTGGCGCGGACCTCGAGGGGGAAGGAGATGGCCTCCCCGAAGCTGTCGACGACGCGCACGATCTCGCGCAGGGCCTCCGCCGCCGTCTCGAAGGGCAGGGCGTACTCGGTCTCCCGGAAGCGCACGCGTCGGCTCGAGACGAAGACCTTCTGGGAGGCGTCCGTGTAGGTGCGGGCGGACACGAGCCTGTTGGCGGCCCTGTTGACGAGGGGCACGAGCCCGTTGAACCGCGCCCCCGCCCGGCAGGTCAGGCCGTAGACGCCGTTTTTGACGAGCTCGTCGTCGATGAGGCGCGACGCCCAGGAGACGGGCGAGCGCTCGACGCCCCACGGCAAGCGCGTGTTGGTCTTAGTCAGGGCGGTGCGGGTGCCGGGGAACCAGTAGAACTCGAGGTGGTCCTCTCGCTCGCAGCGCTCGGTGAACGACTCGATGACGTCGTCGAGCGGCTCTGGCTTCTCCTCGGCGCGCAGGGCGAATCGCGGGACGCACTGGATGGTGACCTCGACGACGACGCCGAGGGCACCCAGCCCCACGCGCGCCGCCTCGAACAGCTCGGGCCGGCTCGTGGGAGAGCACTCGACGACCTCGCCGCTCGCGAGGACGATCGTCAGCGCCCGCACGGACGCCCCGTAGCCCGTGTACGCGAGCCCCGTTCCATGGGTGGACGTGCTCAGGGCCCCCGCGAGGGACTGGTGGTCCACATCCCCCATGTTCGGCAGAGCGAGCCCGTGCGGGTCAAGAAGCGGGTGGACGTCACGGAGCCGGGTCCCTGCCCGGAACACGGCCAGGCCCGTGGACCGGTCCGCGGAGACGAGGCCAGAGTAGTTGTCGAGGCTCGCCACGACACCGTCCCCGGCGGCGATGTCGGAGAAGGAATGCGAGCCTCCCACGACCTTGAACCTGCGCCCCGCGGACCGGGCCCGCTCCAGCGCCGTGACGACCCCGCTCAGGGTCTCCGGGTACTCCACTGCGGCGGGAGTCCGCGTGTGGTTGCCCGCCCAGTTGCTCCACGTCCCCCGGGGGGAGATGCCTTCTCGCGTCATCAGAGGAATGCCTTTCGCTCGCCGCGGTACGTTGGCCATTGGTCCACCACGCGCCCGCCGGAGATGACGGCCACCGTGTTGAGGTGTTCGGCCGCCTCGCCGGCCTTGGCGTGACGGAAGTAGACGAGGTCTCCCAGGTGCAGGCTGTCCGCGGCGGGTCCGATGAGCGGCGTCTGCACCTCGCCGGCCCACTCCTCCGGCGCGTACTGAAGGCCCTCCGGCCAGACCGGCTCCGGCGCCCGATCCTCCCGGGGCGTGCCGGACGCGGTCCATCCGCCGCCCAGAACGGTGACGACGCCCCGGCCCGGGCGGCGCACGACGCTGACCGCGTAGTGGAATGCGGGCTTCGGCTGGAACCCCCGGTATTTGAGGAAGAGGCCGGGGGCAAAGAGCCCGGACCCGGCGGCGACCTCCGTCACGGCGTCCTCGGCGGAGGTGGACTCGATGGACCCCGTCCCGCCCCCGTTGACGAACTCGAGGTCCGCGTGGCGGCGGACGCGCTCGACGGCGGCTGCGCGGCGGGAGGCGATCTCGGCCCGCGAGGCGCGCTGCATGAGCCGGATGGCGGCCGCCCGCGGTGACCTGCCCGTGTCGTAGACGCCGGCCACTTGGCCCTCGTAGGCCATGAGCCCGACAACCCGCACGCGCGGATTCGCGGCAGCCCGCACGGCGAGGGCCTCGATGTCCTCCGGCGTGAAGCACGGGGAGCGCAGGGCCCCGAACCGCAGCCGGGACGGGAGGAAGCCGAGGCCCGGGAGGCTCTCCAGGCGGAAGCCCGCATCCAGCTCCAGGCACAGCCTCAGGGGCCCGGTGCTGGCCAGCCCGCTCAGGAAATCGAGGTGCTCCGCGCAGTCCACCATGAACGTGATTTCGGCCCGGGCTCGCTCGTCTTGCGCGATCCGGCTCACCGCGTCCGCGTCAGCGGTGGGGTACCCGATGACGACATCGGAGGTCCCGTGTTCCACGAGCCATAGGGCTTCGGCCGCGGTGAACGCCAGGACCCCCGCAAACCCGGGCTGGCCCACAGCACGCTGGATCGCCTGGCGCACCCTTAGGGACTTGCTGGCCACGCGGATGGTCTTGTCTTCGGCTCCCGGCGCGATCCGAGCCGTGAGGGCTTCAGCATTGGCGTCGAAGGCGTCAAGGTCCAGGACCCCGATGGGGGCTTCGGCAAGCCCCGCGTCCGCGAGCGCCGCTGTATACGCCTCGAAATCGGGCCGAACCCCCATGGGACCTCCGCTCTTGTCCTCGGTGCGGAATGCTCCGCAAATTCTGTGACGCATGTTACAAGACTAGAGGCCTGCCTGGCAGACTGGTGTCTATGAGTGCACCGACCCGCGAGGACGCCGCCCCCACGACCACCCCAGCCGAGAGACCGCTCGTCTACACCGTCCCGGGCGTGACCCCGGGCCTCGTGGCATCTCTCGCTGCGGAGGCCGAGGCCAGCGGCGCGGACGGCGTCGTCTCCTCCCGGGAGTCCTTCACGGACCTTCCGCTCGCCGAGTACCCCCGCGCCACCCGGGAGACCGTCGAGGGCGCGGCGCGGCGCGCGAGGGACGCCCAGGCCCGGTGGGCGCAGACGCCTGTGCGGGAGCGGGCCGCACTGCTGGGCCGCCTTCACAAGGCCCTGCGGCGGGATCGGGACGTGATCCTCGCGCTCACCCAGGCGGAGACGGGCAAGTCCCGCATCCACGCGTTCGACGAGTTCATGCACGTCCTCCTCGTGGCCGAGTGGTGCGAGCGCAACGCCTCGGCGATCCTCCGCCCCGAGCGGCGCCGCGCCGCCGTGCCCGGGCTCACCTCGGCTGAGCTGCGCCGGCACCCGCACGGGCTCGTGGGGCACATCTCGCCGTGGAACTACCCGCTGTCCCTCGCGGTCTCGGACGCGCTCGCGCCGCTCGTTGCGGGCAACGCTGTCCTCCACAAGCCGGACACGCAGACGGCCCTCGTGGCCCTCTACGTGCGGCGCCTGGCCGTCGAGTGCGGCCTGGACCCGGACCTGTGGGTCATCGTCGTCGGGGACGGGCCGGTCGTGGGGCCGTGCGTCGTCGAGGCCTCGGACGCCGTGTCCTTCACGGGCTCGACGCCCACGGGCATCGACGTGGCCCGCCGCGCCGCCTCGCGCCTGCTCCCCGTCAGCCTCGAGCTCGGCGGCAAGAACGGGATGATCGTGGCGCCGGGCGCCGACTACGAGGCCGCCGCCGAGGCCGCCGTGCGCGGCTGCTTCTCCTCCGCGGGGCAGCTCTGCGTGTCCATCGAGCGGATCGTGCTCGTGGGCGAGGCGTACGAGCCCTTCCGCGACGCCTTCGTCCGGCGCACCCGGGCCGCCCGCCTCGGCGCGGGGTACGGCGACGACTACGAGATCGGCACCATGACCGGCCCCGCGCAGGTGGAGCGCACCGAGTCCCATGTGCGGGACGCCCTTGAGCGGGGCGCGCGCGCCCTGACGGGCGGCCGTCGGCGCCCGGACCTCGGTCCCTTCGCCTTTGAGCCCACCATCCTCGAGGATGTGCCCGACGACGCGCGTTGCCGCCGCGAGGAGACGTTCGGCCCCGTGGTGGCCCTCTCGCGGGTGTCCACCGTGGACGAGGCCGTGGATGCGGTCAATGACACCCCCTACGGCCTCAACGCCTCCGTGTGGGCGGCCACGCGGCGCGAGGGGCGCCAGATCGCGGGCCGGCTCCGCTCGGGCTCGGTCAACGTCAACGAGGCCTTCGCAGCCGCCTTCAGCGCTGTGGACTCCCCTATGCAGGGCTACGGCCTGTCCGGCGTGGGCGGTCGCCACGGGCGGGAGGCCCTGGAGCACATGACCTGGACGCAGACGATCGCCACTCAGAACGGGCCCGGATTCGGGGTCCCGGCTGGCGTCCCGACGGCCGCGTTCATCGGCGCCATGACCGTGGGGCTCGGGGCGCTGCGCGCAGTCCGCGCCCTCCGCCGGCGGTAGCCCCCTCCCCCGGCACTCGCCACATCACCCTGCACCGGCTGCTCCTCATCCCGGCGACTCCGTTGACCGCCGCGTCGTAGCCCTATCCTCCCGCGCCCTTGACACAGTCGCACGAGCGTGTGTTATGCATGACATGCGTAATTTTCCTCACGTCGTGAAGGTGACCCGCAATGGTTGATTTCACTCTGGAGACTCGCGCCGGAACGCTGCACGGCGCCCTGAACCTCGTTTGCCTTCACGGGGCGGAGGACGCCTCGCCTCAGCCAGACGAGGACGCCTACGGAGCGACGCTGAAAGGAGGTGGACATGATTGACCTAACCCAGGAGATGCGGAAGGCAGAGCGTGGAATCAGCATCCGGCTGAACTTCATTTGCTCTGGATCAACCACGCGCTAATGAACAGCCCGCCGGTGGCGGAACCGGGCCCATCGGCCGCCACCGGCACCCGGCCAGAGAACGGGTGAGACCACCCCCACGGAAGCAGAGAAGTACATGTTTTCGCCCTTCGTCCACATGTCCAAGTCAACCTTCATGATCCAGGGTCGGCCGCATCGGCTTGCGTTCCAAGCAAGAACGGGGGCCTGCATGGCCCTCGAGACCGAGCTCGTGGAGGCCATCGAAGCGGGCGCCGTCAACCCCCAGCGATGGGATCTCGAGGCCTTGCGAGCGGCTGGACTGGGGCCGTGCTCTGAGACCCAGATCGAGGAGGAGCGCGTGTCCGTGCTCCGCAGGCAGTCTGCGCGCAGCAGGGATGTCACCAAGTTCAGCCTGGCCATCATGCCCACATCGCAGTGCAATCTCGCCTGCGGCTACGGCGGTCAGGCGCACCGGGCCGGTAATATGAGCCCCGCCATCGAAGATCGAGCGCTCGCGCGAGTCCGCGGGGCCATTCAGCGACTCAGGGAATCCCACAGATCGTTGTCCATTGGATGGTTCGGAGGAGAGCCTCTCTTGGGGTTCGCATCCATCCGCCGGCTCTCGGAGGGAATCCGGAATCTGACCTCAGAAGCGGGCGTGGCCTGGACGTCGCACATGGCGACGAACGCCGTCTACTTGTCCGCTGACAAGGCTCGGATTCTCGCCGAGGAGTCACATCTCAGAGCCATTGAGGTCACGCTCGACGGCCCGCCGACAGTCCATCACGCGAGTCGGCCGGCCAAGAGCGGCCCTCAGGAGACGTTTTCCCGAATTGTCCAGAATCTTCGAGACATCGGCGATTCGTCCGCGTGTGATGCCATTGAGATCTCCATCAGGATCAACGTCCATCAGGGGAACATGGCGAGCACGCCCGCGCTGATCTCGATTCTGGAGGACAACGGATTCGCGACACCTCGATTCCTCATCAACGTCGTCCCCGTCCACGACTGGGGCTCCTCCCATGCAGAAGGCAAGGTCGCTGCGGAAGCGTTTCAACAGTGGGAGCTGGAGCTCTGCAATGACCTCGATCTGCGAGGGTTCACCGTCAGCCTGTTTCCCACGTCCCCCATCGAGACTCCCTGCCTCGCAACGTCCCTGGGGTCCGAGCTCATCGCCACGAACGGCCGGGTCTTCACGTGCACGGAAGAGGTCTTGTCTCCCGGGCTCGATCCCTCCTCGTCGGTCGGACACGTGACACTCTTGGACCCCGCGCTTCCCCGTCCGGCAGGGACGTACGACTCATGGTCCGAGGACTTGTTGACGTCGCCCACAGCCCCGTGCCCATCATGCGCAGTCCTGCCCCTCTGCGGCGGCGCGTGCCCCAAGCAGTGGCGTGAAGGAAAAACTCCGTGTCCCACATGGAAAGGCACCATGCCACAGCGCCTCGACATTCTGGCACGCAGACTCGGGCTCGAACCTCGCGATCACAAGGAGGCGGCATGAGCGCCCCAGCCACCCCCGTCCCCCTCGATGCCCGGTGGCTCATTCTGACAGGGTTCATCGAGAGCTTCGCCAAGTACTTCTTCCAGATGGCCATCTACATGTGGCTGACCTTGATCTATTTGCCCGCAACCGGTCTCGTGCCTGCGGGGACATCGACCTTGGTTCTGGCAGCGTCCGGCCTCGTCGCCTTCGTCGCGGCCGGCCGTTTGGGGCATCTCGTTGACTCGGTGAAGCCCTACGGCCTGGGGCTGTGGGCCCAGATCCACAACATCCCCCTTGTTCTCGTGGCATGGATCGTCATCATGGCCAGCGGGTCCATGCCGCCATGGGCCGTCGTCGCCATCATTCTCGGGGTGAACATTCTCCTTGAGGTGAGGGAATTGACCATTGACAGCGCGCAGGCCGTGGCCGTCTCGCACCGCGTCCCGGAACCCCACCAAGCCACGTATCTGGCCTGGCAGTTCCGAGCGAACCTTGTGGGCATGATGATCGCGCCGGGCCTGACGGCTTTCACCGTGACGCATTCCCCGGGATTGAGCCTGCTCGTAGCGGGACTGCTCAATTCGGTGGCGGCG
Organism: Falsarthrobacter nasiphocae; assembly: GCF_031456275.1. Taxonomy (NCBI): domain Bacteria; kingdom Bacillati; phylum Actinomycetota; class Actinomycetes; order Micrococcales; family Micrococcaceae; genus Falsarthrobacter; species Falsarthrobacter nasiphocae. The sequence goes on from NZ_JAVDUI010000001.1 coordinate 734,086, forward strand.
CTGGTATTCCTGCGCATTCGCGCCCTGGGAGAGCACGAGAACTTTGGGGGGCGCGTCTCCTTCAGCTGGCGGCGCTGGGCCACGACCATGCTGGCCGGCCCGGGCCGTGAGGCCGCCGCTGGCGGAGAGGCGGGCCGGTCGACGAGCTCCCGGAAAGGCCTGCGCAGCGTCCGGTACGTCAAGCACGTCGCTATCCTCGTGACGCTCATCGTCACTGAGGCACTGGGAAACAGAGCCAACGAGGCGTTCGAGGTGTATTTCGTGACGGACACCCTCGGGATTCCTGCCGCGGCCTACGGCGTTCTCATGGCCGGCGCCGTTGCGGGCCTGACACTGGGTTCGGTCCTCATCGAGTGGACGCGGCGGCGCATTCATGCCCGATGGTGGCCGTCCTTCTGCTACAGCGTCTTCGGCGCGTCATTCCTCGCGAAGGGCTTGGCCACGGGCTGGGCCACGTACATGATCTTCGGATTCCTCCAGGGTCTCTCAGCCGGCCTCGTCGCAGGCATCGTGGGGTCAGCGGTCATGAAGTTCACCCCGCGGGCCCTCATCGGCTCAGTCAGCGTCGCACTCGGCGTCCTGTTCCAGGCGGCGAGCACCGCCGGACTGCTGCTCTGGGCGGCCTGGGCCTTCATCGGAGCGTCCTTCGGCCCAACGTTCATGGCCACGGCGGGATACCGAACGGCGTACATCGTCGGCGGCGCGTGCATCCTCGTCGCCGCGCTCATGAGCTACCGCTTCTTCAAGCACGTGCGGTGGCAGATCGAGCGCTGATCCGGTTTGCCCCCGCGTCTGGCATTTGCCACCGACATTGCAGGGGGCGCTTGCCAAAACCGGGGGCAAACGGCACGCGGGGCGGGGCTAGGAGTTGATGCGCTGGGTCTCGTCCCCGACAGCGGGGTCCGAGTTGCCGGCGGAGACCTCGGTGGACGAGTTTCCGTCGTCGATATACCCAAGCTCGGCGAGCTGACGGGCGATCCCGCTCCCGTCCGGCCCGTAGATCCAGGGGGCGCGGCGGCGAGACCCGGGGATACGGGGGCGCTGAGAGCGGCCGCCGGCCAAGACGGCCTCGCTCGCGGAGAGCTGGCGGATGATGACGGCCTCGACCCGGTCCGGGTAGGTCTTCTCGAACCAGGCATAGATCTCTTCGTCATGCTGTCCGTCATCGCCGACCAGGATCCACCGGTACCCCGGGAACTCCGCCACGAGACGGCGCAGCTGGGAGATCTTGTGGTCCTTGCCGGAGCGGAAGTAGCGCGTCTGCGTAGGGCCCCAGTCCGTCAGCAGCAGCGGCGCCTTCGGATAGAGGTTGCGGGCCAGGAAGCGCTTGAGCGTGCTCGCCACATTCCACGGCCCCGTCGACAGGTACACGAGGATGCCGACGTCCTTGGCGGAGGTCATCCGCTCGTACAGCACCGGCATGCCGGGGGTAGGCGTGCGGGCGTGCTCGTCGACGATGAACGTGTTCCACGCCGCGAGCATAGGGCGCGGAAGCGCGGTGACCATGACCGTGTCATCGATGTCGGACACAATGCCGAGCCGGCGCGCCTCGTCCACGATCCGCACCTCGGCCTTGCCGGGGCGCCCGCCCTGCGGCGTGATCGTCACGGTGTTCCACCCGAACGGGAGGGAGTGCGGGAGCGTCACGTCGATGACGCCGCCGCGGTCTGCGGTGGCCTCGAACTCCTGGTCGGCGATCGTCACGGTGACCTTCGCAAACGGCAGCGGGGGGTTGACGAAGTTCCGCCACCCGCGGATGCCGTCACGGACCACCTTGGACGCCGCCTCGAACGCCGCGACCTGGTCCGTGCGGCGGGACCCGACGACGACCCGCCCCAGGACGCGGACCCACGTGCTCGTGCCGTACCCGATGAAGCCCTTGGCCATCGGCACGGACCCCGAGTCCAGGCCCCGGCGGGCCCGCCACGACTGGAAGCGGTCCTCGAGCCGCATGACAATATTCGAGTCAGGAGCCTCTGCGCCGCCCTCCTGGGTGTCCGGGCGGTCGGCGTGTGGGGAATCCGGGGTGTTGACGGAGGTCATGCCACCAGTCTTTCACGCCCCCGCGGGGTCTGCGAGGCCGCCAGGCGCCGTCGTCGCGCCCTTCTCCGCCGCAGGCTCCAGGTCAATGGTGCGCCGCAGCTCCTTCTCACGGATGAAGAGCACCGCCACGAAGGCCAGGACGGCGAGGCCGCCCGTGATGAGGAAGAGGAACGCCATGCCGTCCCCGTACGCGCCGCGGACAATCTCCGAGAGCCAGTCCGGCATCGCCGCGAGGTCCAACGTGGAGCCGCCCCCGCCGCCCTCAAGGGCGCGCGGGTCCACGGGGTGCCCGGCCCTGGCCTGCTCGGCCAGGTGCTCCGTCACCCGGGTCTTCGTGAGATCCTGCACCCGGGTGCCCAGGAGGGAACCCAAGACGGCGACGCCGACCGCGCCGCCGAACGAGCGGAAGAACGCCACTGAGGCCGAGGCGGTGCCGACGTCCTTCGAGCCGACGTTGTTCTGCACGGCAAGGACCAGGTTCTGCATGAGCATGCCGAGGCCGAGGCCGAGGACCACGAGGTAGGCGCCGATGAGCCAGAGACTCGTGGCGTGGTCAATCGTGGCGAGGAGCCCGAACGCCAGGACGAGCAGCAGCGTGCCGAGGATGAGGAAACGACGCCAGCGGCCCGTGGCGGAGATCAGCCGCCCCGAGAGGACGGACCCCGTCATGTTGCCTGCGATCATCGGCAGCATGAGGAGGCCGGACACGGTGGGCGTCTCGCCACGGGCCACCTGGAAGTACTGCCCCAGGAAGCTCGTCGAGGCGAACATCGCGACGCCGACGCAGATCGAGGCCGCAATGGCGAGGGCCGTGGTGCGCTCCGAGATGATGTCGAGCGAGATGACCGGGGCCGCCGCGCGGCGCTCCACCAAGACGAACGCGGCCAGGACGATGACGCCACCGCCGACCATGGCGGCCGTCTGCCACGAGATCCAGTCGTAGTAGTCCGGCTTCCCCGCGAACGAGATCCACACGAGAATGAGCGTCACGCCGGCAGCGAGGAGGAACGCGCCGAGAAAGTCGATGGCCTGCTTCCGCGGGGTGTGCGGCAGGTGGAGAGTGCGCTGGATGAGGATGAGGGAGACGATGGCGATCGGCACGGGCACGAAGAAGGTCGAGCGCCAGCCCCACGCCGAGTCCACGAGGAAGCCGCCGAGCAACGGTCCGCCCGCCGTGGCCAGGCCCATGGTCACGGCCATGTACGCGGAATACCGTCCGCGCTCGCGCGGGGCGATCATGACCGCCATGATGGCCATGGCCATCGCCGTGAGCGCGCCCATCGCGACGCCCTGAATGGTGCGCGCCACGAGGAGCAGCGCCACGGAGTGCGTGAAGCCGGCCAGGACCGAGCCTGCCACGAACACGACGATGGACCACTGGACGAGGACCTTCTTGTTGTACATGTCCGCGAGCTTGCCGAAGATCGGGGTCGTGGCCGCGTTGGCGAGGAGGGTGGCCGTGATCGTCCACGTGTAGGCGGTCTGGTCGCCGTTGAGGTCTCCCATCATGCGGGGCAGGGCCGTGGCGACGACGGTGCTCGAGAGCATCGCGACGAAGAACGCCGAGAGCAGGGCGATGAGCGCCCGGACGATCTCCGGGTGGGTCATGGCAGGAGCCGCTCCGCCCGCGGGGGCGGGGCTGCTGGCGGGAGCTGGTCCGTCGGCGGGCACGGGGCTGCCAGCGGGGTCCTGCGGCGCAGGCGCCGCGGGAGTGGGCCCGGCCTTGGGGATGGCTCGCCGCGCGGATGGGCGTGGAGTCTGGGAGGTCATGCGGTCTCGCTTTGCGTGTCGAGTGTGCCGGGGGCCCCGGCGGCAGGGAAGGGGCCGTGCGGGTCGGTGCCCAGCTCCGGCGAGGCGCACCGGGCAGTGCCCGGGTGCGGGAGGGACAGGGTCAGGGCGGTGATGTCGGCCAGGACGTCCGCCGCGGCCTGGAGCCGCCCGGTCTCCCAGCCCTTCGTGGCGGCGTACAGGTGCTGCGTGCGCTCTGCGGCGCGGGCCGCCAGGCGCTCCCGTCCGGCGTCCGTGAGAGAGACGAGCTGCGCGCGCCCATCCGCGGGGTCTGCCTCGCGGCTGATGAGCCCCTCCGCTTCAAGCTGGGCGATGTGCCGACTCATCGCCGACTCCCCCAGGCCCGTGATGGCGGAGAGCTCCCGGGCGCGCTGGGGCCTCTCGAGGTGCGCGAGGACGGAGAGGCGAGCAGAGACGTCGCCGTAGACGGCCGTCTTGGCGGCGGCGATCCGGCGCACGAGCCGCGCGAACTGCACGATCTCCGCGTCCAGGCGCCCGGCCGCCTCGAGCCGTTCGGCCTCGTCTCGGGCCGAGTCGGCGGGGGCGGCTGAGTCGGCGGGGGCGGCCGAGTCGGCGGGGGCGGCGGGCCCCAGGCTCGCGCCCTCGGGGACGGGGTGGTTCATCGGGGCTCCCAGGGGTCGTCAGACAGTGCTGATCCACCCTACGCGAAATAGTTGCTTGTAGCAACTAATTAATCCTGGGCGTGGGTCTTGCCCCCAAACGCAGGCAGCCCGCCTCTTCCGAGACGGGCTGCCTGGCGGGCGCCGCATGAGCACGACGACGGGGCGCTCACCGCCCGGCCCACACCCGCCGGGCCCGGCACCCCGAGCCGCCGGCGAGCTCAGGCCCGGCCCCGCCCCCGCTACAGGTGCGTGGGTGCGAAGAGGCGGATGAGCGCCTCGACGACCACAACGTTGGGGCCCTCCGCGGCGAACGCCCGCTTGAGCGCCTCCCCCACGCCCTCCGGAGTCGTCTTCTCGGCCGGAATGCCGAAGGACTCAGCCAGCGCCTTGAAGTCAGGCCTCGCGAGCTCCGTCGCCGTGGCCTTGCCGAAGGCGCCCTCCATGTACTCGCGGAGAATGCCGTAGCCGCCGTCGTCGACGATGAGCCAGGTGACCGGGAGGTTGTGCTGCTTGGCCGTGGCCAGCTCCGCGATGGAGTACATGGCAGAGCCGTCGCCCGCCACCGCGAAAACGCGCTCGCCGAGGCCCGCAGCCGCGCCGATCGCGGCCGGGAACCCGTAGCCGAGGCCGCCCGCGCCCTGGGCCGAGTGGAACTCGCCGCCCCGGGAGTCCCAGCAGGACCATGCCCAGTACGCGCTGATGGTCATGTCCCAGAACGTCTGCATCGTATCCGGCACGGCCTCGCGGATGTCCGCCATGAAGCGGCGCTCCATCGCGAGGTCCTGGCCGTCCAGCCGCTCCTCGACCTTCTTCAGGGTGTCCGCGACGACCTCCTGCGGCGACCGCCCGTGCCAGTCCGCCGCGTGCCCCTCCAGGGCCTCGGGGGTCAGTGCCTCGTCGAGGGCTGCCAGCGCCTGACCCGCATCGGCGCGCATGCCGAGGCCCGGCCGGTTGGACTCGAGGACCCGCGGCTCGGCGTCGATCTGGATGAGCCGCCCGCGCGGCTCCAGGGAGAAGTAGTTGCTCGTGACCTCGCCGAGGGAGGTGCCGATGGCGATGAGGACATCGGCGTCCTCCAGGACCTCGGTCGTGTGCCGGTCCTCGATCCAGGACTGGAGGGAGAGCTCGTGCTCCCACGGGAAGGCCCCGTTGCCGCCAGGCGAGCAGATGACGGGCGCGCCGAGCTTCTCCGCGATGGACAGGAGCGAGGCCTCGGCGTGGCCCCGCCTCACACCGCCGCCGGCCACGATGGCCGGGCGCTTCGAGCCGGCGAGCCACGCCACGGCCTCGCGGACGAGTTCCACGCGAGGCGGGTTGTCGAACGGCTCCGCGAGCGCGTCCTCGACCCGCGGGACGATCGTCGGGTCCAGGAGCACGTTCTGCGGCACCTCCACCCAGACCGGCCCCTGCGGCGTGGAGATCGCGTCCGTCCAGGCGTCCTGGATCGCGGACGGGATGCCCGAGGCGTGCTGGACGAGCCGCTGGCTCTTCGTCACGTTGGCCGCCGAGAGCTTCTGGTCGTCGAGCTGGTGCAGCATTCCCTTGCGGCGCGCGCCGATCCCTTCCGTCGGGATCTGGGAGGCGACGACGACGACGGGCACGCCGGTGGCGTACGCCTCCTGCAGGCCCGCGAGCGAGGTCAGGGCGCCTGGGCCCGTGGACAGGAAGAGCACGCCCACCTCGTTGGTTGCGCGCGCGAACCCATCGGCGGCGAACGCGGCGTTGTTCTCCACGCGGGAGGAGATGAACTCGAGCTTCGAGCGGGACAGGGCGTCAAACAGCCCCAGGGCGTGCTGCCCCGGGATGCCGAAGACCTTGCTCGCGCCGAGCGCTTCAAGGGTCTCAATGACAAGGTCTCCGCCGTTGCGCTGGCTCTCCGGGTCAACGGTGGAGACGGCGTCGGCGGGGGCGTGGGGGGACTCGGACATGGGCCGGCTCCTTAGGAAGTCGTGGGCCCGGCGGGAAGCCCCGCCGGGCTGCGTGGAACGTGGATCAGCGGCGCTCAGGCGCGGCGGCTGCGTCGTCGTCGTTGGAAGCACGCTCCGCAAGGAGAGTGACGAGGTCATAGGCGACGTGGCTGGCTGCCACACCCGTCATCTCCGCGTGGTCGTAGGCCGGGGCGACCTCGACGACGTCCGCGCCGACGAGGTTGGTGCCCCGCAGGCCTCGGATGATCTCGAGCAGCTCGCGGCTCGTGATGCCGCCGGCCTCCGGCGTGCCCGTGCCCGGGGCGTGGGCCGGGTCGAGGACGTCGATGTCCACCGAGACGTAGAGCGGGCGGTCCCCGATGCGGTCAAGGAGCTTGGCGACGATCTCCTTGACACCCTGGTAGTAGACGTCCGAGCTCGTGACGATGCCGAAGCCGAAGCGCCGGTCATCCTCCAGGTCCTTCTTGCCGTAGAGCGGGCCGCGCGTGCCGACATGGCTGATGGCGTCCGTGTCCAGGAGGCCCTCCTCGACCGCCCTGCGGAACGGGGTGCCGTGCGTGTACTCCGCGCCGAAGTACGTGTCCCACGTGTCCAGGTGGGCGTCGAAGTGAAGGAACGCGAGCGGCTCGCCTGCCCGCTGCTTCGCCGCACGCAGGAGGGGCAGGGCCACGGTGTGGTCGCCGCCGAGCGTCAGCAGGCTCGTGCCGCCCTCCGTGAGGCCGAGCGCGTTGTCCTCGATGGCCTCGAGCGCCTCGTTGATGTTGAAGGGGTTGACGGACATGTCTCCCGCGTCGGCCACCTGAGCGGCGGCGAACGGGGAATAGTCCTGCGCTGGGTTGTAGGGGCGCAGGAGGCGGGAGGACTCGCGCACGTGATTCGCGCCGAACCGCGCACCCGGCCGGTAGGAGACACCGGAGTCAAAGGGGATGCCGACGACGGCGACATCCGCGTGGCTGACCTGGTCGAGACGGGGAAGCCGGGCGAACGTGGCCGGGCCTGCGTAGCGGGGGGTGAGAGAGGAGTCGATCGGCCCGAGGTGGCCACCCTCCTCGATGCGCACTTCTTTCACGTGATTCTCCTAGCGTCGTCCGGGGCTCGCCCCGGCGTGGAGGGCCTTGGCACTGCACCAGAGCAGCCTCACACCACCCATCCTAGAGTGGCCGGAGACACACGCGCGGTGCATGTGCATGATCCAGGCCCTGGTGGGCTGTCGCCTTGCCCAGCGGCGCCGCGCGCCGGGGCCCGCCGAGCCTCTGCGTCGACGCGGATCACTCTCTGCCCCGGGAGGTATGCCGCAGATCACGTTGAAAGTTGGCTTCGCAGGATTCGCAATCGGGCGTAGTGTCGTCCCTCGTGAAGATCAAGTCGTCGGTTTTCGGGCCGCCACGCATCCAGTCCAAGCGCACCCGGGCCGAGCGATTCCAGCGGTGGCTCTTCCAGGACAGCACTCGGGACTCAGACCACGGCGGGGCCTACGCCCACACCGAGGAGACTCCCCACCAGTACTCGTGGTGGAAGGTCATGTGCCTCACCGGCGTGGACTACTTCTCCACCCTCGGCTACCAGCCGGCCATCGCCGCCGCCGCCGCGGGCCTCCTCTCCCCCATCGCGACGATCGTCCTCGTCCTCGTCACCCTCTTCGGCGCGCTCCCCGTCTACCGCCGCGTGGCGCTCGAGTCCCCGCACGGCCAGGGCTCCATCGCCATGCTGGAGCGGCTCTTCAGCCGGTGGAACGCCAAGCTCCTCGTCCTCGCGCTCATCGGCTTCGCGGCGACGGACTTCATGATCACGATGACGCTCTCCGCGGCGGACGCCACCGCGCACGTCGTCGAGAACCCCTTTGTCCCGCATTGGCTCGGGGACTACAAGGTCCTCATCACCCTTGCGTTCATCACCGCCCTCTGTGTGGTCTTCGTCCGCGGATTCTCCGAGGCGATCGGTCTCGCGGTGGTGCTCGTCGTCGTCTATCTGGGACTGAACGTCGTGGTGATCGTCAGCGCGATGATGCACGTGACGGACAACCCGCAGGTCATCGACAACTGGTGGCTTGCCCTGACCGCCCAGCACACCAACCCCTGGCTCCTCGCCGGGCTCGCCCTCCTCGCCTTCCCGCGCCTGGCGCTCGGCCTCTCGGGATTCGAGACCGGCGTGGCCGTCATCCCGCAGATCCAAGGGCGCCTCGGGGACGACCCGGCCCGGCCGATGGGCCGCATCAAGGGCGCCCATCACCTGCTGACGACGGCCGCCGTCATCATGAGCGTCTTCCTCATCGCGTCCTCATTCCTCACCATCTGGCTCATCCCCCTCGAGGCATTCGAGCCGGGAGGCCCGGCCAACGGCCGCGCGCTCGCCTATCTCGCCCACGAGTACCTCGGCGAGGGCTTCGGCACGGCGTACGACATCTCGACCGTGGCCATCCTCTGGTTCGCGGGCGCCTCCGCCATGGCGGGACTGCTGAACCTCGTTCCCCGCTACCTGCCCCGGTACGGGATGGCGCCCGCCTGGGCCTCGGCCCTGCGCCCCCTCGTCCTCGTCATCACGGCTGCCGCCTGGATCATCACCATCATCTTCGACGCCAACGTCGAGGCTCAGGGCGGCGCGTACGCCACAGGCGTGCTCGTGCTCATCACGTCGGCCGCCTTCGCGGTGGCGATCTCCCTCAGAAGCCGCGGCCGCCGCGGACACAGCCGGTTCTTCGGCGTCATCGCCCTGATCTTCACCTTCACCACACTGACGAACATCGTCGAGAAGCCGGACGGAGTGAAGATCGCATCCGTCTTCATCCTGGCCATCCTCGTCATCAGCTTCGTCTCCCGAGCCCGCCGCTCCTTCGAGCTGAGGGCCACCACGGTGCACCTCGACGACGCCGCCTACGCCATGGTCAAGAACGCCGAGGTGTTCCACTTCATCGCCCACGAGCCGAGCCCGTCCGCGGACAGCGAGGGGCGCTACACGCAGAAGACGGAGCACGCGCGGGCCGCCAACCACCTCCCGGAGAACGTGGAGCCGTTCTTCATCGAGGTCTTCGTCGACGACTCGTCCGATTTCGAGGGCCACCTCGAGGTGCGCGGCGTCCGCCTCGGCGATCACCGAATCCTCCAGGTGCACTCCTCCAATGTGCCGAACACCATCGCGGCCGTCCTCTTGCACATCCGGAACAAGACGGGCCGGATGCCCCACGTCTATTTCCGGTGGACCGAGGGCAACCCGATCCAGAACCTCCTCAAGTACTTGCTGTTCGGACAGGGCGAGGTCGCGCCCGTGACCCGCGAGGTCCTCCGCGAGGCGGAGCCCGACACCAAGCGCCGCCCATGGGTCCACGTGGGATAGGGTGGCGCGTCGCCCCACCGTGGGCATAGTGTGACGTGGTGAACACGAGCCATGCCCTGAATATCGCCGTCGTCGCCCTCTATCTCCTGGCGATGCTCGCCTTTGGCGCGTGGGGGCGGAAACGCACCCAGAACCAGGCGGACTACCTCGTGGCTGGCCGCCGCCTGGGCCCGTTCCTGTACATGGGAACCATGGCCGCCGTCGTCCTCGGCGGCGCATCCACCGTGGGCGGCGTGGGCCTCGGATACCGCATGGGCCTGTCCGGGATGTGGCTCGTCGTCGCCATCGGCGTGGGCGTGCTCCTGCTCAGCCTCTGCTTCTCCGGGATGATCTCCCGACTGCGGATCTACACCGTCTCCGACATGCTCGCGCTGCGATACGGCCCCCGTGCCACCCGCGCGTCCGGGATCGTCATGCTGCTCTACACGGTGGCCCTCGCCGTGACGAGCACCGGCGCCTACGCGACGGTCCTCCACGTGCTCCTCGGGTGGGACCGGTGGCTGTGCGTCCTCCTCGGGGGCGCGGTCGTGCTCGTCTACTCGGTGGTCGGCGGCATGTGGTCCATCACGCTCGCGGATCAGGCTCAGTTCTTCATCAAGACCATCGGCATCTTCTTCCTCATGCTGCCCATCGTCCTCAGCCAGGCCGGGGGCTTCGCGGGCGTCCGCGAGCGCCTGGGCGACGAGGCATTCCGCCTCGTGGGCACGGCGGAGCATGGGGCCGACGCCGGGACGATCCTCACCTGGTTCCTCGTCTACACCCTCGGCCTCCTCATTGGACAGGACATCTGGCAGCGCGTCTTCACCGCGCGCTCGCCCCGCGTGGCCACGTTCGGCGGCGCCGCGGCCGGCGTCTACTGCATCCTCTACGGCGCAGCGGGCGCGCTCATCGGCATGGGCGCCAAGGCGGTGCTCGGGGACGGCATCGTGGCCCGGGACGACGTCTACGCCGAGGTTGCCAATCGCCTCCTTCCTGCGGGACTCGGCGGCTTCGTCCTTGCCGCTGGCATCGCCGCCATGATGTCGACGGCGTCTGGCGCGCTCATCGCGGCCGCCACGGTGGCGAAGAACGACGTTGTGCCGCTCGTGACGGGCCGGGCCTCCCTCTCCGAGTCCACGGCTGAGGGCGGTTCGGCGGAGGCCCACGACGAGATCTCCGGGAACCGGGCGTGGGTCCTGGGCCTCGGCCTCCTCGTGACCGCGATCTCCGCCCTCATGGCGCTGTCCTCGGGCGGCGGCGATGTCGTCGTGGCGTGCCTGACCGTGGCGTACGACCTGCTCGTCGGTGGCCTCCTCGTGGCGATCGTCGGCGGCTTCGTGTGGAAGCGCGGCACGGGCGCGGGCGCCACCGCTGCAATGATCGGCGGCATGCTGGCGACGGTCGCGGCCATGGCGGCGTACGCGGTCAAGCTCGGCTCTGCGCTGGACGGGATCCTCGCGAACGAGCCCATCTACTGGGGCCTCGGCGTCTCGCTTGCCCTCTATGTGATTGTTTCTCTGCTCACCCCCGTCACCGCGGAGCCGATCCGCGCGGAGTGGCGCGCCCGCCTCAGCCGGTCCCATTCAGCAACCCGGTAGGCGCTGGGAGGGCCGATTCTCAATGTTTACATGAATATGCTGCGGTCCTTTCGAGGCGCAGTATATTTTAAATATTGGACGTTATTTTTAAGCGGCGCATTTTGGATTCTTATTTAGGTTGACGTTCTACTCACCTTCCGCCAGAGTTGTTAACGCTGCTCATATTGCTGAGCATGCATCTCTCTACACCCCAGCTTTTCGGAAGGACCGTGATGACCAACCAGATCTCCCGTCGCGCCGTATCCCGCAACGCCGCGTGGGCCGTCCCCGCCATTGCCCTCGCCTCCGCCGCACCGTCCGCATCGGCCTCGCCGGCCCTCCCCGCGGGCTGCCACCTCACGGACGCCCAGCTCAACGCCGGTGTCTGCGGCACCGACTCCATCCAGGTGCTCGGCGCCCGCTCGTTCAGCACCACGGGCGGCGGCCTCATCAACGCCACGACGGCCAACAACTTCGGCCTCAAGTCCACCTGCAACTACAAGGGCTCGGTCTCGGTGTACTTCTACGACCCGTCCACCGGGCTCGGATCCAAGGTCGCCCCTGCCACCATCCGCCTGGCCGACGGCACCACCTTCACCGGCCGCGCCACCCTCGGCGCCATCGGCAGCGGCATCGCCCAGACCGGCTTCGACATGAGCGTCTCGATCCAGTGGCAGGGGTCCAAGGGCTCGAACTCCCCCGCGTCGCGCTGGACGGGGGCGCTCGTGACCATCCCCTTCGACTGGTACTACACGGCCCCTGACGGCTCGCTCCACAGCTGCCGCTACGCCCTCCAGTACACGATGGGCACGCCATACAGCGTGGGCGTGGCCGCAATGGTCAACCCGGTCGTCATCCCCGCCTAAGCAATACCCCTTTCTCACAGCCGCCCGCCGCTGCCGGGGTCGCCGTCACGGCGAGCTCCGGCGGCGGCGGGCGTCTTTGTCCACGGCGCAGAGAGGAACGGGACAGAGCCCTCCAGAATTGATCGCTCCACGTCGACATTGAAGCATTCTCGCGGCGCCATCCCGGACCATCCTTGGCATCGTTCGAGCATTCATGGCCCACATGGACACCGCCCCACCTCGCACCCCATTTAGGCGGGGGCAATAGGCGCCCGCCCGCCAGCAGGGAAGAATTGTCAACCATGAGCGCCGAATCCCGCCCGCCTGCCGCAGACGACTCCCCCAGCCAGACCCAGCTGCAGGCCCCCGGCCCTGCCGCCCAGGGCCGGCCCGCCAGCCCCTCCCCCACCCCCGCCGAGATCCGCCGCTGGAACCGCTACCTCGCGGACGAGATCGCGGAGCGCGAGCTCTACCTCAAGCTCGCGGAGAAGAAGACCGGCGAGGAGAAGGCCATCCTCACTGAGCTGGCCTCCGCCGAGACCCGCCACGCCGAGCACTGGCGCCGGCTCCTCGGCCCCCATGCCAGGCCGGGCCGCCCCAGTCTCCGCCGCTGGGTCATGCGGGTCATGGCCATGATGTTCGGCTCGATCTTCGTCCTCGCCCTCGCCCAGCGCGCCGAGGGCGACTCGCCCTACGCCCGCGACGCGGCCGCCACGCCCCAGATGGCGGCTGACGAGAAGATCCACGAAGAGGTCGTCCGGGGCCTGGCCACACGGGGCCGCGAGGCGCTCTCGGGCAACTTCCGCGCGGCCGTCTTCGGCATGAATGACGGCCTCGTCTCCAACCTGGCCCTCGTCCTTGGCATCGGCGCGACAGGCGTCGGCCCGGACATCCTCCTCTACACGGGCATCGCGGGGCTCCTTGCGGGCGCGCTGTCCATGGCCTCGGGCGAGTTCATCTCCGTCCGCAGCCAGATGGAGCTCCTCGGCGCCTCGAAGCCCACGCAGGCCACCCTCACGGCCGCCCCGGACCTCGACTTCGACGCCAACGAGCTCGAGCTCGTCTACCGCGCCCGGGGCATGGACCGGGAGGCTGCACGCCATCGTGCCATGGAGCGCCTCGGCTACGTGGACTGCGACTGCGACCGCTCCTTCTCCTACCGGCCTGAGGAGAACCCGGAGCAGGAGGTGCAGGAGCTCAAGAACTCCGCCTGGGGCGCGGCCATCTCGAGCTTCCTCTGCTTCGCGGCCGGCGCCCTCGTGCCGATCATCCCGTTCCTGTTCGGCGCCTCCGGCATGACGGGCATCCTCGCCTCGGCTGGGCTCGTCGCGGCGTCCCTCTTCCTCACGGGCGGCATCACGGGCCTGCTCTCCGGCACGGCTCCGCTCAAGCCGAGCCTCCGCCAGATGCTCATCGGTCTCGCAGCGGCGGCGGTCACCTATGCGATCGGCCTGCTGATCGGCGGCGGCGCGGTCGTCTGACTGGGGACGACGACGGCGGCTGGCGCCGGGGCGAGCTAAGCCGTCCCGGCCCGTCCCCGCCCGAGGATCTCCACGGCCTCCTCGACGGTGTCCACGAGGAAGAGGGCCTCCGCCATGTCGCGGCCCGCGGCCAGCGCCGTCAAGAGGGGCCACACGGGCAGGGTGCGGGTCCAGTACTCCCGGCCCACAAGGACCATGGGGTTGGGACCGGTGCCTGCGGCGGCGTAGTAGTTCTCGCACGCGTCCTGGAAGACTTCCTGCACGGTGCCGGCGGCGCCCGGGAGGAACACGATCCCGGCGTCGCACAGCTCAAGGAGGACGGCCTCCCGCTGCGCGTTGGCGAAGTACTTGACGATGTCCGTGGCGAAGACGTTCGGCGGCTCGTGCCCGTAGAACCACGTCGGGATGCCGAGGCTCCGGCCGCCGGGGAGGTCTCCGGCTCGGCGTCGCGCGTCAAACCCTGCGCGGGCCCACTGGCTCACGCTCGGGCGGAAGGACGGGACGTCCGCGAGCGCCGCGCAGGCCTCCCCGAGGTCCTGCTCGCCGAACGGGGACATGTACGCCCCGAGATTGGCCGCCTCCATGGCCCCGGGGCCGCCGCCCGTGGCTACCGTGAGGCCCGCCCGCGCCAGGAGGTAGCCCAGACGGGCGGCCTCGGCGTACTCGTCCGAGCCGCGCACGGCCGCGTGACCGCCCATGACCCCCGCGAATCCGCCGGCCGAGGTGAGCTCGATGAGCGATTGGCCCATGGCATGGTCGTGGATCGCCATAGAGAGCGAGGCTCCCTGTGCGTCCGGGTCCCCCGCCTCCGCCCGGTACCAGTGGTAGATGCGCGCGTCCGGCGTCTGCTCGTAGACCCCACCGGCGTCCAGCCCCGCATAGAGCTCCTCCGGCGAGTACGGCGTAGACCGGTACGGGTCGAAGGGCATGGCCTCGAGCGCCGGAAAGACGAGGGCCCCACGCCGACGGGCAACGTCGTCGTACCCCTCCGGGAGGGCCGTTCCCAGGAAGAGGCAGCCGCGAAGATCCAGGAGGCCCAGCTCAGCGCGGCGCCCCGTCAGGTCGATCTCGCCGACGTGCCAGCCGTGCGCGCGTGCGACGCACGCGCAGAGGCGGTCGAAGTGCTCGAGCGTGTCCACGTGGAGCGCCCGGTGGCTGCGGTGCTGAGGAGGCGCCCCCGCCGAGGCGTGCTGCGGGGCCGTTCCCGCCGAGGCGTGCTGCGGGGCCGTTCCCGGCTGAGCGTGCTGCGCGGACATCGCGTCAGAACTCGATGGGCCGCTCGAGGAGCTCGCGGTCCACGAGCTCCAGCGCCTCGCCGATCCGGGCGCGGTCGGCCGCGTCGATGGAGATGAGGTAGCGGGAGAGCGCCGAGAGCTTGCGGGAGAGCTCGCGCTGGTAGGCCTCCTCGCCTGCGGCCGTCAGGGAGATGAAGGCGGAGCGGCGGTCCTCGGTGGAGGGAATCTTCTCCACCCAGCCGCGCTCGAGCATGGCCTTGACGTGCCCCGTGATGGTGGGCGAGCGGAACCCGAAGATCTGCGCGAGACCGACAGTGGACTGCGGGCCGTCGAGGAGCACCTCGGCCAGCTGCATGTGGGATGCGGTCATTTCGCTGGGCGTGTGGAGCTTGCGCACAAGGAAATCACCGTGGGCCAGGACACGGTGTAGGACAAATGCGATGTCTTCGGGGTTGTCAATATGCGTCTGGGCTGTCTCGTCAGCCATGGGAATCTCCTCCAGATTGCGGGACTTCAGAGACGACGCAGTCCGTGGACCGTCGGCGCTTCACCGGCCATTAGATACTACGGGACAATACTGGACCTTCCCACTCCCGTGGAGGCCGCGGCAGGCCGGCGGGGCTGCGCTGGGGAGTCCCGCTCGGCGTCGTGTTGTCGCCGAATTCGTGAAACTATAGACGAATGACCGCTCGCCTCCCCCTTGTCGATGCCCGCGAGATTCTCAGTGCCCTAGGCGGCGTCGCCTTCACCCGCGGGCGCGCACTCGCCAACGACGAGCACATCCCCGCCATCGAGTTCGATCCGGACACCGCGACTGTGCGCGCCGAGGTCCACGACGACGATGGGGCGCACAGTCTCACCATCACGCTCTCCGCCGAAGGCAGCCGAGGGGCCGGCGACTGGACCATTGAGGACTTCGGCGAGGACGAGTCTCCCGAGGCCAAAATTCGGGCCGCCGCAGCCCTCATCCGCTCAAATGCGCTGCACAAAGAATTCGAGGAGACCGAGGCCCCCAGCAAATCCTCCGCGTTCGCCCACCTCGCGCCCTCCTGGCGCACGGAGCTCACCCACCTCGTCACGGGCGGGCGCTCCGGCGAGTCCCGTGTGGAGCCGGACACGCGCCTGGCCCTCCAGTTCGAGGTCCATGACGCGAACATCTCGAGCACGCGCCGCCTGAGCACGCAGCCAGAGCAGCGCAGCGCCAACTCCCGGCCGCGGCTCGGCATCCGGCCCGTCATCATGAAGGACAACGGGCGCGTCACCCGCGGGAGCCTCCGCTGGAACTCGATCAGCTTCAAGACCTACGGCCACCACTTCGAGCCGCGCCAGCACCGGTGGTTCGCCCAGCTCGTGCCCCTGTACCGCGCCAACGGCCAGCTCCACTTCGGCGAGGACAACGAGTGGATCTACCTCGACGACTTCACCTCT
Organism: Falsarthrobacter nasiphocae; assembly: GCF_031456275.1. Taxonomy (NCBI): domain Bacteria; kingdom Bacillati; phylum Actinomycetota; class Actinomycetes; order Micrococcales; family Micrococcaceae; genus Falsarthrobacter; species Falsarthrobacter nasiphocae. The sequence continues at coordinate 750,343 of NZ_JAVDUI010000001.1, forward strand.
CCCCTCATCTGGCCGCTCCTCGAGGAGGCCGCGAAGCTCGGCATCGCCTTCGTCGGCACCCGCAAGAACGCGCACATCACGCTCGGCTCCCACGGATGGGTCGAGCTGGACGCGTCGCTCGACGACGAGGCGCTGGCTCTGCGGCCCACCGCGGAGATCGACGGCCGCCGCTGGCCAGCAGCGACGTCCGGGGTGGTCTTCCGCCACGGCGTCTACACGATCGACGGCGAGCACATCCTCCTCGCCCCCTCCCCCCGGCCCATCACGGACGCTGCCGCGCGTGCCCTGACAGACGGTCGCACCTACCGAGTGCCCGCCGAGGACGTCTCGAACTTCGTCCGGGAGGACTTCCCTCGGCTCGGGCGGGTCGTCCCCATCGTCTCCACGGACGAGTCGTTCGACGTCCCCGACCTGGCCCCGCCGCGCCTCGAGGTGCACGTCGCGTACTCGGCCAAGCGCAGCGCAGAGATCGACTTCCGCTTCGTCTACGGCGAGGGAGACGGCGCCCAGTCCTTCGCCGCGGACTCGGACCCCGCCCCGGACGACGACTCCTCCCGGGACCGGATCGCCGAGCAGGAGATCTCCCAGGAGGCGCTGCGGGCCTACCCCCTCGGGGACCTCGGGCCGGCCGTGTTCAAGGGGCTCGCGCTCATGGACCTCGTCAGGGTCGCTCTCCCGCGGCTTCGCGCCGTGCCGGACGTCGTCGTGCTCACTGAAGGGCCGGAGCCCGCGTTCCACGAGCTCGTCGAGGACCCGCGCCTCATGCTCACAACCGTCGAGTCCTCGGACCGCGACTGGTTCAACCTGGGGCTGCTCATTCGGGTGGGCGAGCACAGCATCCCGCTCGCGGACATCCTCCGCGCGCTGACGAACGGGCAGTCCCGCATGCTCCTGCCCAATGGCTCGGGCACCTACATTTCGCTGGAGCAGCCGCTGTTCTCGAAGCTGCGCGAACTCGTCGACGAGGCCTCCCACCTCACCGACAAAGAGGGCACCATCTCCATCACGAAGTACCAGGTGGACTTCTGGGACGAGCTCTGCCAGCTCGCGGCCGAGTCCATCGAGTCCACGGCGTGGAAGAACGCGGTTGCGGGCCTGCTCACCCTCGACAAGGCTGACCCCGCGCCCGTCCCCGAGGGGCTCAACGCCACCCTCCGCAACTACCAGGTGGAGGGCTACAGCTGGCTGGACTTCATCCGCTCCCACAGCCTGGGCGGCATTCTCGCCGATGACATGGGCCTCGGCAAGACCCTCCAGTCCCTCGCCATGATCGTCGCGGCCCGCAATGCGGTCTTCGGGGTCGACGGCGGTGCTGGCGCGGAGGACTCCCAGGCCGCACGGGATCCCCGATCGGCGCGACCGTTCCTCGTCGTCGCCCCCACATCCGTCGGGCCCAACTGGCAGGCGGAAGCGGCACGCTTTGCCCCGGGCCTGCGCGTCATCCACGTGCGGGACACCGAGAAGAAGGCCGGCACGCGCCTCGCGGACACCATTGAGGGCGCGGACATCGTCATCACGTCCTACACGCTCCTTCGCCTGGACGCGGAGGCCTACTCCGCCCTGCCCTGGGCCGGCCTCCTCCTTGATGAGGCGCAGTTCGTCAAGAACCGCAAGACCAAGGCCCACCAGGCTGCGGCTGAACTCGACGCGCCGTTCAAACTGGCCATCACGGGCACCCCCATGGAGAACAACCTCCTGGACCTCTACTCGATCTTCTCGATCGTCTCCCCCGGCCTCTTCTCCTCCGCCACCCGCTTCACGGACCAGTACGCCCGGCCCATCGAGCGCGGTGACAGCCCCGAGGTCCTCCGGCGGCTCCGCAAGCGCATCCGGCCCTTCATGCTCCGACGCACCAAGGACGCCGTGGTGACGGACCTGCCGCCCAAGCAGGAGCAGGTCCTCGGCGTGGACCTGTCCGCGAAGCACCGCAAGGTCTACGACACGCACCTGCAGCGGGAGCGTCAGAAGGTCCTCCAGCTCGTCACCGACATGGACAAGAACCGGTTCACCGTCTTCCAGTCCCTCACGCTCCTGCGGCAGATGTCCCTCGACCCCGCCCTCGTGTCCGAGGAGTACGAGGAGGTGGGCTCCGCCAAGCTCGACGTCCTCCTCGAGCAGCTCGAGGACGTCATCGCGGAGGGCCACAAGGCGCTCGTCTTCAGCCAGTTCACGTCCTTCCTCAAGCGGGCTGCGGCTCGCCTGGAGGCGGCCGGCATTCCCTACGCCTATCTCGACGGCGCCACGCGGGACCGGGCCGCCGCCGTCAACGAGTTCAAGGATGGAAAGGCCCCGGTCTTCCTCATCTCGCTCAAGGCCGGCGGCTTCGGCCTCAACCTGACCGAGGCCGACTACTGCTACCTCCTCGACCCCTGGTGGAACCCCGCCGCGGAGGCGCAGGCCGTGGACCGGACACACCGCATCGGGCAGACGCGCAACGTCATGGTGTACCGCCTCGTCGCACGCGACACCATCGAGGAGAAGGTCGTTGCGCTTCAGGAGGCCAAGCGCAAGCTGGTGTCTGCCGTCATGAGCGAGGGCGAGGACGCCTTCGGGTCCAAGCTCACCGCCGAAGACATCCGGGAGCTCATCAGCTAGGGTGCCGGGCCGGTTCCCCGGCTGGCTGCCGCCCCTCCCGCTGCCGTCCCTCCCGCTGCCGTCCCTCTCGTTGCCGTCCCTGTCGTTGCGTGGCGATTTCTGCACGCTGGAGCGCGATTTTCTGGTTGAAAATCGCCACGCAACGGGGTGGGGCAACGCTGCTGGCAACGGGGTGGGGCAGCGGGGATGGGCCCCGGAAGACGAGGCCAGCTCCCCCGGGACACGAGGCCAGCTCCCCCGGGACACGAGGCCAGCTCCGCCGGGACACGAGGCCAGCTCCGGGGCGCAGAAAAGCGGCCCCTCCCGCGAACGGGTGGGGCCGCTTCTCTAGGCCTGGCCGGGGTCACCCCCGGACCGAGTTAGGCCGGGTAGATCTCGCGGAGCAGGCGAGCCGTCTCGGACGGCGTCTTGCCGACCTTGACGCCGGCGGCCTCGAGGGCCTCCTTCTTGGCCTGGGCCGTTCCAGCGGAGCCGGAGACGATGGCGCCAGCGTGGCCCATGGTCTTGCCCTCAGGAGCGGTGAAGCCGGCCACGTAGCCAACGACGGGCTTCGTGACGTTGGCCTTGATGAACTCGGCCGCGCGCTCCTCGGCGTCGCCGCCGATTTCGCCGATCATGACGATGGCCTTGGTCTCGGGGTCTGCCTCGAACGCCTCGAGAGCGTCGATGTGCGTCGTGCCGATGACCGGGTCGCCGCCGATGCCGATGGCCGTGGAGAAGCCGAGGTCACGGAGCTCGTACATCATCTGGTAGGTGAGCGTGCCGGACTTCGAGACGAGGCCGACACCGCCCTTGCCCGTGATGTTCGCCGGGGTGATGCCCACGAGCGACTCGCCGGGCGTGATGATGCCGGGGCAGTTCGGGCCGATGATGCGCGTGATCTGCTTGCCGTCGGCGTCCTTCTTGGACTGGGCGAGCGCCCAGAACTCGGCCGAGTCCTGCACGGGCACGCCCTCCGTGATGACGACGACGAGGCCGATGCCGGCCTCGATGGCCTCGACGACGGCGTCCTTCGTGAACTTCGGCGGGACGAAGACGATGGAGACGTCAGCGCCGGTCTTCTCCATGGCCTCGGAGACGGAGCCGAAGACGGGGAGCTCGATGTCGGCGCCCTGCGCGTCCTTGTGGGCCACCGTGGTGCCGGCCTTGCGCGCGTTGACGCCGCCGACGACCTGCGTGCCGGCCTTGAGCATGAGCGCGGTGTGCTTGGTGCCCTCGCCGCCGGTGATGCCCTGGACGATGACCTTGGAGTCCTTGTTCAGGTAGATAGACATGTTTTCTTCCTTCGCGGTCTACTTGGCAGCGTGGGCGAGCTCGGCGGCCTTGTCGGCGCCCTCGTCCATCGTCTCGGCGAGCGTGATGAGCGGGTGGTTCGCGTCGTTGAGGATCGCGCGGCCCTCGTCGACCTTGTTGCCGTCGAGGCGGACGACGAGCGGCTTCGTGGCCTTGTCGCCGAGGATCTCGAGGGCCTTGACGATGCCGTTGGCGACGGCGTCACACGCGGTGATGCCGCCGAAGACGTTGACGAAGACGCTCTTGACCTGCTCGTCACCGAGGATGACGTCGAGGCCATTGGCCATGACCTCAGCGGACGCGCCGCCGCCGATGTCGAGGAAGTTGGCGGGCTTCACGTTGCCGTGGTTCTCGCCGGCGTAGGCGACGACGTCCAGCGTGGACATGACGAGGCCTGCGCCGTTGCCGATGATGCCGACCTCGCCGTCCAGCTTGACGTAGTTGAGGCCGTTGGCCTTGGCCTTGGCCTCGAGCGGGTCAGCGGCTTCCTTGTCCTCAAGGGCCTCGTGCTCGGGGTGGCGGACCTCGGAGGCGTTGTCGTCGAGGCTGACCTTGCCGTCGAGGGCGATGATCTCGCCGGCGCCCGTGCGGACGAGCGGGTTGACCTCAACGAGCGTGGCGTCCTCAGCCTTGAAGGCGCCGTAGAGCTTGACGATGACCTCGGCCACCTTGTCCTGGAGGTCGTCCGGGAAGTTCGCGGCCTGGACGATCTCCTTGGCCTTCGCCGCGTCGATGCCGACGAGGGGGTCAACCGACACGCGGGCGAGGGCCTCGGGGCGCTCGACGGCGAGCTGCTCGATCTCCATGCCGCCCTCGACGGAGCACATGGCGAGGTAGTTGCGGTTCGCACGGTCGAGGAGGACCGAGAAGTAGAACTCCTCGGCGATGTCCGCGCCCTGGGCGATCATGACCGTGTTGACGGTGTGGCCCTTGATGTCCATCCCGAGGATGGCCTTGGCGTGCTCGTAGGCTTCGTCGGCCGTCTTGGCGACCTTGACGCCTCCGGCCTTGCCGCGGCCGCCAACCTTGACCTGAGCCTTGACAACGGTGACGCCGCCAATCTTCTCTGCTGCGGCCTTCGCTTCTTCGGGGGTGTGCGCAACGATGCCAGCGAGCACGGGAACGCCGTGCGCCTCGAAGAGATCGCGCGCCTGGTATTCAAACAGGTCCACGGGTTGTGTCCTTCTACGTCGAAGTCATGGGTCTGGGGCCTCCGCCTGCGCGTGAGCGCGACGTGAGCCTCTATGGGGAACTCTAGCCCTCTCGCCCGTGAGCCGCCTACTAGACCCAAGCCGTGTGTTAAAGGCCACATTCTTGGGCTTGTCTGTGGGCGGGCCGGGCCCAGGGAATGTCAGGAAGCGGGAGTCAGGGGCGCGTATCGGAGCAGGAGGCGCTTCTCGGTTGAGCCGAACCGCACCTTGGCCACGGTCTTGGCGCCCGCGCCCTCGAGCGCCAGGACGGTGCCCCTGCCGAAGGTCGCATGCTCCACGGCGTCTCCGACGGAGAACGCCACCACAAATTCTTCGGCCTCCGCCTTCTTGCCTGCGGGAGAGGGCGACGACGGTGGCCGCCCGGGGAAGGACGCCGGCCCGCCGACGGGGGGCCCGCTCGGAAGGGTCCGGGCCTCGCTGCCGGATGCACCGCTCCGCCCGGCTCCGGACCCCCAGGAGGATCCTCCCCAGCTTGAGCCGCTCCAGCTCGATCCGGCCCCGAAGGCGGGGCGCGACGAGCCCTCCCGCTTCCACTCAACGAGGTGCTCCGGGATCTCATCGAGGAACTGGCTCGCGGGGTTGTACTGGCTCTGCCCCCACATGGAGCGCACCTCGGAGCGCGTCAGGTAGAGGCGCTCCCGGGCACGAGTCAGGCCCACGTAGGCCAGGCGGCGCTCTTCGGCGAGCTCGGCCGGATCCGCCGCTGAGCGGCTGTGCGGGAAGAGACCCTGCTCCAGCCCGGTCAGGAAGACGACGGGGAACTCCAGGCCCTTGGCGGTATGGAGGGTCATGAGCGTGACCACGCCCTGCCGGCGCGCCTCCTCGACGGCTGCGGCGACCTCGGCCGCGCTGCCCTCGGGTGCGTCCGGGATCTGGTCCGCGTCCGCGACGAGGGCCACCTGCTCGAGATACTCGGCGAGCGTTCCCTCATGGTTCTCGGCGGCGAACTCGCGGATCACAGCCACCAGCTCGGCGAGATTCTCCACTCGGGACTCGTCCTGCGGGTCCGAGCTCGTGCGCAGGGCCTCAAGGTAGCCGGTGCGCTGGAGCACGGCCTCGACGGCCGCGACGGGCCCCTCCTTCTCTGCAACACCGGCGAGCTCGTCCATGAGGGCCGCGAACTGCTGCGTGAGCTTGACCCCGCGCGTTCCGAGCCCGGGCGCGCGGTCCGAGGCCCGCAGGGCGGCCATGAAGCTGGTCCGCTCCCGCTCGGCGAGGCTCGCCACCGCGGACTCGGCCCTGTCCCCGATGCCGCGCTTGGGCTCGTTGAGGATGCGGCGGAGGTTGATGTCGTCCTCCGGGTTGACCATGGCCCGCAGGTAGGCGAGGACGTCCTTGATCTCCTTGCGCTCGTAGAAGCGCGTGCCGCCGACAACGCGGTACGGCAGGCCGAAGCGCACAAGAATGTCCTCGATGCTCCGGGACTGGGCGTTGGTCCGGTAGAAGATGGCCACGTCTCCGGGGCGCGCCAGCCCCTCGTCCCCGAGGCGATCGATCTCCCGGGCGATGAACTCCGCCTCCGCGTGCTCCGACTCGCCCGCGTACCCGACGATCTTCTCGCCGTCCCCTGACGCCGTCCAGAGGCGCTTCTCAGGGCGGTCCGGGTTCTTGGAGATGACCGCGTTGGCCGCGGTGAGGATGTTCTGCGTGGACCGGTAGTTCTGCTCCAGGAGGATGGTCTCGGCGTTGGGGTAGTCCTTGCCGAACTCGATGATGTTGCGGATGTCCGCCCCGCGGAACGCGTAGATGGACTGGTCCGAGTCTCCGACGACGGTCAGCTCCGCGCCGGGCACGTCCCCGTCCTGAGTGAGTTCCCGCACGAGGGCGTACTGGGCGTGGTTGGTGTCCTGGTACTCGTCCACGAGCACGTGCCGGAAGCGGCGCCGGTAGTTCTCCGCCACCTGGGGGAAGGCCCGGAACATGTAGACGGTCTGAGCGATGAGGTCGTCGAAGTCCATCGCGTTGGCCTGCCGGAGCCGGCGTGCGTAGCCCGCGTACACCTGGGACACGGCGGACTCGAACGGGTCCTCCGGGTTGGCCGTGCGGGCGTAGTCCTCCTCATCCACGAGCTCGTTCTTGAGCCCGGAGATGGCGTGCTGAATCTGCTTGGGCGGGAAGCGCTTGGGATCCAAGTCCAGGCCGCGTGCCACGAGCGTGATGAGCCTGAGCGAATCCGCGGAGTCATAGATGGAGAAGTTCTGGCTCATGCCGATGACTGCCGCCTCGCGGCGGAGGATCCTCACGCACGAGGAGTGGAACGTGCTGATCCAAATCCGCCCGGCGCGCTCCCTCACAAGCTCGGCGACGCGCTCCCGCATCTCAGCCGCAGCCTTGTTGGTGAAGGTGATGGCCAGGATCTCCCCCGGGTGGGCGCGCCGTGTGGCCAGCATGTAGGCGATGCGGTGGGTGAGGACACGCGTCTTGCCCGAGCCAGCGCCTGCCACGATGAGCAGGGGCGTGCCCTGATGGACGACGGCGGCGTGCTGCTGCGGATTGAGCCCCTCGAGGAGGCTCGAGGCAGCGTCGGCGGCGTCCGCCGCGGCGGGGGCCTCCGCCGCAAATGGATCCTGCCCCGTCAGGTCCTCCTGGGCGAACCCGGGGGCGGTGCGGGGCAGCCGCGCCTGGGGGCCGGGCTTGTCCTTGCTCGCGTCAAAGAAGGGGTCAAAGAGGAAATCCATGATTCACCCAGTCTAGGGCGAGGGGTGGACACGATGAGCACGCACGAGCCCCGCCCCGGGCGCCCGCGGCCCAGGCCCGGGCGCGGCGCCGGCCAGGCCTGTCACGCCCCCAGGAGCCGCGTCATCTCCTCCACGGCCTGACGGCCGCCAGCCAGGCTCCAGACCACGCCCCCCGCGGCCGCCTGGGCCGTGACGCCGCCCGCCGCCTCGACGAGCGCGCGCCCGGGCTGCCAGTCCCACTCCGGCACGGAATGCTGCATCCACGCGCCGATCCGCCCGTCGGCCACGTAGGCGAGATCCACGGAGCCCGACCCGAACATCCGCACCGTGGCGGCACTCGCGGCCACCTCGTGCCACACCGCGCGCACGGCCTCATCACGCATCCACGTCGGGTGCAGGTAGGTCGCCAGGCTGAGCTGCGCCAGGGGGCCGGCAGCGACCGTCCCCTCCAGCACCCGCGCGGCACCGCCTCGCACCGCGTCTGGCGTCCCCGAGCTCGCCTCCGCCGAACCGCCCCGTGTCAGACCGGCCTCTGCGGGCCCCTCGGGGATCACCTCGCAGCGGGCCACGCCGTCGTCGGCCGTGAAGAGCTCGCGAGTGCCCGGCACGAAGACCGCAGACACGGGCTCTCCGCCCGTCTCCAGCGCCAGCGCGGAGCACCACGGCCCCGCGCCGGAGAGGAAGTTATAGGTGCCGTCCACCGGGTCGATGATCCAGCGCCGCCCGCTCGTGCCTTCGGCGGCCGCGCCCTCCTCCCCGAGGACCCCGTCCGCAGGGCGCGCCTGCCGCAGTCCGCCGACGACGAGGGCCTCGGCGGCGCGGTCGGCCTCCGTCACGATGTCGGCCACGTTGGACTTGCTCTCCCCGATCAGGCGGTCGGCGCGCATGCGCGCGGCCAGCAGGCCCGCCTGGACAGCAAGAGACCCCGCAACCAATCGGTCCGGGGTCTCTGGCGGCAACGTGAGAACGCGCATCTCGGGGACTTAGCCCTGGCGAGCCTTCATGCGCGGGTTCTTCTTGTTGATGACGTACGTCTTGCCACGGCGACGGACGATCTGGGCGCCGTCGATCTTCTTCAGCGCGCGGAGCGAGTTGCGGACCTTCATGAGTTCTCCTTGTGTCGGGCCAATTACGGCGGTTTCGGGCAACGGCGAGCGGCGTGGAGTTCCACGTCATCGCTCCGACCGCGCCCGACACTCACCCGGGATGCTCACGCGGCCCTCAAAAGGCAGTGGATCCCAAAACTTTGAGCGGCGGACTGGTCGCCAGGTGCAGCGACGCCGTCCGGCTTCTCACCACAGGGCACGCAGGAGCGTGCGCGCGGTACGAAGCACCCGTCGATTCTACGCGAAACGCAACAGCGGGGCAATTCCCTCCCCGCCGCCCGGGCCTCCACCCCGCACCTGTCCCGTTGCGGGGCGGTGTTCGCACACTGGAGCGCACTTTCTTGGTTGAAACTCACCGCGCAACGCAACGCAACGCAACGCAGAAGGAAGGCCCGTGTCCGCGCAGCCTAGGGCCAACGCGTTACTTCTTCTGCGGCTGGGTCACCGTCGGAAGCGCAGAAGTGCCGGGGAAGCAGCCCAGCGGGGACTGGCCGGACTTGGACACAATGTCCAGGCACTTGGAGGTGAGCGTGTTCTCGGAGACGGACTGCTCGAGGATCTTGTTCGCCTCCGCCTCGGCCTTGTTCGTGGCCTTCTTCTGCTCGGCGATGCGGGTCCGGGCGATCTCGGACTGGAGCTCGTTGATCCGGTCCTGCGTGGACTGGTCGAAGTTGATGAGCGGGATCGTCACGGACTTGACCTCAATCTGGTCCCCGACGCGCTCCTTCATCTTGGCCTCGACCTGCTTCGCCATCGCGTTGAGGTCCGCCCCGCCTTCCGCCGCCTTGACGGAGTTGAGGGGGTTGTAGGTGGCCATGACCTCGTTGAGCGCGGCGCGGAAGTTGCGGTCCACGAGGTTCGTGCGGATGTTGTCGAAGGTCTTGTAGTTGAGGAACAGGTCCTCGGCGTCGTCGGTCTTCAGCTGCCACTGGATCGAGGCGTCGGCCGTGGCCTTGGAGTTGTTGCCGAGGCGGATGTCGATGTCGTGGTCCGCGCCCTGATAGACGTCGTTCTGCACGGAGCCGTCGAGGTCCTCGACCTTCTCCCACGGGGCCTTGAGGTGGAGGCCGTTCGAGAGCACGCCCGTCGGCTTGCCGAAGGCCACCTTGACGCCCACCGTGCGCGGCGCGACGACCGTCACGCTGGATGAGAGAAGGATGACGACGGCCAGGACCGCGGCTCCGATTGACGCGAGGCGGACACTGCCCCGGCTGCTGTTGCCCTCTTCATTCGGCTTGATGGTCCTGGCGACGGCGAAGCCGGCCGCGCTGAGGATGGCCAGGATGGCCACCATAATCACTGCGAACATGTCGTTCCTTCGGTCGGGTGCGGCCACCGTGGGCGCCGTCCGCCGGTCAGCGGCCGCCGCGACAGTGCGGTGCCCCAGAGAGGAATCGAACCTCCGACACCGGCTTTAGGAGAGCCGTGCTCTATCCACTGAGCTACTAGGGCGCGCGACGCCGCCACTCGGCTAACGTTGCGAGAGTCCAGCTTACCGGAATGCCCGCGCGCGGCTCCAAGGCGGCCTCAGGCGCCGCGGGCCCGCGACCCCAGCGAAGGAGCCCCGTGCCGTACCCCGTTCTCGACCTCGCAGGCTTCCTCTCCGGCACCTGGTCCGCCCACCGGGAGATCGAGGACCGGCGGGCGGGGACGTCGGGCACCTTCACGGGCACCCTGACCTTCGAGCCGGCGCCGGATGAAACCCCCGCCTCAAACCCCGCGCCGCGTGGCGCGCCTCTCTCCTCCCCCGCCCAGCGGCTTCGGGCCCACGAGGAGGGCACCCTCCGCCTTCAGGGCCTCGCCCCCACCCCGGCCCAGCGTACTCACCTCTGGCTGGTGGGGGGCTCGTCCGCGGAGATTCTGTTCGACGACGGGCGCCCCTTCCACTCTCTGCGGCTGGACAAGGGCGCGGACACCCCGTCCCACTGGTGCGCCCCGGACCAGTACGAGGCCCGCGTGGAGGCGCTCTCCCCCACCGAGCTGTCCTGGACGTGGACGGTGGCAGGCCCGGCCAAGGACCTCACGCTGCGGACGACGCTGACGAGGCCGCTGCCCGTCATCACGGTCTCCGCCGTGGAGCTGCTGACGGGGGCGCGCCAGCTCGTCGTCGTGCGCAAGAAGGGGACACACGCGTTCATGCAGCCCGGAGGCAAGCCCGAGCCGGGCGAGGGCCCGCGGGAGGCGGCGGCACGGGAACTGGCCGAGGAGCTGGGACTGGACCTCGGCCCTGGCGCATTTGAGCATGCCGGCTCGTGGCGGGGACGCCCGGCCAACGAGGCGGGGTTCGAGCTGTTCGCCGAGTGCTACCGCGCCGCGCTCCCGGAGGGTCTGGACCCGGACGCCCTCGCGCCGGCCGCCGAGATCGCCGAGGTCCGGCTCCTCACCCTCGGTGAGCTGCGCGAGGCCGTCGAGACGGGGCTCGTGCCGGGGACGCCCTACTCGATTGCCCCGCTGCTGCGGGAGAGCATCGCGCCGCGCCTGCTTGACGCGCTCGGCTGAGCCTGGAGCCGGCGCTGGGCGCGCGCCGTGGCCCCTCGGCACCTGAGCCAGCCGGCGGCCCCCGGCATCCGCCCGGCCTACTCGGCGAACTGGGTGCGGTACAGCTCCTCGTAGCGCCCGCCCGCGGCGAGGAGCTGCTCGTGCGTGCCACGCTGGGCAATGCGGCCGGCCTCGATGACGAGGATCTCGTCCGCGTCCCGGATCGTGGAGAGCCTGTGGGCGATCACGAGGGCCGTGCGCCCCGCGAGGGCCTCAGCGAGGGCGCCCTGCACCGCGGCCTCGTTCGTGGAGTCGAGGGAGGCCGTGGCCTCGTCGAGGATGACGAGCTGCGGCCGGGACAGGAGCACGCGGGCGATGGTCATGCGCTGGCGCTCGCCTCCGGAGAGCCGGTAGCCGCGTTCGCCGACGATGGTCTCCAGGCCGTCCGGCAGGCTGCGCACGAGCGACTCGAGGCGGGCGCCGCGGAGGGCGGCCCAGATCTCGTCGTCGCTCGCGTCGGGCCTCGAGAGGGCGATGTTCGCCCGGATGGACTCGTGGAAGAGGTGCCCGTCCTGGGTGACCATGCCGACGCTGTCCCGGAGGGACTGGAAGGAGAGGTCCCGCACGTCCACCCCGCCGAGCTCCACGGAGCCGCCCGTCGTGTCGTAGAGGCGCGCCGCGAGCTGGGCGATCGTCGACTTCCCCGCTCCCGAGGACCCGACCAACGCCACGGTCTGCCCGGGCTCCACGGAGAAGTCCACGCCATGCAGCACCTCCTCGCCGCCGCGCGAGTCGAGGACGGCCACGGACTCAAGGGAGGCCAGGGAGACGTCCTTGGCGCTCGGGTAGGCGAAGCTCACGTTGCGGAAGCGCAGGCTCGCGGGGGCGTCGGCGAGCGTCTTTGCGTCCGGCCGCTCGGTGATGAGCGGCTTGAGGTCGAGGATCTCGAAGACGCGCTCGAAGCTGACGGCCGCGCCCATGAGGTCGGCCCGCGCGTTGGAGAGCTGCGTCAGCGGCCCGTAGAGGCGCGTCAGCAGGAGCGCGAGGACCACGACGTCGCCCGGGTTGAGCCGGCCGTCCACCGCGAACCAGCCGCCCACGCCGTACACGAGGGCCAGCGCCAGCGCGGAGACGAGCGTGAGCAGCGTCAGGAACACCTGCTGCATGAAGGCGGACTTCACGCCGATGTCGCGGACGCGCCCGGCCCGCGCCTCGAACTGCGCGGCCTCGGAGGCCGGGTTTCCGAACAGCTTGATGAGCGTCGCGCCGGGCGCGGAGAATCGCTCGGTCATTTGGGCGGTCATCGTCGCGTTGTGGTCGCTGGACTCGCGCCGCAGAGTGGCGAGCCTCCCGCCGATCTTGCGAGAGGGCAGGAGGAAGATCGGCAGAAGGATGAGCGTCAGGACGGCCACGAGCCAGGACTTGCTCACCATGACGGCGAGCGTCAGGAGCACCGTGACGCCGTTGACGACGACGCCGGAGAGCGTCGTCGCGAACGCCCGCTGGGCCCCCAGGACGTCCGAGTTCAGGCGGGAGACGAGAGCGCCCGTGCGCGTGCGCATGAAGAACGCCACGGGCATGGTCTGCACGTGCTCGTAGACCTGGGTGCGGAGGTCGAGGATGACGTCCTCGCCGATCTGGGCGGACAGCCAGCGGTTGAGCAGGCCCACGCCCGCGTCCAGGAGCGCGACTCCGGCGATCGCCACCGCGATCCACACGATGACCGTGCGGCTGCCGCCGACGACCATCTCGTCCACGACGCGTCCCGCCAGCAGCGGCGTGGCCACGGACAGGAGCGCGCCGAGCAGCGAGACGGCGAGAAACGCGATGAGCCGCCCACGGTATGGCCGCGCGAACTCCACGATCCGCTTGAGCGTCGCCCGCGAGACCGGCGCGGCCTCCGTGACTTGGGCAGACCTCATCATGTGGTGCATCGCGGCGCGTTCCATACTCATTGGTCCAATTATTCGCCTCCGCGGCTGGGCATCGGGCCGGACTCGCTCAGGGCGGAAGGCGGGGTCCCGGCTCGTCTCGCGTCGGGCTGGAGATGGGGCGGTCCAGCGGACGACGACGCGCCTGGCGGCCCCGTTTGTCACACTTCGTAACAAACCGGGGCCGCCGTTATCACAGCCCCGGGGAATAGGAATAATGTTTACCTGGTTTGTCACATTAGACGCCTGGTTTGCCCCGTTCGTCACGGGCACCCCATCTACCCGAAGGATCTCCCCATGAATCGCCGCCAGTTCTCAGCCCTCGGCCTCGCCTCCGCCGCGACCCTCCTGCTGGCGGCTTGCTCCGGGGGATCCGAGTCCAGCTCCACGAGCCTCGACTCCGTCAAGAAGGCCGGCACCATCAAGGTGGGCACCGAGGGCACGTACAAGCCGTTCACCTTCCACGCTCAGGCGGGCGCCCCGCTCTCGGGCTACGACGTGGACGTCATGAACGCGGTCGCCGAGAAGATCGGCGTCAAGACCGAGTACCAGGAGACCCAGTGGGACGCGATCTTCGCGGGCATTGACGCGAAGCGGTTCGACATCATCGCCAACCAGGTGGGCATCAACCCGGAGCGCGAGGCCAAGTACCTCTTCTCGAAGCCGTACTCCCACTCCCGCGGCGTCGTCGTCGCGAAGGCCGACTCCTCCATCCGCTCCTTTGAGGACCTCAAGGGCAAGAAGGTCGCCCAGTCGGCGACCTCCAACTTCGGCAAGGAGGCCCGCGAGAAGGGCGCCGTCATCACGCCCGTCGAGGGCTGGGCCCAGTCCGTGGAGCTCGTCCGCCAGGGCCGCGTCGAGGCCACGATCAACGACAAGCTCACGGTCCTCGACTACCTCAAGGCCAACCCCAACTCGGGCGTGAAGATCGTCGCCGAGGACTCGTCCGAGAGCTCGTCCGCGTTCCTGTTCCGCAAGGACTCCACGGAGCTCAGGGACGCCGTGGACAAGGCCCTCGCTGAGCTGGAGAAGGACGGCACGCTGAAGAAGCTGTCGGAGAAGTACTTCGGCACCGACGTCTCGAAGTCCTCGTGACCTGGGACTGGGGACTCCTCGCCGAATCGTTCTGGCCCATCCTCAAGGCGGGCCTGCTCGTCACCATCCCGCTCGCGCTCGTCTCGTTCGCGATCGGCCTCGTCATCGCCCTGGCGATGGCCATCATGAGGATCAGCCGGATCAAGCCACTCTCATGGATCGCCCGCGCCTACATCTCCGTCATCCGCGGCACGCCGATGCTCGTGCAGCTCTTCGTCATCTTCTACGGGCTGCCGAACCTCGGCGTGACGCTGAGCCCGTGGACGACGATCGTCGCCGCCCTGTCCATGAACGTGGGCGGGTACGCGGCTGAGGTCATCCGCGCGGCCATCGCGTCCGTGCCGAAGGGCCAGTGGGAGGCCGCGCACACGATCGGCATGAGCCGGGCTCAGACCCTGCGCCGCGTGGTCCTGCCCCAGGCCGCGCGCCTTTCGGTGCCGCCCCTGTCCAACACGTTCATCTCGCTCGTCAAGGACACGTCCCTCGCCTCCCTCGTGACCGTGTCCGAGCTCTTCCGCAAGGCCCAGGACGTCGCTGCGTTCTCCAACGAGTTCCTTCTCATCTACATGGAGGCGGGCCTCATCTACTGGATCATCTGCATGGTCCTCTCCCTGCCCCAGCCCTCGATCGAGCGGAGGCTCAACCGCCATGTCGCGTCCTAGCAGCCCGGTCCCCGTCCCTCGCCCTGGCTCTGTGGCCCAGCACCCGGCGGCGCCCGACGTCGCCCCCGCCCCCGCGCCCCTCCTCACGGTCAGGGGGCTCGCCAAGTCCTTTGGAGACCACCGGGTCCTCAAGGACATCGACCTCACGGTCCGCCGCGGCGACGTCGTGGCGCTCATTGGCCCCTCGGGTTCGGGCAAGACGACCATCCTCCGGTGCCTCAACGGCCTGGAGACGCCAGACGCCGGCGTCGTCGAGTTCGCAGGCTCCCCCTCGGCGGAGCCCGTGACGGTCGACTTCGGCGCGAGCACGTCCGCGCGGGCCCGTGCTCGGGACATCGCGCGCCTGCGGGACGCCTCCGCGATGGTCTTCCAGTCCTACAACCTCTTCCCCCACCGCACCGTCCTCCAGAACGTCATCGAGGGACCCGTGCGGGTGCAGAAGCGACCCAAGCAGGAGGCCACAGCGGACGCACTGGAGCTGCTCAAGCGCGTCGGGCTCGAGTCCAAGGCGGACGCCTACCCGCACGAGCTTTCCGGCGGGCAGCAGCAGCGCGTGGGCATCGTTCGGGCCCTCGCCCTGCGGCCCGCCCTCCTGCTCTTCGACGAGCCGACCTCCGCCCTCGACCCCGAGCTCGTGGGCGACGTCCTCACCGTGATCCGTGACCTCGCGGAGCAGGGCTGGACCATGCTCATCGTCACGCACGAGCTCCAGTTCGCCCGTCAGGTGGCCTCCACGACCGTCTTCATGGACGGCGGCGTGGTCGTCGAGTCCGGCCCCAGCGCGGACGTCCTCGAGTCCCCGTCGGAGCCGCGCACGCAGCAGTTCGTCAGGCGGCTGACCCACCCCGAGCTCGGCTAGGGCTCACCACGGTCCCGTCCCCGGCGGCGCGCGGCCCCGACGCGGCAGCGTTCAGGCCGCGGCGAGATAGTCCCGCCAGGCGTCGTCGGGCTGTTCCAGGCCCCGCAGGTGCCAGAGATCCCCGCGCGGCTCGCGCGGACGGAAGGGGAGCGTCCAGCGCATCTGCGCGAGCGACTTGTCCCCCTTGGCCCCGTTGCACGCGAGACAGCACGCGACGAGGTTCTCCCAGGAGTCCTCGCCGCCGCGGGAGCGCGGCTGAATGTGGTCCACGGTCGTCGCGGTGCGCCCGCAGTAGGCGCAGCGATGCCCGTCCCGGCGGAGCACTCCGCGCCGGGTCACGGCGAGGCGCTTGGCGCGGGGCCGCCTGACATAGCGCGCCAAGACGATGACGCTGGGCCGCGGCACTGAGACGCTCACCCCCGTGAGACTCCCCTCCCCCGCGCGAATCATCGTGGCTTTGCCGCGCATGATGAGCACCACCGCGCGGCGGGACGGGACGACGGCCAGAGGCTCGTAGCCGGCGTTGAGGACGAGTGTGCGCATGATCTGCTCCCGGGTGAGCGCACCACCTGGCAATGATGGGCGCGGATGAGGAACGCGGTCCGTGATGACTACAGTGTGCCCCCTGAGCCCTCTCGGGCGGAAGACCCCCCGTTGATCAGCGGGCGGCCGACAGGTGAATTCTCGGCTACCAGCCCCCGTGCGGTCCATGCGGTTGCCCTCGGTGTGCTGGGCGGGGCCTCACCATGAGGCCTGCCCAGACGCAGAGAGACCCGCGCTCCGATGTGGAGCGCGGGTCTCTCTGCTGCCCCCCAATGGGGCAAGTCCTGCAACCCTCCAGGGGCTGCGTGACCTAGTGCTTGTGACTAGCCGACGTGGATGAACACGGGGCCGGAGCCGAGGTAGGCCGAGGCGATCGTGGTCTGGTTGCCGTTCCAGCCGCCGTGGACGGCCTGGCCGTTGCCGATGTAGACGGCGATGTGCGGGACACCGGAGCCAGCGTTGTCGTAGTAGATGAGGTCGCCCGGCTGCGGGTTGCTCGTGATGGTGCCGAGGCCCATGTAGCTGGCCGGCCAGCCGTGGTGGCTGATGCCAGCGGCCGCGAGGGCATTCGTGACGAGCATGGTGCAGTCCTGGCCCATGCCGACCTGAGCGCGAGCGGCAGCGGCGATCGTGGCGCCAACGCCGGAGGTGGAGGCAACGGGCTTGGCAGCGGCGGGAGCCTGGTAGGCGGCCGGCTGAGCAGCGGGAGCCTGGTAGGCGGCCGGCTGAGCGGCGGGAGCCTGGTAGGCGGCGCGCTGCGCGACCGGAGCCGTGTAGGAGGCAGCCTGGGGAGCCGTGGCGGCGGCGGCCTGTGCCGGGGCGGCCTTGACGGCGGCGCGGGCCGGAGCCTGCTGAACCGAGTCAGACGAGTAGGAGTAGGAGTAGGCGCCAGCCGTGGTGGCCTTGCGGGCGTTGGCCGGAGCGGCTGCGCGCTTCGGGGCAGCCTTCTTCGTGGCCTTCTTGACAGCCTTCTTGGGGGCGGCCTTGACGGCGGCGCGCTCAACCTTCTTGGCGGTCGCGGCGGCCGGAGCCTTGACCTCGGCGGAGGCCGAGGGGGCGGGGGCCGCGGAAGCCGGAGCGGTGTGGGAGGCCGGTGCGGCCTCGGGGGTGCTGAATGCCTGGGCGGCGAGGCCACCCGAGAGAACGAGGCCGGAGGCCGCCGCGATGACGGCTGCCTGGCGCGTGGCGCCGCCTGCGTTCTCAGAAACTGCCTTGGCGACTGCGGACAGCGACGCCTTTTCGATGCTCTTCGACAACGTGGAGCTCTCTTTCGTGGTTCACGAAGGGACCTGGGCCCTTTCGTAGCCGACCCTTGTCCAGGCACTGTGCCTGGGAGCCGAACTGCGATCAAATGCTGAATGAAGTTGTCAGAAGCCGTGGTCCGCCATCACCCTCGAGTCGAGAGTCTGAACGAAGCTTTGCCTCCCACATCGCCTGCGAGGTGAGCTGTCGGGTTCGGATGGGAGTCACCCGGCCCTCCGGTCCCGTGCGGCCGTAACCGTTTCGTGACCTTTGGGCTTCACCCCAAGACTGGAACATTCCAGTCACATGTGGGTCCCCCGCCCTTGTCATTGGTGGAGAGACCCCAAGGGGCCCTCCTGAGTCATCCCGCCGACTGACAAGGCTCGGCGCATCGTCGGGATGCTGGTCATCCTTTCGGATGACCTCTCGGGTATCAAACCTACAACACCGAGACCCAAATGTCACGTTATGGTCACGGTGCTGTGACCATCGGCGTGTCCCCTCAGGGCGTCACCATGCGACATTTCCGGCGGCAGGCACCGCACGCTCGGGCCTCGGCCGGTGGGACAAAGTCTCGGGAAAAAGTTACGAGAGACGCAGGAAGAGGTGCGCCGCGTCCTCGAGAGGCAGCTCGAGCCCCTCGCCGGAGAGCACGGCGGACATGCGGAGGAAGGCCCCGCGCTCCTGAACGTCCACCTCGGCGCCCGGCACCAGTCCGCACTCGCGCAGCTGAACAAGCAGCTCGCCGTCCACCTGGATCGGCTCGGCCAGGCGCGCGATGACGCCGCGGACCGGAGCCCCGCCCGCGCGGCGGACGGCCGCCGTCGCCGTCACGACGCCCTCCCCGAACGGCTCGGCCGCGTCCCCGCCGATGGCCTCGAGGCCGGGGATGGGATTGCCATAGGGGCTGACCGTCGGCGATTCAAGGAGCTCAAGCAGCCGGCGCTCCACCCGCTCGCTCATGACGTGCTCCCACCGGCAGGCCTCGTCGTGGACGAGCTCCCAGTCGAGTCCGATCACGTCGGACAGGAGTCGCTCCGCGAGGCGATGCTTCCGCATGACCTCGGTGGCGCGGCGCTGACCCTCGTCGGTGAACTCGAGGTGGCGATCCGCCGTGACCTCCACGAGTCCGTCCCGCTCCATGCGCGCCACGGTCTGCGAGACGGTGGGGCCCGAGTGGTGGAGGCGCTCGGCGATGCGGGCGCGCAGCGCGGGCACCCCTTCTTCCTTGAGCTCGAGGATCGTCCGCAGGTACATCTCCGTCGTATCAATGAGCTCAGACACTGGGCATGCTCCTCGTCAGCCGGAATGGGGTGAAGCCGTATCCTCCGTATTCTATGTCGAGCCGCGCCCGCCCGTCGCCGCGCCCGGCCCGCCGCCTGGACCGGAGTGGCCTTCGGGCGGTGCGTGTGGGTCAATGGGACCACGTGTGTGACGGACCTTCAGAGGAGCGCCCTATGACTCAGATTCAGATCCCCGAGAACCTCCTGCCCCAGGACGGCCGCTTCGGCGCAGGCCCCTCGAAGGTCCGCGCCGCCCAGATGGAGGCCATCGCCGCAGCCCAGCCCGGTCTCCTCGGCACGAGCCACCGGCAGCCAGCCGTCCGCAGCCTCGTCGGAGCCATTCGCTCCAAGCTCCTCGACGTGTTCAATGCGCCCTCGGGCTACGAGGTCCTCCTCGGAAACGGCGGCGCCACGGCGTTCTGGGATGCGGCCGCGTTCGGGCTCGTGGAGCGGCGCGCCCAGCACCTCTCCTTCGGCGAGTTCGGCTCGAAGTTCGCGCAGGCCACCAACGAGGCCCCGTTCCTCGAGCCGAGTGAGATCATCACGTCAGCCCCGGGCACCCGCCCCGAGCCGCACGCGAGCGAGGTCGACGTCTACGCGTGGCCGCACAACGAGACCTCAACGGGCGTCATGGCCCCCGTCTCCCGGGTTCCGGGAGCCGAGGGCGCGCTGCACCTCACGGACGCCACGTCCGCTGCGGGCGGCATCGACGTCGACCTCTCCGAGACGGATGTCTACTATTTCTCGCCGCAGAAGAACTTCGCCTCCGATGGCGGACTCTGGCTCGCCATTGCGAGTCCTGCCGCGGTGGAGCGGATCGAGCGGATCGCGGCCAGCGACCGCTGGGTCCCGAGTTTCCTCAGCCTCAAGACCGCGCTCGACAACTCGCGCCTGGACCAGACGTACAACACGCCCTCCCTCACGACCCTCGTGGGGCTTGACGCGCAGCTGGACTGGCTCGTGAGCCTCGGCGGCATCACGGCGGCGGCGGCGCGCACCGCCGAGACCTCGGGGCTCGTCTACGAGTGGGCGGAGCGGCACGAGCTGGCCAGCCCCTTCGTCGCCCGGGCCGAGGACCGCTCGCCCGTCGTCGTCACCGTGGACTTCGCGGAGGAGGTCGACGCCGCACAGCTCGCCTCGACCCTGCGCGCGAACGGCATCCTCGACGTGGAGCCGTACCGCAAGCTGGGGCGCAACCAGCTGCGGATCGGGACGTTCGTGGCTGTCGAGAAGAGCGACGTCGCCGCCCTTCTCGCCAGCATCGACTACGTCTTGGGGTTGGCCCGGTAGCGCCTCTGCCGGCGGCGGCGCTTGACCTTGACGCTCGCCTCGATCTCCTCGGCGGTCGGGTCCTCGTCCGTGTGGTCGCCGTCCGCTGCCGGCGCCTGCTCCACCTCGGTCCGCTCTTCGGTGACGACGACGCCGGTGCCGCCCGTCTCGGCGACCGCGGGCGCCTCGACGGCCGTCGCGGGCTCGTCCTGGCCGGGCTCGGCCCCGCCCGCCTGCTGGTCCGCGTCCCCCTGCTGCGTGTCCTCGGGGCGGAGGCGGTCTGCCCACGGCACCCAGGCCGGGGCCAGGAGGGCCCCCTCGCCCGGCAGCAGCCCGATCTCGTTGACGGTGATCTTCTTGGCACGCGGCGCGCGGGCGAGGGTGGCGTACCACTGCCAGCCCCGGTAGCCCTGCTTCTGCGCGGTGAACCGGTGCGTCATGACGCGGTCCTCCTCCGGCTGCGCCCCGAGGTGATCCCCGATGGCCTCTCCCGGGAAGGCGTCCTCGAGAGCCGACCGGGCCGCGTCGACGGCCTCGGCGACGAGGGCGTCGGGCTTGGGGGCCCGCTTGCGCGCGGGGCGCTTGGGTGCCGCGCCTGCTTCAGGCGCATCCCCTGCCTCCGCCGCGGCGCCCGCCTGGGCGGCGAGCTCGGAGCCTGCAGCATCCGCGCGGTCCTGCGCGGCGCTCTCAGCGTCCGCGGCGCTCGTGGTGGCGCTGTCCATCTCTGGGCTGTCCGCCTCCGGGCCCTTCGCTGCTCCTGTACGCCGGCTCATGCGTCGAGCTGATCTGCCACGGCGCGCAGGAGCGCGGCGGTCTTGCGAGCGTGGACGTCCTCGGGGTACCTGCCGCGGCGCAGCCCGTTGGAGACCCCGTCAAGAAGCTTGATGAGGTCCTCGGTGATGACGGCCATGTCAGCTGCGGACTTGCGAGTGTTTCGCACGACGCTCGGGCCCTGCTCGAGCACCCGGGCGCGGAGAGCCTGGGCACCCCGGCGGTCCTGGGCCAGGTCGAACTCCATGCGTGTCCCGGGCGAGGGCGCCGGGGATCCGGGCTCCAGGGCCGAGACGTGGAGGAAGACGTCGTCGCCGTCCTCCGAGAGGATTCTGCCGAATCCCTTCGTGGCGTCGTACCACTTCACCTTGCCGATGGGCATATGTCTTGCCTGCCTACTTCGTCTTTCATCGCTCCGGGCCTCGTGGGCTCCCGGGCGGAAACGTGGGGGGCGGAGCTGACTCGCTGCACGCCCATGACTCCCCAAGCCTACCCGCGCCGCCTGCGGTGCTCGTCAGGGCTCCCCGGCCTCACCCCGGCCGGGCTCGGCGATCCGGCGCTTGTCCTCGGCGGGAGCGAGCGTGGAAGAATACAAGGTATGACATTCCGCGCGACTGAGCAGACCCCTGCGGGGCATCGCCCCGAGTCCGAGCCCGCGCATCCTGCGCACGCCCCCCTCGCGGCGGCCCGGGGCGTTCTCATGGGGCTCGCTGTCGTCTGCGCGGTGATCGGCGTGGCGGCGGTCGCCGTCGTCGTCTTCCTGGGGCTGAGCCACCAGGGCGTGCCGGGCGGACTGGTCCCGCTGTTCCTGGCCCTCCTTCCCGCCGCGTTCGTGGCGCTGCTTCTCGCGATCATCACAGGAGTCATTCAGCGAAAGCTCTCCTGACGCGCTGGAAGTATCGGGTGTTCATCCTGGCGTCTTTCAGGATTCCTTGGTGAGATGGAGGGGTGAATACGCAACCAGCCGAAGCCAAGCTCCTCGTTGTCGATGACGAGCCCAACATTCGCGAACTGCTCACCACGTCCCTGCGATTCGCAGGCTTCGACGTCGTCTCCGCGGCCAACGGCCGCGAGGCGCTCGCCGCTGTGGAAGCTGACGAGCCGGACCTCGCCGTCCTCGACGTCATGCTCCCTGACATGGACGGGTTCAGCATCACGCGCCGCCTCCGTGCCGCGGGCAAGCAGTTCCCCGTGGTCTTCCTGACCGCCAAGGACGGGACCGAGGACAAGGTCCAGGGCCTCACCGTCGGAGGCGACGACTACGTCACCAAGCCGTTCAGCCTGGACGAGGTGGTGGCCCGCATCCGCGCCGTCCTTCGCCGCACGCACCCGTTCGACGACGACGAGGCCATCCTCCGCGTCGACGACCTCGAGCTCGACGACGACGCCCACGAGGTTCGCCGCGCGGGACAGGTCATCGACCTCTCCCCCACCGAGTTCAAGCTCCTGCGCTACCTCATGATGAACCCCAACCGGGTCCTGTCCAAGGCGCAGATTCTCGACCACGTGTGGGAGTACGACTTCAACGGGGACGCGTCCATCGTCGAGTCCTACATCTCGTACCTGCGCCGCAAGATCGATTCGAACAAGGAGCTGACCCCGCTCATTCAGACCAAGCGCGGCGTCGGCTACCTCCTTCGGACCGCGGACAAGCGCTAGACGTTGCTCCTCTCCTTCTGGCGGGCGACGTCCCTTCGGACCAAGCTCGTGACCATCACGACCCTCCTGACGTTCGCCACGGTGACCATCACGGGGATCCTGTCCGTCATCATGCTCCGAAGCAGCCTCATTCAGAGGATGGACGCGGAGCTCAAGGACTCCTCCTCCTCGATTGCCCGTGTGGTGTTCAACGGACACCAGACGGGCACATCGCAGGAGACGGAGCTCTTGCGCACGTATGGCGCCATCCTCAGCGCGGACAACGTCGTCCTGGCCCAGAGCACGCCCACCGGCGGCGGGGACACCCCGGATCTCAACGCGTACACGCTTGAAGAGCTGCGCTCGCACGGCAGCGCCGGCTTCACCATCCGCGGCACGAACATCGGCTCTCCCGGGTGGCGCGTCATGGCGTTTGACGTCGACAACACGCCCAAGCAGACGCTCATCGTGGCGCAGTCCATGGAGCGGACCGAGAGCGTGTCCAACAACGCAGCCGCGCTCCTCTCGAGCATCGGGCTCATCACGACGCTGACGGCTACGCTCATCGCCTATCTCGTCGTCACCCGCGCGTTCTCACCCCTGCAGAGGGTTGAGCGGACGGCGGCCAAGATCGCCGAGGGAGACCTGTCCCAGCGCGTCACCGTCGAGAACCCGTCCACGGAGATCGGCCGCCTCTCCCGCTCGCTCAACGCCATGCTCGCGCACATCGAGTCGGCGTTCGCCGCGCAGGCGCAGACAGAGGCGAGCATGCGCCGCTTCATCTCTGACGCCTCCCACGAGCTGCGGACCCCGCTGGTGACGATCCGCGGGTACTCCGAGCTCTACTCCAAGGGCGCAATGTCCACCGAGCGGGACGTCGCCGCGGCCATGGGGCGCATCGAGTCAGAGGCCCGCCGCATGGGCGCGCTCGTTGAGGACCTCCTGACGCTGGCCCGCGCGGACGAGAAGCGGCCTCTCGACCTTGAGCCGATCGACCTCTACATTCTCGCCCTCGACGCAGCAGCCGACGCCCAGGCGGGGTCGGGCACGCACCCGGTCACCGTCGTCGGCCTCGAGCCAGGGCAGGGGCCGCGGCCGGCCCCCGTCATCGCAGACGACGCCCGCATGCGCCAGGTGGTCACCAACCTCCTGACCAACGCCATGCGGTACACGCCCGAGGGCACGCGGATCGAGCTCGCCGTCGGCCAGCGGGCGGACGGCCTCTCCGCCCCCGAGTCCGTCCTCGAGATTCGCGATCACGGCCCGGGCATCAGCGAGGCGGACCAGGCGAGGGTCTTCGAGCGCTTCTACCGCTCGGACGAGTCCCGCCACAGGCAGACCGGCGGCACCGGACTCGGGCTGGCGATCGTCGCCGCGATCACCGCTCAGCACGGCGGGACGGTCCGCCTCTCCACGACCCCGGGCGGCGGCGCGACCTTCACCGTCGCGCTCCCCTACCGCCCCTTCGAGGACGACGTCTTCGATGACGCGGAGGACGACGACGCAGCCGACGGCCCGAACCCCGCCGGATCCGGCGGGCCGGATGAGGATATCCACGTTTCTCGCACTCCCGGCTCCTAGATTCTCTCCGGCGCGCATCCTTGAGTCACCGGGCGGAACACCCCGCTCGTCAGACACAACGCCCGTGGCGGCGAGACCCAAGGAGGAGTTATGGCCATTTTCAACGTGGACAGCGAGCAGCTGGCCCAGCAGAGCGCCCAGGTTCAGGGAACCATCGCCCGCCTGCAGACTGAGATCAACCAGATGCAGGCGGGCCTTCAGGGGCTTCAGGCGTCCTGGGGCGGCCAGGCGTCGAACCGTTTCCAGGGACTCGTAGTGGAGTGGCGGGCCACCCAGATGCGGGTCGAGGAGTCCTTGCTCCACATCAACGAAGCCCTGAGCAGCGCCTCACGCACCTACGCGGAAGTCGAGTCGCAGAATACCGCCATGTTCGGGTAGCGGGAGCGCCCCGCGGTGCGCCCGGCGGGCGAGCGGCGGGCGAGCGGCGGGCGAGCGGCGCACCCGCAGTCGCCGCGGGGCGAGATCCCGCCCGGGGGCCACCGCGGTCGGGCTAGGCCTCGCGGGTGCCCTGGTGCCAGATGATCTGCCAGCGGCCGTTCTGGCTGGTCCACATGGACGAACGCAAGACAGTGCGGTCCGTGTGAGCGGCTCGGTAGATGAGCTGGATGAGGCCAGGCGCCAGCTCCCTGGAGGCGATCACCTCGATCTGCGGGGCCTGCTCGGCCTCTTCCCCCTCAATCAGGGCAAGCATCTCGGCGCGGTCATACCGCCGTCCCGACGAGCCCACCTCCATGAAGTCAGCGTGGAGGAGGAAGGCGACGTCGGCGATGTCCGCGCGGCCCTCTGGGGACGCGAGGCGCCGTTCGAGCGCGAGCACCTCTTCGTGCGGGCTCCGCTCTGACTCGACGATGCTCCAGGAGGCCCCCTCCTCGTCCCACGTGAGGGCGGCCTCCTGGGCCGCCGCCGGCGAGCTCCCACGCGGGGCCGGTGCCTGGCCGCCTGCACGCGGGGCCGGTGCCTGGGCGCCTGCACGCGGGGATGCCGCCGCGTCGGTGGCGACATGGGCCGGCTCCGGGTCCCTGGGCCCGGCAGCCTCGTGCGCGGCGGCACGAGCGGGCTGCGGGAAGCCGGGGCCCGCGTCGCCGCCGTTGCCGCGGGCGAAGCGCTGCGCCGCGCCGTTGGCCTTCTTGTCGGCCGCCTCGTTGAGGGGATGGCCCGCGTGGCCCTTGACCCAGGTGAAGGTCACGGTGCGCCCTGCCATCTCGCGGTCGATCTCCTTGAGGAGGTCCACATTGAGCACGGGCTTGCCGTCCGCCTTGCGCCAGCCCTTCCGCTTCCACCCGGGCATCCACTTGGTCACGGAATTGATGACGTACTGGCTGTCGCAGAGCACCTGGAGCTCGCTGACGTGGCGGGTCTGCCGGAGCAGGTCCAGCACGGCCATGAGCTCGCCCATGTTGTTGGTGCCGCGGGGCCAGCCGCCGGAGGCCCAGGTGTCCTCGTCGATATACCAGCCCCAGCCGGCGGGCCCGGGGTTTCCGAGGGCGGATCCGTCTGCTGCGGCAATAATCTTCATGAGACCCAGTATCCCAGACCGGCCCCGGGCCGCTGGGGACGGCGGCCGGGCACGCAGGCCGGACCGCGGCATCCCCGAGCGGGCGCGCACACGGAAGCGGGCCCGCCCCGAGCGCTGTGCTCGGGACGGGCCCGCGTGGGTCTGCGCGTGGGCGCGTCGCGACTAGAAGCCGCCCATGCCGCCCATCTCGTCCCCACCGGCGGCCGGAGCGTTCTTCTCCGGCTTGTCGGCCACGACGGCCTCCGTGGTGAGGAAGAGGCCCGCGATGGACGCCGCGTTCTGCAGTGCAGAGCGCGTCACCTTCACCGGGTCGTTGATGCCTGCGGCGAGGAGGTCCTCGTACTCGCCCGTGGCCGCATTGAGGCCGTGTCCGGCGGCGAGGCCGCGGACCTTGTCAGCCACAACACCCGGCTCGAGGCCGGCGTTGAGGGCGATCTGCTTGAGCGGAGCGTCGATGGCCACCTTGACGATGTTGGCGCCAGTGGCCTCATCACCCGTGAGCTCGAGCTTCTCGAAGGCGGCCTTGCCTGCCTGGATGAGGGCCACGCCGCCACCGGCGACGATGCCCTCCTCAACGGCAGCCTTGGCGTTGCGCACGGCATCCTCGATGCGGTGCTTGCGCTCCTTGAGCTCGACCTCCGTCGCGGCGCCGGACTTGAGGACGGCCACGCCGCCCGCAAGCTTGGCGAGGCGCTCCTGGAGCTTCTCGCGGTCGTAGTCCGAGTCCGAGTTGTCGATCTCCGCGCGGATCTGAGCCACGCGGCCGGCGATGGCCTCGGCGTCGCCTGCGCCCTCGACGATGGTCGTCTCGTCCTTCGTGACGACCACCTTGCGGGCCTGGCCGAGCAGGTCAAGCGTGGCGCCCTCGAGGGAGAGGCCGACCTCCTCGGAGATGACCTGGCCGCCCGTGAGGATGGCGATGTCGGCAAGCTGAGCCTTGCGGCGGTCGCCGAAGCCCGGAGCCTTGACGGCGACGGACTTGAACGTGCCGCGGATCTTGTTGACGACGAGCGTCGCGAGCGCCTCGGACTCGACGTCCTCGGCGATGATCAGCAGCGGCTTGCCGGACTGCATGACCTTCTCGAGGATGGCCACCATGTCCTTGACCGTGGAGATCTTGGAGTTGACGATGAGGATGTACGGGTCCTCGAGGACGGCTTCCTGGCGGTCGGCATCCGTGACGAAGTAGCCGGAGATGTAGCCCTTGTCGAAGCGCATGCCCTCGGTGAGCTCGAGCTCGAGCCCGAAGGTGTTGGACTCCTCGACGGTGATGACGCCTTCCTTGCCCACCTTGTCGAGGGCCTCGGCGATGAGGTTGCCGATCTGGGTGTCGCCGGCGGAGATCGAGGCGGTCGCCGCGATCTGCTCCTTGGTCTCGACTTCCTTGGCGGAGGCGATGAGCTCAGCCGTCACGGCCTCGACGGCCTTCTCGATGCCGCGCTTCAGCGACAGCGGGTCCGCACCGGCCGCCACGTTGCGGAGGCCTTCGCGGACGAGGGCCTGGGCGAGAACGGTGGCGGTGGTCGTGCCGTCGCCTGCGACGTCGTCGGTCTTCTTGGCGACCTCCTTGACGAGCTCCGCGCCGATCTTCTCGTAAGGATCCTCGAGCTCGATCTCCTTGGCGATGGAGACGCCGTCATTCGTGATCGTGGGGGCGCCCCACTTCTTCTCGAGAACGACGTTGCGGCCGCGCGGGCCGAGCGTCACCTTGACGGCGTCGGCGAGCGTGTTGAGGCCCCGCTCAAGTCCGCGGCGTGCTTCTTCATCAAAAGCGATGAGCTTTGCCATGTGGTGGAGTCCTTTCAGGACAGCGATATGCAGATGAACACTGATCCCGCCCCGATGCCCGCGACGGACGGGGCCCGCGTGACGGGCCGCCTCATCGTAAGTGAGATCGCGAATGTCAGGAACGGCGACGTTAGCAGTCCCGTGCCCTGAGTGCTAAGTCCATTGTTAGCACTCTCCCCTGATGAGTGCAAGACAGGTGGGCCCTGGGCGAAACCCGCCCGAGCCGGGCCTCGCGCCCGCCCCTATCCCGCGCCGTAGCCCGGGGAGACGACGACCACGAGGCTCTTGCCGAGGCTCTTGTCCACGGCCGTTGCCGCTCCCCCGAGGTCGCTCGCGAGAAGGTCAGCGGCGGCCTTCGTCGAGGACCCGCTGTAGTAGACGGTCGTGCGCCCCGGGTCCTCCTGGCCCCACACCCCGATCTGGCCGATGACCCACCCCTTGGCGGACAGCGCAGCCGCGTCGTCGCGCTGGCGGCCCTCCGCTCCGGTCGCGTTGAACACGTTGACCGTCCGCTTGCGCAGGGCCTTGTCTGCGGCAGCGCTCTCCGGCGTGCTCGCCGAGGCGGACGGGCTGGGGCTGGCGGAGGCCGACGACGGGGCCGCCGAGGGCACCGCATGCTGCGACGCGCGGGGCATGAAGCCGAAGAAAGGCAGAACGAACGCGGCCACGAAGCCCACGAGGAGCGCGCACAGGCCAGCCACCACGAGCGTGCCGACCCGGCCGGCCGGCTCGACAAAGCGCGCACGATGGGCCCCTACATGGCGGGGGTTCTCCGGGATCTCGTCGTACGAGTCCCGGGGCCACGCCTCGCCGGCGCCCCTCTCGTGCCGAGGCGCGTCGTCACTCATACTCATCGGGGCTCCTCCGCAGCAGGAGGCGCGGGGGCCTCGGCGGCCCAGCCGCCGAGCGAGTACCGAGACCGCGCCTCGTCGACTCTCCCGGAAAGTCTAGCGACGAGAGCCGGAAACTCCCGTGCCGCGCGGGGGTCCTGCAGCAGACTGCGAACCATCAGGTAGTGGTCCACGGGCTCGAGGCCGAGGCGCGTGCGGATCGCGCGGTCCTTGGGGGCGGTGTGCTTCCACGGCTCGGACTCCAGCTCGAGGCTGGCTCGCTCCTGCGGGGTCAAGGGGGCGGGGGCCTCGGCGCGCGCTCCGTCTCCCTCCGTCGAGGGCTGGGGCACGGGGCTGGCGTCAGGCATACGGACTAGTCTAGGAAACTTGCGGGTCCGCGCGCGATGCGGCCTGGGGCCTGTCGAGCGTCGCGGCCCAGGGCGGCGGGGCACCCGCCGCGAGGGACGCCGTTCCCGCGGGGCCCGCCCCGGCGCCAGCCGCCGTCGTCGTCCGCCCGCTCTTGACCCACCGCCGACCACCGCCAGCAGGAGTGCGCATGAACCCCGAACCGCCACACCCGGACTGGGAGCAGTCCCTCCCCGGCTTCGCCCGGCGCGCCGAGGAGCTCCTCGACGCAGCCGAGCAGGACTGCCCCGAGTTCCTCCCCGGGCGCGAGCGGGCGCTGGCTGCGTTCTCCGTGGCCCCGGCCGCCGTGAGGTGCGTGATCATCGGGCAGGACCCCTACCCCACGCCCGGCCACGCCATGGGCCTCGCGTTCTCCGCCCACCGCTCCGTGGCGCCGCTGCCCAAGAGCCTCGCGAACATCTACCGGGAGCTCGCCGCGGATCTGCCGGGCGAGGCGCCGCTCCTCGCCGGGGCCACAGCGGACCTCTCCGGGTGGCTCGCCCAGGGAGTTCTCCTCCTCAACACGTGCCTGACGGTCCGCCCCGGGGCGCCGGGCTCCCACTCACGGCTGGGCTGGCAGCAGCTGACCATCGACGCGCTGAGCACCGTGGTGGAAAGGTCAGTCCGGGATGAGCGGCCGCTCGTGCTCCTGGAGTGGGGGCGGCACGCGCAGAAGGTCGGGGACGCGCTGCCTGACGGGCCGCTCGTCCGACGGATCGCCTCCGCGCACCCGTCACCCCTCTCGGCGAGCCGGGGCTTCTTCGGCTCCCGCCCCTTCAGCCGCGCGAACGAGCACCTGACGGCACACGGGCTCGAGCCCGTGGACTGGGTGCGCTCGCTCCTCGATCCGGACGCGGACCACGCGACCGAGCCGGCCTAGGCCGGGCGGCGAGGGGCGGGGAGTGGCCAGGCGCTCGCGCGGGTCAGCGGCGGCGGCCGCGCCGCTGGTCCACCGTGGACTGCGAGGCGCGCGTCAGGGGCCGGGCGAGGTTGTCGCCCGCGACGAGCCCGGCCGCGAGCCCGAGGATGATCATGAGTGCACCGGCGAGGCCGCCCACGCCCGTGAACGTCGACTCCTCGATGGTCAGGGTGTACATCGCGCGGAAGATCGAGAGCCCGGGCAGCAGGTACAGGACGGCGGGGACGGCGACGACGAGCTGCGGCGCGCCGAGGCGCAACGCCACGATCCGCGCCACGAAGCCCACCACGCCGGCTGCCAGCGCGGGCGTGAGGCGCTCCCCGAACCCGAGCCCGATGAAGATCACGTAGGCCGCGTAGCCGACCGTCGCCACGACGGCCGTCGGCAGGAGCAGCCTCACCTGGCTCTGCTCGAAGACGACGATGAGCGACGCCGCCGCGAAGACGACGATCGCGGTGGCCCACGGGCTGAGGTAGGGCACGGGCTTCCACGTGACATCGAGCTGCTCCACCCCGATGATGCTCGCGACGACCACGGGCACAGCGATGCCGACGACGATGG
This sequence comes from Falsarthrobacter nasiphocae, assembly GCF_031456275.1. Taxonomy (NCBI): domain Bacteria; kingdom Bacillati; phylum Actinomycetota; class Actinomycetes; order Micrococcales; family Micrococcaceae; genus Falsarthrobacter; species Falsarthrobacter nasiphocae. Next base: position 780,597 of record NZ_JAVDUI010000001.1, read on the forward strand.
CCCCAAACGTCAGCATCGCCGAGAGAAGACGGCCCGCCGCGGTGACGGGGAACCCGTTGATGGCGTCCTGAACCGCGCCCACGGTGCGTCCGGCCGGCACGAGGAGGACGAGCCCGCCGGCCACGGCGAGGGACGGGCGGAAGCCGTCGTTGAGCGCGAACATCCCCATGGCGAAGGCGGTGACGACGAACGCGCTCACCGTCGTCGAGTAGAAGTCCGGGACGCGCCAGCGGGAGAGCTGCCGTGCCGCGAGGCCGGACACGAGGGTCGCGGCGGTTGTCACGAGCGCCTCCGGGACGTGGCCTCCGATCATGATGACGATCAGCCCGCAGAAGACAGCGCCGGCCACCGTGACCATCCACTTGGCGAACGGCTTGGGCCGCTTCGTGATTCGCCGGAGCTCGTCGGCCGCGTCCGTGCGGCTCACCCCGCCGGCCACGATCTTGGTCACGAGGTCATGGACCATGACAAGGCCCGCGTAGTTGTTCGTCCAGGAGCGCACAACGCGCAGGACGGTGATGGGCGTCTGCCCCGGCGGGGAATAGTTGAGCTGGACTGACTGGTTCGTGATGTCGACGTCGACATCCCTCAGCCCATACGCCGCCGTCACGGCGATCATGCTTGTCTCCACCTCGAGGGCGCCGGCGCCATAGCGGAACATGACCTCGGCGAGGTGCAGAGCGAGATCGAGCGTCTTCCGGGCGCCTTCGTAGGCGTTGATCCCGGCGGTCTCGGGCGGCTCGAAGCGGGGCATCGAGCGGGCGTAGGGCGAGCCTGCGAGCCGGTCGGTGATCGCCATGGCCTGGGTGGGCGGGGCCTCGCCCTGGACCATTTTGCGCAGAAGCCTGCGGGCGGCCGCCGTGCCTCGAACGGCGGGGGCGCCCACGGAGCCGGGTGTGGCCGCGAGCGCGCTCGTTGGGTCAACCCCTGCTGACCCGGTCTCCTCCCGTCCCGCGCGGCCAGGCGCGGGCCGGCCCTCCGAGCCCTTCTCAGGGGTCTCGGGGTCCGTGGGGTGCTCCACGGGCCCGGTCGAGAGCTCGGGGCTGACCCCCACGAGCGCCGCCAGCCGGTCCTGCGGCGAGGTGACGGGGTCCTGCGACACTCACCCGCTCCTTTCTCGGCTCGTGCGGCCGGGTCTTTCGAGAATCAGTAGAACGGCTGGTGGTGCTTGCGGTCCCAGAGGTTGCGGGCCACCTTCTCGCCCAGGCGCGCCCACGCGCCGTACCGCACACGGTCAACGACGACGTCGTAGCAGCCCACGAAGTCCACCACCGTCTTCGTGAAGCTCGTCTTGAAGAGGCCCAGGCCGTACAGGGGGTGTTCCGGGTTCTTGAGCTCGCTCGCGGGGGGCGTGCCGCAGAAGTCGTACTCCGTGATGCCGTGCTCGGCCTTGAGGTCGAGGATCGCCTGCCACTGGAGCTGGTGTGAGTCCCCGTACTGCTTGCGCCGGGGGATCGACCCGCCGTCCTTGTACGTGCCCTTCTTGCCATAGTTGATGACGAAGGCGCCCACCGCGGGGACGCCGTCCTCGTAGGCGAAGTACAAGCGCCCCTGGCCGGCCTCGACGAAGGCCCGCCAGAACATCGAGTAGTACTCGTAGGATCGCAGCCGCATAGCGTTGCGGTCCTGGACCTGGTTCATGAGCTCGAACATCGTGCGGAAGTTCTCGTCCGTCGGCTCCACCCGCTTCGCCTGGGCACCCTCGCGCAGGGCGCGGCGCACGGCGTTGCGGCCGCGGGTATGGAGGGAGCGCAGGAGGGGCTGCTCGTCGAGAGTCGTGTCGAGGATGGCCGTGTGGTCATTGGGCTGTAGGTCGGGGACCTTGACGAGCCCGGCGCCGGTCAGAGAAGCGGCGAGGTCGTCGCTCGCGAGAACATCCGGCTCGACGCGCACGGCGAAGACCCCAAGGCGCTCGCGCCGCACGAACTCCCGCACAGCCTCAGCCGCGGGGAGCAGGTGCTCCGGCTGGCCGACGTCCGGCCCCTTGATGAGGTACCAGTACTTGCCGAGCCCTGGGACAGACTTCTCAAGGGCGAGGTTGTAGCTGGGCTGCACGCCGTCCGCCTCGATGACGAGGAAGCGGGGGGCCCAGCCGAAGTGGGACTTGACCTCCGCGAAGGAAGCGGACTGCAGCATGTTGCCGCCGTTGGGGTTCGACGTGACGTGGTCGTCCCAGTCGACGATCTCTTGAGCGGTCGCGAAGCGCGCCGAAAAATTCACCATGTAAAGAAGCCTCTGATCCGTTCTCGGCGCCCGCAGCCCTCTCCCAGCTGCGGCGCGGTCACTCTCTGTTTCGAGCTTACTCGGTGGCTCAGACCCGAGGCCAGGCACCGAGTGTGATGTTCCTGAGGCCCTCGGGTGATGAGCTGACGGCGCCCGAGCCCTGCCCCCGGCAGCCCGCCGACGCATCCCCGCCGCGGACCCACAACGCGAGAACGGCAGGGGCGGATCTCTCCGCCCCTGCCGTCATTGGTGCTTCCTACTGGACTCGAACCAGCGACCTCTCGCGTGTGAAGCGAGCGCTCTAACCAACTGAGCTAAGGAAGCGCACGAGTTCCCAGTGTAGTCCACTCAGGCCCCGTGTGGGTAATCGTCGGTAGGCTGGCCCGCATGCACTACTTACTGCGCACACTCCTCAACCTCGTCATGTCCCGCCGGCGCTCCCCGCTCTCCCTGTGGGACACATCAGTCGTGAGATTTCGAACCCTCCCCATGGATGTGGACATCGCCGTTCATATGAACAACGGCGTCTACTTCACGATGTTCGATTTGGGGCGGTTCGACCTCCTCGTGCGCGCCGGCGCGTTCGAGAAGACCCGGTCCAATGGCTGGACGCCCGTCGTGGCGGCGGAGACCATCTCGTTCCGCAAGTCCCTCAATCTCGGCAAGGCCTACGAGCTCCACACTCGCATCCTCGGCTCGGACGAGCGGGCGGTGTACTTCGAGCAGCGCATGGTGGCCGACGGCGAGATCTACGCGCGGGGCTACGTCTGCACACGGATGACCTCTGCCAACGGGCCGGTCCCCGTGGAGGATCTCCTCGCCCTCGCGGAGCCCGCGGAAGAGGGACGGAACGCGGTGCCAGAGTGGCTCCTGGAGTGGCGGGAGAAGACCGCGCTGCCGAGCACTCGACGCCCGGCTCCGAACGTGTGGGATGCCCCTGGTGAGCGGGTCGGCCGCTGACCCGCGGCAGACCGTGATGGAGCCCCCTGCCGGATTCGAACCGGCGACCCTCTGTTTACAAGACAGATGCTCTGGCCAGCTGAGCTAAGGGGGCGCGCCCCGCGCAAGCGGGAACGGCCCTGCCCCCGAGGGGTCAGGGCCGTTCAAGTCTATCGGATGCGCTACTTGCGCGCGTCGATCGTGGCCTGAACGAACTTCTTGAAGTCCGATTCCGCCTGGGGGTCCCAGCGCTGGCCCTCGACATAGACGCTCGGGGTGCCGCTGACGCCGTCGTGCGCCGCGAGGGCGTTGGCGAACTTCGTGTAGTAGCGGAAGGCGCCGCTGTCCACGAGGGAGTCGATCTCGCTGGGCACGCCAGCGCTCTTGAGGACCGACTTGATGGTGCCGTTGTCCCCGCCCGTGGCCTCGCTGGGCTGCTGCGCGAAGAGGAGCTTGAGAGCAGGGTAGAACTTCTCCGGGAACCGGTCTGCCACGGACATGAGGGCGCCGCCCGCGCGCGTGGAGTAGTTCTTGTTCGCGGCCTGGTCGAGGATCGAGATGACCCGGTACTCGACGTTGGCCGTGCCCTTCTCGGCAAGGTCGTGGAGGTAGTCGCCGAACATTCCCTCGAAGACCTTGCAGTGCGGGCAGAGCATGTCCACATAGACGAGCACGTGGGCCGGCTCGCCCTTCTTCGTCGTCAGTGCACCGGAGGGGGCCTTCGTGGACGGGGCCGTCGCGGGCGGGCCCACGGTCCCCGGGTCCACCTCGATGCCTCCGGCCTTCTTGAGCGTGCCGCCCTTGATGAGCGTGACGCCGCCGTACTGGTTGCCGTACGCGGGTGCGGGCCCCTTGGCCGCGTCCGCCGCGCCCGCGGCCTCGTTGTTCTTCTTGAAGAGGTACGTCACGATGAGGACGATGGCAAGGACTGCCGCGATGATGGCGCCGCCGATCACCGCTCTGCGCGAGCGCTCCTTGCGCAGCGCTTTCTCGCGGTGCTGCTGGGCAATCTCGCGGGGCGTCAGCCCGGACGGCGTCTGTCTCGATGCCATGGTGTGATCCTCTGGGTTCAGCGTCTGCCCCGGCCCGCCACACACGGCGGACGAGGGGTCGGGTCTCTACACATCATAAAACAGACGCCTTGGCTCACCCTGACCTCGTGCCGCCCTCCACCGTCCAAGGATCCGTCATACAGTGGACGCAGCACCTCCGTGCCGCACGACTCCTGACGAGAAGCGAGGCATCATGCCCCAGACCCACGAAGCGCCCACGACCTACGATCTCGTTGTCGTCAGCAACCGACTGCCCGTTGACCGCTCCGCGAGCTCGGACGGTTCAGACGAGTGGACCCGCTCCCCCGGTGGCCTCGTCACGGCCCTCCACCCGATCATGCAGCGCAACGGCGGCGCGTGGGTCGGCTGGCACGGCGCGCCGGACGAGCAGCTCGAGGACTTCGACCACGACGGCATGCGTCTCGTCCCCGTCCCCCTCTCAGCGGCCGAGGTGAGCACGTACTACGAGGGCTTTTCCAACGGCACGCTGTGGCCCCTGTTCCACGACGTCATCGCCCCGCCGGAGTACCACCGCACGTGGTGGGAGGCGTACCGGGATGTCAACCAGCGCTTCGCCCGGGAGTGCGCGCGCGTCGCCGGCCCCGGCGCCACCGTGTGGATCCAGGACTACCAGCTGCTCCTCGTCCCCGCCCTCCTGCGCCAGCTGCGGCCGGACGTGAAGATCGGCTTCTTCCTCCACATCCCGTTCCCGCCGGCCGAGCTCTTCGCCCAGCTCCCGTGGCGCCGCGAGGTGCTGGAGGGCATGATCGGCGCCACCCTCGTCGGCTTCCAGCGGCAGTCGGACACCGCAAACTTCCTCCGCTGCGTGCGCCGGTTCGCCCAGCGCCCCGTCAAGAACAAGCGGATCGACGTCGAGATGAGCGATGGCCGGATCCGCCATGTCCGCGCCGAGACATTCCCCATCTCCATCGACACGGACGTCATCAAGCGGCTGGCCCAGGACCCGGACATCCGGCAGCGGGCCGCGACCATCCGTGAGAGCCTCGGCGGCCGCAAGGTCATCCTCGGCGTAGACCGGCTCGACTACACGAAGGGCATCCGCCACCGCATCAAGGCCTACGGCGAGCTCCTCAACGACGGGACCATCAACGTCGAGGACGCGGCCCTCATCCAGGTCGCGAGCCCGAGCCGCGAGCGCGTGAGCTCCTACATCCAGCTCCGCGAAGACGTCGAGCTCGCGGTCGGGCGCATCAACGGCAACTTCGACACCCTCGAGCACACCGCCATCCGCTACCTCCACCACTCGTACCCCATGGACGAGATGGTGGCCCTCTACCTCGCGGCGGACGTCATGCTCGTCACCGCCCTGCGCGATGGCATGAACCTCGTCGCCAAGGAGTACGTCGCCTCCCGCCAGGACGAGACGGGCGTCCTCGTCCTCAGCGAGTTCGCAGGCGCCGCCGACGAGCTCGGCGCGGCCGTCCTGACCAATCCGCACGATATCGAGGGCATGAAGGAAGACATCGTCCGCGCGCTCACCATGACCCCGGAGGAGTCCGCTCGCCGCATGAAGAAGCTTCGCAAGCAGGTCCTCGCCAACGACATCGACCGCTGGTCCGCGACCTTCCTCGAGAACCTCGACGACGCGGCCACGGCGTCCCTCACGCAGACCGGGGCCGAGGGCGCGTCCGAGGGACCCGCCGGGCAGCCCGCCCGCGCCGTCGTCGCCAATGCAGATGACACGCACGGTCTGCCTCTCTCGGGTGAGGTGCGGGAGAACGCCCTGCGCACCCTGGGGCGCGCGGAGCGGCTTCTCATCGCGCTGGACTTCGACGGCGTGGTGTCCCCCATCGTCCCCCGAGCCGAGGACGCCCGCCCCCTCCCGGAGACGAAGGCCGCCATCGAGCGCCTCACTGCCCTCCCGGGAGTCACGGTGGCCTACGTCTCGGGCCGCTCGCTCGCGTCGCTGCGCGCGTGCGCGTCCCCGCTGCCGGAGATCGCCCTCATCGGCTCTCACGGCGCCGAGCAGCACATCCCCGGCCGCTCCGGGGCCAGCCTCCAGCTCTCCGCCGCTCAAGAGCAGACGCTCGCCCGCGCCGAGAAGATCCTCAAGGGCGTGGCCCGCAAGTACGCGGGCGCCTGGGTCGAGATCAAGCCGGCCGGCGTGGTGCTCCACGTGCGCCAGGTGGCACAGGACGACCAAGAGCAGGCGAGTGTCGAGGCGATGCAGCGCATCTACGTCGAGGTGCCCGCGGCGCATGTGTCCCGCGGCAAGTCCGTCGTCGAGATTGCGGTGCTCAAGGCCAACAAGGGTGAGGGCATTGACCTCCTCCGGGATGCCTACGCACCGACGAGCACCCTCTTCCTCGGGGATGACGTCACGGACGAGAACGGGTTCGCCGTGCTCGCCCAGGGCGACGGCGAGCCGGACATCGGCATCAAGGTGGGCCCGGGAACCACGGCCGCGTGCGCTCGGATCGGGTCCCCTCAGGACGTGACTGGGCTGCTCGAGGATCTTGCCGAGGCCCGCCTCGCTGCCGCACACGACGCCGCGAAGGACGCCACGAGCTGACCGCCACCCGGCGCGGAATGAGACGTACGCAACACCCGTGCGAGCGAGCCATGCCATAATGAACGCACCTGCATCAGCAGGCGCGGTCGGCGCGCGCCGGCCGGACCCACTTCACTACGGATCGTCGGGCACGTACCTGCCCGTGAAGGGACCTAAATTCTCATGGCATCAGTGACCTTTGATCGCGCGTCGCGCCGCTACCCCGGCGCCGAGCGCAACTCCGTCAACGAGCTCTCCCTCGAGATCGCCCACGGCGAGTTCCTCGTCCTCGTCGGCCCCTCCGGCTGCGGAAAGTCCACCTCCCTGCGCATGCTCGCGGGCCTTGAGGAGGTCTCCGAGGGCCGCATCCTCATCGGAGACGACGACGTCACGCACGCCTCCCCCAAGGAGCGCGACGTGGCCATGGTCTTCCAGAACTACGCCCTCTACCCGCACATGACCGTCGCGGAGAATATGGGCTTCGCTCTGAAGATCGCGGGCGTCGGCAAGGAAGAGCGCGCCCAGCGCGTTCAGGAGGCGGCCAAGCTGCTCGACCTCGAGGAGTTCCTCGACCGCAAGCCCAAGGCTCTCTCGGGCGGCCAGCGCCAGCGCGTCGCCATGGGCCGCGCGATCGTCCGCAGCCCCCGCGTCTTCCTCATGGACGAGCCCCTCTCGAACCTCGACGCCAAGCTGCGCGTCCAGACCCGCACGCAGATCGCGGCCCTGACGCGCCGCCTCGACGTCACCACGGTCTACGTCACGCACGACCAGGTCGAGGCCATGACGATGGGCGACCGCGTCGCCGTCCTCAACAAGGGCGAGCTCCAGCAGGTCGACACCCCGCGCAACCTCTACGACCGCCCCCGCAACGCGTTCGTGGCCGGCTTCATCGGCTCTCCCGCCATGAACCTCCTTGAGCTGCCGGCCGAGAACGGCAACGTGACCTTCGGCCACACCGTGTACCGGGTGCCCGCCTCGCTGACGGACGTCGCCACCGGCAACACGGTCACTCTCGGCGTGCGGCCCGAGGACCTCGAGCTCGTCGGCGAGGGCGAGGGCCTCCCGGTTCACGTCGACGTCGTCGAAGAGCTCGGCGCTGACGCGTACGTCTATGGCTCGTCCGAGGTCCAGGGCGAGAAGCGCAGCGTCGTCGTCCGCGTTGACGGGCGCAAGCCCCCGCGCCCCGAGAGCGTCATTCACGTGCGCCCCTCCGAGGGCCACGTTCACCTCTTCGACGCCAAGACGGGCGAGCGCCTCGGCGACTGACCGTCGACGCTCCAGCCGCCGCACCCCCGGCTGAGCGCACTCTCAGGGCCCGCGCCGACTCTCTCGGCGCGGGCCCTGCTGTCTTCATCTTGCCTTCATGGTGGTGAGACATGCTGGGCTCATGCCCGAGAACGATCCCGATCCCGAGCCGCAGGCCTCGGTCCTCAAGCGAGTCGCCGCGCTCCTGGGGGTCCTCGCCCTCCCGCTCGTCCTCGCCTTGGCCAGCCAGACGCTCGCCGCCCCGGCGAATGACCCCCGGGTCGCGGTTCCGCGAGTGACCGTCAGTCTCGTGCCTTCCCCCGCCTCGTCTCCAACGACGACGCCCGCGCCCTCGCCTTCCGCGAGCGCCTCGCCTCGCGCGTCTGCGGCTCCCTCGTCAAGCTCCCCGGCGGCGTCCCCTCGACCGTCCTCGCGGCCGTCGTCGGCTCGTCCCGCCTCGACCGTGCCGGCCCCGCCCACGCCAGCCGCGATGTCGACCCCTCAGACCGCCAACCCGCCGGCCCAACCGCCATCCTCGCCGCAGCAGCCGGTTCCCGCGCCGGTCCAGAGCTACGACAACGATGACGTCGAGACCGACGACGATGGAGACGACCATGGCGACGACTAGCCCGATCTCAGCGCGCCGCCGCATTGCCGCATGGATTCTCCTGACGACGGGCCTGACCCTCCTGGCCCTCCTGCTGACGCTGCGCTCCCTCATGCACCACGACGTGGATCATGCCGCGAACACCGCCATCTCCCAGGAGACCGAGGAGTTCGCGTCCTTCACCCGGGAAGGCAAGGACCCACGCACTGGCGAGGCGTTCACATCCCTGAAGTCCCTCTTCGAGGTCTATCTCTCGCGTCAGCACCCCAACGAGGGCGAGGCGATCGTCGGCGTCTCCGGAGGCAAGGTCCAGTTCCAGGACAACTCCCGCGCGCGGACCTCGGACGGGGCCGTCTACGAGCTGCCGCGCCATCGCGAGGTCCTGCAGGCGATCCAGTCCTCCCCCGAGCCCGGTGGCGTCATCGCGACCCCCGCCGGGGACGTGCGCTGGGGGAAGGTGGACGTGGCTGCCAATCGGGAAGAGGGCCATCTCATCGTCGTGGAGTTCACCTCCGTGCAGCAGGAGCGGAACGATCACATCCTCTTCATGGCGACGATGATCTCCCTCGGTGGCCTCGTGCTGACCTCCGCGATCGCGTGGGTCGTCGCCGGCCAGATCCTCGAGCCGATCCGCAGCATCTCCCGCACCGCGCGGAAGATCTCCGAGTCGGACATCAGCCTTCGCGTCCCCGTGCGCTCTCGGGACGACGTCGGGGAGCTCGCCGAGTCCTTCAACGCCATGCTGGACCGGCTGGAGCGCGCGCAGGAGACCCAGCGGCAGTTCATCGACGACGCCTCCCACGAGCTGCGGACCCCGCTGACCGCCATCCGCGGCCAGCTTGAGCTGCTCGATGAGGACCCCGTGTCCCGCCGGGAGACCCTGCACCTCGTGGACCAGGAGATCTCCCGGATGGGCAGGATCGTCGGCGACCTCCTCCTCATCGCCCGCTCCGAGCGGCCGGACTTCATCCAGCCGCGCGAGGTGGACCTCGCGGAGTTCATGGTGGAGCTCGAAGGCACGCTCCAAGGCCTCGACAGCCGGCCGTGGGTCCTGGAGGACGCCGTCGCGGGCACCGCTCGCGTCGACGCCGAGCGTCTCAAGCAGGCGCTGCTCCAGTACGCCGCGAACGCTCTCCAGTACTCCCCGGAGGGCAGCCCCGTCCGCTTCGGCTCGAGGGTCGTGGAGCGCGAGGGCGTGCGCATGCTGGACTTCTGGGTGCGCGACGAGGGCCCCGGCATCGCCGAGGACCAGCGCAGCCTGATCTTCGACCGGTTCTCCCGGGCCGATCAGCTCAAGGACCGCCACGACGGGTTCGGCCTCGGCCTGGCCATCGTCCGCGGGATCGCCCACGCACACGGCGGGGCCGCCTGGGTGGAGTCGGAGCTCGGAGAGGGCTCGTCCTTCGGACTCGAGTTCCCGCTCTCTGTCATTGAGTACCGCCCGGACACGGAGGAGGTGGCCCCGTGACCCGCATTCTCATTGTCGAGGACGACCTGTCCATCGCCTCTTTCATCGAGAAGGGCCTGCGCGCGCAGGGCTATGCGACCCTTCACGCGGGGGACGGCCGCAGCGCTCTCGTCATCGCCCGCTACGGGGAACTCGACCTCATCATCCTCGATCTGGGCCTGCCGGTCATCGACGGGTTCGGGGTGCTCGAGCAGCTCCAGGCGGAGGGCATCCGCACCCCCGTCATCGTCCTGAGCGCCCGAGACTCGCTCAAGGACCGGCTCACGGGCCTTGAGGGCGGCGCCGACGACTACGTCGTCAAGCCGTTCCAGTTCGCGGAGCTCCTCGCTCGCGTCCGGCTCCGCCTCCGCACGCCCGAGGTGACCCGGGCCACGGTGCTCGAGGCGGCCGGTCTCACCCTCGACCTCCACGCCCGCACCGTCACCGACGGTGAGTCCGACCACACCCTCTCGGGACGTGAGTTCGCCATTCTCGAGGTCTTCATGCGCCATGCGGGCCAGGTCCTCACCCGTGAGCAGCTCATCGGCCATGTCTGGGGCAACGACGAAGAGCCCTCGTCCAACATCGTCGACGTCTACATCCGCACCCTCCGGAAGAAGATCGGCGCAACCCGTCTCTCCACCGTCCGGGGCCTGGGGTACCGGCTCCAATGACGACCCGCTACCGCACCGCCGCCCTGCCCCCCGCAGCGGCCTCTCCCCATCCAGCGTCGCTCGCGTCGAAGCTGGCCGGCGTCGTCCTCTCCCGCAAGGAAGCAGGGGTGGGCCTCCGTCGCCTGCTCGCCGCAGCGGTCACGGCCGCGGCGGCCGTCTGGCTCCTCATCGCTGGCCACTCGCCCGGGGGCCTCTCCGCTGATGCCTCCGTCACCCTTGCCGTCTTCCTGGGGGCGGTCTACTGCTGGATCTTCACGAAGATCGACGACACCTTCGTGGCGCTCGGCGCCGCCGCAGCGCTCATCCTCACCCAGCAGATGCCGACCGAGATGCTGTTCGCCGCCCTCGGCTCGGACCTCATCTGGCTGCTCATCGCCGCATTCGTCATCTCCTTCGGCATCACGAGCTCGGGGCTGACGCACCGGGCGGCCATCCTGCTCTTCAGCAACATCCGCTCCTCCCGCCTCCTGTTCCACCTCGTGACGCTGGCGCTCGTGGCCACCGCCTTCGCGGTCCCGGCCACATCCGGGCGGGCCGCTCTCGCGCTGCCGATCTTCCTTGCCCTCGCGAGCGCCCTCACGTCCTCGGAGGCGCCCAGCTCACTCGCGAAGGGCCTCTCGCTACTCTTCCCGACGGTCATCCTGCTCTCGGCCGTGGGGTCCTTTCTCGGCGCCGGCGCGCACCTCATCACGAGTCAGATCCTTGAAGCGTCCGTGGGACAGGGGTTCGACTTCGCCAGGTGGCTCATCCTCGCCCTGCCCCTCGCGCTCGTCTCCTCCCACGCAGCGGCCGAACTCGTCTACCGCCTCTTCATCCCGGCCTCTGACCGGAAGGCCCCACTCGCACTGACCCTTGAGGCCCTCACCGAGGACGCACCGGCCGAGGTCACCGGCCCGCTCACCACCGAGCAGTCACGTTCACTGACCCTCCTGGCCGGGGCGGTGGTCCTTTGGTGCACCGAGTCCCTCCACGGCATCCACCCCGCTGTCATCGCGCTCCTTGGCGCCCTCCTGGCCTCGTCGCCGAAGTACGGCACCGTCCGCCTGGGGGACGGCATCAAGAAGGTGCCGTGGTCGCTCATCCTGTTCATGGCGGCGACGCTGGCCCTCGGGCAGGCGCTCGTCGACTCGGGCGCCGCGGGAGCGCTCGCCGCGGGGCTCCTCTCCCTCGGCAAGCCCAGCGGCCCCGAAGGCGCTTTTCTCTTTGTCCTCATCGTCATCGTTGCCTCGAGCGTGGCGCACCTCGTCATCCAGTCCAGGTCCGCCCGCTCGGCGGTGCTCGTGCCCATCGTCATCGCCGTCGCGCCCAGCACGGGCGTTGACCCGGTGGCCGCGGCCTTCATCTCCACTGCGGCGGCCGGCTTCTGCCACACCCTGACGAGCTCCGCCAAGCCCGTGGCCATGTTCTCCCGGGTGGAGGACACCGAGGTCTTCTCCTCGAAGGATCTCCTGCGCCTCAGCGCATGGCTCATGCCGCTTCACATTCTCCTCATCCTGCTCTTCTCGCTCCTGGTCTGGCCGGCGCTCGGCATGCCCGTCTTCGCTGACCGCCCCTCCTGAGGCTGCCCACCCATCTGAAAGGCCCCCATGTTCCCTCGTCGAGTACTCGTTGCCCCATCCGGATTCAAAGAGAGCCTCTCCGCACCGGAAGTCGCCGAGGCGATCGCCGTCGGCGTCCGCCGCGTCATCCCCGGCGTGCACGTCCTGCAGGTGCCCATCGCGGACGGCGGGGAGGGCACGGCCGCCACGCTCGCCGAGGCCACCGGCGGCAGGGTCCTGCCCGTCGAGGTCACGGGTCCCACGGGTCAGCCCGTTGCGTCTCACATCGCTCTGCTGGGCGGAGCGGCCCAGGGGACGGCCGTCGTCGAGATGGCCGCCGCGGCGGGCCTGAGCCTGGTGCCCCGCGACCACCGCGACCCCACGCTCACCACCACCTACGGGGTCGGCGAGCTCATCCTCGCCGCGCTGGATGCGGGCGCTCAACGCATCCTCGTCGGCTGCGGAGACTCCGGCACGTGCGACGGCGGGGCTGGCGCGCTCCAGGCCCTCGGCGCCTCGATCACGGACGCCAACGGGTCCGAGCTGCCCCGCGGAGGGGCGCACCTTGTCCACGCCGCCAGGCTGGACCTCTCTGGGGTGGACGCGCGAGTGCTCGAGACCCCCATGACGCTCGCGTGCAACCCGCACAACGTCCTCACGGGGAGCCGCGGCGTGGCCCGGGTCTTCGGGCCCCAGAAGGGTGCCACCCCTGAGCAGGTCGACCAGCTCGCCGAGGGCCTTGACCGGTGGGCCGAACTCCTCGGGCAAGAGGCCGTCTCCTCGGCCACCACCTCAGACTTCCGCACGGGACTCGGGACGGGAGCGTCCGGAGGCCTGGGCGCAGGCTTGGCTGCGATCGGCGCCACGCTCGAGTCCCGGTTCACGGCACTCCTCGACTCCGGCCTGGCCGGGATCGACCTGGACGAGCTCATCTCCGGCACGGACCTCGTCATTACGGCGGAGGGCGCCATCGACTTCCAGACTCCGCGAGGGAAGGTCCCAGCGGAGGTCGCTCAGCGGGCGGCGCGCACAGGCGTTCCCGTGCTGGCCATCGCCGGGTCGCTCGGGGAAGGCGCGCAGGACGTCCACGATGTCGGGATCGGCGCTATCGCCTCCATCATCCCCGTTCCGATGCCTCTCGAGGACGCGAAGGAGCGAGGCGGGGAACTGCTCTCGGCCGCCACCGAGCGGTCCCTGCGCATGATGGCGCTCGGCGCCGCCGTCGAGGCGCGCATGACGCAGAAGCGAGCAGCCGCGCGAAATTAAGGACTTAATGCGACCCCTAGACAGGGGACGCGTTGACGAACCGGGCGTAAGCCTCGACGAGTTCCTCGAGGTCCTCCCGTTCGATCGGCTCACCGTCCGCGGGGTGTCCGGAGTCTCCCCGGGCCCCCGCTGTGAGGCGGCTCCCGCTGCCCTCCGGGTCCGCTGTCAGGACCCAGCCCAGGGTCAGAGGCGACGCCTGCGCCGGGTCCTCAAAGACCATCGACAGCATCAGGGCCTCCGTCGGTGCATCATAAGTCTGCGCAATTCTCGCGAGGCGCACCGACTCACCAGTCCTCAGGACCTCCACAACGTCTGAGCCAGAGAGTTCGACGCCGGAGTCCTCGTCTGCCTTCAGCTCCGCCGGCCACCAGAGGTGCAGATGCTCGACGAAACCCGAAACTGCTTCGACCAAGCTCAGGGGAATGCTCCATGCTCCGAGGCTCTCAATCGCCGTGGGCGCGGGGCTGCGGTGTTCGGGCTGGGTGTCGAGCGGGTGCGAGAAGAGGTCGTCCATGCGTCCAGACTATCGACCAGAGGAGAGGCCGTGGACCGAACCGGGTCCTTGCCAGGCACCCGGGTTTTGGGCATAAAAAAGAGAGGGAAGAAAAAGAACAGTGTATGTTCTTTTTCTTCCCTCTCAGGAAAAATTGTCCGGCTGCGACCTACTCTCCCACACCCTCACGAGTGCAGTACCATGGGCGCTGTGGGCCTTAGCTTCCGGGTTCGGGATGGGACCGGGCGTTTCCCCCACGCTATGACAGCCGTAACACTATACCCAACACCCACACAGGGCGGGCTGGGAAACCTATGATCAAAACATATCCTACCACACCCCCGCAGCCAATCCACAAAAGACAGACCACAAAGGGGGGGTGGTGGGGTTCTTGATCAAGAACCGCATAGGGACGCGAACACAACAGTCATTGCGACGTGCACAATCAACACCCACACACAAACGGTGTGGGGGGTGGTGTAAGTTATCGGCTTATTAGTACCGGTCAGCTCCACGGGTCTTTAGTCCCCGCTTCCACATCCGGCCTATCAACCCACTGGTCTAGGTGGGAGCCTCTCACACCAAAAGGTGCATGGAAATCTCATCTCGAAGTGGGCTTCCCGCTTAGATGCTTTCAGCGGTTATCCCTTCCGAACGTAGCGAATCAGCGGTGCACCTGGCGGTACAACTGACATACCAGAGGTTCGTCCGTCCCGGTCCTCTCGTACTAAGGACAGATCTTCTCAAATTTCCTGCGCGCGCAGCGGATAGGGACCGAACTGTCTCACGACGTTCTAAACCCAGCTCGCGTACCGCTTTAATGGGCGAACAGCCCAACCCTTGGGACCTACTCCAGCCCCAGGATGCGACGAGCCGACATCGAGGTGCCAAACCATGCCGTCGATATGGACTCTTGGGCAAGATCAGCCTGTTATCCCCGAGGTACCTTTTATCCGTTGAGCGACGGCCATTCCACAATGTACCGCCGGATCACTAGTCCCGACTTTCGTCCCTGCTCGAGATGTCTCTCTCACAGTCAAGCTCCCTTGTGCACTTACACTCGACACCTGATTGCCAACCAGGCTGAGGGAACCTTTGGGCGCCTCCGTTACTCTTTAGGAGGCAACCGCCCCAGTTAAACTACCCATCAGGCACTGTCCCTGACCCAGATCATGGGCCGAAGTTAGATATCCACGATAGCCAGAGTGGTATTTCAACGATGACTCCACGAACACTAGCGTGCCCGCTTCACAGTCTCCCACCTATCCTACACAAGCTACAGCGAATACCAATACCAAACTATAGTAAAGGTCTCGGGGTCTTTCCGTCCTGCTGCGCGTAACGAGCATCTTTACTCGTACTGCAATTTCGCCGAGTTTATGGTTGAGACAGCGGGGAAGTCGTTACTCCATTCGTGCAGGTCGGAACTTACCCGACAAGGAATTTCGCTACCTTAGGATGGTTATAGTTACCACCGCCGTTTACTGGGGCTTAAATTCTCAGCTTCACACCCAAAGGATGTTAACCGGTCCTCTTAACCTTCCAGCACCGGGCAGGAGTCAGTCCGTATACATCGTCTTGCGACTTCGCACGGACCTGTGTTTTTAGTAAACAGTCGCTTCCCCCTGGTCTCTGCGACCCTGACCCGCTCACCACAGCATGTGTGGATCACAGTTGGGGTCCCCCTTCTCCCGAAGTTACGGGGGCATTTTGCCGAGTTCCTTAACCATAATTCTCTCGATCGCCTTAGTATTCTCTACCTGATCACCTGTGTCGGTTTGGGGTACGGGCAACAGCCAACCTCGCGTCGATGCTTTTCTCGGCAGCATAGGATCACTCAATCCCCCCAAACGGGGGTCCCATCAGATCTCAGGCTCACACGTGACGGATTTGCCAATCACGCACCCTACATCCTTAGACCAACTCTTCCAATCGTTGGCTGAGCTACCTTCCTGCGTCACACCTGTTAATACGCTTACCTCCCCAGTTCAGGTCCCGCGCTCCCCGTCACAGTCATCACAAAACCAAAGGCCTTGCAACAATCACGGACGGTTCGGGCGGTTAGTATCACCAGCTCAGTATGGGCGGTTGACCACTGGTACGGGAATATTAACCCGTTGTCCATCGACTACGCCTGTCGGCCTCGCCTTAGGTCCCGACTAACCCAGGGCAGATTAGCTTGACCCTGGAACCCTTGATCATCCGGCGGACGGGTTTCTCACCCGTCTTTCGCTACTCATGCCTGCATTCTCACTCGTGTGGGCTCCACGACTAGTTCACACTGCCGCTTCACTGCCCACACGACGCTCCCCTACCCATCCAGACAACTGAACCACGAAGGCTAGTCGAATATCTGAATGCCACAACTTCGGCGGTGTACTTGAGCCCCGCTACATTGTCGGCGCGGAATCACTTGACCAGTGAGCTATTACGCACTCTTTCAAGGGTGGCTGCTTCTAAGCCAACCTCCTGGTTGTCACAGCAACTCCACATCCTTTCCCACTTAGCACACGCTTAGGGGCCTTAGTTGGTGGTCTGGGCTGTTTCCCTCTCGACTATGAAGCTTATCCCCCACAGTCTCACTGCTACGCTCTCACTTACCGGCATTCGGAGTTTGGCTGACGTCAGTAACCTTGTAGGGCCCATCGGCCATCCAGTAGCTCTACCTCCGGCAAGAAACACGTAACGCTGCACCTAAATGCATTTCGGGGAGAACCAGCTATCACGAAGTTTGATTGGCCTTTCACCCCTACCCACAGCTCATCCCCTCCATTTTCAACTGAAGTGGGTTCGGTCCTCCACGACGTCTTACCGTCGCTTCAACCTGGCCATGGGTAGATCACTTCGCTTCGGGTCTAGACCGTGCCACTCAAACGCCCTATTCAGACTCGCTTTCGCTACGGCTTCCCCACACGGGTTAACCTCGCGACACAGCACTAACTCGCAGGCTCATTCTTCAAAAGGCACGCTATCACCCCACAAAAAGGGCTTTAACGGATTGTAGGCACACGGTTTCAGGTACTATTTCACTCCCCTCCCGGGGTACTTTTCACCTTTCCCTCACGGTACTTGTCCGCTATCGGTCATCAGGAAGTATTTAGGCTTACCAGGTGGTCCTGGCAGATTCACACGGGATTTCTCGGGCCCCGTCCTACTTGGGAAACAACACACAAGCGCACGCACGTAACCGGTTACGGGACTCACACCCTCTCTGGTCGGCCATTCAAAACCGTTCACCTCACGCCATGCCATCCTTGCCACAGAAAAGCAGCCCTGTGACGGTTGCTCCCACAACCCCGCTGATGCAACCCCTGCTCGGTATCACACACCAACGGTTTAGCCTCATCCGCTTTCGCTCGCCACTACTCACGGAATCACTTTTGTTTTCTCTTCCTATGGGTACTGAGATGTTTCACTTCCCCACGTTCCCTCCACATGGCCTATGCGTTCAGCCATGGGTCACCGCATCAAGTGCGGCGGGGTTCCCCCATTCGGACATCCTGGGATCAACGCTCGGTTATCAACTCCCCCAGGCTTTTCGCAGATTCCCACGTCCTTCATCGGCTCCTGATGCCAAGGCATCCACCGTGCGCCCTTAAAAACTTGACCACACCACACAACACCCACAAGGATGCCGCATGGATGATCGCACACAGAACAATCAAGAAAAAATTCTCGAACATTGCAATAAAATTGATGCTCGCGTCCACTATGCAGTTCTCAAACAACAACCCACTCCACACCAACCAACCACACACAGTGCGATCAGCCCAGCTGCAGGCAGGACAACCAGAAACACACAACCCGACCATCCAACAGGACAGCCCAGATTGTTGCTTCAGGACCCAATAGTGCACCAAAGACCAGCCACACACCCCAACACACCCCTTTCCATCCCAACCAGGCCCCCACCGAAGCAGGAAACCCATCAGAAGTACTCAGGACACGCCAGAAACATGACCAGCCACAATTCGTTGAGATTCCACCCATGAGCACTCACCACGACACACTCGGCCGTGCAATGAGTAACACTGACACACACCCACCACCACAATCGCGGTGACAGGCCATGTGTAGTAGCTCCTTAGAAAGGAGGTGATCCAGCCGCACCTTCCGGTACGGCTACCTTGTTACGACTTAGTCCCAATCGCTCGTCCCACCTTCGACGACTCCCTCCCACAAGGGGTTAGGCCATCGGCTTCGGGTGTTACCAACTTTCGTGACTTGACGGGCGGTGTGTACAAGGCCCGGGAACGTATTCACCGCAGCGTTGCTGATCTGCGATTACTAGCGACTCCGACTTCACGTGGTCGAGTTGCAGACCACGATCCGAACTGAGACCGGCTTTTTGGGATTAGCTCCACCTCACAGTATCGCAACCCATTGTACCGGCCATTGTAGCATGCGTGAAGCCCAAGACATAAGGGGCATGATGATTTGACGTCGTCCCCACCTTCCTCCGAGTTGACCCCGGCAGTCTCCCACGAGTCCCCACCATTACGTGCTGGCAACATGGAACGAGGGTTGCGCTCGTTGCGGGACTTAACCCAACATCTCACGACACGAGCTGACGACAACCATGCACCACCTGTGAACCAGCCTCAAAGAGGGGCGACCATCTCTGGCCGTTACTAGTCCATGTCAAGCCTTGGTAAGGTTCTTCGCGTTGCATCGAATTAATCCGCATGCTCCGCCGCTTGTGCGGGCCCCCGTCAATTCCTTTGAGTTTTAGCCTTGCGGCCGTACTCCCCAGGCGGGGCACTTAATGCGTTAGCTACGGCGCGGAAAACGTGGAATGTCCCCCACACCTAGTGCCCAACGTTTACGGCATGGACTACCAGGGTATCTAATCCTGTTTGCTCCCCATGCTTTCGCTCCTCAGC
The DNA here is from genome assembly GCF_031456275.1 of Falsarthrobacter nasiphocae. Lineage (NCBI taxonomy): Bacteria > Bacillati > Actinomycetota > Actinomycetes > Micrococcales > Micrococcaceae > Falsarthrobacter > Falsarthrobacter nasiphocae. The sequence goes on from NZ_JAVDUI010000001.1 coordinate 799,476, forward strand.
GTCAGTTACAGCCCAGAGACCTGCCTTCGCCATCGGTGTTCCTCCTGATATCTGCGCATTTCACCGCTACACCAGGAATTCCAGTCTCCCCTACTGCACTCTAGTCTGCCCGTACCCACTGCAGACCCGGGGTTGAGCCCCGGGCTTTCACAGCAGACGCGACAAACCGCCTACGAGCTCTTTACGCCCAATAATTCCGGATAACGCTTGCGCCCTACGTATTACCGCGGCTGCTGGCACGTAGTTAGCCGGCGCTTCTTCTGCAGGTACCGTCACTTTCGCTTCTTCCCTACTGAAAGAGGTTTACAACCCGAAGGCCGTCATCCCTCACGCGGCGTCGCTGCATCAGGCTTGCGCCCATTGTGCAATATTCCCCACTGCTGCCTCCCGTAGGAGTCTGGGCCGTGTCTCAGTCCCAGTGTGGCCGGTCACCCTCTCAGGCCGGCTACCCGTCGTCGCCTTGGTGAGCCATTACCTCACCAACAAGCTGATAGGCCGCGAGTCCATCCAAAACCACTACAAACGTTTTCCACTCCCATGCCATGCGGCAGGAAGTCGTATCCGGTATTAGACCCAGTTTCCCAGGCTTATCCCAGAGTTAAGGGCAGGTTACTCACGTGTTACTCACCCGTTCGCCACTCATCCACACCAGCAAGCTGGTGCTTCAGCGTTCGACTTGCATGTGTTAAGCACGCCGCCAGCGTTCATCCTGAGCCAGGATCAAACTCTCCGTAAAAAACATACGAAAGAACACCAGCAACCAGACCGGGAAAACGGTCACAGCACTGATGCCAATCAAAATTGGTTTTCACCATGGCTATAAAACTTTTGTCACTGACCAGCCCACGGGGTGCGGACCAGCCAGACAACATTGTCTACAACCAAATGTAAATAATTCGGTCTCAACAAACTTGGCACACTATTGAGTTCTCAAACAACAATCACTAGTCCGGCACCACGACCAACCCGAAACCCTCAGGCTCCTCATCGTTGGCCGCTCGCTCCGAAGCAACTTTTCAAGCCTACCAGGTCTTCCAGCTCTTCGCAAGTCCTGATCCGTTCGTTCCCGAACCGTTCATCCCTTGCGCTGCTTTCCGTAACCCGGCGCGAGATAAAACTCTACACGGCTTCGGCGCAGATGCAAAATCGGGGCGCTCCCACCCGCCATCGGCGGGCCTGGAGCGCCCCGAATCCGCGTCACCACGTGGATCTCGTCAGGCTCGAGGTGCCCGGACCACCACAACCTCGAGGGGGAAGACGCTGCTCGCCTGATCCTCGGTCTCGGCCAGGATCTCCTCCACAGCGGCCATCGTGTCCGTGCCCTGCATGTCCTCGTGTTCGCCGAGGATGATCGTGCTCGGCCCGGTCATCGCGTACGTGAAGTCCCGCATCGCGTCGGCGAACGCGTCAAGGTTCCGTCCGAAGTAGCTCGGAAAGGACAGCCGGCGGGCGAACGCCCGCATGAGGTCGTCCTTCGTGGGCTCCGGATACACGGGCAGCGGCAGTTTCCCGCTCTCCTGCGCCTCGTCGCACTGCGCCTCGATCTCCGCCTCGACGTCTCGTGCCTCAACGAACCTCACTGGCCCTCCTCGATGAACTTGAACGTCTCATAGTGGTCACTCGTGTAGTACTTCTCCGCGCCGCCGCCGACAACGATCCGCCGCGCTCCCCGCGACGAGCTCCCCGGGGTCGGCACCGTGTACTCGCGGTAGTAGCCCCGCTTCTTTCCCGGCAGCAGCTTCTCGTAGTTGCCGAACACCACGCCGTCCCGCTCATACGCGAACGGGCCGCCCTTCCGGATGGCTGTGAGCACGCGGCGTCCCTCCGCCGGCAGCTCTGACTCCTTGACGGTGTCCATTCCGGCGGGCGCCGTCGTCGACCCCGAGGAAGCAGCGCCGGAGCGCTTCGGTTCCGCACCGCGCACGGACGCGGAGGGAGAGGGCGACGACGAGCTGGCGCCACCGACCCCGCACCCCGAGAGGAACAGGGCCGCCGCGGCGAGACCCGCCCCGAGCAGGCGCAGGCGCGCTGGACGGCCACGGCCTCCGCCGCTGGCCGAGACCGACAGAACCCCGCCGGACGGCTCCATGCGCGCGTTCACGTCGCCGAGCTTTGAGCTCACGACGCGCTGGTGCTTCGGCGCCGGGACACCTCGTACAGGGAGATGCCGACGGCCATCGACGCGTTGAGGGACTCCATCGCCGAGTCGATGGGGATGGAGACGATCTGGTCGCAGTTCTCGCGGACGAGCCGGGACAGCCCCTTGCCCTCGGAGCCCACCACGAGGACGACCGGCTCGGAGGCCAGTGCGAGCTCAGGGAGGGAGACGTCGCCGTCACCGTCGAGGCCCAGGACGAAGAACCCGCGCTTCTGCGCATGCTTGAGCGTCTGGTTGAGGTTCGAGGCCTTCGCGACGGGGACGCGCACGGCGGCGCCCGCGGAGGTCTTCCACGCTGTCGCCGTCACGCCTGCTGAGCGGCGCTCCGGGACGATGACCGCGTGTCCCGCGAACGCCGAGACGGAGCGGATGATGGCGCCGAGGTTGCGCGGGTCCGTGATGCCGTCGAGCGCGACGACGAGCGGGGCCTGAGGGATGTACCCCTTGGCCCACTGGTCCGCGAGGGAGTCGAGGGTCTCCACTGCATCGGAGTACTCGTACGGCGGGATGACGAGCGCGAGCCCCTGGTGGACCGCGCCGTCTGTGAGCCGATCCAGCTCCTGCCGGCTCGCCTCAAGCAGCGCGATGCCCTGCTCCGCGGAGAGCTTGAGGGCCTCTTTGACGCGGTCGTCCATCTCGATGCGCGTGGCCACGTAGAGCGTCTTCGCGGGGATCCCGGCGCGCAGGGCCTCCACAACGGAGTTGCGGCCGGCGACGGTCTCGTTGGTCGGCTTGTCGCGCCGCGAGCGCTGCGGGGCCCGCTTGGCTGCGCTGCGCTCCGCCAAGACCTTGGCCTTGTGCGCCTTGTGGTAGACGCGGTCCTCCGCCTTGGGCGTGGGACCCCGGCCCTCGAGCGCTTTGCGCCCGTGACCGCCTGTACCGACCTGGGGGCCCTTCTTCGGAGTCTTCCGCTGAGCGCCCGGACGCTGACCTGCCATGAACTGCTGCCTTCTGTTGGAGGCGCCTGACGCCGACGACGGTTCGTCGCCCGGGCGGCACCCGTTGTCTCTCGTGAGTGCCAGTCTACGGGCCGGGCCCGCCGCGGGTCAGGCCCGCAGGGACCAGCTGCTGCCCTCCGCGCCGTCTTCCACGACGACGGAGGCCGCCGCGAGAACGTCCCGAAGGCGGTCCGCCTCGGCCCAGTCCTTGCGCTCCCGGGCCGCGCGGCGCTGGGCGATGACGTCCTCGACGAGTGCCGCGAGGGCCTCCGACTCCCGCGAGGCCGAGGCACCGGCGGCTGATCCGGCGTCGTCCAATCCGAGCACCCGCGTCATGGCGAGGACGGACGCGGCAAGGCGCTGGGCACCCTCCCTGTCCCCCGCCGCGAGCGCGATGTTGCCGTCCCGGACCGTCTCGTGGAGTGCCGCGAGGGCCTGGGGGGTGGAGAGGTCGTCGTCCATGGCGGCCGCGAACGCCTCGGGCACCTCTGCCCCGGGCTCCACGTCCCCCGCCTTGGCAAGGAACGCGTCCACGCGGGCCAGGGCCGTGGCAGCAGCCTCGACGGAGGACGGGGAGTCGGCCGTCGCGGGCCGGTAGTCCAGCACGGAGCGGTAGTGGGCGGCGAGGAACGCGTACCGGACAGCGCGCGGTCCCACGGCCTCGATGAGCTCGCGGGGCGACACTGTGTTGCCAATGGACTTCGACATCTTCTCGCCGCCCATGGTGACGAGCCCGTTGTGCATCCAGAACCGGGCGAAGTCGTCCCCGGCCGCGCGCGACTGTGCGAGCTCGTTCTCGTGGTGCGGGAAGCGCAGGTCCAGGCCTCCGCCGTGGATGTCGAACGTCTCCCCGAGGTAGCGCCCGGCCATCGCCGAGCACTCGAGGTGCCACCCGGGGCGGCCGGCGCCCCAGGGGCTCGGCCACGAGGCGCTCTCGGGCTCCCCGTCTTTGCGCCCCTTCCAGAGGGCGAAGTCCCGCGGGTCTCGCTTGCCGCGCGGGTCCGCGTCCGGGGCTTCCTGCATGTCCTCAACGGACTGGCGGGTGAGGGCCCCGTACTCGGGGAACGAACGGACGTCGAAGTAGACGTCTCCCGAGTCGTCGAGGGCCGGGTAGGCGTGCCCGGCGTCGATGAGGCGCTGAATGAGCGCGTGCATCTCGGTGATGTGCCCCGTGGCGCGCGGCTCGTAGGTGGGGCGGCGGACGCCGAGGGCGTCGTAGGCCCGGGCGAACGCCTGCTCGTACCGGTACGCGAGCGCCCACCACTCCTCGTCCGGCACCTGGCCGGGGGCGGGGTCGGTGACGCCGCGCGAGGCCTCGGACTTGGCGAGGATTTTGTCGTCGATGTCCGTGACGTTGCGGACCGTGGTCACGCGGTAGCCGCGGTACTCCAGCCAGCGCACCAGCGTGTCGAAGGCGACTGCGGAGCGCACGTGCCCCGCGTGCGGCTCGCCCTGCACCGTGGCGCCGCAGTAGTAGACGCTGGCCTCCCCCGGGCGGACGGGGACGAAGTCCCGGATCTCACGGCTGGCGGAATCAAAGAATCGAAGGGTCACCCTTCCAGCCTAGACGCTCGGCTCCCGCTCTGGCCGGGGCTGCCCGGCGGCGGGTGCCACGAGCGCCGAGGCCACAGCCATGACGCCCTCCTTGCGGCCGAGGAAGCCGAGGTGGTCGGTCGTCGTCGCCGAGACCGTCACGGGCGCTCCCGCGATCTCGCTCAGCCTCCGCTGCGCCTCCTCCCGCCTGGGCGAGAAGACGGGCCCCTGAGCGACGAGCTGCACGGCGATGTTGCCGATGACGAACCCGGCCTCCCGCGTCAGCCGCGCCGCCTCGCCGAGGATGCGCTCCCCGCTGGCCCCCGCCATGTCCGGGCGGTCCACGCCGAACACCGAGCCGAGGTCCCCGATGCCGCTCGCCGAGAAGAGGGCATCCGCGCAGGCGTGCGCCACGACGTCCCCGTCCGAGTGGCCTTCCAGCGCCCGCTCCCCGGGCCAGTCGAGGCACGCAAGCCACAGGACGCGCCGCGGGTCGTCCGAGAAGCCGTGGACGTCGACGGCCACGCCCGTGCGGGGCATCGGGAAGGCGGGCTCTGGGAGCAGGGTCTGCGAGCCCTGGGGGCTCTGGGGCGTCACCATGGCGGGACCTCCTGGGGTTGGAATGGACGACGACGGGCCTGCCGGCTCCTCCCTCGCCGCGAGAATGTGCTCCGCAAGGACGACGTCGAGGGGCCCGGTCACCTTGAGCCCGTCCGCGTGGCCGGGGACCAGGCGCACGTCGAGGCCGAGCGCCTCGAGGAGCATGGCGTCATCGGTGGCCTCGACGCCGCCGGGGCGGGAGTGGGCGAGGCGAAGGGCCTCCGTGCGGAAGCCCTGGGGAGTCTGGACGGCGCGGAGGCGGGACCGGGGCGGGGTCGAGGAGATGTGCGCCCCGTCGTCGGAGACGAGTTTGACCGTGTCCACGACGGGCACAGCGGGGATGGCGCCGTCCGCGCCGGCCCCGAGGGCCGCGAGAACGTCGGCGAAGACCGAGGGGGGAACCAGCGCCCGGGCGCAGTCATGCACGAGAACGCGCTCGGTCTCCACCGCAGCGAGGCCTGCGCGGACCGAGTCCGAGCGCTCCGCACCGCCGTCCACCCAGCGGATCCGGCCGGCGGCCTCCGCGCCGAACGCGGACTCGACAGCCTCGCGAAGGCGCGGGTCAGCAGGCGGCTGGAGCACGACGATCTGCGCCAGCGGGAGCGCCTGCCCGACGCCGCGCAAGGCATGGACCGCAAGGGGCTCGCCCCTCAGCGGGGCGAGGGCCTTGGGCACCCCAGCACCGAGCCTCGTCCCCTGCCCGGCCGCGGCAAGGATGACGGTGACGCCCGCGCCGGCCGCGGCGTCAGGGCTCGGGTACGCCGAAGGCGCCGCACTGTCTGCGGCGCCTTCGGGCTGAAGTGCAGTCACATCGGGACGCTTCACTGGGTGTGTCCTGGGCTAGGAGGCGAGGACCTCGTCGAGGACGGTCGCCGCCTGCTCCTCATCCGTCTTCTCCGCGAGCGCGAGCTCGGAGATGAGGATCTGGCGGGCCTTGGAGAGCATCCGCTTCTCGCCGGCGGAGAGGCCGCGGTCGTTGTCGCGGCGCCACAGGTCGCGGACGACCTCGGCGACCTTGATGACATCGCCAGAGGCGAGCTTCTCCAGGTTGGCCTTGTAGCGCCGGGACCAGTTCGTGGGCTCTTCGACGAGCTCGGCCCGGAGGACGTCGAACACGTGCTCGAGGCCTTCCTTGCCCACGACATCGCGGACGCCGACCATGTCCACGTTCTCAGCGGGGACTTCAATCGTGAGGTCTCCCTGCGCGACTCGGAGCCGGAGGTACATCCTCTCCTCACCCTTGATGACCCGCGTCTTGATCTCTTCGATCGTTGCGGCTCCATGATGGGGGTAAACGACTGTCTCGCCAACCTCAAAAATCATGTGGATATTCCCCTTTCGCGACCTCCACTTTAGCATGGCGGCGCGGTTGTGGGGCCTGGCGCTTTACTTTCGAGATCCCCTCGCGATACGTTCGGAGACTGACTTCTCCCTCCCCTCGGGCCTCCCTGTGCCGCCCCCTTCCCTCCCTCGCGCAGGTGAGCGGGTATCCTGAGATCACGACGCCGTCCGCCTTGCGCCTCGTCGGCCGCAGACACACCGCCACGCCTTCAGGAGTATTGAGAGTGACCAACCTTCGAGCCATCCGCGCCCGCCGCACCGCCGCGGCCGTTATCCTCGCCGCTTCGCTCGCCGGGGCCACAGGCTGCAGCGCGATCAACGAGCAGGCCACCACCAAGACGTACAACCCCTCGGATGGCGTCTCCGCGTCCCTGCACGCCCCCTCCTCCGACGTCCAGATGCGCAACATGCTCATCGTCACCAACGCCAAGGACAAGCCGGGCCGCCTCCTCGGCACGCTCGTCAACACGGGGTCTTCCCCCGTGACGGTCCAGTTCACGGTCGGCTCGACCAAGGTCGCGAAGCCCATCACGGTCCCCGCCGGCGCCAAGAACACGGTCTCTCTCGAAGACAAGGGCAACGAGGTCGAGATCGCCAGCACGCCCAAGACGCCTGGCGAGAATGTCAGCGTGACCGCCACGGCCGGGGGCAAGTCCGCGGAGTTCTCAGCACCCGTTCTGGACGGCACGCTGGAGCAGTACCGCGCGTTCATCCCGGGCGGCTACACCCCGGCGCCCAAGGAGACCACGGCCCCCTCCAAGAGCTCCGGTCACTAGCTCTCAACGGAGTCCGGCACCTCGCCCGGCTCCAGACGCAGGAAGGGCCCCGCCACTGGCGGGGCCCTTCCTGCGTCTGGAGCTCTAAGACTCGAACTTGTACCCCAGCCCACGCACCGTCACGAGGTGCCGCGGGTTCGAGGGGTCGGGCTCGATCTTGCTGCGGAGGCGCTTGACATGGACGTCGAGCGTCTTGGTGTCTCCCACGTAGTCGCTGCCCCAGACCCTGTCGATCAGCTGCCCCCGCGTCAGAACACGGCCCGTGTTGCGCAAGAGCATCTCGAGGAGTTCGAACTCCTTGAGGGGCAGGGCCACCTGCTCTCCGTTGACGCTGACGACGTGGCGCTCCACGTCCATGGAGACCGGGCCTGCCGCGACGGTGCTCGTCACGAGGTCCTCGGGCTCAGCGTGGCGGCGGAGGACCGCCCTGATCCGAGCAACGAGCTCTCGCGAGCTGTACGGCTTGGTCACGTAGTCGTCGGCGCCGAGCTCGAGGCCCACGACCTTGTCGATCTCGGAGTCCTTGGCCGTGAGCATGATGATCGGCACGTTGGAGGTCTGACGGACGGCGCGGCAGACCTCCGTTCCCGACATGCCGGGAAGCTGCAGGTCGAGGAGGATGAGGTCCGGCGTCCACCGCGAGAAGTCCACGAGGGCGGCATTGCCGTCGGCTGCGACACGCGCCTCATACCCCTCCTTGCCCAGCAGGTAGGCAAGCGGATCGCTCAGAGATTCCTCGTCCTCGACGATGAGGATGCGCGTCATGGCATTTCCCTTTCATTCTCATCGGCAACCGCCGACTCGTCCATTTGCGGCAGCCGGACAGTGAACGTCGAGCCCTGCCCCTCGTGGGACCAGACCGTGACGTCACCGCCGTGGTTCGTGAAGACATGCTTGACAATGCTGAGGCCCAGCCCCGTGCCGCCGGTCTGGCGGGAGCGGGCCGCGTCCACTCGGTAGAAGCGCTCAAAGATGCGCTCCTGGTCCTCCGGGGAGATGCCCGGGCCCTGGTCCGTGACGGAGACCGTGACGACGCCGTCGACGAGGCGCGCGCCGACGCCCACGGTGGTCCCTGCCGGCGAGTAGCGGATGGCATTGTCGATGAGGTTCCGCAGCCCCATGGTGATCTGCTCGGCGTCCGCGTGGACGTAGGCGCCGAGGGGCCGCCCGGCGCGGATGGTGATGCTCTTGGCCTCGGCGGACATCGTATTGCGGTCGATCGCCTCGGAGATGACCGCGTCGATGGACACCCGCTGGCCCTTGATGACCACGTTGGTGCCCTGGAGCCGGGAGAGCTCGATGATGTCCTGAACGAGCGCCGAGAGCCGCTTGGCCTCGATGAACAGGCGCTTGGCGAAGCGGCGCACGGCCTCCTCGTCGTCGGCCGCGTCGTCGATGGCCTCGGAGAGGAGGGAGATGGCGCCGACCGGCGTCTTGAGCTCGTGGGACACGTTGGCCACGAAGTCGTTGCGGACGGCCTCGGTGCGGGTGACCTCCGTGCGGTCGTCGGCCAGGAGGAGGATGAACTCGTCCCCCAGGGCCGCGGCGCGAACGAAGACGACGATGCTCGCGCCGCCGAGCGGCGTGCGCGGAAGCTCGAACTGCGCCTCCTCGACGACTCCGTCCCGCCGCACGCGGTCCGCGATGGACCGGAGCTCCTCGTGGACCAGGCTGTGCCCCCGGATGAGCCCGTAGGCGTACGCGGAGGGATTCGCCTTGACCACGCCATTCGTGGAGTCGACGACGACGTAGCCGCGCCCGACGACGGACAGGACCTCCGCGGCTCCGTCCCCGATCGTGGGGACGGGCTCGTCGACGTGGCCCCGCTTGCGCTCGGAGACCATGAAGGCGTAAACGCCGCCGGCCCCGACGAGGACACCCGCAAGCACGGATACGATGGCAAGGACGGCGGGGTTCACGCCCCCAGCATAGACAGATGACGATCCCCTCTGCGGCGAGCGAGGCTGCGCTGACGGTCTCGTTCAGGCACTGTTCACGTTCGAACCCTCCAGAGTTCACGGGGGCGTGCCAAGGTGCTGAGAGTGGGCTTCTCGCGCCCGCGCCGTAGATCGAACAACGCCCCGGCGACGACCCGAAGGACACCCTAGTGCGCAAGGCTTTCCAGGAAGAACTGGCCACCATCAACGACGAGCTCATCAAGATCGCGGAGCTCGTGACTGCCGCTCTCGAGCAGGCGGTGCAGGCTCTCGAGTCCTCGGACACCGAGCTCGCGCAGAACGTCATCGCCGCTGACGCCAAGATTGACTTCGTCCAGCATGAGGTGGACGAGCGCTCGATCGACGTCCTCGCCCTCGAAGGCCCTGTGGCCTCGGACCTGCGCTTTGTCGTGGGCACGCTCCGGATGAGCATCTCTCTCGAGCGCATGGGAGACCTGGCCCGGCACGTGGCCCAGCTCGTTCGCCTGCGGTACCCCGCCGATGTCCTCCCCGAGGCCATCCGCCCCACCTTCCGTGAGCTGGCGGCCCTCGACCTCGAGATCGCCAAGGACCTCGTGGAGCTTCTCCGCTCCCGGGACCTGACGGTGGCCAACCGCATCCTCACCGCGAACACGCGCGTCAACGAGCTTCACGCGTCGGTGTTCCAGCAGATCGCCAGCGAGGACTGGCAGGGCAACGCGGCCACGAGCGTCGACGTGGCCCTCGCCTCCCGTTACTTCGAGCGCTTCGCCGACCACGGAGTGTCCGTCGCCCGCAAGGTCTCCTACCTCGTCTCCGGCGACTGGGAGCCGTTCAAGGCCACCGCGCCGTAAGGCGCCTCGCTGACAGCAGGAGCGCACCGAAAACACTCGCGCATCAGTCACTACTGACGCAGCAAACACTGAAGGGCCCCGCGGCGCGGGGCCCTTCTTCTGTGCCCGAACAGGCTGGGAGCCGGGCGAGCCCGGCTCCCAGCGGCCACGGGCTAGGCCTTGGGCTTGGCGCTGCCCTGCGCCGCCACGGCCGCGGCGGCCTCAGCAGCGGCCTCCGGATCAAGGTACTGGCCGCCCTTGGTGATGGGCTTGAGGTCCTCGTCCAGCTCGTAGACGAGCGGGATGCCCGTGGGGATGTTCAGGCCCACGATGTCCTCATCCGAGACGCCGTCGAGGTGCTTGACGAGGGCTCGGAGCGAGTTGCCGTGCGCCGTGATGAGGACGCGCTTGCCGGAGCGGATGACGGGGGCGATCTCCGCGTCCCAGTAAGGGACGAGGCGCTCGATGACGTCCTTGAGGCACTCGGTGCGCGGGACCTCGTCCAGGTCCGCGTAGCGAGGATCGTTGGTCTGGGCCCACCGGTCCGCCGGGTCGATGGGCGGGGGCGGGGTGTCGAACGAGCGGCGCCAGAGCATGAACTGCTCCTCGCCGAACTCCTGGAGGGTCTCCGCCTTGTCCTTGCCCTGGAGGGCGCCGTAGTGACGCTCATTGAGGCGCCAGTCCCGCGTGACGTCGATCCACGTGCGGCCCGCCGCCTCAAGGGCGATGGCGCTCGTGACGACGGCGCGCTGGAGGCGGCTCGTGAAAAGGTACTCCGGCAGAAGGTCCGCGTCCTTGAGGAGCTCGCCGGCGCGGCGCGCCTCCTCACGGCCCTGCTCAGTCAGGGGCACATCCACCCATCCCGTGAACAGGTTCTTCTCGTTCCATTCGCTCTGGCCGTGGCGCAGGAGAATCAGTGTGTACGTCATGACCTCACTCTAGCGAAATAGGCTGGAGGGATGGTGGAGAAATCGCGCGAGCTCGCAGTCCGCCCGGGGCGCCCCGTGGGCCACGTGACCCGGGGAACGACAGCCGCCAACCGGATGCGGCGTGTTGACCGCTGGCTCTGCGGCACGCACGCGAGCGTCCTCACGCGCGCCGCCAGGCCCCTCGTCGTCGACCTGGGGTTCGGGGCGGCCCCCTGGACCGCCGCCGAACTGTTCCGGCGAGTCCGCGCGGTGGCGCCGGACGCCGAGCTGATGGGGCTGGAGATCGAGCAGGCGCGGGTGGCCCTGGCGCGGGCCGTCGAGGAGCCGGGGCTGAGCTTTGAGCTCGGCGGATTCGAGCTCGCCACGCCCCGGCCGCCGCGCGTGGTTCGGGCGTTCAACGTGCTGCGCCAGTACGAGGAGAAGGACGTCCCGGGCATCTGGGCCACGATGGCGGCGAGGCTCGATCCCGGGGGCGTGCTCATCGAGGGCACGTGTGACGAGGTGGGGCGCACCGCAGCGTGGGTGTGCCTCGGGCAGGAGGGGCCGCGCACGCTGACGCTTGCCGTCAACCCGTGGCTTGTGTCCCGCCCGAGCGACGTCGCCGAGCGGCTGCCGAAGGCCCTCATTCACCGCAACGTCCCGGGAGAGCCTGTCCACAGGCTCCTCGCGGAGGCTGATCGCGCGTGGGACCGTGCCGCGGCCCATGGTGCGTTCTCGCCGCGCCAGCGGTGGGCGGCCATGGCTCGGGCGCTCACGGATGCGGGGCTGGCCCTGGGCCGTGCACCGTACGGCGGGCGGGTCCTCGGCGGCCCGGCCCGGTGGCGGCTCGGCGAGCTCACCGTGCCGTGGTCCGTGGCGCGCCCGGCAGACGGCCCCCTCGCGGGCTGAGCCAGGGCCGACACCTGGCGATCGGCACGGCCGCGGAGGCACGCCCTTGCGAGGAGTCAGACGAGCAGGGGCCCGGGGCGCACGCCTGCGACGACGGAAGGGCTAGGAGACGGCGCGCTTGACGTCGGCGAGGTAGATGCCCGCCGCGGTGACGCCGATGATCTGGAACATGTTGATGCCCCCGAAACCGGCCGCACCGGAGGGGCCGAAGAACGCACTGACGGCGCCCCAGAGGGTCAGCACGCACACGAGCGCGGAGACGCCCGTGACGGCGAGCCAGAAGCCCTTGGTGCGCTTGCCCATGGCCTCGAACATGCGGGGCTCCCGGCGGGCGCAGTCGAGCACCGCCATCACGGCGACGACGGCCGCGAACAGCGCGAGGCCCGTGTGAACCAGCTGCAGGATCCAGACAAGGAGCGTTCCGATAGTCATAGTGCCCCCAAGTCTACGCGGGGTCCCTGGGTCCCTCCGGGGAGGCCGGGGCCAGGGTGTCGAGGGAGCGTCGCAGGTCCTCCCAGAGGTCGTCGACGCTCTCGATGCCGACGGAGAGCCGGATGAGTCCGGGCGGCACGGACGGAGACTCTCCCGGGTGGCGCCGGCGCCGTTCCAGGGTGGATTCCACCCCTCCGAGGCTCGTCGCGCTGACCCACAGCCGCAGGGAGGCGATGAACGCGTCCGCCTCCTCGGCGCCTCCCGGCAGCTGGATGCTCAGAATGGACCCGAACCCGTCCATGGTGCGGGCGGCGATCGCGTGACCCGGGTCTGCTGGGAGAGAGGGGTGCCGCACCGACGCCACGGCGGGGTGGGCCTCGAGCCGGCGCGCAAGCTCCGCGGCGTTCTCCTGCGAGCGCTCGATCCGCAGGGCCAAGGTGCGGAGACCGCGCAGGGCGAGCCATGCCTCGAACGAGCCTGCAACCGCGCCGCCGAGGAGGCGCTGCTGCACGAGCCTCTCCCGCAGCGCGGGCGTTGACGCCACCGCGGCCCCGAGCACCACATCCGAGTGCCCCGCCAGGTACTTCGTGACGGAATGGACGACGACGTCCGCGCCAAGCAGGAGGGGCCGCTGGCCCAGCGGGGTGGCGAAGGTGTTGTCGACGATGCTCGTGACCCCGCTGCGCCGCGCCTCGGCCAGCACGAGCGGGAGGTCTGTGACCTCGAGCATGGGATTCGTCGGGGACTCGAGCCACACCACGAGGCCCCCGGGGGCAGGGCGGCGGATGCGCTCGACGAGTCCAGCTCCGCCGTCGGCCTCGACGAGCTCCAGGGTGAGCAGCCCGCGAGAGGCGAGCTCACGGGCCACCGCGACAGTGCCGAGGTAGGTGTGGCGGAGCATGACGAGCGTGGCGCCCTGCGGAACGAGGGAGAGCGCGGCCGAGACGGCCGCGAGGCCCGAGGCGAAGAGCACAGCGGGCTGCTCGGCGCCCTCGAGATCCGCGAGCGCCTCCTCGAAGGGGTCCCAGCTCGGGTTGGCGTCCCGGCCGTAGGTGCGCACCCCACGGGCGTCGCCGCGCCCGACGAACGTCGACGTGAGGACGATGGGCGGGTTGAGGGACGACTCCTCCTCGTGGGGCGGCCTGCCGAGGGAGACGACGCGGGTTTCGGGGCGCAGCGACATGGGGACAGGCTATCTGAGGATGCGTCCTCCACAGGGGCCGCTCTCGCCTTCTGGATTCCACTGGCGACGAATAGGCTGGGGGATGTGACTGACACGCAGAACGCCCCCGCACGCGCCGGCCTCTTCATCGTCCTGGAGGGCGGTGACGGCGCAGGCAAGAGCTCGCAGATCCCGGAGCTGGCGACATGGCTGACGAGCCTCGGCCACGAGGTCATCGCCACGCGGGAGCCGGGCGGCACGGACATCGGTGAGCGCATCCGCCCGCTCGTCCTGGAGCACGGTCAGGGCGAGGTCGACGCCCGCACCGAGGCGCTGCTCTACGCGGCGGCGCGGGCGGCCCACGTGGAGCAGCGGATCCTCCCCCACCTTCGGGCCGGCGGCACAGTCATCTGCGACCGGTTCGTCGACTCCTCCGTGGCCTACCAGTCCGCTGGGCGAGAGCTCTCGGCGGACGAGGTGCTGTCCATCAACGCCTTCGCGACGCAAGGGCTGACGCCGGACCTCACGGTCCTGCTGGACATCGACCCGGCCGAGGGGCGGCGGCGCCGCACGGCGGGCGGGGCTGAGGACCGCCTCGAGGCCGAGCCGGATGAGTTCCACGCGCGCCCGCGCCAAGCCTTCCTCGACCTGGCTGCCGCCGCGCCCGAACGCTACGAGGTCATCGACGCAACCCTCACGCCGCGCGAGGTGCAGGCGCGCATCCAAACCCGCGTGCAGCGCCTGCTCGAGGCTCGCGAGGACGGGCGGGAGGGGGCATGACCCGCCACACCCAGGCGCCGAGCGAGGCAGAGACGAGCCGCGCGGCCTCGACGAGCAGCGCCGCGGCGAGCGCCCCGGGCTCGGCGCCGGCAAGGGTGGAGCTGACGGGCGTGTGGGCGGATCTCATCGGCCAGGAGCGGGCGGTCGAGCCCCTCATGGCGGCCGCGGCCTCGACGACCCCGCACCACGCCTGGCTTGTCACAGGCCCTCCGGGCTCGGGGCGCTCCAACGCGGCGCTGGCGTTCGCCGCAGCCCTCAACTGCCCTCACACGGAGATCGAGCCTCGCGGGTGCGGCACCTGCCGCTCGTGCACGCTCGCGGCCGCCGGCAGCCACCCGGACATCACGCGGATCGCCACGGACAAGTCCGTCATCACGATCCAGGAGGCCCGGGACATCGTCCGCCGGGCCTACGACCGCCCCACGTCCGGGCGCTTCCGCGTCATCGTCATCGAGGACGCAGACCGCATGGCGGAGCGGACCACGAACGTCCTCTTGAAGGCCGTCGAGGAGCCCCCGCCCCACACGATCTGGGTCCTCTGCACGCCGAGCCCGGGAGACGTGCTCGTGACCATCCGCAGCCGCTGCCGCCTCGTGAGCCTGCGCCTGCCGGACCCGGAGGACGTCGCCCGGCTCCTCACCGAGCGGGACGGCTTCGCGCCGGAGATCGCCCGGCGCGCCGCCCTCGCGGCGCAGAGCCACATCGGGATCGCCCGCCGCCTGGCCTCGGACCAGGATGCCCGCGCGCGGCGCCACGAGATCGTCACGCTCCCATCCCGCCTGACGAGCGTGTCCGCGGGCATGCAGGCCGCCGCCCACCTCGTGGCCCTCGCGGACTCAGAGGCCGAGGCGTCCCTGGCGGTGCGGAACGAGCGGGAGAAGGAGGAGCTGCGGCGGCAGCTCGGTCTCGAGTCCGACGCCGCCATTCCTCCCGCCCTCCGCGCCCAGTTCAAGCGGCTCGAGGACGAGCAGGCGCGCCGAGGCAAGCGCAGCCGCAACGACTACTACGACCGAGCCCTGACCGACCTCATCTCCTGGTACCGGGACCTCCTCATCATCCAGACGGGCGGCACGAACCTCGTCAACGTCGACCTCGCGGACTCCCTCGCCGCCACGGCGGCCGCGACTCCGCCCGAGTCCACCCTCGAGGCCATGGAGACCATCAACGCGACCCGGCGGCGGCTCGTGACGACGAACGTCGCCGCCGCCCAGGCCATCGAGGCCATGATGATGGCCCTGCTCAGCGCCCCCGCAGCGGCCGCACCCCGGCGGTAGGCATCGGGCCGCACCGCTCACAGGGGCGCGGCTCACTCGGGGGCGCGCAGAGCCGCCCCTCGGGGGCGTCAGGCGCGGACTCCCCGCGCCCTCTCAAGCACAGGGAGGGCACCCACGGAGTCGACGACGTCCGTGGCCCCGGCTGCGATGAGCTCCGCGGCCGTGTGGGCCCCGGTCGTGACACCCACGACGTCCCTCGCCCCCGCGCGGACTCCCGTGAGCATGTCGTTGACGGAATCACCCACGACAAGGACATCGCGGACGTCGTCGACATCAAGGGCGAGAACCGCCGTCAGGACGAGATCGGGGAAGGGGCGCCCCCTCCCCGCGTCCGAGGGGCACAGGCTGAGGTCCGCCAGGCCCATCCAGCCGAGGGACTCGAGAATGGTGTTCTGGGTGTGGCGGCCGAAACCGGTCACGAGGCACACGAGAACCCCCTGCTCCCGGAGCATCCCGATGGCCTCACTGGCGCCGGGCATGGGGCAGACGCCGCGCTCGCGGACCAGGGCGTCAAACGTGGCCTCGAACATGCGGTTGGCGCGGTGGGCGGCCTCGAGGTCGTCGTCGAAGAGCTCGCGGAAGACGGAGAAGGTGCTGGCTCCGCCTGTGCGGTTCCAGGCGGCGCGGAGCGAGAGACCCTCGGCGGACTCCGGATCCGTGCCGTGGGATGCGAGGACGCGGGACAGGCTGTCCTCGCGCAGGCCCGCCACATCCACCGTGGTGCCCGCCATGTCGAGCACCGCCAACTGCGGCACACGGGACCGGCGGGGTCCGTCTACTCTGGTCAGGCCCATGCGCCTCCCCCTTCTCGCAACGCTGCACCCTCACGACGAGAAGGGCTGAATCCCATCCTTGCGCCCCGATGTGACGCGGGCGGGGAACGGAAGGTGACCGCCGCATGAACTCGGGGCGGGAAACGACGAACGCCCCCTCCGGAGCGGCACGCGCGCCCAGGCAGGGGCACGCCGATCCCTCATCACCCTGCCGAGCAACGCGCAATCGTGATAAGTATTAATCACACTCATTTGCCTGCTCCCCTACAGAAAGGAGGGGTGGCGCTCGGCAGCCTCAGACGCACCCCCTCGGAGCATCTCCGCGACCGTTGCGCCATCGACACCGCCATGAGAAAGAGCCTCGTCTGCAACCTCATCGCCCTCACCGCTCTTGGCGCCTATCTGGCCCTCGGGTCGAACTACCCCGCCGCCGGTGTGGCCATCTCGCTCGTGGGCCTCGGGTGTCTAGGGGCAGTCCTGTGGTCCCCCGCCAGAAGGGACGCGAGTGTCTAAGCCGATTCAGTACTGGTCCCGCACCGACGTCGCAACCTATTTGGGAGTCCTCCCGAGCTCCCTGGGCCGTTACAAGCTTCCAGAGCCTGACGTCCTCGTGGGGACCGCACGCGGGTGGCTCCCCGAGCGCATCCGGGCCTGGGACCAGACACGCCCCCGCGCATCACGCCGCAGCGAGCGGCCTGAGCACCCTTCAGACAGCTCCCCTGCCGCCTGAGAGCTCGCCGACCTCGCCGGCATCTCCCGCGCCACGATCAGCGCAGCCGAGAACGGACACCGCGAGCCATCCCGCGCCACCATCAGCATGTGGGCCTTGGCCACAGGCGTCGACCGGCACTGGCTCATGACCGGGGAAACGAAAAACGCCCCCTCCCCTGACGGGGAGGAGGCGTTCTCTGGGAGCCCCCTGCCGGGATCGATCCGGCGACCTTATCATTACGAGTGATACGCTCTACCATCTGAGCTAAGGAGGCACGCTGTCCAACCGGACAACAGCCACCACTCTAGCGGAGGAGCGGCGCACTCTGCAAATCAGGTGCGGCGCCCGGCGTCGGGGCCGGGACTACGCGAAGTCGGAGACCGCGGGGTCCGGGCCGATCCGGCCGTCCTCGCCCTTGTCGAGGCCGTTGATCGCGTCCATGTCCTCGTCCGTGAGAGTCACGCCCGTGGCGGCGAAGTTCTCCTCGATGCGGGACGGGGTGACCGACTTCGGGATGACGACGTTGCCGAGCTGGAGATGCCAGGCAATGACGACCTGGGCCACCGTGGCGCCGAGGCGCTCGGCGATCTTCACGAGCACGGGGTCCTCGAGGAGCTCCTTGCCCTGGCCCAGCGGGGACCAGGACTCGTGGAGGATGCCCATGTCCCGCTCAACCTCGCGCAGCGCAGCCTGGTTGAAGTACGGGTGCGTCTCAACCTGGTTGATGACCGGGGCCACACCCGTGACATCGGTGATCTCGCGCAGGGCGTCCGCGGTGAAGTTCGAGACGCCGATGGACTTCACCAGGCCGCGCTTCTGCAGCTCGATGAGCGCCTTCCACGTCTCCACGTAGAGGCCCTGCTTCGGCTGGAGCCAGTGAATGAGGTAGAGGTCCACGTACTCCAGGCCGAGGCGCTCAAGCGAGGCCTCCAGCGCGGCGATGGCGGCCTCGTACCCCTGGTCCGCGTTCCAGAGCTTGGTCGTGATGAACAGCTCCTCGCGCGGAATGGACGAGGCGGCAACGGCGCGGCCGACGCCCGCCTCGTTCTCGTACACCTTGGCGGTGTCGATGTGGCGGTAGCCCACCTCGAGGGCCTTGGTCACGGCGGCCTCAGCGCCGTCGTCCTCCACCTGCCAGACGCCGAAGCCGAGCTGCGGGATGGAGCGGGAATCACTGAATTTGAGGTCCTTCACGGTGTTGGTCATGGGAACAGTCAACACCCGGGCCCCGGATTCGTCACCCCCTGCGGGACAGTTTCACTGTGACCGAACGTCCCGCAGCGCGGCCTCAGCGGCGGCGATCTCCTCGAGAACCTGACGGGCCCGGCGCTCGACGTTCTCCACGCCCGCGGCCCCGTCGTCGGCCCCTCCGGGAGCCAGGAGGGTCATGGCCGCCGCCTCCGCGCTCGCGGCGAGCGCGTTGCCTGCGCGGGAGAGGCGCCGGTGAACCTCCGTGAAGCGCCCCCCGGGGACATTGAGGTCGACGCCGGGGGCAGCCCGGTGCGCCTCGACGCAGACCGCCCGGATGCGCGGGAGTGCGTCGGCGAGCAGGTCTGCGGCGGGCACGAGCCGCGAAGCAGCCTCGTCCTGCCCCTGCTCGAGGATCTGGTGGAAACGGTCGAGCCCGCGGATGTAGCGGTCGTGGGCGCGCCGCCACAGCCCCGTGCCGAGCTCGGACTCGTCCCGGCGGCGGGCTCGGGCCTGCGCGAAGAAGGCCACTAGCAGCACCTGCCTTGGGGCTCGCGGTCCTGCCGGTCCGTCTTGTCCCGCCAGAACTCGCGCTCGGTCATGAGGCGCCCAGGGCACTCGCCGCGGGCCTCGAGGCGGGCGTGGTGGGCCGCGTACTTCTCATATGCGTCCGCCCCCATGACTCCGCGGGCGAAGCGCGCCACGGACGCGGCGACGTCCCGGACGCCCCGCCGCGGGGGCGCCGCCGCCTGCCCGTCACCCATGGTGGCTCGGGGCACGCTGGACGCCGAGCTCGGCCCACTGGCGCTCAAGCTCCTTCTCTGCGGGCGTGGCCAGCAGGCCGGACGGCGCGTAGATCTCGGAGGGCACGAAGGGGTCCTCGGTGCTCGAGTGCGAACCGCGGCGCAGCGAGCGCAGCGTCGAGATGACGGCGGCGATGATGACGATGATCGCGAGGACCACGAACAGCACCGACAGCGTGCCCTGGACGGCCGTGTTGCGGACGACGGCCTCCATGGCGGCCTGTGTCTTGGCCGTTCCGAGGCTCGTCTTGCCCGCCGCGAGCGCGGACTTGAACTGCTCGTGCTGCGCCCAGTAGCCCACCTTGGGGTTGGAAGAGAAGATCTTCTGGATGCTCGCCGTCACGGTGACGACGGTGACGAACGCGAGGGGCACCGCGAGAATCCACAGGTACTTGCCGCGCCCGGCCCGGGCCGCGATGCCCATGCACACCGCGAGCGCGATGGCCGCAAGGAGCTGGTTGGCAATGCCGAAGAGCGGGAACAGGGTGTTGATGCCGCCCAACGGGTCGGTCACGCCCATGATGAGGACGGAGCCCCAGGCCGCGACCATGATCGCCGTGCAGATCCACACGCCTGGACGCCAGGAGAGGTCCCGGAAGCGCGGCGCGATGTTGCCCAGCGAGTCCTGGAGCATGAACCGGGCCACCCGGGTGCCTGCGTCGACAGCGGTGAGGATGAAGAGGGCCTCGAACATGATGGCGAAGTGGTACCAGAAGCCCATCATGGCCACGCCGCCGCCGACCTGGTGCATGATGTGCGACAGCCCGACCGCCAGGGTGGGCGCGCCGCCCGTGCGGGAGACGATCGACTCCTCGCCCACGTTGTGCGCTAGCTGCGTCAGCGTCTCCGGGGCGAGGTTGACGTTGGCGAGGCCGAGGCCATTGACGAACGCCGACGCGCCCTCCGCGGTCCCGAGGGTCAGGGCCGAGGACGTGTTCATGGCGAAATACACGCCGCGGTCGATGGACAGCGCGGCGACGAGCGCCATCACGGCGACGAAGGACTCCATGGCCATGCCGCCGTAGCCGATGAGCCGGGTCTGCCGCTCCTTCTCCACCATCTTCGGCGTCGTGCCGGACGCGATGAGGGCGTGGAAGCCGGACAGCGCGCCGCAGGCGATGGTCACAAAGAGGAACGGGAACAGGGAGCCGGAGACGACCGGCCCGTCAGAGCGGCTCGCGAACTCCGAGAACGCCGGGACGTGGAGCTCGGGGCGCACGAGGACGATGGCGAGGGCCAGCATGACGATCGTGCCGATCTTCATGAACGTCGAGAGGTAGTCGCGCGGGGCGAGGAGCAGCCACACGGGCAGCACGGCCGCCACGAAGCCGTAGATGATGATGACCCAGGCGATCGTCGTGCGGTCCCAGTGGAAGAACTCGGCGCCCCAGGCGGACTCCCCGACCCAGCGGCCCGCGATGATCGCGGCCATGAGGAGGACGAACCCGATGACGGAGATCTCCATGACGCGGCCCGGCCGAATGTAGCGCAGGTACACCCCCATGAAGAGGGCGATGGGCAGGGTCATCGAGACCGAGAAGACGCCCCACGGGGACTCGCCGAGGGCGTTGACGACGACGAGGGCGAGGATCGCGGTGATGATGACCATGATCGTCAGCGTCGCGATGATGGCCGCAGTGCCGCCGATGGGCCCCAGCTCGTCACGGGCCATCTGGCCCATGGAGCGCCCGCCCCGGCGCATGGAGAAGAAGAGGACCACGTAGTCCTGGACGCACCCGGCGAAGATCGCGCCGACGATGATCCAGATGGTGCCCGGCAGGTAGCCGAGCTGCGCGGCGAGGACCGGGCCCACGAGCGGCCCCGCGCCGGCGATGGCCGCGAAGTGGTGGCCGAAGAGGACGCGCCGATCCGTGGCCGCGAAGTCCTTGCCGTCCGCCCGGTACTCGGCCGGGGTGGCGCGCTTGTCATCCGCCCGCAGCAGGCGGGACTCGATGAACGTCGCATAGAAGCGGTAGGCGATGAGGTAGCTGGCCACGGCCGCGAACACGAACCAGATGGCATTGATGCTCTCCCCGCGGGACAGCGCCAGGACGCTCCACGCCACAGCGCCGAGGAGGCCGACGCCCACCCAGGCGGCAATCTGCAGCGGGGACATTCGCCGGCGCTCGGCCTGGATGACGTCTTCGTCCAGACCTGCAGGCGGCAGGGTGGCAAGGCCCGCGGAGGCCGAGGGCTTCGGGGGTGGGACAGCTGTGCTCACGGAAACCTCGCTGGGGTGGAGAGGACCCGGCCCAGCGGCGCGGACGCGAGTGAGAGCCGGTCCAGCGCGCGGCCAGGGGCGCCGACAAGCGGTGACGCCACTCACAAGTTTGCCACGGATGCGCGGACGGTGGCCCACCCGGCGCCAGCCGCCGTCGTCGGCATCAGAGCGGGCGCGCTCCGCGTCAGGCGCGCAAGAGGACCTTCCCCCGGTGCACTCCCTCGTCGAGGCGAGCGTGAGCCGCGGCTGCCTCGTCGAGCGGGAAGACGCGGTCCGTCGTCACGCGGATCGCCCCCGACTCGATGAGCGGCCACACGCGCTCGCGGACACCCGCCATGATGGTGCGCTTCTCCTCGAGCGGGCGGGACCGCAGGGTCGTGCCAATGATCCGGGCCCTCTTGCCCATGAGGGTCGCGAGATCCAGCTCGCCTGTGCGCCCCTTCTGGAGTCCAATGACGACGACGCGGCCACCGGTCGCGAGCGCCGCCAGATTGCGCGGCAGGTATGCGGCGCCGACGACGTCGAGGACGACGTCGGCCCCGCCGGCCTCCTCCTTGACCCGCTCGACGAAGTCCTCGCTGCGGTGGTCCACGACGACGTCCGCCCCGAGCTCCCGGCAGTAGTCCGCCTTCTCCGGGCCGCCGGCCGTCGTGATGACCCGCGCCCCGAGCGCGGCCGCGTACTGGATGGCGAACGAGCCGATGCCCCCGGCGCCGCCGTGAATGAGGACCGTCTCGCCAGAGCGCAGCCCCGCCTCGAGGCCGAGGTTGGAGTGGACGGTCGCCGCGACCTCAGGCAGGCCGGCTGCATCCACCGGGTCGATTCCCGCCGGCACGGGCAGCACGAGGCCCGCGTCCACGGCGACGCGCTCGGCGTACCCACCGGAGGCCAGGAGCGCGACAACCTGCTCACCGTCCCGGTCTCCGCCGACGACGCGGCCCGAGACCTCGAGGCCCAGGACGTCCGTCTCACCGGGCGGCGGCGGATAGACCCCGAGGCGCTGCTGGACGTCCGCCCGGTTCACGCCCGCGGCCGTGGTCTCGATGAGGAGCTGGCCCTCGGCGGGGCTGGGCTCGGGGCGTTCGACGACACGGAGGACCTCGGGCCCTCCCGGTTCAGAGGCAATGACAGCACGCATGTGGCCAGGCTACGCCCGAAGGCCCCATGTGAGATAATGGGTAGCTGAGGAAGGTTGTCCGAGCGGCCTAAGGAGCTGGTCTTGAAAACCAGTGCGCGGTCACCCCGTGCCAAGGGTTCAAATCCCTTACCTTCCGCGCGCGGAGGCGGGTCTCGCCCGGGGCGTCTGTCCCGGTGGCGAGGCCCGTCCTCCATCCTCACTCCGGCGCGCCGCCCGGCCGTCATCGCGAGCCTCGCCTTCTGCGCCCTCGCGGTCCCCGCATTCCTCCTCATCCTCGAGGCCATGGGCCTGCGCGTCTGGTCCGTGGACTTCTTCGCCTACCGCTACGCCGTGGAGACGGGGCTGCGCGGGGAGGACGTCTACACGCGCTGGGTGACCGGCCCCGGGCTCGACGAGCGCGGCCTGCCGTACAACTACACGCCCTTCGCGCTGCTCGCCCTTCTGCCGACGGCCCTCGGCCCCTGGTGGTTCGCCTACGGGCTATGGTCCATCGGCACCACGGCGGCCATCGGGGCGGCCATCGCCGTCGTCGTCCCCCGCATCCTCGACGTCTGGTGGCGCCTCCCGCTGACGCTCCTGGCGCTCCTGCCCACGCAGATCCTGGCGCATCACCTGATGTTCGGGCAGGTCAACGCGTTCCTCACACTCGCTTGCCTGGTGGACGTGTGGCTCATGGCCCGCGTGTGGCGCGAGAGCCGTGATCCTGCCGTGGAGGGCACTGTGGAGGACGGAACGCAGGGCACCGCGGCGGGCGGAACGCAGGGCGCTCCCCGGCGCCGCTACCCGGGAGGCGTGCTCATCGGCATCGCCACGGCCATCAAGCTGACCCCCGGCCTCTTCATCATCTTCCTGCTCCTTCTGGGGCGCTGGCGCGAGGCCCGGAACGCCTCCCTCGCGTGCGCCGCCTGCTTCCTCGCCGGGTTTGTGCTCTTCCCGCGCTCCAGCATCGTCTTCGCGACGACGACATTCTGGGAGCTCTCCTCCCGGGTGGACCTCAACAACGTCTTCGCAACGTCCGTCAACAAGTCCGTCCAGGGCGTCTTCGCGTCCATCTCTCCGGACCTCGCGACCGTGGGCAAGGCCGTCATGGTGCTCCTTGTCGGCGCCTGCCTCTGGGCGGCGGTCCGCCTGGCACGCCGGGGCGAGGCCGTGCTCGGCGCGCTCGCGGTGGGGGTGGGCACCACGCTCGCCTCGCCGCTGACGTGGGTTCACCACTGGACGTACCTGCTGCCGCTCCTCGTCGTTGTGGCGGTGCGCGGCGGGGTGGGCAGCCGGATCGTCTGCGCCGTGGCGTACCTCGGCGTGGTCCTCGCCGCTGCGGACTTCGAGGGCCCCCTCCTCGACCTCGCCGTGGGACCCGTGTCCCAAGCGCTTCTGGGGCCCGTGGGCCTTGTCCTGCGCGCCTGGGTGCTCGTGGCAGGCCTCGTCCTCACGGCCCTCCTTCTGAGACTTCCCGGGCGCCGCGAATCGTAGGATAGTCACGCTGACGCAGCCCCACGCGTCTCCCCACACCGAGGAGTGACCAATGATGTTCTCCGCCTCAGATGCGGCTCACGCTGTCCCCCGACCCGCGCCGGACGCGCACAAGTACTCCCGCGGCGTCGTCGGCCTCTCCACCGGAACGGCCCGCTACCCGGGAGCGGCCGTCCTCGGAGTCCGCGCGGCCCTCGCCGCTGGCGTGGGCATGGTCCGGTATCGGGGGCCGGAGTCCGTGGCGCACCTTGTCCTCGCCTCCCGCCCCGAGGCCGTCGTTGAGCCCCGCGAGGGGGCGCCCGGACACTGTCAGGCGTGGGTGATCGGCTCCGGCATGGAGGAGGACGACGACGCGGCCGCCGAACTCGACCGCCTCTCCTCAGACCTTCGCTCGCGCGGCGGGGTGCTCGTGGTGGATGCGGGCGCGCTCGGCGCGGTCCGGGCCCTCCGCCTCGGGGAGCGGCTGGGCGAGCGGGCCATCCTCACGCCGCACGCGGGCGAGCTTGCCCGCCTGGCCTCCGCCGCCGGGGCCGAGGTGTCCCGCGAGCGCGTCGAGGCCGAGCCGGCCGACTGGGCCGCGCGCATGTCAGAAGACCTCGGCTGCACGGTCCTCCTCAAGGGGCGCACCACCGTCGTGGCCTCCCCTGACGGAACCCGCGTCCCCGTCCGTGCCGGCCACCCGTGGCTCGCGACTGCCGGAACCGGCGACCTCCTCGCGGGCGTCATCGGCGCCCTCGCGGCCACGAGCGAGGCCGGGCCCCTGGACGTCGCCGCCGCCGGGGCGTGGATCCACGGGCGGGCGGGGCGCACCGCCGCGGACTCCGGCCCGTTCGGCGCCTCCGACCTGCCGCCGGCCATCCGCCGGGTGGTCCGCGGACTCACCTCGCTTCACGGCCCCGACGACACCGAGCACACCAGGAGCATGTCATGACGCCACGGCGCATCCTTCTCTGCCTCGACAAGTTCAAGGGCTCCCTCACCGCAGAGGAGGCCACGGCCGCGCTGCGCCGCGGCCTGCTCTCCCGGGACCCCGATCTGGGCATCGAGGACATGCCCGTGGCCGACGGGGGCGACGGCACGCTCGACGTCTTCCTGGCCCGCGGATATCGGGCCGTCGACGTCACGGTGACCGGCCCGCGCGGCGACGAGGTCGAGAGCGTGATCGCGGTGGACGGCACCACCGCCGTCGTCGAGACAGCACGGACCTCCGGCCTGGTCATGATGGGCGAGCGGCCGCTGGACCCCCTCGGCGCCACGAGCCGCGGCGTGGGGGACGCGATCCGGGCCTCCCTCGACGCGGGCGCGCAGCGGATCATCCTCGGGCTGGGCGGGAGCGCGACGACCGACGGCGGCGCCGGGATGCTCCAAGCCCTTGGGGCGCGTCTACTCGACTCTGCCGGCAGAGACCTCGGGCCAGGCGGCGGCGTGCTCGGCGGCCTCGCGGCGGTGGACCTGTCCGGACTCGACCCCCGTCTCGCGGACGCAGACGTCGTCCTCGCCTCCGACGTCACGAACCCCCTCACGGGGCCAAGCGGCGCGGCGGCGGTCTACGGGCCTCAGAAGGGCGCGAGCGAGGCGGACGTCGAGACGCTCGACGCCGGGCTCGCTCGCCTCGGCGAGCTCCTCGACCCGAACGCCATGGACCGGCCAGGGGCAGGCGCCGCCGGGGGCATCGGCTACGCGGCCCTCGCCGCGCTCGGCGCGCAGTTCCGCCCCGGCATCGAGATCGTCCTTGAGGCGCTCGGCGCACGGGAGGCCATGGCCCGCGCGGACCTCGTCATCACGGGCGAAGGGCGTCTCGACGAGCAGTCGCTCCAGGGCAAGGCACCGAGCGGCGTCCTCGACCTCGCGGCGTCCCTTGGTGTGCCGGTCACCGCGGTGTGCGGCCTCAACGAGCTCGGCCCGGACGGGCACGGGTTCACGGCCGTCTATGCCCTCGCGGATATCGCCCCGGACGCCGAGACCAGCATGCGGGAGGCCGCGCGGCTCCTCGAGGAGCTCGGCGCACGCCTCGACCTCGGCTGAGGGCGGGTGGCCCCAAACCGGGCGGTCCCGGACACGGCGTCAATCCCAGGGCCGGAGTCAGTCCTGAGGGCCGGCTTCCGCTCTAGGGCCGGAGTCAGTCCTGAGGGCCGCGCCGCAGGACAGAGTCCGCGATGGCGTCTGCATCCGCGATGGTCAGGGCCGAGCCGAGCCAGGCGCCGTCCGATTCCGCCGCGATCGCCGTCCCCCACTCAAGGGAGGACAGCTGGAGGCCAAGGCAGTGCAGCCCCGGCGTGGGCGTCCCCCCGGAGCCGAGCATGACCCGGTCCGTGCCCGTCACCGCAAAGCCGGTGCCGGAGTACTCGACGCCGTCCACGATGAGCCGGTGCGGCCGGGCCAGGCCCTCCTCCCCCAGCGCCTTGACCAGCGGAGACGCCAGCGCGGCCACGGCGTTGACAGGCATCATGGCCTCCACAAGCCACGACCCTTCGAGCTTCTGACCCTCCACCCACGGCGACGTCACCCGGAACCGGCCCGTGGCCGTGTCCGTGACGACGACGGGGCTCGGGCCGGCCACCTCGACCACGCCCGCACGCACGAGGGCCGCAAACTCGGCGATGCGCCGCGAGGGCGGGCCCGAGGCCAGCCCCTCGACCAGCGGCTCGAACCATCCGCGCAGCCGACGGTGCCGCGACTCCTCCGTGAGAATCCCGCGGGCCACGAATCCCTTGAGCGCCCACCGGGCCTGGTTGAGGGCGAAGACCGCGTGCTGACGCGGCGATCCAGCGGGGTTCATCGCCGTGCGGGCGTCCATCTCCACGGCCTCAAGGACGGCGAGCCTGTGCTCCTCCGGGCTTGAGAAGGAGCGCCCGACGAGAAGCCGAGCCTCCTTCTCGAGATCGAGCCGCTCCTCCTCCGGGCGGCCGTCGACAAACGCGCCGAGGCGAGCCAACGCGGACTCCGGGCTGCCACCGCCGCGGGCCTCCTCGCGGATCGCCTCCAGCTCGCCTGCCGCCTCGGGCGCCGCTACCGCCCAGTAAGCGAGGTCCGCGTCGGCCCGAATGAGCGGCCAGATCTCGGAATCGAAGTCCCGCGGGCCCTCCGCCAGCAGGGCCTCGAAGCGCTCCACCGTGGCGAACGCCCCCTCACGGGGCTCCTCCCCGGGCACGAAGTCCGGCTTGGCCGCGTACGGCAGCCCCCGGCGGGAGAGCGCGACGACGCGAGGCTCCCGGCCACTGCGCGAGTACTCGAGCTGCCCGTCCTCCAGCGTGCTGAAAGACCCGCCGCGGCCCTGCGTCAGCTCCGAGACGACATCAAAGAAGTTCAGGCCCATGCCGCGAATGACGACGCCCTCACCCGCGGGGATCCGGGACCAGTCGATATCGCACGGGATGCCCGGCGGGAAGTACCGCTCCCCCGCCCGGGCGAGGGCCTTGGCCTGTCCCGGGTTCAGCTCTGCGTCCACGTGGCCGAGCGCAAGAATGACGGCGTCGTGCACCCGATCCTCCCCGCCCGCCCGCAGACGGAAGGGGCCGGCGTGAGGCGCGTCCGGCCAGACGCGCTCCACCGCGGCGCGGACGTGCTCAAGGGTGACGCCCGCAGGCAGGGCCGCGCGCAGGGACGCCGCGACGCACTCGAGGTACGCGCCATAGACGGCGCGGCGGGGGTAGTCGGTGGGGGTGAGGGAATCGAGCTCCCGCTGCTCGGCCTCGGTCAGCCCGAACCCCGGCAGCGCCGCCACGACGTCCCGCCACGAGGCTCGGAAGCGATTGAACGTCAGGCCGCCCAGGACGGAGCGCGGGGTGTCCAGGCCCAGCGAGCGGGCGTCCTCCACCGTGGCATCCGAGGGCACGGCCGTGGGGAACGCGACCGGGGTGTTCATGAGGAACTGCGAGGACTGGTCCCGGCGCCACACGCGGCCGGACCCCAGCTCGAACGTCTCGTAGACCGTGATCTCGCACCCGCGGCCGGACGCCGCCGCCCGCGAGACGATGCGCTCCACCGCCGAGATCCCCCGCGGACCGCCCCCGACCACCGCGACCCTCACGGGCGCACTGGGGCTGACATGGTCTTCGGCGGCGGCAGGATGGGTCATAGCCTTCAGGATATCGCGGCCCCTTGGCGGGCGGCATGTTGCTCACACCCCCGCTAGTCGGTACTCTGGATGAGTTGATCCCTCCTCGGAGCGGCTCAACGGATGGAGACGTGCCAGAGCGGCCGAATGGACTTCACTGCTAATGAAGGGTCCGGGGAAACTTGGACCGGGGGTTCAAATCCCCCCGTCTCCGCCGAACAGCCGGGCTCCCGTCATCGTGACGGGGGCCCGGCTTTCGTTTGCCCTGTCCCCCTCCCGTTCCGTGGCGACTTTCGCCCCGAAAACCGCGCCCCAACGTGCGAACCTCACCCCGCAACGGGATGGTGGGTGGCGGGAGGTGCCAGGCGCGTCAGGCGCGGCGCAACGGTGGGCTGAGGAACGCCGGGCGCAGCGGATCCCCCGTGACACGCGGCCGGTACACCTTCGCCGGGGCCCCGCGCCCGCCCGATGCGAGGTACCGCTCCCCCGTCTCCTCGAGCGTCCCCGAGGCGAGGATCTTGCGCTGAAAGTTGCCCGGATCCAAGTCCACGCCCCACACAGCCGCATAGACCATGCGGATCTGGGACAGCGTGAACGCCTCCGGAAGAAACCGCGCCGCAACAAGCGTGAACTCCATGCGGGAGGCGATGCGCTCGATCGCGTCCTCCAGAATCTCGGCGTGGTCGAACGCCATCTCGGCCCCCTTGAGGTCCGCGCACCGCGTCCACTGGGTCTGCCCGTCCGCGACGACCTTCGGCAGGCGCGCGTTCATCGTCGCGGCGATGCCCACATGCGCCACGGACACGACGCGCATGCGGGGATCCCGGTCCGGGGCCGTGTACGTCTTGAGCTGCTCCACGGCCACGCTGGTGCCGAGGCCCGTCTTCTCCCGGGCGATGCGCTCCGCGGCCTCGCCCGCAGACTCGGTCTCCCCGAGGAAGCCGCTCGGAAGCCCGAGGCGCCCCTCAAACGGGTGCGAGGCGCGGCGGCGCGTCAGCACGAAAAGCTCGCCCCGCTCGACGGCGAGCAGCGCGAGGTCGGCAGTGACGGCGAAAGGAGGGTGGTCAGCAGGGTTGTAGGCCGCGAGGAAGGACTCCTCAGGCCCGGTCCCCGAAACGTCAGGCACTCAGCGGCCGCGAGGCGCGTCGTCGTCGCCCTTGCCGAAGCCCTCCAGGCCGTCAAGGCGACCGTCCGTGAACGGATCCCCCAGAGGCTCGGAGCTGAAGGCTCCGTCCGCCCACGGGGCCGCCGGGCCCTGATGCTGCTGGGGGTGCTTGGCGAGCGCGGCGACGGCCACCGTGGACTCGAAGAGCGTGGCCTTCGTGGCCTTCTGGTAGGTCTCGACGGCCTCCCGCTGGCGGCCCTGCGCGATGCACGCGTAGACCTGCCGGTGCGCGTCCGCGTCCAGCTTGGCGCTCGCCTCCCGCGCGAAATCGGGCGAGGCCGAGTCCTCGATGCCCTGCGCGACGGCGCCCCGACCACGGCGAACGAGCATGAACACGAGGCCCGCGACGGCCACGGCGACGAAGATCCACCAGAGATAGTCCATGGCCCAAGGTTATCGGGCCTGGCAGAGTGTCGCCTATGAAGATGAACATGCTCGGCCCCACCGGTCTCGCCGCCTCGGAATACGCGCTCGGCACGATGACGTTCGGAGGGGCCACCGATGAGGCCACGGCCTTCGCCATGATGGACAGGTACGTGGAGGCCGGCGGCAACGTCATCGACACGGCCGACATCTACAACCTGGGGGCCAGCGAGGAGATCGTGGGCCGCTGGCTGGCTGCGCGCCCCGACGCCGCCCCGGACGTGGTTCTCGCGTCCAAGGCCCGGTTCGGCACGGGCGAGCGGGACGGCGTGAACCAGCGCGGCTACGGCCGGAAGTTCCTCCACGACTCGCTGGAGGGCTCGCTGCGACGGCTCGGCGTCGACTCCATTGACCTCTTCCAGCTGCACGCCTGGGACCCGCGCACGCCCATCACCGAGGCGCTGCGCTTCCTCAACGACGCCATGGCCGCGGGCAGGATCCACGCCTACGGCCTCTCGAACTTCACGGGCTGGCAGATCACCAAGACGGTCTATGAGGCGCGCCTGCACGGCTGGGCCGAGCCGGTGAGCATTCAGCCCCAGTACTCGCTTCTGGTGCGGGAGATCGAGTCGGAGATCCTGGACGCGGCCGACGACGCCGGGATGGCCGTTCTGCCCTGGTCGCCGCTGGCCGGCGGGTGGCTGTCCGGCAAGTACCGCAAGGATGACGAGCCGAGTTCCGACTCGCGATTCGCAGGCCGGGCCGCGAACCTGCAGTCCTCGTGGGACGAGCGGAACGAGGACCCGCGCACGTGGGCCGTGCTGGGCGAGCTGGAGCGGATTGCCTCGGCCCACGGCTGCACCGTGCCGCAGGCCGCCCTCGCTTGGACCGCCGCGCAGCCCGGGATCACGAGCGTGCTCCTGGGCGCCCGGACGATGGAGCAGCTCGAGGACAACCTCGGCGCGGTCTCGGTGGAGCTGACCGCGGACGACATCGATGCTCTGAACCAGGTCTCGAAGCCTGCGCTGACGGAGTACCCGTACGGGGCGCCGGCGCTGGAGCAGCGTTCGCGGGACATCTGAGGCGGGGCCGGGATGGGCTTGGCCCACGCTTCGGCTCACTCTTGACAAGGCGGGTTAGGGGGCTGATGATATTCCAAATCATTCCCACGCACGGTTTTCCCCCGTTTTTTTGAAAGGCCTGCCATGGCTGCCCCCATCACCCGTCGCCGCGTTGCCCAGTACGCGGCCTGGACGGCCCCCGCCGTCGTCGCCATCGCCGCCGCACCAGGCGCCGCTGCGAGCCCCATTACAAGCTCTCCGCTCTGCGGACAGTCCATTTCCTTTACTTCGGACTGGGCGCAGATCACTGAGATTTCAGGCAGCCATACACCTGGACCCTCGGGCGCGTATTACATCCAAAATTATGGCGAGGGTGCCTCATACGGGTCTTGGGACAGCGGTGCCGATCCGGCATACCGAGCTTTCAGCGCCTACCACCTCGACTCTCTGTCCTACAGCGTCACCTATCCCGCGGTTGAAGCAGTAGCGGGCCAGGCACTGACGTTCACTTTCCCGCTCACCGTGGGCTACGCCAACGGCGATCCGCAGAACGCCATGGAGCAGCGGCTGGACATTGACATCGACGGGACCACTGTCTTCAAGGCCTCGACTCGCTTGATCCCGTACTCTTCCAGCCAGTACTTCCCCACGAGCAGTGCGTACAGGACCGTGGGAACTGGCGCGGTCACCGCGGAGGGCCGCACCTCCCTCCCTGCGGGCACGACGTCATGGTCCTTTACCTGGACAGCCCCGTCAACGGGGACGTTCCCCATGACCTTCACGTTCTGGAAGGCGACGAACACGGGCCCCTATGACCGAACGAGTCATGTCCACGACGCGCCCAGCACGACGGCACCGACGGACGTGATCGGCACCGACAAGTTGAGCGTCGGAGCCCTCGCGGTTTCCTGCGCCTAATCCGGCGATGGCGTGGGGCGGCCGGGGACCAAACAGGCGTCGAAGGGGCTAGGCGGGCGTGGCGAGGGCGAGCGGGAGAACCGCCTCCGCCCCGGCACGCCGCAACTCGCGAGCGGCCACGGTCATGGTCCACCGGGAGTCCACGAGGTCGTCGATCAGCAGGACGGGCCCCCGGTGCTCAGCGAGACCCGCGGCCCACCCCTCAGGCACCGCGAACTGCCCCCACACGTCCGCGAGGCGGTAGGCGCTGTT
Organism: Falsarthrobacter nasiphocae; assembly: GCF_031456275.1. NCBI lineage: Bacteria > Bacillati > Actinomycetota > Actinomycetes > Micrococcales > Micrococcaceae > Falsarthrobacter > Falsarthrobacter nasiphocae. The sequence continues at coordinate 831,160 of NZ_JAVDUI010000001.1, forward strand.
GCCACCCGGCTGACTGGAGGGGCCGCCGTGCGGGGTCTCGAGAGCGCCCAGGAACGGAAGGCGCCCCGCCTCAGAGATGGCGCGAGTGAAGCTCTCCACGAGCACGGGACGCCGCCGAGACGGGACGTACGCCACGGCCACGGGGCGCTCGGTCCAGCCCCAGTCCGCGAGGACCCTGATTCCCGCCTGCACGAGGCCGGCTGGGGCCTCCTGGTCCGGGGCGTCCGGGGCGAGGAGGGCTCGCAGAGACTGGCCGGTGCCCAGGTCTGTGAATCGGGCAATGGCGCGGCCCTCAAGCGCGCGCTCCGCGGGCGGAATGTTGCCCTTGACCGGCACCCCGAGGCGGTCCATGCCCTGGGGCCACTGAGCTCTCGGGGCGATGGGGACACCGACGCGGGCGGTGGCGCCGCCCGCGAGGGCCTTCGCCTCCTCACTGATGGTGGTGGAGTACCAGGGGCCCGCGCAGTTGTCGCACTTCCCGCAGGACTGACCCGTCGGGTCGTCGAGCTGGTTGGTCAGGTAGAGCATCCGGCACTGACTGGTCTGTTCGAACTCCAGCATGGCGTTCTGCTCGGTCACACGCTCCTCCGCGATGCGCGCATAGCGCTCCCGGTCAAACTCCCAGGGCCGACCCGTGGCCCGCCACCCGCCGCTGATGCGCTCGACGGCGCCGTCCACGGCGAGCACCTTGAGGAGGAGCTCCAGGGGCGAGCGGCGGAGGTTGACGCGTGCCTCGAGCGCCGGCGGCGAGAGGACCCCGCCCTCCGCAAGCGCAGTCAAGACGGCTGTGGCCCGGGCCTCGTCCGGCATGGACGCCGTGGCGAAGTACCGCCAGATTTCGCGGTCCTCCGCCCCCGGCAGGAGGAGCACGTCTGCGTGGTCCGTTCCGCGCCCGGCGCGGCCGACCTGCTGGTAGTAGGCCACCGGCGAGCTGGGGGCTCCCACGTGGACCACGAACCCGAGGTCTCGCTTGTCGAAGCCCATCCCGAGGGCGCTCGTGGCGACAAGGCACTTGACCTCGTTGGCCTTGAGGGCGCGTTCCGCGGCTTCCCGCTCCTCCGGGTCCGTCCCGCCTGTGTAGGTCAGCGCGGAGTGGCCGGCGCGCTTGAGCAGCTCCGTGATGTCCTGGGCGGCGGACACCGTGAGCGTGTAGATGATGCCCGAGCCGGGGAGGTCCCCCAGGTGGTCCACGAGCCACGCCAGGCGCGCCTCGGGGGACGCGAGCCTCAGGACGCCCAGCCGGAGCGACGCCCGAGCGAGCGGCCCACGCAGCGTGAAGACCTCGCCGCCCGTTCCGTCCACGAGGCTGTCCACGCCGAGCTGCTCCTCGATGTCTGCGACGACGCGCGAGTTGGCCGTGGCGGTCGTCGCGAGCACGGGCACGCCCGCAGGCATCCGCGCGATGACGTCCCGGATACGGCGGTAGTCAGGCCGGAAGTCATGACCCCAGTCAGAGATGCAGTGGGCCTCGTCAATGACAAGCAGGCCCGTGGTGGCCATGAGCTGAGGCAGGATCTCGTCCCGGAACCCGGGGTTGTTGAGGCGCTCGGGTGAGACCAGGAGGACGTCGATCTCCCCGGCGCGCAGACGCCCCATGATCTCTCCCCACTGGGTGGAGTTGGCGGAGTTGATGGCCTCAGCCGCCACCCCTGCCCGCCGCGCCGCCTCAATCTGGTCCCGCATGAGCGCGAGCAGGGGCGAAATGATGATGGACGGGCCCGCGCCAGCCCGGCGCAGCAGCTTGGACGCCACGAAGTAGACGGCGGACTTGCCCCAGCCGGTGCGCTGGACGACGAGGGCGCGCCGCTTCTCCACCACGAGCGCCCGGATGGCCTCCCACTGCCCCTCGTGGAAATCCGCCTCCGGGGCGCGCGTCAGTTCCCGCAGGACGCCCAAGGCCTCCTGCCGGGCCGGGTCCTGGCCTCCGCCATCCCGGTCCTGGCCTCCAGCACCCTGGCGCTGCCCCTCAGCGTTCTGCCCCTGCCCGTCCAAGCCCTGGCCCTGCCCGTCAAAACTGCGCTCATCGACTGTGCTCATGCCTCGAGTATGGCAAGAGGGGTGGACACGTTGAGCCCACACCGTCTCGGCCTCCTTCGCACCCCCGCGCGGGAACCCCTGGGCGGCTAAGCTGGAACGGTGACTATCGATCTCTCATCCTCATTCAAGGCCTATGACGTCCGAGGCATCGTCGGCGACACCATCACGGCCGAGACGGTCGAGGCCGTCGGCGCCGCGTTCGTCGACGTCGCGGAACTCGCCGGCAAGACCGTGCTCATCGGCGGTGACATGCGCCCTTCCTCCCCCGAGTTCGCCAAGGCGTTCGGGAAGGGTGCCCGCGCCCGCGGTGCCAACGTGGTCTACCTCGGCCTCATTTCCACTGACGAGCTGTACTACGCCTGCGGCGTCGAGAACGCCGCCGGCGTCACGTTCACGGCGAGCCACAACCCCGCCGAGTACAACGGCATGAAGATGTCGCTCGCCGGCGCGGTGCCGATCTCCTCGGAGACCGGTCTCTTCGACGTCCGGGACCTCGCCCAGCGCTACCTTGCGGACGGCATCCCGGCCGGAGACACGCAGGGCACCGAGCAGGAGGAGGACATCCTCAAGGGGTACGCCGAGTTCCTCCGCAGCCTCGTGGACCTCTCCGGCAGCCGCCCCCTCAAGGTCGTCGTGGACGCGGGCAACGGCATGGCCGGCTTGACCACGCCAGCCGTCCTCGGGGACACGATCCTCCCGGCTCTGCCCCTGACGATCGAGCCGCTCTACTTCGAGCTCGACGGCACGTTCCCGAACCACCCCGCCAACCCGCTGGAGTCCGAGAACCTCCGGGACCTTCAGAAGGCTGTCGTCGAGCACGGTGCGGACATCGGCATTGCGTTCGACGGCGACGCGGACCGCTGCTTCGTCATCGACGAGAAGGGCGAGCCGGTCTCCCCCTCGGCCGTCACCGCCATGGTCGCGCGCCGTGAGATCGCCCGCGCCAAGGCCGCCGGCGAGGAGACCCCCGTGGTCATCCACAACCTCATCACCTCGCGCGCCGTGCCTGAGCTCATCGAGCACGACGGCGGCCGCGCCGTCCGCACCCGCGTGGGGCACTCGTTCATCAAGGCCCAGATGGCCGCGGAGAACGCGGTGTTCGGCGGCGAGCACTCGGCGCACTACTACTTCCGCGACTTCTACAACGCGGACACGGGCATGCTCGCGGCAATGCACGTCCTCGCGGCTCTCGGCGAGCAGGACGGCCCGCTGTCCGAGCTCGGCGCTGAGTACGAGCCCTACTTCTCCTCCGGTGAGATCAACTCGAAGGTCGAGGACAAGGCCGGGGCCGTGGCCCGCGTCAAGGCCGAGCTCACGCCGGAGTACAACGGCGTGGCCGTGACCATGGACGAGCTCGACGGCACGACCTTCACGGCCGCCGACGGCTCCTGGTGGGTCAACCTCCGCCCCTCCAACACCGAGCCGTTCCTCCGGTTCAACGGGGAAGGCGTGGACGAGGCAACGTTTGCCCCAGTCCGGGACCGCGTCCTCGAGATCGTCCGGGCTTAGGCCCCAGCCCCGGGTGCCCGTTCCCTCCGCACCCGGGTTTTGATCTGCACGACGGCGTCCCGCTCACCGGGGCGCCGTCGTCATCTTCCCAACCCCGCCCGCCTCACGGTTGCAAAGGAGCACGATGAGACTCAACGTCTTCTCGGACTTGTGCCTGCGCATCGTGCTGGCGCTGGGCGAGCACGAGCCGCAGACCGGGCGGCAGCTCGCGGAGCGGGTCGGGCTGCCGTACAACCACGTGAGCAAGGCCGTCATCCGTCTGCGGGAGCTGGGCCTGCTCGACGTGCAGCGCGGGCGCAACGGCGGCGCATCCCTCTCGCCGGCGGGCCGGACCACGACCGTGGGCCGCCTTCTGCGCGATCTCGACGAGCGGCCCAACGTGGCGGCGTGCTGCGAGCCGGGCCGACCGGCGTGCCCGCTCCTCGGCCGATGCGGTCTCCAGCACGTGCTCAACCGGGCGCGGGAGGAGTTCTACCGCGCGCTGGACGACGTCGTCATCACCTCCCTCTCCCCCGCCTCCAAGACCCTCATCCCCATCCCCCCGATCCCTCCCGCGGCCGAACCGGCCCAGGCCGAGCCCACCCAGGCCGAGCCGTCTGCCGCCGGGGATCTCGACCAGCAGCAGTCAAGGATGTAGAAGGGCACCGTCATGACGTCACCGGAGCGCGCAACACCCACCGGCGCACTGACTTTGCGGTCCTCCGGGCCGCCCAAGGAGCCCTCGCGCTCTGCGGAGGGACACTCGCGCTCCGCGGAGGGAAGCGTGAAGCGGCCGCCGCTCGCACGGGGGCACCACAGTCGCCGCACGGCGCTCGCCGCTTTCGGCACCCTCCCCCTGCTGGTGGCGGGCTGTGCGGAGGGGAGCGACGACGACCCGCGCGGCCCCCAGCCGAATCCTTCAGGCAGCCCAGCCGACGGCCGCACCTCCGCCGGGCCCGGGGCAGGTCCAAGCCCCTCCGGAGGCCCGTCCGCGAACGGCGAGGGCACCTCGGGCGCCCCCGATCCAGCCTCTCCCGAGGGCGCCTGGGGTGCCGAGGCCCGCCGGAAGGCCCTCGCGGCGGCCGGAAGCACCGCCGGCAGGCACTGGAGCACGGAGCCGCCCGGCAGTCTGGCCCGCTTCACCCCCGCAACGGGCCGTGAGCGTGCCCTGACCTTCGACGCGTGCGGCGGGGACGTCCTCGGGGTGGACCACAAACTCATCGCGATGCTGCGGCGCGAGGGGGTCAAGGCCACCCTGTTCCTCAACGAGCGGTGGATCGGGCGGCACGAGGGCCTCGTCCGCGAGCTCGCCGAGGACCCCTTGTTCGAGCTGGCCGTCCACGGGACCCGCCACGTCCCGCTGTCCACGAGCGCCCGCGCGGCCTACGGGATCACGGGGACGGCCTCTGCTGCCGAGGCCTGGGACGAGATCACGGGCGCCGCCCGCGTCCTCGCGGGCTTCGGCGTTCGCCCGCGCTTCATGCGGCCCGGGACGGCGTTCGCGGACGAAGTGTGCTCTCGCCTGGCTCTGGCCGCGCGCCTGCCGCTCGCGTCCTTCTCCGTCAATGCCGACGCCGGGGCCACGTTCACCCCGGCCCAGGTCGCCGAGACGGTCGTCATGGCGCCTGCGGGCAGCGTGCTCATTGCGCACATGAACCGGCCCGGGGGCGGGACTGCGGGGGGCTTCACCGCGGCGATCCCCGCCCTGAAGGCGTCAGGCGCCCGCTTCGTCACGATGAGCGAGGCGTTTCCGGAGCACGCGTAGGCTCGCAGCCGGCGGCTGGGCGTCGTCGTCCTCTCCCAGAGCCTCCCGACGAGGAGGCGAAGGGGCCTGCCCTCCCGGAACCAGAAGGGAGCCAGGCGCTCCGCAGCGCCTCCCGCGGGCCCACTGAAACACGTTTCTACACGCCGTAGAAATGAGACTACAATGAATCTTGCATCCAACATGCAACGAAAGGAGTTCCCATGCTCTCGGCCACCAGCCGCCCCGTCATCGAGGCCACACTGCCCGTCATCGCAGCCCACATCGAGGACATCACCCCCGTGTTCTACGGAAAGATGTTCGCCGCACGCCCCGATCTCCTTGAGGGCACGTTCTCCCGGGCCAACCAGAAGAACGGCACGCAGCCGCAGGCCCTGGCCGGGAGCATCGCGCGCTTCGCGACCTGGCTGCTCGAGAACCCGGACACCATGCCGGAAGAGCTCCTCGCGCGGATCGCCCACAAGCACACCTCCCTCAACGTCCGGGCGGACGAGTACCCCACGGTGCATGAGCACCTCTTCGCCGCGATCGTCGAGGTCCTCGGCGACGCCGTGACGCCCGAGGTCGCCGCGGCGTGGGACGAGGTGTACTGGCTCATGGCCGACGCCCTCATCAAGATGGAGAAGGGGCTCTACGAGGGCCTCTCCGCGGACGTCGGCTACACCCCATGGCGCATCGCCGAGATCACCGAGGAGACCGAGAGCGTCAAGACATTCCGCCTCGAGCCCGCCGACGACTCCGTGGCCACCCCCGGCCGCCCCGGCCAGTACGTCTCGGTGCGCCTCACCACGGAGGACGGCCTCCTCCAGGCCCGCCAGTTCTCGCTCTCGTGCAGCCCGGAGTCCACGGAGAAGCGCGTCATCACCGTGAAGCGGGATCAGGACGGGGAGATCTCCCCCGTCATGCACTCGCGCCTCGCGGTGGGAGACGTCATCGAGGTCTCCCCGCCCTTCGGCCTCAACGCCCTCCCCAGCGACGACGGCCGGCCGCTCGCCTTCATCACCGCGGGCATCGGCATCACGGTGACCTCCGCCGCGCTGTGCTCCCTCAAGCGGGCCGAGGACTCCCGCTCCATCCTCGCCGTCCACGCGGACAAGTCCTTCAGCACGGTGGCGCGGCTCGAGCCCGTGAAGCAGGCCATCGAGGCCCTGCCCAACGCGCGCGCGGAGTGGTTCCTGCGCGAGGAGACCGGCGCGGACCACAGGACGGACAAGGTCAACCTCGCCGAGCTCGGCGTGACGCCCGAGACCCACGTCTTCCTCTGTGGCCCGATGGCCTTCATGCAGGCCATGCGCGAACAGGCACTGGAGATCGGCGTGGCCCCGCAGGACATCCACTACGACGCGTTCGGCCCCGACATCTGGATGCCCGCCCCGGGCAACCCCGTTCAGTAGCCCGCACCCTGAGCCCTACCGCGCCCGGTGAGGCCCGTGGACCGCTGCGGGCCCGCAGGGTCATTCGGGGGCTGCCGACAGGGTTCCCGCGAGACGACTGGCGGGGCCCCGCAGGGCGAATGACGCGACTCAGGCCCGGCACCGTGTGGTGCCGGGCCTGAGTTCCACCCTCGGACCGGGGACGGCGCGGGGGCGCCGCCTGAGGGAGTGCGACGCGTGTTGCGCACCCCTCGTCAGGGGCGCCCTTGGCAAGAGCCCCTGACGTGGACCCCAAGAATCAGACGATGCTGCCCGGGACGCCCTGCGAGGTAACAAGGTACTTCACATCCGCGCCTCGCTGGCCCGCCCGAACCTTGGCAGTGTAGACACAGCCACCCTCGGGGATGGTCGCGACGTTCCTGCCGCTCAGGTTGCGGAACGAGAGAACGTAGGTGAGCTCAAAGGTCACCGGCTTGTTCCGATACACGAACCCGACCACGGCGTTGGAGAACGGCGAGTTGTAGCCGAACTTGTAGTCCCTGAAGTTGGCGGCGAGGGTGGGGGACGCCGTCGAGCTGACCGCGAAGGGCTGGTCACCCGAGCTGGTCGTAATCCGGCCCGTGTAGGTCCGGCCCTGCTCCGTCGTGATGGAAATGGCCCTGGGAGTGATGAGCCAGTACGCCGTGTGGGGGCTGTACGTCACGCACCGCTGACGGTACGTGCCCAGGGTCCAGTTGAGCTGGAGCGAGCCGTCCGGAACCCGAGTGGCAGTCCACGACGGGGCCGAGCCCGGCGCGGCCACCAGGCACGGCAGCGCGGGGCATGTAACCTCGGGCCGGGGCTTCGAGTCTGGTACAGGCTTCGACGCGGCCGAAGCAGGCGCCGCCGAAGCGACAGCGATAGCCGGCAGGGCCCAGGATGCGCCCAGGGCGACCGATCGGCGGGAGATGGGGGTTTGTGAGGTCATCGAGACTCCTTCTGGCACAGAGGCAGGGATGGCCGAGTTGGCCCGAGCCCGAGTCGCCAGCGCGGGGGCACCAGCTGCCCGAAGGCTCCTTAAGTGTTTACCATAGGTTGGCTACCTATCTCAATAGTCCCCACCCTCACCCCCCTGGCGCGCCTCCAAAGACGCACCCGACCCACCTCCTCGAGAAGTTACCCACGACAACCCCGAGAGGGAGCACTATCGTCGTTGACATCTCGGTCGATTTGATAATGGGGGTGGAGCATGAGCCTGATCCACGGATTCCTTCGCTACCTCGGCCTATCCCGAGACCCCTCCACCCAGGAGGCCACACCCACGCAGGCCCGTCCCACACGGCGGACAAAACTGCTCGCTGTCGTCGTTGGGCTAGGCGTCTTCGTCGTACTCTCGCTCGTACCCCGCCAGGTGGACGCGCTTTCTGCCCTCGTCCCGTTGATCATGGCCATTCTCACCGCCAAGATCGCGCTGGGCACTACTCCTAACCCCCGGCCTTCGGGCAGCAGAACCTCGGAGCCCCCGTCTCCGCCCACGCCACGTCACTCCCCCACAAACCGCCCCTCATAGGCACGCGGGGACAGCTCAGGCCCGGCACGCCATTGTGCCGGGCCTGAGCCTTTGAGAGGTGCGCGTGATGAGGTGCGCACACGGTCCGCGCCTCGCGCGGGCCGATCCGAGGGGTGACCCCAAGCTGGGGTTACTCTCAACTCATCCTGAACTCAGACTGAGGATTTGATCACGAATATATAACAATCGGTCGCTATTTCCGAAAGACCCTTGCGCGCCAGCCCGATGAGCAGCATCCTGTTATTGCAATCACATGGACAACATTCCAGGGAGGTGACACGCCATCGTCCTCCAGAGAGTCCTGCGCTGGCTTGGCCTGACGCGAGACCCAGCCGAACAGGAGACGGTTCAGGACGACGCCCACCCCACATGGCGGGCAAAGTTTCCCGTCCTGCTCCTAGGCTTCGCCGTCTACTTCATCGTGAGTCTCGTGCTCCGGGACGCAGGCGAGGCCTTCAAGGCGATTCCATGGGCCTCGGCCCTCCTCACCGTCACCATCATGATGCCTGAAGGGACTACCCGGTCCAGGCCAACCGAAAGGAGATATCCGGATGATCAAACCGCCCACCAAGACGATCCTCACTAGCACACTGCTCCTGGGGCTCGCCTTCACCACGCCCGCCGGCCACGCCTCCCAACCCCAGACGCCAGTAGACCTGGTCAGCACCACCCTTGCACTCAACAGTGAGTCGTCAGGACGCGATGCTGAGCTCTTCCAACCCTTTCCCGGAGACCAGCGGTCCGCGGCCTCGCGATTGGGCGCGCATCTCGGCGCTGGAGTCAGCGAACGAATCACCACGGAGCAAGCGAAAGTCATCAGCGACGTGTTTGTCAGCAGTGGAAGGGCCGCCCTTCCCGACGGGACCGTTGCGCTCCGCCACCTAGACTCCGGGGACCTCGTGGCAGTTGATGCGCTGGGAACCCCGCTCGCGACCTACCTGGAAGCAACGCTTTCCGCACGAGACACGGCCCTGCCAGAAACCGAAGATGACACACAAGCCGAGGGGATCATCCATCCCGAGGTCAAGCGCATCATCGGGGCCTGCCTTGGCATCGGAGTCCCGGGGGCCATTAGCGCAGAGACAGTGATCCGATGGTTCAACACCCCCCAGAAGGCCGCCAAGTTCATCGTGCGGCGGCTCGGTGTCTTCGGAGCAATCAGCTGTGCCGGAGGAATCATCTGGGAGTACATCTAGATCCCTATCGACGCTCATGCGTCACGAGTTTCTCCACCCACCCTGAGGCGGCAGGCGAAACGACAAGACACGGCTCAGGCCCGGCACGCCATTGTGCCGGGCCTGAGCCTTTGAGAGGTGCGCGTGATGAGGTGCGCACACGGTCCGCGCTGCGCGCGGGCCGATCCTAGAGGCGGCCCCAGAGCGGGGCCGCCCGCACACCGCTACTTCGCGAGGCGCTCCTCGAGGCGAGTAAGCTCCTGGCTCATCTCCTCGGGCAGCGAGTCGCCAAAGCGGGCGAACCACTCCTGGATGCCCTTGAGCTCCTCAGCCCACTCGGCATCGTCGAACTTCACGGCGTCCTCGAACTGCTCGCGGGTCGTGTCGAGGCCCGTGAGGTCCATGGACTCGAACGTCGGGACCACGCCGATCGGCGTCTCAACGCCGTCAGCCTTGCCCTCGATGCGCTCGAGGGCCCACTTGAGCACGCGCGAGTTCTCGCCGAAGCCGGGCCACGCGAAGCCGCCGTCGCGGTCGCGACGGAACCAGTTCACGAGGAAGATCTTGGGGAGCTTCTCCGGGTCGTGGCCCGCGGACGTGTCCAGCCAGTGCTGGAGGTAGTCGCCCGCGTCGTACCCGATGAAGGGGAGCATGGCCATGGGGTCACGGCGGACAACACCGGTTGCCCCCGCGGCAGCCGCCGTCGTCTCAGAGGAGAGAGTGGCGCCCATGAAGATGCCGCCCTTCCAGTCCCGCGCCTCGGTGACCAGAGGAATGGTGGTCTTGCGGCGGCCACCGAAGAGGATGGCGTCAATCTTGACGCCGTTCGGCTCGTAGTAGTCGTCGGAGAGCATGTCGATCTGGTCGATCGGGGTGCAGAACCGCGAGTTCGGGTGGGCGGCGGGGCGGCCGGACTCGGGGGTCCAGTCGTTGCCCTGCCAGTCGGTGAGGTGGGCGGGGACCTCGTCGGTCATGCCCTCCCACCAGACGCCGCCGTCGTCCGTCAGCGCGACGTTCGTGAAGATCGTGTTGCCCTTGGCGATGCCGCGCATGGCGTTCGGGTTGGTGCTCCAGCCCGTGCCGGGGGCCACGCCGAAGAGGCCGGCCTCGGGGTTCACGCCGTAGAGGGCGCCGTCCTTGCCGAAGCGCATCCAGTTGATGTCGTCGCCGAGAGTCTCGGCCGTCCAGCCCTCAACCGTGGGGTCGAGGAGGGCGAGGTTCGTCTTGCCGCAAGCCGAGGGGAAGGCCGCCGCGATGTGGTAGCTCTTCTTCTCCGGGCTCGTGAGCTTGAGAATGAGCATGTGCTCGGCGAGCCAGCCCTCGTCCCGCGCCATGACCGAGGCGATGCGCAGCGCGTAGCACTTCTTGCCGAGCAGCGCGTTTCCGCCGTAGCCCGAGCCGTACGAGTAGATGGAGCGCTCCTCCGGGAAGTGCACGATCCACTTGTCCTCGTTGCACGGCCAGACGACGTCCTCCTGGCCGTCCTCGAGCGGGGCGCCGACGGAGTGGAGGGCGGGGACGAAGAACGCCTCCGTCTCCTCGATCTTCTTGAGGACGTCGGAGCCGATGCGGGCCATGATGCGCATGGATGCCACAACGTAGGCGGAGTCCGTGATCTCGACGCCGAACTTGGGCTCGTCCGCGTCCAGGTGGCCCATGACGAAGGGGATGACGTACATCGTGCGGCCGCGCATGGCGCCCTTGAAGAGGCCGTCGAGCTTGGCGTGCATCTCGGACGGGTCCATCCAGTTGTTGGTGAAGCCGGCGTCCTCCTTCTTCTCCGAGCAGATGAAGGTGCGCTCCTCGACACGGGCGACGTCGGCCGGGTCAGAGAAGGCGGCGAAGGAGTTCGGGAACTTGGACTCGTCGAGCGGCTTGAGGACGCCCTTCTCGACGAGCTCGCCCTGAAGGCGCTTGATCTCGGCCTCGGAGCCGTCCACCCAGTAGACGTCCTTGGGCTGCGTGAGGGCGGCCACCTCATCGACCCACGCCTGAAGCTTCGCGTAGGTGGTCCCCTTGAGCCCGGGCACGTTCGACTCGGTGGTGGTCTCGTTGGCGTTGATCGTCATAGTGGTCCTCCATGAACGGGATAGAGCAAGTGGGGACAACACTACGACGACGTCGGCTGGCGCCACTAGACCACTGGTCTAGACCGGACGGGGCCGCGGGGTGGGGAATGGGCCCATCAGGGCAAACTCCGCATGAACTCGGGGTGAAAGACAGAATGAAGCCGAGCCAGAGGTGCCGTTCGTCACGTAGACCGGTCTACCATTGTGAGCGGCGCAGCGGTCGAAGCACGGCATCATTGATCGAACGCCGTCGGGAACGAGGCGAGTTCTCGAGATTCAAAGCTGGGTAAGCTGAAACGGCTCGGCAGGGCGGGTGGCCCGATCAGCAGCAGGGGCGGTCTGAATGTCCGCGGAGGCAGCACCCGCGCCCGGACAGCGACGAAGCCCCCTCACCTGATCGTGAGAGGGCTTCCTCTGGAGTGGTGCGCGCGAAGGGATTCGAACCCCCAACCTTCTGATCCGTAGTCAGATGCTCTATCCGTTGAGCTACGCACGCAAACGATTCTCTTTCGAGACCGCCTTGGCCCTTGAGCCGTAGACAACTTTACACGGGTTCTGAACAAAGCGCCAATCGGAGGCCTCCACCCTCCAATCTCCCCGGAAACTCGGGGAGCCCCACCCCTAGCATCCCTCCTATTTGAACTGACCGGTCAGTTTCATTAGGCTGTTTCCGTGCTCACCGCCCATGACCTCCGCTTCCGCGGACACCACGCCGACATCATCACGCCCACCTCCTTCTCCGCCGCCGCGGGAGAGGTCACGCTCGTCATCCACGAGTCGCCCGAGACCCGCACGGCGCTGGGCCTCATCCTGACGGACCGGATGCGCCCCACGAGCGGCTCCGTGGACAGCCCCCGGCCGCTTCGCCGCCGCTCCGCTCTCATCGACGCGCCCGACATCACCGAGCCGGGCGACGAGCTCACGGGCCGGGGAATCGTCACCGAGGCCATGGCCCTCACGCCGGGGATGCGCACCCTCTTCCTCAACCGCCGGGCAGAGTCCTGGATGGCGGATCACGGCCTCGGGGAGCTCGCGCGGGAGCCCCTGGAGCGGATCGACGGGGCGCACCGCCTCCGCCTCCTCACGGAGACCGCCCTCATGGACGAGGCCGTGGACCTCCTGGTCCTTGACTCGCCTGACCGCCACGCCCCGGCCGAGGAGTGGCTGCCCTACGTGGCGGAGGTTGCGGCCCGCGGCGTCACCGTCGTCGTTCTCCTCCCCTCCGCGCCCCACGACTGGCGAGGGACCGTGGTGTACGTAGGCGACGACGGCTGCGCGGACCAACCCGAGCCCGCTGCGGACACCGAACCCCAGAACCCAACGCACGAAGAAGAGGACCGCGCATGAACGCCGCACGAATCGCGGGGGCCGAACTCCGCCGCATGACCAACGGGCTCCTGCCGAAGCTCGCCGTCTTGGCGCTGACGCTCGTGCCGCTCCTCTACGGCGCCACCTACCTCTACGCCAACTGGGACCCCTACAAGCACCTGGGGAGCATCCAGGCGGCACTCGTCGTCGAGGACGAGGGCGCTAGCATCGAAGCCCCCGCCGCGGACGGGAAGAAGCGCACCACTCACCTGACAGCAGGCAACGACGTGGCCGCGGACCTCGAGAAGAGCGGCTCCTTCGACTGGGTCCGCACGTCCCCCGAGGATGCCGCCGACGGCGTCCGCAGCGGGCGCTACGGCTTCTCCCTCACGATCCCCAAGGACTTCTCCGCGAACCTCGCCTCGCCCCAAAACTTCGACGCCGCCAAACAGGCACTCTTCACCGTCACGACGAACGACGCGAACAACTACGTCCTCTCGACGATCGTTGGCCGCCTGACCGGGTCCATTCACAACGCCGTGGCCACCCAGGTGGGCGAGAAGACCGCCAACCAGCTCCTTGGCGGCTACTCCAGCATCCACTCGAGCATGATCAAGGCGGCCGACGGCGCCGACAAGCTGACACAGGGCGGCCGCGATGCGCAGAAGGGCGCGGCAGACCTCGCCGCAGGCCTGGGCACGCTGACCGACGGGGCGAGGAGCCTCGCCTCCGGTGAGGGACAGCTCGTCACCGGGGCGGACCAGCTCGCGGGCGGCGCGGGCAAGCTCTCGCAGGGCGCGGACACCCTGTCCACGGGGGCCTCGAGCCTGGCGACCGGCGCGAACAGCCTCAACACCGGTGCCTCGAACCTCGCCACGGGCGCCAACAGCCTCGCCACCGGCCTCGACACCATGAACCAGAAGGTCACGGCCCTCCCCGGCCAGGCCCAGAAGCTCGCGGCCGGCGCCAAGCAGGTCGCCGACGGCAACGCTGTCCTCAACGCGTCCGTGCAGGACGCGGTCGCGGCCCTCGACACGCTCGGCACCACCGCAGACCAGGCCGCCGCCGAGCGCCTCGCGACTCTCGTCAAGGACGGCACGCTCACGCAGGAGCAGGCGGACGCCATCACACAGCGCGTCCTCGCGGCCCAGGCGTCCACGACAGTCACCCAGGCGCGCGCCCGGGTCGCCGACGCCGCCGCCAAGGTCAACCAGCTCGCCACCGGGTCCCAGGCCGTCTCCGAGGGCGCCTCCGCCCTGGCCCAGGGCGCGGGTCAGCTCTCCGCCGCCACGGGGCAGGCGGCCACGGGCGCGCACAGCCTCGCGGAGGGCGCGGGCAAGCTCTCCCAGGGGGCGGGGTCCCTCTCCACTGGGGCGGGCTCCCTCGCCTCGGGCGCGGCGGAGCTCTCCAAGAGCACGACGACGCTGGCCGCCGGCGCCTCAAACCTCGCTGCCAACCAGCGCACCGCGGCGAACGGAGCCGCCTCGCTCCGGGACGGCCTCGTCTCGGCTCAGAACGGCGCGTCCTCCCTGGGAAGCGGCCTGAAGAAGCTCACGGATGGCACCTCGACCCTGGCGTCCCAGATCCGCGCCGGCGCCGACCAGGTCCCCAACCCGAGCGAGACCGTCAAGGAGAGGGCCTCCAAGGTCATCGCGGACCCCGTCAAGGTGACGGACTCCGCCCAGACGACCGCCCAGTCCTACGGCGCGGGCCTGGCGCCCTTCTTCCTGTCCCTCTCGCTGTGGATCGGCGTGTTCATCCTGACCCAGCTCATGCGGCCCCTCACGCCGCGTGCGCTCGCCTCGAACGCCCCCTCGCTCGCCGTCTCCCTCGGCGGCTGGCTGCCGTTCCTGCTCATCGGGCTCGCCCAGGCGCTCGTCCTCTTCACGGCCGTCACCCTCGGTGTGGGCCTCACCCCGGTCCACCCGTGGCTGCTCCTCGGCACCATGCTCCTCGGCACGTTCTCCTTCAGCGCCGTCATCCACGGGATCGTCGCGCTGCTCGGCTCACCGGGCAAGCTCGTCGTGCTCGTCCTCATGATCCTTCAGCTGGTCTCCTCCGGCGGCACGTTCCCGTGGCAGACCACCCCCGAGCCCCTCCACAGCCTCCACCGCTACCTCCCGATGGGCTATATGGTGGACGCCATGCGGCAGATCACCTACGGAGGCGACCTCGGGATTGCCCGGGAGAAGCTGCTCGTCCTGGCGGCGTGGGGCGTCTTCGGCCTCCTGCTGGGTGCCCTCGCCACCATGCGGTCCCGCCGCTGGACCCTCTCAACCTTCAAGCCGGTGCTGACCCCATGACCCAGAATGAGCCCGAAGCCTCCTCAGAGCCTCGTCGCCGCCCAGTGCGCACTCGCACGACCAAGCTCAAGCTGTTCCGTGCCGCCATGGAGCTCATGGGCGAGTCCGGGGTCACGGAGACGCGCGTCGAGGACGTGGCCGCCCGGGCCGGCGTCTCCAAGGGCTCCATCTACTACAACTTCGGCTCGAAGAGTCAGCTCGTCGAGGAACTCCTCCGGTTCGGCCTCGAGCAGCTCGAAGAGCGCATCGCGGGGATCCGGCGCGCGGCGGACTCGGACGGACTCGAATACCTGGCCAGCGTCCTCGAGCAGGGCTTCCGCTTCCTCGACGAGTACCCCTCCTTCGCCAGGCTGTGGGTGGCGACCAGCTGGCGCGGGGCCGGGGAGTGGGCGGAGACACTCGCGTCCCTCCGCCACCGCGTGGTGGGGCTCGTGGAGGAGGGTCTCGAACTCGCCGTGCCGTCCGCGGACGCGGCGACGGTCCGCCTCACGGCTCACGCGATCTTCGGCTCGGTCTTCGCGCTCTCGCTCGACGACGGCCAGGCGCGCCGCCCGTCAGTTCCCGAACGAGTCTCGATCTGCCTTTTGACCGCACGCGGCCTCGCGGAGCAGGACGGGGCCTGATTCGGCGGGAGCGTCGTCGTCATCTCCTGCCAGAAGCAGAAGGCTAGCGGGGCGCGATGAAGGAGAGCAGGCGCGCGTCACGCCCGTCCAGCTCCGCCCAGGGGGTGTCCGTCTCGAAAAGGCAGAGGCCCGCCGTGGGGTACTCCGTGGCCATCTCGATGACGGCCTCCTGGTCAGAGTCCATGCTCGCCAGCCGCATGGCCGTCTCCTGAACCCCTGGCATGTGCGCCACGATGAGGAGGGAGTCCACGGTGGCCGGGGCCTGGTTGATGACCGAGACGATCTCCGCCGCCGTGGCGTTGTACAGGCCGTCCATGAGGCGCGGCGTGGGGCCCTGCTCCCCCAGGGACTCGCCGATCCACGCGGCCGTCTGCCGGGTGCGCAGCGCGCTGGAGACCAGAATGCACTCCGGCACCCAGCCGTGCTCCTTCAGCGCCTCGCCGACAAGAGGGGCCTGCGCATGGCCCGCCGCGGAGAGCGGGCGCTCGTGGTCCTCGACGCCTCGGGGAAAGGCCGCCGTAGCGTGTCGAACAATACTGAGTCTGCGCACGCGGCCCCCTTCTCTGGCGGCAATGACCGCCTAAATGTAATATTCCGGGGCCGTCCATACGACGACCTCCGGGTGCTCAAAGAAACGGTACCCCTCGCCGCGCACCGTTCGCACCGCGCCCGAGAGCCGGCCCAGTTTGGTGCGCAGCCGCCGGATATGGACATCAATGGTTCGCAGACTGGGCTGCTCCCCCACCGCGCCCCAGATCTCCGTGAGCATCTCCTCACGGCTCACCACGCGGTGCTGATTCTCCACAAGGAGGAAAATGAGCTCGAATTCCTTGAACGTCAGGCTCAGCGGAACGCCGTCGAGGTAGACCTCCCGGCGGGCGAGGTCAATGAGGACACCCGCGACGGAGACCACCTTGGAGGACTTCTCCTTCTCCTCCTGGCTCGGCTTCCTCCGCGGGGCGGGACGGGGAGGCATCCCCGGGTCCCCCAGGGCGCGGCGGACGATCTCGAGGTCGTCCCCCGCCGCGTCCGTCGGAGCGAGGGCCACGGCCGCGTGAGACTCCGCCTGCGGGACGAGCTCATGAATGTAGGCCCGCGCCTGCTGCGCCACCCGGGTCAGGGACAATCCGGCCTCATGCGCGGTCTGCTCGCTGAGCCCCACGTAGATGACAAACCCGCGCGCCACCGCGTCCGGCAGCCCCGACCCCGGCTCTGCGGGAGGGGTTGCGACGACGGCGGCTGGCGCCGTCAGGACCACCCCGTTGCCCACATGGGCCGCCCCATAGGGGCCCGCGGGCCGCCCCACCCCCACCTGAGCGCCGTAGACGGAGCTATTCGCTTCCTGCGACACGTGACTCACGCGCCGGGAGACATGGACGTAGCCGGAAGTGGTGGGCATGGCAGACCTTTAGCGTGCGCGGAATGCTGGTGCACGGTCCTCCTCGACGAGCGCCGACAAGGCACGCGCATACCCAATAATAATGCAACCGACTGTCGTTTCATGATCAGCTCGGGCTCCCGCCCGGCCTCACGTCGACCTAGCCCGCCACCCCGTAGAGCCGATCACCCGCATCGCCGAGGCCGGGCACGATGTACGACTTCTCGTTGAGGCGCTCGTCAATCGACGCGAGAACCAGCGAGACAGGCAGGCCGTCCAGCTCGTCCTCAAGGACCTTGAGGCCCTCCGGCGCGGCGAGAAGGCACAGGCACGTGACGGACTCGGCGCCGCGCTTGAGCAGGAAGCGGACAGCCTCCTTGAGCGTGCCGCCCGTGGCCAGCATGGGATCCAAGACGAACACCTGGCGGCCCGTCAGGTCCTCAGGCAGGCGCTCCGCGTAGGTGATGATGTCCAGCGTCTCCTCGTTACGAGCCATGCCGAGGAATCCGACCTCCGCGGTGGGGACCAGGCGGATCATGCCCTCCAGCATGCCGAGGCCCGCCCGAAGAATCGGGACTACGAGGGGTGTCGGCTTCGCAAACGCCGTGCCCACGGTGCGAGTCACGGGCGTCTCGATCTCGACGGGGACCGTCTTGACGTCCCGCGTGGCCTCGTACGCCAGCAGCGTCACGAGCTCCTCCGTGAGCTTCCGGAAGACGAGGGAGGGCGTCCGCACGTCGCGAAGCACGGTGAGCTTGTGGGCGACGAGGGGGTGGTCGACGACGAGAGTGCGCATACGGAAAAACTACCATTGAGGACTATGAGCTCCCCTAGACAGCCGGCCCCCAACGGGCCGCCCCCGTCTGACGCACAGGCCCGGGCCTGGATGGGTCTCGCCCTCGACGAGGCCCGGCGTGCGCCGGCGGCGGGGGACGTGCCGATAGGCGCCGTCGTCGTCAGCCCTGAGGGCCACGTCCTGGGGGCGGGGTACAACCAGAGGGAGCGAGACGGCGACCCGACCGCCCACGCCGAAGTCATTGCGCTGCGAGACGCCGTGCGGGCGATGGGCGACTCGTGGCGGCTTGAGGACTGCACGCTCGTGGTCACGCTGGAGCCGTGCGCAATGTGCGCGGGGGCGATTGTCCTGTCCCGGGTGCGACGCGTGATTTTCGGGGCGTGGGACGAGAAGGCCGGGGCGGCGGGGAGCGTTTTCGACGTGCTGCGCGAGCCGCGGCTCAACCATTTTGTGGAGGTCATTCCCCGCGTCAGGGAGGACGAGTGCGCCGAGCTGCTCCGCGGCTTCTTCCGGGGCCTCCGCGGCGCGTAGGCGCGCCCCGGGGAACGGGCCCGGCTTTGGGCGTTGAGGTGGGCCCGGCCCCGACCGTTTGGGGGAAAGCGGGCGCATCGGATAGAGTAGTCGGGCTGGGTGACGTGTCCGAGCGGCCGAAGGTGCAACACTCGAAATGTTGTGTACGGTAACCCCGTACCGAGGGTTCAAATCCCTCCGTCACCGCCACAGCGAAGGCCCGTGCTTCCCTGAGAAATCAAGGGAGTGCGGGCCTTCTGCATGTCCGGGGCGGGGTCCGTGCCCACCATTCGCCGATGGCGGGTTAGCGGCCAAAAAGTGTGTTTTTCTCGGGCGTGTCATGGCCGTCCTGCCCACCCTTGCTGGGTTCCGTTCCCGTCCTCCCAGCTGAACCCGTGGCCCCACAGCTCGGGCCCGATGACCTCCTCGACGCCCGCGATGGTGTCCTCCCGGGCCTGGTAGTGCTCGGCGCGGATGAGCTCGCTCGCTGGTCGAGTGTCCACGCTCAAGGACCGGAAATACCAGGCCGCCGCCACGGGGGCCCGGTGCCTGGGGATCCCGCGATGTGACCGGAAGAGCTCCTTGAGCCCGGCATTGACCCCACCCTCGAGCGGACTTGTCGTACGCGGCAGCACTTCCCCGGGCCTGGCTTGTTCCAACCACGTGAAGAGATGCCCGGCTTTGCGCACGCGCTCTAGGGTGAAATACGCCCGCCGAAGACGCTGATGCGTGTACCACCACGCCGCGCTCACAGGCACGCTCGAGGGCCTCACCAGGCCAGCACGGGCGTACGTGCGCTCCGTCAGAAACGCCCGCCAGGCCCCATGCCACGCGGCCAACGAAGCCTCCCACGAGGCCGCCTGGTCCAGGGAGGAGACCTTCGGCAACGCCCGGGCCAGCGACCGAAGTTGCCGCCCTGCCTGTAGCACGGGCCGGCGAGTGAGATGCTCATCCACCCGGTGAAGCAGATGAAAGAGACACCGTTGAACCCGGGTGGCGGGCCACAGCTCGCCGATCACGGTCAGAGCCGCGGCGTTCCCATCGACGATGACGATGTCCGGGGCCGGGATCATCTCCAGCAGCGCGGCCCATGACGCGCGCTTCTCCCGGTCGCAGAACTGCCACGCCACGACATGCTCACCGGTGTAGGCCACGAGCGCGCACCAGGTGTTGAAGTACGTCCCATCCAGCATCAGCACCCGGTGGACTTCCCCGGTCAGTACTGGTTCCGGGGCCACGTTCCAGCACCAGGCATGCTGGCGGCGGAAGGTGCGAGCGGGCCCGTGCTCGCCCTGGGTCGTACGTCCAAGGAGCCAGTCCTCGAAGCGGTGGATCTGGTGGGCCCGCGTCAGGTCACCCCGGCGGGCTGGGGTGGTGGACGCTCCGCAGGATGAGCATCGGTAGCGCGGGCGTCCTGCGCTGGTCGTGCCGTTCTTGATCAGGGTCTGGGCGCATACACCACAACGGGGCCGATTCGCGGGAAGGGGCATTCATCATGCTTGCAGAGTAAGTCAACGGGCGTATAGCCCTACTGCCGACTGGGAAGCAGGCCCCTGCCACACACACTTTTTGGCCACTAACCCCCGATGACGGGGGTGCATTTCGCACCGCGGGCTGAGCCGGCCTGACCCCTACGAAGCCGCCGCAACAGCGCCCCCATCCTGGCCCGAACTCGGGTCGATCAGTTGTCCCCCAACGTCCTCCGGACATGACAACCCCCTCCGGGGCGTGAGAAACTGAGGCACAACACTGGGCGAAGGAGGGTGCGGCAATGAATCGCCAAGAGCAGTGGGAACGCAACGCTGAGCGCGACGAGCGCGAGCGCTACCGCGAGGCCATGGGCTACCTCCGCCCTGCAGATGAGCGACGCGCTGAGCGCCTCGCGCGGGCCAAGACCTCCAGCATCAAGCCTCGCAAACTCTCCGAAGTCCTCGGACACACTTACGTCTAGGCCGTGTCGGGCACCTGGACACAGGACCCAGCAATCGCGAGGGTGCCGCTCAGCTGCGGTGCCTCGCCGCGGGATCGGTAGGCTTGACTGGAGAGGCCCCGTGCGGAACACCGCACCACCGAGGAGGACACCGAGCATGTCGAGCGCCGATCCATCCCCTGCCATTCGTCTAGGCACAGCTGAGGCCCCTTCCGAGCGCATTGCGCTCCTCAACGAGGCCTGGCCGGGCCTCGCGGGCGCACCCTTCGGCGAGATCTGGGGCGTCCTGGCCGAGATCGCCGAGGCAGACCTGGGCGCGGCCCGCATGGTCGAGCCCCACCTCGACGCCCTGAGCATCCTGTCCCAGGCCCCCGAGCCGCGCCCGGCCGTCCCGGACGGCTCCACGTGGGGCGTCTTCGCCGCCGAGGCCCCCGGCTCCCGCCTCGAGGCGCACCGGCAGGAGGACGGGTCCTGGGCCCTGACCGGTGTCAAGCCCTGGTGCTCCCTGGCCGGCGAGTTGAGCCACGCCATCGTGACGGCGCACGTCAAGGGCGGCCGCCAGGCGTTCGCCGTCGCCCTCCAGGGGCCGGGGGTGACGCCGCTGGAGGATGCGTGGCCGAGCCGCGGGCTCTCGGAGATCCCCAGCGGGCCCGTGGAGTTCACGGGCGCCCCCGCAGAGCCCGTCGGCGGCACGGACTGGTACCTGACGCGGCCCGGATTCGCCTGGGGCGGGATCGGGGTGGCTGCATGCTGGCTCGGCGGGGCAACGGGTCTGGCCCGGGCCGCCGTGACCGCCGCGCAGACCAAGCCGGAAGGTCCAGACACGGCCGTGCTGGCGGCGCTGGCCGGACGGATCGACGTCGAGATTCTCACCGCCTGCACCCTCCTGCGCGCCGCCGCTCGCGTGGCCGAGGGCCACGAGCCCTGCCCAGATGCCGCCGAGTGGACCTATGCCCTGCGCGTGCGCACCGCCGTCCACCGCGCCGCGACCACCGTCCAAGCCCTCAGCCGCGAGCTCGCGGGCCCGGCGCTCCTCACCGGCAACGCGGCGTTCGCGAAGGCTGACGCCGACCTCACCGTCTACGCGAGCCAGCACCACGGCACACGAGACGAGGCCGCCCTCGGCCGCACCCTCCTCTCAGGAGGCCCCACGTGGTGACCTTCCACCACACTGACGCCTCCACGCCCGAGGAGTCCTGGCTTGACGCGGGCGTGGGGCAGCTCCCACTCCTGGACGCGCGGCTCCTGGCTGGCGCCTCACGCGTCGTCGTCCTCGCGGCCCACCCGGACGACGAGCTGCTCGGCTGCGCCGCCCTCCTCGCAGAGACCGAGCGGCTGGGCGTGGACACCGTGGCGATCCTCTTCACGGGCGGCGAGAACTCCCACCCCCGCTCCCCCACGGTGACGCCGGAGCAGCTCGCGGAGCTGCGCGCGGCGGAGTTCGAGGCCCTCTCGGGCGCGCTCTTCCCCTCGGCCCGGACCGTGCACCCGGGGCTGACGGACGGGCGCGTGGCCGAGTCCCCGGAGGCCGTCCGCGACGCCCTGGACGCCGCGCTGGCGGGGTGCGACGCCGCGCGGGCCGTCGTCGTCTCCCCGCGCCACGACGACGGGCACCCGGACCACGAGACCCTCGGCGAGGCGGCCCTGGCCGCCGGGCGCGCTCTCGGCGCCACGGTCCTCGAGTACCCCATCTGGTACTGGCACTGGGCGGGCCCCGAGGACGCGCGCTGGCGCTCGTGGGTGCGTCTGCCGGACCCAGCGGGCCTGGACCGCGACGCCCTGTGGGCGCTCTACCCCACGCAGACGCGGCCGCTCTCGCCTGCGCCGGGAGACGAGGCCATCGTCCAGCCAGACTTCCTCGCGCACTTCCTGCGCGGATTCGAGACCTTCGAGGTCACGCAGACGGACCGGAATGAGGCCGCGCAGGCGCACCGGGATGAGGCCGCGCTGGCGCACCCGGACGCGGCGCGCGTCTTTGATCAAGTCCATCAGGACGACGACCCCTGGCGGACCTATACCTCCGCATACGAGGCGCGCAAGCGCGCCACCCTGATCGGGCTGCTCAAGGAGGCCCGCGGCGGGCGGGTGCCGGGCTCCGACGAGTCCGAGCTGGGCCGCGGTGCCGGTGCGGATGACGGTGGGAGTGACGGCGCCTCCGCCGATGCGGACAGGCCGTATGCGCGCGCCTTCGAGATCGGCTGCTCGGTGGGCGCGCTCACCGGGGACCTGACCCGGATCAGCGAGCGCGTCCTCGCCGTGGACGCGAGCGCCGAGGCCCTTGAGCAGGCCCAGGCCAAGCAGGGCGGCCGTGCGGGCGTCGAGTTCCGCCAGATGCTCGTGCCGGAGTCCTGGCCGGAGGGGTCGTTCGACCTCATCGTGCTCTCGGAGACTGGGTATTACCTCACCGAGGCCGACCTGCGCGCGACGTTCGCGAAGATCGCGGCGTCCGCGTCCGGCGGCGGCGCCGTCGTCGCCCTCTGCCACTGGCGAGGCGACATTGAGGGGTGGCCGCTGGACGCCGCGGCCGTCCACCGGATGGCGCGCGAGACGTGGCCCGGAGAGCGGGTGGCGTCCCACGAGGACCCCGATTTCCTCATCGACCTCTTCGATATCGCGGGCCCCAGTGGACGCTGACGCACCCAGGCGCGGCGAGGGCCGGACGCCCGGCTCGGGCAGAAACCTCAGCGGGGGCCGGCTCCTCGGCGTCGTCATCCCGGCCAGGGACGAGGAGTCAGGCGTGGGCGCGACACTCCGCTCCGTCCTGGACTCGCTCGACGCGGCGGAGGCGGCGACCGCCGCCGAGGCAGGGCGGCCCGGCAGCGAGCCGGCCCTCGCGTGCCACGTGGTCTGCGTGGTGGACGGCGGGGAGGACGCGACCCTGGACATCGCGCGGCGGATCGCGGCCGACGACCCCCGCATCGAGGTCCTGGCCCAGACGTCTTCCGGCGTGGGCGCCGCGCGGCGCGCCGGCTGCGAGCGGGTGTTCGCGTGGGCCAGCCAGGTGTCCGGCTCGCCCGTGCCTCCGCGCCTGTGGATAGGGACGACGGACGCCGACAGCCTCGTCCCCCGCGGCTGGGCGTCGGCCCATCTGGGCAGCGAGGCGGCGGGCGAGGACATGCTCGTCGGCATGGTCCGCCCTGACGAGAACGGGGCCGATCCCGAGCTCATCGCCGCCTGGCACCGCCTGCACCCCGCCACGGAGGGGCACCCGTTCGTCTTCGGCGCGAACTTGGGCTTCCGAGCCGCGGCCTACCGGGCCGTGGGCGGCTTCTCCGCCGTGAAGCACGGGGAGGACGTGGGCCTCGTGGCGGCCTTCGAGACGGCCGGCGCCCGCATCCGCCGCTCCCCCGTGCCGTGTGTGACAACCTCCGCGAGGCTCGCGGGCCGGGTCGAGGACGGGTTCAGCACTTACGTGCGGGAGCTGGCGTCGACCCTGCCTGCGGGGGCCGAGGCGGGGCGGGCGGGCTGCCCGCCTGCCGAACTGCGCCATGCATGACCCGTCCACGCCGGCTATGAGCCCAGTTTCCGGGGCTCGGGGGCCCGAACATGACGCGCTTCGGGGAAAGGCGTCGCGGTTGGGCGGGAGCCACCCCACCCGATTAATGAGAATGAGTCTCACTTAAGATAAAGTGTCCGCATGACCAATCACTCTCACCTCTCCAGCGAGCGCGCACGCCGCCCTCGCGCTCGTCTGTCCACCGCTGGCCCCGCCCTTCTCGCCGCGGCGCTCCTCGCGGGCTGCGCCTCGCCGTCACCCTCCCCGGAGACGACGGCCGGCGCGCCCGCGTCCGACAGCCCCTCCGCACCCCAGAGCGCGTCACACGGCCCATCACAAAGCCCCTCGCAGGGCGCCGCCGCTAGCACCGACGCCCACGCCAAGGATGCGGGCAACGGCCACGGCACCGAGGTCGCAGCCCCGGTGCCCCGCCTCGTGGCAACGTACGACGGCGGCGTCCTCACCCTCGACGCCACGACGCTCGAGCAGGTCGCCGACGAGAAGATCCCCGGTTTCCTCCGCGTCAACCCCGCCGGGGACGGCCGCCACGCGTTCCTCTCCACAGACAAGGGCTTCCGCCTCTTCGACGCGGGGACGTGGAGCGAGGCGCACGGGGACCACTCGCACTCCTACACCGCGGATCCCAAGGCCACCTCAGCCACCGTCGCTGCGGATCACCCGGGTCACGTCGTGGTCCACGGCGGCCGCACGGCCCTCTTCGCCGACGGCACGGGAACGGTCTCTCTTCTCGAGACAGACGCGATCGCCAAGGGCGCGGAGGCGGGCTCGCTCCGCCCCGTGGGGAGCGTCTCGGCACCCCAGCCGCACCACGGCGTCGCCGTCCCCCTGCCGGACGGCGGGCTCGCGATGACCCGATCCAAGGGCGAGGAGCGCACGGGCATGAGCGTGTACGCGAAGGACCTCAAGACCGTCACGCACAGCTCCGACGACTGCCCGGGCACCCACGGCGAGGCCGTCGCGAAGGGCGGCGCCGTCGTCTTCGGCTGCGAGAACGGAGTCCTCATCTACACGAAGGGCGCCATCAAGAAGGTCGCCTCACCGGACAAGATCGGGCGGATCGGCAACCAGGCGGGCAGCGAGGCCTCGCCGATCGTCCTGGGCGACTACAAGGTCCGCCCCTCCGAGGGCACCCGCGAGCACCCGACGCGCGTGAGCCTCATCGACACCCGCACCGGCACGATCCGCCTCGTCGACGTCAAGGCGAGCTACACGTTCCGCTCCCTGGGCCGCGGCCCGGCGGGCGAGGCCCTCGTCCTGGGCACGGACGGCAAGCTGCGCGTCCTCGACCCGGCCACCGGCCGCATCACCAAGGAAATCCGGGTCACGGACGCGTGGACGGAGCCCGAGGAGTGGCAGAAGCCCCGCCCGGCCCTGCACGTCCAGGGGGCCACGGCATACGTCACGGATCCGGCCACCCGGCGCCTCGTCTCGGTGGACATTCCGTCCGGGGAGATCGTCAAGGAGACGACGACGACGCAGCCGATCAACGAGATCACGAGCGTGACCGGCAAGGCCGCCCGCGCGCCCCACTCCCACTGAACCGAGCGCGCCGCCGTCCGAGCGTGGAGCTCGAGCGGCGGCGCGTCGTCGTCGTTCTGAGAAGAACTAGCCGGTGACGATGGCCCCGGTGAGGATGGCCACGCCCAGCATGACGAGGGAGAGGACCACGCAGCGCCAGAGGACCTTCTTGTGGTGATCGCCGAGCTCGACGCCCGCGAGGGAGACGAGAAGGAGGATCGCCGGGACGAGGGGCGACTGGAGGTGGAACGGCTGGCCCGTCAGGGAGGCGCGGGCCATGGAGGCCGGGTCCACGCCGAACTGCGAGGCGGTCTGCGCCAGGATCGGGAGGATGCCGAAGTAGAACGCGTCGTTGCTCATGAGGAACGTCAGCGGGATGGACAGCAGGCCCGTGATGAGCGGCAGGTGCGGGCCCCACTCGGTGGGGATGACGTCGACGAGCCAGTGGGCCATGGCGTCCACCATGCCCGTGCCGCTCAGCACGCCCGTCAGGACGGCGGCCGCCATGACCATGCCGACGACGGCCACGATGGACCGGCCGTGCTCCGTGACGCGCTCGAGCTGCTCCTTCGGGCTGGGGAAGTTGACGACGATCGCCACGGCCACACCGACCATGAAGATGTACGGCAGCGGGAGGACGTCCACGACAAGGAGGACCATGATCGCGAGCGTCAGCAGGAGGTTGAACCAGAAGAGCTTGGGCCTCAGGGTGGAGCGGTTCGGGTCGAGCGCGTTGTCGGCCATGACCGTGTCCCGCTCGTCGACGAGGTCCAGGGCGGGCAGGCGCGAGTCGTCGAGGAGGTTGCCGCTCCACGCGTCCGGGTAGGCGGCCTTGAGGCGGCGGCGCTCGAGGATGCCGAGGTGCCACGAGAACGCGAAGACGCAGAGCATGGTCACGGCCATGGCAGGCACGAGCGGCACGAACACGTCTGTGACGGACAAGTGCAGGGCCGTCGCCGCGCGGGCGGTGGGGCCGCCCCACGGGATGATGTTCATCGTGGCGTTGGCCATGGCCGCCACGACGGTGAGGACCACGGGGCTCATGCGCAGACGCCGGTAGATCGGCAGGAGCGCGGCCGTGGTGAGGATGAACGTCGTCGAGCCGTCACCGTCAAGGGAGACCGCTGCCGCCAGGACCGCTGTGCCGACGACGATCTTCATGGGGTCGTTGCCGGAGATCCGCTGGATGAAGTCGACGAGGCGGTCGAAGAGGCCGACGTCGATCATGAGACCGAAGTACATGATCGCGAACATCAAGAGGGCCGCGGTGGAGGTCATCGACTTCATGGACGTCATGACCATGTCGCCGATTCCGAGGCCGGCGCCCGCGAAGAGGCCGAAGACCGTCGGGACGATGATGAGCGCCAGGACAGGCGTCAGCTTCTTGGTCATGATGAGCGTCATGAAGACGGCGATCATGATGAAGCCGAGGAGGACGAGCATGGGAACTCCTTCGTTCCGTGGAGACTGCAGTCCGCAGGGCGCCGGGCGGAGCCGGGCCACGCACTGGGGCGTGATCTCGCTCACTGCGGAGGTTTCGACTGACGCTATCGTGAGCCCTGTCACGCTTGCGCGCTTTGGCTCATATGGGTCGTTTTGATCATTCGGCGCGTTGCGTGCATTCTGCTCACATGAGCTTTCGCCGCCTCCCCGCCGCACGCGGAGCCCGCACCGCCCGCCGCGGGCGCGGGTTCCAGCGGCGGCTCGCGGGCGTCATGGTGGGGCTCGTCCTCATCGTGGCCGCCCTCATCGGCGCGTCCCACGCGTGGCGCCTCAACGCCCGCATCATGGAGAGCACCCAGGACAAGGCCCTGACGCTCGCGCGCGCGGTCGCCGCCGAGCCCGAGATCATCTCCGAGGCCGCCCGGATCTCCTCGGGGCCGCCGCCGAGCCCCGCCGACCTCCGCACGGGACCGATCCAACGGGCCGCCGCCGACATCACGCGGCGCACGGGCGCCCTCTTCGTCGTCGTCACCGACGAGAGCGGGATTCGGCTCAGCCACCCCGACCCAGCCCGCCTCGGCGAGCGCGTCAGCACGGACCCCTCCGGCGCGCTCGCGGGCCGGGACGAGGTCACGGGGGACACGGGCACGCTCGGCCCCTCGGCCGGAGCCAAGGTCCCGGTCCGGGACGGGTCGGGCCGGATCGTGGGGATCGTGTCCGTGGGCTTCGAGAGCGGCGAGCTCGCCGAGCAGTGGCTCCGGGACGCCCGCTGGGGCATCCTCGCGACCCTCGCGGCCGCCCTCCTCGGCGTCGGCGCGTCCATCGTCGTCTCCCGCAGCCTTCACCGCGAGATCCTCGGGCTCGAGCCGGAGGAGATCGCCGGTCTCGTCACCGAGCAGGAGGCCGTCCTCCACGGCGTCGACGAAGGCGTGCTCGGCGTGGACCCGGACTTCACCGTGCGCGTAGCCAACCGGGCGGCCCTCGCCATGCTCCCCGGGGTCACGGTCGGCGCGCCCGCGGACGCAGAACACGTCCCGGACGAGCTCGTGGAGCTCCTCCACCATGCGGCGGCGAGCGCCGGATCGGCCGCGAGCCCCCTGGAGACCGGGCCGCACACCGGGCCCCGGGACGCCGGAACCCGCACCGTCGTCGCCGGCGAGCGCATCCTCGTCTGCACGGTGCGCCCCGTCCGGCGGCGGGACGCGGACCTCGGCTACGCCGTCGTCGTCAGAGACCGCACCCAGGTGCAGGAGATGAGCCGGGAGCTCGCGGATGCCCGCGCGCTGACCGCCGCCCTGAGGATCCAGCGCCACGAGTTCTCGAACCAGCTCCACACCATCGCCGGCCTCGTCGACGCAGGCGCCCTCGAGGAGGCGTCCGAGTACGTCCTCGCCCTGACGGAGACCCGCCGGCTCGGCAGCGGCATGGCGGGGCTCGAGTGCATCGAGGACGAGAGCCTGCGCTCCTTCCTCGCCGCCAAAGCGGCGCAGGCCCACGAGCGCTCGGCGAGCCTGGTCCTCGGGGACAGCAGCGGCCTCACCTCCCGCCTCCGCGTCCCGCAGGGCCTCCAGGACACGACGACGGTCCTCGGCAACCTCGTGGACAACGCGCTGGCGGCGGCGATCGCCGCCCAGACCCCCTCCCCGGCCGTGCTCGTCGACATCGTGGAACACGACGGCGTCCTGCACCTGGCCGTCACCGACACGGGCGCGGGGATCGCCGAGCCCGAGCTCGCGTTCACCCAGGGGTACTCGCGGGTGCCGAGCCTGCGAGGAGAGGCCGGGGGCCACGGCATCGGCCTGCCGCTCGTGCGCCGGATCGCGCGGGCCCGCGGCGGAGACGTCTGGATCGGGGCGAGGGCCGGCACCGAGATCGCCGCCCCCGAGCTGCCCCACCACTGGACCGGCGCCACCGTGTGCGCGCGCCTCCCCGGCGTCCTGCTCCCGCCCCGAGAACAGCCCGACCACCCCTAAGGAGCCCCGCATGCTCACCGTCCTCGTCGTCGACGACGACTACCGCGTGGCCGACCTCCACGCCGAGATCGTCGCCTCCACCCCCGGGTTCCGCGCGCTCCCGCCCGCCCACACCCTCGCGGCCGCCCGCGACACCCTCTCCCGCGAGCGCGTCGACCTCCTCCTCGCAGACCAGTTCGTCCAGGACGGGCGCGGGGTGGACCTTGTGGGCGCCTTCCCCGGGGACTCCATCCTCATCACCGCGGACCGCTCGCGGGCGACGACGAGGCTTGCGCTGACGCGAGGCGCCCTCACGGTCCTCTACAAGCCGTTCGCCGCGCGCGAGCTCGCAGACCGCCTCACCGCCTACGCCCGCCGGCGCCGCATCCTCGACGCGTCCGGCGACCTGGACCAGGAGACGCTGGACCGGGCCCTCCGGGCGTTCCTCGCGCCCAAGCAGCAGGCCGACGCGATCTCGGGCAACGCCACGCTGGCCCGGTTCCGCGAGATCCTCGCCGCAGAGCCGGCCGGGATGACCGCCGCCCAGGTCGCGGAAGCCGCCGGTGTCTCCCGCCCCACGGCCCAGCGCCACCTGGCGGCCGGGGCCCGTGCGGGCTCGCTCGCGCTCGAGCTGCGGTACGGGAGCACGGGCCGGCCCGAGCATGTCTACCGGCTGAGCGGCCAGGACCGCTGACGGCACCGGGCCCCGGCGGCGGGCCCCTGACGGCGGGGGACGGGTGAGGCGGGTCGTCGTCGGCCCATCACGAGCGCCAGGACGGAGTACTCTGAACTACCAACGAACGCCGCGATGGCGCGGCGCCGATCCCCTGGAGGACTCGTGTCCAGTGTTGCACCCGCCGAATTGCCCGCCGCGACTGGCGAGCCGAAGGAGGCGCAGCTCGCGCCGGGCCTGAAGAAGCGCCACATCTCGATGATCTCCATCGCGGGAGTCATCGGCGCGGGCCTCTTCGTCGGCTCCTCGAACGCCATCGCCGTGGCCGGGCCCGCCGTCCTCATCTCCTATGCGCTCGCGGGCACGCTCGTGGTCCTCGTCATGCGGATGCTCGGCGAGATGGCCGTGGCCAACCCGGACACGGGCTCGTTCTCCACCTACGCGGACCGGGCGCTCGGGCGCTGGGCCGGGTTCTCGGTGGGCTGGCTGTACTGGTGGTTCTGGGTGCTCGTCATCCCGTTCGAGGCCATCGCCGCCGGCGAGATCATCGCCGGCTGGACCGGTCTGCCCGCGGTTCTGCCGACGCTCCTCGTCATCGCGCTCCTCGTGGCGAGCAACCTCATCTCCGTCAAGAACTACGGCGAGTTCGAGTTCTGGTTCGCGCTCATCAAGGTCGTGGCGATCATCGCGTTCATCGCCATGGGCGTCGCCGCGATCTTCAACCTCCTGCCGAACCAGCAGAGCCACGGCCTGGCCCACCTCACGAGCCACGGGTTCATGCCCGCCGGCGTGACCGCCGTGGCCACCGCCATGATGACGACGATGTTCTCCTTCATGGGCACCGAGATCGTCACGATCGCCGCCGCCGAGTCCAAGAACCCCGAGGCCGGCATCACGAAGGCCACGAACTCGGTCATCTGGCGCATCGGCATCTTCTACATCGCCTCGATCTTCATCGTCGTGGCCCTCGTGCCCTACACGTACTTCGACAAGACGACGAACCCCGACGGCCTCGGCACCTACGGCGCCGCCCTCGCCGCCATGGGCGTGACGCCGGAGATCGCCCGCAACCTCGTCAACGTCATCGTCCTGTTCTCGGTGGCGTCCTGCCTCAACTCGGCTGTCTACACGGCGAGCCGAATGTCCTTCTCCCTCTCGCGCCGCGGGGACGCGCCCGCCGCGTGGTCCCGCGTGACGAAGCAGGGCGTGCCCGCGGTCTCCGTGCTCGTCTCCACGGCCGTGGCGGTGGTGGCCGTCGTCCTCAACTACACCGGGGCCCAGAGCATCTTCAGCGTCCTCCTCCAGACGTCCGGCGGAATCGCCCTCCTCGTCTACCTCGTCATCTGCTTCACGCAGCTCGCGTCCCGCCGCCGCCTCGAGGCCGAGGGCCGGATCGGGGCGGTGCGCATGTGGGGCTTCCCCTACGTGACGATCGGCACCATCGTGGCCATCATCGCGATCTGCATCCTCATGCTCACGGGGTCCTCCCGCATGGACTTCGTCTACTCCGCCATCCTTGCGGCCATCACCATCGCGGCCGGCGTCGTCGTCCAGAAGCGCTCAGGCAACCGCCACGGCGCGACGGACGTCACAGTCCCCGGCGGTCACTAGGCGGCCGGAGGGGCCGCCGGGCAGACTGGAAGGCCGGGGCCGGCGGCCGGCCCGCCGACGAGAAGGAGAGTCATGACCCTGCGAGTCCTCATGGTGGGGCGCAAGCACGAGTCCTGGGTGGTCGAGGGGATCGAGCGGTATGAGAAGCGGCTCGCCAAGCCGTTCGATCTCGCCTGGCAGCCGCTGCCGCACTCCGCCAAGAGCGGGGACGCGGCGAGGAGCGACGAATCGGATGCGATCCTCGGCAAGCTCACGGGAAAGAACGCCAAGGACTTTGTCGTGCTGCTCGACGAGCGCGGGCGGAACATTGACTCCCCCACGCTCGCGACGACGCTCCGCGGCCCGTTGGACCGCGGACGCAGCGTGACGCTCGTCATCGGCGGCGCCTACGGGGTGGATGATCGGGTCCATGCCCGTGCGGACTTCGTGTGGTCGCTCTCGAAGCTCGTGTTCCCGCACCAGCTCGTGCGACTCATCCTCGCGGAGCAGGTCTACCGGGCCCAGGAGATCGCCGCAGGGCGCCCGTATCACCACGTCTGAGCGGCGGGCTGCACGCTCATCGTGTCCACCCCTCGTGGAATGATCGAACACATGCCTGACATTCTTGAGCGCTTCACCGAGTCCACCAGACGGTGGTTCCTCGACGCGTTCTCGAACCCCACCCCCGCGCAGGCGGCCGCCTGGGAGGCGGTCAGCGGGGGCCAGGACGCCCTTGTCGTGGCGCCCACGGGCTCCGGCAAGACCCTCTCCGCATTCCTCTGGGCTTTGGACGGCTTCTTCCGGCGCGCGGCGGCAGGCGGCGGGGAGCCTCAGCTGCCGGGCATGCCTGAGGTGCCGGGCGGCATGAGGAGGACGACGCCGGGCCGCGGGGAGGGGACCCCGCCGGCCGGTTCCGAGGAGGCCCCGGGAGGCACGCGCGTCCTCTACATCTCACCGCTCAAGGCCCTCGGCGTGGATGTGGAGCGGAACCTGCGCTCGCCGCTCATCGGCATCCGGCAGACGGCCCTGCGGCTCGGGCTGCCCGCCGCCGAGGTCACCGTGGGCGTCCGCAGCGGCGACACCCCGCCCAACGAGCGCCGCCGCCTCGCCACCCACCCGCCGGACATCCTCATCACCACGCCCGAGTCCCTCTTCCTCATCCTCACGTCGAAGTCGCGGGGCACCCTCGCGAACGTGGACACGATCATCCTGGACGAGGTCCACGCGATCGCCGGGACCAAGCGCGGCGCGCACCTCGCGGTCTCTCTCGCGCGGCTGGACGCCTACCGGGCGTCGCGGGGGCGGCCGCGCGCGCAGCGGATCGGCCTCTCCGCCACCGTGGAGCCCCGCGAGCTCGTCGCTGAGTTCCTGAGCGGCGGGAAGCCGTGCGCCATCGTGGCCCCGCCCTCCGGGAAGATCTGGGATCTCACGGTGACCGTTCCTGTGGAGGACCTTGCCTCCCTGGGTGGCGGGAGGGCCGGCCACACCTCGAATCCCACCTCAGCGGCGGCAGCAGAGACCGCCCCGGCGAGCACCCCGGAAGAGGACTTCCCCACGTTCGCGGACACCCTCGCGGCCTTCACACCCCCCTCCCGCCCGGCGCTGACCGGCCATGGGACGGGCGCCGAGCAGAAGGGATCGGGGTTCTCTCCCGACGCCTCAATCTGGCCCCACATCGAGGAACGTCTCGTGGACCTCATCCTCGAGAAGCGCTCCACGATCGTCTTCGCCAACTCCCGGCGTCTGGCCGAACGCCTCACGGGGCGCCTCAACGAGATCTACGCGGACCGTCTCGGTTTCGGGCTCGAGGACCCGTGGGCACCGTCGTCGCCCCCTGCCCAGGTGATGGCGCAGGCAGGCGCGTCCCCCGCTACCCCCGAGGACGCGCCCCTGCTCGCCCGCGCGCACCACGGTTCAGTGTCCAAGGACCAACGCTCGGAGATCGAGGAGGGGCTCAAGCGCGGTGACCTGCGCTGCGTGGTGGCCACGAGCTCGCTGGAACTCGGGATCGACATGGGCCTCGTGGACCAGGTCCTCCAGGTGGAGTCCCCGCCGTCCGTGGCGAGCGGCCTCCAGCGTGTGGGCCGCGCGGGGCACGGCGTCGGCGAGGTCTCCCGGGGCGTGTTCTACCCGAAGCACAGGGGAGATCTCCTCACGACCTCCGTGACGGTGATGCGGATGCTCGAAGGGCGCATCGAGCCGGTGCGCATCCCCCGCAACCCCCTCGACATCCTGGCGCAGCAGACCGTGGCCGCCTGCGCCCTCGAGCCCATCGGGGTCGAGGACTGGTACACGACCCTCACCGCGAGCGCCCCGTTCCTCAACCTCCCCCGCTCGGCGTACGAGGCCACCCTGGACCTGTTGAGCGGCCGGTACCCGAGCGACGAGTTCGCGGGCCTCCGCCCGCGCATCGTCTGGGACCGTGTCGCCGGGACCCTCGAGGGGCGCCCAGGGGCTCAGCGCCTGGCCGTGACAAGCGGCGGAACCATCCCGGACCGCGGTCTCTTCGGCGTCTTCCTGGCCTCAGCGGACGGGGAGCGCGGAGGCAAGCGGGTCGGCGAGCTCGACGAGGAGATGGTCTACGAGTCCCGGGTCGGCGACGTCTTCGCGCTCGGTGCGACGAGCTGGCGCATCGTCGACATCACCCATGACCGAGTTCTCGTGACGCCGGCGTTCGGCGAGCCCGGGAAGCTGCCGTTCTGGCATGGGGACGCCGCCGGGCGGCCCGTGGAGCTGGGGCGCGCGCTCGGCGAGTTCCTCCGCGAGGCCGGCGGCCCGGGCGGCATGCCGGAGAGCATCCGGGAGCGGCTTCGGCAGACGGGCCTGGACCCGTTCGCCCTCGGCAACCTCGAGCGCTACCTCGAGGACCAGCGCTCAGCCACCGGGGCCGTCCCCACGGAGCGCACGCTCGTCGTCGAGCGGTTCAAGGACGAGATCGGCGACTGGAGGATCGTCCTCCACAGCCCCTACGGCATGCCGGTTCATGCCCCCTGGGCGCTCGCCGTGGGCGCGCGTGTGCGGGAGACGCACGGCATGGACGCCTCCGCCATGGCGGCCGACGACGGCATCATCCTCCGCGTCCCCGCCGGAGACGGGGAGCCGCCTGGGGCTGAGCTGTTCCTCTTCGAGCCGGACGAGATCGAGGACATCGTCACCCGCGAGGTGGGCGGCTCTGCGCTCTTCGCCGCCCGCTTCCGGGAGTGCGCTGCACGGGCCCTGCTGCTGCCGCGGCGGGACCCGGGCAAGCGGACGCCCCTGTGGCAGCAGCGCCAGCGCTCGTCCCAACTCCTCCAGGTGGCCCGCTCCTACCCGTCCTTCCCCATCATTCTCGAGACCGTCCGCGAGTGTCTCCAGGATGTCTACGACCTGCCCGCGCTCGTGGGGATCTTCCGCCAGGCGGACCGCAGGGAGATCGCGTTCCTCGACGTCTCCACGCCGGAGCCCTCCCCGTTCGCGAAGTCTCTCCTCTTCGGCTACGTGGCCACGTTCCTCTACGAGGGAGACGCCCCGCTCGCCGAGCGCCGCGCGGCGGCGCTCGCCATGGACCCCGCGCTGCTCAACGAGCTGCTCGGACGAGTCGAGCTGCGGGAGCTGCTGGACGAGGAGGTCGTCGCGACCGTCGAGGGCGAGCTCCAGCGCACCCTCCCCGACCGCCGGCTCGTGGGCGCCGAGGGAGCCGCTGATCTTCTACGCCTCTTAGGCCCCCTCACCATCGAGGAGGCCGCCGCGAGGATGCGCGCGGACCGCACGTCCGAGGCGGCCCTTGCGCCCGCCGAGGCGCACGCGGCTCTTGAGGAGCTCGCCGTCGCGCGCCGCGCGTTCGTCACCCGGCTCGCGGGGCGGCCCGTGTACGCGGCGGTCGAGGACGCGGCGCGGCTGAGAGACGCGCTCGGCGCCCCGATCCCCCACGGGGTTCCCGTGGACTTCCTCGAGCCCGTGGACCGGCCCGTCGAGGACCTCGTGGCCCGGGACGTGCGCACACACGCGACCATCACCATCCGCGAGACCGCAGACCGCCTCGGACTGGGCCGCGCCGTGGTCCGAAGCACGCTGGCCACGCTTGTGCGCGAGGGCCGGGTCGTCGAGGGGGCATTCCGGCCCACGGGCCGCGGAGACGAGCCAGAGTTCTGCGACGCCGACGTCCTCCGCTCCATCCGCCGCCGCTCCCTCGCGCGCCTGCGCAAGGCCGTGGAGCCCGTTGACTCAGCGACGCTCGGCCGGTTCGTGCCCGCCTGGCACCACATCCTCGGCGCATCCCAGGACGCGCCGCACGCTCGCGGGACAGATGCCGTCATCCTCGCGGCGGAACAGCTCACAGGGGCGCCCCTGCCCGCCTCCGCCCTGGAGAGCCTCATCCTGCCCTCCCGCGTGCCGGACTACGCGCCAAGCATGCTGGACGAGCTCCTCGCGGCCGGCGAGCTTGTCATCCAGGGCCACGGCGCCATCGGCTCCGCAGACGGGTGGGTCTCCCTCCACCTCGCGGAGACGGCCGAGCTGACCCTGGCCCCGCCACAGCGACTCCCCCCAGACGAGCCCCAGGACCTCCCAGGGGAGCTGCTCGCTCGCATGCTCGCCTCCGGCGCCTCCTTCCCGCGAGCCCTGGCCGAGGCCTCGATCCCGCGAACTGGCCTGCCCGTCCCAGGCCCTGCCCTCTCGCAAGCCCTGTGGGAGCTCTTCTGGTCTGAGTCCATCACCGTTGACTCGTTCGCACCGGTGCGTGCGCGCCTCAACGGAGGGGGCCGTTCGGCCCATGCCACGGCCGCGCCGTCCCCCCGCGCCCGCACCCTCCGCCGCGGCCCGTCCCGGCGCGGTTCCCTGCGGGCGCAGCTCGTCCGGGACACCTCCGGCGTGGGTCTCGGGGCTGGCTCGGCGCGGGAGCCCGAGACCGCCTTCCCCTCCGATATCGCCGCCCGCTGGTCCCTCCTCCCCGCCGTGGAGCCGGACCCCACCCTCCGGATCGCCGCCCGAACTCACGTCCTCCTGGACCGCCACGGCGTCCTGACCCGTGGCGCGGTGGCCACCGAGGACGTGCCGGGAGGGTTCAGCGCCGTCTACCGCGTGGCCAGCCGCCTCGAGGAGACCGGAGCCGTGCGCCGCGGATACTTCGTCGAGAAACTCGGCGCATCCCAGTTCGCGGCTCCCGAGACCGTGGACGGGCTGCGCGCGTGGACCCACGAGTCCCTGACCGTGCCGGGCACCGCCCAGCGGGGTTTCGTCCCCGCCGTCGCCCTCGCGTCTACGGACCCAGCCAACGCCTACGGAGCCTCCCTGCCGTGGCCGGAGACCGAGGGGCACCGGCCAGGGAGGAAGGCGGGCGCCGTCGTCGTCCTCGTGGACGGGGAGCTCTGCCTGTACGTGGAGCGGGGTGGGCGCTCGGCCCTGACGTTCTCCGAGGACGCGGGCGTGCTGGCCCGGGCCGCCCAGGTCTATGCAGCTGCGGTCCAGCGCGGGAGAATCGGCCCGCTGAGCATCGAGAAGGTCAACGGAGAAGAGCTGGCCGGGCCTGCGGGCAGCCCCTTCACCGCTGAGCTAGTCCGGCACGGGTTCTACGCCACCCCGAAGGGCGTGAAGTACCGCCCATGACGCCCCAATTCACCGACACCTGGCTCGGAGCCCTCCCCGCGGTCCTGTTCACGGTGACCATCGTCTTCGTGCCCGGCCTCGTCACGGGCGCCGTCTTGCGCTTGAGACGCTTGACCCTCCTGGCGGCCGCCGCCCCGCTCACCGCCACGAGCGCCGGACTCGGCGCCGTCGCGTTCGAGGCACTCGGCCTGGGCTGGGGCCTGCCGCAGCTGGCCGTCTCCACGCTCGTCGTCTCGAGCCTCGCGTGGGGCCTGCGCGCAGTGGCGGAAGCACGCTTCCCACGCCTCGACACCGCGAGAGACACGCCCCAGCCCCACGCACCGCCGGGCGCCCCGGCGCCCTCCTGCTCGCAGGCCGCTTCCGCCCGGACCGGGAGCCACGCGGCGCCCGCCGTCCCGCGCTTCCGCGCCGCCGTGGCTGCCCTCTCCGTCGCGGTGCCAGCGGCCGCTGTGGCCGCCATGGTCCTCTCCATGATTCCGCGCCCGTCCCTCCTCGCGCAGGCGCATGACACGATCTTCCACGCCCCCGCAGTGGAGCACATCGTCTCCGCGGGCCTCGGCTCGTCCCTCACGCTCGGCGTGCTCGGCTACGACCCTTCCCTCAGCTTCTACCCCGCCGCGTGGCACGACCTCGCTGCCCTGGCCCCGCTCTCCCTGGGCACCGACATCCCCACAGCCATGAACGCGCTCAACCTCGTCATCGCCGCGCTCGTGTGGCCCGTGAGCGCGGTGTGGTTTGCGCGGACGGCCCTGCGCCCCCGCCCGCTCGTCGGCCTCTCCGCAGGCGTCGCCGCGGCCGCCATGCCCCTCTTCCCGTACTTGCCCCTCCAGTTCGGGGTGATCTACCCGTTCCTCTTCGGCGTGGCCGTCCTTCCCGCGGTCCTGGGCTTCGCGCTCCTCGTCCTCGGCGGCGCGTCCTCGAGCGGCGTGGAGCCCGCCACCGCTCTGCGGGCCGGGCTCGTGCTGGCCCTCGGCGGCCCCGGCGTCGTCCTCATCCACCCCAGCATGGTCAACACGGCCGCACTCATCCTGACCCCCTGCGTCCTGATGGTGTGGCTGGGCAGGGGCCGCGGGCTGCGGCGGCTGCTGGCGAGTGCCGCCTGGCTCGCGGGCCTCGCGGCCCTGTGGATCTTTGTGAGGCCGGGGCGGCGCGCGGCGTCCAACTGGGAGCGTCAGGGGGACCCGCAGGCCGCGCTCTGGGACAGCGTGGACCAGTCCCACCTGACGTACCCGCCCTCTCCGGTGCTCGCTCTCGGCCTCGCCGCAGGCCTCCTCCTCGCTGTGGTCTGCAGGCGATCCCGCTGGCTGGCCCCCGCGTACGTGCTGCTCGTCGCGGCGTACGCCGTCGGGTCGTGGGGCGGCGGCGGGGATCCCCGGTGGGCCCTGACGGGGGTCTGGTACAACGACTACTTCCGGATCGCCGCCCTCGCCCCCGTCGTCGGCGTCCCGCTGCTGGCCCTGGCCCTCTCCGCGGCTGTTCGCGCGGCGGCATGGTCTGCGGAGGCCCTGGTACATTCAGTCCGACGACGGCGCCTGGCGGCCCGCGAAGCGCCCACTCGAGGATGGGGCGTGCTCGGCGGAGCCGCCGCGGGCCTCATCCTCACGGCGCTGCTCATCCCCCTCAGCCCGGGGCTCGAACGCTCCCTCGCGGACGGCCGTGAGAAGTACGCCCTGACAGAGTCGTCTTCACTCGTGACGGCGGACGAGGTCGCGCTCATGCGGCGGCTCGGCCAGCGCGCGAGGAACGGCGCCGTCGTGGCCGGGGACCCCCTGACGGGCGCGGGCCTCGCCTCCCTCTACGGCCCCGTCACAGTGGTCCAGCCCACCAACAGCCCCGCCTCCACGGAGGCCGGGCGCTACCTCATGACCCACCTGGACCAGGCCGCCACGAACCCGGCCGTCTGCGCCGCGGCCCGGAGCCTGCGCCTCGACTATGTCCTCGACTTCGGGCACCAGAGCGTCAACGGGTCCCAGCTCGTGTATCGTCCGGGATTCGTTAACCTCGGCGAGAGCCGCGGCTTCGTCGTCGTCGACCGCGAAGGAGACGCCCGCCTCCTCAGACCCGCCGCCTGCGACCCAGGCTGGAAGGCACCCTCATGATCCAGAGCCCGCTGCCCGTGAAGGACGGCGTCAACGCCACCCGACTCCGCCTGCCTGCCGAGGGCCCGTGGGAGACGGTCCTTGAGTACGTCCTCGAGCGCTTCGGCCACGTTGACCCGGAAAGCATGCGGGCGCGCTTCCTCGCGGGCGAGATCGTCGACTCCTCCGGGCGAGCCGTCACGGACACCACCCCGCTCGGCTCCGTCGAGGCCATCTGGTACTACCGCTCCGCACCCAGGGAGACGCCCATCCCCTTCGACGTCACCGTGCTCCACGAGGACGAGCGGCTCCTTGTGGCCGACAAGCCGCCGTTTCTGCCCACGACCCCGGGCGGGCGGTTCGTGCAGCAGTCCGCGCTCGTGAGGCTGCGCCGGAAGCACGGGCTGCCCGAGCTCACTCCGCTCCACCGCCTTGACCGCCTGACCTGGGGCGTGGTGCTCTTCGCCAAGCGGGCCGAGGACCGGGGCCTCTACCAGCGCCTGTTCGAGGAGCGCCGAATCGAGAAGCGCTACGAGGCGATCGCACCCCATCCCGGCGCGGACATCGCGGAGGCCGTGGACGGGGACGGGCTCCACGTTCGCAGCCGCCTGCTCAAGGCCCGGGCCCACCTGCGCGCCTATGAGGAGCCCGGCGCGCCCAACGCCCACACGGAGATCCACCGCGAGCAGCCTCTCGATGCCGCCACGAGCCTCTACCGCCTCACTCCCCACACGGGAAAGACGCACCAGTTGAGGCTGCACATGGCCGGGGTCGGGCTCGGGATCATCGGGGACCCGTTCTACCCGGACCTGTTGGACGAGGCCCCGGACGACTACGCCCGCCCCCTGCGCCTTTTGGCCCGCTCCGTGGAATTCACGGACCCGGTCACGGGGGCTCAGCGCCGGTTCGAGTCCGCCCTCCGGCTGGACCGCCCGCCGGAGCCGTGCCCCCGTATGATGGAGTGACATGGGGCTGGCAGACGCCGCCCCAATTCCCCAAGATCCCGATAAGGCGCACTGATCCGATGCAGGAACAGCTCGACGACTACGAGTACGAGGACGTGCCGGAGGCCCCGGCCCGCAGTTCTCGCTGGCCGCTTCTCGTTGCCCTGGTGGCCGCTCTCCTCGCCGTCGGCGGGGCAAGCGTCGTCGGCGGCCCGGTCGCGGGCATCCTCGTCGGGTCCATCGTCGTGCTCCTTGCTGCCGCCTACATCTTCATCACGGGCCGCGTCGCCTGGCTCACGGGCCGCGAACAGCGCGTTCCCAAGCGCGGCGCGGGCGTGCTCTTCCTCGGCGGCGGCCTCGTGCTCGTGGCCCTCGCCTCGGTTCTGGGCGGCGGCGGCGGAATCTCGGGCGGCGGACCGGTCATGAAGGGCGGCCCCACGGTTCCCGCGCCTCAGGCGTCGGAGAGCGTCACGCCGACGACGACGGCGTCCGCCACCGCGACCCCCACGAAGTCGGCCACCCCGTCCAAGAGCCGCCCCGCCACGCCGAAGGCCAGCGTCGCCCCGCAGCCTGAGTGGACGCAGCCGGCCCCGACGCAGCCCGTCTGGACTCCTCCGGCCACCACGGCGCCCGCGCCCCCGAGCAAGGCTCCGTCGACGCCGAAGCCCACGACACCGAAGCCCACGACCCCGGCCCCCAGCACTCCCAAGCCCAGCGCCCCGGCGTCGACGCAGGCGCCATCTACCCCCAAGCCCTCGGCTCCGGCGCCGCAGCCCTCTGTCCCCACCGTGCCTGCACCCTCAGCCCCTGCCGGCGCGACACCCGCGGCGCCGCCCACCAAGAGCGCGCTCAGCCCGTCCTCCCCCGCCGCCTCCCCCACTCCCTAGCCACACGGGGTGCCGCCCGGTCGCTGACCGCGAGCGCGCCCCGCAGGCCCAGCGAAAGGATGCCGCATGCCCGCTCTCGAGTTGACGCCCGAGTTCTTCACCCCCGTTGTGCCCGCGTGGGCCAGCCCGGAGGAGCAGGAGTGGGCCTCGTGGCGGGGCCAGCGCCTGTCCGGGCTGCACGCGCCGCACGGCTGGCTCACGGTGGCCTCGTACGAGTGGCTGCCGGAGGCCCCTGGCCGGCTTGAGTCCGTCCCGGGCCTGTGGTCCGCCGCGGACGGCGTGGCCCGTGTTGAGGCTGCCCCGGGCCTCATGGGGCCGTCCGGCGAGCCGTTCGAGGGGGGCACGATCCGGCTCGACGAGGGGTCCTCGGACATCGTCGCGTCCTTCGATGCTGCCGAGTGCCCCTTTGACTCGGTCTTCCGGGGCGGCGGCCGGTCCCGGGTCGACTCTGGCCTGGTCCAGGTTGAGCTGGGCGTCCGCGGCGGCCGGTACATGGTCCGCACGCGCCGCCACAACCCTGAGCTCGCGCACGTGCCCACGTTCCCGTTCGATCCTGCATGGGTCGTGTCGGCGGTCTTCGAGCCTCTCCCGGTGCCGTACACGGAGCATGTGGAGACGGCCCGCGCGGACACGGTGGTGCCCACGCGCATTGTCGGCACGGTGCGCTTCCACGTGCCGGGTCTGGCGAGCGAGGTCGTCGCGGCGGTGGAGGAGAGCGGCTCCGGCGCGGGTGAGAGCAGCTTCTCCCTCACCTTCCGGGATGCGACGAGCGGGACGACGACGCCGGCCTGGCGGTTCGTGACCGTGCGCGTCTTCGCAGAGCCGTCCGAGGACGGGTGGGCGCCGGGCGAGTACAACGCTGTCATTGACTTCAACCGCGCGCTGGACTACCCGATGGCCTTCACGCCGTTCGCGGTCTGCCCGGCCCCTGTGGCTGGCAACACGATCCCTGCCCCTGTCACGGCGGGCGAGAAGGCGCTGCCCCGCGTCTAGGCGTCCGGGGTCATTAGGCTGGAGACATGTCGATCGCTTCCTCTCCTCGTTCCAGCACCCCGCCCGATCGCCCTGAGGGCTTCTCGACGGTTGCGTCGGCAGCGGCCCGCTCGGTCATTCGGCATTTCGGGGGCCCCCTGCTGGGCCTGCCCGGCACCCACTTCGCGGCTGTGTCGCGGCCCGGCTCGGTCAACAACCCGGCCAAGCCGTTCCATTACTGGTGGCAGGCCCATTACGTGGATGCCCTCGTGGACGTGGGCTGGCGGGAGCTCTCGACGGGGGAGCGTGTCAATGGGCCTGAGCGGCCGAGCGCAGGCGAGCTTGCGTCCCGCACCGTCAAGACGCTCGTCGGCCGGAACTTCTTCCGCATCACGAACTCGTATTACGACGACATGGCCTGGGCCGCTCTTGCCATCGGGCGTCTTGACGCCCTGGCGCGCGCTGCGGGCAAGCCTGGCCCGGGTGAGCGGCTCAAGCTGCGCCACGCGTTGACGGACCAGCTCCTCTCGGCGGCCACCGAGGACATTGGGGGCGGCCTGTTCTGGCACACGAAGCGCACGTTCAAGAACACGGCGGCCACGGCCCCTGCCGCCTTGCACTTCGCCCGCCTGGCCGGCGAGGGTGAGCCGGATCTGGGGCCCCGCGCCCAGTCGCTCGTGGACTGGCTTGAGAGCCATGTCGTGGACGAGCGCGGCCTGTACCGGGACGGCATCCAGATCAACGAGGGCGCCACGATCGTCGAGGAGGCGGTCTACACGTACAACCAGGGCCCGGTCCTCGGGGCGCTCCTCGAGCTTGGCGGGGAGGCGAACCTCGCCCGCGCCGCCCGCACGGTGGAGGCCGTCAAGGCCCACCTGACGCAGCGCCGGTCCCATGTCCTCACAACCCACGGGACGGGCGACGGCGGCCTCTTCACGGGCGTCCTCGCACGGTACCTGGCCCTCGCGGCCACGGACGAGCGTCTCCCGGAGGCCACGCGGAACCGTGCGGCCCTCATGGTGACGACGACGGCGGACCGCCTGTGGGAGGGCCGCGGCGAGCGCTGGGCCAAGACCGGCATCATCACCAAGC
Organism: Falsarthrobacter nasiphocae; assembly: GCF_031456275.1. Classification (NCBI taxonomy): domain Bacteria; kingdom Bacillati; phylum Actinomycetota; class Actinomycetes; order Micrococcales; family Micrococcaceae; genus Falsarthrobacter; species Falsarthrobacter nasiphocae. The sequence continues at coordinate 873,710 of NZ_JAVDUI010000001.1, forward strand.
CTGAGCGCGTCCTCGTCTTTCCCCGGACCCCGGGGGCGATGGCCGCGGAGGAATACCCTGGACAGAGCGTCGTCGAGCTCTCCACGCAGCTTCAGGCGTGGATGATCTTCGAGGCGGCCGCAGCGATCGAGGAGCACCACAGCGCATGAATCTTCGCACCCCTGACCAGAACCCCGGCTGGATGTCGGAGGACACGCTCTTCGACGTGCGCCAGCTTGTGCCGATCGTCTACGTGGAGGCGCTGCCGGTCCGTTTGGATCCGCTGGGCTGCGTGTCCGAGGTGGGCCTGCTGTTCACGGCTGACGGCGGTGAGATGACGCGCGCCTTCGTCTCGGGCCGGGTGCGGCACCGGGAGACGATCCGGGCCGCGCTGCTGCGCAATCTGGAGAAGGACTTGGGGCCGCTGGCGATGCCCCAGCTGCCGGCCTCGACGGCCCCGTATGCGGTGGCCGAGTACTTTCCGGCCCCCTCGCAGTCGGGCCTGACGGATGAGCGCCAGCACGCCGTCGCCCTCGAGTACGTGGTGCCCGTCCAGGGGACGTGCACGCCCCGGCAGGACGCGCTGGAGCTGTCCTGGCTCACGCCGGACGAGGCGCTGACGGAGTCGGTGCTCGCGGAGTTCACGGGCGGGCGCGGGGAGCTGCTGCGGCAGGCTCTCGCGCATGTCGGCTGGGGGCGCTGAGGCCCGCCTCGGCCGCTGGCTCAGCCCCCTCGCCCCTGGGCTCCCTCCGGCCTCAGGAGCGGGGCGTGCGTCCCCGCGGGCGGGTGCGGGAGGAGCGCGCCAGGCGGTTTCCGACGACGTCGGGGTGCCGCACGGCGAGAAGCACGACCATGCCGACGAGGCTGCCCAGGATGGTCTCCCCGATCCGGTCTCGCAGGAGCGTCCGGGGGTCCAGCTGGCCTGAGAGGCTGATGGACAGCAGGGCCAGCGGCGTCACGAACATCTGGGCCAGCAGGTAGTGGCGGACGATGAAGAACTCCACGAGAAACTGGCACACGCCCACGGCGGCGACGATCCCCCATGGGCCCAGGTTGAGGGCGAGGACGATCGCGAGGGGGATGAGGCCGAGGAGCGTGCCGAGGACGCGCTGCGTGCCCCGGAAGACGACGTGGCGGGCCCGGATGGCCTGGAGGGGAACGACCGCAGCGACCATCGCCCAGTAGGTGTGCCCGAGCGCGGCCGTGGGCCCGGCCAGGAGCGAGATGAGCCCGGCCGCCCCGGCGACGAGCGCGTTCATGCCGCCTTCGACGGCGGCGCCGCGCAGGTGAGAGCGGTCCAGCACAATCCGGGGGATCTCCCACCGGGGCCGCGTGCCCGGCCGGTAGTTCGCGGCCGCGCCCACGAGGATGCCGAGGAGGGCCGCGCCGCCGGCGGCCGCCATGCCCTGCCACAGAGGCGGGTGCTGCGGCAGGGAGGAGATCGCCGCGAAGGCGAAGATGTGGAAGAGGGAGCCGCTCGGACGGAACACGGCGAGGTGGGCGATGGCCGCGCAGACGCCGGCGACGAGGGTCGTGGCGACCACGAGCAGCCAGGGCTCCCAGTGCCCCAGGACGAGGTGGCCGAGCATCGCGGCGCCGATCACCGCGATCATGAGGCCTGCGGCGCGCGTCTGGGTGACGAGGCGGCCCATGAAGTCCGCGCCTCGCCCGTAGACGCCCGTGAACGCGCCGAACACCGCGAAGACCATGAGGTCCATGCGGCCGAGGGCCATGAGCGTGCAGAGGGGGACGAGGACGCCGACGGCGCAGCGCCACCCGGCCTCGTGGTCCCGCAGACCGGGCTCGAACTTCACGAAATCCCGGAGCGTCTGCATTCGCCCAGTCTACGTGGGGGCGGGCCTGCGAGAATGGAGAGGTGCATCCCAAAAACAGCCGCGACAGCTTCCAGTTCTCCGTCTCGAGCCGCCTCGCTGACACGAGCGGGCAGGACTTCGCCGGGCGCACCGGCACCATCCGGACGCCCCACGGAGACATCCAGACGCCCGCGTTCATTCCGGTGGGCACCAAGGCCACGGTCAAGGCAGTGACCCCGGAGGCCGTCCGGGACCTCGGCGGGCAGGCGATCCTCGCGAACGCCTACCACCTCTACCTCCAGCCGGGGCCGGACATTCTCGACGAGGCGGGCGGGCTTGCAGCGTTCATGGGGTGGCACGGCCCGACCTTCACGGATTCGGGAGGGTTCCAGGTCATGAGCCTCGGAGCCGGGTTCAAGAAGGTCATCAGCATGGACGCGGTGCACGCGCCGGGCGCGGATGACGCGGTCGCCCCAGGCAAGGAGCGCCTTGCCCACATCGACGACGACGGCGTCTGGTTCACGTCCCATCTCAACGGAGACCGCCACCGCTTCTCCCCCGAGATCTCCATGCAGGTCCAGCACAAGCTCGGCGCGGACATCATGTTCGCGTTCGACGAGCTGACGACCCTCCAGAACTCCCGCCGCTACCAGGAGGACTCGCTGGAGCGCACGCGGCTCTGGGCGAAGCGGTGCATCACGGAGCACGAGAAGCTGACGCGGGAGCGCTCGCACCGGCCGTACCAGGCCCTCTTCGGCGTCATTCAGGGCGCCAACTACGAGGACCTGCGTCGGAAGGCCTGCCGGGACCTGGGCGCCATGGACTTCGACGGCTTCGGGCTCGGCGGCGCGCTCGAGAAGGAGGAGCTCGGGACCATCGTGCGCTGGTGCGCGGAGGAGCTCCCCGAGGACAAGCCGCGGCACCTCCTCGGCATCTCAGAGCCGGACGACCTCTTCTGGGCCATCGAGAACGGCGCGGACACGTTCGACTGCGTCTCCCCCACCCGCGTGGCCCGCAATTCGGCGTTCTACACGCGGGACGGCCGTTTCAACCTTTCGGGGGCCAAATACAAGCGGGACTTCGGGCCCCTTCAGGACGGCTGCGCGTGCTACACCTGCACCAATTATTCGCGCGCCTACATCCATCACCTGTACAAGGCGAAGGAGATGCTGTCTCACACGCTCATCTCCATTCACAACGAGCATTTCATCGTCTCGATGGTGGACCGGGCCCGCGCCGCCATGCAGGACGGAACGTACCGCGAGGTCCGGGACGACGCGCTCGGCGCCTACTACGGCGCCATTCCTGACCGCCTGCGCCTGCCCTGAGCGGCGGGTCCACCAGTCCCGCCCGCTCCTGGGCGCGCCTCCCCTGACCTGCGGGGACGACGACGCGCCAGCCGCCGCCGTCGGCCTCATTGGAACGCACAGACGCCGCTTCAGGCGACCAGCGAGCTCAGGCCACGACAGTGTTTAGGCGACCTCGCCGTAGGTGGGCTCGGAGCGCTTGACCCAGGCGATGACGAGGCTCGTCACGGGAACAAAAAGGTACTCGACGAGAGTCTTGTACAGAAAACCCACGATGAGGTAGTTCAGGAAGTCGCCGAACGTCGTGATGCCGATCACGCCCGCAGCGATCGTGCAGAAGACGAGCGTGTCCACGAACTCGCCCACGCCCGTGGAGCCCATGAGGCGGGCCCAGAGGCGCTTCTCGCCGGAGCGGAGCTTCATCCGCGTCATGATCCAGGCGTTGATCGTCTGACCGCAGAGGAAGCCGAGCAGGGACGCGAGGACGATCTGCGGAACCGGGCCCAGCGTGGCCGCAAGCGCGTCCTGCCCCTCGTAGAACGAGGCGCCGGGGAGCGCGATAATGATCCAGTAGCAGAGACTCGCGAAGACGGAGAGGCCGAAGCTCGTGAAGATCGCGACGCGGGAGGCGCGGAACCCGTAGACCTCGCTGACGACGTCGCCCAGGATGTACGCCAGCGGGAAGAGGAAGAACCCGCCGTCCGTGATGATGCCCCCGAACTCCACGCCCTTCGACGCCCCGATGTTCGAGAGGATGAGGACGACTGCCATGACGGCGACGAAGATCGCATAGCGGGGGCTGCCGGCTGCGGCGAAACGGGGGCGGGTAGGCACGAATTCTCCTTGGGGGCGCCCCTGCGCGTCACTGGCGGGGCGGGTGGTCTGACGATGTCATCGGCGCGCGGCGCCGGGGCCAGACGCTGCCCCGCCTGGCTGAGACTCAGTCTAGTGGACGGCCCCCTCCGCCCGCGGCCGGGAGGCGCTGCCGCCGAAGGCCGGTCAGGCGACCTTCACGTGGAAGGATGGGCAGTCCCCCACTGTTGTGTCCGAGAGGAACCCCATGTCCGCTGCGCAGCCCACCGCGCCACCGTCCACCGTCGAGGTCAGCGAGAGCTCGGCCAACGCAGCCCTCTGGGCTCTGCTCATCGGGTTCTTCATGATCCTCGTGGACTCCACGATTGTCACGACGGCGATGCCGGCCGTCATGCACAGCCTCCGCACGGACATCAACGGCGTCGTCTGGGTGACGAGCGCGTACCTGCTGGCCTACGCCGTTCCCCTCCTCATCACCGGGCGCCTCGGCGACAGGTTCGGGGCGAAGCGGCTCTACCTCACGGGCCTGGCCGTCTTCACGGCGGCCTCGCTGTGGTGCGGGCTCGCGCCGGACATCGGCCAGCTCATTGTGGCCCGCGTCTTCCAGGGCCTGGGCGCCGCGATCATGACCCCGCAGACGATGGCCATCATCACCCGGGTGTTCCCGCCGCACAAGCGCGGCGCCGCCATGGGCATCTGGGGCGCCACGGCGGGCGTCGCCACACTCGTCGGCCCCATCCTGGGCGGCGTCCTCGTGGACACGCTCGGGTGGGAGTGGATCTTCTTCGTCAACGTGCCCGTGGGCGTCTTCGCGTTCTGGCGCGCACTGAGGGCCGTGCCGTCCCTCCCGACGTCGAGGCACGCGTTCGACTGGCTCGGCGTCGCGCTCTCCGCCGCCGGCATGTTCCTCCTGACGTTCGGCATCCAGGAGGGCAAGGCGCACGAGTGGGGCACGCTGACCGGGTTCATCACCATCCCCCTCGTCATCGGCGCGGGCGCAGTCATCATGGGGGTGTTCGTCGTATGGCAGGCCGTCAACCGCCGACAGCCGCTCGTCCCCTTGCGCCTGTTCAACGTGCGGAACTTCTCGCTCGGCAACGCGGCCATCTTCTTCGTGGGCCTGTTCGTCACGTCCATGGCGTTCCCCATCATGATCTACATGCAGAACGTCCGGGGCCTCACGCCGACTCAGGCCGCCCTCATGCTGGCGCCCATGGCCGTGGTCTCCGGCGTGCTCGCGCCGCTCGTCGGCCGCCGCCTTGCCACGGCCCGTCCGGGCACTTATGCCGCATTCGGTGCGGGCATGAACGCCCTGGGCCTCTTCCTCTACTCGTGGCAGATGAAGCCGGAGACGCCGCTCTGGGTGTTCTTGGTCATCGCGGCAGTCATGGGCGTGGGCAGCGGATTCATGTGGGCGCCCCTGTCCATGGGCACCACGAGCGCGCTGTCCCGCCACGAGACGGGCGCGGGCTCGGGCGTCTACAACGCGGTCCGCCAGTTCGGCGCGGTCCTCGGATCGGCGCTCATCGCCGTCCTCATGGAGTCCCGCATCGCGGAGCAGATGAACGAGCTTGCCGCATCCATGCCTCCCGAGGCGCGGGCCCACGCGGCAGGCGCAGCGGCCGGTGGCGAGGGCGCGCTCATGGGCGGTGTCCTCCCGGATGCGCTGCACGGGGCGTTCTCGACGGCCCTGGGGCAGTCGCTCCTCGCACCCGCTATCGCAGCTCTCGGCGCCGCGGTCATCGCGGTCTTCATGAACCGCCCCAAGGCGCCGACCCCGCCGCCCGGGGGCGCCCTCTCTGTGGCCGGCGGCGCCGGAGCCGCTGCCGAACCGCGGCGCCCCTGACGCCTGCGCCCCCTACTTGCAGATGAGCCCGCCGTCCCCGGTCTTGACGTCCTCGTTGAGGCTGGGGACCTCGTCGAGCAGGAAGACGTCGACGGTGTTGGACTTGCGGGTGTCGTCCTGCTGGAACACGGCGTCGGGGAGCTGGCGCTGCACCGCGAGCGCCTGGGGCAGGACGGACGAGCGGGCCTTGATGACGGCGGTGACGGACGCCCGCCCCGGCATCTCGAGGCGGCCGGTGTAGTTCCCCACGGTCCCCACCTTGAAGTGTCGCTTCTTGAACTCGTCGGCGATGGTGCCGGCCATGCCGGGGCGCGGGGTCATGTTGAAGACGTTGACCGTCGTCGAGGACGCCTCGGCGGGGGTGACGGACGAGGTGCACACGTTCTTGGCCATGGGGTCCTCGTTGGCCTTCATCCGCGCGGTGATCTGGCTGACGACGATCGCTGCGACCACGCCGGCGAGCAGCACCACGGACAGGACGGCGACGCCGATGAGCTGGCGGCGGCGGCGCTTGCGGTACCGGGCGGCCCGGTCTTCGCGGCGGGGCTCTTCGCGGCGCGCGGCGGCGGGGGCGGAGTACTCGGCGGGCAAGCTGGAGAGATCGGCCGGGGTGGAGCCGTTGGGGGCCTCGGGGGAAGAAGGCGGAGTTGGCACGGTCAGTCTTTCACGGTGAGGACTCGGGCATGGAGGAGGGAACGTTGGTGCAGGGCCACGCGCACGGCCCGGTGGAGGCCGTCCTCGAGGTAGAGGTCCCCGCGCCATTCGACGACGTGCGGGAACAGGTCGCCGAAGAACGTGGAGTCCTCCGCGAGGAGGGAGTGCAGGTCCAGGGTGGCCTTCGTCGTGATGAGCTGGTTCAGGCGGACCTGGCGTGGGGCAATCGTCATCCAGTCACGCGACGTCACAACCCCGTGCTCAGGGTAGGGACGGGAGTCGCCGACAGCTTTGAAGATCACCGTCTCATTCTAGGTCTCGGAGCTGGGCAATCCCCCCGTCCACGGCGTCCCCGGGCAGACTGTCATTGAATTGAGACAATCCCTCTCGGCGGCCTCGTCAGCACAGTTCGCGCGCACCGCCTACGATGAGCACATGAGTACCCGCTACGCCCTCCTTCTTGATGTCGACGGCCCCATTGCGTCCCCTGAGTCCCGGCGGGTCCGCCCCGAGATCACGGACGCCTTGACGCGCTTGTCCCAGGCGGGCACTCCGCTGGTCTTCAACACCGGCCGCTCGGACGCCTTCATCAGCCAGACGGTTCTGCCCGGCCTGACGGTGGGCTCCGAGGGCGCCCCCATCCACGCGATCTGCGAGAAGGGCGCCTCCTGGTTCACGCTCACGAGCTCGCGGGAGAGCGAGCTCCACGTCGACGAGTCCCTTGTCCTCCCCGAGGCCCTCCGCTCGGAGATCCGGGACCTGACGGGCGAGTTCGCCGACTTCATGTTCTTCGACGAGACCAAGCGGGCCATGATCTCGGTGGAGCAGAACACGGACGTGCGCAACGAGCTGTACCAGCGTGTGCAGGCGGGCTTTGACCAGAAGGCCGCGGAGGCGGTTGAGCGGCACGGCCTCTCGGACCGCGTCCGGCTCGATCCCACGATCATCTCCACGGACATCGAGGACTCCCGCGTGGGCAAGGACTTGGGCGCGGACCGCGCGCTTGAGCTGCTGCGCGCGGACGGCCTGGACCCGGCGGACTACGTGTGGCGGACGGTCGGTGACTCCCGCACGGACTACGCCATGGCGGACCGCCTCCACGAGCTGGGCCTCACGGTGGCGCACGTGGACGTGCGCCCCTCGGACGGCATCCCGGAGGGTCGGCCGTATGAGGTCCTCACCTATGAGGGTCTTCTTCATGACGACGCCGGACTGGCGTTCCTCGAAGAGCTGCTCGCCAGCCTGGGCCAGCCCGGCCAGTAGCCGGCCAGGGCGGGCCCGGGACGCTTAGAGGGCCGAGCGGAACCCCGGCACGTACGTCTCGAAGAACCCGGCGAAGAGGTTGATCCCGTCCTGCGTGGTGATGGACTCGGGGTGGAACTGGACCGCCTCGACGGGCAGGGACCGGTGGCGGACGCCCATGATGTAGCCGTCGTCGGTGGAGCGGGAGGTGACCTCGAGCTCGTCGGGGAGCGTCGCGTCCTCGATGATGAGCGAGTGGTACCGTGTCACGACCTGCTCTGCGCGCGCCTTGGAGAACATCCCCTTGCCGTCGTGCGTGATGGGCGAGGTGCGCCCGTGCATGATGTGGGACGCCGGGGAGACCGTGGCGCCGTAGCGGCAGCCGATCGCCTGGAGCCCGAGGCAGACGCCCATGATGGGGATCTGGTTCTCGAACGTCTTGATGAGCTCGACGTGGCCCGAGTCCAGCGGGTGCCCGGGGCCGGGCCCGAGCACGAGGACGTCCGGGTTCATCGCCGCGATCCGCTCCGGGTTCTCCGGGTGGGAGCGGACGACGACGGGCTCCGCGCCGATCCCGGCGAGGTACTGCTCGATGACGTGCGAGAAGCTGTCGAACGGATCGACGAGGACGGTCTTCACAGGATCTCCTTCCCCGTCACGGCCCAGAAGGTCGCGCCGAGCTTGGTCAGGGTCTCGCGCCATTCGGCGGCGGGGACGGAATCCGCGACAATGCCCGCGGAGGCCCGGAGGACGTAGGAGTCCTCGCGGTGGACGGTCATGCGGATGGACAGGCCGAGGATGGTCCACCCGCCGAAGCCGATGAGACCGAACGCGCCCGCGTAGAACCCGCGCCGGGACAGCTCGAGGCTCTCGATGATCTCCATGGCCCGGACCTTGGGCGCGCCCGTCATGGTGCCGGCGGGGAAGCACGCGCGGATGACGTCGTACACGTCCGCGTCCTCCCGCAGCTCGGACACCACGTTGGAGACGATGTGGAACATGTGCGAGTACTCCTCGATGACCATGAGGTCCGGGACCTCCACGCTCATCGGGACGGAGACGCGGCCCATGTCGTTGCGGCACAGGTCCACGAGCATGATGTGCTCGGCCCGCTCCTTGGGGTCCGCGAGGAGGGCCGCCGTGGCCTTCTCGTTGGCGGGCCCGTCCACGGCAGGGTCCCCCGTCATGGATCGGCGGGCCGTGCCTGCGATGGGGCGCATCGTGGCCGTGGTGTCCTCGAGGCGGACGAAGAGCTCCGGGGACGCCGAGAGCATCGTGTGCCCCGCCACCGGGATGAGGCTCATGTACGGGGACGGGTTGCGGTCCCGGAGCCGGCGGTAGACGTCGACGGGCGTGATGCCGCTGCGGACCGTGATCTCGTGCCCAATCTGGACCTGGTAGATGTCCCCCACGCGGATGTGCTCCAGGCACCGGTCCGCGAGCTCCAGGAAGACGTCCTCGGTCATCTCGTCAGAGACGCTCTCCGGCTCCGGCGGGGCCTTCAGCTCAGGGAGCGACGACGGGGCCGACTCAAGGACAGCGCAGAACTCCTCGGGGTCCACGTCTGGCCACTCGGCACTCGAGGCCACGCTGACCCGCGCCTGCCCGCCCTCCGGGCTGCACGCCACGAGCGCGTGGACAAGGCTGAACGCGGCGTCCGGGACGGCGTTCTCCTTGTCCGGGATGACCCGCGGGAGCTGCTCGATGTAGCGGACCGCGTCATAGCCGTAGAACGCCATGACACCGAACCCGAACGAGTCCGCCGAGCGCGGGACGTCGAAGCACGTGTCCAGCACGCGCGGCAGATCCCAGAGGGCGGCGTCAGAGGTGAGCCGGGAGGCGTCGTCGACCACTCCGGCCGCGCGCAAAGCCGCCCGCGCGCGGGAGACGAGGGGCGCATGACCCTCGAACTCGACCTCGCCGCGGCGCACGCTCACCTCGAGAAGGCCAGTGAGGCCGAGGAGGCTCGCCCGGCGGTCCGCCAAGGGGCCCGAAAGGGACTCGAGAAGGAAGACGCGCTCCTCGCCGTACGCCTCGCGGAGGGCGAGGGTGGCGCTCAGGGTGTCGTCCACCCGGCTCATACGCTCCTCAACCCGCACCGCAAGGGGTGGCTTGGGGGCGTCGGTCAGGGGTGTCTCGCTCACAGTGATCCTCACTCGGCAGGGCGCGGGTTTCGGGGTTGGTCCCATTTTAGTGCCATATGGGCGCGCGCACCGATTCGCGGTCACTGTGTGGATAACTCGTTCTCGGCGCCCAGCCAGGGGCTGACCCACCCAGTCGTGCGGTGTTAAATGGCCTTATGACTGAGAACACCGCCCAGACGCCCGAGGATCTCTCCGCTGACGACCTGTTCGTCCCCGCTCACGCCCTGACCATCGCCGGCTCGGAGGCCACCGGCGGCGCCGGGGGCCAGGCGGACATCAAGACGTTCCAGGAGCTGGGCGTGTTCGGCTCGCTCGCTCTGACCGTCATCGTCTCCTTCGACCCCGAGAACGAGTGGAACCACCGCGTGTTCCCGCTGCCGCAGGACGTCATCGCCCAGCAGCTCCAGACGAACTTCGCGGCGTTCGACTTCGACGCGGTGAAGATCGGCATGCTCGGCTCCCCCGACACCATCCGGACGGTGGGCGAGGCTCTCGGCCAGCACAAGCCGGACAACCTCGTCCTTGACCCCGTGCTCATCTGCAAGGGGCAGGAGCCCGGCCACGCCCTGGACACGGACCGCGCGCTGACGGCCACGATCCTCCCCCACGCTGACTTCGTCACGCCGAACCACTTCGAGGCCCTCGCGCTCTCCGGCATGGACGAGATCACCACCGTGGACCACCTCACGGAGGCCGCCAAGCGGATCTTCGACTCGTCCGGCGCGGTGGTTCTCGCCAAGGGCGGCGTCCGGCTCGAGGGCGCCGACGCCGTGGACGTGTTCTACGACGGCACCGACGTCGAGGTCCTCTCCGCGCCGAAGATCGGCGAGGTCCCGGTCTCCGGCGCGGGGTGCTCGCTGGCCGCCGCCGTCACGGCGGAGCTCGCCAAGGGGTCCACCCCGCTCGAGGCGGCCACCGCCGCCAAGGAGTTCGTCACCGCCGGCATCAAGCACCGCGTGGGCGGCCGCCTGCCGTTCGAGTCGTTCTGGCAGGGCGGGCTCGTCGCCGAGATGGGCTAGCCCCGCCGCCTCGAGGCCCCAAAACCTAAAAAAACCTAATCCCATTAGGTTTTAGGTTTTGGGGCCTCGTGCGTTCAGTGCTCCTCGCTCCCCGCCAGCGGTGACTGCTGGCCGGCCGCCTTGACCCGGGCCTCGATGTCCGGCCGAGCCCACCAGGTCACGGGCCGCTTCGAGGCCCCGCGCTCGACCAGCCCCATCCCCTCAAGCAGCTCGAGGTCGTTGCGAGCCGTCTGGGGCGAGACCCGGAACCTCGCCTGCGCCTCCTTCACGGTGATGCCGGCGGCGGGCTCACGCAGGAACGCGTCCAGAAGGCTCGTCTGACGGGCGTTCACGGTCCCTGCGGCGTCCCGGAGGGCCTGCTGAAGCGCCGCTGCCTCGGCCTGTTTCCGGGCGAGGTACTCGTCCAGCTCGTCCAAGGCCGTCACAAGGACCCGGAGCTGGTGGAGGATGAAGTAGGTCAGGTCGCCGTCGTCGTCCTCCGTCTTCTCATAGCTCAAGCCGTACTGGGCAGGCGCGGACTTGAGGGTCGAGGAGATGGCCAGGAACTCCGCGAGCCAGAACCCGTGGCGGAGCATGGACCAGTAGAAGACGGCCCGCGCAGTCCGGCCGTTGCCGTCCGCGAAGTAGTGGTCATACCCCACCATGAAGTGGCCGATGACCGCCCGAACCACCGGCGGGATGTACGGCACCTCGGCCGCCCCCTGGTTGACGAACGCGCACAGCTCCTCCAGCCGGGACGGCAGCTCCGAGGCGGGCGGCGGCACGTGCACGCACTGGTCACCGGCCCAGACCCTGACCCGTTCCGCGCTCTCCGGCTCCAGCCGGCCGGCGTCCTCCGGGTCATTGAGCGTGCCCTTCACAAGGATGCAGTGCAGGTCGAGGACCTGTCCCGGCTCGAGATCCCCGTCCTTCATCCCCATCATGGCTTGCATGGCCGCATAGTTGTTGACGATCATCCGCTCCGAGGTGTCCCGAGCCTCTCGCCCCGAGTCCAGGAGCTCCAGCGCAACGCGCCTGCTCGTCGAGGCCCCCTCGAGCTGGCTGGAGGAGATGGACTCCTCCACGAGGGAGCGCACCAGGTACTGATCGCGCCGGGACGGCGTCAGCGTCCCTTCTTTCACGACGACGGTGCCGCCGCTGCGCCGGGCCACCTCCTCGGCGAGGCGGAGTACCTCGTCCGTCATGGCGAACCAGAACGGCTCCCCGCTCTTCTGCCGGAGCGGAACCTCGCGGCGCTGGTGGAGCCGCTGCTGCTTGAGGACGAGCCACCACTCCTCGTGCGTGAGGTCTTCCGGTGGAGTCCGGCGGGTGAGCTCCTCCCAGTGGAAGTACCGGGAGTCGTCCACGACGCCGCCCGGGGCCGCCATGAGGGAGACGAGGTACGCAAGCCGGTCTGGCGGGATGACCTTCAGACAGTCGTCTCGGGATGGCGCGTGCTTGACGAGCGGCATGACTTCACCTAAACCTAAATCCGATTTGCTTTAGGTTAAGCTAGCACGCCAAGACGACCCCCTCTCGGCCTGCCTGCGGCAGGGGCACCGCGGGCGGCTTCGGCTGAGCAGACACATCCGCCCCGCCCCGGGCATGCAAGAAGCCCCGGACCACCACGTTTCCGTGGCAGTCCGGGGCTTCTCTCCGGCGGAGGATGGGGGATTTGAACCCCCGAGGGCGTGAACCCAACACGCGTTCCAGGCGTGCGCCATAGGCCGCTAGGCGAATCCTCCTTGGCATTCCCCGGAATGAACCGGGCAACTCGGATCACTATACCCGATCCCCCAGGGGTTGCGCGAGTCGAGTGCCGCCGCCCTCGGCGGCCGGGCCCCCTGAAGCCAGACACCCCCGGAGACACCCCTCCCGCCCACCGGCGAATCGACACCGCCAATCCGTCTGGGCTATCCTGATATCTGGCTCCCCGCGTGGTGCCATCCTGCTGAACTCCCCCAGGACCGGAAGGTAGCAAGGGTAGGTGGGCTCTGGTAGGTGCGCGGGGGGTCTTTTACATCTCCGGGCGCTTCCGGACCGCGCAGGCATTCCAGTGACCGCGCCTCCAGCCCGCCGCCACGGCGACGCCGACGCGCCAGCCGCCGTCGTCGCCCGCGCAGGCAGCACCCCCGCTCGCTAGGGTGGGAGCGTGAACCCGAGCCCCCGCGAACCCCTGAGCCGCAGCGACTTCCCCGGCCCCGCCGGCCGATTCGCCCCGAGCCCCACCGGAGACTTTCACCTCGGCAACCTTCGGACAGCCGCCCTCGCGTGGCTCTTCGCGCGCTCCACGGGCCGCGCGTTCTACCTGCGCGTCGAGGATCTGGACCGGGTCCGCGCGGGCTCGGAGGCCTCTCAGCTCGCGGATCTGGCCACGGCCGGCATCACGTTTGACGGCCCCGTCCTCCGCCAGTCCGAGCACACCCCGCGATACGCAGAGGCCCTCCACACCCTTGAGTCCCAGGGCCTGACCTACGAGTGCTTCTGCTCGCGCCGGGAGATCGCCGAGGCGGTCGCCCAGGCCGCGAGTGCCCCCAACGGCGGGCCCGGCACGGACTCCGTGCGCCTGTACCCGGGCACCTGCCGGGATCTGAGCGACGACGAGCTGGCGCGCAAGAGGGCCGAGTCGTCCCGGGAACCCGCGATCAGGCTTCGGGCCGGGGTGAGCGAGTACGCCGTGGAGGACCTCCTGGCCGGGCTGCACGTCTCACCCGTGGATGATTTTGTCCTGCGGCGCAACGACGGGGCCTTCGCCTACAACCTTGTGAGCGTCGTGGATGACGACTTCATGTCCGTGGACCAGGTAGTCCGCGGCGACGACCTGTTGGACTCGGCCGGGCGGCAGGCGTACCTCGCCTCGCTGCTCGGGTTCCAGGCCCCGGTCTACGCGCACGTGCCGCTGGCGCTCAACGCCGAGGGGCGGCGGCTCGCCAAGCGGGACGGTCCCGTGACGCTGGCCGAGGTCCCGAACGCCATGCGGGTGATCCTGGGCTCGCTCGGGCTCGGGCCCACCCTCGAGGACGCGCTGCGGCAGTTCGATCCGGCCCGCCTACCGCGCGAGCCGTGGGTGGTCCGGCCCCAGTAGCGGGTCCCGGGCCCGACCCCGCGCCCAGACCTCCGCGCCCCGCACCCTGCCCAAACGTGGATAACCCCGCCTTGCGGCGCAATCCCGGGGGCGGCCAGGAGCGAACGTCGCCCCCCGCCGGGATGCTGCCCGGTGGCCGCGCGGTAGGGTTTTCCTGTGACCTACGCCTTGTACCGCCGCTACCGCCCGGACACCTTCGAGGACGTCATTGGCCAGGAGCACGTGACGGAGCCGCTCCAGGCTGCCCTCGCGCGGAACCGGGTCAATCACGCCTATCTCTTCTCGGGCCCGCGCGGGTGCGGCAAGACGACGAGCGCGCGCATCCTCGCTCGCTGCCTCAACTGCGCTCAGGGCCCCACCCCCACGCCGTGCGGGGAGTGCGAGTCCTGCCGGGACCTGGCCCAGGGCGGCCCGGGCTCCATCGACGTCATCGAGATTGACGCGGCCAGCCACGGCGGCGTGGATGATGCGCGCGATCTCCGCGAGCGCGCCACCTTTGCCCCAGCCCGGGACCGGTACAAGATCTTCATCATCGACGAGGCCCACATGGTCACGTCGGCGGGCTTCAACGCGCTCCTCAAGATCGTGGAGGAGCCGCCGGAGCACATCAAGTTCATCTTCGCCACGACGGAGCCGGACAAGGTCATCGGGACCATCCGCTCCCGCACGCACCACTACCCGTTCCGCCTCGTCCCGCCGGAGACCCTCCAGAAGTACCTGGCGCATCTGTGCGAGCAGGAGGGCGTCAACGTCGAGCCCGGCGTCCTGCCGTTGGCCATCCGGGCTGGCGCGGGCTCGGTCCGTGACACGCTCTCCGTTCTGGACCAGCTCATCGCCGGCGCCACGGGCGAGGGCGTGACGTACGAGCGCGCCGTCGCCCTCCTCGGCTACACGCACGCCGCACTGTTGGATGACGTCGTCGAGGCGTTCGCGGCCCGCGATTCGTCGGCAGTGTTCCGCGCTGTCGACCGCGTGGTCCAGACGGGCCAGGACCCCCGTCGCTTCGTCGAGGACCTCCTGGACCGGTTCCGCGACCTCATCATCGTCAAGGCGGTCCCGGACAGCGCCGCCTCGGTGCTGGAGGGCCTCTCGGGGGATCAGCTCGAGCGTCTCGCGGCGCAGGCCGCGCAGCTGGGCCCCGCGGATCTGTCCCGCGCCGCGGACATCATCAACGCCGCCCTGACGGACATGACGGGCGCCACGAGCCCGCGCCTCCACCTTGAGCTGATGTGCGCGCGCCTGCTGCTGCCGGCTGCGGACGGTTCGGCGGCATCCCTCGCGTCCCGGCTTGAGCGCATTGAGCGTCGCCTTGAGTTCGGTGACGTCCCGGAGCCCTCCGGCGGGGCCCGCGGGGAGAAGAGCACGACGACGCTCCCGCCCGCACGCTCCCAGGCCAGTGGGCCTGCGGCCGTGCGGGAGGCCCTTCAGGCCTCGCGGGGTTCGCAGGATTCCCGCGAGTCGCAAGACTCGGCGGCTTCGCAGGAGCCGAGCAGCTCGCAGGGCACAGCCTCGGAGGGCCCTGTCCAGGCTCAGGGCTCCACGGATGCCCGCGCCGAGACCGGCGGCACTCAGGCGGACACTCGGCGTGGAACCGGCGAGCGCCCCGCTCCCCAGCAGTCCTCGCCCGAGTCCCGCACCTCCGCCCCACACCCTGGCCGCGGCGAGGCGGGCCCGGCGCAGGGGGCCGCGCAGGCACCCGGCCGAGCACCGGCACAGGCACCAGCACCAGCACCAGCACCAGCACGTACGCAGGAGCCCACACCGGCTCCTGCCTCGTCTGGCTCGGCCCAGGATTGGGGCGCGTGGCCGGAGGTTGTCACGCCGGGCGCGGCCTCTCAAGCGCCCGCTGCAGCGGCGGCGAGCGACGGCTCGCGCGGCCAGGACTCCGGCCAGGACTCTGGCCCGGGATCTCGCCCTGCCGACGACTCGGGCTCTGGCCCCGACGAGGCCCCCAGCCTCCAGGACCTGGCTCGAGAGCGGGCCGAGGATGCGGCCGGGGGCGGCCAGCCAGCCCAGCCCCCGCGCCTGCGCCCGACGACCACTCCGCCCGAGGATCGCGACCCCGGATCCGCCTCCCCCGCCCGCGGCGAGGCTCGGAACCCTGGCGCGCCGACCAGCCAGGCCCAGCGGCCGTCCCCGTCTCAGGGGCGCCCGCCGCAGGAGCCCTCGTCCCGCGAGCGCGTGGACATGCTCCGCCGCGCCTGGCCCGACATCCTCGAGAAGGTCAAGGGCATCCGTCGGACCACCGCGATCTTCGCCCAGCAGTCGCACGTGGTTGACGTGACGGGCTCCAACGTCGTCGTCGGGTTCCCCATGCCCGGCGCAGAGAAGGGGTTCCATCAGGAGCACCAGGCCAATCTGGCGCAGGCCATTCACCTGGCGCTGGGCGTCCAGGTGACCATCACGCCCATCCACCACGGGGGTGATGGCGCGGGCCCAAAAGCCCAGGCGGCTCCGGCCGCGGCCCCGGCGCCTGATCGCGCGAACTCCGGGCGCACGTCGCCTCAACAGGCCCGCGTTCGCGGGGAGGGAGCGCCTCCCCGCCAGGCCGACGCCCCCGGGCCCCGCGGGCATGCCGCTGCCCGCCCGGCGCAGGCGCCTGCCGAACCGCCGCGCAGCCCCTGGGATGCGCGCGATCCTCTCCCCGAGGAAGAGCCCTACTTCGAGGACCCCTACGCTCCTCGCGACATGCCCGAGTCCACCGCATGGGAGAACGCCCCCGAGGGCGGCATGCCCTTCCCGGACGCCTCTACGCCCTTCGACGCCCCGGCCGAGGCTCTGACCGCGCCCGCCGAGACGTTGTCCGCACCCGCCCCTTCCGGCGCGGACTCCCGGTCCGACGACGCGCCTGCGGCACCCTTTTACCCCACGCCCGAGTGGCTGAGCCCCGAGGAGCTGGACGCCATTCCCGCCCCGGGCGCAGCGGCCGCAGAGGAGCGGGCCTCAGCGCACCCAGACCGTTCCGGCGAGAGCGGCCAGGGTGAAGGCCTCCAGAACCGGGCCACCCAGGCCGGGGCCACTCATGACGGAGGCCGTCAGGGCGATGGCCTCCGCCCCACGGACTCGGACGCCCCCGCCACTCAGGCCTCCCCCGCCCGTTCGGCGAGCCCGCGCCCCTCCGGACGCGGCGGCGCACAGCCCTCCGCCTCGGCCGATCAGCCGCCCGCGCCCTCTGACGAGGGTGACACGGGGCAGGGCATCAAGTTCCACCGGGTCGTGGCAGCCCAAGAGGCCAAGGCCCGGGCCATTGCGGAGCGGTGGCGCGCCGAGGAGACGAAGCGCCGGGACGAGATCCCGTTCGTCGCCAGCGACGACGACGAGCGGCTCGAGGACTCCAGCGTCTACGGCCGCGCGGCCATTGAGCGCATCCTCGGCGGGCGCTTGGAGAGAGAACAACCCATCGACGGAACGGCGTGAGCATGTACGAAGGCGTAATCCAGGACCTCATCGACGAGCTGGGACGCTTGCCGGGCGTGGGGCCGAAGTCGGCCCAGCGCCTCGCGTTCCACATCCTTGACGCCGAGTCCTCGGACATGGAGCGTCTCGCGCAAGCGATCCTCACCGTCAAGAACAAGGTGGCGTTCTGCCCCGTGTGCTTCAACATCACGGAGCAGGAGCTCTGCTTCATCTGCGCTGACCCCAAGCGCGAGGATGACAAGATCTGCGTGGTCGAGGAGTCCAAGGACGTCATGGCGATCGAGCGCACTCGCACTTTCAAAGGCAAGTACCACGTGCTCGGAGGAGCGATCAATCCGCTCGGCGGCGTGGGCCCGGAGCAGCTCCACGTCCGCGAGCTCATCACCCGGCTTTCGGACGACAAGGTGCAGGAGGTGATCCTCGCCATGGACCCCAACCTCGAGGGCGAGGCCACGTCCACCTACCTGGCCCGTCTCATGTCCACCCTGGAGATCAAGGTCTCCCGGCTCGCCTCGGGCCTGCCCGTGGGTGGCGACCTGGAATACGCAGACGAGGTCACCCTGGGCCGCGCCTTCGAGGGCCGCCTGACCATCAGCGGCTGAGCCACCCCGACCGCACAGCAGCGAGGCATCCGAACCTCCCACTCGAGTCCCGCCACGTGGACAATCCGCCCGTATCGCGGACCTCTGCCCGGCCAGAACCGCGAGCGCCCGCCCTGCGCCGATACGATAGGACACATCATCTTTCGTCGGGTCAGTGAAGGAGTGCTCGCATGAGCCTCATCGTCCAGAAGTTCGGCGGCTCGTCCGTCGCGGACGCCGCAGGCATCACTCGCGTGGCCCGGCGTATCGTCCGCACTGTGGACCAGGGCCACCAGGTTGTCGTCGTCGTCTCCGCCATGGGAGACACCACAGATGACCTCCTCGACCTGGCCAGCCAGGTCTGTGAGGCTCCGCCCGCCCGCGAAATGGACATGCTCCTCTCCGCGGGCGAGCGCATCTCCATGAGCCTCCTCGCCATGGCGATCTCCGCCCTCGGCTCAAGCGCCCAGTCCTTCACGGGCTCGCAGGCCGGTCTCATGACGGACGAGTTCCATGGCCGCGCCCGCATCGTCGAGGTCTCACCCCACCGCATCAAGACGGCGCTCGAGGCCGGGCACGTGGCCATCGTCGCGGGCTTCCAGGGCATGAACACGGTGAGCAACGACGTCACCACACTGGGCCGTGGAGGCTCAGACACCACGGCCGTGGCCCTGGCGGCCTCGCTCGGTGCTGACGTCTGCGAGATCTACACGGATGTTGATGGGGTCTACACCGCAGACCCGCGCGTCGTCGCCACCGCCCGAAAGATTGACCGGATCTCCAGCGACGAGATGCTCGACCTCGCCGCTTCCGGCGCGAAAGTCCTGCACTTGCGGAGCGTCGAGTACGCGCGCCGCTTCGGCGTCCCGCTCCACGTGCGCTCAAGCTTCTCGGACCTTGAGGGCACCTGGGTCATCCCCAACTCTGAAGACACCATCACGTTTGAAAAGGGAGAGCCCTTGGAACAGCCCATCATTTCCGGCGTTGCTCACGACCGCTCGGAGGCGAAGGTCACCGTCGTCGGCGTCCCGGATGTCCCCGGCAAGGCCGCCGAGATCTTCGGCATCCTCGCGCAGGCGCAGACGAACATCGACATGATCGTCCAGAACGTGTCCACGAAGGGCAGCGGCAAGACGGACATCTCGTTCACCGTGCCGATCGTCGAGGGTTCGGCCGCGCTCGCCGCGCTCGAGGCCGCCAAGGAGAAGGTCGGCTTCGAGGGCGTGGACTATGACGAGCACGTCGGCAAGCTGAGCCTCGTCGGCGCCGGCATGCGCTCCAACCCCGGCGTCTCCTTCACGTTCTTCGAGGCGCTGCACCAGGCGGGCGTCAACGTGGACATGATCTCGACGTCGGAGATCCGCATCTCTGTAGTGACCGCCGCGGACAAGCTCGACGGCGCCGTGCGGGCCGTGCACACCGCGTTCGGGCTGGACGCCGACTCCACGGCGACGGTGTACGGCGGCACCGGCCGCTAAGACCGGCGGCGCTGGGGACAGCGCGAACACGGTGAGGCCTGCGTCACACAGCCCGTAGCATCGACGCGGCGCCGGGCCTCCGTGCGACTACGCAAGGATTCAAGATCACCTTTTCATAACAATCGAACGTGCTCTCTTGCCTCCGTTGCACGCCCCTGCCTACCCTGAAGGCACACGCCAGCCACCCTGGCCAGGCGGAAGGGGCAGCCCCGTCATGGAAGAGAACTTGCTGGGGGCCATGAGCCCCAGGCCTCGAAAATCCCTCATCTGGCTCGTGTCATTTGTCGCATTCGTTGCCGTCACCCTCGTCTCCCTTGCATCAACGCCGGGCGGCCTCAGCCTACTCCTTAACTCAACAAAAGCCATAGCATTTGTTCTGACCTTAGGAGTAGCAACCTCTACCGCACTCACATTCATTGTGGGATCGGTAATTCGATCAAAGAGAAGAAGAAAGGAATCTTGACCGCGAAAAGGATCAATCAAATCGTCTCTGCGGTCATTCTCACACTCTGCCTGGCATCCACGCCCCTGTCGGCACAAGCAGTCGAAGGAGCAAAGACAACCCCCACCACCCCTTCGACTACGAGGGGCACCGACATCATCGACATCACGAATCAGAGCCGCGCCACCATCGAGGCCGCGCAAGCTCGAACAGAAAGCGGCGGAGTCATTCTCCACGCCCCCAGCTCCTCCTTGGACTGGACCAAGGCAAAGGTCGTATCCGCTGCGGGAATAACCCTCGTCACGGTACCCCTGAACAAGGCGGGTAATCAGTGGTCCAATTTCACCGTGGAGGTGAAGCACGACGGGACTCTCGGCGGGTACACAGAACAACATTTCCGTGCTACCGGCGCAACTAGCGGCCGAGTCACGATCTACACGAACGGCCAGAAGGTTCTCGACCGCGTCTCCACAGCCCCAGAGGACACACAGAGCGAGATCGCCTTCGGCCTCATGGACGCAGTGTGCGAACTCAATGACTGCTTGGCTTCGGCCGGGATCCCCGGCTGGGTCGTTGCGGGCGCAACGGCAGTGTGCGGCGCTGCAGGCGGATGGGTCGGAGTCGTCTCCTGCTACGGCGCGGCAGCCATCGCGGGGGGCACACTCGGCTGGTGCACAAGCCGGGCAGTACACAAGCTCCCGCTATAGTCACACATCTCGTAAAGTGCCGTTGGGTATAAGCGTTGCCTATGCCCAACGGCACTTGGCGCTATGGGCCAGGCTGACTGTAAGTCACTCCGGCTCGCAACCAGCCCACAGACCAGGCCCCTCACCATACGTGTGCGCCACACCGACGAGAAAAACGAGAAGCCGTCCTGACCTACCTCGACCCCCCGCGGAACGAGAAACACCTGGCCCCACTCGCAGGGCCACGAGCAGAGGCAGCTACTGCTGCTTGGGGACGATGTACGTGCTGCCGTCGGGGCGCCGCACGGTCTCGTACTGGGCCTCCACGGCGCGCTGCATCTGCTCCAGGCTGAGCTTGTTCTCGGGCGTCATCTGGTGGTCCCGGGCACTCGACTGCGCGGGGCCGAAGATGGCCCGCAGCTTCCCGGTGGCGTCCATGAAGCGCTCAACGCGTGTGCGATGATGACCTGTGTTCTGAGTGTCGCCAGTCTGTGCCATGAGGCACATCTTACCGTCAGACGGCCCGCTGCCGCAGGGGCTCTTTCCTGTGTCAGCGCCTCTGACCGCGCCGCTCGGCACCACGCGCCCAGACCCATCGAGAACCCGCAGAGGAGAGCAGTCCGTGCCCGTCGCGTTGACCCTGGCCGGCCCCGACGCCGAGGACCGCGCCCGGCGGCATGCCGCGCGCGTCGACGCCTACGCCACCCCCTTCCTTGAGCGGCGGAACCGGGGCGAGAAGCACCCCGTGGACGACTTCCTCTTCACCTACTACACGCTCACCCCCGGGCAGATGCGGCGCTGGCACCCGGGCGCCGGCGTCGTCGTCACCGGGGCTCAGGCGCGCGAGCGGCGCGCCTGGAAGCACTACCGGAACCTCACGGAGGCGGAGCGGGACTCGCTGGGGTTGTCGTACGACGACGATGCGGTCACCGTCGATGTCGAGGACTTCATGGCCCGCCGGCGCGGCACGGTCGAGTTCGTGGTGGAGATCCTCTCCCGCACGGCCTCCCGGGCCCCGCGCCTGGGGTGCTTCGGGCTGCACGAGTGGGCCATGGCCTACCGCTCGGAGACCAACGGGCACCGGCACGAGTACCTGGACCTGCGGCTCGGGGCGGACGGGACGGACGCCGTCGTGGAGGGCGCGCGGATTTCGTGCTCGCACATTGACGCGTTCCGATTCTTCGCCCCGGAGGCCGCCCCGCTCAACGAGCTCCAGCCCACGCGAGAGACCCAGCGGGACCTTGAGCAGCCCGGGTGCCTCCACGCCAATATGGACGTCTACAAATGGGCGTACAAAGTGATTCCGCTCCTGCCGAGCGAGCTCGTGGCGGACTGCTTCGAGCTCGCGGGCCGCATCCGCACCATGGACATGGAGGCGGCGCCATTCGACCTGAGCTCGTGGGGGTACGAGCCCATCCGGATCGAGACGCCTGCGGGCCGGGCCGAGTACGTCCGCCGCCAGCAGGGCTTCATGCTCGAGGCACAGGAGCTGCGAGAGGCGGTCCTGGCGTCACTCCGGGCCTCGACGGGGGTCAGCGGCCCTCGTTGAACCTGGACAGGAGGCGCTCGAACGTCGCGACCTCCTCGTCCGTCCAGGTCTTGAGGCGGTCAGCGATGGCGGCCAAGCGCATCTCGTCCACCGTGTCGAGGATGCGCATCCCCTCAGGGGTGAGCGTCAGCAACTGGGCTCGTCGCTCCCCCTCGATGCTCTGCCGCGTGAGCAGGCCGCGGCGTTCAACGGCGGCGATCTGGCGGCTCACTGTGGACTTGTCGATCCCGATCTCGCTCGCGATCCCCGCCGCGGTGGCACCCTCCGCGCGACGGACGGCATTGAGAAGGACGGACTCGGCGAAGGTGATGTCCGGCGAACGGTCGTTCCACTCCCGCCTCAGGCGGGCGACGAAGATCCGCAGCTCCGTGAAGATCTGCCCGAGATGGGCATGGCGGGACGTTGCCTCAGCCATGGCTGACCGCCTGACGCTTCACGGGCTCGTCACGCGGCGCCCTGAAGAGCAACGGCCCCGTCTCGCAGTGCATGCGCAGGGCATCCTCAAACCGGCCTCCGAAGGCGTCCATGTCAACCGTCCTCTCTCATGTCGCCAGGCGTCAACCCTCACTCGCCTGTCATCAAGGGTCCTATCATGACGCTGAGGCCCTGCCGGGATTCCGCACGCGTGCCGCAACTGTCATCAAAATCATCTCGCGGAAAGCGCTCGCCAGGGGGATCGACCCCAGCATGCGAGACGCGCAGGAGCCACCCCCGCCGCGAGGCACGCCGGCCTCACCCCAGGGGCGCGTCGGTCGCCGGGTCCAGGGGCTCGCCGGTCGCCAGGTCCAGGGGCGCGCCCGTGAGCGGGTCCAGGTGGACCCCGTCCACGTAGAGCCACTGCCCGTCCTCACGGACGAACCTGCTGCGCTCCCGCATCTCGCCCCGGACGCCGTCCAGCCTGTAGGCGGCGATGAACTCCACGAGGCCGTCGTCGTCGCCCTCTCCGCCGCGCACCGTGTCCAGGACGCGAAGCCCGCGCCACTGGGTGCCGTCATCCGCCCCCACGTCCGCAGGACGAGTGGAGGGGTGCCAGGTGGAGGCGAGGAACGCGGAGTCGCCGCGCGCGAAGGCCGCGTACCGGGCGCGCATGAGCGCCTCGGCCGTCGCGGGCGCCTCGGAGAGCGAGCGGCCCGCCGCCCCGGGAACATCAGGGGAGGCGGGCCGGCTCATCGGGTCCGGGCTCAGTGCCAGACCATTCGGACGAGAACGAAGAGCCAGACGATGTTGAAGATGCCTGCCGACATGTGGAGCTTGCCGAACAGGCTCTTGCGCTCGTTGGCAGGGGTCACCAGGGTCTTCCGCTGCATGGGCACCACCCAGAACAGCAGGATGCCGAGGGCAACGAGGGTCATGACGAGGGACTCGATGTGCCACATCTTCAGGCCCGGGCCGCCCCCCACGAAGGGGATCATCAGGCCCATGACCGGCACCAGCAGCGCCGCGAAGCCGTAGAACCGGGAGATGCGCGCCATGGTGGACGCGGCCTTGTCGGAGGCGTCGCGCGCAAGGCGGGGGAACATGGACGTCGAGACGGCAAGCGGACCGAACGTGAGAATGGCCGCGAGAATGTGGATGAAGAGATAGACCTTTTCCATAGGCCCATTCTCTCAGGTGCCCGCGCTGTTCGCTGACCCCGCAAGTCCGCGCCGTTCGCCGGTAGACTCGGTACCACACGCACCCGCACCGCTAGGAGTACCGCACATGGCCCGGATCGTTGTCGATGTCATGCCCAAGCCAGAGATTTTGGACCCGCAGGGGAAGGCCATCGCCGCCGCGCTCCCCCGCATCGGCGTCGAGGGCATGACGCTCGTCCGCCAGGGCAAGCGCTTTGAGCTGACGGTGGAGGGTGAGGTCACCGAGGCCCACCTCGCCGCCGCCCGCAAAGCCGCGGAGGAGCTCCTGGCCAACACGGTCATCGAGGAGGTCGTCCGCGTTGAGGCCCTCCCCGAGGAGGCCTAGGCCATGACGGCAGAG
Organism: Falsarthrobacter nasiphocae; assembly: GCF_031456275.1. Taxonomy (NCBI): domain Bacteria; kingdom Bacillati; phylum Actinomycetota; class Actinomycetes; order Micrococcales; family Micrococcaceae; genus Falsarthrobacter; species Falsarthrobacter nasiphocae. The sequence continues at coordinate 897,719 of NZ_JAVDUI010000001.1, forward strand.
ACCCCTTTGATCGGCTCGTACGCCCCCGCCGCGGGGGATGACCTCTCCGGCGCCGTGGTCGGCGTGGTGACGCTCCCCGGCACCCTGGATGACCGGGACGCCGCCCGCGCCGTCCGCCTCGCCGGCGGCACCGCCGTGCCCCTGTGGCACAAGGACACCTCCCTCGGGGACGTTGACGCGGTCATCATCCCGGGCGGGTTCTCCTACGGGGACTACCTCCGCGCCGGCGCCATCGCGAGCTTCGCGCCGATGATCGAGACGGTCGTCAAGGAGGCCAGCTCCTCGGCCGCGCTCCCCGTGCTCGGCATCTGCAACGGCTTCCAGATCCTCACCGAGACGCACCTGCTGCCCGGCTCGATGATCAAGAACGACCACCTCAAGTTCATCTGCCGCGACCAGCGCCTGCGCGTTGAGCGTACGGACACCCCCTGGACCTCGGGGATTGAGGCGGGCGCTGAGATTGTCGTGCCTCTGAAGAATCAGGACGGTCAGTACGTGGCCGACGACGCCACCCTGGCGGAGCTCGAGGCCGCCGGCCGCGTGGTCTTCCGCTACGTGGGGACCAACCCCAACGGCTCCCGCAACGACATCGCGGGCATTTCCAACGAGAAGGGCAACGTCGTCGGCCTCATGCCGCACCCCGAGCACGCCGTCGAGGCCGGCTTCGGCCCGTCCGCGTCCGGCAGCGGACCCGCGCGCCTGTCCTCCGGCACGGATGGGCTCGCGCTCTTCACGTCCGTCCTGACCTCCGTCCTTGCAGGGAAGTAGACCGATGACAGAGAAGACCCCCCAGTTCAACATCGACACCGTCGAGAACGCCGCGAGCACCCCCGAGACGGAGCTGCCGTGGGAGGCCCTCGGCCTCAAGGAGAACGAGTTCAAGGAGATCAAGAAGATCCTCGGCCGCCGCCCCACTGCGGCGGAGATCGCCATGTACTCCGTCATGTGGAGCGAGCACTGCTCGTACAAGTCCTCCAAGGTCCACCTGCGCCAGTTCGGCGACAAGGTGACGGAGGAGATGAAGAAGTCCATGCTCGTCGGCATCGGCGAGAACGCGGGCGTGACGGACCTGGGCGACGGCTGGGCCGTGACGTTCAAGGTCGAGTCCCACAACCACCCGAGCTTCGTCGAGCCCTACCAGGGCGCGGCCACCGGCATCGGCGGCATCGTCCGCGACATCATCTCGATGGGCGCGCGCCCCGTGGCCGTCATGGACCCGCTGCGCTTCGGCGCCATCGACCACCCGGACACGGCCCGCCTCGTGCACGGCATCGTCTCCGGCATCGGCGGCTACGGAAACTCCCTCGGCCTGCCGAACATCGGCGGCGAGGTGGTCTTCGACCCGATCTACCAGAAGAACCCGCTCGTCAACGCGCTCGCCGTGGGCGTCATGCGCCATGAGGACATCCGCCTCGCCAACGCCTCCGGCGTGGGCAACAAGGTGGTCCTGTTCGGCGCGCGCACGGGCGGCGACGGCATCGGCGGCGCCTCGGTCCTCGCGTCCGAGTCCTTCGACGACACCAAGCCGTCCAAGCGCCCCGCCGTCCAGGTCGGCGACCCGTTCGCGGAGAAGGTCCTCATCGAGTGCTGCCTCGAGCTGTTCCGCAACTCGATCGTCGAGGGCATCCAGGACCTCGGCGCGGCCGGCATCTCCTGCGCCACGAGCGAGCTGGCCTCCAACGGCGAGGGCGGCATGCACGTGGAGCTGACCAACGTGCTCCTGCGCGACCACACGCTCACCCCCGGCGAGATCCTCATGTCGGAGTCGCAGGAGCGCATGATGGCCGTCGTGACGCCGGAGAACGTCGAGGCGTTCGAGAAGATCATGGACACGTGGAACGTCGAGTACTCGTGGCTCGGCGAGGTCACGGACACGGGCCGCCTCGTCATCGACTGGGACGGCGAGACCATCGTGGACGTGGACCCGCGCTCCGTGGCGCACGACGGCCCGGTGTACAACCGGCCGTTCGAGCGCCCCGCCACGCAGGACGAGCTCGAGGCCAACACCTTCCGCTCCTCCCCCGCCGCAGCCCAGCTCCCCGCCTCCGGCGGCGAGTACAAGAAGGCGCTCCTGGAGCTCCTCGCGAGCCCCAACCTCTGCTCCAAGGAGTGGATCACGCGCCAGTACGACCACTACGTCGGCGGCAACACCGCGCTGTCCTCGCCGGATGACGCGGGCGTCATCCGCGTCGACGAGGAGACGGGCATGGGCGTGGGCCTCTCCACGGACGCCAACGGCCGCTACGCCTACCTCAACCCGTACCAGGGCGCGCAGCTGGCCCTCGCTGAGTCGTACCGCAACGTCGCCACGACCGGCGCCGTGCCGCTCGCCGTCACGGACTGCCTCAACTTCGGCTCCCCCGAGGACCCGGGTGTCATGTGGCAGTTCGCTGAGGCCGTCCGCGGCCTCTCGGACGCGTGCATGGAGCTCGGCATCCCCGTGACCGGCGGCAACGTGTCCCTGTACAACCAGACGTCCGGCGTCGCCATCCACCCCACCCCCGTGGTGGGCGTGCTGGGCCGGTTCGACGACGTCTCCCGCCGCACCCCCTCCGGGTGGCACGCGGACGCTGACGGGCAGGCTGTGTACCTCATCGGCACGACGGCGGACGAGCTCGACGGGTCCGAGTTCGCGAACCTCCGGGGCCACCTGGGCGGCGTGCCGCCGAAGGTGGACCTGGCTCGCGAGAAGGAGCTCGGCGAGATCCTCATCAACGCCTCCCGCGATGGCATGATCGACGCCGCGCACGACATCTCTGAGGGCGGCCTCGCCGTCGCCGTCACGGAAATGGCGCTCCGCTTCAACGTGGGCGCGCGCGTGCAGGTCAAGGACATCGCCGAGCGGGACGGCATTGACGCGTTCACCGCCCTGTTCTCCGAGTCCCAGGCCCGGGCCATCGTGTCCGTGCCGCGGAGCGAGGAAGTGCGGTTCAACGACATGTGCTCGGCGCGCGGCGTGACCATCGCCCGCATCGGCGTCGTGGACGCGGAGTCCGGCGCGGTGGAGTTCGACGACTTCACCGTGACCCTCGACGAGGCCCGCCAGGCCAACGAGGGCACGCTGGAGCGCTACTTCGGCTAGACGCAGCAAGCGCCTTGACGGGGCGCACGCAGCTTGAGGGGGCGGGACCGGAGACGGCCCGCCCCCTTTGCTATGCCATAAAGAAAGATGCTTGTTATCCTTGCCCCAAGGTGACCGATCACCTTCCAGCAGTCACCACGGAGGGAGAAGCCTTTGAGCACGTCCAGAAAGATTCTCGCCACGGCGGTCATCCTCGCGACAGTCGTACTCACGCGCTGCGTTGAGAACGTCTCGTCGAACATCACTCTCGCGCTGACCATCGTTGCCCTCGGCTTGATCCTTGCCCCTTCGCGCAAGACGGGATACCGCAAGCCGCGCCAGTGACGCGGGAGCCGCACCGGACGACCTGTTCACCGCGTGACATCGGGGCCCCGGCGTGTGACATGGAGGTCCCGTCACAAACGCCGCCACTTCCCCGGGATTCCGCGCTATACGTTTCGTAATATGACGTAACATTTCCTGGACGGAACGCAGCGGCGGACCTATCGTCGTGGGCATGAACTCCACGCACGCACCCTCCGCAGTCCCCGTTCTTGACCTCCGCACGGCCCGGCTTGAGGACGGCTCCCGCAACCCGTCATTCATCGAGGAGCTCCGCCGGGCGGCCCACGACGTCGGCTTCTTCCAGCTGACCGGATTCGGTGCCGCACCCGGAGAGGCGGGCGCGCTGCTGGACACGCTGCGGGAGTTCTTCGCCCGCCCCGTGGAGGAGCGCGAGGCGCTCAGCAACCTCAACTCCCGCGCATTCCGGGGCTACACGAGCCTCGGCGCGGAGATCACGCGGGGCCGGCCGGACTCGCGCGAGCAGATCGACTACGGACCCGACCGCCCGGCCCTTGACCTCAGCCCCGACGACGCCCCGTACTGGCGCCTCCAGGGCCCCAACCAGTGGCCGTCCGAATTCCCGCGCCTCGAGGAGGCCGCGATGGCGTGGGCGGAGCGAATGTCGGCCGTGGCACACGAGCTTCTCGGGCACCTTGCGGTGGCCATCGGCCTGCCGGAGGACCAGTTCACGGAGGCCTTCGAGGGCGAGCCCGCGTGGATGGGCAAGCTCGTGCACTACGTGGGCGGCCTGGCCGAGGCCGGCGACCAGGGCGTGGGCAGCCACGCCGACTACGGCTTCATCACCCTCCTCCTCCAGGACCAGGTGGGCGGGCTCGAGGTCCAGCCGCACGGCACTACCGAGTGGCTCCCCGTCACGCCCATCGAGGACGCCGTGGTGGTCAACCTCGGCGAGATGCTCGAGGTGGCCACGGACGGGTACCTCATGGCCACGATTCACCGGGTCCAGGCGCCCCCGGCCGGCGTGGACCGGTACGCGGTGCCGTTCTTCTACTCGCCGCGGCTCGATGCCCGCGTTGACCCCGTGACCCTGCCCGAGGAGTTCGCGCGCGAGGCCCGCGGCGTGTCCCAGGACCCGGATAACCCCATGCTGCCGGTCTACGGGGACAACGTGCTCAAGGGCTGGCTGCGGGCGCACCCACGGACGGCGGCGGCCCACTACCCGGAGCTTGTGGGGGACGGTCGAGCGCGCGCCTGACACTGTGCGGAGGGGCGGCACCGGCGGAAGGGGCTCCGGTGGCGGGATGACGACGGCGGCTGGCGCGTTGACGCACGCCGCCGGTCACGCGCCGGACGCCGCCCCCTCCGGATCCCGGATGGGCCTGAACGCGGCAATGAGCGCCATCACCACGCCCGCGAAGGTCACCGACTCTGCAGGAAATAGATGATGAGCGCCCCAACCGCAACAGTGGGAACGACAGTGAAGAACATCTTCGTGTAGGAATCGTTACGCTTCTGGTCGGCCCGGATCCATTTGTCCACCCGATTCTGCACGACCAAGATGCCTAAGCCGAGCAACATGAAGACCACGTAGAGCAGCGGGTGCGCCTTGATGAAGTCCACTACTTCTTGCGCTTCGAGGCGAGATAGAAGGCGACGTACACCACGAAGGACCCCATGACGATCCCAAACGCGATGGGAAACGGAAGGTCTCCCGTGACGGCGAGATAGTTCATGTCTACTCCTCAAGCTTGGAGCGCAAGAGACAGGTCCGGACCATGTCGCAACTCCGCATTTTTGAAATTCGCAGGTGAGAACGCGAGTTTCTCCGCAGGAATGACCAGGCGCTACGGCGAGGCATTACGGAGACACTGTACAACGGCCGTCACACCATCGTGACACACCCCTCGAGGCCCGCTCGGGGCGCCATAGACCGGCGCTGCGCCACCAGAGATTGATGGAGGCTGGGCAAGCTGCTGGTGAACGCACTTTACAGGGCACTCGTATGTGATATGTTCATCTTCACATCTGCTCGTTGTCGCGGCCCGCAGCCTCCCTCGCGCGTGAGCTTCTGAACTCGTAGCGCCAGGGCCAGGCAACGTCGAGACGCATTCGGACCCCGCTGCGAGGTGATCCCATGAATCCCACGTTCAGACGACTCATCGTCACGATCTTCTCCAACGAGTTCGCGGGGTCTATTGCCGCCGTGGCCATCCCGCTTCTCGTGCTGGAGCTGACCGGCTCGGCCGCGCAGGCGGGGCTGGTTGCGGCCGTCGGCGGCGTCGGCTTCGTGGCCAGCCAGTTCTTTTCGGGGGCCATCACCGACCGATTCTCCGCGTTCAACGTCCTGCGTCTCTCCTCACTGGTTCAGGCGTTGGCGGCTGGGGTGCTGCTCGCCCTCGTGGTCTTTCGCGTGGACCAGGCCGCGATCCTCGCGTCGGTGGTGCTCGTGGCAGCGCTGGCGTCGTCGTTCGACAGCCCTAGCGAGCACTCCATCGTCAAGCGCGTGGTGCCCCAGGCAGACCTGGGGAAGGCGGCATCGATCGCGCAGGGCCGCGAGTCACTCGCAGGCCTCCTCGGAGGCCCAGCAACGGGCGTTCTCCTGATGGCAGGCGCATGGCTCCCGATGGCCGTCATGGCGTTCTTCCACTCCCTGGCCACGGCCCTCGCGCCGCGGGACCCCCACAGCGAGGGGGACGGCAATCTCGCTTCAAGAGCGGAGGGGTGCCGCACCCCTGTGCCGGAGGCCGGCGCCTCCCTGAAGGCCGCTCCCGCGTCAGCGGCTGAAAGTGATGCGCCGCCCATGCCCGAGGTCACCCCTGCCCCCAGCCTGGCACGCGAGATCCGCGAGGGTTTCGCCGTCGTGTGGAATGACGCGGGACTGCGTGGCACGGCGCTCATCGGTGCGTTCGCCAACGTGACGGTCGTGGCAGTGCCCCTGATTCTCCTCATGTCGTACCAACGGGCTGGCGTGGACGCCTGGGCCATTGGCCTGTTCGCCAGCTGCGCGGGCCTGGGTGTGCTCGTCGGGTCCACGTTTGCCGGCTGGCTGACCACCCGGCTGACTCTGGGCACGCTGGGCATCGTGGCCCTCGCCGCATTCACAGCGGGGCAGGGCCTTCTCTGGGCCGTTCACGGCAACGTCTTTATGGCCGGGGCCGTCATGTTCCTGTCCACGTTGGCACTGCCGGCCTTCAACTCGGCCATCGGCGCCTACACCACAGCCGTGACGCCGGAGCATCTCATGGGACGGGTAGTATCCGCGTCCGGGGTGCCGGGCATGATTCTCATGCCCCTTGGGGCGGCAGGCTCCGGCATTCTCTTGGAGGCTTTGGGGCCGAGCGCAGCCGTGGCCAGTGCGACCGCGTTCTCCGCCCTCGCGCTCGTGCTCATAGTGGCCACGACGAGCCTCAGGACACTCCCCCGCCTCGACGAGCTGACCGAGCTCTCGCCTGTGGCAGAGCCCGCGGCACATGCCCACTGACTCTGGGCGGGACGGTCACGCGGGAGGTAGTGGCGGCGCCGGCGGAAGGATGACGACGGCGGCTGGCGCGTTGGCGCACGCCGCGGGTCACACGCCCGACGCCGCCCGTTGCGGGTCCCGGATGGGCCTGAACGCGGCAATGAGCGCCATCGCCACGTACGCGGCAACCGAGACGAGAATGGCCACCGCAGCTCCGGAATCCTGAATCAGCGCGGCGGCCCAGGGCAGGAAAACGCTCATGGAGATGGCGCCAACCAGGGCGCTGAGTGAGCCTGACGCGGCTCGAACCTTGTTGGGAATGTTCGCGTGGAGATAGGCGCCATTCATGATTCCGAGCACGAGCTTGAAGATCACGTGGGCCACAAAAAACGCCATCGACAGCCATCCCGCCGGGGCCACGGCAAACGCCCACGCGGTCGAAAGGTTGAGGGCCGCAGCGAGGATGAAGCGGCTGCGGGTGACGGGAAAGTGCTTGGACAAGAAGGCGCCCCACACGCCGATGAGGTTCATGGCGATGAATCCAAGGACGACGAAAGCCGTGGAGGTCTCGCTGAACTTGAGCTGCCACAGCAGATAGGGCACAACCGAGGCCACTCCGGACGCGAATCCGACCCAGTAGGCGCGGAGGGTGAAAATCCGCGTCAGCGCGGCCGCATACTGTTTGGCGGGGATGGGCTCAACGTGCTCCCCGGAGTCTCGCAGCCACGCCAGAGACACAGTTGCCACGGCCAGGAACAGCACGGCCACGGCCCAGATGCCTCGGGGAAAGACGGAGAAGACAGCGGCACCGATCACGCCGCCAACGACATTGCTGGCCGCGCTGATGAGGCTGAACATGGCAAAGAGCTGCGAGTAGTCAGCATACGACTCGGACCCTGAGTTGTTGATAATCAGGGCCTCGCTCGTCCCACTGGCTGCGGCCGCCCCCACGCCCGCAAGAATGTTCGCGGCGACCAACCAGGCCTCGCCCGGGTTCAGGAACAGAATGGCAAGCGCGATCATGCGGAGAATCATCCCGGCATAGAGGACCTTCTTCCCCGCGTAGCGGTCGAAGAGGATTGCGAGCGGAAGCTCCGAAATAGCTGCTGCGAGCGTGAATGCACCAACCAGGGTCCCCACGAAGACGAGCGAATACCCCATCGCCGAGTAGTAGAGAACGTCCACGACCATGAACGAGGCCAACGCGGCCCCGCGGGAGAACATGAAGATCGAAGCGCACTTGTTGCCCCGCACATAGCTCCACAGATCATGCAGGACGCCCTCACGAGCACCGATAGACATAGCGCTTAGTATACAAATGAGTCCGGCAGCTGGCCCCAGCGCCTTGGTGGACCCACCCCTGGGGGTGACACGAGAGCGGCCCGCCCCACCAGGGACGGGCCGCTCTCTGCGCGAGGAGTTCTACTTGGTGTCGCTGAGGAAGTGCGCCGCAGTGGCCGAGGCGGCCGTCACGGTCAGCACGGACGGCCACGCGCCGATCTTCTTGGCCAGCGGGTGGGAGAGGCCGAAGCCCGCCAGGTACACCGCGGCGAGAGCGGCGGTGGTGCCGGCGCCGGCCTTCGCGCTCCACGTGCGGCCAGCGTAGAGGCCGGCAGCGGCGAGGACGGCCCCGCCGATGGGACGCACCTTGGTCACCCGGGCGGAGAGGAATCCGCCGATGAGACCGAACGCCACGACGGGCGCGGTGTCAACGGACTTGGCAGCGGGGAGGGAGTCAAGGATGTTCATGAGTCAACGCTATCGGACTGGTCTGGGCGGCGCCTAGGATCGCCGGATCGACGACAGCACCCGCTGGGTGAGCCGGGCCCGCCTGTCCAACCACGCCACGATCAAACAAACCACGTCAGGATCGGAGCGTGATCTCGCGGGTCAATGCCCCCGATGATGACGTAATTTGGTCAATGCTGACATGGTTTGACCGCGCTCCATTGACCGGCGCCCATTAACCGGGGCCCATCGGCGGGGCCCCCAGCGTCCGGCCCCGGACCAGCTTCCCCGGCAAGAGTTCCGAGCCCACCGCCACACCCGGTCCCCGCGCGACCTGCTCGGCGAACACCTCAAGCGCGCGCCGGGCCACGTCCTCCACGGGCAGCCGCACGGTGGTCAGCCCCAGATAGTCGCGCCCCTGCATGATCCCGTCGATCCCCGTGACGGAGACGTCCTCCGGCACGCGCACCCCGGCCTTCCCCGCCGCGTCCATGAACGCGAGCATCCTGAGATCGGTGGGGAAGCAGAGGCACGTGACCTCGCCCCGCCGGGCCATGTCAATGAGCCGGCCCATGCCCTCCCCCGCCGCGCCCGAGCCGGCGGGGTCAGGGGCGTCGTCGACATCCATGACCTCAACGCCCCGCGCCCGCAGGCCGGACGCCAGGAGCTCCCCGCGCAGATTCTCCATGTACGAGAAGCGGACCGGGACGCGGAACACGCCCACGCGCCGGTGCCCTGCGGCTACGACGGCGTCGGCGATGAGCTCGCAGTTGGCCCGCTCGTCGTAGGAAACGGCCGTCAGAGTCGGGTCTGTCTCCACGCGCCCCACGGCGACGGTCGGCAGGGTCGCAGCGGTCTCCGCCACAAGGGAGGATGGCGCGCTGCCGGAGGCAATGAGAATACCGCTCACGCGGTGACGGCGCAGGCGCTGGATGCCCTCGCGCTCGGCCTCAACGCCGCCCTGCTGGCTCACGGTGGCCGCAACGACCTCCAGGCCCAGAGCGGGGGCCGCCTCCTGCAGCGAGGCGTGCAGCAGACCGTAGACGGGATTGCGGGGGTCCCTCAGCAGGACGCCGACCGCGTTGGCCCGCGGCTGGGCGAGGCTCTGCGCGTTGGCGTTCGGCACGTAGCCCAACGTCTCCACCGCGTGGAGAACACGCTCCCGCGTGGATCCGCTGACGACATCATGTCCGGCCAGCACCCTCGAGACCGTCGCCCGAGAAACCCTCGCCAGTGCCGCCACATCACTCATCGTGATGGCGTAGGGGGTCCCCCGAGTTGTCATGGACTTCCTGCCGTTCTCGTGCCTCACCCTCCACATCGTTGAGGGCGTTGAAGACAGGTTAGCGTTTCTTCCCCGCACGGGATGCGGCACCGGCTCTGTGTGGGCGGGGCCAGCGCAGGGGACGACGACGGCGGCCTAGCGGCCATCCAGAGCCGCCATGTACTCCCAGAGCAGGTGCGGCCAGTCCGTCTGGAGAAGGCTCGGCCCGAACTCGAGGATTTTCCCCCACCCGTGCTCGGGCCCGCGGGTGATGGACACGTGGTCGTCGAGGCCGCCGAAAAGGATCTGCCCCTCGGGGAGGGTGAGGGCGTTGAGCTGGACGAAGCGCCCCTCTGACTTGAGCTCCGCAATGCGGCCCGGCGCCACGAGGGGCCCGTCCAGGGTCTCGGCCACGATCTCGTAGCCGACGAGGTTGATGTCGTAGGACCCGACGCGCGCAATGTCCTCCTCGGTGAAGACGATCGCCGCGAACTGGAGGTCGCCGCCCTCGGCCTCGAGGGCCTGGAGCACGGCCTCGTCCGCCGGGGCTTTGAGGTGGAGCGAGTCCGCCCGGCCTGATGCTCTGAGCACGGGGAAGAGGTCCGGCCACCACGGCCACGAGCGATCGATCTGGAGATGGATGTCCGGGCACTGCTCCAGGACGTCCGTGAGGCGCTCAACCCGGGCACCGCCCTCGAGCTGCCAGCGATAGCTGAGGCTCTCGATCTCGGCCGTGGTCAGCTCGAAGAGCCGGCGCGAGGCGGGCGGAGCGACGGCGGGCTGGGCAGCCGCCGTGGGCACCCCGATGGGCGAAACCAAGCCGAAGTGACGCTCCTCCTGCCCGTCGTGGAAGAGGAAGAACTCGCCGTCCAAGGACCGGATGACGTCCACCTCGACGATGTCCGCGTGGCTCAGGGCCGCTGCCCGAACCGCCGCCACTGTGTTCTCCGCGACCGACCCCCGCCCGAACCCCCTGTGGCAGACCAGCCCGGGGCGGGGGCCCTCCACGGCGCGGCTCAGGGACTCGCTCATGACCGTTCTAGCTCTCGAAGCGTCCCTCATGCACGGCCGCCCTTCGTCCACACGTTCCTGATCCTGACCTTGCGAATGAGGTCGCCTCCCTTTCCGTAGACAAGCCACATGATGAAGCCCGTGAGAATCATGAGCAGCACGGCGTAGACGAACACGAGGGCCGTGCTGTCGGCGCTCCCCTCCCCTTCCGTGGCGTTCTTGATGAAGATGCCGAGCGGCTGATACAGCGGGTGAGCCAGGAAGACGGCCGTGTCATAGTCGTCCAGCATCGAGTTGAAGTTGAGCGCGGTGACAGCCGTGGCGGCCGGGAGGACGAGCGGGAGAATGATCCTCCGCAGGATGTACGTCTCCTTTGCGCCCATGAGGGACGCCGCCTCCTCCAGGCTCTCGTTGATGCCCGTGAACGCGGCCTTCATGATGCGGAACGTGAAGGGGATTTTCCCGATCACGTACGCAATGCCGAGAATCCACACCGTCCCGCTGAGCACCTGCGAGCCGACGAGGGCCTGCGGGTCACTGAACGTGATGAGCATGGCCAGGGCGATGAGCGTCCCGGGAAGAATCCACGGGATGTGCAGGACATACTCGATTCCCGCCGTCACGGGGTTGCGATACTTCTGACAGATCCGCGCGATGAAGAAGATGCCCACAATGACCGCCGCCGCGGCGCCGGCGCTGTACATGAGGCTCACGACGAACGGCCACGAGGCCAGCGGGTCCGTCAGCACGGTGACATAGTTCTCCAGCGTGAAGCTCGAGGGTGTGATCTCCCCGGTGGCAATCGTCGCGGCGTCCGTGAAGGAGTACAGCACCACGAGCAGCGGCGGCGTCATGTAGATGACGAACAGCGCATAGGCAGCGACGTGGACCAGAACGTTGGCCACCGGGTTGTCGATCTTCCGCTTCTGAAGCGCCGAGGGCACCTTGGACACCGAGAAATACGTTCCGCCCTTCTCCAGGCGGTTGAGGATGACGAGCACCGCCACCGTCATGGCGCCCAGCACCAAGGCAAGCGTGGCTGCGAGGTCCCGCGAGGTGGGGGCGTTGGCGAACGTCAGGATCATCGGGGTGATCGTCTGGAACCCCTTGCCGCCCAAGAGCTGCGGAGCCGCAAGCGCGCCCAGCCCGCCGAGGAACAAGAGGACGGTCAGCGCGTAGATCATCGGCTTGAGGGTGGGCAGGACAATCCTCGTGAGGATCCGCCACTCGCTGGCCCCCATGATCTTGGCGGCCTCGATGGTCTGGTAGTCGACCTTGCTCAGCGCGGACCCCAGGAAGAGCAGATGATTGCCGGTCATCGAGAGCGTCATGACGAAGCAGACCGCGAACGCGCCGCCGAACCACTCTGGGTCCAGGCCCGGGTTGATCTGCTGTGCAAGTTTCGTCACGAGCCCCGTGGGTCCATAGACGAACTTGTACCCGGACACGAGGACGATGCCGCCGTAGATGAGGTTCGTGGCATATCCGAGCCAGAGAATCCGACTTCCCTTGACATCGAAATACCGGGTCACGAGTACGAGGAAGATGCCCACGACGTTTCCGGCCACGGCCAGCACCACCGCGAGGAACACGGAATTGCGGAGCGAGTCCATGGCGAGCTTGGAGCCGAGCAGCTTCTCCCACGAGCGCAGAGAGAGCTTTCCCTCGGGGAAGAAGATTCCGCGGAGAAGATTGACGTTCGGCAGGATGAGGAACGTCACCGAGAACCAGGCCGTCACCGCGAAAACGGCCCAGAAGAGCGGCGAGCGCGCCATCCGCTTCACGCTCAGCACCGCACACCGTCCTCGGTGTAGGACATGACGCGTTCCGGACGAATGACGATGTCCACGGCGGAGCCCGTGTGCTCATGGTCCCGGTCCGTCCCGTAGACCGAGGCGCGGATCTTGTGGCCCGCGCACTCAATCATGTAGGCGCGGTAAGGACCATTGAATCCCGAGTAGGCCACCGTGCCGGGCACGACGATGCTTCCGGGCGGGGTCTCACCCCCGCGGGCCTGGACCGCGACGTCCTCGAACCTGACATAGTGGCGCGCACCGTCCCGCGGCAGGGTCGTCGCCCCCTTGAGGAACTCTCCCGGCAGACGGTTGACGTCCCCGATGAACTGACACACGCCCTCAGTCCGCGAGCGCGAATAGACATCCTCCGGGGTGCCGACCTGGGCGATGCGCCCCTTGTCGAGAACCGCGATGCGGTCGCTCATCGAGAGGGCCTCGTCCTGGTCGTGGGTGACGTAGATGGAGGTGACGCCAAACTCGCGCTGAAGAAGCTTCAGCTGCTCTCGCATGCGCTTGCGCAGCTTGGCGTCCAGGTTGGAGAGGGGCTCATCCATGAGGAGGATCTTCGGCCGGGTCACGAGCGCGCGGGCGATGGCCACGCGCTGCTGCTGCCCGCCCGAGAGCTCGCTAATGCCGCGGCCAAGCTGCTCCTCGGTGATGTCGACGCTCTCGGCGGCCTCCCGCACAGCGCGCTCGATCTCCTTCTGAGGACGCTTGGCCACCTTGAGACCGAACCCGATATTGTCCCTCACGCTCATCGACGGGAAGAGCGCATAGTTCTGGAACACCATGCCGAGCTGGCGCTTGTCGCTGGGCAGGCGCGTCACGTCCTTGCCACCCACGAGGATCTTCCCGCTCGTCACGGGCGTCAGCCCCGCCAGGGCCCGGAGCGCCGTCGTCTTCCCGCAGCCCGACGGGCCGAGGAGCGTGAAGAACTCACCCTCCTTGACGTCCAGGCTGAACTCGGGAAGGACCGTGGTGCTGCCGTAGGAGACCACGACGTTCTGCATCGAAATCATGATGAACCCCTCTCCCTGGAATCCGGCCTACTTGAGGATCTCCAGCTGGATCTTCTCGACCCACTTGTCGATGTTCTCGGCGACGAAGACCCAGTCGATGTCCTGCGCGCTGAAGGAGTCCGTGATCTTCACGGCCTCGGCGTCCGCGTTGGCCAGCGCGTTCTTGTTGACGGGCGCCGTGAAGAACTTCTTGGACCACTTCGCCTGCATCTCGGCGCCGCCGAGCCAGTCAATGAACTCCTTGGCCTTGGCCTCCTTCTTGGTGCCCTTGACGAGGGAGATGTGCTGGACGACCATCGGCACGCCCGTCTTGGGGTGGACGGCCTGAGTCTTGATGCCGTACTGCTTCTCACGCTGCGGCTTGCCCGCGAGGTACATCTGGCCCGCGTTGACCTTGCCGGCCTTCATCTGGGCGTAGAGGTCCTGGCCCTTGACGGACGGGACGCCCTTCTCGAAGTAGGCCTTGACCGCGTCCCAGCCTTCCTTGGTGATGCCGAGGTCGCCGCCATCGCCCTTGAAGCGGGTCAGGATGCCTGAGAGGACCATCTGCGTGGTGGCGCCGCCGAGGGAGGAGGGAACTTCGTACTTCTTGGCGAACTTCTCGTTGGTCCACAGCTCCGGCCAGTCCTGCGGCGCGTCCGCGGGGGTCTTGTAGACGGCCTCGTTGTAGACGAGCATGATGGGCTCTCGGACGATCGGCCAGTACTCCTTCTCGTTGCCGAGCTTGGCGTCCACCTCGCCGGCCCACTTCGGCGTGGAGGCCGCGAGGACGCCCGCCTTGTTGAGCTTCTCGAAGTAGACGTTGTTGAGGCCGAAGACGACGTCCGCCATGGGGTTGTTCTTCTCCGCGACGAGGCGGTTCATGATGTCGCCGCCGCCGAGGTCGACGAAGCTGAGGTCGAAGCCGGCCGTCTTCGCCTCCCCCTGCAGCCACTCTTTGCGGCCATCGCTGAGGGAGTTCGAGTACACGACGAGGCTGTTGTCGGACCCGCCCGAGGAGTTCTGGCTCGGCGGGGTGCAGGCGGCCAGCGAGGTGGCCGCGGCGGTCAGGACTGAGAGCTGGAGAAAACGACGACGCTCCATGAGCAGATCCCTTCTGATGATCGCGCGTACATCATGATGAGAACTTATGGAAGGCAGGTGCGCCGCCGGTCACTCGTGGCGGCGCACCTCTCGGATGTACGCGCGTTCATAGTAGACAGCGGCCAGTGACGCAGGGGAAAGTGGCAAAGGAACTGGTTCTGAACTTTGGGTAAACCCCGCCGAGCGCTGGCTGGCTGACGCGACTTAGGCAGTAGCTGCGGTGTGCGGGCCCGGCTGGGATGTGAGCCGGGCCCGCCTGTCCACGCACGGCATGAACAAACGAACCACGTCAGGATCGGAGTGAGATCTCGCGGATCTCAGCCCCCGATCCTGACGTGGTTCGGTGAAAGGCGCCGGGATTCGGCAGCCGCCCTATTCCGTGGCGGCGAGCTGCCCGCAGGCGCCGTCGATCTCCTCGCCGCGCGTGTCTCGCAGCGTGGCTGGGATGCCGGCGGACTCGAGGCGGTCGATGAACTCCGCCGTCACGTCCTTCTCGGACGCCGTCCAGATGGACCCCGGCGTGGGGTTGAGGGGGATGGGGTTCACGTGGACCCAGCCGCGGCCGCGGGCGTTGAGCTTGCGGGCCAGGAGGTCGGCGCGCCACCCGTGGTCGTTCATGTCCTTGATGAGCGCGTACTCGATGGAGACGCGGCGCCCGGTCTTCTCGTAGTACTCGTACGCGGCGTCGAGTGCTTCGTCCACCTTCCACCTATCGTTCACGGGGATGAGGTCGTCGCGCAGCTCGTCGTCGGGCGCATGGAGGGAGAGCGCGAAGGTGACGGGCAGGTCCTCCTCCGCGAGCTTCCGGATGGCCGGGACCAGGCCCACCGTGGACACGGTGATATTGCGGGCGCTCATGCCGAGGCCGTTGGGCTGCGGCTCCACGTAGGTGCGCAGCGCGGCCATGACGCGCTTGTAGTTGGCGAGGGGCTCGCCCATGCCCATGAAGACGATGTTCGTGACGCGCTCGGCCGGGTCCCCCTCGGCGCGCTTGGAGCCGCGAAGCTCGCCCCGGGCGATGGCCCTGTTGGCGGCGACGACCTGATCGACGATCTCCGCCGTCGACATATTGCGCGTCAGGCCCGCCTGGCCCGTGGCGCAGAAGGGGCAGTTCATGCCGCAGCCGCACTGGCTGGACACGCAGAGCGTGATGCGGCCCGGGTAGCGCATGAGGACGGACTCCACGAGGGCCCCGTCGAAGAGGCGCCACAGGAACTTGATGGTGTCCCCGTTGTCGGTCTCGAGGCGCTTGACCTCGGTCAGCAGCGGCGGGAACAGCTCGGCGACGAGCTCCTCGCGGCGCTCCTTCGGCAGGTCCGTCATGTCCGCCGGGTCCGAAGTGTAGTGCGTGAAGTAGTGCGTGTTGAGCTGCTTGGCGCGGAACGCGGGCAGGCCGAGCTCCTTGACCTTGGCGACGCGCTCGTCCTGGGTCATGTCCGCCCAGTGCTTCGGCGGCTGCGTGACGCGCGGCTGCTTGAACTGGAGGAGGGGGCGGCCCTCGGGGGTGCGCGCCTGGTCCCAGCCTTCGGCTGCGGGGCGGACCTGGCGCGCGCGGGACGTCACGGACGTCGCCTTGATCTGCTCGGCGCCGGACGTGGGACGGGACTGGGGGCGGGGTGTGGAAGCCATTGGGTCCATTCTCTCATCCTGCGCGCCTGCTGTTTCGGCTGGCTTTCAGGCAGGGGCCGACGACGACGGGGCCGCGGGGGCCGGCCGCCGCAGGCGCGGCGCGCCCCTCTTGGGCAACCAGGGCCGACCTCATGCTTCAGCGCGGCGACGGCATCCATACCTCAGACTCCGAAGACTCCGGGTAGTAGTGCCCCTCCGGGATGGTCTGCAGCTCAATGAGCATGCCCCAAGGCGCCTTCGCGTAGACACCGCCGTTGCCGGGCGTGTCTTCGTAGCGGCCATTCCCGTGCACCTCGAACAACGCATCGCCCCCGGCGGCGGCGACAAGGCGCTCAAGCGAGCCGTCGATGTCGTCCCAGTAGAGGGACCTGTGGTTGAGGCCAAAGTCGGCGAGGCCCGCAGCGGCGCGCTGCTCGGCGTCGATCTCGAAGACCTCGAGGCCCGGGCCCTCGCCGATGACGATCATCCGCTGCTTGCGAATAGCCGCTCCGGACGGGAGGCCGAGCTGGCGCTCGACCTCCTCGCCCTGGCGGGGCTCGTCCTGATCGGTCAGGCCGTCGTAGGCCACCTTGGCCCCGAGCCCCTCGACGAGGAAGCGCGTGGCCTCCTCCAGGTCAGGAAGCGTGACGCCGATGTGCAGAATGCCGCACGGCGGCGGCGAGGTTAGGCGGAGGCCGCGTCGTCGTCGTTGGAGGAGAGCGCCTTGACGATGGCGTTGCCGAACGCCTCGAGGTCATCCGGGGTGCGGCTCGTGATGAGGCCGCCGTCCTCGGCGAGCTCCTGGTCAACCCACTCCGCGCCGGCGTTCTTGAGGTCCGTGGCCACGGAGGCGAACGAGGTCAGGGTGCGGCCCTTGACGACGCCGGCCTCGATGAGGATCCACGGGGCGTGGCAGATCGCGGCGACGGGCTTGCCCGCGTCGAGGAACGCGCGGACGAGGGCCTGCGTGTCCTCGCACTGGCGGAGCGCGTCCGCGTTGAGGGTGCCGCCGGGGAGGACGAGGGCGTCGAAGTCATCGGCCTTAACGGCGTCGATGGCCTGGTCCGGGCTGAATGTCTCGCCGCGGTCCCAGTCCCCCTGGAGGGCCTGGAAGTCCTTGCCGCTCGGGGCCGCGAGGGTGATGGTGGCGCCCGCATCGGAGAGGGTGTCCCGCGGGGAGGTCAGCTCGACCTGCTCGACGCCCTGGCTCGCGAGGATGAGAACGTTCTTGCCGGTGAGGTCAGCCATGAGGGTGCTCCTTGTGTTTTTGGGGATCGCCGGGGATGAGCCCGACTATCTCCCACACTGCTCCTGGGCGGGGGCTGGCGCAAGGGGTCTCAGCCGTGGGCGGAACCGCCAACCTGGGGGCGGGGCCGGGCGGCCCGGCTGGGCGCAGGTCGGCTGGGCGCAGGTCGGCTGGGCGCAGGCCGGGCAGGCCTCCTGGACAGGGTGCCCCCAGTTTTGGCGAATGCCCCGCGCAATGACGGTGGCAAACGCCAGACGAGGGGGTCAAGACCTTGGGCGCGGGCGGGGCAGGCCGTTGACACGGGCACGCATCGAGGATATACCCATATCAGACGGTATTCACCAACGTCAGGCGGCCTCGGCCCGCACCCCCTGAGCGGCCCTCGGCCCTCCCGCATGACGTGACGGCACCGCTTCAGGAGGACCAGGCCATGCTCATCCCACTGGGAATGCTTGTCATCTCCGCGCTCTTCGAGGCCCGGCGCGCGGTGGAGCTCCGGCACTTCCCGAATGTGCCGTTCTCCCGACCCACCGTGATCGACCTCGCGGTGATGGGCGCCGTGGGCCTGGCAGGCCTGCTCCTTGTGCCGATTGGATCCCTCACCGACCTGGCACTCGCGTTCATGGGGTTCGTGGTCGTCCCCAGCGTTTTCGCCGGCACGCTCCGGGGACTCGGACTGAAGGGCCTCATCGCGTGCGCCGCGAGTGCCGCGCTCGTCGTGGCGCAGGTCGGCCTCCGCCTCGCCACCGGGTAGGACCGGCGGACGAGCAACGGCGATTCACCGACGGCGCACCACCCCCGCCCGCACCCCCTCCTTTGGCGGACGCCCCGCGCAATGACAGTGGCACACGCCAGAATCGGGGGCGCCGGGGGACGGCGGCGGCTCGACGGGGCTGTGGCTCACGCGTTCGGGTCCAGGTCCGTGCCGGCACCCCTCTTGCGCGGGGCGGGGGTTGCGCTGGCGCCAGCCGCCGTCGTCGTCGTGCTCCCGCAGCCGGAACCACAGCAGGAGCTCTCCCCGGCAGCGGAAGCGCACGCCTCCCCCGAGGCGCCCGTGAAGCCGGGCTCGCCGGGGCGCTCGCCGAGGACGTGGAAGCCGTTGTCGCGGATCATGGCGAGGTCCTCCTCGGCGGACTGGCCCTCGGAGGTGAGGTAGTCGCCCAGGAAGAGAGAGTTGGCGGCCTGGAGCGCGATGGGCTGGAGGCTGCGCAGATGCATCTCGCGGCCGCCGGCCATGCGCAGCTCACGGTCCGGCGCGGCGAAACGGACCAGGGCGAGGATACGGAGGGCGCGCAGGGGGCTGAGCTCCCACGTCCCCTCGAGCGGGGTGCCATCGAAGGGCATGAGGAAGTTGACGGGGATGGAGTCGGAGCCCATGTCGCGGAGGGCGAAGACGGCCTCGACAAGCTGCTCGTCCGACTCGCCCATGCCCACGATGATGCCCGAGCACGCGCTCATGCCCGCAGCCTGCGCCTTCTCCACGGTGGCCACGCGGTCCGCGTAGGAGTGCGTGGAGCAGATGTCCTCGTAGTGGGACTCGGCGGTGTTGATGTTGTGGTTGTAGGCGTCGACGCCCACGGCCCGGAGGCGCTCGGCCTGGCCATCCTTGAGGATGCCGAGGCACGCGCAGACCTCGATCTCGGGGTGGTCCGCCTTGAGGTCCGCAATCATCGCGGACACCCGGTCCACGTCCCGGTCCGTGGGGCCGCGCCCCGAGGCGACCATGCAGACCCGGCGGGCGCCGCCGCCGATGCCGAGCTTGGCCTGGCGGACGGCCTCGTCCTTGTCCAGCCACGTGTACTTGAGAATCTGGGCCGCGGAGCCGAGGCGCTGGCTGCAGTACGTGCAGTCCTCGGGGCAGAGGCCCGACTTCAGGTTGACGAGGTAGTTGACCTTGACGCTCAGGCCGAAGTGCTCACGGCGGAGACGGAAGGCGGCGTTGAGGAGATCGAGGGTGTCCTCGTCCGGGGTGGCGAGGAGGGCGAGGGCCTCGGCGTGGGTCAGCGTGTGGCCGGCGAGGATGCGGGCGGCCAGGTTGTGAGGGCTGGTGGCGGCGGGGGTGGGGGCCGGGGTGGGGGCACCCGGGGCTGTGGGGGCCGATGTGGGGGCGGAATCCGCCTGCATGGGGGCGGGTGCTGCCTGCTGCGACATGGTGACTCCTCACGCGCTTCCCCTGTGATCCCGGGGTGAACGATGTTCAATGAACGGTGTTCAGCCATGTTAGTCCAGAACCCCTGAACAGCGTTAAATTGACTGCCCCGTCAGGGGAGCCAGCCCAGGGCAAAGCCGGTACGAGCCGCCCCACTAGACTGGTCTTCATGGCGCTCTCCCGCAACGAAATCACGAATGCGGCCCTCCGCATCCTTCGGAAGTACGGGTTCGCGGACTTGTCCATGCGCCGAATCGCCGCAGATCTCGAGGTCCAGCCCAGCGCCCTCTACTGGCATGTGCACAACAAGCAGGAGCTCCTCGTGCTCACCGCCACGGCCATCCTGGAGCACTGCCGCGGCGAGGACCTGCCGCAGCTCGCGCGCAGCATCCGAGCCGCGCTGTCGTCCGTGCGTGACGGGGCGGACGTCGCCCTCATCGCTGTGGCCGCCTCCCCCGAGCCGCTCCCCGGCCTGGCCCAGATCCCGCCCCTGCTGCGCGGCTTCGGCCTCTCGGACCAGGACGCGGAATGGGGCGCCAAGACGCTCGAGCACCACATCCTCGCCGCGGTGGCCGCCGAGCAGAACGCCGAGGCCCTGGGCCGAGACGTGGACCCGCTGGCCCCCGAGGCCTTCGACTTCGGCGTGCGCGCCATCCTCAAAGGGCTCGGGGCGGAACGCGGGGTCGTCGACGAGCCGGTCCTCTTCTAACACGCCTCCGCCCCTTCCCCTCCTTCGTTCCGTGGCGATGTTCGCACGCCTGAGCGCGATTTTTGGTTCAAAATCGCCTCGAAACGGGAGATGAGGAGGGAGCGCCACCGTGGGCCGGGCGGCATAATCTAGGTCCATGACTCGGATCCACCTGCTGCGCGCCGTCAACCTCGGCGCCCGGAACAAGGTCCCCATGGCGGACCTGCGCCGCATCGCGGAAGACCTCGGCGCCACCGGCGTCCGCACCCTCCTGAACACAGGCAACCTCATCACCGAGACGGAGCCGGACGCCTTCCCCGCGGCGCTCCTCGCG
The DNA here is from genome assembly GCF_031456275.1 of Falsarthrobacter nasiphocae. NCBI lineage: Bacteria > Bacillati > Actinomycetota > Actinomycetes > Micrococcales > Micrococcaceae > Falsarthrobacter > Falsarthrobacter nasiphocae. The sequence continues at coordinate 918,472 of NZ_JAVDUI010000001.1, forward strand.
CGCATTGAGGATGAGTTGGGCGTGGCCACCGCCGTCATCGTTCTTGAGAGCGACGACGTGCAGTTCGCCGTGGAGAACAACCCCTTTGAGCCCGAGGAGTTCGCTGCGGTGTACGTGGGCTGCTGCTCGGAGGCGCCCAGCGAGGAGAAGATGAGGGCCCTGCGGGACCGGGACTTCGGGCAGGACACCGTGAGGCACGCGGGTCGATTCGTGTACCTGGGATACGCGGGGAACGTGCATTCCTCGAAGCTCTCGAACGCGCTCGTGGAGCGGCAGCTGGGCATCACGATGACGAGCCGCAACATGACCACAATGCTCAAGCTCAGCCAGAGCGCCCTGGGTCACTGACGCCAGCCGCGCTACCTTCCCCCTCCCGTTCCGTGGCGAGATTGAACCAGGGGAACGCGTTCACGCGTGCGAACGTCGCCCAGGAACGGGTGAGAAAGAGAAGGGGTGGCGGAAGTTATCCACGTTCAGGCTGGTGTTCGGCACGTATGGGAGCGGCAAATGAGATGGTGCGGCCATGGACTCATCGCACGCGGGCCACCCGGCATTCTTCACTCCTCGGGACTGCACCCGCGGCCACCGCCCACGACCTCAATGCCGGAGTGAAAGCCTGAGGCGGGTGACGTGGGGCGTATGGGCAGAAACCGAGGGCTCAGATCCCGCCCCCGAATGGCTCCTCGGTGAGGCTCGGCCACCCTCCCTGCTCTCCGGGAGGGACAGATCTGCGCTCATAGCCAAGGTGAATGCGGTTGCTCAAACGTTGCCAGGTTCCATCGTTTCTGGCCTCACGGCGGCAGCCCTGTACGGGATGCCCGTGCCCCGGATGGACCACGGCGTCCACCTGATCAGAGGCAAAGAGAGCCCCCGGTCCATACGCAGTGACGTGTATGTTTCACGGTCCAAGGTGGAGGAACAGGACGTTCTGCAGATGCCGGGCTTGGAGCCCGACATTCTCTCCAGGCGCCGCACCGTCCTCTCCCGGGTTAGCGGCCAAAAAGTGTGTTTTTCTCGGGCGTGTCATGGCCGTCCTGCCCACCCTTGCTGGGTTCCGTTCCCGTCCTCCCAGCTGAACCCGTGGCCCCACAGCTCGGGCCCGATGACCTCCTCGACGCCCGCGATGGTGTCCTCCCGGGCCTGGTAGTGCTCGGCGCGGATGAGCTCGCTTGCTGGTCGAGTGTCCACGCTCAAGGACCGGAAATACCAGGCCGCCGCGACAGGGGCCCGGTGCCTGGGGATCCCGCGATGTGACCGGAAGAGCTCCTTGAGCCCGGCATTGACCCCACCCTCGAGCGGACTTGTCGTACGCGGCAGCACTTCCCCGGGCCTGGCTTGTTCCAACCACGTGAAGAGATGCCCGGCTTTGCGCACGCGTTCCAGGGTGAAATACGCCCGCCGAAGACGCTGATGCGTGTACCACCACGCCGCGTTCACAGGCACGCTCGAGGGCCTCACCAGGCCAGCACGGGCGTACGTGCGCTCCGTCAGAAACGCCCGCCAGGCCCCATGCCACGCGGCCAACGAAGCCTCCCACGAGGCCGCCTGGTCCAGGGAGGAGACCTTCGGCAACGCCCGGGCCAGCGACCGAAGTTGCCGCCCTGCCTGTAGCACGGGCCGGCGAGTGAGATGCTCATCCACCCGGTGAAGCAGATGAAAGAGACACCGTTGAACCCGGGTGGCGGGCCACAGCTCGCCGATCACGGTCAGAGCCGCGGCGTTCCCATCGACGATGACGATGTCCGGGGCCGGGATCATCTCCAGCAGCGCGGCCCATGACGCGCGCTTCTCCCGGTCGCAGAACTGCCACGCCACGACATGCTCACCGGTGTAGGCCACGAGCGCGCACCAGGTGTTGAAGTACGTCCCATCCAGCATCAGCACCCGGTGGACTTCCCCGGTCAGTACTGGTTCCGGGGCCACGTTCCAGCACCAGGCATGCTGGCGGCGGAAGGTGCGAGCGGGCCCGTGCTCGCCCTGGGTCGTACGTCCAAGGAGCCAGTCCTCGAAGCGGTGGATCTGGTGGGCCCGCGTCAGGTCATCCCGGCGGGCTGGGGTGGTGGACGCTCCGCAGGATGAGCATCGGTAGCGCGGGCGTCCTGCGCTGGTCGTGCCGTTCTTGATCAGGGTCTGGGCGCATACACCACAACGGGGCCGATTCGCGGGAAGGGGCATTCATCATGCTTGCAGAGTAAGTCAACGGGCGTATAGCCCTACTGCCGACTGAGAAGCAGACCCCTGCCACACACACTTTTTGGCCGCTAACCCCCTCTCCCTAGCGCCACGGCTCACGGAGATTGAGTTGGTCATCCTCATCGACTGGCTCGTCCGCGTACCTCGAGAAGAATTTGAGGGACGTATTGAGCCGCACGAGACTCTTACCTCATTACGGGAATGGATCGCGGCGCAACGGCGTATTCGAGGACGCCCGGCGTTCCAGTCCGCACTGGAGCGGGCGAGCGTGGGATCCGATTCACCGATGGAAACGAAGCTCAGGCTCGCTCTTGAAGACGCGGGCATAACAGGCGCGGTGTGCAACGCAGTTATCACCGACGGCGGTCACGTACTAGGGCAACCGGACTTGGCATTCCTCGAGGCCAAGGTTGCGGTGGACTATCACGGGGCTCACCATTGGACCGCCGACGGCATCGCACGGGATCTCCGCAAGCGGGATCGCTTTGAACGGGCTGGCTGGAAATACATCGAATTGTGCGCCGATCACGCGGTGCATGATTGGGCACCGGCCACGCGACTCATCCGCGACGCGGTCTCATCACCCTCCCTGCCCGTTACGGGGCGGGTTTGAACCAAAAACCGCGCTTCAGCGTGCGAAAATCGCCCCGCAACGGGGAGAGAAGAGGAGGCGGCTACGCCCCCAGGATCGCGGCCTTGGCGCTCGGATCAGCCTCGTTGAGGAAGTCGTTGATGCGGGTGACCTCGTCCTGCTCCCCGATGGCTGCCGCCGCCCGCTGCAGCGCCACGAGGCAACGGAGGAAGCCGCGGTTGGGCTCGTGGGAGTACGGGATGCGCCCGGCGCCCTTCCAGCCGGCGCGGCGGAGGGAGTCGAGCCCGCGGTGGTAGCCGACGCGCGCGAAGGCGTAGCTCTCCACCTCAAGGCCCTCGCCCCAGGCATCCTCGGCGGCCTGCGCCCACGCGAGGGAGGAGGCGGGGAAGCGTCGGACGAGGTCCGCGCCCTCATCACCGGCCTCGAACCGAGAGAGGACGTCCGTCTCCTCGGGGAGGCGCGTCTCGACGGGCCCGGTGCCGGGCATTCCGAGGTTGTTCGACATGGGGGTGTCTCCTTCCGCCGCGCTCCCGCGACTCAACTCTGATTCGGCCGCAATCCTGCGGCCCAACGCTCACTCCAACCGAGCTCCCGCGGCCTGAAACTCGTGACGCCCCGAGGCCCGCACCATGTGCCGAGCCCCGGGGCAACGCACGCGGCGGGCGACCCCGTGGGGGCACGCCCGCCGTCGTTCTACTTGATGGACTTGCCGGCCGAGCCGAGGTTCTGGCAGGCCTCAACCACGCGGTTGGCCATGCCCTCTTCAGCCTTGGCGCCCCAGACGCGCGGGTCGTAGGTCTTCTTGTTGCCGACCTCGCCGTCGATCTTGAGGACGCCGTCGTAGTTCGAGAGCATGTGCCCGGCAACGGGGCGCGTGAACGCGTACTGCGTGTCCGTGTCCACGTTCATCTTGATGACGCCGTAGGACACCGCGTCCGCGATCTCCTGCGCGGTGGAGCCGGATCCGCCGTGGAAGACCAAGTCAAACGGGTCCTTCTTGCCGATCTTGGCGCCGACCTCGTCCTGGATCTTCTTGAGGAGCTCGGGGCGCAGCTTCACGCCGCCCGGCTTGTAGACGCCGTGGACGTTGCCGAAGGTGAGCGCGGTGATGTACCGGCCCTTCTCGCCAGCACCGAGCGCCTCGATGGTCTTAAGGCCGTCCTCGACGGTGGTGTAGAGCTTCTCGTTGATCTCGTTCTCGACGCCGTCTTCCTCGCCGCCGACCGTGCCGATCTCGACCTCGAGGATCATCTTGGCGGCGTGCGTGCGCTTGAGCAGGTCCTCGGCGATGCGGAGGTTCTCCTCGAGCGTCTCCGCCGAGCCGTCCCACATGTGGGAGGAGAAGAGCGGGTCGCGGCCGGCCTTGACCTCGGCCTCGGACGCCTCGAGAAGCGGGAGGACGAAGCCGTCCAGCTTGTCCTTGGGGCAGTGGTCCGTGTGGAGGGCAATGTTGACGTCATACGCCTTGGCCACCTCACGTGCGAAGGCTGCAAAACCGAGCGAGCCCACGACCATGTCCTTGACGGACGCGCCGGACCAGTAGGCGGCGCCGCCCGTGGACACCTGGATGATGCCGTCCGAGCCGGCCTCGGCGAAGCCGCGGATGGCCGCGTTGAGCGTCTGCGAGCTCGTCACGTTGATCGCCGGGAACGCAAAGCCGCCGCTCTTGGCGGTGTCCAGCATTTCGGTGTATTTCTCGGGAGTCACGATGGGCATGGCTGCTCCTTCTCGATCAGGTCCGGCCTTCGCTGGCCGTGCTCCTCCCATCCTAGCGAGGCCCCCTCGCCTTGGGTGGGGGCGTCCACAATTTCGTGGACAACGACGACGGCGGCCTGCGGCACCGCTGCCCCGCCGGAGATGGGGGGCCAGTGTGGCCGCGGCCGCCGTGTGGCTTTGACGCGCGTGTGGGGCGCTCAGGCCTCCTGGGACTGGCCGGCGCTGGCGATGTTGACCATCCACTTGACTCCGAAACGGTCCTTGAGCATGCCGAACTCGTCTCCCCACATCTGCTTCTCGAGCGGGACCTCGATCTCTGCGTCCTCGCTGAGCTTCTCCCAGTAGCCGCGGAGCTCGTCGGCCTCGGAGCCGGAGAGGGAGACGGTGACGTTGTCGCCGTACGTGACGGGGTGCTCGGGGCTCGGGGAGTCAGCGCCCATGAGCGTGAATCCGCTCGGAGTGGTGAGCTGGGAGTGCATGACGAGGTCCTTGATCTCGCCCGTCTCGCCCATCTCGCCGAAGGTCATGAGGGACAGCTCGCCGCCGAAGACGTCCTTGTAGAAGGACATCGCCTCGCGGGCCGTGTTGGTGAAGCTGATGTAGGGGTTGAGCGTGCTCATGGTGGGGATCTCCTCGGGTAGCGGGGCGGCGCTGCGGGCGATCCGCCCTCCAGCTGTCACAAGCCCTCGCGGTGGAGCATAGCGCGCGCGCCTGTGACGGTGGCCTGCCGGGCGGGCTGACGCAGGAACGGCAGGGCCATGAGGAGAATCCCGACGATGAGGTATGCGACGCACCCGAGCACCCACACCTGCTGGTTCATGACGAGGCGGTTCGCCTGGAGCAAGCCCGAGACCGTGCAGATGGTGGACGACAGGCTGGCGCAGACGAAGATCACCCACGCGGTCCGGCGCTGCACAAGGAGCGCCAGCACCAGCGTGACGACAACTTCCGGGAGCACGTAGCGCTCGTGCACTCGAGTGAGGAAGAACGTGCTGCCCCAGAGGAGGGCGGCGGCGCACCAGAGCCCAAACGCGGCGTCGCTCCGGAAGACTGGGGTTCGGTGGCGGATGAAGGCGACGACGGCGACCGCGGCGGCGAAAGCCAGGAAGAGGAGCAGCCCCCAGGCGGAGGCGGACAGGCCCAGGGCAAGCGGGTCTGTGTCCGGAATCCGCTCCATGGGGTGCTGGAGAAGCCCCCAAAGGTTGGGGCTGTTCATGGCGCGATACTGATACTTGTTCCCAGCCATCGCAACGAGGTCCAGGAAGAAGTGCGAGCCGGTGACCTTGATGAGTGACACGTTGAAGGGCGCCGAAACGAGACCCACGAGGACGAGGCCGAGAGCGGCGCCCCCGAACAGGTGCGTCAGGAATCGCCGCACGGGGACCCAGCGCCCAGGGCCTTCGGCTTCAGCGCGCGCCCGACGCGCCGTCCGAACAAGAGGCACAAGGATCACGGGGAGGGCGATGACCGCCAGGGGCGGCTTGATGAAGACCGCGTACACGGCGGCAGGCAGGAAGAGGCCCCCCACGCGAGGCCAACGCCATGCAGCGAAGCCGCTCACAGCGAGGAGAAGGAGCGCCTGGGAGTCCCACTGGCCCCACACCCCACTTGTCAGGATGAGGGGCGGCGAGAGGAGAACCAGTCCTGCGCCCAGGACGCCGGCAGCCCGCCCCCGAGTCGCTGCGACATACACGAGAATGAGCACAGCCAGGAGGACGTCGGCCGCGTTCGGGAGGACTTTGACAAGGGCGCCGTAGGAGGGCGAGTCGAAGTCAAGACCGCCAATGGCCTTGTAGAACGAGGCCAGTATCCAGTGCGTGAGCAGATCTGGCGGCAGGTGGTCAGGCTGCCACCGTCCCGGATCGTAGGCTCGGTCAAGCGGCTGTTCCGTCAGCAGGTGAGCCCAGCGCACGAAATACCCGCGATCGCCGCTGTGCCCGGGCAGGGGCAACAGCATCAGCCTCACGGCCACACCTGCCGCGAAGAGGAGGGCGAGTGTCCGTCGCTGCCGTGACGTGAGGGGCGGCCTGCGCCTGCGTCGGGCCGGGTGAGACACGCGCGCACGGGACTCGACCGGGGTGTCTGACTCGTGGCCCATCGCAGTCACCCGGGACTCCTGGTGGGGGTGGGGGCGTGTCATTCTTTCCACTGTCTGCTCGGACCGGGTCTCACGGCGGCGAAGGCCGCCGCAGGAGATCCCAGGCGTGATGAAACCGTTCTGGCCGGGATCCCTGTCGAGGTGCCCCGGGACCTCTGCCCCGTCTGCTGTGTCAACGGATTCGGTACACCTCCACCGTCGGCGAGGACCAGACACGCTCGGCGAATCGCGCGAGCTCCGGCGAGACGGCCGAGGCGCGCTTGTCCGCGTAGAGGAATCGCACGCCGCGGTCTCGCAGCCGCTGGACCCCTGCCTCGCTCGGCGCCGTGAAGACTTCCTGGTTCAGGCGGAAGGCCTCGGCGTCGACGTACGGCTGGCGGTAGTAGTGAATGCCGTTCTTGCCGTGGCTGGCGCGCCCGCTGGCGCTGTAGACCCAGCCGCCGATGTCCACCGGGGACTCGGTCAGGGAGGCCACCCAGAAGCCGCGGGCGTCGCAGTTCGGGCGGGTGGCGAGGTCCATGCAGTGCACGTTGGTGGCGATGAGCTCCCCGTCGGGGTTGGCCTGCGCGAGGAACGTGCCGCCGGCCACCTCGTCCTTGGTCAGCGGCGCCGTGGCGGGCTCCTTGCTCTGGCCGCCGCCCTTGACGAGGGGCGGGACCGTGCCGATGAGCGGGGTTCCCGCACCAGGTGAGACGGGGCCGGCCGGCGCCAGGCCGGCGAACCGCAGGCCCACGGAGAGCGCCGGGTAGACGAGCGAGCCGCCGAGGACCGCGCCGGCCACCACCACAGAGACGAGGGCCCCGGCCCGGCCCCGCGCGGCACGGAGCGCCACGATGAGGAGCGCCAGAAGGATCACCGCGACGGTCAGCCCAATCAGCTGCCCCGGAGCGGGCTTGCGGTCCGTGAAGAGGGTCATCCCCCGGTACACGCAGACGCCAATGAACCCGAGCAGCCCGCCCGCAATCAGCCCCGTGCGGGCAAGGGGGCCCGCGAGTCGCACGGCCCTCGACGCCGTGGCCACCACGCCCCAGGCCATGAACACCGCAGCGACCGGCAGGATGCCTCGCATGAAGTACGTCTGGGACAGAGAGGGGTGCTTCATGACGAACAGCGCGGCGAGCGCAACGATCACCATGCCGGCGAAGACCGGGACGGCGGGGTCAATCCGGCGGCCGCCGTCGTCGTCCTTGAGGGTTCCCACGGCCCCCGCGGAGAGGAGGAAGGGGAGGAAGGCGCTGGCGCCGACGACGACGATGACCGCGACGATCCACACCCCCAGGGGACCGGCCGCGCCGCCTGCCGGAAGCAGGGAGTACGTCGTTCCGCCTCCGCCTCCGGAGAACATCGGCATGGTGATGAGCACGAGCGCGCAGCCGATCACCCCGAGAATGATCGAGCGCACGAGCAGACGGGGCCTCCTCAGCACGAAAAGAGCCGCAATTCCTGCGCCGCCGAGAACTGTCGGAAGGATTGACACCTTGGCACCGGTCGCCACGAGCGCCACCAGAAGAAGAAGGACCTCGTCGAGAGTCGGCACCTCCCGCGCCCGCAGGACGTCAATGAGCAGCCAGGTGAGAAGAACCGCCACCGGCAGGCTGAAAATGTGGGACTGGCTGAGCCAGACGAGAGGCACGGACGCAATCTGATCCAGCGGCACGTTCAGCGGAAGGGCGGGGGGAAGGACGACGAAAAGCGCCGCGAGCGCACCCGCCGCCGGCGAGCCTGACAGGGCCCGCGCCATGCCGTAGACCAGGAACAGCAGCGCGATCATCACGGGCACGAACCAGGCCACAATGCCGACCTGGTCCACGCCGAGGCCACTCGTGATGGACAGGGCCGCCGCGTGCGCGTTCCCGAACCAGTGATAGGAGAGGTAGCCGTCCTGGGAGGACTGCGGGTCAGACAGGGCCACGCGGTGGAGGGCCTCGGCGCTCAGCGAGAGCTGCCAGTCCATGTCCTGGTACCAGCGGCGGCTGTAGTCGAGCGGCGTGGCCGCCCAGAGGCCCCGGCTCAGCGAGCGGAGAATGCCGAGCCACACGCCCAGGAGCACGAGGCTCGCCCACCATGGGGTTCCCGCCCGCTCGGGCCTCTCGGCGCGGGGCTCGCGCAGGCGGCGCGGGGCTCCCCGGCGAGAGTCGAGAACGCGGAGAGCCGCTGCCACGAGGAGGGCGACGACGACGGGCACCACCCACAGCAGCCACCGCTGACCCGTGCCCACGCCGACCGCCCAGCCCAGGAGCTGGAACGCGAGGCCCACCGTGAAGGCGGCGCCGAGCCACCCGGGGACGGAGCCCATGCGGCGCGTGCGGAGGACGATCGCGCCCGGCAGGACGACCGTCCCGGCGACGGCCGCCCAGAAGCGGGCCTGATCCGTGAGGGGAACCCCGTACCGTGACAGAACGATCCCGGTGGCGATGGCCGCGACGAGTGCGGCGAGGGCGCCGACCGCCACGTTGAGGGGGTTCCATGAGGCGGCGCGTCGGCGGGGCTCCGAGGCCTGGCGAGTTTCCCCGGAAGAAATCGCGCGTGAATGTGAGGTAACCGAGGAACTCATGGGGAGGGCGCCCGATCTGTGAGAGGGGGATGAAGCATTCACAGTGAATGATATCCCGCGCCGCTCCTCAGGCCGGAAAATGCCCTCTCTGTCAGTCCCCTCTGATTAGGGAGCTGGGGTGGCCCGCTGCCCGAAGGCCCAGCGCCGCACCCAGGCGTGCATGGCGATGGCCGCCGCTGAGGCCGCGTTCATGGACCGCGTGGAGCCGAACTGCGCGATCGACAGGGTGGCCTCGACCGCCTGCCGCACCTCCTCGGACAGCCCGGGCCCCTCCTGGCCGAAGACGAGGACGCACCGCTCAGGCAGGTCGAACGTCTCGAGCGGCACCGAGTCCGGGAACAGGTCCACGCCGAGGACCGGCAGACCCTCGCTCTGGGCCCATGCGACAAACGCCTCCACATCGGGGTGGTGCATCACGTGGAGGTATCGGTCCGTGACCATGGCCCCGCGCCGATTCCACCGCCGCCGGCCAATAATGTGTACGGCCTCGGCATTGAACGCATTCGCCGTGCGAACCACGGTGCCGATATTGAGGTCGTGCTGCCAATTCTCGATGGCCACATGAAATCCGTGGCGCGTGCGGTCCAGGTCCTCCACAATGGCCTCGAGCCGCCAATACCGGTAATGGTCCAGCACGTTCCGCCGGTCCCCGTCCCTCAGAAGCTCCGGATCCAGCCGAGGGTCCTCCGGCCACGGGCCCTCCCAGGGGCCGACGCCGACGGCGTGCTCGCGCCCCGCGGCCCCGTCGTCGCCCTCTGCGCCGATCCGTGCACCGCCGCCCGAAAGTCCACTGTCCATGGACTCAAGCCTACGATTCCCAGGCCGCTCCCAGATCCAGATCATGAGATCCCGGTCCACAGAAAGGACGCACCGTGCCAGACTCGAGGGCATGCGGACGAGACGACGGAGCCTTCGTGCCTGACCAGAGAACGCAACAGCCTGTCCTTGAGCGCGTCCTGGAGAACACCCCGGACGAGGCCTTCTACGACGGCGACGCCACCTTCACCCTGGAGCGGCGCCTGTCCCGCGAGCCCGACTGGGTGTGGCGGATGCTGACGACCGCAGCCGGAGCGGCCCGCTGGTCGCCCTGCGTCCCCACGAGCGACCTCACCGGCACCGGCCCGGCCGAGTTCCAGGAGGAGCCCGGCGCCGAGCTCGTCGACGGTACCGTCACCCGGTTCGATCCCCCGCACGCCCTGGCCCACGCCTGGGGCCGCGAGCGCCTCGAGTGGGCCCTCTCCCCCGCGGACGGGTACACGGACCTGAACCTCACCATGACCTGCTCCAGCGAGGACATGCTCCTCGCCTGCGCGGCGGGCTGGCACATCTGCCTCGCCACCCTGGAGGCCATGGCCGACGGCGAAGAGACCGCGCGGGTGGTCGGCCCCGCCTCGTTCGCCTACGGCTGGGAGGGGCTCCGCGGCTCGTACGCGCAGAGGTTCGACCTGCCTGAGCCTGCGCCCCTCGACTGACTGCCGGGCGGGCCCGGAGACACCGCTGGCCCGAGATTCCCCCTCCACGTGGGTGAGACAATGAAGTCTCCCGTTTGATTCGGCCCAGGAGGAGAACCATGGCAGCCCACGAGCGCACTCTTGCGGATGTTGAATGCTGGCTCACGGATATGGACGGGGTCCTCGTCCACGAGAATCACGCCCTTGACGGCGCCGCAGAGCTGATCCGCCACTGGACCGAGACCGGAAAGCGCTTTCTCGTCCTGACGAACAATTCCATCTACACGACGCGGGACCTCCGCTTCAGGCTCCTCGCCTCGGGGCTGGACGTGCCGGAGGAGAACATCTTCACCTCGGCGCTCGCCACGGCCGAGTTCCTCAAGCGGCAGCACCCGGGCGGGCGCGCGTTCGTCATCGGCGAGGCCGGGCTCACCACGGCGCTGCACGAGGCAGGGTTCATCCTCACCGACACGGACCCTGACTACGTGGTGCTCGGCGAGACCCGCACCTATTCCTTCGAGGCGATCACCAAGGCCATCCGGCTCATCTCCGCCGGCGCCCGGTTCATCACGACGAACCCCGATGCCACGGGGCCGTCCAAGGAGGGCGACCTGCCCGCGACGGGCGCCGTGGCCTCCCTCATCACGACGGCCACCAACAGGGACCCGTACGTGGTCGGCAAGCCGAACCCCATGATGTTCCGCTCCGCCCTCAACCGAATTGACGCCCACTCCGAGACCACCGCGATGATCGGCGACCGCATGGACACCGACATCGTCGCGGGCATGGAGGCGGGCCTCCAGACGGTCCTCGTCTACACGGGCATCACGCGTCCCGAGGACGTGACGACGTTCCCGTTCCGCCCGGACTACGAGTTCAGCGGCGTCTCGGAGCTCCTCGAGTCCCTGCGCGGGGGCGAGGCCTAGGCCGTGACGGGGTGCTCGGGCTGCTCGCCCCGAGCCATGTCCACGCACGCCTCGGCGGCCAAGACGGCCATCTTGTCCCGCACGGGCGTCGTCGCCGAGCCGATGTGCGGCAGCAGCACGGTGTTCGGCGCGTCCACGAGGCCCTCGGCGAGCTCCGGCTCGTTCTCGTACACGTCCAGCCCGGCCCCGGCGATCACCCCGTCGTTGAGGGCCCGGACTAGCGCGGCCTCATCCACGACGGGCCCGCGGGCGGTGTTGATGAGGATGGCGGTGTCCTTCATGGCGGCGAAGGCGTCGTCGTCGATCAAGTGGCGGGTGTCCTCGGTGAGGGGGACGTGGAGGGAGAGGTAGTCCGACGTCCGGAGGACCTCCTCCCAGGGCAGCTGGGTGACCTTGCCCGCGAACTCGCCGAGCTCCTCCACGGGAACCTCGCGCTCCTGCGGCGGGCGCGGGGAGAAGACGACCTTCATGCCGAACCCGAGCGCGCGGCGGGCCATGGCTCGTGCGATCCGCCCGAAGCCCGCGAGGCCCAGGGTCTGCCCGGTGACGTCGTGGCCCAGCATGAACATGGGGCCCGTGCCCTTGAACTCGCCGGCGCGGACGAGCGCGTCGGCCTCCCGCAGGCGGCGCGCCACGGCGAGAAGGAGGAGGAAGGCGATGTCGGCGGTCGCGTCGGAGAGGACGCCCGGCGTGTTCGCGACAAGGATGCCGCGCTTGCCTGCGGCCGCGACGTCGATGTTGTTGTAGCCCACCGCGTAGTTGGCGATGCCCTTGACCTTGGCGTCGGCCAGCGTCTCCTCGGTGACCTTGTCGGCCATCTGGGTGAGGACGGCGTCGTAGTCGCCGCTCGCGAGAAGCTGCGTGAGCTCCTCCGGCGTGGGGAGCGCGTCGAGGACGGTCACGTCCCCGGCCTCACGGAGGATGTCGAGGCCGGCATCGGGGATGCGCGCGGTGACAAGGAAACGGGAAGTCATGGGATCTCCTGTTCGAGGCGAGTGCGGACGGCAGGCGGCTTCACCTCGAAGATCGGCAGCAGCCAGTGGACCACCGGCCCGATCCCGAGCGCGAAGACGACCGTCCCCACTCCGAGCGTACCGCCGAGCGCCCACCCGATGAGGAGCGCGCCGATCTCGATGCCTGTCCGGACAATGCGGGTGCTCAGGCCCGTGACACGAACAAGGCCGGTCATGAGGCCGTCACGCGGCCCCGGCCCCAAGCGAGCCCCGATGTAGCCGGCGGTCGCGGCGCCGTTGAGCAGCACGCCGCCGAGCAGCATCGGCACGCGGGCCCACATGCTCTCGGGCTCGGGCAGCCACACGAGGGTGGCGTCCGCGGAGACGCCGATGAGGATCGTGTTGGCTACCGTTCCGATCCCGGGGCGCTGCCGCAGCGGGATCCAGAGGAGGAGGACGACGACGCCGACGCCGATCACCACGGACCCGATGCTCACGCCAAGCCGCGCGGCCAGGCCCTGGTGGAGCACATCCCACGGCGCGAGGCCGACATGCGCGCGCACCATGACGGCCACGGACATGCCGAGCAGCCACAGGGACACGAACAGTTGGACAAAGCGGCGGGGATATTGTGTGGGCACCCTTGCATCCTGTCCCACGGGACACGCCCGGGCCAATCGCGGCGTCTGTCAGCCCAGATGCCGGGCTGAAAGCCGCGCCGTCGGGCGCCCCGTGCCAGCCGTTGGGGGAGCCGCGCCCACGGGCTTTCAGGCTGCGGCCGCTCAGGCGGGAACGGGCTCAACGTGGGCGATGCTCGGCAGACGCCGCCACACCCAGAGCAGGCTCGCGGCCGCAAGCGCGCCGGTCGCCCAGAAGACGCGCTCCCACCCGAGCCACCCGCCGAGCGCCCCGCCCAGCGCGGACCCGAGCACGGCCCCGCCGATGATCGCCAGGGAGTAGCTCGCCATGACTCGGCCCAGCAGGCGCGACGGGACCGTCCGCTGGCGGATCGTCGTCGAGATGGTCCCCCACACGGCCTCGTGAATCCCAAACAGGACAAACCATGGAACAAGCACCCATGCCGAGTGGTGGAAGAGCTCCGAGGGAACGACGACGGGGCCGCCCGGCACCACCCGCCCCGTGCTGAGGACCGCCAGAAGGAGATGCGTAGCCACCTCGAAGACGAGGCCGATCCGAAGCAGGGTCGACGCCGAGGCCCGCGTCTCAACCCGGGGGTAGACCCACATCCCGAGGAGGCCGCCCACACCCATGGCCGTGAGGAGCGCGCCGTATCCGCCGGTGCCGAGGCCCGTCCGCTCGGTGCCCACGAACACAAGCAGCGCGGCGAGGGCCCCGAAGGACACGTTCATGACAGCTACGAGGATCGCAAGCTCCCGCACCGGGATGTTCGACCACAAGTACCGCGCCCCCTCGGCGACGTCCGCCGCAACCTGGCGCAAGGGGTTGCCGTGGTGCCGCTCGACACCCTCGTGGGGCGGGAGGGGGATGCGCGCGAAGAGGACGAGGGCCGCGGCAAGCATGAGCGCCGAGCCCGCATACGGCACGGCGAGGCCCAGCACCACGAGCCACGCCCCCACCACGGGCCCCACCATGCGCTGCATGGTCATGGAGACGCCGAAGAGCCGGGCGTTCGCCGTCCCGAGCTCCGCCATCGGCACGATCGAGGGGAGGATGGAGCGGGCCGAGGCGTCGACGAAGCACTCCGCCGTGCCCAGGGCGAACAGCACCCCGAGCACGAGCGGCACGGAGATCCACCCGCCGGCTGCCGCGAGCGCGAGCAACCCGAGCCCTCCGATGCGCACGGCGTTGCCCGCCAGGGCCATCGTGCGCCGGCTGACCCTGTCCGCGAGCGCCCCAGCCAAGAGGCTGAAGAGGAACACGGGCGTCTGCTGCGCCACCACGGCGGACGCCACCGCCTGCGGGCTGCGGTCCAGGGAGGCGACGACGAGGGGGCCTGCGGCAGAGAGAACCCCGTCTTGAAGGTTCGTCAGCGCGGAATAGCCCCAGAACGGGCGAAACCCCCGGCCGTCCGGTGTGACGGCTTCGGGGGTCTCGGTGGCGGTGCGCATCTCTGGATCCTATGCGGTCTCCAGGGCCCGGAGAGGGCACGAGCGGCTTCCCCGCGCCCAGCTGGCCTCTCTGCGCCCTCCCGTGGGAGGCGCCGCTGGGCTGCCGGGCAGGAGCAGGCTAGGACAGTCCCAGGTCCGTCTTGGTGAAGACGGTGATGTACGGGACGCCGGCCTCGGCCTCGATGCGCTCCTTGGAGCCCGTGTCGCGGTCAACGATGACGGCCACGGCCACGACCTCTGCCCCGGCGGCGCGGACGGCCTCCACGGCGGTCAGTGCTGAGCCGCCCGTCGTCGACGTGTCCTCGAGGACGATGACCTTGCGGCCCTCGATCGAGGGGCCCTCGACCTGACGGCCCATGCCGTAGGACTTGGCGGCCTTGCGGACCACGAAGGAGTCAATGGCGCGGCCCTGGGCGGCCGCCGCGTGGAGGACGGCGGTGCCGACGGGGTCCGCGCCCATGGTCAGGCCGCCGGCGGCCTCGAACTCGAGCCCGGCGGCGTCGAGCGTCTCAAGCATGACGCGGCCGATCAGCGGCGCGGCCTCATGGTGGAGGGTGGTGCGGCGGAGGTCGACGTAGTAGTCGGCTTCCTTGCCGGAGGACAGGGTCACCTTGCCGTGGACAATGGCGAGGTCCTTGACGAGCTCGAGGAGCCGTGCGCGGTCTGCGGAGTCGTTGTGCGTCATGCTTTCAGTCTATGAGGCGCGGGGCACGGACGGAGTAGCCTGAATGCCATGAGTTCCCTTCAGGCACAGATCATTGCGGAGATGGGCGTGCGCCCGGAGATCGACCCGGCGGCGGAGGTCGAGCGGCGGGTTGAGTTCCTCGCCGAGTATCTGCGGACCACCGGCGCCCGCGGGTTCGTCCTCGGCATCTCCGGGGGGATCGACTCGACGCTCGCGGGCCGCTTTGCGCAGCTCGCCGTCGAACGCCTCCGGGGCGAGGGCCGCGAGGCCGAGTTCGTGGCCGTGCGCCTGCCGTACGGCGTGCAGGCGGACGAGGCCGACGCCCAGGCCGCCATGGCGTGGATCCGCCCCGACCGCGACTGGACGTACAACGTCAAACCGGGCGTGGACGGCCTGACGGAGGAGTTCGAGGCCACCACCGGCACGCCCCTGTCCGATTTCAACAAGGGCAACATCAAGGCCCGCGCCCGGATGATCGCGCAGTACGCGCTGGCCGGGGAGCGCGGGTTCGTGGTCATCGGCACCGACCACGCCGCGGAGTCCACCACGGGCTTCTTCACGAAGTTCGGCGACGGCGGCGCGGACATCCTCCCCCTCTACGGGCTCAACAAGCGCCAGAACCGCGCCCTCCTGAGGGAGCTTGGCGCTCCGGATCCGCTCTGGCAGAAGATTCCGACGGCGGACCTGCTGGACGGGAACCCGGGGCGAACGGATGAGGACGAGCTGGGTCTGACCTACGAGGTGATCGACGACTACCTCGAGGGCCGGACGGTGCCCGCGGAGGACGCCGCCGCCATCGAGCGCCGCTACCTGGCCTCCCGGCACAAGCGCACCACCCCCGTGACGCTCTTCGACGACTGGTGGAAGTCCACGCCGTGAGCACACGGATCGACTCCTGGCTCTGGGCCGTGCGCGTCTACAGGACCCGCTCCGCCGCGACGGCCGCGTGCCGCGCGGGCCACATCCGCATCAACGACGAGCCGGTCAAGGCCGCCACCCCCGTGGTCATCGGCAACCGCGTGCGGGTGCGGCAGCACGGCTTCGACAGGCACCTCGAGGTCACGGGGCTCATCGGCAAGCGGGTCAGCGCCGCGGAGGCGAGCAAGAACTTCATCGACCATACGCCTCCGCGCGAGAAGATCGCCATCCCCCTCGTCCCGACGCGGGACCGGGGCGCCGGGCGGCCCACGAAGCGGGAGCGGCGGGAGCTCGACGCGCTGCGCGGGTGGCGCAAGGACTAGCGGCTGCCGCCCGTTTCTAGCGCTGACCGGAGCTTGTCGAGATGCCGCGGAGCACTCGCATGAGCCCCACGTTCATGTACAGCTTCTCGCGTCCGACATTCTCGGCCACGAGAATTCCCTCATCGGCCATTGCCTGCAGATAGCGGAGCGCGGTTGGGCGCGAGACCTCGCACGCGTCCATGACGTTCTTGGTCCTCGAATAGGGCTGCCGAAAAATCGTCTCGACAAAGGCTGCCGGGACGGTCGTCCCCAGCCTCGCCTTGGCGGTTGCCTGCGTGAGCTTCTGCAAGGACTGAATCTCTTTGACCTTGCCCAGAGTCCCCAACGAGGTCTCGCGGACGGCCGTCAGCATGAAGACGACCCAGTCTTCCCAGGCACCCTCCGAGGTGACGCGGTTCAGGAGCCGGTAGTATTCATTTTTTCGGCCGATGATGTATTGCGATATATACAGCACTGGCTGCGAAAGCAATCCGCTTGAGACGAGCATGAGCACGTTGAGGATTCGCCCTGTCCGGCCATTTCCGTCAGGGAAGGGATGGATCGCCTCGAACTGATAATGGGCCGCGGCCATGCGAACGAGCGGGTCCAGCCCGTCATCGCGCCCCGCATTGACGAACGCAGTCCAACTCGCGAGCTTCTCCGCTATGACCCGCTCGCCGCTGGGAGGCGTGTAGATGCGCTCCATCGTCACGGGGTTGCCGATGAACGTTCCCATGTCTGTGCGAAACCGCGTCTCAATGCCACGGACCTCCGAGCAGATGCGGGCCGCGAGCGGCCCCGAGATGATCCCCTGGCGCTCTGACATGTGGCGCAGCCCGGAGAAGAGGGCGCTGCGATAGCGGAGAGCTTCACGTGTCTCAGGCGAGGCATCCAGAGGAGTTGACGCAGCCCGGAAAAGCTCGTCTGCTGTCGTGACGATGTTCTCGATCTCTGAGCTCGCCCGAGCCTCAAGGAGAGACATCGCATGGACGAAGACTCCCGGGTCCGGGATAGAGACGAGAGCTTCGTTCAGTCCGGCCAACGCAGCCCGCGCCTCGACGAGCGCCTTGAGCACCCGCGGCGTCTCCAGGACATCGGCCCCAGGCACAGGCGGGAGGAGGTTGTAGGGCTGCGTGCGAGACCAAGACATGGCAAGAATCTAGCAGAATCTTTACATGTTTCCCCGACATGCCAACCCGCTTTCCATGTCACACCGACGCCGAGCCCACATCTGTGGTCCACCACCTCCGGGCGGGCCCCGGGTGCGGAGCGGCCACAAACCCCGAACTGCGGGCGGCCTATAGAGCGGGGGTGGCGGGATCTCGACGCGCTCCGCGGATGGCGCAAGGACTAACGGCAGCCAGCCGCAGGTGGCACCGGGGCGGGTGACAGCCGGCCGCGGGCCTGGACATAGCAAGAATTTGCCAAAATCTTTACATGTCTCTGCCACGTGGCAACCAACTTGCTACATGGCCTTGCCGCCTCCAGCCCGGCGGCCCTCGGCGGTCGCCCGCGGCGTGACCGGATTCACGGCCTTCTGATATGCGTGCGCGCGGACGCCAGGCATAGACTTTTCTTCTCTTTCGCCGCCGTGCGCCGCAATGACGCGACCCCTCGACGCGATCCCCCCGTGACTCCCTCTAGGAACCCCCGTGTCTTCTGCACTCCCGCGCCCGGCGTCTGCCGCGGCGGCAACAGCCCCTGCGGCCCACACCTCGGACCACGAGCCGATCATGACGCAGCGCCAGATCATGCTCGTCATCATCGGCCTCATGGCCGGCATGTTCTTGTCCTCGCTGGACCAGACCATCGTCGGCACCGCCATCCGCACCATCGGCGACGACCTCCACGGCCTCGACAAGCAGGCCTGGGTCACCACCGCCTACCTCATCACCTCGACGATCGCGACGCCGATCTACGGCAAGATCTCCGACATCTTCGGCCGCCGCCCGCTCTACATCTTCGGCATCGGCGTCTTCATCCTCGGCTCGCTCCTGTCCAGCTTCTCCACCTCGATGCTCATGCTCGCGGCGTTCCGCGCCGTCCAGGGCATCGGCGCCGGCGCGCTCATGTCCCTGCCGCTGGCCATCATGGGCGACATCCTCACGCCCCGCGAGCGCGCCAAGTACCAGGGCTACTTCCTGGCCGTCTTCGGGGTCTCCTCGGTCCTCGGCCCGCTCATCGGCGGCCTGTTCGCGGGTGCCAATGAGATTCTCTCGATCGCGGGCTGGCGCTGGGTCTTCCTCATCAACGTGCCGATCGGCCTCGTGGCCCTCGCGATCGTCATGGCCTTCCTCCACTTGCCGAAGGTCGACGACGAGAAGACGAAGCCCCGCGTCGACTGGTGGGGCGCCACGGCGGTCATCGTCGCGCTTGTCCCGCTGCTCCTCGTCGCCGAGCAGGGCCGCGAGTGGGGCTGGGACTCCGCCGCAGCCATCACGTGCTACGTCGTGGGCGCAGTCGGCCTCGCCGCGTTCATCCTCATCGAGCAGCGCATGGGCCGTGACGCGATCATCCCGCTCTCCCTGTTCCGCCTGGGCGCGTTCTCGATGTCCTCCGTGCTCGGGTTCCTCGTGGGCTTCGCCATGTTCGGCGCCATGATGACCATCCCGCTCTACCTCCAGATCGTCCTCGGCCTGACCCCCACGGAGTCGGGCTTCGCGACGCTGCCGATGGTCCTCGGCCTCATGATTGCCTCGATCCTGTCAGGGCAGATTGTCATGCGCACCGGCAAGTACGGCTTCCTGCCCAAGACCGGCACGTTCTCGACGATGATCGGCTACTTCATCCTCACGTTCATGGGCATCGACCGCCCGCTGTGGTTCCTGATGCTCGGCATGTTCTTCGTCGGCTTTGGGCTGGGCCAGCTCATGCAGTCCCTGACCCTCGCCACGCAGTCCGCCGTCGAGCCCCGGGACATGGGCGTCGCGACGAGCGCCTCGACGTTCTTCCGCCAGATCGGCGGAACGATGGGCACAGCCGTTCTCCTCTCCGTCCTCTTCTCCGTCATGCCGCACAACATCTCCACGGCAATGGGCAACCGGGACGACCTCAAACCGGCCCTGAGCGCGGCTCTCGACCCCTCGGTGGCCGCCGCACCGGACAACCAGGGCGTCATGGAGAAGATCTGGAGCCCGATCGTCGACCCCGTCAAGGAGCAGGTCCAGGAGCAGCTGGACAAGGGCGTGGCCCAGGCCAAGGCCGCGGCGGACAAGGCCGTGACCGAGCAGGTCACCAAGGCCGTCCAGGCGCAGGTGGCGGCCGGCGCCGTCCCTGCCGAGGCGGCCCAGACGGTCATCGCCCAGCAGGTCGAGAAGGCCAAGCCCGGCGCGGAGGCCAAGGCCCTCGAGGCCGTCGCGTCCAAGGCACACGCGTCCGTCACGGACGGCAAGGTCCAGGTGGACTGGTCCAACGACGCCCAGCGCAACCACTGGGTGGACGAGCTCACGCCCAAGCTCGCCGACAAGATCAACGAGGAGGCCTCCAAGGACGGCGAGACCAAGGCGGACACGAGCGCGAGCGACACCTCGTACCTCAACCACGCCGACCCCCGCCTGACGCGCCCCTTCATGAACGGCTTCAACGAGTCCGCGCGGACGATCTACTGGGTCGGCTTCGGGGTCATCACCTTGGCCTTCCTGCTCTCCTGGTTCTTCAAGGTGCCGGAGCTGAGGACGACGTCGGGGCTCCAGTCTCGCGCGAACACCGCCCGAGAGGCTCAAGCCGCCACGGCCTGACGTCCCGGCCCGGCGCCGCCCGGGACCGCAGAGAAGCAGCCGCCTACTCCCCCGTGAACTCGGGATCCCGCTTCGCCACGAACGCCGCCATGCCCTCTTTCTGGTCCTTCGTGGCGAAGGCGGAGTGGAAGAGGCGCCGCTCGAAGAGCACGCCCTGGCCGAGGCCCATCTCGAAGGCGGCGTTGACGGCCTCCTTCGCCATCATGGCCACGGGCTTGGACTTGGAGGCGATCGTCGCGGCGATCGCCACGGCCTCGTCCAGGAAACCCTCCGCGGGCAGCACCCGGGAGACAAGGCCTGCCCGCTCGGCCTCCTCGGCCGTCATCGTGCGCCCCGTCAGGATCATGTCCATGGCCTTGGACTTGCCCACCGCGCGGGTCAGGCGCTGAGACCCGCCCATCCCGGGGAAGATGCCGAGGTTGATCTCGGGCTGGCCGAACCGGGCGGTCTCAGACGCCACGACGATGTCGCACATCATCGCCAGCTCGCAGCCGCCGCCGAGTGCGTGCCCGGAGACCGCCGCGACCACGGGGATGCGCAGCCGGGTGAACTGCTCCCACTCGGCGAACCAGTCCGCGAGATACATGTCCATCGAGGACTTGTCCGCCATCTCCTTGATGTCCGCGCCCGCGGCGAACGCCTTCTCGGAGCCTGTGAGCACGACGGCGCCGACACCCGGGTCGGCATCGAAGGCCCGGGCGGCCCGGACTACCTCGCGCATCGTCGCCTCATTGAGGGCGTTGAGGGCCTTGGGCCGGTTGAGCGTGATGATGCCGACGCGCTCCCGGGTCTCGGTGAGGATGTTCTCGTACTCGCTCACGCTAGGCATCCTTTCCAGCCGTGTCCTGTCGGCCGGCCGCCTCGGTGGAGCCATCTCCCGCACCGCCCGCGGGGCCCTGGCCGGCGGCTGCGTCGTCGTCGGCTCCCTCTCCGCCGGCCAGAAGCGTGGCGAGGCGCTCCCGCGAGACCTCCGCGAGAGTGGGGGGATTCCAGGAGGGGTTGCGGTCCTTGTCCACGACCTGCGCGCGGATGCCCTCCACCATCTCGCCGGAGGAGAAGAGAGCCATGCCGACCCGGAGCTCGGCCGCGAGGGCCTCCCGCAGGGTGAGGCCGGGGGCGCGGCGCAGGAGAGCGAGGGTGACGAACGTCGAGGAGGGGGACTTCGACTCGATCGTCGCGGCCGTGTCCTCGTGACCGGAGGCGCGCAGGCGCGCCACAATCTCCACCGGGTCGTCCGAGGAGAAGCAGGAGTCGATCCACTCGCGGTCCGCGAGGAGCGCGGGCTCCGGGGGCTCGACGGCGAACTTGCGCACCGCGTCCACCGCCGGCTCGGTCTCCAGGGCGCGCGCGAGCTCCTCGAGGCGCTCGGACGGCACGTACCAGTCCGCGAGGCCCAGCGCGATGGCATCCGCGCCCGAGATCATCTCGCCCGTCAACGCCATCCACGTCCCCAGCTCGCCCGGCGCCTCGGAGAGAAGCTTCGACGCGCCGATGTCCGGGACGAACCCGATGCCCGTCTCCGGCATGCCGAGGCGGGTGCGCTCCGTGACGACCCGGACGCTGCCGTGCGCGGAGACGCCCACGCCGCCGCCCAGGACGATCCCGTCCATGAACGCGACGTACGGCTTCGAATACTCGGCGATCGCGGCGTCCATGGCGTACTCGCGCTCGAAGAACGCGCGGGCGGCCTCGGGCTGGCCGTCGACGGCGGCCTGGCGGAGGGCGACGATGTCTCCACCGGCACACAGGCCTCGCTCGCCGGCGCCGCGGACGGCCACCTGGGCCACGTCCGGGTCCTCCGCCCACGCGGCGAGCTGGGCGCGGATCCCGTCCACCATCGCCTCGCTCAGCGCGTTGATGGCCTTCGGGCGGTTGAGCAGAATGGCGCCGAGATGCCCCCGGCGCTCGAACATGACCTCGGTGGTGTCCACACTGGCTCCCTTGGGTGATCGGCGTCTCACATCTCCCGCCAACCTACCAAGCGCACACGGGACGCGCAGTCCGGCTTGCTAGATTCGAGGGTGTGAAGATCGCAACCTGGAACGTCAACTCCCTCCGTGCCCGCGCCGACCGAGTGGAGGCCTGGCTCGAGCGCAGCGACGCCGACGTCCTGGCGATCCAAGAGACCAAGTGCAAGGACGAGAACTTCCCGTGGGAGCTCTTCGAGCGCGCGGGCTACGAGGTGGCGCACTTCGGCCTGAGCCAGTGGAACGGCGTGGCCATCGTGTCCCGGGTGGGCCTGGAGGACGTGCAGCGCACGTTCGCCGGTCAGCCCGAGTTCGGCAAGGGCGGCAAGGACCCCATTCAGGAGGCCCGTGCCATGAGCGCCGTCTGCGGCGGCGTCCGCGTCTGGTCCCTCTACGTGCCCAACGGGCGCGGGCTCCAGGACGAGCACATGGGGTACAAGCTCCAGTGGCTCGACGTCCTGCGCGGCGAGGCCAAGGCCTGGCTCGAGGCGGACCCGGAGGCCAAACTGGCGCTGGTCGGAGACTGGAACATCGCCCCGAAGGACGAGGATGTCTGGGACATCGAGCTCTTCAAGCGCGAGGGCTACACGCACGTCTCCGAGCCTGAGCGGGCCGCGTTCCAGGCCTTCCTCGACCTCGGCTTCACCGACCCGGTCCGCGCCGAGCACCCCGGCCCCGGCGTCTACACGTACTGGGACTACACGCAGCTGCGCTTCCCCCGCAAGGAGGGCATGCGCATTGACTTCCAGCTCCTCTCGCCGGCCCTGGCCAAGAGCGTGACGCGCACGTGGATCGACCGGGATGAGCGCAAGGGCAAGGGCGCCTCGGACCACGCGCCCGTCGTCGTCGAATTCTCCGAGGGAACCGAAGCGTGACCCCAGGGGCGCGGCGGACGTACAGCGTTGTGCGCCTCTACGTCCCAGCCGAGAGCTTCCCGGGCGCGACCCTCATCGACGCGATCTCGACGGGCCTCGATCACGACGCCCTCGAGGCCGAAGCCGTCCGGCAAGAGCTCCCCGAGCTCCTCAAGTCCGCGAGCGAGCGCCGGGCGGACCGCCTCTCCCGCCCCACCGTCTACCGCGCGATCATCGAGAACCAGCGCGTCTACGTCTCCCCCGAGCAGCCCGAGGCCCGCATCCCAGAGACTGCGCGCGCCCTCGTTGACTCTGTGGGCGAACTGCTATTCGCAAGCCTCGTCAGCCGCGAGTCCATCGAGGAGGCGGCGGACGCTCTGAACGACGACGAGTCAGGCCTCGCGCGGTTCCCCACCGCCCGGTACATGTGGGCCGGGTCCGCCTGCGTGCCAATCTCGTGGCTCATCATGTTCGCCGACGAGGCCGCGCCGGCCGTGTCCCCGCCTGGGGTCCTGCGCGTCGACGTCGGCACCGCTTTGTCACGTCTCAGGTCCGCGATCACCGCCATCGGCGGCGCGGCCCTGCCCACGGCCATCTTGCGCGAGCTCTCCCTGACCGAGTCGTGGCTGACGCCCCACGCAGAGGGGTTTGTGGAGCTGGACTACGGGGCGGCGGCATGGATCATCGGAACCGACGATTCGCCCCGGGACCTGGGTGTGATCGTGGAGGCCCTGTTCGACGGGGACACGGCGACGGCCGCGCTGGCGTATCGGCGCTTTGCGGCCCGCTGGGCGGGGGTCCGCTCCGCCGTGCTTGAGATGAACACGAGTGAAACCACAGATTGACTTTTAGTTGTCCTCAGTTTTGCTTCAGGTTTATTTAGACCGGTCTAGGCACCTCAGGGTCTTTTTGTACCAGGTACATAAGGCAGCATATAGCTGTGTTTAAGCGGGTATGACATATTTTGTACCATGCATCGCATTTTGTTACCGAACCGTAACTACTTATGGGCAGGTTTTGGCGCTTCAGGAATATAGGCTTCCTGACAGATCCCGGAAGACACCCCGACTCTCGATCGGCGGCCCCCGGCGCAGTCGCGAAGCGGCGCCAGGAATCCGCTCACGAGAGTCGAAGCGCCAGCCGAGATCCACTCACACACCGTTCGACTCATCCGATATGAGGAGCACCCATGAAGCGGATCCAGAAGACCGCCGCAGCCCTCGGCGCCGCCGCACTGCTGGCCTCGGCCGCCGCCGCACCGGCGCAGGCCATCACGATCTCCAACACCTACCCGGAGACGCCCGCGACCAATCCGAACCTGCCGCTGGTGCATACGTACCACGGTTCGGACCACCTCAAGGCGAACATCCTCAACCCCCGCCCGGTCTGCAACGCGTGGGAAGACAAGCGGACGTCGATCTACAAGGTGACCGACAGCTTCTCGCCCGTCGGCACCATCTCCACGACGAACCAGACCAAGAGCACCATCCCGCTCACGCAGCAGCTCTCCAAGACGCAGACCATCTCCATCAAGGTCAACGGCAGCCAGACGGAGACGACTTCCGTCAACGGTGGCGGCACGGGCACCGGGCAGAACGGCAGCGTCACGGGCGGCATCGCCTACTCCCTGGCCAAGACCATCGGCGGCGAGGCCTCGTACTCGCTCTCCTGGCAGGTCGGCCAGACCATCGGCCCCTACGACGTCCCCGCCGGCTACACGGGCGAGGCCACGTACGGCTTCCGCACCATCACGATGACGGGCACGCAGCAGTACTGCAAGCCCAACGGCACCTGGTCCACGCCGAGCGCCTACGTCGCCTTCGTCCCGATCAAGAACGAAGTCCGCGTGAAG
Organism: Falsarthrobacter nasiphocae; assembly: GCF_031456275.1. NCBI lineage: Bacteria > Bacillati > Actinomycetota > Actinomycetes > Micrococcales > Micrococcaceae > Falsarthrobacter > Falsarthrobacter nasiphocae. The sequence continues at coordinate 943,360 of NZ_JAVDUI010000001.1, forward strand.
CTCTACAACAACCCGGCCGACTCCGCTAACTGATCCCTCCAGGAGAACATCACCATGAAGAAGATCGCATCGCGCACCGCGGCCGCTGCCGTCGTCGCCACTCTGGGATTCACTGGTCTCGGCGCCTCCGCCCAGGCCGCCGAGGCCCCCACCACGGGCCTGGACCTGGCACCGTACGTGACGGTGTCCAGCGCCAAGGCTCCCGGCTTCGCCGGCGCCGTCGCCATCCGCGTCAAGAACGTCGGCAGCGAGCGGTACTACGGCGAGTTCCCCGCCGTGACCTTCCGCGTGGACGTCAAGACGGAGAAGGGGCCCAAGGGCGTTGACCGCCTCATGACCCCCGGCTGGTACAACGGCGCCTACATGCGGGACCTCGGATTCAACGAGTCCACGTCCACGCGCACGTTCGAGATCACGCTGTCCAACCCCGTCCCGGTCGGCAAGGACCAGCTCGTGGCCACCCTGAACTTCGGTGACGGGCTCACGCGCGAAGGACGCCTGACGAACTCGATCACCGTCACGCAGACGGGCCGCCTCGCCGGCGACACGTCCACGGGCAACGATCAGAACATCAGCTCCCTGACCAGCGCCAAGGACGACTTCGGCCGCCCCATCGCCGGTCTGTTCTAAGACTCGCCGCGGGCGCCCCAGTGGCGCGCACGGCGTGGGCTGCCCAGCCCTGAAAAGGCCGCTGGCCGACACCTTCCCCCCGGGGTGGCGGTCAGCGGTCTTTTTTGCTCGGTGCGAGGTGGTGCCGATCCGCGGCACCTTCACCTCAGCCACGCCAACATTGAGCCTTCCCGGCCCCCGGAATCTCGCCTCAAAGCAGGCGCCGTTCATCCGATCATGCCGCACGTCGACAGGAGCGCGGCTGCTATCTCGCGACGCCGAGGCAAGTCAGGGCGCGTCACAACCTCGCCACCTGCATCAGGGGCGACGAAATATCGGGTAAAGAGCTCTGCGTCAGTTCCCGCCATCCGCATGCGGAGATCGTCTTGCTCTGCACGGCTCAAAGCCCCGAGCGCATCCAACCCGAGCAGGGCCGCGGCCGCGCAGTCCACGTCAAAGTCGTGCCCCTCGAGAATCTCGTAACCTGCCTTGGTGTCATAGAGGCGGTCCACAACACCCGAGTCATTCGCGTACCAGTACGCCGCAGCCGCCAAATCGGTTGCGTCCTTGTACTCACATCCCGGCACCCGATCCAGCCACGCACAGAGTTTTACCGCCGCGTATCCAGCGGGGCTCGGCACCATGATGGGGTGCCCGGAGGGAAGCGTGAATGGCGAGGACCCCGCGTAGATAGAGCGAAACCCGAAGACACTAAGACTCTCGCCCCTAGAGCGCGGCGTGGCTTCCCCGTCGGGCTCTTCAACAGCGCCAAACGGAACGCAGTCCACGGGCCATCCTGCAATCCTGCACCGAATGCCACTTGCCCCCAAAGGAGGGAATTCGTTGCGGGCCTTGTCGAAGGGCTCCCACGTGGCCAATGAGATTGCCATGTCAAGATCCGTGGTGCGCCGCAGCGGGAGCTGCTCATGGCCGTAGGCGGCATGATGGAGGTCGCGCGCGAAGGCGCCGACGAGCATGAGTGCCTGTGGGGCAAGTCCCGTTTTCGTCACGAGTTCTCGGACAACGTCGTCAACCGGCGAGATGACCCCCTCTGGCACCCGAGTCAGGTCATACATAGGGCAGCGCGATCTGTTTCGCGACCTCCCACTGGCGGGGGTCCCTCGACGCCATGAGGTCTGCCCTGACGAGCAAAGCGGGAGCCACTTCGGACCGGAGGCCCGTGTCGACACTGGTTCCATCCGGCTCGGTCCAGAACTTCCGGCGAATCACAATATTGCCCTCCCCCGTGCTCGGGGCCCGCCAACGGTTGCGGACTGCCAGCTCTTTCCACGAGCCGTTTGTGTAGACCGTCAGCGTCGTAGGTCGGATGAGGTCGGGCACGGCGGACTCACCGCCCAACACCACCGCTGCCGATGGCGTCACGCGTCGGTCGATATCGCCCTCCAAGCGCCGCAGTTCCAAGGCGGGGCCAAGCCCAGTCGGATAGGAGCTCAACCAAATCTGTTCAAGGTCTTCTCTTCGCGTGAGGCGCACTCCGTCCTGGTCTCGGACAACGAACCCCTCCCGGACGAGAAGGCCGACAGTGCTGTTGACGAGGCCAAGGGAGACGCCCGCGGCCTCCGCCACCTCCCGCTGGGGTGCCTGCCTCAACTGAGGCCAGGCAAGAAGAGCAAAAATCACCTGCGAACGGCGGGGGGTGAACAGACTCCCCTTCTCCGAGACTCGAAGTCGGGCTTGCACCTCTGCCCACGGACCCTTCGGCCGCCCCTGGATCTCGATGTACGTGCCCCCGAACTTCAGGTTCATGTTGCCCGACATGTCCACATAGTTCACCCCCATCCGCCGGAAGGCCTCGGCGCTGCGCGGGGAGATGTACGGCGCGAGCACCACCAAGGGAGGCGGGTGAGGAGTGCCATCGTCCAGAAAGGGAGTCGTGATCCCCCTGTTCTCCGGGATGGATTCCACGGTGCCGGAAGGAAGATAGACCAACTCGACGTCGCTCGACCCCCGCGGGCTTTGCAAGCGCGCACGTGTCAGGGCGCCGGCGTCCAAGGCGCCGAGAGGAATCTCGCTCCGGAGATTGATCTCGTGGGCTGAGAGGAGGTGGTGGGCGGTCATCGGCATGAGCTCGTGCATAGAAGTCCGTTCACTCGTTCGACTCGTTCACTCTAACTGAACAGGTCAAAATAGTGAACACACTACCGAAGGGGCCCGGACGAGGACGCGGCGGGGGTGGGCGCGGCGCGTGCAGGGCGGGGTGGTGCCGATCCGCGGCACCTTCACCTCAGCCACGCCAACATTGAGCCTTCCCGGCCCCCGGAATCTCGCCTCAAAGCAGGCGCCGTTCATCCGATCATGCGGGTTAGCGGCCAAAAAGTGTGTGTGGCAGGGGCCTGCTTCCCAGTCGGCAGTAGGGCTATACGCCCGTTGACTTACTCTGCAAGCATGATGAATGCCCCTTCCCGCGAATCGGCCCCGTTGTGGTGTATGCGCCCAGCCCCTGATCAAGAACGGCACGACCAGCGCAGGACGCCCGCGCTACCGATGCTCATCCTGCGGAGCGTCCACCACCCCAGCCCGCCGGGATGACCTGACACGGGCCCACCAGATCCACCGCTTCGAGGACTGGCTCCTTGGACGTACGACCCAGGGCGAGCACGGGCCCGCTCGCACATTCCGCCGCCAACATGCCTGGTGCTGGAACGTGGCCCCGGAACCAGTACTGACCGGGGAAGTCCACCGGGTGCTGATGCTGGATGGGACGTACTTCAACACCTGGTGCGCGCTCGTGGCCTACACCGGTGAGCATGTCGTGGCGTGGCAGTTCTGCGACCGGGAGAAGCGCGCGTCCTGGGCCGCGCTGCTGGAGATGATCCCGGCCCCGGAGATCGTCATCGTCGACGGGAACGCCGCGGCTCTGACCGTGATCGGCGAGCTGTGGCCCGCCACCCGGGTTCAACGGTGTCTCTTTCATCTGCTTCACCGGGTGGATGAGCATCTCACTCGTCGGCCCGTGCTACAGGCAGGGCGGCAACTGCGGTCGCTGGCCCGGGCGTTGCCGAAGGTCTCCTCCCTGGACCAGGCGGCCTCGTGGGAGGCTTCGTTGGCCGCGTGGCATGGGGCCTGGCGGGCGCTTCTGACGGAGCGCACGTACGCCCGTGCTGGCCTGGTGAGGCCCTCGAGCGTGCCTGTGAGCGCGGCGTGGTGGTACACGCATCAGCGTCTTCGGCGGGCGTATTTCACCCTGGAACGCGTTCGCAAAGCCGGGCATCTCTTCACCTGGTTGGAACAAGCCAGGCCCGGGGAAGTGCTGCCGCGTACGACAAGCCCGCTCGAGGGTGGGGTCAATGCCGGGCTCAAGGAACTCTTCCGACTGCATCGCGGGATCCCCAGGCACCGGGCCCCCGTGGCGGCGGCCTGGTATTTCCGGTCCTTGAGCGTGGACACTCGACCAGCAAGCGAGCTCATCCGCCCTGAGCACTACCAGGCCCGGGAGGACACCATCGCGGGGGTCGAGGACGTGATCGGGCCCGAGCTGTGGGGCACCGGGTTCAGCTGGGAGGACGGGAACGGAACCCAGCGAGGGTGGGCAGGACGGCCATGACACGCCCGAGAAAAACACACTTTTTGGCCGCTAACCCGATCATGCCGCACGTCGACAGGAGTCCGGACGTACCGCTCGTTGGCCGGCGCTCCCGGGGATCCTCGACCCCGCAGCTCCTCTCGCAGCGAGTAGCCTGAACCGGCTCTAGACAGCAAAGAACCCCCGCGATGTAGAAGCTACGCGGGGGTTCAGTGGCTCCGACCGGCGTCGATCCGGTGACCTTTCGATTTTCAGTCGAACGCTCTACCAACTGAGCTACAGAGCCGAGTCATTCACGATGACCCCAGAGATGACGAGGGCATTCCCGAAGGAATGCCGACGACGCTCTCTGAGCGACCCTGACGGGACTTGAACCCGCGACCTCCGCCGTGACAGGGCGGCGCGCTAACCAACTGCGCTACAGGGCCTTGAAGAATCGGCTCAAAAGTTCTTTCAAACTTCCTTGCCGTTCCAAGAGTTAGACTCTATCATGCTTTTTTCCACCGTGCAAACTCTGCGGCTCCAGCACTCTGGAATCCAGTTTTCCGCACGAAGCGGAGTACCCCCAACGGGATTCGAACCCGTGCCGCCGCCGTGAAAGGGCGGTGTCCTAGGCCGCTAGACGATGGGGGCCTGTTCATACGCGAACACCATCACACGGCAGTCCTCGCACGGACTCAAGAAAGTCTATGCGAAGTCCTCCGCGATGACAAACCGGCCACCCTCTCCACGCCTGCACCGCCCATCTGCCCCCAACTAGACTGCTTCTCGTGCGAGAAACCCCCACAGCCCCCGCCCGCTCCTCTGCCGACGACGAGGCTGCCGCCGCAGTCACCCCCGCCGGCCACGCGGCCCCGCAGCCCCACCCGGACCACCCGAGCCACGAGGGCTCGCCCCGCCGCAAGGCCGTCGTCGCCTCCGCAGCCGTGGGCCAGTTTGTGGAGTTCTACGACTTCCTGGTCTATGCCTACGTGGCCTCGAGCATCAGCCACCACTTCTTCCCGCCGGGCGACCCGCTCGCAGGAACCCTTCAGACCTTTGGCGTGTTTGCCCTCGGGTTCTCGATGCGGCCCCTGGGCGGCGTGCTGTTCTCGCACCTCGGGGACCGGATCGGGCGCCGCCGCGTCCTCGCCGCGGTCATCCTGCTCATGGGCGCGGCCACCGCGGCCATCGGCCTCCTGCCCACATACGCGCAGGTGGGCGTCTGGGCGCCGATTCTCCTCACGGCGTGCCGCATGGTCCAGGGCCTTTCGGCTGGCGCGGAGACGATCGGGAGCAACACCCTCGTCGCCGAGCACGCTCCGCCGCGACGCCGCGCGCTCTACGTCAGCCTGTCCTCCACCTGCATCAACATCCCGGGCATTTTCGCGGCAAGCCTCGTGCTGGCCTTGACGAAGACCATGGGCGCTGCGGCGTTCGCGGAGACGGGGTGGCGCTGGTGCTTCCTGCTCGGCGGGGTCTTCGCCCTCGTGGGCCTGATCATTCGATTCAGGGTCGAGGAGTCGCCGGAGTTCGAGCGCACGCGCAAGGCCGACGCGCTCCCCCGCGTCCCCGTGCTCGAGTCCCTGCGCGAGCACCCGCGGTTCATCGCCTTGGCCTTTGCCCTCTCGGTCCTCTCCGGCCTTGGTTTCTACACGATGAGCGGGTACATGACGACGTACCTCACGGGCACGGCGGGACTCGCGTCCACGCAGGCACTCGCGAGCAACGCCATCGCCTTGAGCGTCCTCCTCGTGCTTCAGCCTCTCGCCGGCTGGGCGTCCGACGTCGTCGGCCGTGGCCGCATGCTCACCGCCGGCGCCCTGGCCATCGCCGTGGTCGCCTACCCCGCGTACCTGCTGGCCGGCAGCGGGACGTTCGCGGGCGCGGTGGGTGGGCAGATCCTTCTGGCCGCGGCCTTGGCCACGTACTTCGGCCCGGTGACGAGCGCGGTGCTGGAGATTTTCCCGGCGCGCGTGCGCTTCTCGGCGGCGGCCCTCGCGTTCAACCTCGCGTATTTGCTCTTCGCGGGCACCGCGCCTTTCGTCTCCGCGTGGCTGGTGTCCGTGACTCGGACGACGACGGCTCCGGCCGTCTACCTGGCCGCCGTGGGGATCGTTGTGGCCGCCGTGACTCTGTTGTTCCGCCCGCGCGGGCCCCTCACCGACGGGGGTTCCCGGTGATCGAGCTGACGGATCTGGAGTTTGACCTGGCCCTGAACGAGGCCATGGACAACCTGCCGCCCAGGCTTGCTGAGGTGATCTCCGGGCTGGGGAACGTGGCCGTCTTGGTGGAGGACCGCTACGTGCCGGGCCCTGGGGAGGACCCTGACCTGCAACTGTGGGGGGTCTACGAGGGCGTCCCTCTCACGGAACGGACGTTCGATTCGGAGATCGGGGCCTTGCCGGACGCGATCATCCTGTTCAAGGAGACCTTCCTTCAGGCCTGCGAGACGTACGACGACGTCGTGGACGAGATCATCACGACCATCGTCCACGAGGCCGCACACCACTTCGGCATCTCTGATGCCCGCCTGCACGAGCTCGGCTGGGGCTAGAGCTCGGGCGGAGTCCCGGGCGCCTGCTGGCCTAGAACCCGCGGGGCGTGGGACCGAAGTCCGGACGGTTCGCCAGACGGGGGTCCTCACCACGCTCGGGCACCACCATGATGGGCCCGCGGGCCTGGGAGAGGACGGACTGGGACGTGGAGCCGAGCAGCATGCCCACGAAGCCGCCGCCGCCGCGTGCGCCCACGACCGTCAGGGCAACGTGCGAGCTCATCTCTGTCAGGACTTTGGCCGGCACACCCTCGAGGATCTCCGTCTGAATCTCGAGGTCCGGGAAGTGAGAGAGCAGCCAGTCTCGGGCCGCCCGCAGGTGGACCGTGACTTCGCTCCGCATGGACTCGACGCTTTCAGCGGGCGGCACCCAGGCCACGGACGTCGTGAGGTGCGGCAGCGCGCACACCAGGCGCAGGGGGTACCCCAGGCCCAGGGCTCGCTCTGCGGCCAGGAGAGCGGCGAGGCGCCCCCTTTCGGAGCCGTCAACGCCGACGACCACGACGTCCTCGCGGCCCGGCTTCGCCTCGAGTCCCTCCCCGCAGACTGTGGGAACGATGACGCTGGGGCACTTCGCGTGGGCGGGCACCGCGGAGGCGGTCGAGCCCACGAGCAGGCCCATGAAGCCGCCGCGGCCGCGGGCTCCGAGGACGAGCATCTCAGCCCGCTCGGAAAGGTCCCGCAGGACGCCTGCGGCGTCCCCGTGAGCGGTGAAGGCATGAGCGTCGACGCCGTGCTCGGCCGCCTTCTTTCGTCCGTCCTGCGCGATGTCGACCGCGCCGAGCTGAAGGGCGTCGTCCTCGACCGGCACCACCGCGGCCTCGAGGCCCATCAGCGTGTAGGCCGGTGAGGTGTACGCGGTGACGATCGTCAGGTCCAGCCCGGTCCGCTGGGCCTCTCGCGCGGCCCAGGCGAGAGCGCAGTCGGCGCTCTTCGAACCGTCGTACCCCACAAGGACGCCGTAGCGGTCCTGTGACTTCTCGGTGTGCTCCGTCAAGATGTCCTCCTCGAGTGATTCGAACTGGCTTCTGAAGACGCCCCCAGGCTACACCCGGGGCGAGTCGTCGGTCCGGGACCCTGTCTGAGCGGGAGGCGTGTCCGCCTGTTCCTTCTCGATCAGCTTTCGTCGTGCGCCGAGCCCCACCACGAGGAGGGCGATGACCCCCAGCATTATGAGGATGAACACGACGATGGACACCGGCTGCGTCTGGCCGCCGCCTGCGGCCTCAACCGCCTTTCGCTCGTCCGTGGAGCCGGGCGCGGCCGGGACGGTGGGACCGCCCTGAACCTGTGTTCCGGCTTCCCGGCCCGTCGTCACGGTGTAGGAGTACCGGCCGTGGGCCGGGGTCCCGTCCGGCCGGATGGCCTCCCACGTGACGGAATATGTTCCGGCGGGGGCACCTGCGGTGAGGGGCTGGCGGGCCACCGCCCCCGTCACTTCTGGCGGGTTGGGCGCCCATTCGCGCCCCTTGCTGTCCTTCACGCTGATGACGAGGCTGCCCGCGGCTGGCGCCTCCTGGAAGGTCAGTCGCACCTCGAGCGGAGCGGGGTTCGCTTCAGCTGAGGCGGCGGGATGTGCTGCGGTGAGGAAGGACTCCTCCGCGTGGGCGGCAGGGGCCCAGAGCCCCGCAACGAGGGCGACCAGCAGGCCGAGGAGCAGTGCCGTCGGCGCGCTGAGACGTGAGGGGCCGTGCATCTGCTTTCGGCGGCTGGCCCGGCCGCGCTGCCCCGGGGTGCGCGTCACTGAGCCTCCGATAAGCCCAGTGGCGACCCCATCCTGACCTGTCCTCACGTCCTCATTCCTCCAGCAGTGTTCATTTGCGCTCAGCCCCGGCGGCGCCGGATCTCCGCGATGGCCTGGGGAAGCACGTCGTTGAGGTCGCCGACGATGCCGAAGTCCGCAATCTCAAAGACTTGAGCCTCCTCGTCCTTGTTGATGGCCACGATGACCTTGGACGTCTGCATGCCTGCCCGCTGTTGCACTGCGCCGGAAATTCCCACGGACACGAAGAGCTGCGGGGACACGGTGACGCCGGTCTGGCCGATCTGGGCGCTGTGCTCAATCCAGCCGGCGTCTGTAGCTGCGCGCGAGGCGCCGACGGCACCGCCGAGCTCGTCCGCCAGCTGCTCGACGAGGCTGAAGTCGCCGTCAAGGCCGCGGCCTCCAGCGACGACGACGCGCGCCTCCGTGAGCTTGGGGCGGTCCGAGACGGGGGCGGGGCTCGTGCTCACGATGCGCGCCGCTGGTCGGGCGATGCCCGGCTCACACCGGTGCGTCTGGGGCGTGGTCGCCGATGGGGCCGGCTGGGCCTCGATGCTGTTGGCCTTGACCGTGACGAAGACGAGGTCCGTCTTGGGGACGACCCGCGTGGTGTGAGTGCCCGCGAGGACGGACTTGGTCACGGTTCGGTCCTCCGCGAGCGCGATGGCCTCCGTGATGACGGCCGCTCCGAGCCGCGCTCCAAGGCGTCCGAACCATTCTGTGGCATCTGCTGTGGGGCTCGCGAGGACGAGCCGAGGGCCGGTCTCGCGGATGACAGACTCCAGCAGTCCCGTGTCGGTGGCCGAGACGTCTGCGGCGACTGTCTGGGGAGCGAAGACGCGCCCCACCCCGTACGGCCCGAGGTCGGCGACAAGCTGATCCTGCAGGGGAACGTGCGTCAGGGCAGAGACCACGCCGCCGTCGGCGAGGCTGAGGGCCATCGTGAGTAGTTCTGCCTCGGCGGAGGCGATGGACTCCGCATGGCCAAGGTCTACGAGGATGTTCATGATGCGATGCTCCTAGGCTCGGTGCGGGTCAGATCAGGCGTTCGGCGGCAAGGAAGTCCACGAGCTTCACGCCGGCGTCCCCCTCATCCCGGATGATCTCGCCCTGCTGACGCTCCGGGCGGCGGTCGGCGCCCATGACCTCGATCAGCGCTCCGGCGGAGCCCACCTGTGACGCGTCGAGACCGAGGTCCTCCAGTGAGAGCACGGTGACGGGCTTCTTCTTCGCGGCCATGATCGCCTTGAAGTTTGGGTAACGAGGGGTGTTGGCCTGGTCGGTCACGGACACGAGGGCTGGAAGCCTCGTCTCGACGTTGGCCGTTGCGTGGGCGGTGGCGCGAGTGGCGGCAAGGTCCGCGCCCTCGGAGGTCGACCACTCCAGCGAGTCCGCCCGGGTCACGAGCGGCAAGTCCAGGAGCTCGGCGAGCTGGGCGGGAACGAGCGAGGTTTCGGCGTCCGTGGCTGTCATGCCGGTGAGGACGAGGTCCACGCCGCCGTGCTCAGCCCCGATATGGGCGATGGCGGCCGCGAGGGTCCGTGCGGTGCCGAGGGCGTCGGATCCGGCCAGGGCGTCGTCGAGCACGTGGAAGCCGGCGTCCGCGCCGAGCTGAAGCGCTTTCTTGACCGCAGCGGAGGCCTGGGCCGGCCCCATGCAGAGCGCGAACACGCTGATGGCGGCCTCAGGGCGGGCCTCCCGGAGGGCCATGGCGGCCTCGAGGGGGTACTCGTCCAGCTCCGAGAGGATGGAGTTGGCGCGGTCAAGAGTCAGGTCCTCGGTAAACCCGCGCTCCAGCTGGGCGTCCGGGACATGCTTGACGGGCACGACGATGTTCAGAGAGCTCATGATCCTATCTTTGCGTAGAAAGTTGGGAGGCGCGTGCAAGAACCGCACGGGCCCTGCGGACGATGGGCGCGTCCACCATCTGCCCCTCGAAGCGGAAGGCCCCGCCCTGGCCCTCGGCCGCTGCGAGCAGACGGCGCGCGTGGTCGGCCTCCTCCGGCGTGGGGGCGTACCCCTGGCGGATCGGTCCTACCTGGCGGGGGTGGATGCACGCGGTGGCCCGGAAGCCACTTGTGGCGGCCTCCTCGGCATCACGACGCTGAGCTTCTTCGTCCTCGAAGTCCGGGAGGACAGCGTCAATGCAGGCTTTGCCGTGCGCAGCCGAGGCGTAGAGCACCCTGAACCGGCCGTGCTGGATGACCTCCCTGTAGGCCCCCTCGGTCGCCCTGGTGGAGCGCGCTCCCAGCGAGTCCGCGAGGTCTTCCGCTCCCCACAGCAGGGCGACCACTGCGGGGTGCCCTGCCAGTTCCTCCGCTGCGAGGACACCCCGGGCCGTCTCAATCTGGGGAACGATCCGCGCACCCGGGACAGCCTCAGCGAGCGCGTCCACAGCCTCGAGGCTCTCCGCCTTGGAGAGGATCACGGTGCGCATCCGCGAGCGCGCGACCGCAGCGGCGTCCGCGTCCCACTCCGGCGTCCCCCAAGCCGACATGCGAACGAGCGCGCGCCACGGGTCCACCTCGGCAGCCACGACTGCCTCGCGCGCTCGCGCCTTGGACTCCGGGGACACGGCATCCTCGAGGTCGAGGGCGACGGCGTCAGCGCGATCAGCGGCCTTGCCGAACCGTTCCGGGCGGTCGGCCGGGCAGAAGAGGATGGCCGGGCCCATCTCGAACCGTTCCGGATCCCCCTCGCGAACCCGGATCTGATACGTGCGAGCTCCCTCCGAGACGTAGACGAGGACGCCCTCTGGGGAGTCCCGGCGGCCTTCGCCAGGAATCGCGCGGACGACACGCTCTGGGTCCATGACCAGAGGCGGGCGGCGGCGCGGGGAGCGAGGCCGCGACTGCCCGGACGAGGCCGGAGACCCCTCCCCGGGGACACGAGGAGCCCCCGTGTGGGGATCAAGCGGGAAACACTCGGCGGCCATCTGCCCTGAGCTCTCCCCCGCGCCCTCGCCGCGCGGAGCCTCAGCGGGGTGCGCCGGCGCTATGGCGCGCAGCCCCGCCGACATCTCGGCGTACTCCACAAGGAGCTCGTCAGGCTCCGGGAACACAGCGTCATCCAGAAGCTGCTGGGCTCCCTCCTCCCCCAAGGGCTCTGCCGCCAGCGCGGGACTCGTGGCGAGGAGGTGCAGGAACTCGATTGACGTCTCCACCCCCAGGATGACCGTCTCCTCCAGGGCGCGCGCCAACCCCTCCAGGGCCTCCGCCCGCGTCCGGCCGGTCACATCCAGACGAACAAGCGCCCCGTCATCCGCGGAAACGGCACGACCAGGCGCGAGAACCGTCTCCACCTCCACTCCGTCCCTCGTCGGCAGCTCGAGGTAGAGCACTGTGCCGGCGGATGGGGCGAGCCCCCGGCGGGAGGCCTCCGCTCTGATGAGAGCCGTCACGGACCAGGCGGCGTCCTGTGCCGCAAGGGCGTCGTCGTCCGCTCCGACCGGAAGCGCTCCCGCACCCGGCCGCTCACGCAGCTCCAGGAGCATCTTGCCGTTGAGCTCAACCTGCTCCGCGGCGCGCCCCGGCCCGCTGCCTGTCATCTTCCCCACGACCCTGCCTCACATTTGGGTTAGCGATGAGTAACTGAGATATACTCTAGGGGACGCGCAGCACAGTGTCCACACCGTCACCCGCCGCACGACACGCTGGAGAGAGGGAGTGAATGAACGTCACGCCACGTGGCCTCGCCAAGGCTGATCGGCGAGCTCAAATCCTCGACAGCGCCGCGCGCCTCTTCGCCCACCGGGGCTACGCCCAGGTGACGGTCGCGGCCATCGGAGAGCGGTCCGGAGTGACGGGCCCAGCCGTCTACCGGCATTTCAGGAGCAAGGAGGCCATCCTGGCGGAAGTCCTCCACTCAGCCTCGAAGGGGCTTCTTGAAGACGCGGGAGGCACCTGCTCAGACGCGCCCACCCCCGGGGCGGCGCTGAACGGACTGATCGAGCTGCACGTGAAATTCGCCCTGTCCAACTCCGCGGCCATCCGCATCCAGGACCGGGACCTCACCTTCCTGAGCAGCCCAGACCGGCGCCGCATCCGGTCCACTCAGAAGGACTACGTGAGCCACTGGACGCGCGTCCTGGCCCACTTGCGCCCCGATGAGCCAGAGGAGAGCCACGTGACTCGCGCCGTCGGGACCATCGGACTCATCAACTCGGCCGTGTGCGCCCGGGCCCTCCCCCTGGAGGACCCTGCGGCATTCGCGGCAACGCTGCAAGAGATGGCGAGCCTCGCGCTCGGGGCCCCACATCAGGCAGCCGAAACGGAGCGCTCGGAGACGGGCGGCGCACAGCCGCCTCAGACTGCCGTGCCTGCCACTTCATCACCCGGCATGGGAAGAAAGGACACCATCTGATGCAGAGCTTTTACACCGAGGAGCAGGAGGAGTTCCGGGCGGTCGTCCGCGAATTCGCCGAGCGCGAGCTCGCCCCCCACTACGCCGACTGGGAGAAGGCCCACCGCATGGACCGGTCCATGTGGACGGCTGCCGCAGAGGCCGGCCTGCTGGGGCTCGCCATCGGGGAAGAGCACGGCGGGATGGGCCTGTCTGACTACCGGTTCCGCGCAGTGATCGACGAAGAGCTTGCCCGCTCCGGACACCACGCGGTGGGCCTCGCGTTCCACCTGCATGACGACTGGGTCCTCCCCCATGTTCTCGCCGAGGGCACGGCGGAGCAGAAGGAGCGCTGGCTGCCGCGGATGCTCTCCGGCGAGATGGTGACCAGTGTGGCCTACACGGAGCCAGGAGCCGGCAGTGACCTGCGCGCCGTGCGCACCAAGGCCGTCCGGGACGGGGACCACTACGTCCTCAACGGGCAGAAGTCGTTCATCGGCAATGGGGTGACGGGAGACGCGGCCCTCGTTCTCGCCCGGACGGACGGCAGCAAGGAGGCCCGCGGCGGCCGGAACAGCTTCAGCCTGTTCATCGTGGAGAAGCAAGACCACCCGGGCTACACGGCTGGCCGCCAGCTCGTGAAGATGGGACTCAACGCCTCAGACACGGCGGAACTCTATTTCGACGACGTCCGCGTCCCCGCCGCCAACCTCATCGGCGCCGAGGGGCAGGGCCTCGACCTGGTCCACAAGCACTTGCCCCAGGGCCGCCTCGCGGTCGCCGTTGGGGGGCTCTCCACCGCCAAGGTGGTCCTTGAGCACACGCTGCGGTACGTCTCGGAGCGGGACGTCTTCGGCTCCAGGGTGCTCGACTTCCAGAACACGCGGTTCGAGCTCGCCGAGGTCTCCACCCGCCTCGAGGCAGCAGAAGCCTACGTGCAGCAGGCCATTCACCGGTTCAACGCGGGCCAGCTGGATCTCGTGGACGCCTCGCGGGTCAAGCTCCACGCGGGGAGCACGGCTCAGGAGGTCGTGGACCGCTGCCTCCAGCTCCACGGCGGCTTCGGCTACGGGACGGAGACGGCCGTGGCCCAGGCCTACCTCGCAGTGCGGCTGCTGACGATCTTCGGTGGGACCAACGAGATCCTCAAGGAGACCATCGGGCGGGACATCGCCAGCCAGGCCTGACCTCGAGGTGCGGGAGTCGGGCACACCCGGCTCCCGCACGGAGCTCCCGCCTGGACTCCCTACCGAGGCCCCGCACGAAGCTCCTCCCGGGACTCCCTACCGGGATCCCTCGCGGAGATCCTCGCGTAGCGCCTCGACTCGCTGCTCGATGTCGTCCAGGATGAGGTTCATGCGCTCAGCGCCCTCAATCCCCTCCTCGGAAGGCTCGCGGGTGAGCCAGCGCTCCACGCGCCGCCCCTCCGGGACATCAAGCTGCGCCTCGTTGCCGAGGATGACCACGACATCCGCCGCCTCGAGCGTCTCGGGGGCAATCGCCTTCGCGTACTCCCCCTCAACCGAGTAGCCGCGCGCTTCAAGAGACGCAACAGACTGGGCGTTGAGCCCAGAGCCGGGGTTCGTGCCGCCAGAGACGACTCGCAGCTCCTCGCCGGCGCCCTTGCGCATGACCGCCGCGGCCATCTGGGACTTGCCCCCATTCTTGGAACAGACAAACAGGACCGTCTTCATCGCGTCCCCTCCTCGCTCGTCAACACATGTGCCCCGGTCCGGCGAGTGCCGGCCGTGCTGTGTTCAGCGTAGGCGTGGCCCTGCTCGTCGTCGAGCACAGTGCGGCTCTTGTTCTTCGGCAGGAAGAACAGGTAGACCACCAGCGAAATCGCGATGCACACGGTGACATACGTGATGAACCCGGCCCGCATGTTGTGGCTGTTCATGTACGCGCCGACGAACGGGATCGTGCCGCCAAAGAGCGAGTTCGCAATCGCGTAGCCGAGTCCTACGCCGAGGGCGCGGATCTTGGCAGGGAAGAGCTCCGCCTTCACGAGCGCCGAGATCGAGGTGTAACCCACCGTGATGACCAGGCCGGCGGCCATGAGGAGGAAGGCGACCATCGGGCTCTTCACGTTGGCCAGCGTGCCCAGGATGGGCCAGGTGAAGAGCGTTCCGCCCACACCGAAGGCAACGAGGAGCGCCTTGCGCCCGATCTTGTCAGACAGCAGGCCGGCCACCGGCTGAAGGCACATGAAGAGGAAGAGCGCCGCAAAGTTGATGACGGAGGTCTGCTCCTTCGGGATGCCGGACACGTTGTTCATGTAGCTGAGGATGTAGGTCGTGTACGTGTAGAACGCGACCGTTCCGCCGAGCGTCAGCATGACGGTGAGCAGCAGCGGCCGCCAGTACTGCGTGAACAGGACCTTGAGAGTTCCTGCGTCCTGGACCTCGGCGTTGTCTGTGGCGGCTGCGATCTTGTCGTGCTCAAGGGACTCGTCCATGCTGCGCCGCAGCCACAGGACCACCAGAGCGCCCACGGCACCGAGGATGAAGGGGATGCGCCAGCCCCAAGCGTGCAGCTGCTCCGAGGTGAGGACGTTCTGGAGAATGATGAGCGTCAGCAGCGCCAGGACCTGGCCACCCACGAGGGTCACGTACTGGAAGCTGGAGAAGAAGCCGCGGCGGTTCCGGGTGGCCACCTCGGACATGTACGTCGCGGACGTGCCGTACTCGCCGCCGAGCGAGAAGCCCTGGAGCAGGCGGGACATGTAGAGGATGACCAGGGCCCACACACCGATCGTGTCCCGGCCGGGGAGGATCGCGAGGATGAGCGAACCGAGGGCCATGAGGGAGATGGAGAGCGTCAGCGCGGCCTTGCGCCCGTGCCGGTCCGCGTACCGCCCGAAGAACCATGAGCCCACGGGCCGCATGAGGAACGTCAGGGCGAAGCCGAGGTAGGCGTCGATCTGGGACTGAACCGGGTCCGACTTGTCAAAGAACGCCGTGGCGAAATATCCGCTGAACGCGGCGTAAATGTACAGGTCAAACCACTCGATGAGGTTTCCTGCTGACCCCTTGAGGGTATTGGAGACGGCGTGGCGTGTCTCCTCGGCGGTGGGCTTCCGCGCCTCACCCGCAGCGGCAGTCCGTGCCTGCTCGGCCGGGGACTGGCGCGTCGGCTCGCCGGGACCGCGGGGTTCGGCGTGGGCCCCCGGCGTGTGCTGCGGCGTTTTCGCCGCGCCCTCCATCGACATAGTTAATCTCCCTTAGAGTTTCCTGACAGACCCCCAACCTACACGCGAAGGCTCCCTCAGGGAACGCCTCGGCACCTAAGCTTGCGGCGTGAGCAATCTCGAAAAGGATCCCGAACCCCGCCGCTGTTCCCCCCTGCACTCCGGCGGCGGCCACGTGACCGTGCTCGACCCCCGCGAGGTGCCCCTCGGCGGCCTGCGCGCCATGAGTGTTCGCCGCACGCTCCCGGCGCGTGGCCGCTCCCTCGTGGGACCGTGGTGCTTCCTCGACCACTACGGCCCCAACTCGGTAGAGTCCACGGGCGGGATGCGCGTCCCGGCCCACCCTCACACGGGCCTCCAGACCGCCTCCTGGCTGTTCTCCGGCGGGATCGACCACGCTGACTCCTCCGGCGGCACCGCTCGCGTCGCCCCCGGAGAGCTGGACCTCATGACCGCGGGCCGCGGCATCAACCACTCCGAGTTCTCCGCGCCGGGCACCTCGGTCCTCCACGGGGCGCAGCTGTGGATCGCGCTCCCGGACCATGCGCGCTTCGCCGAGCCCCGCCTCGAGAGCTACACCCCCGAGCCCGTGCGCACCGGCGGCGCCACCGTGCGCGTCTTCCTCGGCGAGATCCTGGGCGTCGCCTCCCCTGTCGAGGCCTTCTCGCCCATCGTGGGCGCTGAGATTCTCCTGGATCCAGGCTCGCGCGTGAATATTCCGGTTCGGGAATCCTTTGAGCACGCCATCCTGCTCGACGACGGGGCGGCGGACCTCCGCGTGGCCCCGTCCCCTGCCGGGCCCCTCGGCCCCGTGACGGCGGTCAGCCGCGCGCAGCTCGCCGTCGTCGGCTCCGGAGCCACGGAGCTCGAGGTGACCAACACGGGCGAAGGGACGCTCCGCATCCTCCTCATTGGCGGCGAGCCGTTCGGCGAGGAGATTCTCATGTGGTGGAACTTCGTGGGGCGCGAGGACGCCGAGATCCGCGCCTGGCGGAGCGAGTGGCAGGATGCGCTCGAGGGGCGGGAGACTCGGTTCGGGGAGCTCGTCTCTGGCGAGCCCATCCCAGCCCCAGAGCTGCCCGCGGTGCGGCTGCGCACGCGGGGCAACCGGCCCGCAGACCCCGCGCCGCGCACCCAAGGAGAGGCAACCTCATGACCTATACGTTCACGCACACCGAGCAGGACGGGCAGCACGTCATCGAGGCCCACGAGCCCGAGGGCTCCGTGGCTGGCGAGATCGTCTTCTCCGAGTCCGGGGGAGTCTTCCCCATCACGCACACCGGCGTCCGCCCGCAGTTCCGGGGCAAGGGCCTCGCGGCAGACCTGGCGGACCGGGCCTTCGCGGAAATCGAGCACCGCGGCGGCCGCGTCATCCCCACGTGCCCGTACATCCAGGACACGTACCTGCCCCGCCACCCCGAGCTGAAGCGCCTCGTGGTCGGCTCTGAGGGAGCCTAGGGGCGCGGTGCCCCGCGTGCGCTAGACCCCCGCGAGGGCGGGGCCCTCACCGTCGGGCCCGGTGCCCGCGGGCGGCTCCGGCTCGTCCGCGTCGCGTCGCACGGTGGCCCCGGCGCAGAACGCGCGGACCCGTCCCGTGCCCCACGCCTGGGCCGGGACGCCAGAGCCGAGGAGCACGCGGTTCAGCTGGGCGTCCGGCTCGAAGGGCTCGTCCGAGGCGACGACGACGAAGTTCCCCGCCCGGCGCCCCTTGAACATGGCAGGGTCCGCGATCACGCAGACGTGCGGGAAGACGGCCAGCGTCGTCGCAATGTCCTCCTTGGCGGCCGTGAGGTCCATGCGGCTGCCGATGTTCGCGGTGTACAGGCCACCCGGGCGAAGGACGCGGCGCACCTCGCCGAGGAACTCGAGGGTCGTCAGGTTCCAGCCTGTGGCGTCCGTGGCGAACACGTCGCGGATGATGACGTCCCGGCTGTCCTCCGTGAGCGAGTCGATGGCCGTGCGTGCGTCCTCCGCGCGCAGCCGCAGCTTCGGGGCGCGCGGGAGGTCGAGGATCTCGCGCATCTTCGTCACGAGGGCGGCATCGATTTCGACGACGAGGCTCCGCGACTCCGGGTACACCGCAAGCGACCAGCGCGGCAGCGTGCACGCGCCGCCACCGAGGTGAAGGAAGTTCAAGCGCTCCGCGTGGTCCGTGAAATGGTGCTCGACGGCTGCGGCGATCCACTGCATGTACTCGAACTCGAGGACGGTCGGATCGTCCATGATGTGCGAGGATTGCACGCCGTTGAGGACGAACACCCAGCCGCCCTCCGAGTAGGGGTCCGGCTCGATCCGGGCCAGGCCCGTGTCCACGCGGAAGGTCTGAGGGGTGAGGCCCGCGGTGCCTGACGGCTGCTTCCCTGCTGGCTGCCCCTTGGCACCCTGTCCTTTGGATGCCTTCTGACCGGCGGGGCTCTTCTTGGCTGCGGCCATGGGTCAGTTCACCTCTCCGCGCACCATGCGCAGCTCGTCCTTCAGGGCCCACGTCTCGTCGAGGGTCTCCCTCTCGCCGGTGAGCCGGAAACCGTGCTTCTCGTAGAACCGGATGGCCCGGGCATTGCCTTCAAGCACCCACAGGTGGGCGGGCAGGCGGCCGATCGCGGCGGCCAGGAGAAGGTCCGCGGCGCCTCGGCCCCGGTAGTCCTTGTGGAGGTACAGCATCTGGAGCTCCACCGCGGGCAGTTCGGCTGCCTTGGGCTCCTCGGGGCTCGTGGGGCGCGCCCCTGACATGCCGACGACGGCGTCCCCGTCCAACGCGACGTGGAATCTCATCCCGAGGCCCATCCCGGCCTCCCAGAAGCCGACGTTCTGGGGGATGCCTCGCTCGACGAGCTGGAACACCTCTTCGCCACGGAACGGGTAGCACTCGCGGTGGATGTCGAGCTTGGCTCGGAGCACGGGCTCGATGTCTTCAGGCGTGCCTTCACGAACCAGCAATTGTGTCATGCGGGCAACTCTATCGGGCGGGCTCAGGCCCCGGGCGTCTCCCCGATGGCCTTCTCGAGCCGCTCGAGCTTGCCGTCCAGCTCACCAGAGAAACCCGGGCGGATGTCGGCCTTGAGGACAAGCGCCACTCGGGACCCGAAACGGCCGACCTCGGCGGTGGCGCGCTTGACCACATCCATGACCTCGTCCCACTCGCCCTCGATCTCGGTGAACATCGAGCTGGTGCGGTTGGGAAGGCCTGACTCGCGAACCACCTTGACTGCGGCGGCCACGGCGTCGTGCACTGAGGCATCCGAAGGGCGACCTTCAGCGCGAAGGGAGGGGTCACTGGGCTCGCCCGAGGGCGCGACGGAGAAGGCGACGATCATGATCCCACCCTACGCGCGGCCGGCCGGGGCTGGCGTCCGGTAGATGGAGCCGTCCTCGACACCGCGCTCAACGCCCTCGAGGGTCCGCCCACGCGTCTCGGGGAGGACCTTCCACATGACGAGCGCCGTCACGACGTTGACCGCACCGAAACTGAAGAACGAGCCCGTCAGCCCCAGCGCCGCCAGCAGGGACGGGAACCACAGGCTGAGGAGCGCGTTGGCGATCCACATGCAGAACACCGAGACTCCCATGCCGAGCGCGCGCATCCGCAGCGGGAAGATCTCGCTCAGCAGGACCCACGTGGCCACGTTGAGGAACGTCTGCATGGACCCCACGAACGCCACGATGAGCACGAGCATGATGTACGGCCGCGCCGGGCTGTCGACCGGCACCACCAGGGAGGCCCCGCCGATGAGCAGGTGGCACAGCGCCACGAGGGCATACCCGGTGACCACAGTGGTGCGGCGGTTGACCCGGTCCATCATGGCCAAGGCGATGAAGGAGCCGATGACGCCGATGAGCGCCGGCGCAATAGCGGCCACGAGCGCCGCGTCCGCGGTGAATCCGGAGTCCCGCAGGACAACCTGGCCGTAGTACATGATCGAGTTGACGCCCGTGAGCTGCTGGAACACCGCGATGGCGATGCCCACGAGCAGAATCCGGCGGAGCCACCGGTTGCCGACAATCTCTGAGAGGCTCTCGGTGCGGCGGGCTGAGTCCTGGTCAACGATGCGCCGGACCTCGTCCAGCTCGGCGTCGGCCCGCTCCTCGGTCCGCAACGCGCGGAGCACCGTCCGGGCCTCCTCATGGCGCCCCTTGGCGACCAGCCAGCGCGGGGACTCCGGCACGCGGAGCATCCCGATGAAGAGGAACAGGCCGGGCAGCGCGGCGACGGCGAGCATGACGCGCCACACGCCCTCAACGTGCCCCAGGGTGCTGCCGAGGATCGCGTTGACGACGACGGCCGCGAGCTGCCCCACAAGGATCATGAGCTCGTTGCGCCCGGACATGGAGCCGCGCACCTCGTACGGGGAGAGCTCTGCGAGGAAGACCGGCACCACGGTGGACGCGCCACCCACCGCAAGCCCCAGGATGATGCGCCCCAGGATGAGCACGCCGAAACCGGGGGCGAGAGAGCATACGAGGGCGCCCGCGACGAAGAGCACCGAGAGGCCGATGATCGTGGTCCGCCGCCCCACGGCGTCCGAGACCCACCCGCCCGCGAGCGCACCGGCCGCGGCGCCGAAGAGGAGGGCGCTCGTGATTGCGCCTTCGCCGAGGGCATCGAGGCCGAGCTCCCCGGAGAGCGGGATGAGGGCGCCGTTGATGACGCCGGTGTCATAGCCGAACAGGAGGCCGCCGAGCGTTGCGACAAGGGCCACGAGCCCCAGCCTGCGCGTATGCGGCCCCGTCGAGAGAGGGGGCAGGGCTGGCGAAGCGGGTGTTCCGCTCAAGGCGTCTCCTTCGGTTGTCTGCGCGCCCCACACTGGGCGCGCAGGCCATGCGCCGGGGTGGCCGGCGTGACACGGATTACCACATTGTGCCACGCGGAATTGCGTGGGGGCGGAGCAGTGCGGACGACGACGGGGCTCTTCGCCGCCCCACTCCGGCACGATCCTGCCGGTGGACCCATGGGAGGCCTCAACCACCCTCAGGCCGACGCCGATTCGGCAATATCTTGCCGCCTATGGCAAAGATCCGCGCCGTTCATCCCCCCGCCGCAAAAACCGGCAACATTTTGCCGCAGAGGATAGGATGGGCGGGTCAAGAAAGGGCACGTCGATCCACGAATGGAGGCCCTGTGAACGGCTCCACGCCATCTGACCCGCGGCCATCAGACCCGCCGTCGACAGCGCGGATCGGCCAAGCCCTCCGCGAGGCCCGGGCGATGGAGGGCCTCTCGCAGCGAATCATCGCCGAACTCTCCGGCATCTCGGAGCGGACGCTCCGGGACATCGAACGGGGCAGCCCATCCCCCTCCCTCGGCTCGGTCCTGGCCGTCGCCGAGACACTCGGCATGACCCTCGAGGCCCGGCGGTGAACACAGAGCTCACCCAGGTCCGCTCGGCGGACGTGTGGAAGGCGGGGCATCGCGCGGGAGTCCTGCAGCGCACTGACGGCGGCGGGGTCGTCTTCCAGTACCTGCCCGGGTACCTCTCAGAGCACCGCCCCGCCGTGGCCACCACTCTCCCCCTCACATCGGAGCCCGTACACGCCCCCCAGGGTGCTCTGCCCCCGTTTTTTGCGGGCCTCTTGCCTGAGGGGCGTCGCTTCAGCATGCTCGCCCGGTCCCTCAAGACCAGTTCCGACGACGAGCTGACGCTGCTTCTCGCTGTCGGCCATGACACCCCGGGGGACGTCGTCGTCGTTCCCTCCGGACAGACCCCTCAGGAACCCCAGCCGCTCATCCGAGGCCCGTTTGAGGAGGAGGACTTCGCCGCTCTCCTGCCCCGCGTGGACCAGATCTCCCTCCCTGGCGTCCAGGCCAAGGCCAGCGCCTCCATGGTGACGTTCCCCGTCAGCGGGAGTGACGCGCGGTGGATCCTCAAGCTCAACCCCGCCGAGTACCCCCGCCTCGTGGAGAACGAGGCTGTGCACCTGACAGCCGCGCGGGGGCTGGGCCTGGGCGTGGCGGAGCACGCGCTTGTGCGCGACAAGAACGGGGTGCCTGGCCTGCTCGTCACACGGTTTGACCGGCTGCCCAGCGGCGGGCGGCTGGCATTCGAGGATGGCGCCCAGGTCCTGGGTCTTGCGCCCGCCAACAAGTATCAGCCGTCGAGCGAGGAGGTCGTCCTGGCTTTGGCGGCGCAGGCCCGCGCGCCCCGGATCGCGACGCGCGCCCTGTACCTGCATTTCCTCTTCGCGTGGCTCACGGGCAACGGGGACGCACACGCGAAGAACGTCGGGATCCTGGACCGGGGACGGGGGTTCGAGGTGGCGCCCGTGTACGACGTGCCGTCCACGCTTCCGTACCGGGACACGAGCCTGGCCCTGCCCGTGGACGGCCGCGCCAAAAAGCTGCGCCGCCGCCACTGGGATGCGTTTGGGGCGGCCATCGGCCTGCCGCCTGCCGCCGTCAAGAGCGCTCAGCGCCTCGCGCTGACGGCGGCGGCGGGCGCCGATCTCGCCGCAGTCCCCTTCGAGGGGTCTCCCCTCCACGGGGCCATGCGTGAGATCCGCGCCCGCCGCAGCGAGCTGGAGACCGCCTAGCGCGGCTCCCGGCCCCCTTACCGGAGCTCGACGCCCGCCGCGCGGACGGCCTCGAGGAGCGCGCCGGAGGCGATGAACGCCTCGCACCCGGCGATGTCCGGCGCCAGGAACCGGTCCGGGCCGGGGCCCGGGACACTCTCGCGGAGGGCCGTCATGACGGACGCCGCCACGGGGCCGGGCGCGGCCGAGGGCAGCGGCGTGCCGTCCGCCGAGCCCGCGTTGCCGCTCTGCGGGAGGGCGTCGGAGCCGTCGCGGGCGGCCCCGGCGTCGACCCCGCGGAAGTCAATGGCGCGCGCGGCCGCGAGGAGCTCGATGGCGAGGACGCGCCGGAGGTTGTCCACGCTCGTGCGGAGCTTGCGGGCCGCGTGCCAGCCGAGGGACACGTGATCCTCCTGCATGGCGGAGCTGGGGATGGAGTCCACGGACGCGGGGACGGCGAGGCGCTTCATCTCGGCCACGAGCCCGGCCTGCGTGTACTGGGCAATCATGAGGCCCGAGTCCGTGCCGGGGTCCGCCGCGAGGAACGGCGGGAGGCCGTGGGAGCGGGCGGGGTCGAGGAGGCGGTCGGTCCGCCGCTCGGACATCGAGGCGAGGTCAGCCACGGGGATCGCGAGGAAGTCGAGGACGTAGGCCACGGGGGCGCCGTGGAAGTTGCCGTTGGAGCGGACCTCGCCGGAGTCCAGGACCACGGGGTTGTCCACGGCGGCGGCGAGCTCGCGTGCGGCCACCTGGGTCACATAGTCGATCGTGTCGCGCAGGCCGCCGGCCACCTGAGGCGCGCAGCGCAGCGAGTAGGCGTCCTGGACGCGCCCGAAGGCCTTCTTGTGGGAGGCAACGAGCTCCGAGCCCTGGAGCACGGCGTACATGTTCGCGGCAGAGTCGACCTGGCCGGGATGCGGGCGCAGGGGCGCGTGCAGCTCGGGCGCGAACGGCCCGTCCGTGCCGCGCAGCGCCTCGACGACGAGGGCCGCGGTGACGTCGGCGGTCTTCACGAGTTCGCGCAGGTCCGCGAGCGCCATGATGAGCTGGCCCAGCATGCCGTCCGTGCCGTTGATGAGCGCGAGCCCCTCCTTCTCCTCGAGCTCGACCGGCGCGAGGCCCGCCTCCTCAAGCAGCTCGGGCACGGGGCGCTCCACCCCGTCACGGTCGGTCGCGCGCCCCTCGCCCATGAGCACGAGCGCGCAATGGGACAGCGGCGCGAGGTCGCCGGAGCAGCCGAGCGAGCCGTACTCGTGGACCACCGGCGTGATACCCGCGTTGAGCAGACCCACGAACGCCTCGACGGTCTCGGGCCGCACCCCCGTGTGCCCGGATGCGAGCGTCTTGAGGCGCAGCATCATGAGGGCGCGCACGACCTCCCGCTCCACCACGGGGCCGGTGCCGGCTGCGTGGGAGCGGATGAGGGACTTCTGGAGCAGCGCGCGCTTCTCGACGGGGATGGACGTGTTGGCGAGGGCGCCGAAGCCCGTGGAGATTCCGTAGGCGGGGGTCTCGGACGCCGCGAGCTCGTCGATCCCGGCGCGGACGGCGGCGATCCGCTCCCGCGCCTCGGCGGCGAGCTCGATCCGCGCGTCGTGGCGCGCCACGGCAATGACGTCGTCGGCCGTGAGGCCAGAAGTGGAGAGGGTGACGGACTCGGGCAGGCTCATAGGTGACCTTTCGGGAGCGGGCGGAGGGGCAAGGGGACGACGACGGGGCCGCGGGGGCGCACCCCCGCGGCCCCTGCCGTCACGTGACGAGGTAGGCGATGGGGGTCGTGATGAGGATCGTCAGGGCGACCCGCTCGAACCAGATAACCACGAGCTGGCCGATCGAGACGGGGATCTCCGTGGCGACGATGCACGGCACGAGCGCGGAGAAGAAGATGATCGCGCTGATCGCGACGACACCGATGACGAACTTCGTCACGGTCGAGCCCGAGCCGGCGGCCACGGTGGCGGGCAGGAACATCTCCGCGATGCCCACGGCGGACGCCTTGGCCGCGAGGGCGGAGTCCGGCAGGAAGATCGTGAACGGGCGGAAGATCCAGCCGAGCCAGTCGAAGACGCGCGTGTGCTCGGCGAGGAGCAGGCCGGCGAGGCCCACGGACATGATGGACGGGAGGATCGCGCCGGCCATGCCGAGGCCGTCCTTGAGGTTGGACGCGATGTTGCGGCCGAGACTCGGCGTCTCGGCGAGGACGCGGTGGACCTCGCCCCACGCGGCCTTGGCCCGGGAGCCGGTGACCGGCTGCTCGAGCTGCGGCTCAACCCCGGGGTAGACGTCGTCGGGGATCCGGCTCAGCGGCGGGATGTGGACCGTGATGGCCGTGACCGCGAACGTGACAAAGAGGGTCACGAAGAAGTACGTGAGCCACATGTCCATGAGGCCCAGGGTCTTGGCGACGATGACCATGAAGGCGGCCGAGACGGTCGAGAAGCCTGTCGCGATGATCGCGGCCTCCTTGCCCGTGTACTTGCCCTCTCGGTAGACCCGGTCCGTGATGAGGAGGCCGAGCGAGTAGCTGCCCACGAAGGACGCGACGGCGTCCACCGCGGAGCGGCCAGGCGTCTTGAACAGGGGGCGCATGATCGGCTGCATGAACACGCCCATGAACTCCATGAGCCCGTAGCCCACGAGCAGCGCCAGGAAGATCGCGCCGATGGGCACGATGAATCCGACGGGCGTGACGATCTTGTCCCACAGGAACGGGCCCATGCCCTTGGCTGCGATGATCTTTGGTGCAAAACCGAGGACAAGGGAGACCGCCACGATGAGTCCGACGACGTTGGCCGCGGCGAAGAGCTTCGTTGTGAAGGACTTCCGCCACGAGCCAGTGACGAAGGGCCGGGCCGTGCCGTACGCCGCGAGGGCCAGGAGGAAGAGGTCGACAGCCATCGGGTGCAGGCTGCTCGTCAGCCACGTGACGATGTGGTCGAGCGGAATGGTGTTTCGCCCGCCGATCGTGATGGGCACGAAGAACATGAACGCCCCAATGGCGCTGAAGAGATAGAACTGCCAGAGCGAGGCGCGGGAGCCGGGAGTCCCAGCCTGCGCGGCGGGGCCGCTCGGGGTGGCGGCGTTCTGAGCCGGGTCGGATGCGGCGGCGCGGGAGCTCATGCGACTCGCACCCCCTTTCTGATGGTCGCTGCGGTCATGGGCATCCCCGGGCGGTAGGCAAGGTGGATCGCCGCCGGGGCGTTGAGGACATGGAGGTCCGCGCGGGCGCCGGGCACAATCCGGCCCACGTCCGTGCGGCGCAGGGCCGTGGCCCCGCCGAGCGTGGCTGCCTCGAGAGCCTCCTCGAGGGTCAGCCTCATCTGCAGGACGGCGGTGCCGACGCAGAAGTTCATGGAGGACGTGTAGCTCGTCCCGGGGTTGCAATTGGAGGCGATGGCGAGCGTGGCGCCCGCGTCCGCCAGCTCCCGTGCGGGGGCCAAGGGGGCTCGCGTGGAGAGGTCGCACGCAGGCAGGATCGTCGCGACGGTCGGCCAGTCGATGCCGGCGGGGTCCGCGGCGGGCGGGGCGCCGTCGACCCCTCCGTTGGCGCGGAAGGCGCGCCCGGAGGCGCCCAGGCCCTCGATGTCCTCGGAGGAGAGGTAGTTGATGTGGTCCACGCTCGCGGCTCCGAGCTCAAGGGCGAGGGCCACGCCTCCGGTCTCCCCGAGCTGGTTGCCGTGGAGGCGCGGGGTGAGGCCAGCGGCACGGCACGCCTCGAGGACCCGGCGGGACTGCTCGGGGGTGAAGGCGCCCTCCTCGCAGAAGACGTCCGCCCAGCGGAGGCGCTCGCCGCCTGAGGCGAGGACGGCCTGGAGCATCTCGCCGGTGACGAGGTCCACGTACTCGTCCGCGCGGTTCTTGTACTCGGCAGGCACGAGGTGGGCGCCGAGGAAGGTCACCTCGTCCATGTGCTCGGCGGCAATCCGGGCGCTGCGAGCCTCGTCCTCCACGTTGAGGCCGTAGCCCGTCTTGGTCTCCATGCACGTGGTGCCGCCGCGGCGGGCCTCCTCCACGCGGGAGGCGAGCAGCGCGGCGAGGCGCTCGTCCGAGGCTTCGCGCGTGGCCCCGGTCGTCACCCCGATGCCGCCGGCGGAATATGACTCTCCGGCCATGCGCGCCTGGAACTCGGCGGAGCGGTCCCCGTCGAAGACCATGTGGGAGTGGGAGTCCACCCAGCCGGGCAGGACGGCGCGGCCCTCGAGATCCACACGGCGGTCTGCGGCGGGGGCCTCGGAGCGGGGCCCCGCCCAGGCGATGACGTCCCCCTCGATGAGGACGGCGGCGTCGCGGAGGACGCGGCGCTCGGCGTCGAGCGTCCACAACTCGGACACGCCCTCCACGAGGACAGTTCCCGTGCCCGTCAGGGCATCGAGCGTCTCGGACGGCTCGGTGTTCGCGGCCATGAATCCTCCTAGCAGCTGTGGCAGGTATCCCTCCCAGTATGTGGCAGGTCACATTTTCGAGTCCCGGGCGGAGCGGGGTTCTGTCCGAAATCCCGGACGGATTCACGGTGCCCACAGCAACTCTGGCGCCCGCGGCCGCACCCGCCCGCCGATTCACGCCGTCATCAACCGGAGCACGTCTGCTTCGGGAGGTTTCCTCCGCGAGAATTCGCTTCATTCCAGACGTGATTCATCCGAACATGCCGCGCTTCGGCGGCCCCCGGCAACAGCACGAGGGGCCCCGGCGCCGCAGCGCCGGGGCCCCTCCCAGGGCGAACCCGCTTAGGAGCCGAACTCCGTCATGGGGACGCGGACGCCGCGCTCGGCCGCGACGTCCTGGGCACGCTCGTAGCCCGCGTCGACGTGGCGGATGACGCCCATCGCAGGGTCGTTCGTGAGAAGCCGCTCGAGCTTCTGCGCCGCGAGGTCCGTGCCGTCCGCCACGCCAACCTGGCCCGCGTGGATGGAGCGGCCGATGCCGACGCCGCCGCCATGGTGGATCGAGACCCACGTGGCGCCGGAGGACGTGTTGACGAGGGCGTTGAGGAGCGGCCAGTCGGCAATCGCGTCGGAGCCGTCCTTCATGGCCTCGGTCTCGCGGTACGGGGAGGCCACGGAGCCGGAGTCGAGGTGGTCGCGGCCGATGACGATCGGCGCCTTGACCTTGCCGTCGCGGACGAGCTCGTTGAACAGCTGCCCCGCCTTGGCGCGCTCGCCGTAGCCGAGCCAGCAGATGCGGGCAGGGAGGCCCTCGAACTCGACGTACTCGCCGGCGGCGTCGATCCAGCGGTGCAAGTGCTCGTTCTCGGGGAAGAGCTCCTTGATGGCCTCGTCGGTGACGCGGATGTCCTCGGGGTCGCCGGAGAGGGCCACCCAGCGGAACGGGCCGAGGCCCTCGCAGAAGAGCGGGCGGATGTAGGCGGGGACGAAGCCGGGGAACTCGAACGCGCGGTCGTACCCGGCCTGGCGGGCCTCGTCGCGGATGGAGTTGCCGTAGTCGAAGACCTCGGCGCCGGCGTCCTGGAACTCGACCATCGCCTGGACGTGGCGGGCCATGGCGTTCTGGGACTTCTTCGTGAAGCCGGTCTCGTCTGCAGCGGCCTCGGCCTGCCACTGCTCCACCGTGTACTCAGTGGGCAGGTAGGAGAGGGGGTCGTGCGCGGACGTCTGGTCGGTGACCACGTCCACGGTGATCTCGCCCTTCTTGTGCAGCTCGAGGAGCTCGGGGAAGAGCTCGGCGGCGTTGCCGACCACGCCGATGGACAGCGCCTTCTTGGCAGCCTTCGCCTCGTTGGCCTGGGCAACGGCGTCGGCCAGGCTGTCCGCGACAGTGTCAAGGTACCGCTTGGAGACGCGCCGCTCGAGGCGCGTGCGGTCCACGTCCACGATGATGCAGACGCCGCCGTTGAGCGTGACGGCGAGGGGCTGGGCGCCGCCCATGCCGCCGCAGCCGCCCGTGAGGGTGATGGTGCCCGCGAGGGTGCCGTTGAAGCGCTTCTTGGCCACGGCCGCGAAGGTCTCGAAGGTCCCCTGAAGGATGCCCTGGGTGGCGATGTAGATCCACGAGCCGGCCGTCATCTGGCCGTACATCATGAGGCCCTCGGCCTCGAGGCGGCGGAACTCGGGCCACGTCGCCCAGTCGCCGACGAGGTTGGAGTTGGCGAGGAGGACGCGCGGGGCCCACTCGTGGGTGCGGAGGATGCCGACGGGCTTGCCGGACTGGACGAGGAGCGTCTCGTCCTTCTCGAGGTCCTTGAGGGACGCGACGATCGCGTCGAACGCCTCCCAGCTGCGGGCGGCGCGGCCGGTGCCGCCGTAGACGACGAGGTCGTCGGGGCGCTCGGCAACCTCGGGGTCGAGGTTGTTCATGAGCATGCGGAGGGGGGCCTCGGTCTGCCAGGACTTGGCGGAGAGGTCGGTGCCTCGGTCTGCGCGGACGGGGCGGGGTCCGCTGGGTGCGTTCTGCGTCATGTCGGCTCCTTGTGGTGCTGAATCGTGCGGCGTTGAGTGCCGCCCGGTCTGCGCGGGGGCGGCCGCGTCTTCCTTCAGTGTGACCCAGCCCACCTGGGGTGCGCCCGCCTCGCCTGGACGTTGTGTCCGGGATTTCGGACGACCACGGGGCTGGCGCGCCTCCACCCCGCTCCACATGGCCCCTGCCCCACGTTCACAAACATGTGATATAATCAACATCACCCTCACGAAAGGAGTACCCGTGTTCACCCAGGCACCAAACACCGGAGTCGATCTGACCTCCGGCGACATCGCCTTCACCGTGACCGCCCCCGAGGCCTCCGCGGTTCTCGAACTCGGCACCGAGCTCGTGGCCACGGTAGGGATGCTCGTCGCCTCGAAGATCACCGAGAGCGACATCTTCATCGTCCCGCCGCAGGAGTCCGTCACCGAGACGGACGAGGGCCAGGCGCACGCGCGCACCCTCGCGCTCCGCGTCATGCGGGACGAGCCCGTGGAGCAGGCGGACCGCGAGCGCATCGCGGCCGTCGTGACCAACCTCTCCGCGCGCGCCTTCAGCAACGCCGAGGTCCCCGTGCGCGTGGAGTCCAGCCTCGGCTGACCCAAGGGGTGACGCCCGTGAGGCCTACATCCGGGACTCGAGCTCCCGGGCCGCCGCCTGGACCCGGGTGGCAAGGCGCTCGCGGGCGTCGTCGTCATAGCGGTGCGCCACGAAGGTGACCGCGAAGGACGCGACCGGCATGCCCACCCTGTCCAGGGCCGCCGCCGCGATGGACGCGAAACCCTCCGTGACCTCCCCCTCCTCGACCGCACAGCCGCGCTCCGCCGCCTCGGAGAGGAGGGCGCGGAGCTCGCGGAGGCTCTCGGGTCCGGCGCCGGGAATGCGGCGCTCAAAGGATGACGACGACGGAAACACCGCCCGGATCTGCGCCGCAGGCAGGGCGGCCAGCATAGACCGGCCCGTGGCGGTGAGGTGTGCCGGGAGCCGAACCCCGACGTCCGTGACCAGAGAGGGACGGCCCTTGGCGCGCTCCTCGTTGACATAGACGACGTCCGAGCCGCGGAGGACGGCCACGTGACCCGACTCCCCCACGGCGTCCACGAGCCGCTCAAGGATGGGACGGGAGGCGCGGGCGATGGGCTCCTGGCGGGCGTACGCCATGGACAGCTCGAACGCCGCGAGGCCCAGGCCGAACGTCTTCTCCTCCGGAAAGTGGACCAGGTAGCCGCGGCGGACGAGCGCCGTCAGGAGCTGATACACCGTGGAGCGCGGCAGGCCGAGCGCGGCGGCCACGGTCTGGGCCCCCACGGGCGAGCGGCGGCGAGAGACATAGCCGAGGACGTCGAGGACGCGCTCCGCGGCCGGGGACTTCGGCGGTGTGTCAGAGCGCGCTGGCTCTGTGGCGCTCGTCAGGCCCGGGCCTGCGTCAGGCCCTGGGGGCGGGGTGGTTCCGGGCGTGCTCATGCCCCCAGCCTATGTCCGAGACCCCGGACAGCGCTCGCGCGGGCTTGGGGCGGGCCGAGCGGCGCGGGGATACGATCGGACCAACCGCCGACCCACGCTCGAGACGGAGGACACGCCATGACCGAGACCACGCCCCAGACCCGCACATTCGAGTGGACCGGCCGCACGGACGGCCCCGGCCCCGAGCACGCCCGCTGGCACTCCACGGTCCAGACCGCGCCGCTTGAGCAGCTCCTCGATGGCGCCGCGCCGGCCGCAGGCCAGGTTCCGGGCCGGGATGCGAACGCGCAGGGCACGGACGCCTCCCCCGCCCCGGCTGGGGGCACGGCGGGGTCTGGCGCGGCGGCGGAGCGCCCCGCCGTCGACCTCATTGGCTTCTCCTCAGACGCCGGCGTGGCCCGGAACAAGGGGCGCGTGGGCGCCGCCGAGGGCCCGGACGCGCTCCGGACGGGGCTCGCGAGCCTCGCCATCCGCGAGCCGCGGACCCTCACGGACTTCGGCACCATCGTGGTGGCGGACGACGCCGGGCTCGAGCCGGGCCAGGACCGCCTCTCGGACGCCGTTGCGGGCTCGGTGCGCCGCGGCGCCGTTCCGTGCGTGCTCGGCGGCGGGCACGAGACCGCCTGGGGCACGTTCCGCGGGCTCCGCGCCGAGCTCGCCGCGAAGGCCGAGCAGGCCGGAACGCGGACGCCGCGGCTCGGCATCCTCAACCTGGACCAGCATTTCGACCTCCGCGAGGAGGACCGGCCCACGTCCGGCACGCCGTTCCGGCAGATCGCCGAGCTCCTCAAGGCCGCGGGCGAGGACTTCGTCTACGGCGTGGTGGGCCTGAGCGAGGTCAACAACACGACCGCGGGCTTCGAGACGGCCGAGGCCCTCGGGGTGCGCGTCCTCCTCGATGTGGACTGCACCGTGCAGGCGGCCGTGCGGTTCGCCCGTGAGCTGATCGACTCCGTGGATGCGCTCTACATGACGCTCGACCTCGACGTTCTCCCCGCCTCTGTGGCCCCCGGGGTCAGCGCGCCGGCCGGATACGGCGTCAACCTCGACATCATCCGCGCCGTGATGCTGGAGGCCGCGCGGTCCGGGAAGCTCGCGGGCTTCGACGTCGTCGAGCTCAACCCGCGCTTCGACACGGACAGCCGCACCGCGCGGACGGCCGCACGCCTCATCGACGACGTCGTCCGGGCCCTGGCGTAGCGCCGCAGGCCCCTCGGCGGGGCCCGGGCGTCACCCCGCCGGGGCGTGACCGCCGCAGCGCGGTGGCCGTTGCACGCGCGTGACCGCCGCCGGGAGTGCAGGCGCCGAAATCACTCCCAGGAAGTGACTTGCGTCTCAAGCTCGCCGTTCTTGTAGAATAACGCTCATTCTGCTCCTCCTTCGGGTGGAGACGATGCAGTCTCTCAGGGCGGTTCATGGCCGCCCTCCATTCCTCGTTGGAGATACAGACATGAGCACTCAGGCATCCACTGCCTCAGCACCACGCTCGCATGACGAGCTCTCGCGCAATCTCTCCTCGCGCCACGTTCAGTTCATCGCGCTCGGCACCGCCATTGGCACGGGCCTTTTCTACGGGTCGTCGGAAACGATCCAGGCCGCAGGCCCCGCCGTTTTGGTCGCATACCTGATCGCGGGCTTCATGGTCTTCATCGTCATGCGCGCCCTGGGCGAGATGGCCGTCCGCTACCCCGTCGCCGGGTCGTTCGCGCAGTACTCGAACACCTTCCTCGGCCCGTTCGCGGGCTTCCTGACGGGCTGGATCTTCTGGCTCGAGCTGGCCGTCGTCGCCATTGCCGACATGACCGCTGTGGCGACCTACATGGGCCTCTGGTTCCCCGGCGTCCCCGGCTGGCTCTGGATGGTGCTGGCCGTGGCCATCATCGGCGGGCTCAATCTGCTGGCCGTCCAGGTGTTCGGCGAGCTTGAATTCTGGTTCTCCCTCATCAAGGTTGTGGCTATTCTGGCGCTCGTGGTCGGCGGCATCGGCCTCATTCTCTGGGGCGCCAACGTGGGCGGCACGACCCCTGACATCGCCAACCTGTGGCAGCACGGCGGTTTCGCGCCGTTCGGCCTCTGGGGCATCATCATGAGCTTCAGCATCGTCGTCTTCTCCTTCGGCGGCGTCGAGACGCTCGGCATGACCGCGGGCGAGGCCGGAAACCCGGAGCGCTCCATCGCGCGCGCCGTCAACTCCGTGCCGTTCCGCATCCTCCTCTTCTACGTGGCTGCCCTCGCGGTCATCATGGCGATCTTCCCGTGGAACCAGGTCACCGGCGAGTCCTCCCCGTTCGTCGAGGTCTTCGCGGCGCTCAAGGTGCCGGCGGCGCAGCACATCATGAACTTCGTGGTCCTCACGGCGGCCCTGTCCGCCATGAACGCGATCTTCTACGCCGGCTCCCGCACCCTGTACGGGCTCGCGGAACAGGGGCACGCGCCGAAGTCCTTCCTGCGCCTGTCCCGCCGCAGCAACATTCCCGTGCTGCCGGTCATGGCCATGTTCGGCGTGGCTGTTGTGGGCCTGTTCCTCTTCATCGCCATTGAGAAGCGGCTGTTCTTCTACGTGGCGGCCATCGCGACCTTCGCGACGGTCTTCACGTGGCTCATGATCCTCCTGGCCCACTGGCGGATGCGCTCGCTCATCAAGCGCGAGGGCGCGGCGCCCGGCTCGTTCCGGTCCCCGCTGTTCCCTGTGCTCAACGCGATCGCCATTGCCTTCATCGTCTTCGTCATCGTCCTGCTGGCCCTGACCGAGGGTGGGCGCAGCGCGTTCATCGTCGGCGTGTCCGCACTGGTGATCCTGGCGATCGGCTACGCGCTCTTCGTCAAGGGCCATGGGCGCGAGCGCCTGATCCTCACGCCGCGCGAGTAGGCGGACGGGCGGGGGGCTCGCCCCGCACGAGCAAGCGCGAGGTTTCCCGCACCGCTCAGCACGAGCTCGGGGCACCGACCCCGCGCAGAGACGGCCCAGGCCGGGCCCGGTTCAGAACCGGGTTCGGCCTGGGCCGCTTTCGTGTCCACGCACGCGCGGCCTGCCGAACTACGCCACCATTAACCGAACGGCGCCGGCGTCGAGGGTTTTCTTCCGCAAGAACACGCTCCGAAGATGCCGGGCTTGAATTGAACACGAGGCGGATCGGCAGCGCAACCGCGCGGGAATTCCATTCCGGGATGACGCCGGACCCGGATCCCCGCCAGCCCGGAGCCCAGAGCCCAGAGCCCAGAGCCCAGAGGCACAATTTATTCTCCTGAGACGTGTCATGCACATGCGATTAAACTGCTTCCACAAATCCGTGGACACGCAGTGGACGTCGGCGTACAGTGGGGGCATCATAGGCACGCACAGGGGGATGTAATGCAACTCATACTGACTTCAAACCCACTCGTTCCAGCACCTTATGAGCTCGCTGTCTCCGCTCTCATGTTCATTTTGTGCATCATTCCGGTCGTCCTGCTGGTCGCGCTGGTTCGGCACGGCAAGAAGAAGACCGAATCCACGTCTTTGGCAGTCGACCACGGACGTCATAGCGTCTCTTGATGGCACGCCGTCGTTGAGCCGCGCTGTGGTGGCCTCAGCGCCTCGTAGGCGAGGATGCGCGCCGCGCCAGCCTTCATCTTGCCGCCTTCGGCCGCGCGAAAGAGCAAGCAGCCCTACTCGCAGTTCCAGCCCAATCTGACCTCGGCCGCCGATTCGGGCGATCTGACTGCCCACCCGCGTCGTTCGCGTCTTTACGGCCTCGAGAAACTCAGTGGGGCCAAGAGAGAGATCAGCTTCTATCCACTCTTTCGGGGCAAATTTAGACCGGGAGCGCCGCGAGCGCCAGGCCGGTCAGGGGCAGCCACACGCGGCCTGCGCCAGGCATGCGAAAGGGCCGGGACCCGCGGTGGCGGATCCCGGCCCTTCTGCCGACCAGAGGACTACTCTGCTGCGCGGCGCGGCGTGGCGGCGGAACGGTCGACGTCCGCACCGTGGTGCGCGTTATCCGCAGACGCGGGGTTGTCGACGGAGCCCATGGCCGGAGCCTCGTAGCCCGGCTTCCCCAGGACGGCGTGCGTGCGTCCGTAGGCGAAGTAGATGGCGAAGCCGATGGCGAGCCAGATCGCGAAGAAGATCCAGGACTCGACCTTGAGGTTCAGCATCAGGTAGAAGCACAGCAGCGCGGACGCCACGGGGATGACCGGGCCGCCCGGGACGCGGTACGCCGGCGTGAGGTCCGGGCGCTTGCGGCGCAGGACGATCACGCCGATGGACACCATGACGAACGCAGAGAGCGTGCCGATGTTGATGAGCTCCTCCAGCAGGTCGACCTTGGTGAAGCCAGCGACAAGGGCCACGAGGGCGCCGCAGATGATCTGCAGGCGGGCCGGGGTGGCGCGCGTCGCGCTCGTGACGGAGAGCGCACGGGGCAGGAGGCCGTCGCGGCTCATGGCGAGGACAACGCGGGCCAGGCCCATGAGGAGAACCATGATGACGGTGGTCAGGCCGATGAGCGAGCCCAGCGCGATGATCTGCGCGGCCCAGCCTGCGCCGACCATGTCGAAGGCCGTCGCGAGGTTGGGGGTCTTCGTCTTGGCGAGGTCCTTGTAGGAGACCATGCCCGTGATGGCGAGGGAGACGCCGAGGTACAGCGCGGTGGTGAGGATCAGGCCGCCGAAGATGCCGCGGGGCAGCGTCTTGCCGGGGTTCTTGACCTCTTCTGCACTCGTGGCCACAACGTCGAAGCCGACGAACGCGAAGAACACGATGGCCGCACCCGTGATGATGCCTGCGAAGCCGTACTGCGCCGGCGCCTGGCCGGTGAGGAACGAGATGAACGCCTGCTGCTTGACCTCGCCTGCCACGCCCTGGCCCGGGACGGACTCGGGGATGAACGGGCGCAGGTTCTCAGCCTTGAAGTACGAGAGGCCGACGACGATGACGAAGAGGACGACCGCGACCTTGATGATCGTGAAGACGTTGCCGACGCGGGCGGACATCTTGGTGCCGAGCACGAGGAGCGTGGTGAAGATGGCCACGATGAGGAACGGGCCCCACGTGAACTCGAAGCCTGCGCCCATCGGCAGCGTTGCCGGGACGGAGAGCCCAAAGCCCTCGAGCACCACGGACAGGTAGATGCCCCAGTACTTGGCGATGACGGCCCCGGCCGTGAACAGCTCGAGGATGAGGTTCCAGCCGATGATCCACGCGGCGATCTCACCGATGGTCGCGTACGTGAAGACGTAGGCGGAGCCGGCCACGGGGATGGCCGTGGCGAATTCGGCGTAGCACATGATGGCGAATGCGCACGTGATGGCGGCGATGATGAAGGAGATGGTGACGGCGGGGCCTGCGGCGACGGCGGCCGTCTTGGCGCCGACGGAGAAGATGCCCGCGCCGACGGCGACGGCGACACCCATAATGGCGAGATCCCACGCGTTGAGGGATCGCTTGAGCGTTCGGCCTGGCTCTTCTGCGTTTGCGAGCGATTCCTCGATCGACTTTGTGCGCATGAGATTCATGGGTTACTTCCTTGGTATACGGGGCGGCAGCGGCCGCAACGGCACGGAGGCTTGGCCCCGAGCAGCCCCAAAAGTAGCACGGAGGTCCGGATTAGACGGGCAATTTCGGACATTCGTCTCAACATGTGAACAGCGCCCGAGGGGTGAGCCCGGAATACAATGAGTTCATGCAGCTGACCCGTGCCTCGTGGGGGATCCTCATCGCAGCGATGGCGCTGTACTCTGCCTGGGTGCTGGCACTCGGAGGGGCCTCTCAAGGCTTCGTGGACCCCGCCACGAGCTACGTCTCCGAGCTGGCCGCCGCGGGGCAGCCGCGCCGGAACGCCTTCCGCAGCACGGACGCCCTGGCCGGGCTCATCGTGGCAGGCCTCGCCATTGCCCAGTGGCCTCTTCGCACCATGGACGCGCTCCCCGACAAGGCGCGCTGGCTCGGGCACACGGCCCTCGCCGGCCTGATCCTCTTCGGGATCTGCACCGTCCTGGACGCCGCCTGGACCATGGCCTGCACGCCGAGCCAGTCCCCCGCCTGCTACGCCATGCAGGTCGACGGCTCGCTTCCCTGGACCCACTATGCCCACACCACTACCTCCACGGGCGTGGGCCTCGGACTCTCGGTGGCGATGGTCTCCTTGGCGGCAGCCGGCGTCGTCGCCCTCAGACACCAGACGCACGGGACCCCCGCCCGCGGGCTGAAGGCCCGCGTGTGGGTGGGCGCGGTGCTGGCGCTGGCCGCCCTCGCGATGGTCATCGTGTCCATTTGCATGGCCCCGCCCGTGCAGGACGCATTCGGGGAGGGGCCGCTGCCGCTGGGGGTGACGCAGCGGGCGAGCCTCGCGCTCTCGTCCCTGACGCTCCTGACGCTTCTGGCGCCGGGTCCGCTCTCGCCGGACGCGCGCCGGCGCGCGCCTGAGCGGCCTTCGCTGGTGTTCCACCCGGGGCTTGGGGTCGCCATGGATTCGTTCGACGACGTTCGGGCCGCCCTCAGCGAGCACCATCAGGTGACGTGGGCGCGGCCGGGGATGGACGGGGCGCCGTCGCGCGAGGAGGGCGACATGCCCGGTTCGGTGGTGGACGCGAAGGCGCTGCTGGAGGTGCTGGACCACGCCGGGCCCGGGGGGCGGCCGGTGGGGCGCGCGATTCTTGTGGGGCACTCGATGTCGGGGCCCGTCATTGAGACGTTCGCTCGGCTGTACCCGGAGCGGGTGGCGGGGCTCGTGTTCCTCGACGCGAGCATTCCCCCGTCCGGCGGCCGGAGCAAGGGCGTGCGGCGGGACCGGGTTGCACGCTCGGTCCGGCGGGCCTGGGCGCGGTCCGGGCTGACCCGGCTCATTTCGCGGGCGTCAGGGCACCCGGACCGACTGCCGAACGTGGATGTGGAGAACGCCGCGTACCCCTGGTACATCGAGGAGGCCACGCAGGTCCGCAACGCGAAGCCCATGCCGGACGTGCCGGTTGAGGTGGTTGTGGCTCACCGCGGGGTGCCGTTCACCGGGTTCTGGATCCGGCAGCAGCGCGACTACGTGCGGCTCCTCCACGACACGGGGGCCACCCGGGCGCGGCTGACCGTGGTGCGGCCGTCCGGGCACCTGGTGCAGAAGGAGCACCCGCTGCAGGTGGCCGAGATCATCCGGCGCGTGATCCGGGGGGTTTAGCGGGTTTCTTCCTTCTCCCGTTTGGCGGCGGGTTTCGCACGTGGCAGTGCGATTTTTGGCTCAAACTCGCCCCGAAATGGGGAGGGCGCGGGGATGGTCAGCGGCGGCGGAGGGCGTCAAACATGGGCTGGGGGTCCTTGACGTCGTAGAAGCCGAAGCCACCTCGGCTCGCGAAGGACGGCATGCCCGTGTTCTCCCAGATGTCTATGCCGAGCGGCCCGCCGCCGGCCACGAAGGAGACGTCACCGTGGGTGCCCCGGGCGCGAGTCCGAACGGGCGACTGGCCCAGGATGACGTCCTCCCACGAGCCGTTGTCTTTGGTGATGATGGCTCGCTCTGTGGTGATCCAGTAATACGTCTTGCGCTTCTGGGCGGCCTTGACGAAGAAGCGGCCGATGACCATGTAGAGGCCGACTGCCACGAACACCGCGCCGAAGAGAATGAAGACGATTCCCGGCCCACGCCCTCCGCGGGTCATACCGAAGACCGAGGCCTCCCAGAAGATCGCGAAGCCGGCCCAGAGGACCGTGAACGGGATCAGGAAGGCGTCTTTGGCGGTGAAGTGCTTGGAAGGATCGGGCCGCCCTGACCAGAGGAGCGACTCTCCGGAATGGAGACGATTCTCCACGGACGCGGCGTTGGGGATGGGTGCCTCAGCGGGCCATGTGCTCATGAGCAAAGGGTATCCCGGGATGGGCAGGAGGCCTATTGGCTGGGGCACCGGTGGCGCTCTGCGCTCTTGCCCGCTCGGAGTCATCGGAATAAAATAGAACAAACGTGCTGACACTGGGCCCCGTCGCACCGCGCCACGCCCGGCCGATCCCCTCATGCTGACACGCACCACCATCCAACGAAGGACACCCGGAAAGGATTCGGCCATGAGGTTCTTCGGAGTTGCCATGCTCCTATTTGCTGTGGCCCTGGCGGCAATGAGCGCCGCCGACGGCAACATGACGCTGATGCCCATCAACGCCGCGCAGGCGGTCACCGCAGGCTGCCTCATCTGCGTTGCTGCCAAGAGGGACAGGCACTCCGAGGGCGCATCAGGCTCGGAGTGGCCAGGGGAGCCCTCCCCGCCGCCTACCTCACAAACTCCCACTCCGTGGTGCGGATGATCTTCAGGGCCCGATGCCCAGTCTTGACGGAAAATAGAACACGCACCTGGTGCTTGACTGCCCAAAAAAACGCCGGCCACCTTTGCCCACACTGCACTCGAGTGCCATGGCAAGTGATCACAAAATCCGCGCCCGATATCCGCGGCGAACACACCCCCTCCCGGCCTGGCGCGGCCCCGGAGGCGCGGGCGCAGGATTTCATAGACCTGCCGACACCTGTATAGATGTAGACGTCGATGCCCTGCCTGACTGAGACACCCCCGACCCCAGGGTCTCTGTAGAATGTCATCATGAAAAGGAAATATGATGTCTTTTTGGGCCTTGCTATTGTCTTCACACTTGTTTGCACGGTCTCGCTCTCGACGGGTGGAAGACCGATCATTCCGGCGATCATTGGTGCGATCCTGTGGATCGTCTGGGCGATCCTCCGTAACGGTCAAGATCGTCGGCCTCGCCAACCCTAGCGAAGTCATCCCGCCCAGCCATGACGTCGATGCCAGTCGACAGAGCGGGAACAGACCTGCGACCGAAGGGGCCGCACTACCCTACGGGCGACCCCTTGTGGTAACCTGGAGATGCTCACCGTTACGACGGAGGAGAAGAAGGCCTTAGAACCCCAGCCGGACGACTGGATCTAAGGCCAACGTTTTTTCAGACCCTCCCCCCCCACCTGGGGTTAGCGGCCAAAAAGTGTGTTTTTCTCGGGCGTGTCATGGCCGTCCTGCCCACCCTCGCTGGGTTCCGTTCCCGTCCTCCCAGCTGAACCCGGTGCCCCACAGCTCGGGCCCGATCACGTCCTCGACCCCCGCGATGGTGTCCTCCCGGGCCTGGTAGTGCTCAGGGCGGATGAGCTCGCTTGCTGGTCGAGTGTCCACGCTCAAGGACCGGAAATACCAGGCCGCCGCCACGGGGGCCCGGTGCCTGGGGATCCCGCGATGCAGTCGGAAGAGTTCCTTGAGCCCGGCATTGACCCCACCCTCGAGCGGGCTTGTCGTACGCGGCAGCACTTCCCCGGGCCTGGCTTGTTCCAACCAGGTGAAGAGATGCCCGGCTTTGCGAACGCGTTCCAGGGTGAAATACGCCCGCCGAAGACGCTGATGCGTGTACCACCACGCCGCGCTCACAGGCACGCTCGAGGGCCTCACCAGGCCAGCACGGGCGTACGTGCGCTCCGTCAGAAGCGCCCGCCAGGCCCCATGCCACGCGGCCAACGAAGCCTCCCACGAGGCCGCCTGGTCCAGGGAGGAGACCTTCGGCAACGCCCGGGCCAGCGACCGCAGTTGCCGCCCTGCCTGTAGCACGGGCCGACGAGTGAGATGCTCATCCACCCGGTGAAGCAGATGAAAGAGACACCGTTGAACCCGGGTGGCGGGCCACAGCTCGCCGACCACGGTCAGAGCCGCGGCGTTCCCATCGACGATGACGATCTCCGGGGCCGGGATCATCTCCAGCAGCGCGGCCCATGACGCGCGCTTCTCCCGGTCGCAGAACTGCCACGCCACGACATGCTCACCGGTGTAGGCCACGAGCGCGCACCAGGTGTTGAAGTACGTCCCATCCAGCATCAGCACCCGGTGGACTTCCCCGGTCAGTACTGGTTCCGGGGCCACGTTCCAGCACCAGGCATGTTGGCGGCGGAATGTGCGAGCGGGCCCGTGCTCGCCCTGGGTCGTACGTCCAAGGAGCCAGTCCTCGAAGCGGTGGATCTGGTGGGCCCGTGTCAGGTCATCCCGGCGGGCTGGGGTGGTGGACGCTCCGCAGGATGAGCATCGGTAGCGCGGGCGTCCTGCGCTGGTCGTGCCGTTCTTGATCAGGGGCTGGGCGCATACACCACAACGGGGCCGATTCGCGGGAAGGGGCATTCATCATGCTTGCAGAGTAAGTCAACGGGCGTATAGCCCTACTGCCGACTGGGAAGCAGGCCCCTGCCACACACACTTTTTGGCCGCTAACCCCCCACCTGATGCGGACTTAGACTGCGCTGTGACCACGTTCGTGTCGAGAGTTTTTTCGAGTATCGACCAATAGCTTGAGTCGCCATCCCTCTTCCGAGCATTGAACGCGCCGAGGAGGGTGTCGGCGATCCACAACAGCGGCTCGTCGCCACCTCGCTTGTGCTCGATCCGCAAACCTTGAAAAACGCCCTTGTTCTGCAGGCTCACCAAGTGGGCCACATCTCGCTTGTCTTGAGAATCCGTGCGGGTCTCAAGCGTTGCACGACACACCTTCATCGCATGCAACTCGCTATAGATGCGCTCCAAACATAATCGGCGAAACCGCTCCGTTTTTTTCGCCGGGTCGGACAAGTGAGCGACCAGCATGGTGATGGGCTCAAGCTCGGCAACCGCGTGAACAATTTTTCGTCTTCGAGACGCACTCTCATCGCTCCAGTGAAGCTTGATCTGCCCCTTGAGCCTGAGCTCTCTCATGACACCTCGGATCTCCTCCGATCGTTCATCACCGAGAAGCGCTGCCCCAACGAGATATGCCTGATCCTCGGGGGACCACAGGATAGAAGACTCATCACAGTAGGCAGAATAATCCAGGCCGGACGTCAGATCGCCTCACCAGCAGCGGACACCGAGGACCTCAAGAACGGCGACACTTTCAATTGGGTCGCCGCCAAGACCCCTGGAACCTCTTTCACCTTGGCGAAGGAGTCATGCCGGTAGTAGTGCCCGCCATTCTTTTCGCCAATGGAGAATGTCCCCCCGCGAGTGGCATTCTCTTGAACGACAGACAGTGGAGCCATGACGAAGTCAACGTGCCCCTCGGCCTGGCTAATCACCCATGCCAGCGCTGGCTCCACAGGGATGCCGATGGCGATGTCTGCGGCTGCCATCTGTATCTTTTCCACGGCTGACGAGCTCACGGGCAACGGAGCCGAGGCCCCCTCCGCACTACGAGTGACGGCAACCACGAGATAAGCAACATCCTGGGCCGCCCCGATGACCAAGTGGTACGGCGCATCCTCCTGCACATCGTCCGCAGGGAAGGACAGCTGGAGCAGGGCAGGGAGCAGAGAACGCAGAACGGGATTGGGCAGAGCCACGGAGACCTCTTCGATGTAGAGAGAACTAGCAGCTCTAGATTGTACCCCCGTAGATGCGATCCTTCAACATGACATCTACAGTTTCTAGATCCACTTCATCTCCTTCGACCGGAGCGCACGGCATCCGACACGCCTCCCCTTACATAGCGCCCCGGCTCCCTAACCCATCCCCAGCGCCCGGGCACCGGCCGCCGCGAGGGCACCGATGATGACCACCACGATGAACGGGGCCCGAAGCCAGAGGGCAATAGCCGCCGCGGCCAGCGCCACCACGCGGGCATCGATGACGAGGTGCGGCCCGCTGGCGAACGCGTTGGTCACCACGAGCGCCGCGAGGAGCCCGGCGGTCATGAACTGGCTGATGCGCAGGACGCGGTCGTCCTCAAGGAAGCGCTCCGGGACGAGGTAGCCCACGAACTTCGTGGCGAAGGCGGCCGCGCAGGCCGCGATGATCCAGATCCACTGGCTCACGAGCCGCTCCCCTCATGAGACGGGCCAGCGGGCCCGCGAGCCCCGGAGGGCCCGGTCGGACGCCCGGCGGCCCCGTCGTCGTCGGCTCCAGAGGCAGGAGAGCCGGCACCCGCAGGCGCCTCCGAGAAGCCTCCCCCGGACGCCCCCGAGGCCCCACCCCCGCGCACCGAGCGCCAGCCCAGGAACCCGGCCACCACGGCGGCCACGATGATGGGGATGCCCGGCGGCACGAACGGCACGGCCAGCGCGGTGGCCAAAGCGCTGACCACGGCCACGCCCGCAGAGTCCCGCTGGCGCAGCCGCGGCCAGAGGAGGCCGAGGAAGGCGGCAACGGCAGCGCCGTCGAGCCCCCACGCCGCCGGATCCCCGATGCGGGACCCAGCCAGAGCCCCCACAAGCGTGAGGAGGCTCCACAGGATCCACACGCCCACGCCCGTGACCCAGAAGCCGATGGAGCGCTCGCGCGCGGTGGGCTGGGCGGAGGACACGGCGGCGGACTCGTCAATGGTGACGTGCGCGGCCAGCGGGCGCAGCCGCCTGCTCGGGCGCACCAGGGCGTTGACCTGCATGCCGTAGACGGCGTTGCGGACGCCCAACAGCGTGGACGCGCCAAAGGCCGAGGCCCCAGCCCCGCCGCCGGCAAGAACGCCGATGAACGCGAACTGGGACCCGCCGGAGAGGAGGAAGACGCTGAGCACCATCGTCTGGAGGACGCTGAGGCCCGCGGCAACGCTAAGGGCGCCGAACGAGATGGCGTAGAGGCCCGTGGCCACGGACAGGGCCGCGCCGGTCTTGAATGCCCCGGTCTTGTGCCACGGCGTCACGGGCGCGGCGGAGTCACCGCCACGGCCCTCGACGCCAAGCCCGGCAGCACCCACGCCCCCAGGACCGGCGGCCCCCACCTCAGTCGCCGAGCCCGGCGGCGGTCTTCTCCAGCGTGGTGGCGCCGACGTCGACCAAGGCGTCCGCAGCGCGGACGAGACCCAGGTGACTGAACGCCTGGGGGAAGTTGCCGGCCATGCGCTGGCGGTCGGAGGCGTACTCCTCGGCCATGAGGCGCATGTCGTTGGCGTACCCGCAGAGCTTGTC
Source organism: Falsarthrobacter nasiphocae (assembly GCF_031456275.1). Taxonomy (NCBI): domain Bacteria; kingdom Bacillati; phylum Actinomycetota; class Actinomycetes; order Micrococcales; family Micrococcaceae; genus Falsarthrobacter; species Falsarthrobacter nasiphocae. Next base: position 986,599 of record NZ_JAVDUI010000001.1, read on the forward strand.
CATGAGCGCCTTGGCGTCATCGACCCGGCCGGAGTACGCGTACTGCTCCACGAGCCAGAAGCAGCAGGCGAGGAACGGGTGCTCGCCGGGCTCAAGCCCGTCCAGGCCGGACTCGGTGCGGTACCGGAGGATGAGGCCGTCCTCGTTGACGAGGTCACGCTCGAGGCGCGCCACGGTCCCGAGCATCTCGGGGGAATCGTGCGCCACGAAGCCGACCTGCGCGATGACGAGGAGCGAGGCGTCCACCTCGGTGTTCTCGTACGTCTGGGTGAAGGAGTTGATCTCCCGGTTGAAGCCCTTCTCCCAGATCTCGGCCTTGAGCTGGTCCCGCAGCTGCTCCCAGCGATCCGCGGGGCCGGGGAGGCCGTGCTCGCGGACGGCGCGGACACCGCGGTCAAACGCGGCCCACTGCATGACGCGCGAGTGCGTGAAGTGCTTCTTCTCGCCGCGCATCTCCCAGATGCCGTGGTCGGGGTCGTTGAGGTGCTTCTCGGCGAACTCGAGGAGCGCCAGCTGGAGCGGCCAGGAGAACGCGTCCTCCTCCACGCCCATGCCGCGCAGCTTCTCGAGCACCACAAGGACTTCGCCGACGACGTCCGCCTGGTACTGGGTCACCGCTCCGTTGCCGATGCGAACGGGCTTGGAGTCCTCGTACCCGGGGAGGAAGGGCAGCTCTCGCTCGGGGAGCTCGCGCTCACCGCCGATCCCGTACATGATCTGGAGGTCGTCCGGATCGCCGGCCACGGCGCGCAGGAGCCACTGCCGCCAGGCCATGGCCTCTTCCTCGTAGCCGTGCTTCATCATGGCCTCGAGGGTGAGGGCCGCGTCCCGGAGCCAGCAGTAGCGGTAGTCCCAGTTGCGGCCGCCGCCGAACTCCTCGGGCAGGCTCGTGGTCAGGGCGGCGACGATTCCGCCGGTCTGCTCGTGCGTGAGCGCGCGCAGGGTGAGGAGGGAGCGGCGGACGTACCGGCCGTAGTCGCCCTCGACGCGGGCGCGGGACACCCACTGCTTCCAGTAGGTGATGGTGGAGTCGAGCGCCTCGTTGATGTCCACGGGGTCCGGGACCGCTTCGTGGGAGGGGAACCAGACGAGTTCGAGGTCGACGACGTCGCCCGCGTTCACCGTGAACTCGCCCTTGTGGGTCTTGCCCTCGGCGGTGGGGAGGCAGTCGCCACGGAGGATGATCGCATCGGGTCCGGCGATGGCGAGGATGACCGCGTTGGCGTCGTCCCCGGAGCCGTTGGCCATGTACCAGGCGGAGTTGCGGACGGCGCTTCCGGCGGCCGCCGCGGCCTCGTCTGCGGCGTACGCGCCGGAGAGGGTGGCCCGGGAGACCCACGGGACCACGTCGCCGTAGCCGAAGCGCAAGCGGAGGTCCTGGGACATCTCGACGCTTCCGCTCAGGCCCTCGATGCGGCGCACGAGCGAGGGGCGCGCGTCCCCTACGGGCATGAAGTCGGTGACGAGCACCTCGCCGGTGGGCGTGGACCACCGCGTCTGGGCGACAAAGGTGCCCGGAATGTAGGCCCACTCAGATGTGGACGCCTCGGGGTGCGAGGGCGCGATGAGCCAGCGCCCGTGGTCCTCGTTGCCGAGGAGGGACGCGAAAACGGACGCGGAATCAAACCGCGGGAAGCAGAGCCAGTCAATGGATCCGTAGCGGGAGACGAGGGCACCAGTCTGCTGATCAGAAAGGAGTGCATAGTCCTCAATGGGAGTCGACATGTACACAGCTCATCACACGATTCCCCGGGGCGTCGATTTCATACATCGCCCGTGAGATGAACGTCATGAGGCGAGGAGCTGCTGGCGCACCTCTGCGGGCATGTTGGTGGTGATCTCCTGCACCCCGAGCTGCCGCATGAGGGCCACGTGGCCGGGGTGGTCGACCGTCCAGACGCGCAGCGTGATGCCGCCCTGAATCCACCTGGAGACCCGCGGCTCGTGGGCCAGGACGTAGTCCACACCGGGGCCCGCCACGCCGGCCCGCCCCGTAGTGATGAGCCGCTCCCCGAGGCTCGCGGCTCGGCGCAGAATGCGGCTGACGGCCTGGGCCCGGATGCCCTCGACGTCCGCGATCTCCTGGAGGCTCGCGCTGTCCACCTGCTGGATGAGCATGCACAGGTGCTCCTCGGGGACGGTCTCGGCGAGGTGCTGCACGCTGTCCGGGTCGAAGCTCATGAAGCTGATCGTGACGTTGCCGAGGGTGCTCGTCTCCGGGTCCCAGCCGAGTCCCATGAGGCATTCGAGGACCCTCTCCTCAAGCCGCAGCCCGAAGGGGCTGGGGTGCTTGAGCTCCAGGGCCAGCCGGACGGGGCGCCCCGCGGAGGCGAGAATCTCCATGAGCTCCTCGAGCGTCAGGAGCTGCTCTTCGACGGTGCCGTACTCCGCCGGAATCTCGGTGCCCTTCCAGCTGGCGAAGTCCAGGTCCCGCAGCTCCGCCAGGGTCTTGGCGGCCACGGGCCCGGTGCCGTTGGACGTCCGCTCAAGCGTTGGATCGTGCAGGAGAACGATCCGCTCGTCCTTCGTCAGGTGGACGTCGCACTCCACGCCGTCCGCGCCGTCCGCGAGCGCCTGGAGGTAGGCGGCGCGAGTGTGCTCGGCGAAGCGCGCACTCGATCCCCTGTGCGCGAAGATGCGGGGGCGATAGGGTCGAGTCATCACGGCTCAACCATAGGCCCCTCGGGTTGCCCCCTGCGGGAACGCCCGCGCGCCTTTCGGTGAACGAAACGTGAAGTCTCTTGCCGCACTACCGCTGGGAGCACCGTGTCCATCAGCTTTACTTCCTCCACCTCTGATGAGGCGCGCCGGGCCGGTCTGCGCCGGATGCAGCGCGTGGCCCTGGCACTGCTCATCGTCTCCGCGGTGGTCTTCTGCGTGTCTTTCGCGCTCCAGGGCGCTCACCCGTGGCTCGCGTACGTCCGGGCGGCCTCCGAGGGCGCGCTCGTGGGCGGCCTGGCCGACTGGTTCGCGGTGACGGCCCTCTTCCGTCACCCCATGGGCATCCCGGTCCCCCACACGGCGATCATCGAGAAGAAGAAGGACACCATCGGCGAGAGCCTCTCGGAGTTCATCGCGGAGAACTTCCTCTCGCCGGACCTGGTGCGGGAGAAGATCGCCCGGTGGGGCTTCGCTCCGCGCCTGGGGCGCTGGCTCGCGGAGCCGGAGCACGCGAGTGACGTCGTGGCCCGCCTCGCGCCGGGCGTGCGGGCTGGCCTGGCCACCCTGGATGACGACGACGTCCAGCGGCTCATCGCGGCCCTGGCCCGCGACCACATCGTCGAGCCGGCGTGGGCCCCCACGGTGGGGCTGCTGCTCGAGGACGTCGTGGCCGCGGGGCACCACACCGCGCTGGTCGACGTCGTCGTCACCCGAGCGGAAGAGTACGTCCGGGAGCACCCGGGCGTGGTGGACCGCCTCGTGGGAGAGCGGGCGCCGGCCTGGGTGCCGGGGATTGTCAACGTGCTCGTGGCGGACCGGGTCCATGCGGAGCTCGTGGGGTTCCTGGGCGCCGTGCGGCAGGACCCGGACCACAGCGTGCGGCGATCCCTCAACGAGTACCTGATCAAGCTGGGGCGGGACCTCCAGGGGGACCCCAAGGTCATCGCCGCGTTCGAGGGGTTCAAGAAGGGCGCCATCGACGACCCGCTTGTGCGGCAGCTCGCCGGGCGAGGCTGGGCCACGATCAAGGACTTCCTCATCTCCTCGGCCGAGGACCCCCGCTCGGACCTGCGCGTGGCGGCCGTCGGCGCCGTCGAGACCCTGGGCCGCCGCCTGGCCGAGGACCGGGACCTGGCCCGCACCGTGGAGACCACGGCCGCGAACGCCGCCGCATCCCTCGTGGGCGCGTACGGGCACGAGATCGCGAGCATCGTCAGCGAGACGGTGGCCGCGTGGGACGCGCGCGAAGCCAGCGAGAAGATCGAGCTCCAGGTGGGGCGGGACCTCCAGTTCATTCGCATCAACGGCACCGTCGTGGGCGCGCTGGCCGGGCTGGTCATCTTCGCGGTGGCCCACGCGGCATTCGGCGCGTAGCGCTCCCGGGGCGTCAAACGGGGCTCGGCGGCCCGGATTCTCCGGCCAATACCCAGGCAGGCCCGTCTAGGCTGGAGCCAACGCCCCGAGCGCCCGCGCGCTCAGGGCATCAAGAGCGCCATCTGAGCAAAGGACTATCCCCATGAACTTCTCTCTCAACCCCAAGGACTGGGCCCGCAACTCGGTGATCGACGACGAGGGCCGCCCCAAGGAGAACTTCCAGAAGGCCATTGAAAAGGCCATTGACATCCAGCGCCCGTTTGTCATCAAGAAGGTGCGTGAGCTGCGGGCTAAGCACCCGGATGAGACGCCCGAGCAGTTCATCGAGCGCCTGGAACGCCGCTACATGACGGCCGTGACCGCGGGCGGCGCGGCCGTCGGCGCCACGGCGTTCGTCCCCGGCGTCGGCACCGTCGCGTCCCTCGGGTTCTCGGCCGCGGCGACGATCGGCTTCATGGAGGCCTCCGCCGTGTTCGCCCAGGCCGTTGCCGAGGTCCACGGCATTCAGCTCAAGGACCCGGAGCGAGCCAAGGCCCTCGTCATGGCCGTCATGCTCGGTGAGGAGTCCAGCGCGATGCTCGCGATGCTCGGTGCCCAGGCCACGGGCCGCGGCGGCGGAACCCAGGACTACTGGGGCAAGCTCGTCGGCACCTCCGGCCAGGCGGGCATCTCGGGGCAGGTCATGGCCTCGATCCGCCGTCGGTTCTTCACGCGCTTCGTGACGCGCCAGGGGGCCGGGTTCATCGGCCGCACGGTGCCGTTCGGCATCGGCGCGGTCATCGGCGGCGCGGGCAACCGCATCATGGGCAAGTCCATCATCAAGGCGGCCCGCGAGGCGTTCGGGCCTGCCCCTGAGACCATCCCGGGCGAGCTTGTGCCCAGCCAGGATGAGATCGAGGCCGCGGCGAAGAGCGAGGACTCCGCAGACAAGGAGTAGCCCTCGCGCGGACAAGGCCCAGCTTGCGCGGCGCCAGGCGCTCCAGAGGCACGGGGCCCGCGGCCCCAGAAAAGAAGCGAAGGCCCCGGATTCGGCGAGATTCCGGGGCCTTCGTGGGCCCTGCGGGGATCGAACCCGCGACCCGCGGATTAAAAGTCCGATGCTCTACCAGCTGAGCTAAAGGCCCGTGAGACTCAGGGCGGCCACAGGGCGCGCGCGTAGAGTCTTCCGTGCCATCTTACCTCTCCCCCGGCTGCCGCGCCGCGCCGGGGACGGCCCCACGGAAGGATCGCTGTGAAGGTTGCTCTCGCTCAAATCTCCGCCGGCCCCGAGCCCCAGGAGAACCTGCGCGTCATCCGCGAGCAGGCGGAGGCCGCCGCCGCGGCGGGCGCGAGCCTCGTCGTCTTCCCCGAGGCAAGCATGCGCGCCTTCGGGCACCGGCTGGACACCCACGCGGAGCCCCTGGACGGGCCGTTCGCCGAGGGCGTTCGCGCCGCGGCCCGAGACGCCAACCTGACCATCGCCGTGGGCCTCTTCACCCCCGCCGAGGATGAGCCCGGTGCCGCGAGCGCGGAGACCGGCGCGGGCCCGGCAGACCCCGCCCCCGCCCCCACAGACCCCGGTGCCGCCGCAGACCCCGGCACCGCCCCCGCGCGCCGCCGCGTCCGCAACACGCTCTTCGTCACGGACGGCCGCGGTCACGAGACCGCCTACGTCAAGATCCACGTCTACGACGCGTTCGGCTTCACCGAGTCCGAGACGGTCCAGCCCGGCACCCGCCCCGCCGTCCACGAGCTCGGCGACGTCCGCCTCGGCCTCGCCACCTGCTACGACATCCGCTTCCCCCACCTCTTCGCCCACTACGGCCGCGCGGGGTGCTCCATCAGCCTCGTGCCCGCGTCCTGGCAGCCGGGGCCGGGCAAGGCCGAGCAGTGGCGGCTGCTCGCCCAGGCCCGCGCCCTGGACTCCGGGCAGTTCGTCCTCGCGTGCGACCAGGCCGTCACCCGCGACCCCGACGCGCCGGCGGGGCCCACGGGCGTCGGCGGCTCCGTCGTCGTCGACCCCTGGGGGAAGGTGCTGGCCGAGGCGGGCGAGGACGCCGAGCTCCTCATTGCGGACCTTGACCTCGGGGAGGTTGAGCGCGCCCGGCGCGCGCTGCCGGTGCTCGCGCACGCGCGGCCCCTTCCCGGAGATGACGACGACGACGCCTGCGGCAGCCGATGACCCCGCGCGAGCATCACAAGCCGGTCGTTCTGCCGCCCGCGCACTTCTCGGCGCAGATCGGCGGGGCAGACCCAGCCCAGCTCGAGGAGGCCGCGCACGCCACGGCCCGAATCGTCCTGGCCCGAGGCCGCGCCAACACTGACCCGGAGCTGACCGCCCGCCTCGTCTCCATCACGGACACCGAGGGGATCGAGGCCATCGCGGGGCTGTGGGCCGGCGCCGGCCCGGACACCCTGCCCGGCGCCCTGTGGCGGCTGTACGCGCTGCGGGATGCGATCCGTCGGCAGCCCACCCGCATGGCACTCCTCTTCAGGGAGGGGGCGGACTCGCACCGGCTGTCCACCGTGCTGGCGGGCGTGGCCCAGCCGCCCGGGGCCGAGGAGGTCAAGGCCATGGCGGATGAGATCCTCGAGGGCGTGTTCACGGGCGAGTTCGACATCGCGCTGCGCCGAGCCGCAGCCTTCGCCCGCACCGTGGCGCTGGGGCAGGCCCTGGACGCGGACCGGGCCGATCGGGCGAGCGAGCGCGCGGGGGCAGCCCTGACCACGGGCTCGGCGCGCCTCATCCGCACGGCCGAGGAGCTCGAGGAGGCCGCCGACCTCTGGCGCGCCGGCGAGCTCCACTAGCCGGGCACTCGCGGACTCGTCGCTGGATCTCGTCAGTGTCAACGTCACTGACAGCGTGACCGACAACGTCACAGGCACCGTGTCAGTCTGCGGGGAGGGGCCCAGGTTGCACCGCCCCCCGAGGTCAGGCGTAAGGTGTAGGGCGTGCCGGGCCGCGGCAGCCCCGGGCTCCAATATCAGCCGCTTCGAGCGGCCTTCCGCCGAGAGGCGCTCCCGGTCCGGCACGCCCCCTCCCAACTCCTGCCACCCAGCCCCACACCATTCCCTCCCGTTGCGGGGCGGTTTTCGCACGTTTTGGGCCCATTTTGTGGTTGAAAATCGCCACGGAACGGGATGGGGGCGCCGCTCAACGGGATGGGACATACCGCGGAACAGAGCGGGAGAACGCCGGAAGAGTGGACCGGTCTGAAACCACCAGTGGGCCGGCCTTCGATATGCTTCACCTGTCAGCCATGTCAGCGAGGAGCAGCTCTTGATCAAGATCCGTTTCCGGGTACCGCGGGAATCGGCGGGGATCGAGCTCTTGGCGGACCTGTCCCGGGAGCTCGTCTCCGCAGTGCAGACGCTCTCCGAGATGCTCGGCTCGTCCAGAGATGAGGACGCGCGCCTCGTCGAGGCCATGCACGCGAGCGAGGGCCGCAGCAACGAGCTCTTCTTCCGCCTCCTTGCCACGATGCGCTCCTCGATCATCAACCGCCTCCCCCGGGAGGACCTCTACATCCTCGGCGGCTCGCTCAACGGAGCGGTCGAGGCCCTGGCCACCGCGGCCGACGTCGTCGTCGCCTTCTCCCTGACCCACCAGTCACCGCGCGCCGCCGAACTCCTTGAGATCATCCAGCGCATGTCGGACAACTGCATCAAGGTCTTCACCTCGTTCGAGAGCCTCGACGACCTCGAGGACGTCTGGGTGGACAGCCTCCGCCTCGCCAAGCGCGCCGAGCACACGCGCATCGCCTGGCTCAAGGAGATGATCGACTCCGGGTCCCCCCTGACCGTCAACAAGCAGAAGCTCATGGCCGAGCGCCTCATGGCCGTCGTGACGCACCTGCGCGCGCTGTCCATGCACGTGGGCGAGATCGTCATCCGAGAGTCCTGACGTGGACGCGGCCCTCCTCCTGGCGGCGCTCGTGGCCTCCGCCGGGTTCGTCCTGATCAACGGGATGCTGGACGCGCCCCACGCGTTCGCGCCGCCCGTCCGCACTCGGGCCCTGACGCCCCGGGCCGCGGTGACTCTGAGCGCCGCCCTGACGGCCGCTGGCGTGCTCATGGCCACGGGGCTCATGCCTGCCGTGCTCGTCTCGTTCGAGGTGCCGCCTGGCCGCTCGGGCCTCGTCCTCATCCTCGCGGCCGCACTCGGGGCCGCAGCCTGGGGCGCGGTGGCGCACTGGCGGCGCATGCCGTCGTCGTCCACCCACGCGCTTCTCTCGAGCGTGCTCGGCGCGTCACTCGCGGCGGGGGTGATCGGCCACCCCACCCTGTGGGCAAAGCCGGGGCTGCTGCTCGTGTCCATCATCGTGCCGCTTCTCGTGGGCCCGTGGCTGGGGTTTGCGCTCGCGTGGCTCGTGGCCAACGCCGTGACGTTCGTGCGCCGTGGGGCCGCGGCCGGGACGGTGAACCGGAATTCGCGCCTGAACCAGTCCGTCATGTCGGGTCTCTTCGCGATGGCCCACGGGCTGCAGGACGGCCAGCGCGCTTATCTCCTCTTCACCGGCGCGTTCATTGCCTCGGGCGCCGCGATCACCCCCGCGGGCCATTGGGCCCTGACCTTGACGGCGGCGGCCCTTCTCGGCGGCGGCGCCAGCCTTGGCTCGTGGCGGGTGGCGCGCACGCTGACGCACCGCATGACCCGGCTGGACCCGGCCTCCGGCTCCGTCGGCTCGGCCACTGCGGCGGCGCTCCTCGCCGCGGGCATGATGGTCAACCTGCCCCTGTCCTCCGCACAGGTCTCCACGGCCTCCCTGCTCGGCGCCGCCGAGGCCACCCCGTTCCACCACACGTCGTGGCGGACCGTGCTGACCATTCTCCTGTTCTGGCTCATCACCCCCGTGGGGGCCGCGTTCCTGGGCGGGTTCTTCTACCTCACGGCCAGCGCCCTGGTCTTCTGACAGAGAACGACGACGGCGGCCCGCCCGCGCGAGCCACCGCCGTCGTCGTCATCCGAGGCGCACCCGGCGCCTACGCCGCGGAGATGACCACCTTGACCGCCTGGTGCTCGGCGGCGTTGGCGAAGAGGTCGTAGGCCTCGAGCATCTGGTCCATGGTGAACCGGTGCGTGGCCATGGCCGCCGCGTTGAGCCGGCCGGAGCGGACCATGTTGAGCAGGTTGCCGACCGTGCTGCAGTCAACGAGACCCATGTTGAGCCGGACGTTGGAGATCCAGAGGTCGTTGAGCGGCAGCTCCACGGGCTTGCCGTGGACCCCGACGTTGGCGACCGTGCCGTAGGGGCGGACGATCTTGAGGGCGGTCTCGAACGTGGCAGGGATGCCCACGGCCTCGACCGCGACGTCCACGCCGAGGCCGTCGTTCGAGAGGGCCCTGACCTGCTCGATCGCGTCCGCGTCCCCCGCGTTGACCGTGTCCGTGGCGCCGAGCTCGCGGGCTTTGGCCAGGCGGTTCTCGTCCATGTCCACGGAGATGATGCGCCCGGCGCCGCAGAGGCTCGCCGTCATGATCGCGGAGAGGCCCACCGGGCCGGCGCCGACGACCGCGACCGTGTCCCCCGGCTTCGTGTTGCCGTTGAGGATGCCGATCTCGAAGCCCGTCGGGAGCGCGTCCGTGAGGAAGAGAACCTGCTCGTCGGTGACGCCCTCGGGGACCTTGTGGACGCTCGTCTCGGCGAAGGGAACACGGACGTATTCGGCCTGGGTGCCGTCGATCAGGTGCCCGAAGATCCAGCCGATGCCGCCGACCGTCTGGCAGTGCGAGGCCTGGTTCTTCTTGCAGTAGGAGCACTTTCCGCAGTTGGTGACGGCGGGGATGATGATGCGGTCCCCCACCTTGAGGTCCGTGACCGCGGAGCCGACCTCGGTGATGGTGCCGACCGCCTCATGGCCGAGGATGCGGCCGTCCTCCACCGCGGGGACGTCGCCCTTGAGGATGTGGAGATCGGTGCCGCAGACCGTGGTCGTGTCGACCTTCGCGATGACGTCCGTGGGGTCCTGAATGACGGGATCCGGAACTTCCTCCCACGCCTTCTGACCGGGGCCGTGGTAGACGAGTGCCTTCATGACTGCCTCCCTGTGAGACGTATAACGGATGTTGTTCTTTAAGCATATTTAGTCCCTTCCCTCGGCGCTGAATGTGACGCTGCTCCCGCTGTGCCGCATCGGCGCGTACGATGTCCACCATCCCCACGTCGCCCGGAACCAGGCGGCGAAGCACAGCGAAAGCGGCCCCGTGATCCTCACAGTGACCCCCAATCCGAGCCTGGACCGGACTGTTGAACTGCCCGCCCCGCTCGAGGCCGGCCGCGTCCAGCGGGCCGTCTCCGCGGTGCAGCACCCGGGCGGCAAGGGCATCAACGTCTCGATGGGCGTTCACGCCGCCGGCCAGTCGAGCCTCGCGATCTTCCCTGCCCCGGACGGGGACCCGCTGCTCACGGCGCTGGAGGCCGCGGGGCTCCCCGTGGCCCCGGTCCCGGCGGCGTCCGCGGTCCGCACCAACACCGCACTCGTGGACCCCTCCGGCGTCACGACCAAGGTCAACGAGCCCGGCCCCGACTTCGGCCCGCAGGACCTCGCGGCCCTGACGGCGCTCGTCGTCAAGCACTCCGGCCGCGCGTCCTGGCTGGTCCTCGCGGGGTCCCTCCCGCCCGGTGCCCCCGCAGACACCTACCCCCGCATCATCCGGGCAGTGCGGGCGGCACTCGGGGACGCGGCCCCCCGCATCGCCCTCGACACGTCCGACGAGCCCCTGCGCGCGGCCCTCGATCCCGGCCGGGCCGCCGAGGAGCTTCCGGACCTCATCAAGCCCAACGGGGAAGAGCTCGCCCTCCTCGCGGGCGTGCCCTCGGACGGGGTCGAGGACGCGCCCCCCGCAGCCGCTGAGCTCGCCGCGGACCTCGTGCGCCGGGGCATCCCGGAGGTCCTCGCAACCCTCGGCGGCAACGGGGCTCTCCTCGTCACGGGACACGGCGCCATCCACGCGGTCCACGCCCCCGTCACCGTCCGCTCCACCGTCGGCGCCGGGGATTCGAGCCTCGCCGGCTACCTCCTCGCCTCCCTTGAGGGGGCGAGCCCGGAGGCGCGCCTGCGACGGGCCGTGGCCTACGGCTCCGCGGCGGCCAGCCTCCCCGGAACCACCATCCCCTCCCCCGGCGACGTCGCTGAGCACGCCGTCATGACCCACGAACTCACCACCCGACCCGTCGCCCCCGCCCCGGCGGACCGGCACGCCTGAACGAAGGACGACCCAGTGAGCACCCTCATCACCCCAGACCTCGTCTCCCTTGACGAGGACCTCGGCCCCGACCGCCCCGACGTCATCCGCGCCCTCGCTGACCGGATCGCCGCCTCGGGCCGCGCCAGCGACGCGGAGGGCCTGTACGCCGACGCACTCGCCCGCGAGGCCAAGACGGCCACCGGCGTGCCCGGCGGCATCGCCATCCCGCACTGCCGTTCCGAGCACGTCCTCGAGCCCACGCTCGGCTTCGCCCGCCTTCCGCGCGGCATCGACTGGGGCGCCAAGGACGGCCCCGCGGACCTCGTCTTCTTCATCGCCGCCCCCGCCGGCGCCGACAACACCCACCTCGCGATCCTCTCCACGCTCGCCCGCAGCCTCGTCCGCAAGGACTTCCGGGAGTCCCTGCGCTCGGCGTCCAGCCGCGAGGAGCTCGTCGCGCTCGTCGAGGCTGTGGTCAGCGGGGAACGCCCCGGGTCTTCCCCCGCGCAAGCCGGCGTCGTCGGCTCCTCTTCACGGACGACGACGCAGGCCGCCGCGCCCAGCGCCGCCCCGGACACGGACGCGCGCGCCGATGCCGCCCCCGCGCACAAGCCCAAGCTTGTGGCCGTGACCGCCTGCCCCACGGGCATCGCCCACACGTTCATGGCGGCCGACTCCCTCTCCCAGGCCGCCGAAGACGCGGGCGTGGAGCTGCACGTGGAGCCGCAGGGCTCAGGCAGCGTCACCCCGCTGGACCCCGCGATCATCCGGGACGCGGACGCCGTCATCTTCGCCGTGGACGTCGACGTCCGCGATCGGGCCCGCTTCGCCGGCAAGCCCGTCATCCAGAGCCCCGTCAAGCGAGGCATCGACGAGCCGGCCGAGCTCATCCGGGAGGCCGTCGCCGCGTCCACCGACCCGAATGCGCGGCGCGTTCCCGCGGCAGGAGGAGCGGACGAGTCCGCGGCCTCCGACCGCACCGAGGGGCTCGGCGGGCGCATGAAGCGCGTCCTCCTGACCGGCGTGAGCTACATGATCCCGTTCGTGGCAGGTGGCGGCCTTCTCATTGCGCTGGGCTTCCTCCTCGGCAGCTACGAGATCACCTCGTTCGCGGACAAGATGGTCCTCGAGAACTCGCTGTGGAACCTGCCCACGGAGATCCCGGAGCACGCCCCGCTCGGCGCCCTGGGGGCGTACCTGGGCGCGGTCGCGTTCAAGATCGGCGCCCTGTCGATGGGCTTCCTCGTCCCCGCGCTGGCCGGCTACATCGCCTACGGCATGGCGGACCGGCCGGGCATTGCGCCGGGCTTCGTCGCCGGCGCGGTCGCCGGGTTCATGGGTGCCGGCTTCCTCGGCGGCATCGTGGGCGGTCTCCTCGCGGGCGCTGTGGCCTCGTGGCTCGGCTCGCGCCGCTTCCCGCGGGCGGTGGCCTCACTGATGCCCGTTGTGGTCATCCCCCTCGTGGCGTCCATCGTGGCGTCGGGCCTGATGCTGCTCGTCCTGGGCGGCCCCATCGCCGCACTGACGAAGGGCCTCAACGACTGGCTCTCCAGCATGAGCGGCACGTCTGCCGTGCTTCTCGGCGTGATTCTTGGCCTCATGATGTGCTTCGACCTCGGCGGCCCGGTCAACAAGGTCGCGTACTCGTTCGCTGTGGCTGCCCTCGGCACCGCGGCACCGGGCCAGACGGCGCCGCTGCTCATCATGGCTGCGGTCATGGCGTCCGGCATGGTGCCTCCGCTCGCCCTGGCGCTGGCCACGGCGGTGCGCCCGGCCCTCTTCACGCCGGTTGAGCGGGAGAACGGCAAGTCCGCGTGGCTCCTCGGCGCGGTCTTCGTTTCCGAGGGCGCCATTCCGTTCGCGGCGGCCGATCCCCTGCGCGTCATTCCGGCCACCATGCTGGGCGGCGCGGTCACGGGCGCCCTGTCTATGGGGCTCGGTGCCATGTCGCGCGCGCCGCACGGCGGCGCTGTGGTGTTCTTCGCCATGGACGGGACGGCCCTGCAGTTCCTTCTGTCGGTCCTCGCGGGAACCGTGGTCTCTGCTGTCGCGGTGATCGTCCTCAAGTCCCTGGGCCGCAAGAGGGCGACGACGGACGCGCCCGCCGAGGCGCTCGAGCCCGCCGGCGTCTGAGCCCCGCCCGGCACCGTTCCGGCCGGGCAGAATGCACGAAGGCCCGCCCTGGGCGCTCTCAGGGCGGGCCTTCGTGTGTCATGCGGACGTCGTTCGCGACGCCGTCAGGGAGGCGTTATCCGAAGCGGCCGGAGACGTATGCCTCGGTCTGCTCGTTGGACGGGTTGTTGAAGATCTTCGAGGTGTCGTCGTACTCGATGAGCTTGCCCGGCTTGCCGGTGCCCTGGATGTTGAAGAACGCGGTCTTCTCAGCCACACGGGCGGCCTGCTGCATGTTGTGCGTCACGATGACCACGGTGTACTCGGTCTTGAGCTCGTGGATGAGGTCCTCGATGGCGAGCGTGGAGATCGGGTCGAGCGCGGAGGCCGGCTCGTCCATGAGGATGACGTCCGGCTTGACCGCGATCGTGCGGGCGATGCAGAGGCGCTGCTGCTGGCCGCCCGAGAGGCCGGAGCCCGGCTTGTCGAGGCGGTCCTTGACCTCGTTCCACAGGTTGGCGCCGCGGAGGGACTCCTCGACGAGCGAGTCCGCGTCCGAACGCGAGATCCGCTTGCTGTTGAGCTTCACGCCCGCGAGGACGTTCTCGCGGATGGACATGGTGGGGAACGGGTTGGGGCGCTGGAACACCATGCCCACCTGGCTGCGGACGTTGACCGGGTCGACGCCGGGGCCGTAGAGGTCCTCCCCGTCGAGGAGGACCTTGCCCTCGGCGTAGGCACCCGGGATGACCTCGTGCATGCGGTTCAGGGTGCGGAGGAACGTGGACTTGCCGCAGCCGGACGGGCCGATGAAGGCCGTCACGGAGCGGGCGGCGATGTTCATCGTCACGCCCTCAACGGCAAGGAACTTGCCGTAGTAGACGTTGAGGTCGGTGACGTCGATGCTCTTGGACATTCGTGAATCCTTTGTGACTCGAGGACGGCTGGCTCGCGGGGCGGCGAGCGTCAGCGTCCGCCCTTGGGGGCGAAGAACGTGGCAATGGCGCGGGAGAGGAGGTTGAGCAGCATGACGAGCAGGATGAGCAGCAACGCCGCTCCCCATGCGCGCTGCGTGCTCGGCTCCGCGTAGGAGGGGTTCAGCGGGTTCTGGATGAACTGGTAGATGTACACCGGGAGGGACGCCATCCAGTCGTTGAACACATTGGCGTTGATGCGGCTCGTCATGCCCGCGGTCACGAGGATCGGGGCCGTCTCACCGATGACTCGCGCGATGGCGAGGGTGACGCCGGACGCGATGCCAGAGATCGCCGTGGGGATGACCACCTTCATGATGGTGCGCCACTTGCGCACGCCGAGCGCGTAGCTGGCCTCGCGCAGCTCGTTGGGCACCACGCGGAGCATCTCCTCCGTGGAGCGGACGACCACGGGGATCATGAGCACCGAGAGCGCCACGGCGGCCACGATGCCCATGCGGGTGCCGGGGCCGACGATCGCCGCGAAGAGCGCCGCGGCGAAGAGACCCGCGACGATGGACGGGATGCCCGTCATGACGTCCACAAAGAACGTGATGCCGCGCGAGAGCTTGTTGCCCTGGCCGTACTCAACGAGGTAGATGGCCGTGAGGAGGCCGATCGGCACCGAGATGAGCGTGGTCCACAGGGTGATGAGGACCGTGCCGACGAGCGCGTGGTAGGCGCCGCCGAGGACCGGGGCGCCGTTCTCCACGGCCTTCTTGTCAGCGACGCCCGAGACGCCGTTCATCGAGGAGGAGAGGAACCCGGGCTCAAGGAGGCCCGGCAGGCCGTTCTGGAGCACGGTCCACAGAACCGAGACGAGGGGCAGGAGCGCCACGATGAACGCGCCCCACATGATGCTGCGGAAGAAGCGGTCAGTCGCCTTGCGGTGCCCCTCCACGCCTCGAGCCACGAAGTACAGCGCGCCGATGAAGAGGACTCCGGCGACGACGCCCGTGAAGAACAGGCCCGCGCCGAGGAGCGCCTTGGCCGCAAAGGCCACGGCGATGGCCCCGGCGGCGACCGCCCAAGGAATCCACGAGGCCAGGCGGCCCCGGGTCAGGCTGCCACGGCGGGACTGAAGCGCCGCCGTACGCTGGTCAATGCTGTGAGACATGTCAGTTAGCCCCCGAGAATTCCTTGTGGCGGGTCACGATCCAGCGGGCAACGAGGTTGACCGCGAGCGTGATGACGAAGAGGACGAGGCCTGCCGCGATGAGCTCGTTCATGCGGAGACCGAACGCCTCCGGGAAGTTGAGCGCAATCTCGGCCGGGATCGTCTGGTTTCCTGCCTTGACGAGGCTGGCCGTCAGCGCGCCCGAGGAGAGGACGAGCGTCACGGCCATCGTCTCGCCAAGCGCACGGCCGAGGCCGAGCATGACGCCGGAGATGATGCCGGGGCGGGCGAACGGGAGGACCGACATGCGGATCATCTCCCAGCGCGTGGCGCCGAGCGCGAGCGCGGCCTCCTCGTGGAGGCGCGGAACCTGAAGGAACAGCTCGCGGGAGATCGAGGTGATGATCGGCAGAACCATGACGGCGAGGACGATGCTCGCTGTGAGGAGGGTCCGGCCCGTCTGAGAGGCAGGGCCCGCGAAGATCGGGATCCACCCCATGTTCTCAGCGAGCCACTCGTAGGGGCCCTTGAGGTTCGGTGCGAGGAACGCGATGCCCCACGCGCCGTAGACGACGGAGGGGATGGCGGCCAGCAGGTCGATGACGTACCCGAGGGCGTTGGCCACGCGACGGTGGGAGTAGTGGGTGATGAAGAGAGCCACGCCGATGCCGATGGGCGTCGCGAGGAGCAGCGCGATGAGCGACGCCACGACGGTGCCAACGACGAACGGCCACACGTAGGCCAGGAATCCGGCCCCGCCCGTGGACGCACTCGCGGGGGCTATGAGGGCGGGCCAGGCCTGGACGACGAGGAAGATCGCGACACAGGCCAGAACGATGAGGATGAGGATGCCGGCGCCGAGAGACAGGCCGCTGAAGACCTTGTCCCCGGCCCGCCCGGAGGCGGGCTGTCGGCGCGTCGATGCTGTCGTAGAAGACACAGGAGTAACTTTCGGTCGAAGTGGGCGACACCCGAGGGCCGCTGCGACAGACGGGGAACGCCGCGGTGCCCTGCGATGATCGCGTGCACCGCGGCGTTCCCCTGCTGCGAGGGGGCTGCTAGCCCGCCTTGATCGTGTCGATAGCGGCGGTGGCCTTCTTGGAGAGCTCGGAGGAGATCGGAGCGGAGCCGGCTGCGTCCGCGGCGGCCTTCTGGCCCTCCTCGGAGACAACGTACTTGGCCCAGGCCTTGACGGTGTCAGCCGTCTTGGCGTCCTTGTACGTGGAGCAGAACACCTGGTACGAGGCGAGGATCGCCGGGTAGGCACCCGAGGCGGTTGTCGTGCGGTCGAGCTTGAGCGCGAGGTCAGTCTTGGAGCCCTCGTGCTTCGGCTTCGAGGCGTCCAGGGCCTTCGTGGCGGCCTCGGCGCTCGGCTTGACGAACTCCTCGCCGACCTTGAACGCGACGACGCCGAGGTCGCCCACAGCGGACTCGTCAGCGTAGGTGACCGCGCCCTCGGTGGACTTCACCGTGGAGATGACGCCGTCCGTGCCCTTGGCAGCCTCGCCCTTGAGGGAGGAGGGCCACGCCTGGGCCTTCTCGTCCTTCCAGACATCCGGGGCCGTCTTGTTGAGGTAGTCCGTGAAGTTCTCGGTGGTGCCCGAGTCATCGGAGCGGTGGACCGGCGTGATGGCGAGGTCCGGGAGCTTGGCATCCGAGTTGAGCTTGGCGATCGCCGGGTCGTTCCACTTGGTGATGTCGCCGCGGAGGATCTTGGCCGCGGTGGCCGAGTCCAGCTTGAGCTCCTTGACACCCGGGACGTTGAACGCCATGGCGATCGGGGAGATGTACGTGGGGACCTCGATGATGCCCGAGGCGCAAGTGGCCTTGACGGAGGCGAGCTCCTCGTCCTTGAAGGAGGAGTCGGTGCCCGCGAACTGGGCGCCGCCGGCGATGAACGCCTTGCGGCCCGCACCGGAGCCGTCGGGCGAGTAGTCGACCTTGGCGCTGGAGTTGGCGGACTGGAACTGGGTCATCCACTCCTGCATGGCGGCCTTCTGCGAGGATGCGCCGATGCCCTTGATCTGGCCGGAGACGTTGGAACCGGAGGGGGCGGTGTTGCCGTTGGACGTGCCCGAGGGGTTGTCCGAACCACACGCGGTCAGCGCGACGGCGGCGACGGAGAGAACAGCCGCAGCACGGCCAAAACGAATTGCCTTCACGAAAACATCCTTTGTGAGTGACCTACACGGAGCGCCATGTGCCCCGAGCGTTACCTCTTGAAGCTATGGGAGTCAGGTGAATGGGCGAACCGCGGCGGGTGAACGTTGGGTGAACTCCTCGCGCCTCCTCGGGTTGAGGCCGTCGCACGGTACCCTCCCTCTCCACATCCGGGTCTCTTAGACTGGTTCCGTGCACCCCTCCACTGCGGACGCCACCGCTCCCCGATCAGAGGGCTTCCTCGCGAGCGTCCACCGCGCCCCGGAGGCCGCCCGTCGATGGGCCGCGCAAGGCGTCCGCCGCATGCAGAGGGGATTCATGCCCGCGGTGCAGATGACCATCTGCGCCGTCTCCGCATACTTCTTCGCGCACATGGTCCTGGGCCACTCCGGGCCGCTCTTCGCGGCGACGAGCTCGCTCATCGCGCTCGGGTTCGGCGTCGACTCCCACATCTCGCGGGTGATCGAGGTGAGCGCGGGCTGCACGCTCGGCATCCTCATCGGCGAGCTCCTCCACACGGTGGCCGGCACGGGCCTCTGGGTGGCGGCGCTTGTCCTCATGATCTCCATTCTTCTGGCCCGATTCCTGGACCCCTCCTCGATCCTGACCACGCAGATGGGTCTCCAGTCCCTCCTGGTCATCTTGCTTCCGGCGCCCGACGGCGGCCCGTTCACGCGGAGTCTCGACGCCGTCGTCGGAGGCACGTTTGCCCTCATCATCGTGGCGCTCTGGCCGCAGGACCCGCGGAAGCAGTCCCATTCGGAGGTCCGGGACGCGCTCAACGAGTTCGCGGGCGTGCTCCGGGAGTGCGCGGGCGCGCTTGCATACGCAGACTCCAGGATGGCCTGGCACGCGCTCATTCGCGCCAGGGGCATGCAGCCCACCCTCGACAAGCTGAACAAGGCCGTGGCCCAGGCACGCGAGATCTCCCGGATCTCACCCCTGTACCTCCGGCACCGTACGGAGATCCAGGAGCTGAGGGAGTCGCTGAACTACCTGGACCTCGCGATCCGCAACGCGCGGATCTTCGCACGGCGCCTGTCGTCGGCCATCACCCACGCGTCCATGCCCCCGGAGACGGAGGGGGAGCTGAGTCACATCATCGAGCTCACGGCCGAGTCGGTGGAGGCCCTCGCCCTCGGGCTCGGGGAGGCGTCGGCTGGGGTGCGGAACCGTCAGATGCGGCGTGCTCGCCTCGGATTGAACGACGTCGCAAGCCGCCTCTCGCCGGAGCAGCTCGGCATCCGGTCCCTCGAGGGCGAGACACTTGTGCTCATTCTGCGCCCGATGATCGTGGACCTCCTTGAGGCGAGCGGGCTGAGCCACGACGAGGCCCGGGAGCACCTGCCGGACCTGCCGCCCGCGCCGTAGGGCCCTGCGCTGCGGGCCTCGCCGCCCGGCAGAGACAGCGCCTGGATTCTGCGGGGCTCGCGTCTGGGCTCCGTGGGCGCTGAGCGGGGGATCTCGGCTCCCCGCCACCGTGCACGCTGATCGTGTCCACCCCTCATGGAAGGCTTGAGTCATGGCATCGAAGACCTCGCGGGGCTCCAAGCCCTCCACTGCTTACACCTGCACCGAGTGCGGCTGGTCCACCGTCAAGTGGGTGGGCCGCTGTCCTGAGTGCCAGTCCTGGGGCACGGTTGAAGAGACGGCCGCCACGGTCGGGCGCACCACGGCCGCGGCCAAGGTCCGCGCCCCTGCCCTGCCCATCGCGGAGGTGGACGCCCGGGCGGCGGACTACGTCGCCACGGGCGTCGGGGAGCTGGACCGCGTCCTGGGAGGCGGCCTCGTCCCTGGCGCGGTCCTCCTCCTGGCCGGTGAGCCTGGGGTGGGCAAGTCCTCCCTGCTCCTGGATGTCGCCGCGCGGGCGGCCCGCGGCTCCGGAGACGCCCCTCGCAAAGTCCTGTACGTGACGGGTGAGGAGTCGGCTGCCCAGGTCAAGCTCCGGGCCGAGCGAATCTCTGCCCACGCGGACACCCTCCACCTCACGGCGGAGACAGACCTCTCCCAGGCCCTCGGGCACGTGGAAGCGGTGTCGCCCTCCCTGCTCGTGGTGGACTCGGTCCAGACCCTCGCGTCCACGGAGGTGGACGGCTCCGCGGGCGGCTTCTCGCAGGTGAGAGAGGTGGCGTCCTCCCTCATTCGCGCGGCCAAGGAGCGGGACATGACCACGCTCCTCGTGGGCCACGTGACCAAGGACGGCTCCATCGCGGGCCCGCGCCTGCTGGAGCACCTCGTGGACGTTGTCCTGCACTTCGAGGGAGAGCGCCACTCCCGCCTCCGCCTGCTCCGGGCGGTCAAGAACCGGTACGGCCCCACGGACGAGGTCGGGTGCTTCGATCTCTCGGACACCGGAATCGTCGAGATCACCGACCCGAGCGGCCTCTTCGTCTCCCGCACGCG
Organism: Falsarthrobacter nasiphocae; assembly: GCF_031456275.1. Taxonomy (NCBI): domain Bacteria; kingdom Bacillati; phylum Actinomycetota; class Actinomycetes; order Micrococcales; family Micrococcaceae; genus Falsarthrobacter; species Falsarthrobacter nasiphocae. Next base: position 1,006,568 of record NZ_JAVDUI010000001.1, read on the forward strand.
GGAGCCCGTCCCGGGCACGTGCGTCTGCGTGACGCTGGAGGGGCGGCGCCCACTTGTCGCGGAGGTCCAGGCGCTCGTGGCGGAGAGCCCCACCGCCCAGCCGCGCCGCGCCACGAGCGGCATGGACGGGGCCCGCGTGTCCATGATCCTCGCCGTGCTCCAGCAGCGGGCGGGGATGTCCCTCTCCAAGGAGGACGCCTACGTGGCCACGGTGGGTGGCGTGCGCCTCTCGGAGCCGGCCGCAGACCTCGCTGTGGCCCTCGCGGTGGCCTCCGCCAAGACCAACACGCCGTTGCGCGAGCGGATGATCGCGTTCGGCGAGGTCGGCCTCGCCGGGGAGGTGCGTCCCGTGCCGGGCATCAGCCGGCGCATCCAAGAGGCCGCGCGGATCGGCTTCACACACGCAATTGTCCCGGCCAGCCCGGACGGACCAGGCACACTGCCGCCGGGCATGGCCGTCAAGGAGGTCTCCACGCTGTCTGAGGCCATGCAGCTGTTGTTCTAGCCCCCGCCAAATTGTTCTGGCCGTCACCGCCCGGAGCCTAGAATGACGGGGAGGCCTTTGCGCCTCGGACAAGCGGCCCCGGCTCGCACGAACCACCCCAAGAAAGTCCCCATGCCATCTGCGAATGAGTCCACCCAGCGAGACTCCCTCCTCCGTGAGACCCTCAAGCGAGTCGCCCCCGGAACTCCGCTGAGGGAGGGGCTCGAACGCATCCTGCGCGGCCGGACTGGAGCACTCATCGTGCTGGGGGAAGGCCCGGAGATTGACAGCATCTCCCACGGCGGGTTCGTCATCGACACCGAATTCACCCCCGCCCGTCTCCGAGAGCTCGCCAAGATGGACGGCGGAATCGTCCTCAGCCGGGACGGCTCCCGCATCCGCAGCGCAGCCGTCCATCTCCTGCCCCAGTCCGCCACGACGGCCACGGAATCGGGCACCCGGCACCGCACGGCGGAACAGACCTCCCTGGCCACGGGCATGCCCGTCATCACCGTCTCCGCGTCGATGAACATCATCTCCCTCTTCACAGACGGCACCCGGTACGCACTGGACCGCCCCGAACTCATCCTCGAACGCGCCAACCAGGCCCTCAACACCCTGGAGCGGTACCGCGAGCGCCTCGAGTCCGTCATGCACCACCTCACCCAGCAGGAGCTCGAGGCCACCGTCTCGGTGCGGGAGCTCGCCACCGCCGTGCAGCGCCAGGAGATGGTGCGCCGCATCATCCACGAGATCTCCACGTACACGCTCGAGCTCGGCGCGGAAGGCCGCCTCGTGACGCTCCAGCTCGAGGAGCTCGCCTCCGGCACCGAGGGCAACACCGAGCTCCTCCTACGGGACTACGCAGGCCTGGACATTCATGACCGCGCCCACCCGGGGGCGGAGGGCTCAAGCTCCGCCCAGCCGACCACGGCCGGCGCAGCCCCGAAGGCCCCCCAGGAGCCCGCCTCGCCCAAGGCCGAGGCCGCGGCGGCCAAGGCCACAGCCAAGGTCATCGCGGATCAGCTCGCCGCACTCGCCGAGCTCACAAGCGCCGAGCTCGTGGACCTCAGCAAGGTCGCGGCCATCCTGGGCGTCGAGTCCAGTGTGCAGTCGCTCGACAGGCTCGTTCAGCCCCGGGGGCACCGCATCCTCGGGCAGATCCGCAACCTGCCGCGGAGCGTATCAGACCGGATCGTGGCCCGGTTCGACGGCCTCCAGGGCCTCCTCGCAGCCTCCACCGAGGAGCTCATGAGCGTGGACGGCGTCGGGGAGCAACGGGCCAGGATCGTCCGGGAGACCCTCTCCCGCATGGCAGAGCTCAACTTCTTCGAGCACTACTAGGCCCCTCGCCTCAACTGAGCGCCACCCTCCAGCTCGCGGCCTGCGAGCCCCGGGGGTGCCCGCCACCGCCAGACCCGGGCTACTGGGCGTTGAGCTGGAACGTCTTCGGCGCCGAGGACACCTTCCCGAGCGTCCCCACCAGCTGATACGTGCCGGGGTCCGCGGGAGCGGCCGTCGCCGAGCACGAGCCCGAAGACTTGCCGCGATTCCACGTGAAACGCGCCGTCTCCGACTTCCCGGGCTGGATGTTCTTGTACAGGTCCTTCGCGTCCTTGCGGCAGACAGTCGTGGAGAACACCTTCTGGGAGCCGTTGAGGACGCTCAAGTCCATGACCTTGGTGCCCACGTTGACCACGCACGCCTCGCTCGAGATATTGGTGATCTTCAGCTCGAACACGGGCATGTCCTTGGGGCCGTACGCCTCCTTGTCCGGCTTGGCCTCCAGCTGCACGAACTGGTCGTAGCAGAGGGGGTACTCGGCTCCACTCGCGCTCGGCGCCGCGCTGGCAGAACTCGGGGCGGACGGAGTCGCGGAGGCCGTGGGCCCGGCGGCCGGCGCAGACGAGGGCGCACTGTTCCCCGCCGCGCGAACGAGCGCCACAATGCCCGCAACAATCCCCCACACGATGGCCACGAGCAGGAGCAGCACAATGACGGCTGCGATGCGTCGGCGGCGGTACACGGCAGGCGACAAACGGGGCATGGATCTGCTTTCCTCCGGGCGGGCGGCTCTCCGCACGAGTCTATGCGGCCAACCTGGCCGCCTCTTCAGAGCCCCTCCCGCATAGGCTTGAACGGTGACCCCGACAGCCGCCCGCCTCGACTCCTTCCACCGCCGCCTCCTCGACTGGTTCGACGACCACGAGCGAGACCTTCCCTGGCGCCACGACGGCACCACCGCGTGGGGCGTCTTCGTCAGCGAAGTGATGTCGCAGCAGACCCCCGTCGCCCGCGTGGCCCCCATCTGGGCGGAGTGGATGACGCGCTGGCCCCGTCCGGCCGACCTCGCGTCCGTCCCCGAGGCTGAGGCGGTCCGGGCCTGGGGCCGTCTCGGCTACCCGCGGCGGGCCCGGCGCCTCCACGCAGCGGCCGTGGCCATGGTCGAGGACCACGCCGGCGAGGTCCCCGACACCGAGGAGGAGCTCCTCACCCTCCCCGGCGTGGGCCAGTACACGGCCGCCGCCGTCGCGGCGTTCACGTTTGGCCGCCAGGCCGTCGTCGTCGACACGAACATCCGGCGCGTCCACGCCCGCTGGGAGACGGGGCACGCCCTGCCGGAGCCGAGCCTCACGCGCCGGGAGATGGCGCTGGCCGCCGAGCTCCTCCCGTCAGAGGAGAGCGGGCTCTCGCCGAGGTACAACGCGGCCGTCATGGAGCTGGGGGCGCTGGTGTGCACGGCGCGCTCGCCGCGGTGCGGGGACTGCCCTCTCCTCGACGACTGCGCGTGGATTGCGGCGGGGCGGCCCGAGCCGCATTACACCCCGAAGGGCCAGCCGTGGGCGGGGACGAAACGGCAGATCCGCGGGGCGATCGTCGGGCATCTGCGGGAGCGGGAGGACGGGGACGCGCGGACGACGACGATCCAAGCCGTTGTGGGCTCGGTCCAGCCCTCCCCTGAGCCAAGCCGCGTGGAGGAATGCCTCGAGGACCTCATCAGGGAGGGCATGGTGACGCAGGACGGGGACCGGGTGACGCTGTAGGCGTGGCGAGTGCCTGCGCGCCGAACCCCCGTGACAACGGGGCTGCGAAGGCCGAAACGCTCGCCGGGCCGGAGGTCAGGCAAGGCCGAGGGCCGGACCCCATGGGGACGTGAAAGCGGCGGCCCCCAAACGGGAACCGCCGCTGCACGAAAAGAAGTGGGTGAGCCGCTGCGTGACTGTGCGCGGCCTGCACCGGGACGCCGCTCTCACGGCACGGAGTACTACTCGTTGTTGCCGAGCTTGTCCTTGAGGAAGTCCCCGGCCTTGTTGAGCTTGTCGCCGTGCTGCTCCTGCAGACCGTCGACCTTCTCGTTGAGGCCACCGAGCTTGTCGCCATGCTGCTCCTGCAGACCGTCGACAGCTCCGTTGAGACCGCCCTCGCCGTTGGCGGCGTTTCCGAGCGCGTCCTTGGCACCATTCTTGATGTCTTCGAAACCCATGTGCGTCTCCTTCTGTTGAAGAAAGACCTGAATCACCGTGATGATTCCGGCGGCGCCAGTCCGGTCAGCGCTCTTGTTCTTCAACCTAGACCCGTGGCGACGATTCCCGCAAGCACCCCGGTGAATCCCCGGGGTGCGGCCAGCCCACTGCCAGGGACCGCATCGCAGCACCCGTTCAGGAGAGGCGGCGAATCATCCGAGTGTTGCCCAGGGTGTTGGGCTTGACCCGCGCCAGATCCAGGAACTCGGCCACGCCCTCGTCGTGAGACCGGAGGAGCTCCGCGTAAACGGCCGGATCGACGTCGTCCTGATTGCTCATGACCTCAAAGCCATGGCGAGCGAAAAAGTCCACCTCAAAGGTGAGGCAGAAAACCCGGGTGACCCCAAGGCTGCGCGCGTCGTCGAGAAGAGACTCAAGCAGGCGGCCCCCGAGGCCCTGGCCGCGAGCCCGCCCGTCAACCGCCAGCGTGCGGACCTCAGCGAGGTCCTCCCACATGACGTGGACGGCGCCGCAGGCAAGAAGCCCCTCGGCGTCCTCGGCGACCCGGAACTCCTGGATGGACTCGAAATAGGAGACGGCCTCCTTGGCCACAAGCACGCGCTCAGCCGCGAGCGGTGCGACGAGGGCGCGGATCCCCGCGACGTCCCCCGTCCTCGCGCGGCGGATGACCACGTCCGGCTGTGCGTCGGGTCCGTGCGGTGGGGTGAGGGATTTCGCGGCCATGCCTCCCAGTATGGGTTGCGGGCGGCCGGATTTGTGAACGCGCCCGCCTCTGGGTCAATATAGGAAAAGCAGGATCAAGAGACCCGACGCAAAGCTCTGGCTAGTCGGGCGGCAACCCTCTCCCGTAGTGGGGTGCCCCAGATGAAGATCCGGCCGGCGCGGATTGCGCTCCGGCAAGTACGGCGGTTCCTCGCAGAGAACAGCCTCGATCACACATGAAGGGCCCTTCCTCTGCGAGCCGCCACAGTACTGATGCGGCTCACCGTTCACTTCCAGCCGTCTCTGTGGACACAGGCGGCGGCTGACCGTCACATCAAGGAACATCATGAAACTCAAGAAGCTCATCGCTGCGGCGGCTATAGCCCCCATCGCCCTCAGCCTCGCGGCCTGCTCGCCCTCCGAATCCTCGGGCGACGCCAGCGGCTCGAAGGACTCGAAGACCGTCACGATCGGCATCGTGGACATCAACCCCCAGCAGGACGTGCTCAAGGAGGTCGCGAAGGAGAAGGGCATCAACATTGTCTACAAGCCCTTCCAGACCTACACGCAGCCGAACCCGGCGCTGAAGCAGAAGCAGATTGACCTCAACTGGTTCCAGCACATCGCGTACCTCGCGGACTACAACGTCAATGCGAACGACACACTGACGCCGATCGGCCCCACCGAGATCGTCCCGCTGGGCCTGTACTCCAAGAAGCACACGTCCGTGAAGGACCTCCCGCAGGGCGCCGAGGTGGCCATCCCCAACGACTCCATCAACGAGGCGCGCGCGCTCAACCTCCTCAAGGCCCAGGGCCTCGTCACCCTCACCTCCGAGACCACGGCGCCGAGCACCCTGGACGTGGACAAGGCGAAGTCCAAGGTCAAGGTCACCCCGGTTGACGCCACCCAGACCGTGCTCCAGCTGAGCTCGCTCGACGCCGCCGTCGTGAACAACACGTTCCTGGGCCGCGCGAACCTGGACCCGAACAAGGCCCTCGCGAAGGACGACCCCAAGGATCCCTCGGCCGTCCCGTACGTCAACGGCTTCGTCTCCCGCGCGGAAGACAAGGACAACGAGACCTACAAGCAGATTGCCGAGCTCTACCACGACTCCCGCGTCCAGGAGGCCGTGAAGAAGGAGTCGAAGGGCACCTCGGTCGAGGCGAAGAACTCGCAGGCCGAGATGATCGACGTCCTCAAGAAGTACGAGGACTCGCTCAAGAACGCGAAGAAGTAGGCGCAGTGTCGTCAGTTCTCAACTCCTCGGCGGCGGGCACCGAGCCCGCCGCCGAGGGCGCCATTGTCTTCACCAACGCGACGAAGCAGTTCAGGGTCGGCAAGAACCTTGTCACGGCGGTGGACAACGTGTCCCTGCGCATCGAGAAGGGCGAGATCTTCGGGATCATCGGCTACTCGGGTGCGGGAAAGTCCACAATCGTCCGCCTCATCAACGGTCTTGAGCCCGCCACGAGCGGCTCCATCCTCGTCAACGGCCAGGAGGTCGTGGGGCTGAGCGAGGGGCAGCTGGCGAAGATCCGCCCGAACATCGGCATGATCTTCCAGCAGTTCAACCTCCTCACGTCCCGGACCGTGGAGCGCAACGTCGAGTTCCCGCTGGAGCTCGCCGGGTGGCCCAAGGCCAAGCGCAAGGCCCGCGTGGCCGAGCTCCTCGAGTTCGTAGGCCTCTCCGACCGCGCCAAGAACTACCCCGAGCAGCTCTCGGGCGGCCAGAAGCAGCGCGTGGGCATCGCCCGCGCCCTCGCCAATGACCCGGCGATCCTCCTCGCGGACGAGTCCACCTCGGCCCTCGACCCGGAGACGACCGCGGAGGTGCTGCGCGTCCTCAAGCGCGTCAACGAGCGCCTCGGCATCACCATCGTGGTCATCACCCACGAGATGGACGTCGTGCGCACCATCGCGGACCGGATCGCCGTCATGGAGAAGGGCCGCGTCGTGGAAACCGGCAGCACGTTCGAGATCTTCTCGAACCCGCAGACCACCACGACCCGCTCCTTCGTCTCCACCGTGGAGCACTCCGAGCCGAACGCCGAGGAGCTCGCGCACTTGCGCAGGCGCTTCGATGGGCGTCTGGTCACCGTGACCATCCGGGACGGCTCCCGCGTGGGCACCATCCTGTCCGACGCCGGCGCGGACGGGGTTCGTTTTGAGGTGGTCTACGGCGGTATTTCCGCACTGCAGGAGAGGTCCTATGGCTCCCTGACCGTGGCCCTCACGGGGAACGATGCGGCCATTGACCGCCTCATCGCCAACCTCGCCTCCGAGACCGATGTGAAGGAGCTTTCCGCATGACGGCCTCCCTGACTACCACCGCGCTTTCCACCTGGGTGCCGCTGGCCGCGAATGACACGGACTGGAACAAGATGCGTCCGGCGCTGCTCGACGCGCTCCAGGACACCCTGTACATGGTGTCCCGGACGCTCCTCTTCGCCGGCATCCTGGGCCTGATCGTCGGCCTGCTGCTGTACTGCCTCCGCCCGAAGGGCATCCTGGGCGGGTCCCCCGTGGCCCGCGGGCTGCACCTGGTGCTCAACCTGATCATCAACACGGTGAGGCCCATCCCGTTCATCATCCTGCTCGTGGCCGTCTGGCCGCTGACGGAGGCCGTGGTGGGCAAGACGATTGGCCCGAACGCCGCGGTCTTCGTCATGACCATCGGCGCGACGTTCGCGGTGGCTCGCATCGTTGAGCAGAACCTCATGAGCGTGGACCCCGGCGTGATCGAGGCAGCCCGCTCCATGGGCGCCAAGCCGTGGCAGATCATTCGCAAGGTGATCCTGCCCGAGGCGCTCGGCCCGCTCGTCCTCGGGTACACGTTCCTGCTCATCGGCATCGTGGACATGTCCGCGATGGCCGGCGCCATCGGCTCCGGCGGCCTCGGCAACTTCGCCATCATGTACGGATACCAGCAGTTCAACACGGAGCTCACGTGGGTTGCGGTGGCGATCATCATCGTCCTCGTGCAGATCGTGCAGTTCTTCGGAAACTGGCTGGCCCGGAAGATCATGCGGCGGTAGCAGGGGGCTCTCCCCCGTCATCACGCGGATCCTCGGCCCCTGGCGCTTCGGCGCTGGGGGCCGAGTGCTTTCAGTCCAAGCACCCGCCCCCGCACTCTGACGAGCTGCCGGGGGCGGATTCTCCCTTTCCCGGCCGTTAGGATTCTTGGCATGAGCCAACCGTCTTCCCCTGGTGCGCTGTCCTATTACCTCGACAAGTCCAACCCGGCCGCGTGGAAGGCCATCGGGGCCCTCTCGAAGGCAGCGGGGGACGACGCGCGGGCGGCGGGGCTCTCCCCGGAGCTCGTCGAGCTCGTGTGCCTCCGCGTCTCCCAGATCAACGGCTGCGCCTACTGCCTTCACGTCCACACGAAGAAGGCCATTGCGGCAGGGGTCAGCGATCAACGCCGCGCCCTCCTCGCCGCGTGGGAGGAGTCCGACCTCTATTCGGACGTGGAGAAGGCGGCGCTGCGCCTCGCCGAGGCCGTCACCACGCTTCACCCCGCAGAAGACCGGGACTTCGCCCAGATCTTCGGCTACAGCTTCCTCACACCTCAGCAGTACGGGGCCGTCCAGTGGCTGGCCATCACGATGAACGCGACGAACCGCATTTCGATCCTGTCTCACCACCCGGTTCCGGCCGAGTCCTATGGCGGGTCCGAGTCATAGGGCGGGTCCGAGTCATAGGGCGGGTCCCCGGCGTCCGGAACCCAGCCTGGCTGCATTGACACCTGATCGTCTCTCATCCCCACCGAAACGGAGAACATCATGTCCCCCACTGTTGAGAATCCGCTCGTCAGCGTCGGCCACCAGGAAGGCCTCCCGGCCTTTGAGATCCATGTGGACGGCTCAGGACAGCCGGCGGGTTTCACCCAGTTTGTCGACGTCGAGCACGACAGCGTGACGCAGCGCATTTTCCCGCACACGTCCGTCAAGGACGAGTTCAGCGGACAGGGCCTCGCCTCAGTGCTCGTCAAGGGAGCGCTGGACCAGACCATCGCCGACGGCATCCGGATCGTCCCGGTCTGCCCCTACGTCGCCGCCTGGCTCAAGCGCCATGAGGACTACGCCGAGCACGCGGACCGCGTCAGCACTCGCCACCTGGAGGCGCTCAAGTCCGCCGTCCGGGGATAGAGCGCCTCTCCCGCGCGGGTGGCTCGGTCTTCCGTGCGGGGGAGGGAGACGACGACGCCCCTGCGGGGAGGGTGAGGCCGCGGGCAGGACAGGCCCCGTGCCTGGCGCCGCTGTCAGCTGATCGGGTAGCCCGTCACGGGACCCTCGGTGTTCGGCTCCCAGCCGAGCGCCGGGGCAACGTGCTCGGCGAAGTTGCCGAGCAGGTTGAGGTTCAGCTCGGGGCCCATCTGAGCGGGGATGGTCAGCATGAGGGTATCCGCCGACATGACGGCCACGTCGCCCTTGAGCTGCTCAATGAGCTCGTCCGGCTCGCCGACATACGTCTTGCCGAACGTGCTCTTGAACCCGTCGATGACGCCCACCTGATCGCGGGTGTCTCGCCGCAGCTGCCCGTACATCAGCTGGTCTTCCTGGGACACGATGGGGAAGATGCTGCGGCTGACGCTCGTTCGCGGCGTACGCGTGTGGCCTGCTTCCTTCCACGCCTGGCGGTAGCGCTCGAGCTGCTCCGCCTGGAGGTCCGCAAACGCCGCGCCCGTGGCCTCGGTGAGCAAGGTGGAGCTCATGAGATTCACGCCTTCGCGGGCAGCCCATTCTGCACTCTCCCTCGAGGCAGCACCCCACCAGATGCGCTCGTCGAGCCCCGGTGAATGCGGCTCCAAGCGCAGGCGCACCCCTTGGCCGTACTGCTGCGGGTCCGCATCGGCGATCCTCTCTCCGCGCACAGCCCGCATGAGCTGCTCGAACTTCGGGCGGGCGATGTCGGCACCGCGAGGATCGGTGGATCCCGTGTAGCCAAACGCTTCCCAGCCGCGCAGGGCCGGCTCGGGTGAGCCACGGCTCACTCCAATCGCCAGACGCTGGTCGCTCAAGAGGTCCAGCGCAGCCAGCTCCTCGGCCAGATAGAGGGGGTTCTCGTAACGGAGGTCGATGACGCCGGTGCCGACCTCGATGTTCTTCGTGCGGGCAGCAATCGTGCTCAACAGCGGCACGGGGGCCGCCGCCTGGCGGGCGAAGTGATGGACGCGGAAATAGGCGCCGTTGACGCCCATCTCGTCGGCGCCCTCTGCAATCTCAACTGCATCCAGCAACGCTTGCTTGGCATCGGGATCGCCAGGACCCGAGCCCGTTCCGTAGTGGCCAAAACTGAGGAATCCAAATGCCTTCATGTCGCCACTCAACTGACCGCGAGGCTGTTCTATTCCATGGCCACCGAGGTACCCGTGGAGGGTCGCTACTCCCGGAGGAGGCGGGCGGGGTCCACCCGCGTCGAGGCCACCGCCGGCAGCATCCCGGACACCGCCCCCAGGCCCGCCCCTGCCAGCGGCAGCAGCGCGATCCACCAGGGCTGCAAGTGCGGCCACCCCTGCACCAGCGCCACGAGTTCCCCCGCAAGCAGCCCCACCCCGAGCCCGAGGACCGTCCCGAGCCCGCCCGTGATGGCGGACTCGGCCAGGAACAGCCGGCCCACGCGCCACCTCGAGGCCCCCAAGGCCCGGTCCAGGCCAATGAGCCGCCGCCTCTCCCACACCGCTGACTGCATGGTGGAGTACACGCTCACCGCGCTCGAGACGCAGAGAACCAGCACGGTGATGAGGACCATGTCGCGGCTCTCCCCGAGCAGCTTCGCCTTGAGCGACGACGCCGAGACGGGCCGGGTCACGCGGGCGGCCTCCGGCTCGTACGGCCACGCGGAGACGGCGAGGTCGTGATCGGCGGGCCCGTCGTCGTCGGCAGCGATGAGGAGGGGGCGGTCCGTGGTGACGTCCGCCATGATCTCACTGCCCACGGGCCAGAGGACGGAGCCGCCGAGGAGGGCGGCCTCCCCGCGCCCCTCAACAACCCCCGTGACGGTGACCCAGCGCCCCTCGGCAAGCAGGCGGTTCCGCCCCGGCTCCGGCCACACGCCGAGCGTGCGCGCCGCACCCGCCCCCACGAGGACCTGGCGGCCGTCGGCCCGAAGTGACGCGGTTGAGGGCCACCCGCCGGCCACGAGACGCCCGCCGCGCGCCTGAACGCCCTCGGCGCTCGTGACAATGTGGCCGGTCTGCCCCTGACTGGTCTGGGTGCTGACGTCGCGGCGCTGCCCCTCGAACATCGGCATGTAGGTGCCGGCCGCGCGGAGCCCGGGCAACTGCCGCAGCCGCCCAACGGCGCGGGACTCGTCCTCCTCCCAGCCGCCCAGGTGCCCCGGGACGCTGACGATGAGGGAGCCGCTGCTCAGCCCGGCGAGGTGCTCGGCGGAGCGGTGGGCGGACCCGCGCGTCACGGCGAGCATGGTCACGAGCGTGGCGGTGCCGATGAGCACCGTCAGCACGCTGAACACGGTCCGTCCGGGCCGGCGCCACACGTTGATCCACGCCTCACGAAGCATGGCCCACCTGCCCGTCCACAACCCGAAGGGCTCGGCTGCACTTGGCCGCAAGCCCCGGGTCGTGGGTCACAATGACGACGGCCAGGCCCGAGCCCGCCTGCGCGAGCAGCAGCTCCAGCACGGCGGAGGCCGTGGCGGTGTCGAGGTTGCCCGTGGGCTCGTCGCAGAGGAGGACTCGCGGCTGCGCGGCGAGGGCCCGCGCGATGGCCACTCGCTGCCGCTCGCCCCCAGAGAGGGTGGGCGGCCGGGCGTCCAGGCGGTGTGAGAGGCCCACAGAGTCCAGGGCTTGCTCGGCCCGCGCCCGCCGCAGCCGAGACGGCACCCCGCGGATGGCGAGGGCGTGCTCGACGTTCTCCCGCGCGGAGAGGTGGTCCACGAGGTGAAACGCCTGGAAGACGAACGCGAGGTGCTCGCGCCTCAGCCGGGTGAGCTCCCGCTCGGACGCGCCCGCGGTGTCCACCCCGGCGATGGTGCGCTGCCCCTCATCCGGCGCCTCGAGCAGGCCCAGCATGGCGAGCAGCGTGGACTTCCCCGATCCGCTGGGCCCCACGATGGCGAGGGCCTCCCCCGCGTTCACGTCGACGTCCGCGTCTCGGAGCGCCACGGTGCTGGGCGGGTACCGCTTCCACACGCCGCGCAGGGTGATCTCGGAGGTCACCGTTCGCTCTTCGGCTCGGTGGCCGGCGGGAGTGTCTCGCCCACGACGATCCGGGTCCCCGCCTTCAGGCCTCCCGTGCGGCGCGGCTCGACGGCGCATCGGCCTGCGGTGCACAGCCCGACGCGGACCTCCTCGTCCTGGCCGGCTTCGGTCCTCACCCACGCTCGCTCGCCCTCGCGGCGGACGGCCGTGGACGGCACGACGAGCGAGTCGGCCGGGGACTCCGCAATGGTGATTGTGGCCGTGAGCGTCCCGCCCGCGGGCGGCGGCGCGTCCGTCCCCTTGAGGGTCACGCGGAACGTCGCGGGGCCTGCGGGTCCGCTGGATCCGGCCGACGACGGCGCCTGCGGCAACGCGCCCCCGCCGTTCTGCTGGCCACTCTCCGGCGGGGTGCTGGGCTGCCCGCTTCCGCCGCTCCCCCCTGGCCCACCGCCCCGGGACTGCGGGCCGGCCTGAGGCCCGGTGCCGTTCTGCGATGCCGGGCCGCTCTGGGACGGCGCACCGCCGCCCGGGGCGTCAGGGACAGTCCCGGCACGCCCATTGAGACGCCCCTCCCAGCGCTTGGACCCGCTCGTGATGACAACCTTCTCCGTCCCCTTGACCCGCGCCGCCTCCGAGGCCTGCACGTTCACGACGAGCTCCCTCCCACCGGATGCCACCGTGCACAGCGCGCCCTGGACGGCCTGCCGAGTCACGCCGCACTGGGTGAGGACGCGCATGGGCAGCGAGGCCGCCATGAAGGCCTCGCCCCGCACGAGGGCTGCGTCATCGTCGCCTTCTGCGGCCGGAATAACGGACCCGTCCGCGCGGACGGGAAGGTACCCGATGTCCCGCCACAGGCGCCCGAGGGAGCGGGCCGTCTCCGGGCCGAAGACGCCCCTCTCCACGCCCCAGGCGCGCCCCAGCAGCGCAAGCGAGTCCTGAACGCGCGCGACGTCCTGCCCCCGGTCCCCCTGCTTGAGCGTCCGGTACAGGGGCGCCTCCCCTGTGAGGACGACGACGGGCCTGCCGTTGACCTCGGCCACCACGGCGCCCAGGCTGGCCTCGCTTCCGGCCGCCGCGCCGGTTGCGGTGAACACGGCGTTTCCCTCGACGGGCGACGGGACGGGCTCTGCGCCTGTGTCGATAGTCTTGGCGTCCGCGGCAACGGACTCGACCACCTGGGCGCGCTGAACCGTGTCCACGATGGCACGGGGGGCCGCGTCTTCACGGCGCTGCCCCGACTGATCTGCCGTGACGGCACCGACTCCGATGAGGACAAGCCCGATCCCGGCGGCCAGCGCGGCCAGGACGGTCACGATCCGCAGGAGCGTCACCGTGGCGGTACGTGTGCGGGAGGTGCTCATGTGGGCGTCTCGTTCTCTCCTTGTTCTCGCCGGGGAGGCTCACATTCCTTGGGAGGCCCGGCTTACTCGCTCAGAATCTTCCGGGCGCGCTCAAGAGACTCCTGCGTGAGAGTGCTCAGCTCGACGATCTTCTCCTCGTTGCCCCGGGCCCACGAGCCCAGGCCGTCGAGAACGGCGTTGTCCACGTCCTCGCGGATGTTCTCGGCCTTCTGGCAGGCGACGTCCTGACGGATCATGGCCTTCTCTTCCTCGTGGACGGGCGCGCCATCAGCCCGGTACTGGCCCCATTTCTCAGCGGCAAGCTTGGGCGCCTCGCCGAGCTTGACCGGGTAGCCCGCTGCCTTCATGCACTTCTCGTACCCGTAGGCGGCCGACTTCAAGGACTTCTCCGCCCTCTTCATTGCGTCTGTCGCGGTGCGGGGAGCCTCGTTAAAGAAGTTCTCGATACGCATGGAGGTTACGAGGTCTCCGTACACGGCCTTGCGTGCCTCGGCCACACAGCCTTCGCTATCGACACTCACCTCCAATCTTTCCAGCCTCACGGATACTTTCTTCGCGGGATCATCGGGGCCAATGACCCTCCGTCTTTGTTCAGCCGTCATGCCCTCGGTCGAGCTTGATTCCTCGCGTACGGTGCTCGGGTATCCAATCCTGACGGCGAGTTTCTCCTCGGGAAGGATGCCGCTGAACCCAGCAATGGAACCGAGCACGGGACCGCTAAAGGGAATCTTCTTGCTCCACCCCTCCTTCCGGGCGCACTCGTTGAGGGACTTCTCGAGTGCCGCACTGAGCTCCGGCGGAGGCAACAGGAGGGTCCGTGTCTGCGAACGAAGCGGCTCATCAAGGGGCTGCTTGAAGGCCGCGCAGGCCGTTGCGGACATTGTCACTGCGAGAATGGCCACCACGGCCTGCGCTTTCTTTCTCATGTGACTTAGCCCCACCACGTGGTGAAGTAGTCGATCTTGTCGCTCGCTTCCCACAGATTCGCGTAATCTGCGTAGCGATTTGCAGTCATCTCAATCGTCGAGACGCCCCACATGACGTTGTTCCGACCGTAGATCGTATTATCACGCTGGTTCTTGATCGAGGAGGTCCGGTTCTGCGGAACCCACATCACGGTGGGATTTCCCTCGACATGAACCAGCAGCTCCCGGTAGTTCACGTGATCGAAGGCCTCGAAGTAGTCGGCCGATGCAGGAGTGGATGCCCCAACGGCCAGGCCGGTCGCCAGCATGGCTGCACATGCTGCCTTGACTCCCTTGTTGATGAAGGCCACGATTGCCTCCTTCCTGAGGCCGAGCGACATGTCCCAACCTCGGACTCATGCCCCCTCTCGACGAGGTACGAGAGGTTCGTGATGAAGAACTTATATCATTCGTTCTTGCAACCAGTCAACACCAACGCCCCGCATCCCCCTCGCCCACCTCCTCCCCACCCCGTTGCGCGACGACTTTGAAGCGAGAATCACGCCCCAAGCGCGCGAAACCCGCCCCTCAACGGGGGACGGGAGGGCACGCAAAAGCGGGGCCCCTTCACAGAGGACCCCGCCTGCTCAGCGCTGCCCCGCGGTGGCAATGCTCCCGGTCTTACCAACTCACGTGCCCAGCCACGAACTCCCGGGCATCCGCAAGGCCATGGAAGACCGCGGGAGCGCCGGGACGGCACTTCATCGTGCGGACTCGAACTCCTTGAAGGTGTTGTCATTGCTGACTCGCGGACGAGTGAAACTCTTCCGCACTCCCAGGACCGCGAGGAACTCAGTCAACAAATTTGAGCGCACGGCCGAGCCTGAATCCGAATGGACCACATCCGGGATGACCCCTCCGGCAGAGGTGATGGCCTGCGCGAAAATCACCCGAGCCGCGCGTCACCGCGACCCCAAGACAGTCCGGGCCCGCTCAAGCGCCGCTTGCTTCTTCTCCCTCAGGCCCAGGATGCGCTTTTCGTTGTCCCGAACCCACGCCCCGGCCACCTCGAAGTAGGCTTCATCGAGCTTCTGAGCCAGCCCAACTTTCTCTTGGCAGCCACCGTCAGCACGCGCCAGCTCCAGCTCACGTCCGGCGGGACGCTCCCCAGGCTTCCGCTTCGGGGATACGTTCTTCTCGGCCCAATCCCTCGCCTGGCCGAACTTGATGTCGAAGCCTGCCTCGGACATGCACTTTTGATATTCTGGCGCCGCCTTTCTCAGCACCTTTTCATACTTGCTGAGGTCCTTCTGTCCGGATGGCAGAACTTCGTTTATGAAGTTCGTCAGGCGAAGGGCATCCTCCAGGGAGCCATACACTTTCTTCTGCGCTTCGGCATGACACCCCGTACTCGCCGTCGAGACGACCGCCCCGCCAGGGAGCGCAACCTTCGTCTTCGGCTCATCATCCTGAGATGGCCCGCTCGACGAGAACCCCATAATGGATTTCTCCTGGGATTCACTCATCTGAGGCCGCGGTGTATCGTCATCCGCAGCACTGGAGTAGCCCCACCTCTCAGCCTCTTTGGAGCTTCGCCAGACGTCGGGGACGCCCGTCACTGACGAGGGGCCGCCGCCATGCTGAAGGTGAACCCCATGAGTCCACCCATACTTGAGGGCGCATTCGCTCGTCAGAACATTGATAGCCGCCCCCACTTCGGGGTCTCTGTTCATGAGATCCACAACGGCATCCCTGCTCACCTGACTCGTCTCCACTGGCACCGGCTGTGAGCATCCAGTCAGCATCAATACGGCCAGGGCACATGCCACCGGGCCACCCCTCCGGCCTCCGCGGCCCATGAAGGTCATCAAAGCCCCCTCCTACGACCGAGCTGCGCCACCCGACCCTCGCACCAACACCCTCTCGAACGTGCACGAGAGGTTCGTGATGAAGAACTTATATCATTCGTCTTTGCAACCTGTCAACAACAACACCCCCTGCCCCCTCGCCCACCTCCTCACCACCCCGTTGGGCGGCGACTTTGAAGCGAGAATCCCGCGCCAGGCGTGCGAAACCCGCCCCGCGACGGGGGCCAAGTAGGGACGGGAGGACACGCAAAAGCGGGGCCCCCATCACAGGGGACCCCGCCTTGCTCAGCGCTGCGCCGACGACGCCCAGCAGACCGGAGCGCTACCGGCCGCGCAGCGCTGCGCCAGAACCGCTACAGCGTGCCCGGGCCGCGCTCGTTCTCCACGGCCCGCGCGGACAGCCCGCCCGGCGCCTGGAATGCGGACGAGCCCGAGGACCGCGGCACCCGCGTGGTGTCCTTCTCGAACTCGTCGATCGGCTCCACGACCTCCGGCGCCTCAACCGACTCGGCGTCGTTCTCCGCAGTCCGGGGCTCGGAGCTGAACGTGAACTCGGCGTCGTCGCCCTCTCCCTTGACGTCCACGGAGATGTGGTGACCCTCGAGGATCTCTCCGAAGAGGATCTTCTCGGAGAGCTGGTCCTCGATCTTGGTCTGGATGGTGCGGCGGAGGGGCCGGGCACCCATGGCCGGGTCGTAGCCGAGGTTCGCGAGGCGGATCTTCGCGGCGTTCGTCACCGAGATGGTCATGTCCTTCTCCGCGAGGCGGCGGGCCAGGCGGCGGATGAAGAGGTCGACGATCTGGACGATCTCCTCCTCCGTCAGCTGCGGGAAGACGACGACGTCGTCCACGCGGTTGAGGAACTCCGGCCGGAAGTGCTGCTTGAGCTCCTCGTTGACGCGGGCCTTCATGCGCTCGTAGTTGGTCGTCGAGTCCGTCGAGGACTGGAAGCCCGTCTGGACCGGACGCGAGGCATCCCGCGTTCCAAGGTTGGTGGTCATGATGATCACCGTGTTCTTGAAGTCCACCACGCGGCCCTGCGAGTCCGTCAGGCGGCCGTCCTCCAGGATCTGGAGGAGGGAGTTGAAGAGGTCCTGGTGTCCCTTCTCAACCTCGTCGAAGAGGACCACGGAGAACGGGCGACGACGGACCTTCTCGGTCAGCTGGCCGCCCTCCTCGTAGCCCACGTATCCGGGAGGGGCACCGAAGAGCTTGGAGACGGTGTGCTTCTCCGCGTACTCAGACATGTCAAGCGTGATGAGCGCGTCCTGGTCCCCGAAGAGGAACTCCGCGAGGGCCTTGGCGAGCTCGGTCTTGCCGACGCCCGTGGGGCCCGCGAAGATGAACGAGCCGCCGGGGCGGTTGGGGTCCTTGAGGCCGGCACGCGTGCGCCGGATGGCGCGGGCGATCGACTTGATGGCCTCGTCCTGGCCGATGACGCGCTTGTGCAGCTCGTCCTCCATGCCGAGCAGACGCGAGGACTCCTCCTCGGACAGCTTGACCACGGGGATGCCGGTGGACTTGGAGAGGACCTCGGCGATGAGGTCGGCGTCGACGAGCGCGGACTGGTCCGAGCCGCCGTTCTTCCACTCCTCCTCGCGCTCGGCGCGCGCCTTCGTGAGCTTGGACTCCTCGTCACGCAGGCTGGCCGCGCCCTCGAAGTCCTGCTCGTCGATGGCCGCTTCCTTCTTCTTGCGGACGGCCTCAATCTCCTTGTCCATCTCCTTGAGCTCGGCGGGCGGCGTCATGCGCTGGATGCGCAGGCGGGCGCCGGCCTCGTCGATCAAGTCGATGGCCTTGTCCGGGAGGAACCGGTCCGAGATGTACCGGTGGGCGAGGGAGGCCGCGGCCTCGAGGGCCTCGTCCGTGATGGTCACCTTGTGGTGCGCCTCGTACTGGTCACGCACGCCCTGGAGGATCTGGAACGTGAGCTCGACGCTCGGCTCCGCGACCTGGATCGGCTGGAAGCGGCGCTCAAGCGCCGGGTCCTTCTCGATGTGCTTGCGGTACTCGTCCAGCGTGGTGGCTCCGATGGTCTGGAGCTCGCCGCGGGCCAGCATCGGCTTGAGGATGCTGGCGGCGTCGATGGCGCCCTCCGCCGCGCCGGCACCGACGAGGGTGTGGATCTCGTCGATGAAGAGGATGATGTCACCGCGCGTGCGGATCTCCTTGAGGACGCCCTTGAGGCGCTCCTCGAAGTCACCGCGGTACCGCGAGCCGGCCACGAGGGAGCCCAGGTCAAGCGTGTAGAGGTGCTTGTCCTTGAGCGTCTCGGGGACGTCGTTGCGGACGATCGCCTGGGCGAGGCCCTCGACAACGGCCGTCTTTCCGACGCCCGGCTCGCCAATGAGGACGGGGTTGTTCTTGGTGCGGCGCGAGAGGACCTGCATGACGCGCTCCATCTCGTGCTCGCGGCCGACGACGGGGTCCAGCTTGTGGTCCCGCGCCGCCTGGGTGAGATTGCGGCCGAACTTGTCCAGCACCGTGGAGCCTGCGGGCTGGCCCTCTGCGCGGCCGCCGCCTGCGCCTGCACCGACGCCCGCGGTCTCCTTGCCGCCCGGGTAGCCCTGGATCATCTGGACGACGGTCTGGCGGACCTGCCCGAGCTCGTGGCCGAGCTTGACGATGACCTGCGCGGCCACGCCCTCGCCCTCACGCAGGAGGCCGAGGAGGATGTGCTCGGTGCCGATGTAGTTGTGGCTGAGCTGGAGGGCCTCGCGGAGCGAGAGCTCCAGGACCTTCTTGGCACGCGGGGTGAAGGGGATGTGGCCGCCCGCGCCCTGCTGGCTGGGGCCGATCATGTCCTGGACCTGCTCCCGCACGGCCTCGAGGGTGATGTCCAGCGAGGCCAGGGCCTTGGCCGCAATGCTGTCCCCCTCCTGGATCAGGCCGAGCAGGATGTGCTCGGTTCCGATGCAGTTGTGGTTGAGGGTGCGGGCCTCTTCCTGGGCCAGCACGACAACCCGGCGGGCTCTGTCCGTAAAGCGTTCAAACACGCGGCACACTCCTTGCTCTGACGTTGGCTTTGACTCTACGCAACCGGCCCCGCGCTCTTGCGGGTTGTTCGCAAGCGGTGGAATCACTCGGGTGGCCGGGAGGCGACGAGAAAGGCCGACACCGTCCGCTTAGGTGCTGCGGATGGTGCCGGCCTGGCGACGGCGGGCGGGGCCTCAGCCCCGCACTGCGTCCTGTACGCCCGCTCAGCTGTTGTGGGCGGCGGCGTACTTGTCGAAAATCTCCTGGTGGATGCGTCCGCGGTCCGAGACGTTGAACCCCTGCTCCTTGGCCCAGGCGCGCACCTTGGCGGTGTGCCCCGAACGGGACGCAGCGGCACCCGAGCGGCCCGGCGAGCGGCGCCCGCGGGTGTTGGTCTTCATGGCCACCGAGATAAAGGGCTTGAGGGCCTCGCGGAGCTTCTCCGCGTTCTCGGTGTTGAGGTCAATCTGGTACTCGACGCCGTCAAGGGCGAATCGAACGGTCTCCTCGGCGGCTCCCCCGGAGAGATCGTCTTCGAGGATAATCTGAACCTTCTGTGCCATAAGGCTACCTCCTTATGTATTGGTCACGCGTTCCGCCCGCCGGTGATTGGCAGGGCGTTTGTCTTGCACATAACACCCTACATGCAAAGCGCACTAAAACGCCACCAACCAACCCGAATGTTACGGCGATTCCCTGCACTCACTCAGGAACGGATGGTGCGCGCCCTTCTTTATCCGGGCCTCCATCAGCGTCACCCATCTTTGTTGCCGAATGCACCTCAGGGTGAGCTGCGAGGTACTCTTCACGCGCCTCCCGGTACGCCTCCCGCTCCCCGCGATCTGCCTTCAAGACAGCGCGATACACGAACCAGAAGATGAAGAAAATGCCAATGGACGGCAACAGGACGTCAACGTAGGGGCCGATGGCGTCCATGTCTAGGCCTCGGGCTTGAGGAGAGGGAACAGGATGGTCTCGCGGATGCCCGCGTCCGTGAACAGCATGACGAGGCGGTCAACGCCGAGCCCCAGCCCGCCCATCGGCGGAGCGCCGTACTCCAGGGCGCGAAGGAAGTCCTCGTCGAGCTGCATCGCCTCGTCGTCGCCCCCGGCAGCCATGCGCGACTGCTCGGTGAGGCGCTCGCGCTGCAGGACCGGGTCCACCAGCTCGCTGAACGCCGTGCCGCGCTCCATGCCGCCGATGATGAGGTCCCACGCCTCGATGAGGCGCGGGTTGTCCCGGTGCGGTCGGGCCAGCGGCTGAGCGGACGGCGGGTAGTCGCACACGAACGTCGGGTTGATGAGCGTGGGCTCCACAATCTCGCCAAAGAGTTCGACGACGGCCTTTTCAGCATTCCACGCCGGATCGAGAGAAACGCCGCGCTCATCCGCGATCTCGCGGAGAACTGACAGGTCCGTGTCAGGGGTGATCTCGCGGCCCACGGCCTCCGACAGACCCGGGTAAACGGAGACCCAGCGCCATTCGGCGTCGAGGTCAATCACGCCCGCGGCCGTCTCGATCTGATGCGGGGCGCCAATGGCGTCTGCGGCGTTGAGGACGATCTCCTTCATGCGCTCGGCCATGACGAATTGGTCCGCCCAGGCCTCGTAGCACTCGAGAGTCGTGAATTCGGGGCTGTGCGTGGAATCGACCCCCTCGTTGCGGAAGACGCGGCCGATCTCGAAGACGCGCTCGATGCCGCCGACGACGGCGCGCTTCAGGTACAGCTCCGTGGCGATGCGCAGAGTCATCGGCTGGTCGAACGCGTTGAGGTGCGTCTGGAAGGGGCGCGCCTGGGCGCCGCCGTGGACGAGCTGAAGGATGGGCGTCTCCACCTCGATGTACCCGTGCCCGTGAAGAGTCTCACGGACGGACCGGGTGATGAGCGAGCGCTGGCGGACCATGTCCCGGGCCGCGTCACGGACCATGAGGTCCGCGTAGCGCTGGCGCACCCGCGTCTCCTCGTTGAGCTCCGCGTGGATCATCGGCATGGGGCGCAGGGCCTTGGACGCCATCCGCCACTCGTCCACCATGACGGAGAGCTCCCCCCGGCGGGATGAGATGGCCTGCCCGGAAACGAACACGTGGTCACCGAGGTCCACCGTCTGCTTCCACGCCGCGAGGGACTCCTCCCCCACCTCGGCGAGGGACACCATGGCCTGGATCCGCGTGCCGTTTCCCTGCTGGAGAGTCGCGAAACACAGCTTGCCCGTATTGCGGACGAACACGACGCGGCCGGCCAGCGCCACCCGCTTTCCCGATTCCTCTCCGGCCTCGAGATGCCCGAATTCCTCACGCGCCTGCTCGATCGTGTGCGTCAGGGGCAGGGACACCGGGTAGGGCTCCTGGCCCGCGTCAACAAGCTGCTGGCGCTTGGCCTGGCGAACAAGCATCTGCTCGGAGACCTCCGCGGAGGTCGGGGGCGTCTGGCTGGATGCGGAATCAGAAGAAGTCACAATCCCTGATTCTACCGCCCATGTCCCTTCTCTCAGGGGGCATTGAGGTAACCGGAGGAAGATTGCCTGTGTCTGATGCCGGGGCCCAACGCCCCTCGCCCGCACCATGCGGGGGGTCGGCTCCCTTGATGCGCCGGCCAGGTTTTTGCCCAACCGTCTCTTGGAGGTGAGCCCACCGTGAAGCACCAGCTTTCTCAGAGAGTTCTCGCCCTCCCGGGCAACGCAAGGCTTGAGCTCTTCTCAATGGGCGAGGGCCCTGGAATTGTCGTGGTCCACGGCGCCATGGTGACCATCCACCAGTACCTGGGCCTCATTCACCGCCTTCACGCATTCACCGGAATGCCGGTGCACTTCTATCACCGGCGCGGCCGAGGCTCATCCTCCGCTCAGCCGGAGAACTACTCTCTGCGCACGGAGATCGAGGACGCTGAGGCCGTGGTCCGTGCCACCGGCTCCCGCATTCTCCTGGGACACAGCTTCGGCGGGGCCGTGGCCCTCCACGCAGCCCGCGCCATGGGGCCTGACCTCCTGGACGGGGTCATCACCTACGACGCCGCCGCCAACGTCGGCGGCAGCTTCCCCACGGGATACCTCCCCGAGGCCAACGCGGCGCTCTCCTACGGAAGACTCGCCCTCGCCACGGCCATCGCGGGCAAGAATCTCGGCACGGTGCCCTTCCTTCCGCGCCTGCCCCTCCCCGTCCTGGCCCGCATGATCCAGACAGCGGCCCGGACCTCGGCGGGCGCACAGCTCGAGTACCTCGCCGCGCCCACCCTCCGAGAGCTCGAGCAGCTCCGGCAGAGCGACCGCCCCGCGGACCAGTACGGCCTCAGCGTGCCGACCCTTCTCCTCGTCGGCGCGCGCTCCCCGCGCTTCTTCCGGCGCGCCTCCGAAGAGATCGCGGAGGCCACCAACGCAACAGTCCGCGTGCTCTTGGGCCTTCATCACGACGGCGGAACCCGCGGGCCTCTGCCCGTGATCCGAGAGGTGGCCGAGTTCTGCCGGGCCACCGGCGTGGAGACCGCCCCCTGCCGCCCTTCACGGCGCCGAAGCGCCGCGGCGGCCGCGCGCAGCGGCGTGGGGATTCGCAGCGGGATCCCGCGGCCGAAGGCTCGTCGTCGGCCAGAGCCCCCGGCCGAGGAGACGCCCGGCGCCTGAAGCGCCGGGCGGCCCCGTCTACCAGATAGAAACCCGCGCCTCCGGGGCGAGGTACATGCCGTCTCCCGGCTTCGTACCGAACGCCTCGTGGAACGCGTCCAGGTTCTTCGCCGGCTCGTTGGCGCGGAACTCCGCGGGCGAGTGCGGGTCGCTCGAGACCTGGAGCTCGAGGAACTCCTTGCGGGCCTTCGTCTTCCAGATCGTGGCCCACGAGTAGAAGAACCGCTGCAGAGCAGGCATGCCGTCCACGTCCGGCGCCGTCTCCAGCGTCAGGCCCCGGTTCTGGAGGTAGAGGGCGTACGCCTTGAGGCCGATCCCCAGGCCGCCGAGGTCGCCGATGTTCTCGCCGAGGGTCAGCTCGCCGTTGACCTTGGCCTCAGGCGCATCCGCGGGGCGGAGACCGTCATACTGCGAGACGAGCGCGCGCGTGCGCTCCCGGAACGCGGCCTCGTCCTCCTCCGTCCACCAGTTCTCGAGGCGGCCGTCGCCGTCGTAGCGCGAGCCCTGGTCGTCGAAGCCGTGGCCGATCTCGTGTCCGATCACCGCGCCGATGCCCGCGAAGTTCACCGCCGCGTCCGCCTCCGGGTCGAAGAACGGCGGGCGCAGGATGGCCGCGGGGAAGACGATCTCGTTGGCCGGCGGCATGTAGTAGGCGTTGACGGTCTGGGGCGTCATGAGCCACTCGCGGCCCGTGACGCCGTCGTCGATCTTCTGCAGCTCCCGCCGCGTCTCGTCCAGGTTGGCGTTCATGGCCGTGCGGACGAGGTCACCCTCCACGATCTCGATGCCCGAGTAGTCCTTCCACTCCTCAGGAAAGCCGATCTTCGTGACGAACTTGTCGAGCTTCGTCAGCGCCTTGGCGCGGGTGGCGTCCGACATCCACTCCAGGCCCTCGATGGACTCCCGGTACGCACGGACGAGGTAGTCGACGAGCTCGAGCATCTGCTCCTTGGCGGCCGGCGGGAAGTGCTCGGCGACGAAGAGCGCGCCGATGTCCTCCCCGACGACGCCCTCGACAAAGCCGACGCCGCGCTTCCAGCGGTCCCGCTGCTCCGTGGTGCCGGACAGCGTCTTGGACGTGAAGTCCCAGTTGCTGCGGACAATCGCCTTGGACAGGTACGGGGCCGCGAAGTGGGCGGCGAAGTTTTTGAGCCACGCCTTCCACGTCTCGAGGGGCTCGGACTCGAGGAGCTCGCTCACGCCGTCGAGGGCCTCCGGCTGCCAGACCTGGATGGTCTCGCGCTGGTCCTCGCGGCTGCCCATCGCGGCGAGCCACGCGTGCAGGCGCGGCCATCGGGCCTTGAAGTCCGCGTCCGTCGTGGGATTGTTGCGGGCGACGGCGTCCCGCGAGCGCACCTTGTCCCAGTGCGCGGCGGCGATCTTCGTCTCAAGCTGGAACACGTCCTCCGGCGAGGCCTCGATGCCCGTGAGGCCGAAGAACTCCTCGAGGTGGCGGACGTACTTCTCGCGGATCTCGGTGAACTCGTCCTCGCGGTAGTAGGCCTCGTCCGGGAGGAAGATGCCGTGCTGGACGACGAAGAGGCGGTTGTCCTTGGGGCTGTTCGGGTCGATGCTCACGAAGGGCGCCGCGAACGTGGCGATGCCGGCGGCGGCCAGGCGGCCCGCGACCTCGACGAGCTCGTCGATGCTCGCGGCGGAGTCGATCTCCGCGAAGACGGGCTGAAGGGGTGAGGCGCCCCGGGCCTCGATGGCCTCCTCGTCCATGAACATGGAGTAGAGGGCCCCGATGCGCCGAGCCTTGACGGCCTCGGGCGAGGCGTCGTCGTCATCCTGCGCGCTCTCGGCAGCCCGCTCGATGATGCGCCGCACGTCCTCCTCCGCCTGGTCCCGGAGGGCGCGGAAGGAGCCGTCGGCGCCGCGATCGGCCGGGATCTCGTGGGTGTCGAGCCAGCGGCCGTTGACGTGGCGGTAGAGGTCGTCCTGGATGCGGATGGACTCGTCGCGGTCCTCGAAGACGGCGGGAGCGGGTGTGGTCTCAGTCATACCTTCCAGGGTAACGAGTCCCGCAGAGGAGTTTGGAAAATGCTTGGGGCTGCCTTAATGTTTCATCATGGAGCTGATTGATTTTTCCCAACCACCCACGCTGACCGACGACGGGCTGACGCTGCGGAAGCACCGCCTCGAGGACGTCGACGCCGTCTACGAGCGCTGCCGCGACGCCGCCAGCATCGCCTGGACCACGATCCCCCGCGAGTACACGCGAGACATGGCCGAGGAGTACGTCAAGGGGCTGCTCGCAGGCGACGGCCCCACGTGGTCCTGGGCCCTTGAGGCGGACGGCACCTACGCGGGCACGCTCGACCTCCGATTCTCCGGCGTGGACAACGCCGAGGAGCTCGAGCTGGCCCGCGCCGACGCCGAGCGGTTCGGCGGGGTCCGGCCCCTGCCCACGGGCGAGGTCGGATTCGTGACCCACCCCGCATTCCGGGGCCGGGGGCTCATGGGACGGGCCGTCCGGCTCGGCCTCGGAGAGGCGTTCCGGCGCGGGCTCATCGAGCGCGCCGTCTGGAAGGCGAAGGCCGGCAACGTCGGCTCGCTCAAGGCCGCGCGCGCCGCCGGCTTCCCTCCGCACATCGAGGCCCCGGCCATCCTCAGCGAGCGCGGCATCAACAACGACGGCTGGGTCTCCGTGCTGACGCGCGAACAGTGGGAGACGGCGCAGAGCGAGGCCGGCTGAGAGGCCCACGGGGGCGGCCGCGGCCGCGGAGGAAGAGGCCGGCGGCCGCCTCGTCGTCGACCCTTCCCTACTACCAGGTAAGAGGCTTATGCTCGACGCATGACAACCCTCTTCGATTTCACCGCGACCACCCTTGAAGGCGCCGAGAAAGACCTCGCCGACTACCGAGGCAACGTCTGCCTCGTGGTCAACACCGCGAGCAAGTGCGGGTTGACACCCCAGTACGCAGGCCTTCAGAAACTCCACGAAGACTACGAGGACCAGGGCCTGACCATCCTCGGCTTCCCGTGCAACCAGTTCGGCAGCCAGGAGCCCGGGGAGGAGGCCGAGGTCGGCGAGTTCTGCCAGCGCAACTACGGCGTCAGCTTCCCCATGTTCGCCAAGGTGGACGTGAACGGCAAGGACACGCACCCGGTGTTCGCGTGGCTCAAGGGCGAGAAGTCCGGACTCCTGGGCGGCGCCATCAAGTGGAACTTCACCAAGTTCCTCGTCGGCCGGGACGGACAGGTCATCGAGCGCTTCGGCCCGACGACCGAGCCCGAGAGCCTGCGCCAGGCCATCGAGAAGGCCCTCGCAGCCTAGAGCCCGGTCAAACCGCGACATCTTTGGGTGAAGCGCGGCACCTGTGGGGGGCGCCGGGCCGCAGGGAACCGGCTCAATCCTGACGTGCTTCGGTTGAACATGCCGCGGATCGGCGGGGCCTACAGGTGCAGGTTGTCGAGGAGCCGGACAGCCCCAACCCTCGCCGCGACCACGACGACGCCCCACGGCGCCGCGCCCTCGGCACGGGAGCCCGTCGGTGCCATCCCGCCCGCAGCGTCTGCGGTGCGCCTGGTGCCACAGGCGGACCCGTCGTCGGTGTCTGCGGTGCGCGTGATGCCACCGGCGGACCCGCCAGCCAGGGGCTCGAAGGTCTGCGGGTCCACGAGCTCGAGGTAGTCCAGCTCGACCCCCGGGGCCGCCTCGAGCTCGGCCCGCGCCGCCTCCAGGCCCAGGGGCCGCCCAGCCTCCGCGTCCCGCCGCAGCCCGGCCAGCACGCGGCTGAGCACCAAGGCCTGCTCCCGCTCCTCCGCTGACAGGAACCGGTTCCGCGAGGAGAGCGCGAGCCCGTCGGCGTCACGGACGATCGGCACCCCGCGCACCTCGACGTCGATCGTCAGGTCCGCGGCCATGCGGCGGATGAGCGCCAGCTGCTGTGCGTCCTTCTCCCCGAAGAACGCGAGGAAATCGGCCTCGCCGCGAGGGGCCGCCGCGTTGAAGAGCTTGGCCACCACGGTGAGCATGCCGTCGAAGTGCCCGGGCCGGCTCGCACCCTCAAGCACCGTGCCCATTCGCCCTGCCGAGACGCGCACCATGGGCTCGCCCGACGGGTACATCTCGGCGGCGCTCGGCGCGAAGGCGAGGTCCGCCCCCTCGGCCTCGAGGATCCTCAGGTCCGCTTCGAGGGTGCTGGGGTACCGGGCGAGGTCCGCAGGGTCCCCGAACTGGAGGGGATTGACGAAGATCGAGACGACGACGACGTCCGCCGCCGCCCGCGCCCGCCGAACGAGCTCGGCGTGCCCCGCGTGGAGCGCCCCCATCGTGGGGACGAGGGCCACGACTGGCCGCCCCGCTCCCCCGGACCGAGCACGCGCGGGGGCCGGCCCAGCCTGAGCCCCTCCCTCCCCGGGCTGCGACCCCGCGGAGGCTGATGCGTCCTGGGCTAGCCGGACGAGCCGGGCCTCCTCGGCGCGCAGCGCCTCGACGGTGGTGACGACTCGAGTCACGACTGGTCCTCCTTGACTGGGCCCAGAGTGAGCCTGCGAATGATGCGGCTGGCCGTCTCGGCCCTCAGGCGCCCGGCCTGAAGCGCACGCCGGGCCGTCGCCACGGCGAGCTCCCGGTAGGCGCCGAGGAGATCCTCGGCCCCCGGGTCCGAGTCCACAAGGGCCTCCAGCGCCCGCACATGCACCTCGAGCGTGTCCTCGTCCCCTCTGGCCACGGGCCCCGTCAGCGCGTCCTCCCCCGCCGCGAGCGCGTTCTCCAAAGAGGCCAGCATGAGCGGGCGGAGCATCCGCGAGGGGTCCTCGACCCCAGCCCGGGCCAGGAGCGCCGCGGACTGCCCCGCAATCGTGGTCAGGTGGTTCGACGCGTGCGCCAGCGCCGCGTGGTACAGCGGGCGGTCCTCCTCATCGATGAGCACAGGCTCCCCGCCCATCTCGACGGCGAGGGCCTGGGCGATCGGCAGGAACACCGGGTCAGCCGTGACCCCGAACGCGGCGTCCTGGAGCCGGGCGAGGTCCAGGCTCATGCCCGTGAACGTCATGACGGGATGGACGGCCACGCCCACCGCCCCGAGCCCACGGGCGGGCTCGAACACCGAGATGCCCTGCCTGCCGGACGTGTGCACGAGGATCTGCCCCGCCCTGATGTGGCCTCCCTCGGCAAGGCCGGCGACGAGTGGCGCAAGCGCGTCGTCGGGCACGGCGAAGAGGACAAGTTCAGCGGCGCGCACCGCCTCATCCACGGGAAGGACGGGCACCTGGGGCAGGAGGGTCTCGGCCCGCTCCCGGCTCGCCTCGGACACGGCGGTGACGGCGACGACGTCGTGCTCCGCCGCTCGCAGCGCCGCCCCGAGAACGGCGCCCACTTTGCCGGCCCCGATCACGGAGACCTTGAGGCGACCCGGCTTCACTCGGGGCGCCCGGGGGTGGGATCGGCGGCTGTGCCCGGCGTGGGCTCGGACTCGGCAGGGCCCGGCGTGGGCTCGGACGAGGGCGCTGGCTCAGGCGCGGTGCTGCGGCCGCGCGGGCCCGGGAGGAGGGAGGCCTGCGCGCCGCGGACCGAGGCTCGGCTCATGTCGGCGAAGAGGCGCTCCGCGTCCTCAAGCGCGAGCAGCCCGGCCGCGCCCGTGACGCTGCCCGTGAAGGAGCTGCCCGCGATCTTCGGCTCCACGTCCGCGGTGCCCGTCATGCGGCTGAGCGGGCCCTGGGAGAACGCGACGCCCTGGAGGCGCGCGGCCGGCAGGAGGACGAGGCGTCGGCTGAGGGCGCCGCTCCTGCTGAGGTACATGGTGCCGTCGTATCCGGCGCCGAGGCGCGGGAAGTCCAGCGGCGCACGCCAGCGCTGGCCCGGCTTGGGGCGGAGAAGCCCGTCCGCCTCATGCGGAATGAACGCGTCAAGGCGCTCCGCCGCCTGGGGCATGGCGGCCGCGAGCACGCGCTCGACGTCTGCCCAGGTGCCCACGGGCATGATGTCCTGAAGCTTGGAGTCGTCCACCGTGGCGCTGCCAGCCACGGTGATCTTGACGCGGTACCAGCCGAACGCCCGCCACAGCAGCGGCGAGGTCACGGTGACGGCATGGATCCGCTCCGTCCTCAGGGCCCGCATGGACGTCGAGGCGATCCCCCGCGTCATCGCGAGCTGCGAGCCGGTCTTGACAAGACGGTAGTTGAGCTTGGCCTGGATGGAGCTGAACGCGCTCCAGACCACGCCGACGACGGCCGCGAGCCCGCCAGTCATGACGCCGGAGGCCACCTCCCGGGCGATCTCCCACGGGAGCGCGGCGGCAATGGCACCGAGGCCATAGAGCAGGCCGATGAAGATCACCCCGGGACTGAGGATCCGCGAGCCGATGACCTTGACCGGGTCCGCTCGGAAGACCTCCTCGCGGATGTCCTCAGGACGGACGACGGCGTTCTCGCCGGGCGCGAGCGCCGCCTCGTTGACGGCCACGTCCGTGACATCTGAGCCGGAGCTGGCCGCCGCGGCCGCGGCCGCGCTGGGGGCGCCGTCGGCAGGGGCCCCCTCCCCCGCGGCGGACTCGCCGGCCCCGCGGCTCTGCGCCTCACGGCCCTCGCCGTCGGCTGCGAGACGCAGGATGCGAGACCGCAGCGCCTCAGCCTCACGCTTCGTGACGAACTCGAGGGAGAAGTCCTCGCCCTCCCCGTTCGCTGTGACGAAGGAGAGCTTGGCAAGCCCGAAGAGCCGGGGAAGGAACGGCTGCTCGACGTCCACCGACTGGATGCGGTCCACGCGCAGCTGCTTGCGGACCTTGAAGAGCCAGCCCTGGCGCAGATAGACGTGGTCCTCGCTCACCCAGTACCGGGAGAAGACCCACGAGAGGACCATGAACCCGAGAATGAGCACGGGGATGCCGATGCCCACGGCGATGCCCCGTGGGGACAGCTCGCCCCAGCCGCCCTCGGGGAACGGGTGGAAGCCCTTGCCCTCGATGGCAGCCTCCAGCACATCCCGGCCGTGGGAGAAGAGGAAGAAGCCAATGAGCAGCCAGAAGCGGAAGAGCGGCGTGGACCAGTGGACGTGGCGCCAGGCCGAGGGGTCGGGGACGGAGCCCGTTGCCTTCGGCGCGGGGGCGTCCGGCGCGGGCGCGTGCTGCTCGGGGACGTCGCGTGCGGGGGCGTCCGGCGCAGCGTTCTCGTGCTCGCGCGGCTCCTGCTCGTGGGCCATGCTCACAGCCCTGCCAGGCGCGAGCTCCCGAGGGCGACAAGACGCTCCTTGAGCGCCTCAGCCTCGTCGAGCGGCAGGCCCTCGACCTTGGCCTCGCCGTCCGAGGCCGCCGTGTGCAGCGTGACGCTGGCGAGCCCGAAGCGGGAGAGGACGGGCCCCTGCTCCACGGTGCAGTACTGGATGCGGCCGTACGGCACGGAGACAACACTGCGGAAGAGGGCGCCGCGGGCCACAATGAAGTCCTCGTCCCGCTCGGCGAAGCCGTGATTGCGCACGAAACGGCCCGCAAGCGCCACGCCGACCGCCGCGAAGACGAGGAAGGGGACCGTGACCAGCAGCCAGACCCACAGGGGCGCGGGGCTCTTGGTCCCAGAGATGACGCCGACGATGGCCGCGCCCGCGAGGGCCAGCCCCACCCAGCCGAGGGCGCCGAGGCTCTTGGCCGTCTTGAGTCGCGGGTCCGGGCGGAGCAGTCCCTCAGAGAACGGCGGGGTGTGCGGGCGGTTCACGGAGGGTTCCCGTTCGGGTGCGGGGGTCGAGTCAGCGGTGTGGCTCAAGGCCCTCTCCTTCGTCGGGTGGGATGCGGCAGAAGTACTCAACCAGGATTCCACACCCCACCAGGGCGAGGCCACACCCTGTCATGACAAGAGAGGCGACGACCGTCTGCGACATCCCCGCCCCGGCCGCGAGCCCGGACGCGGCGAGAACCCCCGCATGCCAGCCGGCGACGACGGCCCCCGCGTGGGCGCAGGCCTGACCGAGCACGAGCACCCGCGCGGCTACAAGCGGCTCCACGGCGCGCGGGGCCTTCCCCGTCCGGGTCCGGTAGACACCCCACCCGAACCCCACGGCGACGAGGCAGAGCACGCCCATCGTCAGCGCGGCGGACCAGGGGAAGCGAATGGCCGGCCAGCCCTCCCGAGCCACCATGACGTTGACGAACCAGCCGACGACACCCGCGACGACGGCGAAGGCCACGAGGGGCAGGGGGCGAATGGCTTTCATCGGCCCGGCCCCTCCGCGGGGGCATTCGGCGCGGCGGCCTCCCACTTGAGTGGCCCAAGGCGTTCAACGCCGTCCCGGTCAGGCGCGCTGGCCGCCAGCTCGGCGACGCCCTGGCCCGCGAGCCTCGCCTCGGGCTCTGCCCAGGACCACGGCGCGAGGACGAAGGCCCGCTCGGCGGCTCGAGGGTGCGGGAGGGTCAGGACGGGGTCCGCACTGACGAGCTCCCCGCCCGCGGCCGCCCCGACGGCGGTGCCCGTCCGCCGCAAGGCCACGACGTCGATATCCAGGGTCCGGGCACCCCACCGCACGCCCCGCTCCCGGTGATGCTCCGCCTCGATGCGGTGCGCGAACGCGAGGAGCGCGCGGGGGGCGAGGCTCGTCTCCCCCGTGACGACGATGTTGAGATAGTCCGGCTGCCCCTCAGGGCCGCCGACGGGCTTGGTCCGGGCGACGTCACTCACCGAGTCCACCCGCACCCGGGGGTGGGCCGCGAGGGCCCCGACGGCCTCCGCGAGCGTGGCCCCGGAGTCCCCGAGGTTGCTCCCGAGGGCGAGGACCATGCGGAGGCGCTCCCGGCGGACGGTCACGCTGACCCCGCCGAACGGGACCTCGATGGGGGCCTGGGGCTTGTGGACCGTGACCGTGACGGCGGTGGCGCGCTCGCCTGCCAGGCCAAGGCATCGGGCCGCGATGTCCTCGGCCAGCGCCTCGATGAGGTCCCGGGGCTCGCCCACGATGAGCGCATGGGCCGCCTCCGCGAGCTCGGCGTAGTTGACGGTCTCCTCGAGCGCGTCGCTGGCCCCCGCGGCGGAGTGGTCTGTCTCCAGGGTGAGGTCCACGCGGAACGTCTGCCCCTCGCGCTTCTCGATCTCGAAGACGCCGTGGTGGCCCGTGGCCTCGATTCCCGTGAGGGTGATGAGGTCGCTCATCGGCCCGCGCCCGCCCGCGCAGGCTCGTCCCGCAGAGCCTCCGCCACCGCGACCGCGTCCGCGTTCCCGGCCACGTCGTGCACCCGCACGGCCCAGACGCGCCGCTGCGCGAGCGCCGCGGTGAGGGCCACGGTGGCGGCGTCCCGCCCGTCCACGGGGCGGTCCTCCCCGTGCGCGGCCAGGAGGGAGCCGAGGAAGCGCTTGCGGCTCGCCCCGATGAGCACGGGGAGACCGAGCGCCTCAAAGCGCGGGATCGCGCGCAGCAGGGCCCAGTTGTCCGCGGGGCGCTTGCTGAAGCCGAGGCCCGGGTCCAGGATGATCTTCTCCCGCGCCACGCCGGCCGCCTCGAGGCGGGCCAGGGGCCCCTCGAGCTCGGCGAGGACCTCGGACGGGGCGTCGTCGTACGCCGCCTTGGGGTCCTGCGAGCGGACGGGGCCGCGCGAGTGCATGAGCACGTAGTGGACGCCCGTCTCCGCGACGACGCGCGCCATCTCGTCCGTCATCTCCACCCCGGAGACGTCGTTGATGATGAGCGCTCCGGCCTTGACGGCCGCGCGGGCCGTCGAGGCGTTCTTCGTGTCCACGGAGACGACGACACCGGCCGCCGCGAGACGCTCGACCACCGGGATCACGCGGGCTGCCTCCGCCGCGGGGTCGACGGGCACAGCGTCTGGGCGCGTCGACTCGCCGCCGACGTCCACGATGTCCGCCCCGGCCCGGCTCATCTCGAGTCCGTGGCGCACTGCCTCCTGTGGCGTGGCGTGGCGGCCGCCGTCCGAGAACGAGTCCTCCGTGACGTTGAGGACCCCCATGACGAGCGTCCGGTCCGGCAGGGCCTCGACGCGCCGCGGGCGGCGGCGGGCCCCCTCCTCGGGAAGTGCTGCGAGTGAATCCATCGTCTCCGTCTACCTTCTGGGTGATCGGGTCAGGCGTTGATGAGTGAGAGGACCTCGGCGCGCGTCGCGGGCGTTCGCATCTGGCCGCGCACGGCGGAGGTCACCGTCTGGGCCCCGGGCTTCTGAATGCCGCGCATGGACATGCACATGTGCTCGCATTCGACGACGACCATGACGCCGCGGGCGTCGAGGTTGTCCATGATGGAGTCCGCGATCTGCGCGGTCAGGCGCTCTTGCACCTGCGGCCGGCGCGCGAAGAGCTCGACGACGCGCGCGAGCTTGCTCAGCCCCGTGACCTTGCCGCCCGCGCCGGGGAGGTAGGCCACGGCGGCCTTGCCGTGGAACGGAACGAGGTGGTGCTCGCACGTCGAGTAGAACGGGATGTCCTTGACGAGCACGAGCTCCTCGTGATCGAGGTCGAACGTCGTCGAGAGCACGTCCGCGGGGTCACGCGAGAGCCCGGAGAAGATCTCCTCGTAGGCGCGGGCCACGCGGGCCGGCGTCTCCGCGAGGCCGTCCCGGTCCGGGTCCTCGCCGATGGCAGCGAGGATCTCCCGGACGGCGGCCTCGATGCGGGGCTTGTCAACGCTCATAGGGCGTCCCTGTCTCGCCTCCGCCGGGCAGGGGCTGCTCCCCAGGGTTCTGCGTCGGGTTGGGCAGGTCGCCGTCGGACTGGTCGAACCCGCTGGGCAGGTGCGCCTGGGCGATCTGGTCCTGCGGAGCGACGAGATCCGGGTCCGGCTCGCCCGCCGCGGCGGCCTCGGCGCGCTCCTTCGGCGTGACGACGGGCGGAATGGAGCTCACGGGGCGGGACTCGTTCGTGAGCCACACCTCGCGCTCGGGGTGCTTGCGGAGCTTCGCGAAGATCTCCGCCAGCTCCTTCTGGCCGAGCGTCTCCCGCTCCAGGAGGGTGAGGGCGAGCTCGTCGAGGACGTCGCGGTTCTCCATGAGGATCGAGTAGGCCTCGGCATGCGCGTTGTCGATGAGCCCGCGCACCTCCTCGTCGATGATCGCGGCGACCTCGTCCGAGTAGTCCCGCTGGCCGCCGCCCTGCTGGTGAAGGAACGGGTCGCTCGCCTCGCCGCCGAGCTGCACCATGCCGAGGCGCGCGCTCATGCCGTACTGCGTGACCATGCTGCGGGCCGTCTGGGTGGCCTTCTGGATGTCGTTGCTCGCGCCCGTCGTCGGGTCGTGGAAGACGATCTCCTCGGCCACGCGCCCGCCCATCGCGTAGGCGAGCTGGTCGAGCAGCTCGTTGCGCGTCATCGAGTTCTTGTTGTCGTCCGGGACGACCATCGTGTACCCGAGGGCCCGGCCTCGAGGGAGGATCGTGATCTTTGTGACGGGGGCCGTGTTGTTGAGGGACGCCGCGACGAGCGCGTGCCCGCCCTCGTGGTACGCGGTGATCTTCCGCTCGAGCTCCCGCATGACCGTGGACTTCTTCTGCGGCCCCGCCATGACGCGGTCGATCGACTCGTCGAGGACGTCGTCCGTGATGGCGGGCCGGTGCTCGCGGGCGGCCATGAGGGCGGCCTCGTTGAGCACATTGGCGAGGTCGGCACCTGTGAAGCCTGGCGTCTTCTTCGCGACGGCGCGCAAGTCCACGTCCTTGGCCAGCGGCTTGTCCTTGGCGTGGACCTTGAGGATCTGCTCGCGGCCCTCGAGGCTCGGGGCGTCCACACGGATCTGGCGGTCGAAGCGGCCCGGGCGCAGGAGGGCCGGGTCCAGCACGTCCGGCCGGTTCGTCGCCGCGATGAGGATGACGTTGGACTCGCCGGAGAACCCGTCCATCTCGACGAGGAGCTGGTTGAGGGTCTGCTCGCGCTCGTCGTTTCCGCCGCCGATGCCCACGCCGCGGGAGCGGCCCACGGCGTCGATCTCGTCGATGAAGATGATGGCGGCAGGGTCCTTCTTGGCCGTCTCGAAGAGGTCGCGGACGCGGGATGCGCCGACGCCCACGAACATCTCAACGAAGTCCGAGCCGGAGATGGAGTAGAACGCCACGCCGGCCTCGCCCGCCACGGCGCGCGCGAGGAGCGTCTTGCCGGTGCCGGGAGGGCCGTAGAGGAGCACGCCGCGCGGGATGCGGGCGCCGAAGTGCTTGTAGCGGTCCGGGTTCTGGAGGAAGTCCTTGATCTCGGCGACCTCCTCGACGGCCTCGTCTGCGCCGGCGACGTCGTCGAACTTCACCTGCGGCATCTCCGCCGTGAACTTCTTGGCGCGGGACTTTCCGAAGGAGAACGGCGAGTTCTGTCCGCGCTGCGGGCGGATGAGGAAGAACCAGAAGAACAGGCCGATGAGCAGCATGGGCAGGAGGTAGCCCAGCAGGGTGGAGAAGAAGCTGTTCCGCGGGGGCTTGTCCGTGAAGGAGGAGAGCCCGGCGTTGTTGACGGCCTTGACGATGTCCGGGCCGCGGAAGTCGCTGTAGTAGAACGAGATCTTCTTGCCCTTGTCCCGCCCGTCTTGGTTGTACTCCTCCTTCAGAGTCAGGTCCACGCGGTGGTCCTGATCCACGATGGCGGCCTGCGTGGCCTTGTGCTCGTTGAGGAGCTTGAGGCCCTCGTTCGTGTCCACGCTCTGCGTGCCAGAGGCGGTCATGAACGGGAAGGCGACCATGAGGACCAGGAGCGCCCCGATAATCCACGGGAACGGAGTATTAAGGATCTGACGGAACTTCTTCATGCGTTGCAGGGCCGTGGCGGCCCTGATCCTCCTGCTTCAACGGACGACCATGGTGGTGATTCTCACCAGTCAAGCACCCCCGTCTGCCAGTTCTCTGGGATCGGCGGGGGCTCGCCTCAGGGCGTAACGGCGGCCCGGGCCGGTGCGCGGCCTCGGCCGCCCGGCGGGCCTGGACCCTAGGAGTAGACGTGCGGCGCGAGTGTGCCGATGAAGTCCAGGTTGCGGTACTTCTCGTCGTAGTCGAGGCCGTAGCCGACGACGAACTCGGTGGGGATCTCGTAGCCGACGTACTTGACGTCGATCTGGACCTTGGCGGCGTCCGGCTTGCGCAGGAGCGTGCAGATCTCCACGGATGCGGGGCCTCGGGACTCGAGGTTGGTCTTGAGCCAGGAGAGCGTGAGGCCGGAGTCGATGATGTCCTCGACGATGAGGACGTGCTTGCCCATGAGGTCCGTGTCGAGGTCCTTGAGAATGCGGACCACGCCGGAGGACTTGGTGCCGGAGCCGTAGGAGGACACGGCCATCCAGTCCATGCTGACGTGCTTGTTCATCGCCCGCACGAGGTCAGCCATGATCATGACCGCGCCCTTGAGCACGCCCACGACGAGGACGTCGCGGCCCTCGTAGTCCTTCTCGATCTCGGCCGCGAGCTCCGCCACGCGCGCCTGGATCTCCTCCTTGGTGTAGAGGATGTTCGTCAGATCGGACTCGACGTGGCTGGCTTCCACTTCAGGCTCCTGATGTCGTGAGGGCGCGGGCTCGCTCCCGCGTGTGCGTCAACTCTCCTGGTCCGCGGCGTCGAGGCCGTCCTCGGCTCGCTCGAGAACCAGGGTCGGTTCCATCTTGCCACCCGGGCCGGGCATTCGTCGCCTCCAGCACCGCAGGCCGGGAGCCTGCACGGGTCCCGCGGAATCTGTCCCGTCCTCCTCGCGCGGGCGCATGAGGCGGTTGATCTCCTCGATCCTCTCGCGGGTGGGCGGCGGCGCCCCCGCCTCTTGGGCCGCGAGCGCGGTGACCCTCCCTTGGAGCGCCGGGTGGAGCTGCCTCCAGGGGCCGACGACGATGGCCGCCTCTCCCGGCCGCCGCCCCGGGCGTCTCACTCGCGCGTAGGCGTCCCGGGCGGCGGTGTCGAGGAAGTCCGCATCGTCAGCCATGAGCGCGGCGGTGCGGGCCAGGTTGGCGCGGACGCCTTCGGAGACGGCCTCGAGGGCTGGGAGCGCCTCGAGGCGGATCTGGGTCCGGGGCCGGATGGGCTCGCCGTTGGTGGGGTCCTGCCACGGGGTGAGCTCTGCGTGTCGGCAGATCAGCTCGGTGTCCGCGCGCCAGAGCCCCCGGCGCGGGTCGAGGAACGGGCGCAGCACAGCCGCCTCGCCCATCCCGCCGGGCCCGACTGCCCCGATGCCGGGCCGACCCCACTGCGTCCGGCGCGGGATGCCCGCGAGCGAGCGGGCCCCGGACCCTCGGATGAGGCCCAGGAGGACCTGCTCCGCCTGGTCGCTCAGGGTGTGGGCGGTGAGGATGACGCCGCGCGGGGAGGCCGCGTCCGCGAGCGCGACGTACCGGGCGGCGCGCGCCGCCGCCTCGAGCCCGTGCGCGGCCGTGGCGGACGCGGTCACGTCGACGCGGCGGACCTCGGCCTCGAGCCCGAGCCCCTCGCATGCCGCGGCCGCGCGGGCCGCCACGGGGGCCGAGTCGCCCTGGAGGCCGTGGTCCACGACGACGGCCCGCGCCTCCACCTCCCCCCTGCGCGCGAGGGCCGCGACGACGGCCGCGAGCGCGAGCGAGTCCGCTCCCCCGCTCACGGCCACGACCGCCTCCAGCGGGGGCGTGCCCGGGCGGCGCTCGGCACCGTCGTCGTCCGCTGCCGGCGAGGGCAGGGAGGCGAGGGCGGCCCGAACGGCCGCCAAGGCGCGGGCGAAGACGGCCGCGCCCGGTCTCACGGGGCCGTCACCCCGAGGACCCGGGCCGCCCACAGGGAGGGCTCGTGGATCTCGGCCTCGCTGGGCAGGTGCTCGGCGCGCTCGAAGACGCGATTGAGGGCCCCCATGCCGTGATCCCGGTGGATCGCCTCGCAGAAGCGCTGCCCGTCCCGGTACTGCGCCGCCTTCTTCTCCATGCCGATCCACCGCAGCAGCACGCGCTCCACCCCGGAGCGGTTCGCGGCCCGCTCCGTGAATCGGCGGCGGATCGTCTTGACTGTCGGGACCGTCGAGGCGTCGACGGCGTCCATGACGAGGTTCGCGTGCCCCTCGAGGAAGCTCATGACGCCCGTCAGCTCGGACATGATGGCGCGCGCCTGAGGGGGAAGGAACAGCTCGGAGACGGGGACGCCCTCGCGGCGGCCTCTGCGGGCTCGCTCAAGCGCCCGCTGGAGGTTGGCGAGGTCCCGGCTCAGGCTCTCAGCCTCTCCCACAACCGACTCCATGAGCTCGGCCACGCGCGCCTCCATGTGCGCCTTGAGCCAGGGCGCGGCGGCGAACTGGACGCGATGCGTCTGCTCATGGAGGAGCACCCAGAGGCTGAAGTCGTCCGGGTCCACGGTGAGCTCGCTCCGCACGGCCTCGATGTTGGGGGCGACCAGGAGCAGGGCCCCGTCCGGGTGGCCCGGAGTGAAGGGATCGAACTGGCCGAGGACGCGCGTGGCGAGGATGGACAGGATGGCGCCGGACTGCACGCCCGAGGACACACCCCCCACCGCGAGCGTCACCGGCGAGGCGCCTTCGAGGCCCCGGCGCAGGGCGGCGCCACTCAGGTGCTCGAACGACGCAAGCGCCGCGGCCGTCCACGCCTCCCGGTCCACGACGCGAACCTCACTCGTCAGGGCCCGGGCGGCGGGAAGTCCCGTGATCCTCGCGACCTCGGCAGCGGCCACGGGGGCGAGCACGCGGAGCCTGGACACCACCTCGCGCGCCTCCTCGACGCGGACGCGGGGGCCGCTGGGGGTCAGCGCCCGGGACACGGCGGCGGACACGCGGGCGGGGAGCACGGCAGAACGAGTCATGTGGACAGTATGCCCAGAGCCTCTGGGGCCTCGCTGGGCGGGTCAGCGGAGCGGGGCGCGCTGGAGCGGGGATAGCGGCGGCTGAGGGGACGACGGCGGGGCTGCGCGGGGCCGGACGCCGTCGGCCAGTGGACCCGGGGCACCCATGGGGCCCGGAAGCGCGCGGAACGCACAGCAGCCGGGGACCTGCGGAGGGCAGGACCCCGGCTGCGGGTCACGCGCGGCTGCGCCCGAAGGCGCCCAGGCTAGAAGCCCGTGCCGCCGTTGTCGTAGGTGGCGGTGTCGTTCGAGGGCTTGGTGTCGACGACCTGCGCGGGAAGACTCTCAAGCGTCAGGGTCACCTGGTCCCGCTCGCTGAAGCGGAAGCCGTGCGAGTCGTTCCAGAGCCCGGCGACACCGGAGCCCGCGCCGAGGTCGCGCGTCAGGGTGACGCGGAATTCGTGCTCGGAGAGGCGCGTCGTCGTGGCCCGGCCCAGGTTGAGGGAGGAGATCGTGCGCAGGCCGCGCTGCTCCTCGCCCGTGAGGGACGTGAAGCGGATCCGGTAGGTTGTGCCCGCCGGGATCGTCGTGGCGCCCGTGTTGGCGATCTCCCAGCGGCCCGTCGTCGCCGCGCCGGGGACCGGGGTGGTGGAGAAGATGTTGACGCTGGAGTCGACCTCGACCGGCTCGGGGGTCACAGCGGCGGCGCTGGGGCCGACGGCGGCGGCGAGGGCAACGGCCGCGGCGGCAAGAGCGAGGGGTTTCTTCATGGGGATCTCGTTTCTGTCTGGTGTCGTGAGGGATATGCGCGCCGGAGGGCGGCGCCGGCCACGGGCCAGCACCGCCCTCCGGTGTCAACGCGAGAGCGGGTGGACTCAGGCGAAGAGGGGAGCCACGCTGTAGGACCAGGTGGCCGTCTGAACGGCAGTGCCGCCATCGGTCTTCGGGGTCGTGTAGCTGACGTTGAGGTAGAAGCAGCACTCGTTCGAGGCGGTCGCCACGGCCGTCAGGCCGTCCAGGTACGTGAGGCACACGGGGAGCGACAGGTTCTGGAGGTAGTTCGCCGGGCCCTGGCCGGTCAAGCGGTACGGGATGGCCGTCTGGAGGGAGACGGACTGCTGGAGGCCGGCCCCGATGACCTGGGCGGCCGCGGTGCCGAGCTGGACGACCTCGGCCGTGCTCTTCACGCCCGAGGCGGACTGGAGGTAGGCCGTGCCTGCGAGGCGCATGCGGTAGCCCGTGATCTCCCCGGAGTACGGCGTGCCGTCCGGGCGCAGGGGCTGGTTGAACTGGAACTGGCCCAGCTGCACGTTGTAGTACGTGCCCTTGTCCGACAAGCCCGCGCTGTCCGGGTCATACGTCGGGAGCGTGCCCACGGCAAAGGAGTAGGTCTTGCTGCCCGTGATGCTGCCCGTGGGGGTGGCGGTGCACAGGACGGGAATCGGCGTGGTCGGCGAGGCGGATGCAGCGGGGGCCGCCGAGGCGATGGCGACAGCCGGGGCGGCCCAGGCCGCTCCCTTGGCCATGCGGCGGCGAGAGATGTTCTGCGACATGCGTGTTTTTCCTTTAGTGAAGTGGCAAAAAAGTAAGAGCGCTCGTTCAGAATTCCTCAAGAACACTGGAGCGGATCTTACTGTAGCTAACTTCATGGTTGGCTAACAACAGATATGTCCGATCTATGGACACATTCTGACCGAATGCCATCCGGAAGCGGAGGGGACACTCCCCCGCGAGACCACTAGGAGACGAGGCGGGCAGCCGCGATATCCAGGGCCTGACGAGCCTCCGTCAAACCCCCCTCAATGCCGTCATAGGCAAATATAAACACGACCCTTCGATGATCTGGAGTCACTGCAAATCCAGCAAGAACAGACGTGCCATTAAGCGTCCCCGTCTTCGCCCGCACGAGCCCCTGCCCAGGAATCGCCTTCGTCGCGACAAACCGCTCCGCGAGCGTCCCCGTGAGACCCGCCACGGGAAGCCCCCGCATTTCCTCACGCGCGGCCGGGTCCGGGCTCGTCGCCAGGGCCCGGAGAAGACCCGCCATGGACCGGGCCGTCACGACGTTGTCCGCAGAGAGCCCGCTCGCGTCCACCGGGACAATCTCCCCCGGGTGCGGGGTGAGCGCGGCCAGACGCTCCCGCATCAAGCGGGCCACCCCGGCCGACGTCGCCGGCAGGCCCTTCTCCCGGGCGGCCGCCCGCGCCAGGGCCTCCATGACGTAGTTGTCAGAGCGCGCCATCGCGAACTCCACCTGGTCCCCCACCGGAGCAGAGGTCACCGCGGCCAGCTCTGCCCCGGCCTTCCCCGCCGCACCCCGCACGGCCGTCACCGAGACCGAGCGCCCGGACGCCGCCGCGACCTCCCGAGACAGGGCCTCCGCGAGCGCGCGCCCCACGGTCATGGCGGGGTCCGCCACGCGCAGCCCGGCGTCGGCCCCCTCCTCCGCGAAGGCGCCGTTCACGGCGAAGGGGGACAAGCGGGTCATCTGCCCCGTGGCGAGATCCCCGTCCGGCCAGGCCGGGTTGAGAGGCTCAGGGAAGAGCGAATCGTCCACAGCGAGCGTGAGGGAGGCCGGCATGTCGGCGCCGCCGGAGACCAGGGCCTTCGCGGCCGCCGCAGCGAGGGTCGCGATGCCCGCGCGCCCATTGACCTCCCCAGGCCTGCCGGCGCCCACGCCAAGGAGGGCGTCCCCTTCGCCGCTCAGCACAAGCGTGGTCGCGGTCGCGCCCCGCGAGACCCGCGTCTTCAGGGTCCGCTCGGCGCCCAGCCCGTCCAGAATGGCCGCGGCGGAGACGAGCTTCACCGACGAGGCCGGGGGGAAGGGCTTCGCGGCCCCCGCCTCCGCGAGCTGCTCACCCGTCTCCAGGTCGACGACGCTCCCGCGCATGGCTTGACCCGCCACGGAGGGCGCCTCCGCCAGGGCCGCCTTCGCCGATTCCCGCGCCCGAGACAGCCCGGCATCCCCCGCCCCGGGCTGCGAGGAGGACGGAGCTGCGGAGCCGGCGGCGCTCGGGGGCGGCGGGCTCGTCGTCGTCCCCTGAAGAGAGGAGGAGGCCGCGTCCGGCACCGGAGGGGGCGCGAGAAGCGCGGAGCTGACCCCGAGGGACGCGCCGATCACGGCAGAGAGAGCGGCGACGAAGGGCGTACGGGTCCTCATCCGGGACTCCTGGGAACGGCTGGACAATATATCGTTGATCCTAGTCGGCGGCGAGCGCCCAGGCCCATCCCCTTACTCGCCGCGCACCCTTGGGCCACACCGAGCAACAGGAGCCTCCATGAGCCACGACGTCACCATCGAGATCCCGGCGGGATCCCGGGTCAAGTACGAGATCGACCACGAGACGCACCGCCTGCGCCTCGACCGCGTCCTCTTCACGTCGATGCAGTACCCGGCCAACTACGGCTACTTCGAGGACACCCTCGGCGAAGACGGGGACCCGCTGGACGCCCTCGTCTACATCCCCGGCGTTGAACTGCACCCGGGCGTCCTCGTGGAGTCCCGCCCCATCGGCGTCCTCAACATGACGGACGACGGCGGCGGAGACGCAAAGCTCATCTGCGTCCCGGCCGACAAGCGCTTCGACCACATTCAGGAACTCGAGGATCTCGACGAGTGGTTCAAGAAGGAGACTGAGCACTTCTTCGAGCGCTACAAGGACCTTGAGCCCGGCAAGTGGGTCAAGATCGAGGGCTGGCAGGGCCGCGCCGAGGCTGAGGCCGAGCTCCAGCGCTCCATCGAGCGCTTCGCCAAGCACGGCGAGGAGTCCGAGGAGGACGAGCCCCAGGGCCGCGACGTCTGATCGTCGCGCACGCGCAGGCGGCGCGGCACCCCATGACGGGGTGCCGCGCCGTTTCTTGTGCCCGGGTGACCGCGCCAGGCCTCGCGCACTGTCAATGCCGACGGCAGGGGCTCGGGCGCGGCGGGCGCGGGGGCCTCTGCTCCGTCTCGGGAAGGGGGCGGGCTGACGCAGTGAGCCCTTGCCGGAAACCAGGTCTCAATGTCGTCATGGAATGCTCTCATCTCACGATTCACGCGAACTAAAAACGCTATTTTTTAAAGACGACAATCACTAGAGGTTGCCTAACTACTTGGTGTAGCGTCTCTGTTCATGATCTCCTCTGAATCGCATAGCCCCGCCCCCACCCGCCGCTCGGTCGTCAAGACCGCGGCCTGGGCCGCCCCCGCGGTCCTCGCCACGACGGCCTCCCCCGCCTTCGCAGCCTCCCCTGTCGCGAACCAGACGTTCGTCGACTACGGCCTGTTCGTCTCGACGCAATTCAACGGCGGCTACGTCGGCTACGCCGGCGC
Organism: Falsarthrobacter nasiphocae; assembly: GCF_031456275.1. Lineage (NCBI taxonomy): Bacteria > Bacillati > Actinomycetota > Actinomycetes > Micrococcales > Micrococcaceae > Falsarthrobacter > Falsarthrobacter nasiphocae. Next base: position 1,049,082 of record NZ_JAVDUI010000001.1, read on the forward strand.
CAACGACACGGGTGTCATCCACCCCACGACCCCCACCGGATACTTCGCCTCCAACCCCCGCCCGGAGAGCGACATCAACTGGAGCGACGCGACCAACTCGGCCACCAAGCCCTCCTACTTCGTCAATGGCGAGGGCTCCTTCACGCCCGCCACGAACGCCGGCGGCAGCACGGGCGCCTACGCCTCCACGAGCGGCTGGTGGATCTCGACGCCGACGACCACCGCCAACGTCGGCTCCGGCTACATCCCCGGCTCCTCCACGACGCTCGCGGCCGGCGCCACGTTCGTCACGCAGGTCAGCGCGACCATCCCCGCCGGCCCCAACGCCCTCTGGCCCCTCCAGAACGCGACCATCGCGGGCCAGAAGTGGAACAAGGCCATCTCGGGCACGCTCAGCTCGGCGGGCGACTCCATCAGCACGTACCTCGTCAACCTCAAGGTCAACGGCCGTTGGAACGCGGCCGCCCCGGTCATCACGACCAACCCGGACGGCTCTGCGACCCTGACCGGCACCATCACGTTCACGACGACGTCCCCGCTCGTCATCACGCAGACGGGCACGAAGTACTACGGCCAGGTCGTCATCATGCCCGCCACGGTGCAGATCAGCCCCGCCTACGGCTGGACGAACTTCTCGCTGACCTCCTCTGTCCAGAGCGCGACGCTCTCCTACACGGTCCCTGCGCCGTACATCGCGCCGACCACGACGCAGATCACCGGCCTGACCACGACGTCGGCCATCCACCCGTAGTCGTCTCCGGCGGCCGCCCCTGCTTCTGCGAGGCGGCCCCTGACACGCGTGCCCACAGGGCGCCGAGCCTCTCGCAGCCCGGCGCCCTGTGGCGTATCCGGCGCCCTCAGCTGAGGTACTGGCGGAGGATGCGGGCGGCCCCGTCGTCGTCCACCGACCCCGTGACCTCGTCCGCAGCCGCCTTGACCTCCTCCGGAGCCTGGCCCATGGCCACGCCCCGCGCGGCCCACTCGAGCATCTCGATGTCGTTGCGCCCGTCCCCCATGGCCACGGTGTCCGCAGGATCGACGCCGATCCGCCGCCGCAGATTCTCCAGCGCGCTCGCCTTCGTTGTCCCGGACGCGGCGATGTCCAGCCACGCGGTCCACCCCACGGAGTACGTCACGCCATGGAGGCCAATCGACTCAACGGCCTCGCCGAACTCTTCCGCCGAGGAGTCCGTGCTGAACACGACCACGCGCACAGCCGTCTTCTCCGCGAGCTCCTCGAGCGGGAGGGACGAGGCGGGCACACCGAAGCTCGCATCCTGGAACTCGAGCGTCGACCAGTACTGGCCGTGCTCGTCCTCCACGGCGAAGTTCGCGGTGGGCAGCTGCTCGCGCAGGGCAAGAATGACGCGGGCGGGGCGGAACGTCACGCGCTCCAGCACCTCCAGCCCGCCGTCCAGCGCCGGGTCCAGCCGCGCCGTCACGCCCCCGTTCGAGGCGACGATGTAACCGGACTCGATCCCGAACTCCTGCGCGATCGGAAGGGCCGCGTAGAGCCCCCTCCCTGTCGCGACGACGACATGCGCGTCCCCGCGGGACGCCAGCGCGCGCCCGGCCTCACGGACCCCGAAGGACATGTCGCCGTGGTGGTTGACGAGGGTCCCGTCGACGTCGAGCGCAATGAGGCGAGGCCCCGCCGCGGGGGTCTCCGCCGGGCTGGTCTGGATGGGGTCGAGAGGAGCAGGCGCGGTGGGAGGCATGGTTCCATCGTGCCAGCACTCCGCCCCCAGGACACCCACGTTTCACGAGAACTCTCAGCAAACATTTATACTGACGAATGCTTGTATAACATCGGTGAGATTGGGCTATGCGCTGGTCTGAGACACTTCCGTTCGCCGCGATTGCCGTCGCGTTCATCATGGTCCCCGGGTGGTGCGTCCTGCGGGCTCTCGGCGCCCGTGGCCTCGCCGCCCTTGCCGGGGCGGGCCCTGTGACGGTGACCATAGCGGGCACGTCGGCCGTGGCCGCCGGCGCGCTTCACGTCCCGTGGGACTGGCGGGCGGCGCTCGCCACCGCGGGCCTGACCGTCGCGGCAGCCGCGGCAGTCCGCCGTCTCGGGGGCCGGCTCGCCCCCGCGGCCCCGTCGTCGCCCACACCCCCCGCCCACGCCGCCGACCTCTCCCCCGCCTCGATGGCCGGCCCCGCACCCGCCCCGCATTCGAGCCGCCTGACGGCCGCTGTCTGCGGCGCGGCGCTGGCCTTCGCCGGGGCCGTCGTCTCGCTGCGCTACGCCCTCGCCTTCGGGAACGTCGAGCACGTGTCCCAGTCCTACGACAACGTCTACCACCTCAACGCCGTCCGGGCGATCGTCCGGGGCCAGAACGGCTCCTCCCTGACGCTCGGCAACCTGACCCCCGAGTCGCAGGGCTTCTACCCCGCGGCGTGGCACGACCTCGTGGCCCTGCTCTTCTCCGCATCCGGCCTGTCGATCCCGGCCACCGTCACCCTCGTCAATATCGTCACCGCGGCTGTGATCTGGCCCCTCGGGCTCCTCTTCCTCGTCACTCGCGTGACGGGGCCCCGCCTGCTGCCCATGGCGATCACGGGGGCCGTGGCCCCGGCCTTCCCCGCCTTCCCGTACCACATGGTGGACATGGGGGTGCTGTACCCGACGCACATGGCCATCGCCATCCTCCCCGCCGCGCTGGGCTTCGCCATCGAGGCCTTGCGCCTCTCCGCTGCGCCGTCCCCTCGCCTCGCGGCAGCCGCCCTCGCCCTCGTCCTCCCTGGCCTCTTCCTCGCGCACCCGAGCATGCTCCTCGCCCTCGTCGCGTTCGTCCTCCCGCTCGTCGCGGCGCGCCTCTACAGGCTCACTCTCGATCGGCGATCCTCCCCGGAGGCGGCCCGCGCGCATCGCCGGTTCGTCCTCGCCGCCCTGGCCTACCTCGCGAGCGGCGCCGCGGCGTGGGTCGTCCTCCGCCCGCCGGCCAGCGCGGCCACGTGGCGGCCCGTCACCTCCCCGTCCCGCGCGCTCGGGGAAGTGCTCGGTGGCACGCCCGTGGGCATGCCGGGCGGCATCCCGATGATGGTCCTCACGGTGGCCGGCCTCGTGGCGATCGTCCGCGCCCGCCGTCTGACCTGGGTCGCGTGCCTCATGGGCGTCAGCGGTGCGCTGTACATCGTGTGCATCGCTTTCGCGCCGACGCCTCTGCGCCTCTTCGTCACGGGCAACTGGTACAACGACTGGAACCGTCTCGCCGCCCTGCTCCCGATGGCCTCGGCCCCCGTCGTCGTTCTGGGAGCGGAGGCGCTCATGCGTTCCGCTCTCGCCTGGGCGGGCGCAGTGCGCCCCGTGCGCGCCCTGCACGGGTGGGCGGCGGGCACGCGGGCTTCGAGGTCGACGACGGCGGCCGCGGCACGGCGGGCCCTCGGGGGACGGACGGTCGCGGCCTCGGCGGTCCTGGCCGTCGCGGTGGCGGGACTCGGCCTGAAGCTCCAGACCGGGTCAATGCGCGTCAAGCAGGAGCAGGTAGCGTCCCGCTACTCGTTCGTCGAGGGCGCCCTGCTGCTGTCCCCTGACGAACGCGCTCTTCTCGAGCGGCTGCCGCGGCACGTCCGCGAGGACCAGGCCATTGTGGCGAACCCTCGCAACGGCGAGTCGCTCGCCCTCGCGCTGGCTGATCGCCGTGTCCTCAAGCCTCACGTTCACGGGGCCGTCTCGGACGACGTTCAGTACCTCCTGGACCGATGGCGCGAGGCCGCGACGGACCCGCTCGTGTGCTCCGCGGTCCGGGCGACGGGCGCCTACTTCGCCCTGGACTTCGGCGGACCCTACGTCTCCGAGGTCAACCAGGTCCTGCCCGGGACGGAGGGCCTGGACCGGGCTGCGGGCGTGGAGCTCGTCGACGCACAGGGAAGGGCCCGCCTCTTCCGCGTCACTGTCTGCGGAGAGACGGGCCCCCAGGGGCGCTGAGGGAGCCTCAGAGAACCGGCAGGACCTCGAGACCGCCGAGGTACGGGCGGAGGGCCTCGGGGACGCGGACCGAGCCGTCAGCCTGCTGGTGCGTCTCGAGGAGGGCGACGATCCAGCGGGTCGTCGCCAGCGTGCCATTGAGCGTGGCCACGGCGCGCGTGCCCTTCTCGGCGCGCTCACGGATGTTGAGGCGGCGCGCCTGGAACGTCGTGCAGTTCGAGGTCGAGGTGAGCTCGCGGTACGTGCCCTGGGTGGGGACCCACGCCTCGCAGTCGAACTTCCGGGCCGCGCTCATGCCGAGATCCCCGGCGGCGGTGTCGATGACCCGGTAGGACAGCTCGCACTTGGCCAGCATCTCCTCTTCCCAGGCGAGAAGCTTGGCGTGCTCGGCCTCGGCGTCCTCGACGGGGCAGTAGATGAACATCTCCAGTTTGTTGAACTGGTGGACGCGGATGATGCCGCGGGTGTCCTTGCCGTGCGAGCCGGCCTCGCGGCGGTAGCACGTGCTCCAGCCGGCGTAGCGCTTCGGGCCCGCGGTGAGGTCGAGAATCTCGTCCGCGTGGTAGCCCGCGAGCGCCACCTCGGACGTGCCCACGAGGTAGAGATCGTCCTCGGCGAGCTTGTAGATCTCGTCGTCGTGCGCGACATCGAAGCCGGTGCCCTGCATGGTCTCGGGGCGGACGAGGGTCGGGGTGATCATGGGCTCGAAGCCCGCGGCGAGGGCCTGGTCCAGCGCCATGTTCATGAGGGCCAGCTCCAGGCGGGCGCCGACGCCCTTGAGGAAGTAGAAGCGCGCGCCGGAGACCTTGGCGCCCCGCTCCATGTCGATGGCGCCGATCTTCTCGCCGATCTCGAGGTGGTCCCGCGGCTCGAAGTCGAAGGCCGGGGGCTCGCCGACCGTCTTGACCGTCACGAAGTCGTCCTCGCCGCCGGCGGGGATGCCCTCGATGATGAGGTTCGGGATGGAGCGGGCCAGCTCGGTGAGGCGGGACTGCGCGGCGCCAGCCTCGGCGTCGGCCTCCTTGACGTTCGCGGCGAGGTCCTTGACCTCGGCGAGAAGCGCCTGCTTCTCCTCGCCCTTGGCGGCGGCGACGCGCTTGCCGAACTCTTTCTGCTCGGCGCGCAGGGCCTCGAAGCGGGCGATGGCGGAGCGACGGGCGGAGTCAGCCGCCATGACCTCGTCGACGACGGAGTCCTGAGCCCCCCTGGCCCGGAGGGACTCGCGGTAGGCGGACGGGTTTTCGCAAAGGTCCTTGACGTCAATCACGTGCCCATCATATCCGGGGCGCTCTGCGGCGATAGGCTGTGACCGTGAACCCCGACATCCCCGCCTTCGCAGACGCCACTGGTTGGATTCTCTCGCTCGTCGCCCTCGTGGCGATCGTCGCGGTCCTCGTCGTCGCGTACCGCGTCGGCGTCAGCCGTGGCCGCAGGCAGGCCGAGTCCGAGCACACGGACCGCGCACTCGCCCGCCAGGGGGAGCGCCGACACGCCGCGCAGGCCAAGGAGGCCTCGGTCTGGCCCCATGCGGCGCCCGGCAGTGAGCGGGTGGCCCTCATCATCAACCCCGTCAAGAACGATGCGGACAGGGCCCTCAAGGGCGTTCGCGTCGCGTGCGCGGTGCGCGGCTGGCCCGCCCCCCTCGTTCTCGAGACAAGCACCGAGGACCCCGGCGAGGGGCAGGCCCGTGCGGCCCTGAAGCAGGGGGCCACGCTCGTCGTCTCCGCCGGCGGCGACGGCACGGTCCGTGAGATCTCAAGCGTTCTGGCGGACGAGGACGAGAACCCGGAGCACGTGCCGCTCGGCATCATCCCCCTCGGCACCGGCAACCTGCTGGCGCGCAACCTGGGGATCGACGCCTCCAAGCTGGACTCCAAGGCGCTCGACGCGGCCATCGAGGCCGCCCTCGACGGGCGCACCCGGGTCATCGACACGGCGCGCATCACGATCGAGGCCCCCGACGGCCGGGTGACCGAGGAGGTCTTCCTTGTCATGGGCGGCATCGGCCTCGACGCGGAGGTCATCGCGGCCACGAACGACGACCTCAAGAAGCGGTTCGGCTGGCTCGCCTACACGGACGCCGGCATCCGCCTGCTGCCCGGCGAGCGCAAAGACGTCGAGATCAGCATCGACGGCGGCCCGTTCCACAGGACCAAGGTCCGCAGCGTCCTCTTCGCGAACCTTGGGAAGCTCCCCACGGGCCTGGATTTCATCCCGGGCGCGGAGGTCGACGACGGCCTGCTGTCCATCGTGACGATGTCCCCGCGCGGCGTCCTCGGCTGGGCATGGATCGCCGCCAAGACGATCAGCCGCTCGAGCGCGGACATCCCCGTTATGAAGTATGAGCACGCCAAGCGCATCGCCATCCGCGCGGCTGAGCCCATGGGCACGCAGCTGGACGGCGATCTCTCCGGGGAGGCCGTCCGGCTCGAGGCCCGCATCCGGCCGCGCTCCCTGACCGTGCACGTGCCCCCGAAGACGCCGGGCCTCCTGGAGCGTCTCACGCTCGGGGACTCGGGCGAGGGCTGAGCCACGGCGCGCACAGCCCCGTTTGCCCCCTCGAATGGCGTTTGCCCATGACATTGCGGGTGGCAGATGCCAAACGCGGGGGCAAACGGCCGGGCGGGGCCTCAGCGCTCGTCGAAGAGCCCTTCGAACCAGGCGTCCGCCGAGCGGTATGCCTCGTCCGAGGTGTGGGTGGCAGGCTCCGTCCGGACCCCGTCCGCGCGCGGGTACGAGCCGAGGAACGTCACGTCCGCGATCCTCTTGAGCCCGCGCAGGGCTGCGGCGATCCGGGCGTCGGAGACGTGGCCGTCGACATCGATGGAGAAGAAGTACGAGCCGATCCCCCGCCCCGTGGGCCGCGACTCGATCCGGCTCAGGTTGGCCCCGCGGCTCGCGAACTGGTTGAGGATGTCCATGAGGGCGCCCGGGCGATTCTCGGGCAGGCTGACGACGAGGGTCGTCTTGTCTGCGCCGGTCCGGCGCGAGACCAGGCCGCGGGGTGCCACGAGCACGAACCTCGTCACGGCGTCCTTGACGGTGCCGATGTCTTCGCCCAGGACGGCGAGGCCCAGCTGCTCGGCCACGAGGGGGGAGCACACGGCTGCCTCGAACGGCGCCTCCCCTCCCGCGAGCTCCTGGGCCGCCGCGGCGGTGGAGCCGGCGGGGAAGTAGGCGGCGTCGGGCAGATTCTGCGCGACCCACTCGGAGACCTGCGCCCACGCGTGCCCGTGCGTGGAGACTCCCCTGACGTCCGCGAGCGCCACGCCCGGGCGCGCCGCGAGCACGAAGGTGATGGGCACCATCTGCTCGGCGACGATCCGCAGGCCGTCCGCGGCGGCGATGGCATCGAGCGTGGCCGTGACCCCGCCCTCCACCGAGTTCTCGATGGGCACCATGGCGGCGTCGGCCGCTCCTGTGCGGACCGCGTCGAGCGCCGCGGGGACGCTCGGCATCGGCACCCGCTCAGCCTCGGCCGCCCCGTCCACCTTGAGGAGAGCCGCCTCCGTGAAGGTGCCGGACGGGCCCAGGTACGCAAAGCGCATTCAGTGGCCCTTGACGAACGGCTCGCCGGCGGCCGAGACGATCGGCTTGTCCGCGTCCGCCCAGGCGTCCATGCCGCCCGAGACGTTGACGGCGGAGTACCCCTGGCCCACGAGCCACTGCGTGGCCTTGGCGGAGCGCCCGCCCCGCAGGCAGATGACCTTGTAGTCGACGTCGGGGTCCAGCTCGTCGATGCGCAGGGGGAGCTCGCTCAGCGGAATGTGGCGGGCGCCCTCGATATGACCCGCGTCCCACTCGTCCTGTTCCCGCACGTCGAGGACGTCGTCCCCGCTCGTCAGGTCGGTGGCGGAAATGTTCTCGATGTCATGCATGACGGCACCTTTCGTGTGGCCTTGTCTGTCCTGCTCCAAGGCTAACGCGCCGCGTGCTGACGCGTCGCGGCGCCGCCTGCGCCGACCGCGCGCCGCGGGCAGACGCCCCATCCAGGAGAAACCCAATTGTCCTCAGTGTCCGCAGAGTGAGATAGTTGAGACTTGTGAGTACTGCAACTGTTTCAATAGACCGCCCGGATTCACCGGGATCAACCCGCCGGGGCCACCCGCCCCAGCTCGGCGTGCTCTTCACTCTGGAGATGTGGGAGCGGTTCTCGTTCTATGGCCTCCAGGGCATCCTCGCCTACTACATGTACTACTCGGCCACCGAAGGCGGCCTGGGCATGGACAAGGCCACCGCCCTCGGCATCGTCGGCGCGTACGGCGGCACGGTCTTCCTCATGACCATCATGGGCGCGTGGGTCGCCGACCGCGTTCTGGGCAAGGAGCGCACGCTCTTCATCTCCGGCATCCTCATCATGCTGGGCCATGTCTCCCTCGCGCTTCTGCCGGGCCAGGTCGGCCTGCTGATCGGCCTGATCTTCGTGGCCATCGGCTCCGGCGGCCTCAAGGCCAACGCCACCGCCGTCGTCGGCACTCTCTACGAGCGCAAGGACCCGAAGCGGGACGCAGGCTTCTCCATCTTCTACATGGGCGTGAACATCGGTGCGCTCTTCGGCCCGCTCGTCACAGGCTGGCTCAAGGACGCTCGCGGGTTCCACTGGGGCTTCGGGGCGGCTGCCGTGGGCATGGCCATCGGCCTCATCGTCTACTCGATGGGCCGCAAGCGCTTCCCCGAGGCCGCCTACGCGCCCGCAGATCCGCTCGAGGGCTCTCAGCGCAAGCTCATCGCTCCCGTTGTCGTGGGCGGGTTTGTCGTCATGGGCCTCGCCCTGTGGCTGGGCCTGGCCACCGACACCCTGGACTGGGTCATCTTCGGCGTCGCGCTCTTCGCTGCCCTCGCGTTCTTCACGGTCATGCTTCGTGACCGCGAGGTCACCGGGGAGGAGCGCTCTCGCGTCAAGGCGTTCATCCCGCTCTTCGTCGCGGCCACCTTGTTCTGGTCTCTGTTCCAGCAGCAGTTCACGTTCATCGCGCTGTACTCTGACACGCGACTGAACCGCAGCATCGGCGGCTGGGAGTTCCCGGCCTCGTGGGTTCAGTCGATCAACGCGGTCTTCGTCATCATCTTCGCCGGCGTCCTCTCGGCGATGTGGACCCGCCTGGGCACGCGGGCCCCGGCCACGCCGCGGAAGTTCGCGATCTCGCTTGTCCTCATCGGCTTCGCGTACTTCGTGTTCCTTCCGTTTGCGAACGGCAAGACGCTGACTCCCGTCCTCGTTCTTGTCGCGGTGCTGTTCCTCTTCACGATGGGCGAGCTCCTCCTGTCCCCGATCGGCCTCTCGCTCGCGACGAAGCTGGCTCCCGCGAAGTTCCCCACCCAGATGGTGGCGCTGAACTTCCTCGCGTCCTCGATCGGCACCACGCTGGCCGGCACGGTGGCCAAGTACTACGACCCCACGAATGAGGTGCCGTACTTCGTCAGCATCGGCCTCACGAGCGTGGTGTGCGGCGTCATCCTGTTCGTCGCCTCCAAGCGGATCTCGGCGCTCATGAAGGGCGTCCTCTAGAGCACGACGACGGCGCCTGGCGGCGGGCTCACCCCGCCGGCGGCTGCCGCAACGCGGAACCCCCGGCTCCTCCCGACTCGTTCGGGGTGGGGCCGGGGGGTTCGTCCGTCCGGGTGGCAGTGCTCAGGCGGTGGCGCCGGAGTGGGAGACGCTCGGCGAGGGGAAGGTCGGGCTCGGGCTCGGGCTGAGATCCATGTCGATCTCGTTGGCCGCCTGGCCGAGGATGATCACAAAGAGCACGATGGCCCCGATGAAGAGCAAGAGGGACAGGTAGCTCATGATGAGGCCGGCGATCGCCAGGGGGCGGCCCGTGGGCTCCTGGCGGAGGCCGATGTGCCCGAAGACAATGCCTGCCACCTGGGGGACGAAGAAGAGCAGGCCGCCCATGATCGACAGAATGCCGAGCACGAGGGACGTGACGCTCAGGCCCTTCGAGTCGTTGTGCGGGGCCTGGTAGGGGGGCCGCGAGTAGTTGTAGTTCGGGGCCGGCTGCTGCCCGTATGGGCCGTACTGGGGCGCGCCCTGGCCGTACGGGGCGTCGGCCTGCCCGTACGGGGAGGGGCCCTGACCGTACGGGCCGTGTCCCGGGGCGCCGTAGGGCTCCTGATGGCGGGGAACCTCGCTGGACGGGGGCCCGGAACGCTCGGGGTTGGTGTTCTCAGTCATCGTGCACCTTCTTCGGCCTCCGTCGCGGAAGCCGGCTTGGGATCGGGGAGGGTCGGGTCAGTCAAGGGGGCCGTCGGCGCCGCGGCTGCGGCGCGCCGAGGGCGCCAGTTCACGCGCTGGGGAAGCTCGAACAGGCGGGGGCGGTCCGGGAGGCGCACCGCCGTGAGGAATGCGAGCACGACGTAGGCGGCGAGGCAGAGCGCGGGAATGCTGGCCACAACCTTGGCCCACGGCTGGCTCGTGATCGGCCCCGCATCAGCGGAGTCCCACCCGAGCACGCGCAGCCCCACGCCGAGGACAAGGAAGATGACGACCGCCAGGACGGCGAACGAGCGCTTGTACCGCCCTGTCTCGCGCGGCAGCACGACGCACCCGTAGAGGATGACGAGAATCCACACGGCGTGATGCGCCCACGAGATGGGCGAGATGAAGAGCATGACGGCACTCGCGAGGCTGATCTGCGAGGGCAGGTCCCCGCGCCCGCGCAGGCCCAGGAGGGCCATGAGCCCCAGGGCGATGAGGCAGACGGCACCGAGGAACCAGAGGCCCTTCATGTCCATCCCGAACCGGGCGGTCACGCCCTCGAACGAGATGTTGTCGTAGTACCCGATCCCGCCGACACGGGAGGGGTCCCGCAAGACCTCGAACCAGTACTGCCTCGTCACGCCCGGGGCCACGAGCATCATCGCGGCAATGGTCCCCGCGAACCCGGCAGCCATGCCGACGAGCATCTTCCAGCGCCCCCAGACAAGCGGCAGCAGGCCCAGCGCGAGCGGCGTGAGCTTGATGCCGCCCATGATGCCGACGACGACGCCGGCCGCGGCGCCGAGACCCCAGCGCACGCACGCGAGGTAGACGGCGGAGAAAACGATGATGTTGATCTGCCCGAACGCGAAGGAGTCCCGGATGGGCCCGAGCCACGCGGCGATGCCGGTGAGAAGCGGGGCCGTGCAGACCCACTGCGCGGAGGCCGGCACGAGCGCCGCCACGCGCGGGGCCAGGTCGCGGCAGACGAGGAAGAGCCCCACGACGGACGTCGTCGTCATGGCCGCCATGGCCACGTGGTAGGGCAGGAGCGCGAGGGGCACCATGATGAGCGCCGAGAAGGGCGGGTAGGTGAACGGGAGGGAGCGGCCGTCCTCGAGCGGCAGGGCCCCCTCGTACAGCCCCGCAGGGTTCTCGAGGAAGGCCCTGGCACCGGAGCGGTACGCCATGAGGTCGGTGCCATGAAGGGTTGAGACGGCCAGGCCCGCGAGGAGCAGGACTGCGCCGATGCACCACCCGGCCCACGTGGGCAATCGCACAGCGGACCGGCTCTCCGCCTCGGGCGTGGTCATGACTAGGGCTCCTCTGGGAACAGGTAGAACTCCGGCACGTGAAGGCACGGCCATTGCCATCTTATCCGCCGGAAGCTACCCTCAGCCGTGTGAATGATCCTTCGGTCTACCTCGTTGCAGACACCCGCATCACCGCCCAGGCCCGCGAGCGCGGGGTCCACGCGCTCACCCTCCCCGAGGTGGTCGCGGAGGCCGTCGAGGCGGGGGTCCGCATGGTCCAGATCCGCGCCAAGGACGCGACCGCCGAGGAGATGGAGGCCCTGGCCCGGGAGGTCGCCGCCGTGACGGACGGGAGGGCCGCCCTGGTTCTCAACGACGCGGTCGACGTCGCCGTGCGCCTGCGTGCGGCGGGTGTTCCCGTGGACGGCGTTCACGTGGGGCAGTCGGACCGCTCCCCGGCGGAGGCCCGCGCCCTCCTCGGCCCCGCCGCCCACCTCGGCCTCTCCGCCAACCAGCCCGAGCATCTCGAGGCGCTGCGGCGCTTGCCGCGCGGGACGGTCAGCGCGATCGGCGTGGGCACGGTCCGCGCCACCCAGACCAAGGCAGATGCGCCCGCGCCCAAGGGCTTCGACGGCCTGCGGGACTTCCTGGCGGCGGCGGAGGGCCTCGGCGTGCAGCGCATCGCCATCGGTGGCCTCGGCCCGGGGGACCCCAGCCGTGTGCGCGAGGCCGGAGCGGACGGCATGGCCGTGGTCTCCGCGATCTGCGCCGCGCCGAGCCCCCGCGAGGCCGCTGCCCTCCTCCGCGCCGAATGGGACGCGAGCGCCCCGCACCCCGCGGGCTAGCGCCTCAGAGCATCCCGATGACGAGGTTCACCACGGAGGCCAGAATCGCCGTGCTGTAGAGGTAGGACAGGATGCAGTGGACGAGGATCGTCCGCCGCAGCCGCATGGAGCCCACGTCCGTGTCCGAGACCTGGAACGTCAGCCCCAGGTTGAACGAGAAGTAGGCGAAGTCCGAGTACGTGGGAATGGGCGAGCCGCTGAACTCGATGGGCCTCGGCCGGGCGTCGCCCGCCTGCCCCGGGCTCGCCTCCCCGGCGCCCGCGGCGGCCCCGTGGCGCCAGCCGGCGTCGCCCTCAGCCTCCTGCGTGAAATAGTCCTCCGCATACCGCAGCGCGTAGAGCGTGTGGATGACGAACCACGCGGACGCCACCGTGAGGATGGCCAGGATGGCCAGCGGGAGCGCTGACGCTCCCCCTCCGGCGTGAGAGCGCGCCATGAGCCCGACGACGCCGACGAGCGCAGCACCTGCCGCCGCCACGCCCACGGCCCGGGACCACCCGACCGACGGGTCCTCCCTCGTCGCCCACGCGCGCGTCGCGGGGCCGTCCAGCGGCCAGAGGTGGTGGATGCACAGGCCCATGAACACGAGCGCGCCGACGGACCACCCGGCGCAGACGCTCACGACCGGCGACTCGTCGCCGAAGAGCGCGCGATCCAGGCCGAGCAGGCCGACGAGGAGGCCCGCGGCGACTCCGGCGGACGCGCTGACGGCCAGCCGGAGGGCAGAGTCGCGGCGGGCGGGGCGATCAGTTGTGGTCACCGCCTCAGCCTAGCCGCGCCCCTCCGCCTACACTGGTGCCCATGGCACTTCCCTGGACCCTTCATGGCGACGGCGGAGCCCCCGCCCCGGGCTCCTACGTGGGCCCCCTCGAGCGGCTCTCCTGGGGGCGCACCGCGGGCGTCGGCGCCCAGCACGTCATCGCGATGTTCGGGGCCACGTTCCTCGTGCCCGCGATCACCGGCTTCCCGCCCTCGACCACCCTGCTGTTCTCGGGGCTGGGCACGCTCCTGTTCCTCCTCATCACGCGCAACCGGGTCCCGAGCTACCTGGGCTCGAGCTTCGCGTTCATCGCCCCGATCTCCGCGGCCACGGCCGCTCCCGGCGGCGGGATGGGCGCGGCCCTGGGCGGCGTCATCCTCTCCGGTGCGCTGCTCGCGGCCGTGGGCCTGCTCGTGCAGTTCGTGGGCGCGGGCTGGATCTCGCGGATCATGCCGCCGCTCGTCACGGGCGCCATCGTCGCGCTGATCGGCCTCAACTTGGCCCCTGCGGCCAAGGCCAACGTGGACAAGTCGCCCGTCACGGCCCTCGTGACCATCGCGGCGGTCCTCCTCTCGATCGTCCTCTTCAAGGGCCTGCTCGGGCGCCTGTCCATCCTCATGGGGGTGGCCGCCGGGTACGTGACGGCGCTGATCCGCGGCGAGGTGAACTTTGAGGCCATCGAGCAGGCCGCCTGGTTCGGCCTGCCCCAGTTCCACCGCCCCGAGTTCGTGCCGTCCCTCATGGCCGCGTTCGTGCCCGTCGTCTTCGTGCTCATCGCCGAGAATGTAGGCCACGTGAAGTCCGTGTCCGCGATGACGGGCGAGAACCTGGACCCCTACGCGGGCCGGGCCCTCATGGCGGACGGCCTGGCCACGATGCTCGCGGGCTCCGCGGGCGGCTCGGGCACCACCACCTACGCCGAGAACATCGGCGTCATGGCCGCGTCCAAGGTCTACTCGACCGCGGCGTACTGGATGGCCGGCCTCGCCGCCGTCGTCCTCAGCCTCCTGCCGAAGTTCGGGGCGGCCATCGCCACCGTGCCGCCGGGCGTCCTCGGCGGCGCCGGCACGGTCCTCTACGGCATGATCGGCCTGCTCGGCGTGCGCATCTGGGTCTCGAACCGGGTGTCGTTCGCGCACCCGATCAACCTCATGGTCGCCGCCGTGGCGCTCGTCGTCGGCATCGGGGACTACACGTGGACCATCGGCTCCGTCTCCTTCGGCGGCATCGCCTTGGGCACGGCCGCCGCCCTCATCGGCTACCACGGCCTCACGGCCCTGGCGCGCCTGCGCGGCTCTGACACGATGTCAGAGACCGAAGACCATCCCGTCGAGCACTCCGAACTCGGCTGAACGGAGCCCCCATGCCGGCATCATCCTCCCTCACCTCCATCACCTGGGGTTCGCCCCTGTGGTGGGAATCCGTCATCGGCTGGACGAGGGAGACGCTGCGCGAGCAGGGGATCGAGCTCACCGGCGGCCTTGTCGTCGAGCGCCAGACTGCCTGGCGGATCGAGGCCGTCGCGCCGTCGTCCATCGGGCCCCTGCGCTTCGTGGAGTCCCACGCGCCGCACCGCTTCGAGGGCGGCCTCCTTGCGTGTGCTGGCCGCTTCGTTCACGGGTTCGTCAACCCTGTCGTCGCTCTCGACGAGGCCAAGGCGCGCTTCCTTGTGCACGACGACGCCGTGCCGCTGAGCCTCGCCCCCGCCGGATCGGCAGCCCCCACCCAGACTCAGGTCATGCGCCGGGTGGGCCGCCGCGCGCTCTCCCCCACCGCCGGGCTCCCCGACCCCACCGGGGACGCCTCCGGGGACGGGGGCACGCCCGCGCCTCAGCCCTCGTCAGGGTTCGCGACGACCGAGATCGGGGACAAGCACATCGCCGCCGAGGACAGGGCCGTGGCGGACGCCATGCCCGAGTTCCTCCCGCGGTGGGCGGAGGCGCAGCTGGGCCTGGCGATGCACCGCCTCGACATGCAGCAGGCGGGCGCGCCCGTCATGGACCCCTCGTGGTTCCCGATGTTCGTGGAGAACCAGATCCGGGCTCACGCGGCCCGCCCCTCCTCGGACCCGCTGCACATCTCCGCGGAGGAGGCCGCACGTCTCGAGGCGGAGCTCATCCCGCGCACCCAGGCCTCGGCCCAGATCCTCCTGGACTCGGGGATCCCCCTCATGCTGGACCCGGGCCGGATCGTCGGCACGGACCTCGGCCGGGGCTCGGACGGCCTCGTCGTGCGCCGGCTGCCCCACGCCTCCATCGCGCACCCGTTCTCGGCGCTGAGCACGGCGGCGGCGGCGCGCCACCGGGCCTACGGGGACCACGACGAGGGCCTCGCGCCGCTCGTCCTCACCTACCTCGAAGCCTTCTCCCGCTTCGGGACCCCCGAGGAGTTGCTTGAGGTGGCAGAGCACGCCGTGCGCCTGTCCCCCCTCAACGACTACTCCGCGAGCATGCGCATCGTCGCTGGGCCTGCGCCGCTGGACGAGGAGACGGCGGCGAGGCTCGCGAGCCTGACCCTGGACCGCCTGCGCGCCGTGGGCTCGCCGCCCGCCAACTGGGCCGCGGCGTTCCCGACCCTGTCTCGGGAGGAGCCCGTCGCGGCGCCCATCCCGATCCGGCGGGCGGCCCGCCGGGCACGCTAGGGCCTCCTCGCCACGCCGCTAGGCCGCCGTCGTCCCGGTGCTCTGGGGCCACGCGCCCCGCTCGGCGAGGACGTCCGCGAGCGTGTCCCCGGCGTCGGTGACGATCCCGTCCACGCCGAGGCCCAGGAGGCGCTCCATGCGCTCGCGCTCGTTGACCGTCCACACGTGCACCTGGATCCCCAGGGCGTGCGCGCGGCGGACGAACCCGCGCGTCACCACAGGAATGCCCCAGTGCCTCTCGGGGACCTGGAACGCGACGACCCCCTCGAGCCTGCCACGCAGGGCCGAGCTGAGGCCGAGCGGCCCGGCCAGGACAAACGCCGCCACGAGTCCCATGCCAGGGGACTGGGCCAGGGACCGCCGCCCTGACAGCCTCTCGTATTCCGCCACACAGGCGGCGCGGCGCTCGTCGCTGAAGGACGTCACGAGGACCCGGCCCTCGAACCGGTAGCGGTGGATGAGGCGGGCCAGCGGCTCGGCGCCGCCAGCGTCCTTGATGTCGATGTTGAACCGCGCCCGCGGCCAGGCCAGCGCAGCACGGTGAAAGAGCTCGTCGAGGGTCACGAGCGGCTCGCCTCCCGCGGTGATCCTGCGGATCTCCGCGAGCGTCTTCTCCCCCACGCGCCCCCGGGCGTCCGTGAGCGCGTCGAGGTCCTCGTCGTGGAAGACGACGACGTGGCCGTCCGCCGTCGTCCTGATGTCCAGCTCGAGGTAGGCGTACCCGAGGCCCACCGCGTGCTCGAAGGCGAGGAGGGTGTTCTCCTCCCCGTTGCGGGGAAGACCCCGGTGGGCGATCCCGAGCGGCTGGCCCGCGAGGGGCCCGCCCGCCCGGTTGAGAAGGTAGGGGGCGCTCCCCACGCGCGGCTCAGCCATGGCTCCCCGCGCCGAGGTCGCCCCCGGAGCGGTCAAGCCCCGCGGGGAGCTCGCCCGTGGCCACCAGGTGCTCGAGAACCTGCGCCACGCCGTCCTCCTGGATCGGCGGCGCTGTGCGGTCCGCCGCCGCGACGACGTCCGGGTGGCCCGAGGCCATGGCGAACCCCGTTCCCACCCAGCGGAGCATCTCAAGGTCGTTGGGCATGTCGCCGAACGCGACGATCTCCTCCGGGCCCACCCCGAGGGCGTGCGCGTACTCGCCGAGGGTGCGAGCCTTGGTCACGTCCGCGCGGCCCACCTCGAACACCGCCATGCCCGCCACGGAGCGCGTCGCGTACGCGTCCGGGGAGACCCCCGCTGCGGCGCGGGCCAGGAACTCGTCCGGGTCCGGGCCGGAGGGGTCGAAGACGTGCAGCTTGAGCACCCCGCCCTCGAACACGCTTCCGTCCTCGCGAAGCGCCTCCGCGAGGTCCTCGACCACGAGCCCCGCCTCGAAGCCGGCCGGGAGGAACGGCTGCTCGATGACCGGCCCGGTCAGGGCCTCCGCCGCGAACGCGACCCCCGGGGCCAGGGCGCGGACAGCCTCGATGGTCTCGATCGCGTGGTGCGTCGGCAATGGCTCGGTCGCGAGGATCTCCTCGCTCTCGAGGTCATACACCGCCGCCCCGTTGGAGCAGATGATCCGGCCGATCCGGTGGCCTGCGGCGCCCATGCTCTCCGTCAGGGGAGCGAGGTACCACGGGGGGCGTCCGGTCACGAAGACCACCTCGTAGCCCGCAGCCCTCGCCGCCCCGAACGCCGCGACGCTCCGCGGGCTCACCGCGTGCGTGCCGTGGCTGACGATCGTCCCGTCGAGGTCGCAGGCAATCAGCCGGACCGGGGTCACTCGCCCTCGCCAGGCGTCTCGTAGGTCCCGACGATCCGCCCACGCCCCAGCGTGTGCCCGAACATCATGAAGCCCATCTTCGCGCCGCTCGCGTCCTCGGGGAGGTCCAGCTTCTCGACGTCGAGGGCGTGGACCACGAACATGTAGCGGTGAGGGCCGTGGCCCGCCGGCGGGGCGGCGCCCGTGTAGTCGCGGGACCCGCCGTCGTTCACCAGAACCAGGGCGCCCTCCGAGACGTCCTCACCGGCTGGGAGGGAGGTCAGGTCCGCGGGGAGGTTGGCAACGAGCCAGTGCCAGAAGCCCGAGCCCGTGGGAGCGTCCGGGTCCAGGCACGTGATGGCCAGGCTCTTCGTTCCCTCCGGCACGCCCGACCAGGACAGCTGGGGCGAGACGCTCTCCGGCGCAGCCTGCGCCTTGGGCAGCGGCTGCCCGTCCTCGAACGACTCGCTCGTGACAGGGAACGAGGGGACATCCGGAAGGCGGTCATACGGGTCAAACACAGTCGCTCCTAGGGTTGAGGGGACTCTGACCCTCCTAACCTAGCAAGTGCCCCAGAGCCCGCGGCCGACGACGGCCGGGGAACACGCGCGCCAGCCCGACGTCGGCCCCTTCTGGCGAAGCACGGGAGATTCCCGGCGCTCACCGAGGCTCGCTCGGTAGTCTGAGAGCGCTGTCTTGCACACCCCGCAGAGAGGAACCGTCATGCGGCAGAGGCGCCACTTGTCCGCCACGGGCCACGACCACACCACCTCGGCCGAGCTCGCGCGCAGCGTTCGCGCGTCCGTGGAGGAGTACATCCGCCTCCGTCCTGCCCTCGAGGCCGTCACCGCCGACGTCACGGAGAAGATCACACAGATCTTCGAGGGCTCAACCGTGCGGCCCCTCTTCATCGCCTCCCGGACGAAATCGGTGGAGAGCTTCGAGGAGAAGGCGTCGCGCGTCCTGCCTGCCATGGACGAGGACGAAACCGAGACGCTCATTTTCCCGGACCCCCTCAAGAACCTCAATGACCTTGTCGCCGTGCGCGTCATCGTCACTCTGCCCCACGAGATCCGGGAGGCGGCCGGGCTCATCAAGAGGGCCCGCGACATCTTCGACTGCCGGGGGGACAAAGAAAAGGACACGGGATCCATCGAGTCCGGCACCTATGGATATTCGAGCCGACACCTCATCCTGCGGACCCTGCAGAATGACGCAGTCCGCCATTACCAGTCCCTCCTTCCGGACGCGGACCCCAACCCCAACGGGGCATATTTCTTCGAAGTGCAGATCCGGACGGTCTTCGCACACGCATGGAGCGAGATCGAGCACGACATCCGCTTCAAGTCCGCCGACCGCCGCGCCTGGTCCCCCACCTTTGACCGGCAATTCACGGCCACGGCCGCGATGCTGGAAAAGGTCGAGGAGACGTTTGAGGACCTCAATGACGCCTACACGCGCGTCAGCGAATTCTGGGATCCCGAGTACGGCGGCGCCGTGCCCCTCACACCCGCCCGCATCCGCGAGGTGTGGGAGACGCTCCTGCCTCACGTGGACCGCAAGTTCGACGACGACTGGGGGTGGGCGGCCGAGCTCCTCGCCGCCCACGAGGTTGAGCGGACGGACCGGCTGTGCGAGCTCCTCGACGCCAACCGCATCCGCCACGTCCGCAGCGCCCTGGATCACCGGTACTCACCGGGACCGGACCGCCTGCTCGACGACGTCCTGCTCTGGGAGTTCGGGCAGGGGCACATCGACAGGACTGCCCCCGAGGGTGACGACGAGCTGCGCTCCCGCCGTGCGTCCCTCTCCCGCAGGCTCAGACAGATGCGCACGTACCGGCGCCTCCACCCGGAGGACTTCCCTCCCCCGCTGGCCCGTGAGGCAGAATCGGGAGCGTAAGCACCAATGCTGATCAGGGGAAGGGGCGCGCTATGACCACAGAAAAGGTGTCATCGTCCTCTGTGCCGTCTTCGCCCTCGAGCAGCGCTGTGGAGCCGGCGCGGCCTGGTGCCATGGAGCAGGACGTCATCATTGTGGGATGGCGTGCCGGGCGAGGCGCGCGATCGCGACGTATCGGATCCCTGCTCGTGGCTGTCCCGCGGGGTCTCGAGCTCCACTATGTCGGGCGCGTTGGCACCGGGTTCAAGGACGCGGAGCTGGCACAGCTGACCGCTCGCCTGCGTCACATGACGCGCAAGCTACCGCCGACGGACAACGAGATCCCCACCTCGGATGCCAAGGACGCGCACTGGGTGCGCCCGGCGCTGGTCGGGAGGGTGGCCTATCAAGGGTTCTCCGAGCATGGACGGTATCTGAGCCCGGTCTGGAAGGGCTGGCTTCAGGACAAGACCCCCTCGGAGGTCGCTTCCTTGCCGGGTGAAGAGGCCCACTAGCGGGCTAGGAGAGCGTGCAGGGCCACGGCCTCACGACCGCCGGGTGCTGCACGGGCCCTCGACCCCGGGATCTGCGCCTCTGAAGTGATGTGGCGCGCCGGGTTTTGGGCATAAAAAAGAGGGGGGAGAAAAAGGAAACACACACGGTGTTCCTTTTTCTCCCCCCTCGAAGAATTGTCCGGCTGCGACCTACTCTCCCACACCCTCACGAGTGCAGTACCATGGGCGCTGTGGGCCTTAGCTTCCGGGTTCGGGATGGGACCGGGCGTTTCCCCCACGCTATGACAGCCGTAACACTATACCCAACACCCACACACACAGGGCGGGCTGGGAAACCTATGATCAAAACATATCCTACCACACCCCCGCAGCCAATCCACAAAAGACAGACCACAAAGGGGGGGTGGTGGGGTTCTTGATCAAGAACCGCATAGGGACGCGAACACAACAGTCATTGCGACGTGCACAATCAACACCCACACACAAACGGTGTGGGGGGTGGTGTAAGTTATCGGCTTATTAGTACCGGTCAGCTCCACGGGTCTTTAGTCCCCGCTTCCACATCCGGCCTATCAACCCACTGGTCTAGGTGGGAGCCTCTCACACCAAAAGGTGCATGGAAATCTCATCTCGAAGTGGGCTTCCCGCTTAGATGCTTTCAGCGGTTATCCCTTCCGAACGTAGCGAATCAGCGGTGCACCTGGCGGTACAACTGACATACCAGAGGTTCGTCCGTCCCGGTCCTCTCGTACTAAGGACAGATCTTCTCAAATTTCCTGCGCGCGCAGCGGATAGGGACCGAACTGTCTCACGACGTTCTAAACCCAGCTCGCGTACCGCTTTAATGGGCGAACAGCCCAACCCTTGGGACCTACTCCAGCCCCAGGATGCGACGAGCCGACATCGAGGTGCCAAACCATGCCGTCGATATGGACTCTTGGGCAAGATCAGCCTGTTATCCCCGAGGTACCTTTTATCCGTTGAGCGACGGCCATTCCACAATGTACCGCCGGATCACTAGTCCCGACTTTCGTCCCTGCTCGAGATGTCTCTCTCACAGTCAAGCTCCCTTGTGCACTTACACTCGACACCTGATTGCCAACCAGGCTGAGGGAACCTTTGGGCGCCTCCGTTACTCTTTAGGAGGCAACCGCCCCAGTTAAACTACCCATCAGGCACTGTCCCTGACCCAGATCATGGGCCGAAGTTAGATATCCACGATAGCCAGAGTGGTATTTCAACGATGACTCCACGAACACTAGCGTGCCCGCTTCACAGTCTCCCACCTATCCTACACAAGCTACAGCGAATACCAATACCAAACTATAGTAAAGGTCTCGGGGTCTTTCCGTCCTGCTGCGCGTAACGAGCATCTTTACTCGTACTGCAATTTCGCCGAGTTTATGGTTGAGACAGCGGGGAAGTCGTTACTCCATTCGTGCAGGTCGGAACTTACCCGACAAGGAATTTCGCTACCTTAGGATGGTTATAGTTACCACCGCCGTTTACTGGGGCTTAAATTCTCAGCTTCACACCCAAAGGATGTTAACCGGTCCTCTTAACCTTCCAGCACCGGGCAGGAGTCAGTCCGTATACATCGTCTTGCGACTTCGCACGGACCTGTGTTTTTAGTAAACAGTCGCTTCCCCCTGGTCTCTGCGACCCTGACCCGCTCACCACAGCATGTGTGGATCACAGTTGGGGTCCCCCTTCTCCCGAAGTTACGGGGGCATTTTGCCGAGTTCCTTAACCATAATTCTCTCGATCGCCTTAGTATTCTCTACCTGATCACCTGTGTCGGTTTGGGGTACGGGCAACAGCCAACCTCGCGTCGATGCTTTTCTCGGCAGCATAGGATCACTCAATCCCCCCAAACGGGGGTCCCATCAGATCTCAGGCTCACACGTGACGGATTTGCCAATCACGCACCCTACATCCTTAGACCAACTCTTCCAATCGTTGGCTGAGCTACCTTCCTGCGTCACACCTGTTAATACGCTTACCTCCCCAGTTCAGGTCCCGCGCTCCCCGTCACAGTCATCACAAAACCAAAGGCCTTGCAACAATCACGGACGGTTCGGGCGGTTAGTATCACCAGCTCAGTATGGGCGGTTGACCACTGGTACGGGAATATTAACCCGTTGTCCATCGACTACGCCTGTCGGCCTCGCCTTAGGTCCCGACTAACCCAGGGCAGATTAGCTTGACCCTGGAACCCTTGATCATCCGGCGGACGGGTTTCTCACCCGTCTTTCGCTACTCATGCCTGCATTCTCACTCGTGTGGGCTCCACGACTAGTTCACACTGCCGCTTCACTGCCCACACGACGCTCCCCTACCCATCCAGACAACTGAACCACGAAGGCTAGTCGAATATCTGAATGCCACAACTTCGGCGGTGTACTTGAGCCCCGCTACATTGTCGGCGCGGAATCACTTGACCAGTGAGCTATTACGCACTCTTTCAAGGGTGGCTGCTTCTAAGCCAACCTCCTGGTTGTCACAGCAACTCCACATCCTTTCCCACTTAGCACACGCTTAGGGGCCTTAGTTGGTGGTCTGGGCTGTTTCCCTCTCGACTATGAAGCTTATCCCCCACAGTCTCACTGCTACGCTCTCACTTACCGGCATTCGGAGTTTGGCTGACGTCAGTAACCTTGTAGGGCCCATCGGCCATCCAGTAGCTCTACCTCCGGCAAGAAACACGTAACGCTGCACCTAAATGCATTTCGGGGAGAACCAGCTATCACGAAGTTTGATTGGCCTTTCACCCCTACCCACAGCTCATCCCCTCCATTTTCAACTGAAGTGGGTTCGGTCCTCCACGACGTCTTACCGTCGCTTCAACCTGGCCATGGGTAGATCACTTCGCTTCGGGTCTAGACCGTGCCACTCAAACGCCCTATTCAGACTCGCTTTCGCTACGGCTTCCCCACACGGGTTAACCTCGCGACACAGCACTAACTCGCAGGCTCATTCTTCAAAAGGCACGCTATCACCCCACAAAAAGGGCTTTAACGGATTGTAGGCACACGGTTTCAGGTACTATTTCACTCCCCTCCC
The DNA here is from genome assembly GCF_031456275.1 of Falsarthrobacter nasiphocae. NCBI lineage: Bacteria > Bacillati > Actinomycetota > Actinomycetes > Micrococcales > Micrococcaceae > Falsarthrobacter > Falsarthrobacter nasiphocae. The sequence goes on from NZ_JAVDUI010000001.1 coordinate 1,071,908, forward strand.
GGGGTACTTTTCACCTTTCCCTCACGGTACTTGTCCGCTATCGGTCATCAGGAAGTATTTAGGCTTACCAGGTGGTCCTGGCAGATTCACACGGGATTTCTCGGGCCCCGTCCTACTTGGGAAACAACACACAAGCGCACGCACGTAACCGGTTACGGGACTCACACCCTCTCTGGTCGGCCATTCAAAACCGTTCACCTCACGCCATGCCATCCTTGCCACAGAAAAGCAGCCCTGTGACGGTTGCTCCCACAACCCCGCTGATGCAACCCCTGCTCGGTATCACACACCAACGGTTTAGCCTCATCCGCTTTCGCTCGCCACTACTCACGGAATCACTTTTGTTTTCTCTTCCTATGGGTACTGAGATGTTTCACTTCCCCACGTTCCCTCCACATGGCCTATGCGTTCAGCCATGGGTCACCGCATCAAGTGCGGCGGGGTTCCCCCATTCGGACATCCTGGGATCAACGCTCGGTTATCAACTCCCCCAGGCTTTTCGCAGATTCCCACGTCCTTCATCGGCTCCTGATGCCAAGGCATCCACCGTGCGCCCTTAAAAACTTGACCACACCACACAACACCCACAAGGATGCCGCATGGATGATCGCACACAGAACAATCAAGAAAAAATTCTCGAACATTGCAATAAAATTGATGCTCGCGTCCACTATGCAGTTCTCAAACAACAACCCACTCCACACCAACCAACCACACACAGTGCGATCAGCCCAGCTGCAGGCAGGACAACCAGAAACACACAACCCGACCATCCAACAGGACAGCCCAGATTGTTGCTTCAGGACCCAATAGTGCACCAAAGACCAGCCACACACCCCAACACACCCCTTTCCATCCCAACCAGGCCCCCACCGAAGCAGGAAACCCATCAGAAGTACTCAGGACACGCCAGAAACATGACCAGCCACAATTCGTTGAGATTCCACCCATGAGCACTCACCACGACACACTCGGCCGTGCAATGAGTAACACTGACACACACCCACCACCACAATCGCGGTGACAGGCCATGTGTAGTAGCTCCTTAGAAAGGAGGTGATCCAGCCGCACCTTCCGGTACGGCTACCTTGTTACGACTTAGTCCCAATCGCTCGTCCCACCTTCGACGACTCCCTCCCACAAGGGGTTAGGCCATCGGCTTCGGGTGTTACCAACTTTCGTGACTTGACGGGCGGTGTGTACAAGGCCCGGGAACGTATTCACCGCAGCGTTGCTGATCTGCGATTACTAGCGACTCCGACTTCACGTGGTCGAGTTGCAGACCACGATCCGAACTGAGACCGGCTTTTTGGGATTAGCTCCACCTCACAGTATCGCAACCCATTGTACCGGCCATTGTAGCATGCGTGAAGCCCAAGACATAAGGGGCATGATGATTTGACGTCGTCCCCACCTTCCTCCGAGTTGACCCCGGCAGTCTCCCACGAGTCCCCACCATTACGTGCTGGCAACATGGAACGAGGGTTGCGCTCGTTGCGGGACTTAACCCAACATCTCACGACACGAGCTGACGACAACCATGCACCACCTGTGAACCAGCCTCAAAGAGGGGCGACCATCTCTGGCCGTTACTAGTCCATGTCAAGCCTTGGTAAGGTTCTTCGCGTTGCATCGAATTAATCCGCATGCTCCGCCGCTTGTGCGGGCCCCCGTCAATTCCTTTGAGTTTTAGCCTTGCGGCCGTACTCCCCAGGCGGGGCACTTAATGCGTTAGCTACGGCGCGGAAAACGTGGAATGTCCCCCACACCTAGTGCCCAACGTTTACGGCATGGACTACCAGGGTATCTAATCCTGTTTGCTCCCCATGCTTTCGCTCCTCAGCGTCAGTTACAGCCCAGAGACCTGCCTTCGCCATCGGTGTTCCTCCTGATATCTGCGCATTTCACCGCTACACCAGGAATTCCAGTCTCCCCTACTGCACTCTAGTCTGCCCGTACCCACTGCAGACCCGGGGTTGAGCCCCGGGCTTTCACAGCAGACGCGACAAACCGCCTACGAGCTCTTTACGCCCAATAATTCCGGATAACGCTTGCGCCCTACGTATTACCGCGGCTGCTGGCACGTAGTTAGCCGGCGCTTCTTCTGCAGGTACCGTCACTTTCGCTTCTTCCCTACTGAAAGAGGTTTACAACCCGAAGGCCGTCATCCCTCACGCGGCGTCGCTGCATCAGGCTTGCGCCCATTGTGCAATATTCCCCACTGCTGCCTCCCGTAGGAGTCTGGGCCGTGTCTCAGTCCCAGTGTGGCCGGTCACCCTCTCAGGCCGGCTACCCGTCGTCGCCTTGGTGAGCCATTACCTCACCAACAAGCTGATAGGCCGCGAGTCCATCCAAAACCACTACAAACGTTTTCCACTCCCATGCCATGCGGCAGGAAGTCGTATCCGGTATTAGACCCAGTTTCCCAGGCTTATCCCAGAGTTAAGGGCAGGTTACTCACGTGTTACTCACCCGTTCGCCACTCATCCACACCAGCAAGCTGGTGCTTCAGCGTTCGACTTGCATGTGTTAAGCACGCCGCCAGCGTTCATCCTGAGCCAGGATCAAACTCTCCGTAAAAAACATACGAAAGAACACCAGCAACCAGACCGGGAAAACGGTCACAGCACTGATGCCAATCAAAATTGGTTTTCACCATGGCTATAAAACTTTTGTCACTGACCAGCCCACAGGGTGCGGACCAGCCAGACAACTATTGTCTACAACCAAATGTAAATAATTCGGTCTCAACAAACTTGGCACACTATTGAGTTCTCAAACAACAATCACTAGTCCGGCACCACAGCCAACCCGAAACCCTCAGGCTCCTCATCGTTGGCCGCTCGCTCCGAAGCAACTTTTCAAGCTTACCAGGTCTTCCAGCTCTTCGCAAGTCCTGATCCGTTCGTTCCCGAACCGTTCATCCCTTGCGCTGCTTTCCGTAACCCGGCGCGAGATAAAACTCTACACGGGCCCCGCCGAGAACACAACTCGAACGGGCTCCGAACGGCGTGACGTGCGACACGCGCCTGAGGCCCGCCCCAAGAGCCGCTCCACTGCGACCCGAGACTCACCCCATGTCCACCCTCGGGCGCCCCACACGAGACCAGCCAGGCTGGCCGCCCCCGGTGCCCTATCGGCGCCCCTTGCCGCCGGTTCCCTTGCCGCCCCCGCGGCCACCTCGGCCGCCTTGGCCCGCGCGTCCGCTCTGACCCCCGCGGCCCGCCTTGGCACCGCGGACGCCGCTCCGGGCACCGCCGCCACCGGCACCGCGCCCGCCGTTGCGCTGCCCTGACCCTCCGGCCCGCGAGCGCCCGCGCCCCGCGGCCCCGTCGTCGTCGACTGAAGAGGAGGAGCCCTGCCGCTCCTTCAGGCGACGCTGCGCCTCCGCCTGCTGCCGCTCCTGCACCGAAGGCTGACGCGAGCTCTCCGCGCGCCTGCCGCGCACAATCCCCACGAACTCCTCGATGACCGGATGGTTCTGTCCCGTGGCCGGGTCCTGCCACGCCTTGTCGAAGCACAGCCACACCCGCGTTCCCTCGAGAAGCTCAGCGCGGGCACCCTGGGGGGCGAGGCTCTCGAGGCCCAGGGTGCCCGGGTCCGTATCCGTGAGAGGGCGGGTCTCCGTGTCGCGCCGCCCAAAGACGCGCGCGACCGCCTGCGGCACCACCGCAACGCCCGCGCCGTTCCCCGCGAGGCCGCTCGCCGCCTCATACCCGAGGCTCGCCACGTCCAGGAGCTCGTCGTCGGCGAGGGCGCACACCGGCATCTCCTCCGCGAGGGCCCCCACGTGCTCGCGCGGCAGCACGGCCACGGGCGCCTCCGCATAGAGGGGAATGGTCAGCAGGCCCTCGCGCCCGCGCACCGGCGCGCCATCCGGGCCGGTCCGGGCAAAGAGAACGTGGGCGGTCGCCAGCGCGTCGAGCTGGGCGGCCTCGTCGACATGGACGACGACGGCCGGCACGTCCGGACGCCTCTCCGCCCACCGGTCCAGCCACTTGCCGGGCTGGACACCGGGGACCAGAGCCACCGTGAGGGAGGACAGTGGCCCAGCGGGACTGGGGACAAGCGGGGCTGGGGGGTCGGCCTGCTCGGGGCTCGCCTCCGGGGCCGTGCTGCTGTCCGGTGCGGCGCTGCTGCCTGGGTTGCCTGCGGCGGTTTCCCCTGGGGCAGTGTCCTCAGATGTGGCCTCGAGCTCGGACACCACGAGCCGGGACATGCCCATCATTGCGGCACCGACCCGCCCCGCCGATTCCCCGCCAGCGGCCATGAGCTCGCCGAGGCGTCGCGGCACCACTTGCCACGAGACGCCGAACCGGTCCTTGAGCCAGCCGCACTGGCCTTCCTCCCCGCCGTCCGAGACGAGGCCGTCCCACAGCGCGTCCACCTCGGCCTGGTCCTCACAGAGGAGGGAGATGGAGAAGTATTCACTCGGGGGAAACTGCGGGCCCCCATTGAGGGCCTGAAACTGCACGCCGGCCAGCTCGAACTCGACCATGATGGCCGTGCCCGCAGGGAAGGACGCCCCCTCCCCGTACCGGCTCACACTGGTGACGCGGGAGCCGGGCACAAGCGACACGTACAGCTCCGCCGCCTCCTCGGCCTGCCCGTTGAACCAGAGGCACGATGACACCGTGGCCATGGGGATCCTTTCCGCGCGCCGGGTGCGGTGTCCGGCGCGGCCCGACGCGGCCCGAAGGTGGCGGGAGCCCCCAACGGCGGCGCCGTCCGTACCATTGATCCTACTGAGATCCTCGTGACCCTCCCATGGGCGGTCCCGACGGCCCGCCCCGGGCCCGCCACTGCCCCCAACCAGAATGGAGCTCGCCGTGACCGAAGCCGTCACTCCTGATGTCGTCTTCCATGGCGGCCCCGAGCCGGAGCCCCGTTCCCGCGACGTCCGCGAGGTCTCGTCCTCCGCGGCCGGCGCCCGCTTCGCCAACAGGTCCGACATCACCCACCACCAGGGGCGATACACGCTCATCAACAAGGGCCTCACGCCCCACGAGGCCATGGTGGAGGACCTGCTCTTCGTCCGCGAGGTCCTCGAGTCCGCAGGCCTGCGCTACATGCTCGTCCGGGGAAATGACGCGCGGCCCGTCGTCGCCATCGATTGGGCAGACCGCAAGCGCCTCCGGGAGGCGCTCGTCGCCGCATGCCAGACGGAGCCGTTCTATGCGATGGCCGTGGACTCGAAGAAGAGCGAGGCGGTCCTCGTCTCAGACGGAAAGATCTCCCCCTCGAAGAGCTCCCGCATGATCCGGCTGTACCGCCCGCGGCTCGACCCGGCTGGCGGCCTGAGCTACGGCCAGGGCACCGGCGTGCAGATCGAACTGTGGCGCTGGGAGGGGCAGGAGCTGCACCTGCCGATCGAGAACTCCGTGACGCGCCGTCGCCTGCCCGCGGAGGAGGCCGTGCGAGGGACGGTCGAGCGCTTCGGCCACACCTGGCCCACCATCGAGAACATGTTCGCGGACCATGCGACGGACATCCGGTTCGAGATCGACGTCGTCTTCTCCTGGGTGGACGGCAACAACAAGGACTTCCAGCGGTACCGCGCCTCCTTCATGGAGAACGCCGTGGTGGGCGAGGGCGACGACGCCGAGGCCCGCTTCCGCCAGATCAACGAGCTCAAGTATGCGCTGCGGTCGATCCACATGTTCGCCCCCTGGGTGCGGCGCATCTACATCTGCACGGACTCCCCGGTGCCGGCGTGGCTCAACGAGGAGCACGAGCAGATCCGGATCGTCCGTGCCGCCGACCACTTCGAGGACACATCCGTCCTGCCCGTCTTCAACTCGCAGGCCATCGAGGCGCAGCTGCAGAACATCGAGGGGCTCTCCGAGCACTTCCTCTACTCGAACGACGACATGTTCCTCGGCCGACCGCTCGGCCCGGACATGTTCTTCTCGCCGGGCGGGATCACGAAGTTCATCGAGGCCGACACGCGCATCGGCCTTGGCGACAACCACCTCGACCGCTCCGGGTTCGAGAACGCGGCGCGTGTGAACCGCCGCCTCCTCTTCGAGCGCTTCGGCCGCATCACGACCCGCCACCTCGAGCACACGGCTGCTCCCCTGCGCGTCTCTGTCCTCAAGGAGATGCGCCAGGAATTCGCCGAGGAGTTCATTCAGACGTCCGCGAGCCGATTCCGGCAGAAGGACAACATTTCGGTCACCAATTCGCTGTACCACTACTACACCCTGCTCACCGGCAGGTCTGTGCAGAAGGTCGGCGCCAAGGTCACCTACGTGGATACGACCATGTATTCCGGCCTGAAGACCCTCGAGAAGCTCTTGCGGAAGCGCAACCAGGACTTCTTCTGCCTCAACGACGGCAGCTTCCCGGAGGTGCCGGCTCAGGAGCGCCAGGAGCGCGTGGTCGGCTTCCTCGAGGCGTACTTCCCGTTCCCCGCCCCGTGGGAGAAGGAGACGACGACGGGCTGACGCAACGCGGTCCCCGCCGGCCGGCGAGGGTCAGTCGCGCTGGACCAGCCCGGCTGCGGCCAGGCGGCTCACCACGGTGGCGCTGTCCACGGGCTCGCCGACCTCGAGGCCGCCGGCGGCGGGCACCACCGTGTGGACGATGGTCTCGTCGTAGACGTGAACGAGGTTGAACGTCTGGGCCGCGTCTCGCCCGCGCGTGGCACGGACACCGTCCGCGTCCACCTCGGCCAGCAGATCCTGCGTGTAGCACGTGGATGACGCCACGGAGACGGGGATCCCTGCGCAGGTCGCGGCCGACGAGTAGTGCAAGTGCCCGGCGAGGATGGACCGCACATCCGTGCCCCGGACGGCGTCCGCGAACTCCCGTTGACCTCGCAGCTCCACGAGCTGGGCGAGGGGCTGGATGACCGGGATAGGCGGGTGGTGCATGGCGATGATCGTGCCCCGGGGCGCCGGCTCGCTCAGGACCCCGCGGAGCCAGTCCAACTGGGACGGATCGAGCTGTCCGTGGTGGTGGCCCGGGACGGTGGTGTCGAGGACAACGACGCGGAGGCCATCGACGTCGTAGACCTCGTCCACGGGGTCCTCGCTCGGCTCTTCGCCGCGGAGGTATTCGCGCATCGCGGAGCGGGTGTCGTGGTTGCCCATGGCCCAGATGAGACGAGCCCCGATCTTCTCGGCCACGGGCTCAACCATGCGGCGGAGCCTCTGGTACGCGGCAGGCTCGCCGAGGTCTGCCAAGTCCCCGGTGAAGATCATGGCGGATGCGCGCTGCCCGCTCTCAAGGATGGAATCGAGCATCCGCTCGAAGGCCTCGTCCGCGTCCACACCCCCGTAGAGCGGGCCTGAGCCCGTGAAGTGGGTATCGCTCACGTGGAGCAAGGTCTGGCGGGCTGGGGGGTGTTCCGTCTTCGACACGATGTGCTCGGTTTCGGCTCGGAGTGCTGGGTCCAGGAACTATTCCATCACACGAACGAGCGAGAGCTAGCGGCGCTCAGATGCGGCGGCGCGGTCGCTCCAGCCCTCGCGAATCGACGAGGCCTTGCCTGCCCATCCCCCGACCGGCCCGCAGATACTGATGATTCACACAGGAAGGTACAAGAATTATCCCAGGGAAGGCTGATTAAAGTAGGGCTCAGAACCCGTTGATCAACGGCGGGCCATTGAGGAAAGGAAAAGACCATGGGACTTGGAGACAAGATCAGCAACGCGGCTGAGGACCTCAAGGGCAAGGCCAAGGAGACCGCTGGCAAGGTGACCGACAACGAGCAGCTTCAGGCCGAGGGCCAGGGCGACCAGCTCGCCGCCGGCGCCAAGAAGGTCGGCGAAGACGTGAAGGACACCTTCAAGTAAAGACCCTCCGCGCTAGGCCCGAAAGGCCCGCGTTGTTATACGAAGGCCCTGCTCACCCTGCGTGAGCGGGGCTTTCGTCGTTGAAGCCCAACCCCGCTCCTGCCCCCTTTCAGCAGGAGGGCGGGGAGCGAGCCGCCACGTCACCTCCGCACTACAACCCGCCCCCGCCCGACCACAGACCCAGCGCCTGCGCCGCGGAGAGCAGAAGCCCCACCGTGGCGTAGAGGGACAGGGGCGTCATGAGGAGCCACTCCCGGAGTGAGCCGGTCAGTCCGAGCACGGGCACAGCGAACCGGCGCCCCGAGACCGGCCAGAGCAGCGCGACGCCCCCTCGCGTCAGTGCGTCTCCGAGAACGTGGGCGGCAACCCCGAGCCCGATGGCCCAGGGGAACCACGCCTCCCCGCCCGGCCCGGCGGCGGCCACCGCGAGGGCCACAGCGATCCCCACAAGCCAGCCAGTCTTGGGGCCCGGGACGATCTTCAACGCAGTGAAGGCCAGGGATCCGAGGAGCAGCGAGGCGAGCACCGGCACCCACGGGGTGCGCCCGGCGAGCACCGCGAAGATCACGGCGACGGCGATGCCTGCGAGCGAGTGGGTGCCCTGGCGATGTCCGCCTGCGGCTGCCTCCACAACGCGCGCGCCGACCGAGCTGATGGGCGGCAGGGCCCGGGTCAGAGTGGCGCGACGGTGGTCGAGGTCCGGCAGGAGGGCCGCCCCCGCGCAGACCAGGGACCCCGTGGCCACGCCCGCCGGGTCAAGGGGCATCAGGCCCGCCCCCAACGTGGTGGACGTCAGCCCCACCCACAGTGCGGCCCCGCTCGCCGCGTGGTGCCCGCCCATCATTGCTTCCGTGCCTGCCTCTCCTCGTCCGAAACGCCTGGCCCCGAAGCCCCTCACCGGGGCCCGTCCAGGAGATTCCATCCTGTCAGGAGGGGTGGACACGTTGAGGGAACGCGATGGGCCCAGCGCCATCCTCAGACGCGGCACAGCCCCACAACTGCGGCTTGACAGTTCACCTCGACTAACCTGAGAACCATGCTCCCGAATCTTTCCGTCGTCGTACCGGTGTACAACGAAGAAGAAGTCCTTCCGCTCCTTGTCGAGCGTCTGAAGCCGGCCCTCGACGCCATCAACACGAGCTATGAAGTGGTCTTCGTGGACGACGGCTCCGCAGACCAGAGCCCCGCGCTCCTTCAGCGGATTGCCCGCGAGTGGGAGAACGCGCGCATCATCCGCCTGCGGGCCAATGCGGGCCACCAGGCGGCCATCACGGCGGGCCTGGCGCGCTCCCGCGGCGAGTGGGTCGCGACCATCGACGCCGACCTCCAGGACCCGCCCGAGGTCATCGGCGAGATGCTCGAGACCGCCCTCCGGGAGAAGGTGGACGTCGTCTACGGCGTGCGGACCGACCGCTCCACCGACACCTATTTCAAGCGCACCACGGCCGAGGGCTTCTACCGGCTCATGGCGCGCATGGGCGCCAAGGGGGCCATGAACGCCGGCGACTTCCGTCTCATCAGCCGCGCCACCGTGGAGGCCGTGCTGGCCCTGCCGGAGCACGGCCGCGTCCTGCGCCTCGTCATCCCCGCCCTGGGCTTCCCCTCGGCAGAGGTCGGCTACAAGCGGGAGGTCCGCGCCGCCGGGGACTCCAAGTACCCCCTGTCCAAGATGCTCAAGCTGACGCTCGACGCCGTCACGGGCCTGTCCCACGCGCCGCTTCGCCTGGCGACCTGGATGGCGGGAATCGGTTTCGTCGTCGCCTTTGGCGTGGGCATCTACGCCCTGGTTGCGAAGGCCACCGGGGACCCGAGCAGCGGCTGGGCCTCGACGGTCTGCATCATGGCCGCCCTCGCCGCGCTCCAGCTCCTGTGCCTCGGCATCCTGGGCGAGTACGTGGGGCGGATGTACCTCGCCATGCAGGCGCGCCCCAGCCATTACGTGGCCTATGACAGCCTCGAGCAGCCGCTTCCGCGGGGGGACGAGCGCCAGGACGAGCCTCAGCCCGCGCCGCACTCCAGCACGCCGCTCGCCCCGTGACGTCCTCGCCGGCCTCCGGGCGCCTCGCAGGGCTGCGGCAGAACCAGTTCATCCGCTTCGCGATGACGGGCGTCGCCAACACCGCGATCTATTACGTCCTCTACCTCCTGCTGCTTCTCGTGGCGCCGTACCTTGTGGCGCATGTCGTGGCGTGGGTTTCCGGGATGGTCTTCTCGTTCTTCGCCAACTGTGTGTTCACGTTCAAGGTGCGCCCCACGTGGGGCCGGTTCCTCGCCTTCTTGGGCGCGCCCCTCATGACTCTCGCCTTGTCCTCGGTGCTCTCCTGGCTTTTCGTGGACGTGTGGGGAGTGTCCGACGTCGTTGGGCCGCTGCTCGCGAGCCTCGTCTCGATGCCGGTGTCGTTCCTGGCCACGAAGCTCCTCCTGACGAACTCCCGGCACGACCGCGCCACCCCCGTGGTCTAGACCGGTCCCATAGCGGGCCAGGTCACACGGGAGGTTAACAACAGATGAACGAATGCGGGCGTGTTCGTTAATTTCTCCGCCGCCCTTCCTTGAGAGGCCTCGACGGGGAGCACACTTGAACCATGGGTCCCGAACTCTTCATTCTCGTCCTCGTCATCGGCACGGCTCTCGCCTTCGACTTCACGAACGGCTTCCACGACACAGCCAACGCCATGGCGACCTCGATCGCCACAGGCGCGCTCAAGCCCAAGAAGGCCGTGGCGCTCTCGGCGGTCCTCAACCTCATCGGCGCCTTCCTCAGCATCGAGGTCGCCCTCACGGTGACGAATGCCGTCATCAACATCCAGTCGCCCTCCGGGGCGCCGAAGCCCGAGTTCCTCGAGAACGGCGGGCACCAGCTCCTCATGCTGGTCCTCGCAGGCCTCGTCGGCGCGATCATCTGGAACCTCCTGACCTGGCTGTTCGGCCTTCCCTCAAGCTCATCCCACGCGCTGTTCGGCGGGCTCGTCGGCTCGACGATCGCCGCCCTCGGGTTCGCGGGCGTCAACTGGCAGGGTGACGGGCACAAGCTCGGCGGCGTGGTCGGCAAGGTCATCCTCCCGGCTCTCCTCTCCCCGCTCATCGCCGGCATCATCGCGGCCGTGGGCACATGGCTCATCTACAAGATCACCAGCTCCGTGGCCGAGCGCTACAAGGAGAAGGGTTTCCGCTGGGGCCAGATCGGCTCCGCCTCCCTCGTCTCCCTCGCCCACGGCACCAACGACGCCCAGAAGACGATGGGCGTCATCACCCTGGCCCTCATCGCCTCCGGACAGTGGCACCACACGGACGAGATCCCGTTCTGGGTCAAGGTCGCGTGCGCCGTCGCCATCGCCCTCGGCACCTACCTCGGCGGGTGGCGCATCATCCGCACGCTGGGCAAGGGCCTCGTGGAGATCTCCTCGCCGCAGGGAATGGCAGCCGAGGGCGCCTCGGCCGCCACGATCCTCGCCTCGAGCCACCTCGGCTTCGCGCTCTCGACGACCCACGTCGCCACGGGCTCCATCCTGGGAAGCGGCGTCGGCAAGCCGGGCGCCCAGGTGCGCTGGAGCGTCGCGGGCCGCATGATGGCCGCCTGGGTCATCACGCTCCCGGCCGCCGGTCTCGTCGGCGCGGCCACCTACTGGGCCGGATCGCTCCTGCCGGGCGTCTGGGGCGCCATCCTCATCATGGCCATCCTCATCGGCCTTTCCGGGTGGATGGTCCTCCGGTCCCGCAAGGACGTCGTCGACCACAACAACGTCAACCACGACTGGGACGGCGAGCCCGCCGACGCCCCCACCGAGCCCGCCGCGCCTGAGCGCGCGACCGTCTGAACGCGGAAGGAACCCTCATGAGCAACCTTGGCTTCGCGCTCGACGCCGCCTGGAAAGTCCTGACTGTCGGCCTGCTGCTGGGCGCCGGGCTGCCGGCCCTCTTCGCCGTGGGCATCCGCTCGCTCGCGTGGGGCACCGCCCACGAGACCACCGGGGACGTGCAGACGCACCCCGCCGGCCGGGTCATCGCGTACCTGTGCTTCGCCCTCGTGGCGGTGGCCATCGCGTGCGGCATCCTCGTCGTCGTCTCCTCGGGACTCGGCAAGGCCGTCGACTTCTCGCACGGATTCCCCATCCTCGTCGACAAGGGCCACTAGGCCCGCCAACGGACCCGCTGGCTGAGCCACGGCCCAGCCGGGAGCCCTGAACCCAGGAAGCAGCCGTGAACATTGTCGCTCGCACCCTCGCCTGGATCCGCGCCGGTTATCCGGCGGGCGTCCCCCAGTCCGACTACCAGCCCCTCCTCGCCCTCCTGCGCCGCCGTCTGACAGAGGCCGAGGTGCAGGAGATCGCGCGCCGATTCGAGGACGGCGGCGTGCTGGAGGAGCCCCGCGTGGACGTGGGCGTCGAGATCACGAAGGTCACCGACGAGACGCCGAGCGAAGAGGACATCGCCCGGGTTCTCCGCCACCTCGAGGGCACCGGGCTCGACCCCCACTAGCAGCCTCCCGCTCCTCCTGATCCCTCCCGTTCCGGGGCGGGTTTCGCACGACTGGAGGCCCAAAATCGTGCGAAACCCGCCACGAAACGGGGGAAGAGCGGCGGGAGGGACGTGTGCGGGCGGAGTCCTAACCCGCCGCGCGCCCCAGCCCGCGCCAGGCCGTCAGGGCCCCAAGGGCCGCGACGGCGAACGACACCCAGGCCGCAGCGCCGTATCCCGCCGCCTGCGCCAGGGTGAGCACAGCCCAGGCGGCCAAGAACGAGAGGGCGAGCGGGATGCACGTGAGGAGGGTGAAGTCGCTCCCCGCATGATCCGGCCGGGCAAACCGCAGCGCCTGCGCGTACACCGTCACGTTGAGGACCGTGTAGCCGGACAGGAGGAGGCCCACGCCTGCGGCAGCCGCCGTGAACGATCCCCCGCCCGCGAAGACCGGCCCCAGGCCCCAGACACCCGCCGCGAGGACCGCAATGCCAAGACCCACACCTGCCCGCCGGCCCCACTTGGCCGAGATCCAGCCAGCGAGCAGCCCCGCGGCGATCGCCGGGAGGGAGGCCCACGTCAGCGTGATGAGGCCGACTTCGGACAGACTCCGCCCGGAGTCCGTGAGCGCCGGCGTCACGAGGGAGTAGGCCCCGGCAGAACCCATGTAGAGCAGCGGCATGGCGACGAAGCACCAGGCCCGCGCCTCCGCACTGGCGAAGACGCCGAAGAAGTCGCCGAGACTCCGCGGCCCGGCCGGGGAGTCAGCCTCACTCGACGCAACACCCGTCGCTGGATCCCCCACTACGTGCTCGGCCTCACGATGAGTGATGACGGGGATGAGCGCCACCGCCGTCGTCAGCGCCAGGAGGACGGCGGCAGCACGCAGCCCCCAGTGATCCGCGACGATAACGGCCCCCGCACCCCCCACAAGGTTCCCGACGTAACTCGCCGAGACCTGGACTGCGCTGCCAAGGTCCCGCCGGCCGCCTGCGAGGCCGCGAACGGAGAGCGCGTCCGCGGCAATGTCCTGGGTGGCGCTCATGATGATGAAAAGCCCGACGACGGCCACGAGCAGTGGGAGCTGCTCCGAGGGCCGGGACACCAGCGCCAGACCCAGCAGGGCGAAGACCATGAGCGGCTGGAGGAGAAGGAGCCAGGCCCGGTAGTGGCCTGCACCCGCGAAGCGAGGGCTCCAGGAGGCCGGGGTGAACCGGTCCAGCAGGGGAGCCCACAAGAACTTGAGCGGCCAGACGAGACCGAGAAGCTGAATGAGACCGAGCGTGGACAGGCTCACCCCGTCCGCGCGAAGGATCGCCACGAGCCCCACGGACAGGAAGCCGACGCCGATGAACTGCGTGGCGTAGAGCGCCGTCAGGAGCCTGAGGGAAACACCGGGCGACGACACTGCCTAGGCCCCCTTCCAGTAACCGAGAGCGGAGACGGCTGTCTTGGGAACGCCGTGCTCGTGTCGGAGAGCCTTGACGAGAGCCCGTGTGCGGGCTGCCTCGAGGGCGACCCATACCCGCTGCCCCTGTGGCCTGACGAGGCGAGCCACCTCCTCTTCAACCCGCGGCCCGCCCGGCGAGCAGCGGACGAGGGAATGGGAGGGGCGGAGGCGGACGGGCACGTCGGCGTCGTCCTCCCGCGCCTGCTCGAGAACGATGTCCGCGGGGGCGTCGCCCAGGTGGTCCAGGAGGGAGTTGATCGCGGGGAGGGCGGCCATGTCCCCCACCACCAGGGTCCGCTCCCACGGGGTGCCCTCTGCGGGGCCCTCGCCGTCCCAGTCGTACCGGCTGCCGAGGAGGCTGGCCTCGATCGTCTGCCCGGGCGCGGCTGCGCGGGCCCAGTCCGAGGCGATCCCCTCGTGGAGGGCGAACTCCAGCCACGCGTTCCCCGAGGCAGGGTCGGGGTCCACGAGGGTGAAGGCCCGCTGGTGCGGGCGGCCGCCGTCGTCGAACCACAAACGCAGCCACATGGTGGGGTGGATGCCCTCTTCCGCCAGGAGCGGCCCGCAGTTGACATGCACGCGGCGGAAGCCCGGCGTGACGGCCTCGGCGGCAAGCACGCGGAGAGTGGTCTGTTTTGAGCCCATCGCCTTCATGACGAGGCGCTCCAGGCGAACGGCCATCGGTTTCTCCTCTTCGAGTTCCCTATTACGAAACTATGTCCTATCGTAATCGAGGACTGAGGTAAGCCTAACCTGTGGAGAACCGTGAGCGGAACCATCGAACGATGCGCCCAGGGCATCCCCACCCTGACGGCCCCGACCCCCTCTGGCCTCGCCCGCCTCCAGGGGCGGGCCACCGCAGAGGACCGGGCCTGGCAGCTGGCGGTGGACGGGTGGCGCCTGGCTGGAGAATCCGCCGCCCGGCTCGGCAAGGGCCACGCCGAGCTGGACCGCCTCGTGTCCGCCGTGGATCTCCCGGGCCTCGCCCGCCGGTGCTTCGACCGCGCCGCCCCGCACGCCCAGGACTTTGCTGCGGCCTACGCGGACGGGGTCAACGGGGCTCTGCCCGCCGCACTGGCACAGGACCGCATAGCCCTGACGGCCGGGTTGGAAGACGCGGCGCCTCACTGGGAGCCCTGGACGCCCGTCGGGTTCATGCTCCTGGCCCACCTCCTGATGGGCGCCTTCCCCGAGACACTCTGGCGGGAGCATGCGCGGCGCACGGTCGGCCCAGACCTGGCGCCGCTCCTGCTCGCGGACCCGCCGCGATCGTCCGGGAGCAACGCCTGGCTTGTCCCGGGCCGTCTCACAGCCGACGGCCGCCCCCTGCTCTGCGCGGACCCGCACAGGCTCCTTGAGTGGCCGGGCCCCTATCACCAGGTCCGCCTCCGGGGTCCCGGGATCCGAGCAGACGGCCTCGCATTTCCGGGGTTCCCGGGCGTGCCCCACTTCGGCCAGACCGCGAGCGCCGCCTGGGTGGTCACCAACGCGATGGCCGACAATCAGCCCCTCATCCGCGGGCCGGGGCGTCCGGAAACGGGAGCGCACCCCGGGTCCCCGTTTCCCGAGGCCGCCAGGGATGCGGACGGGCCCCTGCACCTCGCATGGTCACCGATGGTCCACGGGGACGGCGGCCTGGGCACAAGCCTGGCCCTCTTGCGAGCCGCGAGCGCTGAGGACGTCGCCGCCGCCTTCGCCTCCTGGACCGATCCCGTCAACCGGGTCATCGCCGCGGACGTGTCGGGGAACGCGCTGAGCTTCACAGCCGGACGTGTCCCGCGCCTCCCCGAGGAGTCGCGCTTGTGGGCCATTGGGCCCCAGCCGCCAGATCCTCGCGGCGGCCCCTCCTCCCCCGCTGTCCCCCGAAAGAACGACGACGGGGCCCGCCCGCCTGGACCCCGTGCGGGCGGGCCGACCGCGGCGGAGATGCCGGGCGGCGGCATGTGGGAAGAGCGCCCCGTCTCTCGACTGGAGGGCCTGTGGGTGGACGCGAACGAGCACAAGCAGAGCGAGCGGCGTCTCGGGTTCGCGTCGTGCTCGCCCCAGCGCGCGGAGCGCATCCGCGAGCTGCTCGACGCCCTCGCAGAGTCGGGGCCGATCCGAGCGGAAGACGCATCCCGGGTCGCGCTCGACACGCTCGATCGCGAAACGCGCAGTGTCGTGCGCCAGTGCGCGGCGGCCGCCCTCGATCTGGCTGCGGCCGCGGACTCGGCGGGGCCAGGCCCCGCGGCCCCGTCGTCGTGCTCCCCGCCGCCCGCCCCCGACGCGGCCGAAACCGGCCCTGATGACCAGGCCCGGGCGCTCCTGGCACGGATCGCCGCCTGGGACGGGCGGTTCGACGCGCACTCTCGCACCGCCTCCGAGGTCTCCGCGTGGCGACACGAGCTCATCAGGCTCATCGCAGCCGAGCCCATGCTGGCCCCGCTCGGCGAGGACTCGGGCCTTTCCCCGCTCTTCGCCCCGTGGCTCGACCCGGCCTCTCGGATCGGCTATGCCCTCCCGACCGTCATCCGCCACGCGCCGCGGTTCGGCCTGGACCTCGGGCACCTTGCCCTCGAGGCGGCCCGGCGAGCCGCCGCCGTCGGCCCCGCCCGCCCGTGGGGCGAATCCCATTGCGCAATCCCCCTCGCGACCCTCCCGTCCGCCCTGGAGCCCGCGCCCCGCGGGCTCATTCCCGCCCCGATCGGCACCGGCGGGGACGGCGGGTGCGTGCTCGCGGCGAGCTCCTCCCCCGGGCACTCCGACGCGTCCCTCCGAGCGCCCTCCGCCCGCGTCACGTGGGTCGTGGGGGACCCGGACTCCTCCCGCTGGGTTGTCCCGTGGGGCGCCGCGGGGTCCCTGTCCTCCCCTCATGCTTCCGACCAGGCTTCCGCCTGGGCCGAAGGCCGGACGTTCGGGGTCAGCCCCGCGCCCGGCGTCGTCCCCTCCCCCGCCGCAAGACACACCCCGATCCCACCAGTGAAAGGCGACACCGTGCACGAGCATCTGAGCGAGACGACAGACCTGGGAGGAGGATTCACCCTCCGGCCCCTCGACCCCACCAAGGACGCGGAGATCGTCCACGCCTGGACCCGCGACGAACGGGCCCAGTTCTGGGGCATGAGTGAGCAGACCCTGGAGGAGATCCGCGGGATCTACGACTGGCTCGACGAGTCGGAGACCCATCACGCGTACGCGGTGTGCCTGGACGGGGCGATGATCGCCGTCTTCCAGACCTACGATCCACGGCACGACGAGGTGGGCACGACCTTCGAGGTCCGCGACGGCGACCTTGGGGTCCACTTCATGATGGGGCCGCGGCTGCCGGACGGGGCGGGGCCTGCCGCCCCCGGGAGAGTCTCGCTCACGTCCACTGTTCTGGCAGCCCTGGCCCCGGCCGTCCTGCGGGCGACGGGAGCGCGGCGGATCGTCGCGGAGCCTGATGCTCGCAATCACCGCGCGCTCGCCCGCCTCACGGCGGCCGGCTTCCGCCTGGGGGATGAGGTCTGGCTTGAGGGCGCGGGGAAGACCGCGCGCCTCGCCTTCTTGGAAGTGAACGACGACGCGGCCGCCGCGCTCGGACTCGCGCTGGAGGTGGCCAAGTGAACACGCTGGCGGCCTTGACGGACCCAGGCGAGGCGCCCAGCCCCCTCGGCCAGCTCCTCAACGAGGAGAACACCACCCGGTACCTCCAGAGCGTCGGCCTGGCGCACGGTGTCGTGGCAGACGCGGTGCGCAGTGCCGACCGCCCGTCCACAGGCGCCCGCCCGGAGGAGGTCGCCGCGCTCGTCGACGCGGTTGACCTGGACCGCCCCGTTGACCTCCGCACGAGCCTCGCCGAGCTGGAGCGCATCTACCTGAAGGATGCCGTCTGGTTCCACCACCCGGGCTACGCGATGCACCTGAACTGTCCCGTCGCCCTCCCTGCGCTCGCAGCCGAGGCCGTCATCGCGGGCGTCAACACCTCCATGGACACATGGGACCAGTCCGGTGGGGCCACGATGATCGAGCGCCGCCTCATCCGCTGGACCGCCGGCCTCATCGGCTGGGAGTCCGGGGCGGACGGCGTCTTCACGTCCGGTGGCACCCAGTCCAACCTCCAGGCCATGCTCCTGGCCAGGGGGCGCGCGCTTGCGGCCCAGGCGCGCCTCGACCCGGACGCCGCCGCGCTCCCCATGCCGGAACGGCTTCTCGGGCTGCGGATCTACACGAGCGCGGACTCTCACTTCTCCATCGCCAACGCCGCAGACCTGCTGGGACTGGGGCGGGCCGCCGTCGTCGCCATCCCCACCGGGGAGGACCGCCGGCTGGACCCCGCAGCCCTGGAGGCCCGGCTCCGGGCGGACCGGAGGCGAGGCCTGAGGCCTATGGCCGTCGTGGCCACCGCGGGCACGACCGACTTCGGGGCCATCGACCCCCTGCCCCGCATGGCACGCGCGGCCCGCGAGCACGGCGCATGGTTCCACGTCGACGCCGCGTACGGGGGCGGCCTGCTCGCCTCCAGCCGCCTGGCCCCGCTGCTCGAAGGCATCGAGGGCGCGGACTCCGTGACGCTCGACTTCCACAAGACGTGGTTCCAGCCGGTGGCCTGCTCGGCAATCGTGGTGCGGCGGGCCGCGGACCTCGATCTCATTCGGCACCACTCGGACTACCTCAACCCCGCGAGCGTCTCCGACGCGGAGTCCCCCAATCAAGTCCACAAGTCCCTCCAGACCACGCGGCGTTTCGATGCGCTCAAGCTGTGGACCACGCTGCGGGTCCTGGGGCGGGAGGGGATCGGCGAGCTTGTCGAGGGGGTTGTTGACCTGGCACGCGAGGCCGAGCGGGTCCTCACCGAACGCGGCGACATGGCTCTGCGCGCGCCCGTCCAGTTGTCCACGCTCGTCTTCCAGTACCGGCCGGAGGGGATCGACGCCGACGAGGCCGGGCGCCTCGTGGCCGAGACCCGCCGGCGCGTCCTGGCCCGCGGCGAGGCGAACGTCGCGAGCACCACGGTCGACGGCGTCCCGCACTTGAAGCTCACGCTCCTCAACCCCGCCATGACACAGGGCGGCGTGTCCCGGATCCTCGACCTCGTCGCAGACGCGGGCCGGGCGGCCCTCTCCGCGCGCCGCGCCGACGTCCGCGACGCCGGCGCCCACAACCCCGCAGACCACCTCATCACCACGGAGGCCTAACCATGACCCACGCGTCACAGACCCACGCACCGCAGTCCCTCGCACCGGAGGCCGGCATGCCCCAAGGCGTCCTCGACATCCTCGGCATCGGGGTCGGCCCCTTCAACCTCGGTCTGGCGGCCCTCGCCGAGCCGCTTCCGCTGACCACCCGGTTCGTAGACCGCGCCGACTCCTTCGACTGGCACCCCGGCATGATGCTCCACGGCACCCACCTCCAGGTGCCCTTCATGGCGGACTTCGTGACCCTCGCGGACCCCACGAGCCGCTTCAGCTTCCTCAACTTCCTCCGGGAGACGGGGCGGCTCTACCCGTTCTACATCCGGGAGAGCTTCTCCATTCTCCGCGCGGAATACACGGCGTACTGCCGGTGGGCCATCGAGCGCCTCGATTCGGTTCAGTTCGGCGTTGAGGCCCGGGAGATCGGGCACGACGGCGAGCACTACACCGCCCGGCTCGTCCACCGCGACGGCCGGGAGGAGACGGTGCGGGCGAAGCACATCAGCCTCGGAGTTGGGACGGAGCCGCATATTCCTGATGCGGCACATGGCCTTGTCCACGCGGGGACGGGGCACCATACGGCGGACTACCTTCCCTCGCGCGAGGCGATCCTCGCGGGGCAGGACGTCGTCGTCGTGGGCTCAGGGCAGTCCGCAGCGGAGGTCTTCCAGGACCTCCTCACGGCGCGCAAGTGGAGGCGGGGCGGCCGGCTGACGTGGGTCACGCGGTCGCCGAGGTTCTTCCCGCTCGAGTACACCAAGCTCACGCTCGAGATGACGAGCCCGGAGTACATTGACCACTTCCGGCGCCTGCCGCAGGGTGAACGGGACGCGCTTGTCGCCTCGCAGCACAACCTCTACAAGGGGATCAACGGGGACCTCATCAACGCGATCTACGACGAGCTGTACGCCCAGAGCGTGGACCTCTCCCGGCAAGAGCTCGACGACGGGGCGCTCGGGGTTGAACTCATGACGAACTGCGAGCTGGTCTCGGCGGACGTCGCCGGAGAGGCCGGAACGCCCGGTGACGAGGGGGCCAACGGGGCCAACGGGGCCAACGGGGCCAACGGGGCCAACGGGGCCAACGGGGCCACGTTGCGCTTCCGGCACACCGAGACGGGAGAGCTCGGCGAGATCCGGGCGGACGCCGTGGTTCTCGCCACCGGGTACCGTGCGCGCGGCACGGACTTCCTCGCAGGCGTCGAGGATCGGATCACGCGGCTGCCGGACGGCCGGTTCGACGTCGACCGCGAGTACGGCGTGTCCCGCGAGCCCGGCGAGGTATTTGTCCACAACGCCGAGCTGCACACGCACGGATTCACCGCACCGGACCTGGGGATGGGCGCATACAGGAGCTCGGTCATTCTGCGGCGGATCCTCGCGGAACAGGGCAGGCCCGCGCCATACCCCGTGCCCGAGCGCATCGGGTTCCAGACCTTCGGCGTGGCGGGAGGTGCGCGGTGAACACGATGAATCCCACCCCGCAGCCCGCCACCCAGTCCTATGCCGCCCTCTCCCCCACCGCCGGGCCCGCGTTCCGGCTGCGCCCCGTGGACCCAGCCGCCGACGCCCCGATCCTGCACCGCTGGTTCACGGAGCCGCGCGGACGCTTCTGGGGCATGGGGTCGGCGAGCGTCGCGGACGTTCGGGCCGAGTACGAGCGCCTCGCCGCCCGCCCGGGCCACGACTGCCTCCTCGGCCTGGACTCGGCCACGGGCGAACCGGCGTTCCTCGCCGAGATCTATGACCCCGCCACCTCGCCGCTCGCGGGCCTGCCCGAGCTGCGGCGCGGCGACGTCGGCATGCACCTCTTCCTCGCCCCGCCCTCCGCGGAACCGATCCCCGGCTACTCCCTTGCGGCCATGCGGCGCGTCCTCGCCGAGTGCTTCGGGCGCTACGGGGCCCGGCGCGTGGTCGTCGAGCCCGACGTCCGCAACGAGGCCGTCCACCGGCTCAACGCACGGGCCGGATTCCGGGTTCTCCGCGAGGCCGAGCTCAACGAGGGCCCCGGCCAGCCGCCCAAGCGCGCGCTCCTCAGCACGGTGGAGCGATGGACGTTCCGCCCCGTCGGCTCTCACCTCCGCCCCGAGATCTTCGAGCAGGCTGAGCGGCGGCTCACCGCCAAGCTGCTCGCGGAGTTCGCGCATGAGCGCCTCATCCTGCCGGAGCTCGTGGATGACGACGACGCGGCCGCCGCGCCCAGCCCCGCGGCGTGCGGGGGCAAGGCCCCGGCGAATGTCACCGCGGCCGAGCCTGCCATCCCTTCCGCGAGCGCCGCCGAACCGACCGGCCCCGCTCCCCGCACGCCCGCCCCGCGCCGGTACGGGATCACGTTGGATGACGGCTCGCGCGTTCTCTTCACCGCCACCCGCCACCTCCTGGAGCACTGGGTGGTGGAGCCGCGCAGCATCGTCGTCGTCCGCTCCGACACCCCCACCCCGCACCCAACTCCCACCCCCGGCGCGACCCCAGCCCAAGCCCCCAGCCCAAGCCCGTTCCGCGGCGAGTTTGAACCCAAAACCAGCCGGAAAACGTGCGAGACCCGCCCCGGAACCGAAGCGGAAGAAGGGGAAGCCGGGGAAGCGAGAGCGGAGGCCCCGAATACGGGGCGGATCGTCCTGGGGCTGCGCTCCCGCCTGCCGCTGACGGACGAGCTCACCCCGCTGTACCTGGAGGAGATTCAGGCGACCCTGGCCTCGATCGCCGCGAAGATCCAGCACGTGGGGCCCAGCTCGGAGCAGCTGGCGGAGGGCACGGACGCGTTCGGGCGGAGGCTCGGGCGGGCCGAGGCCTTCCAGCAGGTCGAGTCAGCCATGACGGAGGGGCACCCGTGCTTCATCGCCAACAGCGGCCGGCATGGGATGGGCGCGCGGGACCTCGCGGCGTGGGCGCCCGAGTCCGGGGAGGATATCCGGCTCGTGTGGCTGGCGGTCTCCCGCCGGAACGCGCATTTCTCCTGCGTTCCCGGGTTTGAGTACGAGGCCCTTCGCGCCTCGCAGTTCTCCGCCCGGGAGCTCGAGGCGTTCGATTCCCGCCTCCGCGAGCGCGGCCTGGACCCGGAGCAGTACGTCCTCCTCCCGGCGCACCCATGGCAGGCGGATCACAAGATCCTCCAGTCCTTCGCGGCGGAGGTCGCGGCTGGGGACATCGTCATTCTCGGGGAAAGCGAGGATCTGTTCCGGCCCCAGCAGTCCCTCCGGACCTTCTTCAACGTTTCGGCCCCCGAAAGGTTCTATGCAAAAACGGCCCTCTCTGTGGTCAACATGGGATTCATGCGGGGCCTGTCCGCCGAATACATGCGGGACACCCCGGCCATCAACGAGTGGCTCGCAGGCCTCTTCGCCGGGGACGCGGAGCTGGGCCGCACCCGAGTAGGCCTGATCCGCGAGGTCTGCGCCGTGGGGTACCGCTCTCCGCTCTACACGGAGGCGTCCGTCAAGGGCTCGCCGTACCGGAAGATGCTGTCCGGGCTGTGGCGGGAGTCCCCCGTGGCACAGACGGGCGAGGGCCAGGAGCTCGCCACCATGGCCTCCCTCCTCCACCGCGATGCCCAGGGCGTTTCCTTCGTGTCCCGGCTCATCGCACGCTCGGGCGTCGGGGCGCAGGCGTGGCTCGCGGCCTACCTCGAGGCATACCTCGTCCCCGTGGTCCACTGCCTCGCCGCGCACCGTCTCGCGTTTATGCCTCACGGGGAAAATGTCATCCTCTGCCTACGGGGCGGCCTCGTGGAGCGCGTTTTCATGAAGGACATCGGCGAGGAGATCGCGGTCCTCACGCCCCCGGACGGCGACTCGGCCAGCCCGCCCACCCCCGAGCTCCCCGAGGGCGTGGACCGCATCTACGCCCCGACGCCCTCCTCGGACGTGTGCCTCAGCGTCTTCACCGATGTCTTCGACTGCTTCTTCCGCTTCCTCGCGCCAATCCTCGCCGAGGACGGCCTTCTCGCTGAGGACGGGTTCTGGGCAGAGGTCCGGCGGGTGCTCGCCGCGTACGAGGCGCGGCACCCGGGCTCGGAGTGGCTCGGCCTCTTCGCGCCTGAGTTCGAGCTGTCCTGCCTCAACCGCCTCCAGCTGCGCAACACCCGGCACATGCTGGATCTTGAGGACCAGAACGGCGGTCTCGCCAAGGCGGGGATGCTGCGGAACCCGGTGGCACGGGGCCGCTAGCGCCTCCCTCCCTCCCGTTCCGGGGCGCCCTCATCCTCCCGTTCCGGGGCGGTTTTCGCACGTTTTTGGGCCTCCAAACGTGCCAAAATCGCCGTGGAACGGGGGGATTCAGGAGGACGACGACGAGGGCCGCCCTCCCGGGCCACCGCCCGCAAGAGGGCGCGCCGCCGCGTTGGCCTTCACCGCCGAGATGATCGCGGCGGCCAGGATGGCGGCATAGCCTGCGAGGGAGATGACCAGCGCGGGCGTGCTGGCGCGGGCAATGATGAGGACGGCCGCCGCCACAACAGCCAGCACGAGGCCCCCTGCTCCCCCAAGTTTGAGGACGGGTGCCCCGGCGATGTGCCCGGCGTACCAGGCGGCGTCGTTCGCCTTCGTGGCGCGGGTCCGGATGCCCACCGCGCCATTGGGCGGCAGGGTGCCCGCCTTGGCGGCCCCTGCCACCGAGAGAAAGACCGCCGAGACAAGGACCAGCCCAACCACGTTGACGGCTACTCCGCCGATGTCCATGCTGCTCCCGTTTCTGCGTGGTTCGTGAATCTGGCAGCAGGGCCTCGTCATAATGGTCCTCCGCAGCACCACACGTGACTCGTGGCCGATGCCGCCCGTCGTGGTGCCATACTAAGTCGCATGAGCCCCTCTGCGCGGAGTGTGACGCCGGCACGCGTTGACGCGAGCGCCGTTGTTGTGGGCTCGGGTCCCAACGGGCTGGCCGCCGCGATCACCCTGGCCAGGGCGGGTGTCACCGCGCGGGTGCTTGAAGCCGCGGCGACACCAGGCGGCGGGATGCGCTCTTTCCGCAATGAGCGTTTCGGCACCCTCCACGACCAATGCTCCGCTGTGCACCCATTGGCCCTCATCTCGCCGTTTTTCCGAAGCATCGGCCTCGCCCGGAACGTCGAATTCGTGAGGCCGCCGCGCCCCTGGGCCCACGGGCATTCCCCCGCGCGGCCCGAACCCGGGCCGCCGGGCACTGACGAACCCACGCCCCCGCCGTCTCACGCCCACGGGCCAGCTCCCGCCCCGCCTCTCACCCACGAGTCCCCTCCACACCGGCGCCGTCCTGACCCACTCACCCGATTCGCCGCGTCCCTCGCCGGCGTCGGCGCCCACGCAATGCTCCCGCCGCACACCCCGCTCGCACTGGGAACCGCGGCGCTGCTCGGCGGGACCGGCCTCCTCGCGGGGTGGCCCATCCCGCGCGGTGGCTCGCAGGCCATCGTGGACTTCCTCGTCCGCACCCTCGAATCGCTCGGTGGCACCATCGAGTGCAACCGCCGAGTGGACCCCGGGGCGCTCCCGCCGGAGATCCTCTCTGCCGACCTCGTCTTGTGGGACACCGATGCCACCACGGCACATCTCGCCGCCCGCCCCGACACCCCCGCGCCTCCGCGGAGATACGGCCCCGGCGCCGCGAAGGCCGATTTCGTCACGAACGCCCCCATCCCGTGGTCCGACCCCGCCATGCGCCAGGCCGGCACCGTCCACTTGGGCGGCACATGGTCCGACGTTTCGGCCGCCGAACGAGCCATCAATTCCGGCCGCCCCGCCGAGCACCCCGTAGTCCTCGTTTCACAGCCCTCACTCTTCGACTCATCCCGCGCCCCAGCGGGCCTCCATACCGTCTGGGCATACGCGCACGTCCCCTTCGGCTCGCGCGAGAATCCCGCGGAGATCATCACGCGAGAGATCGAGCGTTTCGCGCCGGGCTTTTCGGCAACCGTCCTTGACGTGCGGACGACGACGGCTGAGCAGCTCAGCGAATACAACCTCAACTACGTCGGCGGCGATATCGCTACGGGCGCCACGCGGGGCCTTCAAATGCTCACCGGGGGTTCCCTGCGCAAGGCGAGGGCCGGGGAGTCGACCGGGGCAGCCTCGCTCGGTCCAGCCGGCGGACCGGGCCTCGACCGCGGTTTGCGCAAGTCCTGGCGCTCAGTCCTTTCCTCCAGCACGCGGTTGAGGCTGCCGGTTCACTCGCTCCTGTCCTGGCCTGCCCGGTTCGCCGCCTCCCCGTGGACGCTGCCCAGGCCGGGCTGGTACCTCTGCTCGGCGGCCACGCCGCCCGGGCCAGGCGTGCACGGGATGGCCGGCTACATCGCGGCCCGTCTGGCCCTCCAAACCATGGACCAGCCCGCTCCGTCATCCCTGAGGCGCGCCTACCAGGCCATGACCCCTTGCCCCTAGCGGTGAAATACCGCCCGTTGGGAAGGGCCCACGCCAAGTCGTTATCCACAGGGCGGCGATGTCCTTGGCCCCGACGGCACGCCGCTCACTGCGACCGCTGCGCACTCGATGAGGCCCGCCAAGAACCGCGTAATCATGCCAAAATAGGAGGGCGCCACCCCTTGCCCAGCTGTACTACACTAGGGACTGCAACGCGTCGGCGGGCGGGACTTATCCACAGGCGGGCGCGCTGAAGAGGGGATGATGATGAGTACGATTCTTGTAGAAAGCGCAACCACTCGAACCGTTGGTGATCGAATCCGGGCCACGCTAGCATCCGTCGGCCTTTCGCGAGACGAACTAGAGAAACTCAACGACAAGGACGAGCTGACGCTTGACCAGCTTCGCGCCCTGGAGCGCGTCCGCAGGTTTGAGTTCCTGTTGCACGAGTGACCTTTTCACGTGTCAGCACTCGCAGACTCCGCTAGAAGCTTCGCGGAGGAGCTAAACACAACTCTCTCCGCCGTCTTCGGGGAGTCGGAACCGCTTCTCGAAATGTTCTACGTCGAGGGCAAAGGACGTGCGATCATTCAACCCGTGAGCGATTCCGGGGGCATCCCACTGAGGGTAAAGGGCGAACACGTTCTCGACCTTGAACTTTCCTATGAGCTGGAAATGGGCCGAAGAAGCGGATTCTTGAAAGTCATGAAGAGTCGTTTCCTCATTCGAGCGGAGGGGGAATCGTCCCCGGTCGCTTCATTTGACTTCGATGAGGGATATTCAGAAGATCTGCCGTCGGCACATATCAACCTGCACACGGAAAGCACGGGTTAGCGGCCAAAAAGTGTGTGTGGCAGGGGCCTGCTTCCCAGTTGGCAGTAGGGCTATACGCCCGTTAACTTACTCTGCAACCATGATGAATGCCCCTTCCCGCGAATCGGCCCCGTTGTGGTGTATGCGCCAAGCCCCTGATCAAGAACGGCGCGGCGCGATGGATTCGCCCGTGCCCGCCGGTTAGGTCAGCCGTGTGGATGAGCACCTCGCCTGCTGGCCTGTGGTGGGTCTCCGCTCGTTCCGGGCTTTCGGGGCGTGCTCCTCACATGCGCCCGGAGCTCGCCCCACGTGTTCCGGGCTTTCGCGAGGGGTTCTCCTTGTCGCCCCGGGAATCATGCGGATGTTGGCCGTGTGCAAGCGCTTCGGGGTGTTAAAGCCGGGATGGAGTGGACACGCTGCTGGCGTCCGCCCAGGTTCACGGAGACGATCCTGGAAGCAGTGGCACGTGCCCTGGTGTACAGGTGCGGGTCGGGCGTGAAGGAGTGGCACCTGGCTTAGCTCGCGGGGCGGGGCCACCTTCCCGCATCGAGTGACCAGGCAAGCTGAGCGGGTCAGGATGGCCATGACACGCCCGAGAAAAACACACTTTTTGGCCGCTAACCCCGCTAACCCGCAATCCTGGGTTAGCGGCCAAAAAGTGTGTGTGGCAGGGGCCTGCTTCCCAGTCGGCAGTAGGGCTATACGCCCGTTGACTTACTCTGCAAGCATGATGAATGCCCCTTCCCGCGAATCGGCCCCGTTGTGGTGTATGCGCCCAGCCCCTGATCAAGAACGGCACGACCAGCGCAGGACGCCCGCGCTACCGATGCTCATCCTGCGGAGCGTCCACCACCCCAGCCCGCCGGGATGACCTGACACGGGCCCACCAGATCCACCGCTTCGAGGACTGGCTCCTTGGACGTACGACCCAGGGCGAGCACGGGCCCGCTCGCACATTCCGCCGCCAACATGCCTGGTGCTGGAACGTGGCCCCGGAACCAGTACTGACCGGGGAAGTCCACCGGGTGCTGATGCTGGATGGGACGTACTTCAACACCTGGTGCGCGCTCGTGGCCTACACCGGTGAGCATGTCGTGGCGTGGCAGTTCTGCGACCGGGAGAAGCGCGCGTCCTGGGCCGCGCTGCTGGAGATGATCCCGGCCCCGGAGATCGTCATCGTCGACGGGAACGCCGCGGCTCTGACCGTGATCGGCGAGCTGTGGCCCGCCACCCGGGTTCAACGGTGTCTCTTTCATCTGCTTCACCGGGTGGATGAGCATCTCACTCGTCGGCCCGTGCTACAGGCAGGGCGGCAACTGCGGTCGCTGGCCCGGGCGTTGCCGAAGGTCTCCTCCCTGGACCAGGCGGCCTCGTGGGAGGCTTCGTTGGCCGCGTGGCATGGGGCCTGGCGGGCGCTTCTGACGGAGCGCACGTACGCCCGTGCTGGCCTGGTGAGGCCCTCGAGCGTGCCTGTGAGCGCGGCGTGGTGGTACACGCATCAGCGTCTTCGGCGGGCGTATTTCACCCTGGAACGCGTTCGCAAAGCCGGGCATCTCTTCACCTGGTTGGAACAAGCCAGGCCCGGGGAAGTGCTGCCGCGTACGACAAGCCCGCTCGAGGGTGGGGTCAATGCCGGGCTCAAGGAACTCTTCCGACTGCATCGCGGGATCCCCAGGCACCGGGCCCCCGTGGCGGCGGCCTGGTATTTCCGGTCCTTGAGCGTGGACACTCGACCAGCAAGCGAGCTCATCCGCCCTGAGCACTACCAGGCCCGGGAGGACACCATCGCGGGGGTCGAGGACGTGATCGGGCCCGAGCTGTGGGGCACCGGGTTCAGCTGGGAGGACGGGAACGGAACCCAGCGAGGGTGGGCAGGACGGCCATGACACGCCCGAGAAAAACACACTTTTTGGCCGCTAACCCGCAATCCTCGAGTCCCAATCCCCACCCGCAAACGAAAAAATCCCGGCCACCACAGTGACCGGGAGAGTTTCGAGCGCAGAACCGAAAAGTTTCGATCTGCACCCATCTGTGCGCGAAGGGGGACTTGAACCCCCACGCCCTTGCGGGCACTGGCACCTGAAGCCAGCGCGTCTACCAATTCCGCCATTCGCGCGTGCATCTGCGCACCGCAGGCGCGCACATAGCTAGATCATTCTAGCGCATGCGGGGCCCGGCCGCGAAATCGCCGTGAGGTCCGGGCCCCGCTCCACCCCGGTCTCACCCCTGCTGGAGGCTCTCCACCGGCTGCACGCGGGATGCCCTCACGGCGGGCACAATCCCCGCGCAAGTCCCCACGAGGAGGCCGGCGCCGAGCCCAAGCAGGACCGTCGTCGCCCCGAGAACCGGCGTCCACCCGTGGAACGCCGCCACGAGGAACAGCGCGTTGACGGAGAACAGGATGCCAATGACGGAGCCGCCCAGCGCGGTCAGCACCGCCTCCCAGCAGAACTGCGCGCCGATGGCGCGCGGCGGCGCCCCCAGGGCCATGCGGATGCCAATCTCCCGCCGCCGCTCCATGACGGCCACGATGAACGTGTTCATGATGCCAATACCCGCAATGAACAGCGTCAGGGCGGACATCCCCACGAGCAGAATCTGCTGCTGCTGGTCCACGGCCTGCCTGAGGCTCTTGATCTCGGGCGGGGTGGCTGCGGAGAGCGTTTCGGGCCGCGCGGGGTCAAGCGCCAGGGGCAGTTGGGAGGCGACGACGTCGGCCGCCCCGGGCCGGACCACCACGACAACGCTGGCCGGCCCGGTACTCTCCCCACCCGAATCCGCCAGGGGCACGCCGATGGGCAGATAGACATCGGCGTGGCGCCCGCGCCCGTCGCCGAAGTCCTTGGCCACGCCGATGACGCTCACCTGCTGATCCCCGACGGTCAGCACCATCCCGGGCTCCCACTGCCGCTTCAGGCGATTGAGGAGGACCTCGGTCACCACCGCCACGTGGTCGCCGCGGCGAACGTGCCCCTCATCGAAGAGGCGGCCCTGTTCGGCCACCACGCCGAGGGCCTCAAGACCCTCCGGCCCCACGCCGTCCACGGGAACGGGTTCGGCCGGAGCTCCGGAGCCTCGGGCCAGGAAGACGTCCCTGCCTTCGGTGAGGCGGTGGACCGTGCCGCCGGCCCGGACCCCGTCGATGCTCCGGTAGCGGCTTGCGGCCACGTGGTCGCGCCATGCCTTCGCCTGAGCGGCAGTGAGTTTCTCGGGCTGGCCGGCGGCCATGCGCATGACCTCGACGCGGTCGGCCTTGTAGGCGTCAAACGCACTGGAGATCTGCGCTCCGGCGGTCTCCGCGAATCCCACAGAGAGCACGAGCGCCGAGACGCCGAGCGCCACACCGAGGAGGGTGTAGAGGTTGCGCCGGAGCCGGCCCGCGAACGCGTTCCAGGCCTGCGTCCAGGCCACCCATCCCCACCGCGCGCCCCGTCTGCGCCCTAGCTCTTCGGTCGGCGCACCTGCGTCGGCACTTGCATACGCCGCCGCCTCGTCACCAGGCCGAGTCTTGGCCTCACGCTCCCCACCCCCGCCGAGCGCTGCCTGTTCCTCGACGATCTGCCCGTCGAGCACCCGCAGCACGCGGTCACACTTGGCCGCCACGGACTCGTCGTGGGTGACGATCACCGTGACGGAGTCCTCCCGGGTCACATCCCGGAGCAGGTCGATGACCTCGACGCTGCGCGCGCTGTCGAGAGAGCCGGTCGGCTCGTCGCAGAGGAGGACATCCGGCCGGGTCACGAGCGCGCGGGCGATGGCCACGCGCTGCTTCTCGCCGCCGGAGAGCGTCGCGGGAAACGCGGCGGAGCGGTGCTCGAGCCCAAGTTCCGCGAGCGCGTCTTCGACCCTCCGCTTGCGCTCCTCGCGGGACCGCCGCGCGTGGATGAGCGGCAGCTCCACGTTCTCGAACACGGTCTTGTGCTCAATGAGGTGAAACGCCTGGAAGACGTGAGAGACGTGGGCCAGCCGGGCCGCGGACCTGCGCCCCGGCCCGAGCCTGTCCATGCGCTGGCCCCGGATCTCAAGCTCGCCCTCGTCCGGCGCGAGGAGCAGCCCCAGCATGTTGAGCAGCGTGGACTTCCCGGACCCGGACGCG
Organism: Falsarthrobacter nasiphocae; assembly: GCF_031456275.1. Classification (NCBI taxonomy): domain Bacteria; kingdom Bacillati; phylum Actinomycetota; class Actinomycetes; order Micrococcales; family Micrococcaceae; genus Falsarthrobacter; species Falsarthrobacter nasiphocae. Next base: position 1,102,008 of record NZ_JAVDUI010000001.1, read on the forward strand.
CCGAGCAGCGCCACCATCTCACCGGGGTACAGCGTCAGGTCGACGGCGTTGACCACGGTCTGCTCGTCCCCCGCCGGCCCGAAGGCCTTGATCAGCCCGCGCGCCTCCAGGATCGGACCAACCCCTGGGCGCCCCTCTTGCCGGGCACGCCGCGCGAGGCCCCCGGCCGCGAGCGCCGTTGAACCGCTCACCGGCCGGCTCCGCCCTCGCCCCGCCGCTCAGCATCCTCCACCAGCACCGCGTCACCGGCGGCCAGCTTCTGCCCCGCGGCGGGCGTGATCACGGTCCGCCCCCCCAGCGCAAGCCCCGGCGTCACCTCAACATCCCTCACGGCCGCGTTCTGGTCCGAGGGGTCCCCCTGCACCACGCGCACGAGCGTCTTCCCGTCCTTGGTCCACAGCGCGCTCGCCGGCACAATCAGCGAGTCCTTGGGCCCCGCGTTGACCACCACGTTGAGGTTGGCGCGGGTCTCCTTCTCCTTGGCGTCCCTGGACACGACTGCCACAAGAGCTCCCTTGTCCGAGCTCTCCTGCCCCGCGCCCTGCGCACCGGGCTTCGTCCCGGCGGGTCCGCCCTCCGCACCGTGTCCGCCTGGCGCGCCGGGTGCTCCTGCGGCGGCCGCGTCGTCGCCCGTGACCTTCCGTTCAACGCCCACCGTCACCTTCTTCCCGGGAGAGGTGGACAGCGTGGCCTTCTGCCCTGCCTCAACCCCGTGCGGCAGCTGCCCGTCTCCGCCCACGCAGAGCCAGCGCTTCTCCCCAATGCCCAGGCTGAGGAGCGGCTTTTGCGCGGGGCCGGGTTCCGCCTGCGCGGTCAGGACAGTGCCCCCTTCTTCGGGGACGACGACGAACAGCCCGGCGGGAGCGCCGTCGGCGACGTCAATCGTGGGGTATCCGAGGTCCCGCAGCAGGAGGGCCAGGGCCTCCATCACGGGCTTGCCCGCGGCCGTCCCCCGCTCGTAGCCGGTCACCGCGAGGTAGCCGAGGCCGGCCAGGGCGCTCCGAAGCTGGTCCACGTCAGGCCCGGCCGTCTTGGGCGTGATGTCCCGGTAGAAGGGGAAGGAACCCGCGAGCGCGACGACGGGCTGCCCCTGGACCTCCGCCAGCCCCTTGCCCGAGCGCACTGTGGTGCCCTGCTTGACGAAGACCCGGGTGACGATCTTCTCCTCGCCCTTGAGCTCCACCGGCAGCTGCCGGAGGTAGCCCGCCGTGCACGTCAGGTTGACCGAGTCCTCGAGGAGGCCCTTCTCCACGGGGGCGGTGAGCCGGGACCGTTGGGGCGCCTCTGCCTGGGCGCGCCGCTGCTCTGGGGACTGGACGGACTGGGCCGTGAACCACGTGCCCACGGTGAGCGCGGCAACGAGGATGACCCCAATGAGGACCTTGACTGCTTTCTTCATGCCAGGAGCTCGTTCTTACTTGATCTTGGCGGCGTTCTGCTCGCCGCGCCGCTTGATCTCGCCCAGGGCCGCAAGCTCTTTCTCGTGCTCCTCCAGGAAGGGCGTGAGAACCGCGGCGATCTCCACCTTGAGCCGCTCCTCGAACTTCACCTGCCCACGGCACTCGGCATCCTTGACAGCCGTCTCCTTGTCAGGGGACTTGCGAACATTGAGGGCCTCGTGCTCGAGAAGATCCGGAGACTCCGCGTTGATGCCCTTGCCCTTCATGCACACGGCCCACTCCTCGACGAGCTTCCTGTACTGCTGCGTGTCCCTGGCGCTCTGTACGGGCTGCAACAGCGCGTTCTCGATGAGGCCCGTGACACGCATCCCGTCCTCCACTGATCCATAGACGGCCTCGTAGCTTTTGGCCAGGCACCCATTCTTGAACACACTCCCCCGGCCTCCGAGCAGCCTGGCGGACACAGTCCCCCCAGACTCATCACCGCGGAACGAGGGGGCCTGCCCTCCAGCTGCAGCACTCTCAGCCGACAAGCCCTGTTTTTTCGCATAGCCTGCCGAACGGGCGCCATCTACGGTGAGCGGGGTCAATTGGGCGAGGGAGCGCACACTCACCGATCTTTCGTTGACAGGTGGGGCGACCTCGCCTGCCTCCCGCACACACGCCGCGATGAACCGGTGCCGTGCGGCTTCGGCGGTCTCGTTGGGTTTCAAGAGGGCCTCAGCCTTCTCGTAGGCCTGGGGCGCAGGAGTCGCCGCCCGGTTGACCTTGCCAGGCTCACTCTGCCCAGAGCCCGAATCACTGGACGCCTGACCGCATCCCGCCAGCGCCACGAGCGCCGCCATGAGCACTGCAGCAGCGCGTGTCTTCCTCGCCATTCTGTTTCCTCTCATCTCGGCAGGATGCCGTTGAACAACGTGGCGGGGAGCCCCCGCCTGCACTCGGGGCGCCCGTTCAGGCGCCGTCACGCCTACTTGACTGTGGCGGCGATCCTCTCGCCGCGCCGCTTGATGTCCTCGACGGCTGCCAGCTCGCTCTCGTTCTCCTCCAGGAACGGGGTCAGCACGGCCGCCATCTCCTCCTTGAGCCGCTCTTCGAACTTCACCTGCACACGGCACTCCGCGTCCTTGACGGCCATCTCCTTGTGGGCCGACTTGAGCACGTGGATGGCCTCGTGCTCGAGGCGCTGAGGGGACTCCGCCTCCACACCCTTGCCCTTCATGCAGGCGACCCACTCGGAGGAGAGCACCTCGTACTGGTCCGTGTGGAGCGCGAGCTGGACCGCGCCCTGCACGCGCATGTGCGGCCCCTCGTGCGCCGCCAGCCCGTCTTCAATGGAGCCGTAGACCGCCTCGTAGCTCTTTGCCAGACAGCCGTTCTTGAAGAGGGACCCTGGGGCGCCGACCAGCGCGGCGGTGACCGGCCCAGCGGACTCGTCACCGAAGTAGGCGCGCGCCTGGGCGTCGCTCACCGGCTTCTCCCCAGTGCCCTGCACCGCTCGCGTGTAGCCCCGCTCCCTCGCATCGTCCAGGGAGAGGGGAACGAGCTCAATGAGGGACCGCAGGCTCTGGGCCGGGACAGGCGTGGACATGGGCGCCTGTCCGGCCTCCCGCATGCAGCCCACGATGAACCGCTGGCGCGCGGCCTCGGCAATCGCATTGGGCTTCATGAGGGCCTCGGCCTTCTCATACGCCTGGGGCGCAGGGGTCGCGGCCCGCTTCACCTGCCCGGGCTCGCTCCGCCCCGGAGCGCTCCGCCCCGAGCCCGAATCACTGGACGCCTGACCGCATCCCGCCAGCGCCAGGAGCGCCGCCATGAGCGCGGCCGCACTGCGTGTTCTCTTGCCCAAGGACTCAATCCTCTCCCTCGTCAGCCATGCGCCACACAGCACGCATGCGCCCCGCGGACCTCGCGGCACGCGGCGGGCCCCGCCCCTGGGTGCCAATGCGGGGGCCTCGAGGGGGTGGGATTCGAGGCCCCCGCGACTCCTAGGAAGGGGCAGGAGTAGATCAAACATACAACGTTCGTTCAATCAAGGTCAACGGTCTTTCCGCCCTCGTCCTTCAGGCCCAGATCCAGCCCTGGACCAGGCATTCCTCAGCACCAGTCAGTAGTATCGGCAGTGGACGCGGCAGCCGCGCTCGCTCTATTGCCCTATGCTGCGGCCGGAGGGCCCAGCCCGTGCCCGCCTGAGCGCGAACGATGAAAGGAGGTCCCATGGGACTGCTCGACAACCTGGAGCGCAGGATCGAGAAGGCCGTCCGCAAGCCGTTTGCCGGCCGCGGAGGGGACCTTCAGCCCGTGGAGCTCGCCAGCGCGCTGCGCAACGCGGTTGACCGGCGGATCGTCTCCCGCAAGAACCGGACCATCTCCCCCAACACGGCCGCCTTCCGCTTCGGCGCCGAGGCCTATGAGAAGGCCCGCGAGTGGGGCAGCCCCCTCGCCGAGGAGCTCTGCGACGTCCTCATCCGCCACGCGCGCACGCAGGGGTACACGCTCCCCTCGGATGTTCAGGTCACCTTCCTACGGGATGAGTCCCTGCCTCCGCATGAGTTTGAGGTTGACCCGGCCTTCATTGACGACGACGGCACCGAGCTCTTCGCCACCGAGGCCCCGCCGTCGCGGCGCCACTCGCAGCGCGGCTCCTCCCCGCAGGACGGGTTCGAGGAAGACTACGCCCCGTCGTCGCCCTCTGAGTCCGCAGCCGAGCAGGCGCACGCGCCGCAGCAGAGCGCCGCACCTGCCCACGCCGCGCCCCACGCCCCCAGCCAGCACAGCGCGCCCGGCCGGCAGGGCTCGCCCGCGACGTCCCGCCCCACCGCGGCCCGGCTCCTGGAGCCCGAGCCGCCGGCACTCCTCGGGATCATCGGCGTGGAGGGCCAGCGCTATGCGATCGAGGGCGCCTCGGTCATCCTCGGCCGCTCGCACACCGCAGACATCACCGTGGCGGATGACGGCGTGTCCCGCCGCCACCTTGAGATCTTCGTCCGGGACGGCGGGTACTGGGCCCGGGACCTGGGCTCCACCAACGGAACGCACCTCAACGGATTCCCGCTGGAGCAGGAGACGGAGCTGACGGACGGGTCCCTCCTGACCATGGCGGCCACGCGCGTGAGCTTCCGCCTGGCGCCGCGCGAGGCCTACCCCAATCAGCAGCCCAGCAGCCGCTTCTCCCCGGACTCGTTGGAGGCCTCCCCGTGAGCGAACTGACCATCACCGCGATCCGCTTCGCCTTCCTCATCCTCCTGTGGGTGTTCGTGGCCATGGTGGTGGGTTCGCTGCGCCGAGATCTCGGCGTTCAGGGCCCGCGGCGCACGGGCTCGGTCCCGGCGGCGCGCCAGTCCGCACGGGCCGTCGCGCCCGCAGCCGCCGCCCCGGCCCCGGCCCGCACCGCGCCGCAGAGCGGGCAGACGCCGCGGGTGCGCCCGTCGAAGCTCGTCGTGACGGAGGGCCCGCAGTCCGGCACCGTGCTGGATCTCGCGGACTCGCCAGTCCTGCTGGGCCGCGCCCAGGAGGCCACGCTCGTCCTTGCGGACGACTACGCCTCGGGCCGCCACGCGCGCCTCTTCCCCCAGGGGAGCCGCTGGTTCATTGAGGACCTGGGGTCCACCAACGGGACGTTCGTCGGATCCGAGCCGCTGGTTCGGGCCGTCCCCGTCGAGCCGGGCGCGCCCCTGCGCATCGGCAAGACCGTCTTCGAGCTGAGGAATTAGCCTTTGCAGCTTGTCTTTGACTTCGCGGCCCGGACCGATGTGGGACAGGTCCGGCAGAAAAACGACGACTCCGCCTACGCGGGCCGCCGTCTCGCCGTCCTGGGCGACGGCATGGGCGGGCACGCCGGCGGCAACGTCGCGTCTGCCACGGCCGTGCTGGGCCTCGCGCCCCTGGACCGGCCCGGCCTGGAGGACGCCGCGCTGTCCCTCGCGGACGAGATCCAGAACGCCAATCTCCTCATGAACGAGATCGTCAAGACGAACCCCGAGCTCTCCGGCATGGGCACCACCCTGACGGCCCTGCTCATCGACGGGGACCGCCTGCAGTTCGCCCACATCGGGGACTCGCGGGCCTACCGCCTCCGGGACGGCGTCTTCGAGCAGGTGAGCCTGGACCACACGTTCGTCCAGCGACTCGTGGACGAGGGCCGCCTCCTCCCCGAGCAGGCCAAGACCCACCCCCACCGCAACGTGATCGCCCGCGTCCTCGGGGACTCTGACGCGTCCCCCGAGGTGGACCTCGCCACGCTGGACATCCACGTGGGCGAGCGCTGGCTCCTCTGCTCGGACGGCCTGACGGACGTCGTGTCCCTCGAGGAGATCGAGGAGGTCGTCCGCTCCACCGAGGATCTCGACGCCATCACGGACATCCTTGTGCGGCGCACCCTCGAGGGAGGTGCGCCTGACAACGTGACGGTCGCCGTCGTCGACGTCCGGGAGGAGGGCACCGAGAAGCCTCACCCCTCCGCTCCCGTGACCCGCCCGTCCCCCGCGCCCTCCGAGGCCGCCGCGGATGCGCCGAGCGCCGCCCTCCTGCGGCAGGACCTTGAGCGCCGCCCCCACGTCCTCGTGGGCGCCGCCGCGCTGGCCACGGAGACGGGGCAGCTGCCCGTCGTCACCGCGCACACGGCTGAGAGTCGCGCTCTCGCGGCCGACGACGCGCCTGCGGCCACGGACGAGCCCGCGGACTCCGAGAAGCACCTCGGGGCGGACGAGGACCACCCGGAGGCGGGCTCAGCGCGCAAGCGCGAGCGCAACCGCCCGTGGATGCTCCCCGCCGTCCTGGGCGTCCTCGTGCTCCTCGTGGCGCTCGTCGGCACCCTGGGCTACATGTGGACCCAGACCCGCTACTACGTGGGCGAGGACAACGGGAAGGTCGCCGTCTACAACGGCGTCTCCCAGCGCCTGGGACCTGTGCGCCTCTCTCACGTGCAGGAGACGTCCTCGATTGACGTGGCCGTGCTGCCCGAGAACGCGCGGCAGAACGTCTCCCGCTCCATCCCCGCGAACGACTTGGCCCACGCCGAGTCCATCGTGGAGAGCCTGCGCTCAATGGCACGCGCGCACAACTGCTTCCCCGCCGTCACCGCCCCGGGCGGAAAGGGCTCCCCCAGCCCCTCCGCGAGCGCCTCCCCCAGTGGGAAGGCCACGCCGAGCCCTTCGGCGTCCGCGAGCCCGAAGCCGTCCGCCAAGCCCTCGACCAGCGCCTCGACCGGCTCCGCGCCCGGCCCCTCTGTGGCACCGGGCCCCACAACGACGATCTGCGGAGACTGACGATGGACTACACGAGCACACCTCGCCCTCGCCGCAACCTCGAGCTGGGGCTTTTGATCATGGCCTGGATCCTGGGGATCGGGGCCTACTGGTCCGTGGACATGGTCATGCTGGACACGCTGAGCCCGGACTTCGCGGTGCGCCAGGCGGTCTTCGTGGCGCTGCCGCTGATCTTCCATGTCGTCCTGCGCGTGCGCGCCAAGTACGCGGACCCCTACATCCTGCCGATCGCGACCCTCCTCAACGGCCTGGGCCTCGCGATGATCCACCGGCTCGACCTGCCCTTTGACGGGCGGGACGACGCCGGCCGCCAGCTCACCTGGATGGCGGTGTCCGTGGTGGCGGCGATCGCCCTCGTCGTCGTGCTCAAGGATGCCCGGCGCCTGCAGAAGTTCACGTACATCTGCCTGTTCGCCTCGCTTGTCCTCCTGGCCCTGCCGCTGCTGCCGGAGCCGATCGGCGTGCCGATCAACGGCGCGCGACTGTGGATCAACGTCGGGTTCGGCACGTTCCAGCCGGGTGAGGTCGCGAAGATCACCCTGGCCATCTTCTTCGCGGGCTACCTCTCCACGAACCGTGACCTGATCCTCCTGGCCGGTCGCCGCGTGGGGCCGCTCCAGTTCCCACGCTTCCGCGACATGTGGCCCATGCTCGCGGCGTGGTTCATCTCGATCGGCGTGCTCCTCACGCAGAATGACCTCGGCTCGTCCATCCTCTTCTTCGGCCTGTTCATGGCGATGATCTACATCGCCACGGGGCGCATCTCGTGGATCGTCATCGGCCTGGGCCTCGTGGCGGTGGGCGCCGTGCTCGCGTACACGTTCTTCTCCCACGTGACGCGCCGGATCAACGCGTGGCTTTACGCGTTCCAGCCGGAGTTCTACAACGCGCAGGGCGGCTCGCAGCAGATCGTCCAGGGCCTCTTCGGCTTCGCGAACGGCGGCCTGTTCGGCAAGGGCCTCGGGCAGGGGCGTCCGGACATCGTCACCTACGCCAACTCGGACATGATCCTCACGGCCTTCGGCGAGGAGCTGGGGCTGATCGGCACGATGGCCATCGTCATGCTCGTTGTCCTGCTCGTCACACGCGGCATGCGCGCGGCTCTCGGCACAAAGGACGGCTTCGGCAAGCTTCTCGCGGCGGGCCTCTCCTTCGTTGTGGCTCTCCAGTTCTTCACCATCGCGGGCGGCGTGACGCGCCTCCTCCCGCTGACGGGCCTGACGACGCCGTTCATGGCCGCCGGTGGCTCGTCCCTGCTCGCGAACTGGCTCATCGTCGCCCTCCTCCTTCTCATCTCCGAGAACGCGCGGCGGCCGCTCATCACGGGGCCCATGACTGACGAGGACCGGGACGCCCGCCGCAAGCGGCGCTTCTGGCCCTCATCCCAGGACCAGGAGGCTGATGCCGCATGAACCAGGCCATTCGCAACACGTGGATCGCCGCGATCCTCCTCTTCACGCTCATCCTCGGCTCCCTGACTGTGGTCCAGTTCGTAGCGGCCGGCAGCCTCCAGGCGAACCAGTGGAACTCGCGGACGATCCTGGCCCAGTTCTCCCGGGACCGCGGCCAGATCACGGCCGACGGCGTGACGCTCGCGGCCTCTGTCCCGAGCGATGACGACTGGAAGTTCCAGCGGCAGTACCCGGGCGGCGCCATGTACGCCAACCTCACGGGCTTCTACTCGCTCCAGCTCGGGTCCTCGCAGCTCGAGGACGCCCTCAACGAGGAGCTGACCGGCACGGGGGACTCGCAGTTCTACGCGAAGATCTCCCAGATGCTCTCGGGCTCGGAGCCGGCCGGCAACTCTGTTGAGCTGACGATCGACCCGCAGCTGCAGAAGGTCGCCTATGACTCTCTGCCGAACGACAAGAAGGCCGTGGCCATCGTCTCGGACCCCAAGACGGGCGCGATCCTCGCCATGGCCGCGAAGCCGAGCTACGACCCGAACCAGCTCGCGGTCCACAGCGGCAGCGCCGTGGCGAGCAACCTGAAGGCCCTCGACGGCGTCCCGGGCCTGTCCGTCTACACCAACCCGGCCACCGAGGACCTCCTGGCACCGGGCTCTGTCTTCAAGATCGTGGACACCGCCGCCGCCCTCGAGTCCGGCAAGTACACGAAGGATCAGAAGCTGGACAACCCGTCCCGCCTTCTCCTTCCCGGCACGACCACCTACCTGCCGAACTACCAGCTCGGGGCCTGCAACTCTGAGAGCCGCCCGTCCTTCTCATGGATCCTGGCGCACTCGTGCAACACTCCCTACGCCCAGATCGCCTTGGACCTCGGTCAGGACACCATCGCCAAGAAGGCGGAGGCGTTCGGTTTCGGCAGCTCCCTGTCCATCCCCACGCGGGTCACGGCGAGCCAGTTCCCCTCAGACATGTCCAAGGACCAGCTGGCCCTGTCCGCGATCGGACAGTTCAACGTCAAGACGACGCCGCTTCAGGTCAACATGCTCGCCATGGCCATCGCGAACGGCGGCGAGATCATGAACCCGCAGCTCGTCAAGACCGTTCGGCAGCCGGATCTCAGCGTCAAGAGCCAGTTCAAGCCGTCCGTCTTCAAGCGGGCCACGACTGACTCCGTGGCCGCGGACATCCGGGACATGATGCTGGAGACCACGAGGTCGGGAACCGCCACCAACGCGGCCATCCCAGGGGTCTCGATCGCCTCGAAGACAGGCACGGCGGAGATCGCCAACAACCTCACGAACTCTTGGTACACGGGGTTCGCCCCGGCGGAAGACCCCAAGGTGGCGGTGACCGTCGTGGTCGCAGGCACTGACACGAACTCAGGCAACTACGCCGTGACGACGGCGGCACGAAACATCTACGAGGCGGTGTTGAACAAGTGAGACCCATGAAGGGAAACACGGTCGGCGGCAATCGGTACGAGCTCACCGAGCGCATCGCCATCGGCGGCATGGGCGAGGTCTGGAAGGCCACCGACTCGATCCTTGGCCGGAGCGTGGCCATCAAGATCCTCAAGGAGGAGTACACCGGCGACACGGCCTTCCTGCAGCGATTCCGCGCCGAGGCCCGCCACACCGCGCTCCTCAGCCACCCGGCCATCGCCAACGTCTTCGACTACGGCGAGGAGGACGGCTCCGGCTTCCTCGTCATGGAGCTCGTGCCCGGCAAGCCGCTCTCCTCCGTCATCGAGACGGAGAAGGTCCTCGACGCGGACCGGACGCTGAGCATCATCTCGCAGACGGCGAAGGCCCTGGCGACGGCGCATGACGCGGGGCTCGTCCACCGAGACGTCAAGCCCGGCAACATCCTCTGCATGCCGGACGGGCGGGTCAAGATCACGGACTTCGGCATCGCCCGCCTCGCGGACCAGGTCCCGTTGACGGCCACGGGCCAGGTCATGGGCACGGCCCAGTACCTCGCCCCGGAGCAGGCCACGGGCCAGCAGGCCTCGGGCTCGAGTGACATCTATGCGCTCGGCATCATCGGCTACGAGCTCCTCGCCGGGCACCGGCCCTTCACGGGCGAGTCCCAGATCCAGATCGCCCTCGCGCAGGTGCAGGATCAGCCCGCCCCGCTGCCCGAGTCCGTGCCGGCGCCCGTGCGCGGCCTCATCATGTCCATGCTGGAGAAGAACGCAACCGACCGCCCCGGCAACGCCCACCTCCTCGCCGAGGCCGCCGACGCGCTCCTCGAGGGGCGCGTGGAGGACGCCGTTCGCGCGGTCCCCGGCGTGGGCCGCTTCCTCAACGGACCGGACACCACCCCGACGGGCCAGGTCACGCGCACGCTCGCCTCCTCCCCCGGCCGCCGCGCCGCAGAGGACGGCCACCCCCGCACCTCGGCCCTCCCCGCGCTCGGGGCAGGCGCAGCCGTCGGTGCCGCTGTGGGCTCCTCCGCCGCCTCCCACGGCCCCTTGGGCCTGGCCGACGACGACGAGTACTCGTCCGCCGCCGGCGCCCGCCGCGCCGTCGAGAACTCCTACATGGACGACTCGACTGACTCGCACGGTCCCGTCCCGCCCCGGGGGCAGGGGAGCCGCCCGCCGCGCCGCCGGTCCCGCCTGACGTTCCCGCTCATCACGCTCATCATCCTCATCGGGCTCGTCATCGCGGCCGGCCTCACCGCCGGGCGCCTCCAGGGGTGGCTTGAGCCCAAGCCGGAGGCCACACCGAGCCCCTCGGCAAGCACCGCCACCCCCACGAAGACGCCGTCCGCCACTCCTACGAGCATCAGCGTCGACCCCAAGAGCTACGTGGGGCGCAACTACGAGAAGGTCCGGGACGAGCTCATCAAGCTCGGTCTCACGGTCAACCTGGTGCCGGAACCGAGCGACTCGATGGACTCCGGCCTCGTCACCGACGTGAACCCCTCCGGCCAGCTGGACAAGGGCTCCTCGGTCTCCGTCACGTACTCCACCGGCCCGGCCAAGGTGACCGTCCCGAGCGGGCTTGTGGGCCGCTCGGAGTCCTCGGCGGTCTCCGCCATAGAGGCGGCGGGACTCGCCGCCGAGAAGGGTGGCGAGGAGAGCTCGGACTCCGTTCCCAAGGGTGCGGTCATCCGCGTCACGCCGGGCGAAGGAACAAGCGTGGACAAGGGCTCGACCGTCTCCTACGTGATCTCCTCGGGCCCCAAGCGCACGCAGACGCCCACCCCCACTCCCTCGGACTCGGCGTCCCCGACCCCGAGCTCCACCCCCAGCTCCACCCCGTCCTCCGCGAGCGCCACTCCCTCCGGGACCGAAACGGACACCCCCTCGGCGTCCGCCACCGCGTCGCGCAGCGGGGGCCTCTGACCGGAGCCCGCCATGACGTCGCACGGCAAGAACGTCCCCGACCCCGTCGAGGCGCCTCTCGAGGACCTGCTCTCCGGGGCCAGCGCGGGTGACGCACGGGCGGGCGGTTCCGGGGCGGGCGGTCCGGCGTCCGTGCCGGGCGGGGGTGCGGACGACGCCGGGGCCGCCGCGCGCAAGCGCCGCCTCTCCCGGCGGGCCGTCATGACGCTCGTGGGCGCCGCGGGGGTCGCGGCCGTTGCCGCCAGCGTGGGTGCCCTCCGAGGCGCCGCCCCCGGGCCGGCTGAGCCCATGACGGAGACGGTTCCCCCCGTTGCGGGCAGCACGCTCGAGGAAGCCCAGGCGGCGCTCCGCCGGGCCGGGCTCAAGTACCGAACCAAGGAATCGCCCTCCGACTCCCCGCGCGGCTCCGTCCTCGGCACGGAGCCCGAGGCCGGCAAGCCCGCCGACCGCGGCGCGGCCGTGCGGATCCTCGTCTCCAGCGGCCCGAGCCACGCCAAGGTCCCGGACCGTCTCGATGGCCTGGACGAGGCCGAGGCGCGTCGCCGTCTGGAGGACCTCGGCTTCACCGTGACCACCTCTCAGCAGAACTCGGCGAAGGTCTCGGAGAACAAGGTCATGAGCGTCACCCCCCAGCCCGGCACGGATGTGGCCGTCGGCACGGAGGTGGTCCTGACCGTCTCCTCGGGTCGCGTGACGATGCCGTCCCTCGTGGGCCTCAAGCGTGCAGACGCCATCAGACGGCTCGAGGCGGACGACCTCCGCCTTCCCTATGAGATCCGCTACGCCTTCACGCGCGGACGCTCCTTCGGCACCGTGACGGAGCAGTCGGAGAAGGCCCACGCGTCCATCCCGGCCGGCACCAAGATCCGTCTCACCATCACCCTGGACCCTCGCAGGACGCGGCCGACGACGGCGCCAGCCCCGTCGTCGTCCCCCTCCTCCTCGAAGAGCCCTGAGCCGAAGCGGACGTAGACTGGACTGGACCCGACCAGGCCCGGAGACCCAGGCCCCGACCCCGACCCCGAGGAAGCGATGTCCACGAAGCGCTCACGCTCCAAGAGCTCGTCCGCACCCGCCGGGAAGTCCACCCGGACCCTCCGCAAGGACATCGACGAGATGCCTGCGGCGTTCCAGGACCGGCCCATCCCCGTGTCCTCGAGCAAGACCGCGCCCAAAGCCAGCACCCCCCTGCCGACCTGGTACAAAGTTCTCATGTTCGGGCTCATGGTCGTGGGCCTGCTGTGGGTTGTGGCGTTCTACATCATGCAGGCGAACGGCCCCGTGGCGGCATGGGGCCAGGGCAACATCGCGGCCGGCTTCGGGCTGATCCTCGTGGGCTTCATCATGATGATGCGCTGGCGCTGACCCGGCATCGACAGGGCACAGAAAAGCGGGCGGCACGTGGGTGCCGCCCGCTTTCGCGTTCCCGCCTCGTGGCCGGCCGGGGTCAGCAGAGAGATCTGCAGGGTCCCGGCCGGCCAGAGGCAGCGGGTGACGAGCCCGCCGGCGTCAGTCGACGACGGCGAAGCGCACCGTGGCGCCGGGCGGGAGCTGTCCGGCGATCCACAGGTCCTCGTCGATGACCGCGCCGAGGACGGGGTAGCCGCCCGTCACCGGGTGATCCTGGAGGAAGAGGACGGGCAGGCCGTCCTTGGGGATCTGGAGGGCGCCGGCCACGGTGCCCTCGGAGGCGAGCTCGCCCTCGGCGGCGCGCTCCAGGGCCGGGCCCGTGAAGCGGACGCCGACTCGGCTGGACTTCTGGGTGACCTCGTACTCGCCGGCGAGGAACGCCGCAAGGGACTCGTCCGTGAACCAGTCCTGGCGGGGACCGAGGGTGATGCGCAGGGTCGTCGCCTCGCCGCCGGCAGCCGGGAGGCCCTCGACGGGCGAGCCCGCGTCGCCCACGAAGGACTTCGGGGCCGGCGGGAGGACCGCAAGGCGGGTGCCCTCGACGAGGCGCTCGGGGCCCACGCCCGAGAGCGTGTCCGTGGAGCGGCTGCCGACGATCTCCGCGACATCGAACCCGCCACGGACCGCGAGGTAGCTGCGCAGGCCCGCCTCGGGGGCGCCCACGTGCAGCCGGTCCCCCTGCTTGAGCTGAAGCGGCGCCTCGGTCACGGCGCGGCGCGTGCGACCGTCCGGGGTGGTGATCTTGATCGGCACGAGCGCGCCGGTCACGGCAACGACCTGGTCCGTGCGCGCCGCCAGACGGAACGTGCCGCCGATGAACTCCACGCAAGCGGCGCCCGGCTCGTTGCCCACGAGCTGATTGGCGCGGCGCAGCCCCCAGCGGTCAACAGCGCCGGAGCGAGTGACGCCGATCCGGGCGAGGCCCGGGCGTCCAAGGTCCTGGATGGTGGCGAAGACGCCCGGGTCCCGGATCTCCAGGTGCCGCGCGGAGCGAATGAAGCTCGGAAGCTTGATGGGCGGTATGGAGACCTGCTCGCGGATCGCCTTGAACTGCACACGGTCCCCTGGCTGGATGAGCGCGGGGGCCTCCTTGGTCACGTCCCACAGGCGGGCCTTCGTGCGGCCGATCAGCTGCCAGCCGCCCGGGCTTGAGCGCGGGTAGACCGCCGAGAAGCCGTCCGCGAGCGCCACGGATCCCGCGGGAACCTCGGTGCGGGGCGAGTCGAGGCGTGGCACCGTGAGGCGCTGATCCTCGCTCGTGAGGTACGCGAAGCCGGGGGCGAACCCGCCGAAGGCGGCGGTCCACTCCGTGCCCGTGTGGGCCTCGATGACGGCGTCCCGGGCGGCGGTCGGATCCTCGGTGAGGCCTGCGAGGCGCGCCACGGCGGCGATGTCCTCGCCGTTGTAGACCGTCTCGACGACGACGAGCTTGCCCTCGCTCGCCTCCCGGAGGACGACGGCGCGGCTCATGACGTCATCGATGGCCGCCTGGAGCTTCTCCGCGGCGTCCACCTCGACGAGGAGGGTGCGGGCCGCGGCGACGAGCTCCACCATGCCCTCGACGGGGCGCTCCGCGAGGTTCGCCTGGGCGGTCACCACGGACTCGAGGTCCGCGAACTCGAAGAGGACGGCCCGGCGGGAGGAGCGGCGGTACCCAGTGGGGCCCGTGGGGGTGCTGCTGGTGGGGTCCTGGGTCATGCGAAGCTCCTGATGGTGATGCCCTCGGCCTCGAGGGTCCGCTTGACGTCGGCGGCCATGGCCACCGCGCCCGGGGAGTCCCCGTGGACGCAGATGCTGTGGGCGGTGACCGGGATGATCGTGCCGTCGATCGCCTTGATCTCGCCGTTGGCGATCCGCGTGACGTGCTCCGGGATCTGCTCCTCGGTGAGGACGGCCCCGGGCTCGCGGCGGGAGACGAGGCTGCCGTCCGGCATGTAGGCGCGGTCCGCGAACGCCTCGTGCGCCACGCGCAGGCCGGCCTCCTCTGCGAGGCGGCCCGCCACGGAGCCGGGCAGGGTCAGGAGCGTCAGGCTCTGGTCCACTGCGGCAATCGCGGAGACGACGGCGGCGGCTTGCGCCTCGTGATGCACGATCGTGTTGTACAGGGCGCCGTGGGGCTTGACGTAGGCCACCCGTCCGCCCGCCACAGAGGCCATCGCCTGGAGGGCGCCGATCTGGTAGATGACGTCCGCGGTGAGCTCCGCGGGGGAGGCGTCAAGGAAGCGCCGCCCGAAGCCGGCCAGGTCACGGTACGCGGGGTGGGCGCCAATGGTGACCCCCCGCTCCACGGCGGTCTTGCAGGTGGCAAGCATGACGGACGGGTCCCCTGCGTGGAAGCCGCAGGCGGCATTGATGCTGGAGACGGACTCCATGACGGCCGAGTCGTCCCCGAGGGTCCACCGTCCGAAGGACTCTCCAACGTCGCTGTTGAGATCGATTGCGTGGCTCATACTTCTGAGGGTAGTCGGCTCACCGGCGAGCGGCGGTCAGGCTGGCCTCATCCGCCCCCGTCCCCGCCTCTCCCACTCCCGTTCCGGGGCGGGTTTCGCACGTTTTAGGCCGGGTTTTTGGTTGAAATTCGCCGCCCAACGGGGTCAAGGAGGGGCGTAGGGCGCTCGGGGGCGCCGGCGGGGGCCGCGGTGAGCTCGTACGTCGTCGTCCTCTCCCCCTGGCCGCCGTTCATACGGAGCACCCCTGCGTCGAGGAGCGCACCCACCGCATACCGCACCTGGCCAGGTGAGAGGGAAGCAGCCGCCCGGAGCTCGGAGAATCGCAGGGGCCGGCCGGCCTGGGCCAGCGCGGCGAGGATCACGGGGCCGTTCTTGGTCGTGGCGGCCGCCGCGTGCGCTGAGGCTGCCGCGGGGGTGGGGGCGGCGGCACCGTCGTCGTCCGCCTGGGACATGTCAGGCAGGGCCGGGACCTGCTCCGGAACCCCGGAGACGGAGCCCGTCCCGGACGAGGTCCCGGCGCGGGGCGCTGTCTCGCCGTCGCGCACCGGCGCCCAGAGCGTGACCTTGAACTGGACGCCGGTGTCATCAAGGGCCGGCGGGAGGAGGCCCGCGCGTGCTGAGGCGCGGTGGACGAGACGCAGCCCGCCGCCTTCGCCCTCGACGACCGCGTCGCCATCCCGTGTGCGGAGCTTCTTGGCGATCGCGTAGAGACGCTGATTGACCGCCGCCTGGGCGTGCTCCTCGCTGCGCAGCTGCTCGACAGAGACGTTCTTGAGCCCCCCAGGGCTGACGATGAACAGGCCCCTCGGAGTGAGGCGAATCTGGATGCTCTTGCCCGCACCGAGCGTGTCAGGACCAAGATCCCGGTGGACCAGCGCGTTGGCGACGAGCTCACGGACGGCGTCCAGGGGATACTCCGGGACCGAGCGCATGTGCCCGCTCTCGCGGTAGGCCTGGACTGTGGGGACGTTCTGGGCCACCCAGTCCATGATCTCCTCAAGCAGCGCCGGGATGGGCCCCGTGAAGTCCTGGAGGTTGCGCGTGCGGCCCCCGGACGCGCTGTACGGCAGCTGCACCGCCGCGGTCACGGTGAGGGACGGCTCCTCCCCCTGGGGGTAGCGCCCCATGGCGTACAGACCAGCCAGCGTGAGCGAGCCCGAGGCGGTGGTGACTCCCGTCTGGCGGAGAATTGCCGCGTCATCCTCGTCCCTGAGGCGCGGATTCGAGCGGCGCACCTCACTCAGGTAGTCGGCGAGGATCCCCGGATCCAGGTCATCCGCGGTCTGGCCGTTGACGGGGGTTCGGTCATAGTGGACCGCCTCGTCAGCGTGGAGCTTCTGGACCTCGATCATGCGGAGCTCGTGGGGCTGCATGGGATAGTCCCCGTCAGCTTGGCGGAGGTAGGCCCGGCCGCGCGTCTCGGCCGGGCGTTCGGTCAAAGGCAGGGGGACGACGTCCGCGATGACCACGGGCCGGCCATCGACGACGAGCGTCTCGATCTCCACGTGCGGGGAGGGGTTGACGGCTGTGCGGGCCTGCGCGGCGAGGCCCTGGGCCAGTCGCGCGGGGTCCTCGACCCCGGTGACCTCCAGGCCGCGAGCCTCGTCCACACCCAAGACAATGGTTCCGCCGCGAGGCATGTTCGCGAAAGCGCAGATCGTCTCGGCACATGACTGCGGAAGCCCGCCTGCCGCGCGCTTGAGCTCGAGATGCGTCGAGTCCCCGCGATGGATCCTGAGGGCGGCCAGAGCCTCCGTGAGGCGGTCAACGGTCCACGTCATAGCGCCAAAGTACAACTCATACTGTCAAAGTGCAACTGAAACTGTAAGACTTGAAGTGCACCAAGTTCTACTTTTGCACTTTGACTTTCGCTGACTTGCCTCTAGACCCGCCTCCCCCTCTCCTCTCCTATTCGGCGGCGAGTCTCGCACGGTTTCAGGCGGGTTCGTGGTCGGAAATCGCCACGCAACGGGGGCCCCGTCGGGAATCGCCACGCAACGGGGGACCCGTCGGAAGTCGCCACGCAACGGGGGGCCCGGGCGCGGATCAGCTGCGCGCGATGACGTCGCGGCCCGCCCGCAGACCCGAGAACAGGCAGCCGCCGAGGAACGTGCCCTCAAGCGAGCGGTACCCGTGGACGCCGCCGCCGCCGAACCCGGCAGCCTCGCCCGCGGCGTACAGCCCCGGCACGGGCTCGCCGTCGTGCCCCAGCACCCGGGACCCGAGGTCCGTGTGGAGGCCGCCCAGCGTCTTGCGCGTCAGGACGTGCAGCTTCACGGCGATCAGGCCCCCGGCCTCCGGGTCGAGGAGGCGGTGCGGCTTGGCGGTCCGGATGAGGCGGTCCCCGATGTAGTTGCGGGCGCCGCGCAGCGCCGTGACCTGAAGGTCCTTCGTGAAGGGGTTCGCGATCTCCCGGTCACGGGCCTCGATCTCGAGCGCGACCTGCTCGCCGTCCAGCACCTCCCCGCCCTCGAGGGCCTGCATCTTCCGCACCAGGTCCTCCACCGTGTCCGCCTGGACGAAGTCCTCGCCGTGGTCCAAGAACGCCTGCACAGGCCCCGGGATGCCCTGCGTGGCGCGGGAGAGCACCGCTTTGACGGACTTGCCCGTCAGGTCCGGGTTCTGCTCCTGGCCGGAGAGGGCGAACTCCTTGGCGATGATCGCAGGGGTGAGGACAAACCACGAGTGGTCGTGGCCCGTGGTGCGCAGGTGCTCCAGCGTGCCCAGCGTGTCGAACCCGGGGAACAGCGGGACGGGCAGGCGGCGCCCGGTGGCGTCGAGCCAGAGGGAGCTTGGGCCGGGCAGGATGCGAATGCCGTGGTTCTTCCACACCGGGTCCCAGTTCTTGATGCCCTCAACGTAGTGCCACATACGGTCCTCGTTGATGACCGCGCCACCGGCCTGCCGGGCGATCTGAATGCCGCGGCCGTCCACGTACGCGGGAACGCCCGCAACCATGTCCTTCGGCGCGGCGCCCAGGCGCTCGGGCCAGGCGGCCCTCACCGCGTCCAGGCTGCCTCCAATTCCTCCCGTGGCGACGACGACGGCGGGGCCGCTCAACTCGAACTCGCCCGCGGGCTCGCGCGAGGTTGCGGTGCCGCGAGGCGCGTCGTCGTGCGCCAAAACCGTCCCCTTGACCCCGGCGACAGCGCCGCCAGAGGTGAGGATCTCATCCACCTGGTGACGGAAGAGGAAGTCCAGGCGACCGATGGCCTCCTGGGCGCGGCAGCGGCGCGCAAGAACCTCCACGAGCTCGGGGCCCGTGCCCCAGGTGATGTGGAAGCGGGGCACGGAATTGCCGTGCGAGCGGGCGAGACCGGAGCCGCGCTCAGCCCAGCCGACGACAGGGAAGAGGCGGTGGCCCTGCTGCTTGAGCCACTCCCGCTTGGGGCCAGCCGCCCACTCGACGTAGGCCTTGGCCCACTCGCGGGGCCAGTGGTCCTCGGGGCGGTCGAACCCCGCCGAGCCCTCCCAGTCCTGCCAGGCGAGCTCCGCGGAGTCCTTGATGCCCAGGCGGCGCTGCTCCGGCGAGTCCACGAGGAACAGACCGCCGAAGGACCAGAAGGCCTGGCCGCCGAGGCTCTGCGGGCCCTCCTGCTCAAGGACGGCGACGCGGAGGCCTGCCTCTGCCGCTTCGGCGGCCGCCGTGAGGCCCGCAAGCCCGGCGCCGATGACGATGAGGTCGTAGGGAGAAGAGCTGGTGCGCGATCCGGAGGTGTGGCTCATGACACAGAAGTGTACGTCGGGGCGGCCACTTCCCACCCGCGTTCCGGGGCGGGTTTCGCACGCTGGGGGCCCATTTCTGTGCGAACCTCGCCGCGGAACGGGAGGGGAGGGGCCCGGGGTGGCGCTAGGAGAGGAGGTGGTCCACGTTGCACCAGCGCCAGGCCTCGCCCGGCTCGAAGGACCGCAGCACGGGGTGGCCCGACTCCTTGAAGTGCTTGGTCATGTGCTCGCCCGGGGACGAGTCGCAGCAGCCCACGTACCCGCACTGCATGCACAGGCGCAGGTGGACGGGGGTGAGGCCCTCGGCCTCGCAGTCCTCGCACACGTCGGAGAGGGGCGCGGGGTCCCAGCCGTCCGTGTCCACGAGGTGCACGCACCGGTCCGTCATCACCTGGTCGTCGGCCTCCGGCTCGAGGGTCTCCGCGGCCTCAGCCGACTCAAGGCCCGCCTCTTCCACATCCAGCCCCGCGAGCACCTTCTGCAGCACCTCGTAGTCGACGCTGCGCTCGTTGCCCATGGTCAGAGCCTCGGCTCGCTGCGCCTTGATCATCTCGAGCCTGTAGCGGCGGTAGAGGTGTGACGGCGCCTCCCCGTCGGACTGACGCCCGAGCCGCTCCCACACGCGGTTGGCGAGCACCTGATTGAGGGTGTCGAGGCGGTCGATGACGGCCTGATCCGACTCGTTCTCCGGCTTGCCATCGGCAGCCGCCACCTCGTCGAGGCGCTTCTTTCCCGTGACCGCCAGGCGCTGAATGATGTGCGCCTCTTGGAGGATCTCGCTGCGGACGCCCGCCCCGACGACGCCCAGCTTCCGCACGACCCACGGCATCGACAGCCCCTGCACGAGCAGAGACGCGACGGTCACGAAGAGCGCCGCCAGGACGATGACGTCCCGGTACGGGGTGTCCTCGGGGATGAGGAAGACGGACGCCAGGGTCACCACGCCGCGCATGCCCGCGAACGAGAGCACGAAGGCCTGCTGCCAGCTGAGGTTCTGCTGGCCCCGCCGATGCCGGCCGAAGAATCCGAGGTAGGAGGAGAACACCCAGACGAACCGCGCGGCCACCACGCCCAGGTAGATGACGACGACGGCGATCCACGTGCTGGCCGTGTCGTGATGGGCGTCGTGAACCCCTTCAACAATCTGGCTGGCTTGGAGTCCGATGAGGAAGAAGACGGAGTGCTCGAGGAGGAAGGAGATCGTCCGCCAGTTGACGGACTGGGCCAGGCGCGCGGACGCCGTCTGGACGACGGGGGCCTTGTGGCCGATGACGAGGCCCGCGATGACGACGGCGAGCACACCCGAGGCGTGGATCTCCTCGGCCGGGACGAACGCGAGCCAGGGGGTGATGAGAGAGACGCCCGTGGCGATCGTCGTGTCGTTCGTCAGCGTGTGCACCTTGTTGACGAGGAAGCCGACGACGACACCGATGAGGATGCCGCCGCCGACAGAGATGAGGAAGCCCAGGGCCACGCCGCCGGGGCTGGCCTGCTGCGAGATCGCGGAGATGGCGGTCGTCAGCAGGACGAGGGCCGTGGCGTCGTTGAGGAGGGACTCGCCCTCGAGGAGCGTCATGACGCGGCGCGGGAGGCCGAGCTTCTTGCCGATGGCCATGGCGGCGACCGCGTCAGGGGGGCCGACGACGGCGCCGAGGGCCAGGGCCGCCGCGAACCCGATGGGCAGGAGCCACCAGGCGATCAGGCCTGTGACGAAGGCCGTGAAGACGACGAGTCCAACGGACAGGCGGATGATCGGCTTGATCTCGGCACGGAAGTCCGGGAGGGAGACGTTGACGGCCGCCGCGTAGAGGATGGGCGGCAGGATGACGAGAAGGACGAGCTCCGGCTCCAGGGCCTCCACGTGGACGAACGGCAGGAAGGACACGCCGATTCCGAGGACGGTGAGGATCAGGGCGGCGTTGACGCCGGACCGCTCCCCCAGGGGGCGGGCCATGAGGACGACGACGACCACTGCCACGAGGGTCATGAGGACTTGGACGAGGTGCAAAGGAGTCCGTTCCGGCGAGCTGCCCGTGGGGAGTGCCTGGGGAGAGGGTCACGAAGCGGTGACGTTCGGCGGTCCTGGGGAGCGGATCGGGTGGGGAACGGGCCGCAACGATGGGGCTGATCACACTTCCACAGGAGGCGCGGCTCGCGTGGAACGAGGCCGGCTCCATCTTATCCACATGGTTGTGAATAAGTGGACAGCGATCGGTCTCCCCCGCCACGACGCCGATGCGGACGTGAACTACATCGATGTAAGAAATCCACACTGTGGATAACGCCTGTGGATAACTACCCTCATCCCCGGGGAAACCTGGAGGTCACCTGAAGGTCACGAGACGCGCGGGTGCTTGACATTCGATAACAGTCCGATAACGTGGAGGCAACAGCGCCCCTCGTGGGTGCCCCTCACGAGAGGGACAACTGGCTGGTTTCATACTTCCCCGGCCGGACAGTAAGCAATGCAGGGTCTGCCCACACCACACGCCCCCAGAATGGCAGACACCGGAACTGACCTCTTATCATCGGCGGTTGGCGGGCGGCGCAGTGAAGACCGGGGACGGTCTGAGCGTAGGTGACCCTCGGAGCATTCACCATGAAGACTTTCACCATGAACCGTACGGTCCGCGGCGGCGCAGCAGCGCTCGCCCTGGCAGGCGTCTCCCTCGGGTTCGCCGGCACCTCCGCTCAGGCAGCGGATGCCTCCACCTGGGACGCCCTCGCGCAGTGCGAGTCCGGCGGCAACTGGGCCATCAACACGGGCAACGGCTTCTACGGCGGCCTGCAGTTCACGCAGCAGTCCTGGAACGGCGTTGGCATGAGCGGCTCCCCCGCGAACGCCAGCCGTGAGCAGCAGATCCAGGCCGGCGAGCGCCTCCTCGCGCTCCAGGGCTGGGGCGCATGGCCCGCTTGCTCCGCCAAGCTTGGCCTCTACGGCAAGGCTGGCGCTTCCTCGGCCGCCGCTGCCGCTCCGGT
The DNA here is from genome assembly GCF_031456275.1 of Falsarthrobacter nasiphocae. Classification (NCBI taxonomy): domain Bacteria; kingdom Bacillati; phylum Actinomycetota; class Actinomycetes; order Micrococcales; family Micrococcaceae; genus Falsarthrobacter; species Falsarthrobacter nasiphocae. The sequence continues at coordinate 1,124,001 of NZ_JAVDUI010000001.1, forward strand.
CCAGCAGGCTGCCGCTGTCCAGGCCCCCGCCGCCGCTCTCCAGGCCCCGGCCTACAAGGCTCCGGCCGCACAGGCCCCCGTTGCCCAGGCACCGGCTGCTCAGGCTCCCGCCGCACAGGCACCCGCGGCACAGGCACCTGTTGCTCAGGCACCCGCCGCACAGGCTCCGGCCACCGCAGGCGAGACCTTCGAGTACACGATCCAGGCTGGCGACACCCTCTCCGCTCTCGCGGAGAAGTACAACGTCGAGGGTGGCTGGAAGGCCCTCTACGAGCTGAACAAGGACACGGTCATCCACGCCGACCTCATCATCACGGGCCACAAGCTCAACATCCCGGTCGCCAAGTAAGGCATCCCCTCCAGGACTCCGAGCTCTAGAGTTCGGACCCTCAGAGGCCACACGATCCCGTCCTGCACCCCTGCGGGGCGGGATCGCGCGGTCTCAGGCCGCGCCACCCCCTCCCCTCCTCATATCGGCGAAGCGCGCGCGCCTGCCCCGACTTACCCGATGACGCCCTTCTGCTGCGCTCCCTGCCAGCGGACGGCGCCAGACGACAGGACCCCATGAATTCCTCGCGACTCACCGTTGAACCCGTGTCAGCTTCCGAGCACGAATCCACGATTGCGGCCCTACCGGTTGAGCTGCACGTGCCCTTTGAGCAGTCTGCCGCGTGGGCGGGGGTGGATATCGCCAACGGCGCCCGCAGCCACTACGCCTTCCTCCACTTCAAGCGCGAGGGCGAGCTCGTGGCCTTTGCGTCCGTGGACCGCTACGTGCGGCGCACCCGCGAGTCCCTCGTCGTCATGGCGGGCCCGGTCTTCACGGTGGAGCGCACGCCCGCCCTGGAGAAGGCCGTTGTCGAGGCCCTCGCTGAACACGCTCGCCAGGACCCGACGATCAACCCCATGTACCTGCGCGTCTTCCTCGACTACCCGGATGCCGTGCCGGGCACGGTCCGCTCGATCGAGCGCGGCCTGTACGAGCGCGAGGTCGTCGTCGAGCTCGGCAAGTCCCCCGAGGCGCTCAAGAAGTCCTTCTCCTCCACCGCTCGCACGCGGATCAACCGGGCGGCTCGCGCCGGCGTCGAGGTCCGCGAGATCACGGAGAACCGGGGCGAGGTCTTCCGCACGGAGTGCTTCCCCATCATGGAGGAGACTGCCAGCCGGGATGCGTTCAGCCTCCTGCCTGCCGCGCATTACGTCTCCGTCCTTGAGGACGCTCCGGAGTACTCACGCCTGTACGTCGCCTACGCTCCTGCGTCCGACGACGCTCCGGAGGCCGCCGAGAAGATCCCCGTCGCGTGGATGCTGACCACCGAATACCACGGGCGCGGCTGCTACCTCTACGGCGCCTCGAACCACAGGGCCCAGGAGACGAGTGCGATGTTCGCGCTCATGCACACGATCCTGCTCCGCCTGACGGAGACGGGCAACCGGGAGGTGGGCCTGACGGGGATTACCTCGGAGCGCTTCCCGGAGCTCAAGGGCGTGGAGAACTTCAAGCTGCGCTTCTCCAAGCGGATCGACGAGCTTCCCCGCCTCTTCGATGTCCCCCTCCAGCCGCTCAAGTACCGCGCCCTGCGCGCGGCGCTGCTCACGAGGTCTCAGGGACCGGCTCTCGCGCGGGACGCCGTGAGCCGAGCCAAGGACCTGGCCGGCAAGGCGCGCGCCGCCGTGACGCGCCCGAAGGCCGGCGCAGCCCAGGAGAGCATCGCGAAGAACTAGGGCAAGCATGCCTGATCATCGGCCCGGGTGGAGCAGCGCTCCGCCCGGGCCGACTCCGTCTTGGGCTCAGAAGCTGGCGGCGGAGAGCCACCCCAGCCGAGACCTCTCCAGCTAGGCGCAGGAATGCTCTCTCCACCGCGGCGCTGACGCGGCGTGAACGCCACGACTCAGACCGTGGCTTGATACGCCGCGATCACATCCGCCCGATAGACTGGCCAGGATCCCCGCCCCCACCCGCGCCTTCGTGCGCCGCGCCATACCCGGCGCTGAGAAAGGCCATCCTGTGACAGGACCCTCGTCCCGCCTCTACGACCTCGAGCTTGTCTCCCCGGTTGAATTCGACGCGATCGTCGATTCCCTGGCTGGCTCGGTGTATGTCCCGTTCGAGCAGAGCGGCATCTGGACGCGCATGATGGACGGCAGCGACCCGGGCCGCAGTGAGTACGGCTACATCGTCATGCGAGAGCACGGGGAGCTGGTTGCTCTCATGCGGGCCGAGCACTTTCAGCGAAAGATCCGCTCCTCCATCGTCTCCCTCACGGGCCCCGTCTTCGTCGCCGAGCGCACGCCGGAGGCCGAGCGGCGCTTCGTCGAGACCCTGGCCAATCACCTGAAGCGTGACCCCTCCGTGGACCCCATGTACATCCGCATGGGCGTGGCCCACCCCGAGGCCATCCCGGGCACGCGCCTGGCCATCGAGCGCGGCATCTTCGACCGCGAGGTCATCGTCCCCCTCGCGAACACGCCGGAGGACCTCAAGAAGACGTTCTCCTCGACGACGCGCAACCTCATCAACCGGGGGCGCCGCAACCGGGTCGAGGTCCGCGAGATCACGGAGAACCGTTCCGAGTTCTTCTCCCGCTGGTGCTTCCCCATCTTCGAGGAGACCGCTGAGCGGGACGGCTTCGAGGTCCAGCCCAAGCACTTCTTCGTCCGACTCCTCGACGTCATGCCGGAGAACGTGCGCCTCTACGCCACGTATCTGCCCGCCGCCGAGGGCGAGCCGGCCCCGGAGGCCCCCGTGGCGTGGGCCATCTCCAACGAATACCACGGCCGCGGCTCCTACTACTTCGCCGGCTCGACCAAGGCCGCGCAGAAGGCCGGCGTCATGCCCGTCATGCTCAACCGCCTCCTCCTGGACCTGCGGGCCAGCGGCAACACCGCAGCCGGCCTGACCGGCATCGGCTCCGAGATCTGGCCCGAGCTCCGGCGCCTGGAGCGCTTCAAGCTCTCCTTCTCCAAGGAGATCGCCGAGTACCCGCCGCTGCACGATGTCCCCCTCAAGCCGGCGAAGTACGCGGCCCTGCGCGCGTGGCTCACGGCCCGCCAGAAGGGCCCCGCCGCTGCGCGGTCCGCCGTCTCCCGCATGCGTGAGGCGGCCCAGCGCGCCCGGCGCGGTGGTGCTTCCCAGGAGCCCCTGGCACACTCATAATGTGACGCTCGCAGACCCCGCACCCCAGCTCATGTCCCCCGTCCGCCTCTACCGGCTCGTCGCCCGCGCCGAAGCCGTGACATGGGCCCTCCTCCTGATCGGCATGGCGTTGAAGTACGTCACCAAGACCACGGAGCTCGGCGTCCGCATTGGCGGGCTCCTCCACGGGATCGTCTTCATCTCCTATGTCGTCGTGACCGTGGCCGTGTGGATTGACAGCCGCTGGTCCCTCGGCCGGGGCCTGCTCGGCCTGGGCTCGTCCATCCTGCCCTTCGCCACGCTGCCGTTCGAGAGCGATGTCGAGGCCAAGGGGAAGATCCTGCCCACGTGGCGCCTCGCCTCCCCCAGCGATCATGCCCGCCCGGGCCAGCAGGGAACACCGCGCAGCTTCCCCGAGCGGGTCCTTGCCGGGCTCCTGGCCCACCCCTCCCGCGCGGTTGTGGTGGGCGTGGCCCTCGTCGTCGTCCTCACCGTTCTGGCGCTCCTGGTGGGTCCGCCGGGGTCCTCCGCCTGAGGCACAGGAGGAGGACCCAACCGCACCTATAGACTGTCCCGGTGCCTCACCCGGAAAACACGCCCAAGATCCCCCTGCCCTCTGACGAATCCGCCCGCCTCGAGGCCGTCCCCGAAGCCGCCCCCGAGACCCCCGCCATGACGGATCAGCAGACGGACGACCAGCGCAACGCCCTCCCAGTCATCGTCATCCTCCTCTGCGCCACCTTCGTCGTCATCCTCAACGAGACGCTCATGAACGTGGCTCTCCCCCACCTCATGGTGAGCCTGTCCATCGCCGAGGTCTCCACGGTCCAGTGGGTGGCCACCGCGTTCATGCTGACCATGAGCGTCGTCATCCCGACCACGGGCTTCCTCCTGTCCCGCCTCACCACCCGGCAGACGTTCACCCTGGCCATGGGCCTCTTCACCCTGGGCACTGTGGTCTGCGCGGCGGCCCCGAGCTTCCCGGTGCTCATTGTGGGGCGCGTCATCCAGGCGTCCGGCACCGCGGTCATGATGCCCCTGCTCATGACGACGATCCTCCAGCTCGTCCCCCTCAACCGACGCGGCGCCGTCATGGGCAACGCGTCCATCGCCATCTCGGTGGCGCCCGCCGTGGGCCCGGCCCTCTCCGGCCTCATCCTGCAGCACTTCGAGTGGCGCTTCCTCTTCGTCTTCATGCTGCCGGTGGCCCTTCTCATGCTTGCGGCGGGCCTGCTGCGCCTCAAGAACGTTGGCGTGCAGACGTCTCGCCCGCTGGACTGGCCCTCGGTTCTGCTCACGATCCCGGGCTTCGGCGGGTTCGTCTACGGCATCAACGAGATCGCCGTGAACCCGGGGCCGGCCACGATCGTGTCCCTCGTCGTCGGCCTCGTGTGCATCGTGCTCTTCTGCCGCCGCCAGCTCGCGCTGACGAAGGGCGGCGAGCCGCTTCTGGACCTGCGCGTCTTCACGTTCGCGCCGTTCGCCAAGGGACTCGCGCTCATGTCCATCTCGATGATCGCGATGTTCGGCACGATCATCCTCTTCCCGCTCTACATGCAGCAGCTTCTCGGCAAGGACTCGCTCACCACGGGCCTGCTCATGCTGCCGGGCGGGCTCATCATGGGCCTGGCCGCCCCGCCCGTGGGCCGCCTCTTCGACCGGATCGGCGCGCGCCCCCTCGTTCTCACGGGCACGAGCATCCTCGTCGTTACTGCGCTCGTCATGTCCCGCTTCGATTCCGGGACGTCCATGTGGCTGGGTCTCGCGGTCTACACGGTGTTCTCGTTCGGCCTGGCGCTCATCTTCACGCCGACGTTCACCTACTCCCTCAACCCGCTCCCCCCTCGCCTGTACTCGCACGGCTCGGCGACTCTCTCGTCCATCCAGCAGCTTGCGGGCGGCCTCGGCGTCGCGCTCCTGACCGGAGTGATGCAGGCGAGCCGTCTCGCCGCGCTCAGGCACGGGGACGGCACGCCGGCCGCCCAGGTCTCGGCCGCTGAGGCCGGCCTGGGGGCCGCGTTCCTCGTGGCTGCGGGCTTCGCGGTCCTGGGCGTGATCCTCGCCTTCAGGATGACGACGACGCCGGCCGCCGCCGAGCCTAAGCCGTGACGACGGGCCGGTAGTGCTCCACCACGGGCTTGGGCTCGTAGAAGTGGTGGAGGGCCGCGCGCCACTGCTCAAACAGCTCGGACCCGCGGAAGCCCTCGGTGTGGGCCTCGAGGGTCTCCCACGTGACGACGAGCAGGTAGGTGCTCGGGGACTCCACCCCGCGCGAGACCTGGAGGCTGAGGAAGCCGGGCGAGGCGCTGATGAAGTCCTTCGCCGTGGCGAGGGCCTCCTCGAACTCCTCCTCGCGGCCGGGAATGACAGGAAGCAGTGCGGATTCGACGATCATGCTTCCAGTCTCCCACCGTGGCGCCCCGGCCCGTAGGATCGGGGGCATGTCTCACTTTGAAATCACCCGCATGACAGAGATCGACGCGCCCCTGGACCGAGTCCACGCGCTCGTGAACACGCTCCGCGAATGGGAGCGCTGGTCCCCGTGGCAGGACGCCGACCCCGACATGCGGCAGGACTACTCCGGCCCCGCGTCCGGCGAGGGCGCGACGATGCACTGGGCCGGCAATGCCAAGGCCGGCGAGGGCATCATGCGGATCGTCTCCTCCGCGCCGCACCTCATCCAGGTGGGCCTGACCTTCCTCAAGCCCTTCAAGGCGGAGAACACGGTGGCGTTCACGTTGGAGCCGCTCGGCGCCGGCGAGGGCGCCGGGGCCAACGGCGACGGCACCCGGGTCATGTGGACCATGACGGGGGAGCAGACCTGGTTCGAGCGCCTCATGTTCCGTGTCATGTCCATGGAGCGGCGCCTCGCGGCAGACTTCGACAAGGGCCTGGCCCGCCTCAAGGCCGAGGCCGAGGCGGGCTGAGGCCCGTCGTCGTGCCTCAGCCGACGGGCTTGAGGGCGTTGACGAGCGAGTAGAGGTCCTTCGGGTCCTCCGGCTCGGCCACGAGCTCGATGAACTGCTGGAGGTCCGTGTCCTTGGTCCAGTCCCGCAGGCAGCGGAGCGCGGAGAAGTCGGAGATCGCGAAGCCCACGGAGTCGAAGAGCGTGACCTCCTCGGCGGACGTGCGGCCCGCGGCCTCGCCGGTGAGGACCTTCCAGAACTCGACGACGGGGAAGTCCGGCTCGACCTGCTGGATCTCGCCCTCGATGCGCGTCTGCTCCGGGTACTCGACGAAGACGGTGGAGCGACGCACTATGGCCTCCGCGAGCTCCGTCTTCCCCGGGCAGTCTCCTCCGACGGCGTTGAGGTGCACGCCGGGCGCGACGTGACGGTCCTCGAGGATCGTGTTCTGGGCCTTGTCCGCCGTGCACGTGGTGATGATGTCCGCGCCCTCGACCGCATCCTCCACGGAGCTGGACATGTGGACGGTGAAGCCGAGCGGCTCGAGGTTGCGGCGGGTCTTCTCCATGGCGTCGGCGTCGATGTCGAAGATCCGCAGCGTCTCGATGCCCAGGACGGAGCGGAAGCCGAGCGCCTGGAACTCGGACTGCGAGCCGGCGCCGATCATGGCCATGACCCGTGACTCGGGGCGGGCGAGCTTGCGGCCCACCATCGCGGAGACCGCCGCCGTCCGCAGGGCGGTCAGGAGCGTCATCTCCGCGAGGAAGGTCGGGTAGCCGTTGTCCACATCCGCGAGGACGCCGAAGGCGGTGACAGTCTGGAAGCCCCGGGCCGGGTTGAACGGGTGGCCGTTGACGTACTTGAAGGAGTACTCCTGCCCGTCGGAGGTCGGCATGAGCTCGATGACCCCGAACGGCGTGTGGCTGGCGATCCTCGGGATCTTGTCGAAGGACTGCCAGCGCGAGAAGTCCTTCTCCAGGTACTCGACCATGCGGCCGATGATCCGCTCCACGCCTTCGCGCTGGATCCATTTCGACATGTTCGTGACGTCAACGAACTGCGTCACCGTATCCTCCTTGATTCAGTGGGTCCCGCGGCGAGTCTGCGGCGCCGCGGACGTCTCTTTCAGGGTATCGGGCACCCCCGGGGCGGCCCATGAGGCGCAAGACCGGTCCACCCGACTCGCCGCCCCCGGCGCATGAGTCAGTGGCTGCCTGCGGCGTGTGAGCCCGTCCCCGAGGGTCCCCCGCGCCCGGCCCGGGAGATCTCCGCGAGGGAGACGGCGCCGGTGAAGCCCTCGCGGGCCGCGGCGATCTCACGCACGCGCGTCCGCACCATGAACCAGCCGCCGACGAGGATGGGCACGAGCAGGGCCATCGAGGCGAGCGTGTACGTTCCGACCGGGTAGTCGAACGCCATGAGGACAACGACGACCACGAGGAACGCGATGACGAGCCAGTCCAGGTACGGGCTCAGCGGCAGCCGGTAGGACGGCCAGCGGTAGAGACCCTTGCTCGCCTGGGAGACGAAGCGCGCGTGGGCCAGGGCGATCGACGCCCAGGCGGCCATCGTCCCGAGCGCCGCGATGTTGAGGACGATCTCGAACGCCTCCTCCGGGACGATGAAGTTCAGGCCGACGCCGACAAGGCCGACAGCGGCCGTGAGCCAGATGCCGCCGCTCGGCACGCCGCGCTTGTTGACGGTGCCCGCGAACTTCGGCGCGGAGCCGTTGACGGCCATCGAGTGGAGAATGCGGCCCGTGGAGTACATGCCGGCGTTGAGGGAGGACAGCGCGGCCGTGATGACGACGAGCTGCATGATGGGACCCGTGTACCCGACGCCGATGGACTCGAAGAACGTCACGAACGGCGACTCCTTGTCCGAGTACGACGAGTGCGGCAGGAGCAGGCACAGGAGCAGGACAGAGCCGACATAGAAGACGGCGATGCGGAAGATCACCGTGCGAATGGCACGCGGAACCACCTTCTCGGCGTTCTTGGTCTCCCCCGCCGTGGTTCCCACGAGCTCGATGCCCGCGTAGGCGAAGACGACGCCCTGGACCGCGATGAGCGCTGGCAGGACGCCGTTGGGGATGACTCCCCCGTTGTCCGTGATGAGGTGGAGGCCCGTGGGCTGGCCAGTCGGGGTGCCGAAGATGACGAAGCAGACGCCCACGATGAGGAACGTCACGAGCGCGCCGACCTTGATGAGGGCGAACCAGAACTCGAGCTCGCCGAAGAGCTTGACGGAGACGAGGTTCATGACGAGAACGAGCACAACCACGATGAGCGCCGTCAGGCCCTGCGGGATGCCGGCGATGAACTCGCTGTACTGGCCGAACCACGCCACGTAAATTGCGATGGCCGTCGCATCCGCCACCGCCGTCATGGCCCAGTTGAGCCAGTAGAGCCAGCCCGCCGCGTAGGCTGAGCGCTCCCCGTAGAACTCGCGCGTGTAGGAGACGAAGGAGCCGGAGGTCGGCCGGTAGCAGACGAGCTCCCCCAGGGCGCGGAGGATGAGGTAGCCGAAGAAGCCGCAGACGGCGTATACGATGGCCAGGGCGGGGCCCGCGTCATGCAAGCGGCCTCCCGCTCCGAGGAAGAGGCCGGTTCCAATGGCGGAGCCGATGGCAATCATCTGGATCTGACGCGGGCCGAGGTCCTTGGGGAGGCGGGCGTCGTCGTCCAGAGGCCGAACCGGGGGCGTCTGTGTGCTGGGTGCTGAATTCATCGTCATTGAGCTTTCAGTCAGGCGACGTGCCGACCCCATGGGCGCCGGCACCCAAACGATGTGATCCACCATACAGTACGTTCGTCATGATTCCGGGGATGGGCCGCGCCGCCACCCCCCCCGCCCTCCGGGGAGGTGTGCACAGAAGTTATCCACAGGTGTGGAGAAATCTTCGAGCGCCGGTTGAAGCCGCCCTCCGCATGGGCCGTTTCCACAGGAATGACAAGGATGGAATGACACCGATGTCAGATACCCACACTGTTGACAACCTCTGTGGACAACGCGGAACAGCCTTGATTTTCCGCCGCAGAGCCCTGCCTGCAGCCCCTGAGCAGCGATCGTGAGCCATCCTCCGCCCCCACCATTCACCACCCTGTGCACATAGTTATCCACAGGATGTGGAGAACCTGCGCGAATCCTCTCTTCGGCGCCCTACTTCCCCGCGCTTTCCGCCTTCTCACGCGCACAGGCGGCCTCCCTCTGGGAAGCCGCCTGTGGACATCGGGTGTGGAGGGCCAGTGGACGGCCCCGATGAGAGGGTGAAGATCTAGGCGATCCGCTCTCGCTTGAGACGGGGGCCGAGGACGAGCAGCCCCCAGAGAAGTCCCCCGATGAACCCGCCGAGATGCCCCTGCCAGGAGATGTTGGAGACGAGCAGCGGCATGAGTGCGTTGACGCCCAGGAGGACGAGAGTGCCACCGACGGGCATGCGCAAGCTTCGCTGCACGGCGAGGACGGCCCCGATGAGACCGAAGATCGCCCCCGAGAATCCGATCGTGTACGTGCCCGGGGCCTCGAGCAGGAGCACGCTCGTGCTCGCGGAGAGGATGCTCACGGTGAGCAGCCCGGCCATCCGGCCGGCCCCGATGAGCGGCTCGAGCATCCGCCCGAAGATCCACAGGGAGACGAGGTTGGTGCCGATGTGGGCGAACGAGTCTGGGTCGTGCAAGAACGCGTTGGTGACAACTGTCAGCGGCTCCTGAGCCACATACCCTGGCTTGAGGGCCCAGTCGTAGGCCAGCGCTGGCCGCACCAGTTCAGCTAAGTAAGCAAGTAGGCATATAACTTCTGCCGCATATGTAACAGGTGTGGAGACACGTGCGGCCCGCGCAGAGGACTGCGCGGGCCGCACGTGAATCCCAGAGTCTCCCGAAGGAGTCTGGTGCTCGCTCATGGGGGCTAAGCGACCTCGATGGACTCGATGACGACGTCCTCGACAGGGCGGTCGTTGCGGCCGGTCTTGACCGCGTTGAGCTCGTCGACGACCTTCTTGGAGGCCTCGTCCGCAACGGCGCCGAAGATCGTGTGGCGGCCGTTGAGCCACGGCGTCTGCGCCGTCGTGATGAAGAACTGCGAGCCGTTGGTGCCGGGGCCCGCGTTCGCCATGGCGAGGAGGTAGGGGCCGGTGAACTGGAGCTCAGGGTGGATCTCGTCCTCGAACTGGTAGCCCGGTCCCCCGAAGCCCTGGCCCAGGGGATCGCCGCCCTGAATCATGAAGTCCTTGATGATGCGGTGGAAGATCGTGCCGTCGTAGAGCGGCTTGCCGTTGTTCTTCTCTCCGGTCTGCGGGTGCGTCCACTCCTGCGAGCCGTTCGCGAGCCCCACGAAGTTCTTGACCGTCTTCGGGGCGTGGTTGCCGAAGAGATCGACGACGATGTCGCCGTGGTTGGTCTTGATCGTGGCCTGATTCGTTGCGATTGCATTCATAGGGACATCTTCGCATCCTTCTGCCCCTCTCCCCGAGGGTTCGACACGAGCGAACAGGAAGCGCCTCTCCCCCAGCGCGCCATACACCATTCCAAGCGAACGTCTAGACCGAGCAACTAGGCTGAGAGCACACATCGCTGACTAAGGAGTTCCCATGATCAAGAAGAAGAAGGTCCAGCCGGCGACGCTCGCCGAAGCCATCCAGAAGCAGTACGAGGACTACGCGCCTGCCGTTCAGGAGCGCATCCAGGACACGATCGACAAGGTCACCCCCGTTCTCCAGGACAAGCTCTCTGAGGCGCAGCCGAAGCTGCAGCACTTCGTCGAAGAGCTCGAGTCCCGTGGCCAGGACCTCCTTGAGCGTGCGGAGCACTCCCTGAACAAGGCTCAGAGCTCGGCTGAGGACGCGGCGAAGGACGCCAAGAAGAACGCCTCGTCCCTCGCGGACGACGCCCGGGCCAAGGCCCAGGACGCCAAGAAGACGGCCGGCAAGCGCGCCGAGCAGGCCCGCCTCAAGGCCCAGACCGAGGGCCTCGCCCCCGCCCAGGCCAAGGGCGCCCAGGCAGCCGACAAGGCTGCGGCCGCTCTCGCCGCCGTGACCATCCCCGCGGGCCTCGAGAAGGCCTCCAAGAAGGTCTCCGGCCGCTCCCTCAAGAAGGTCCAGAAGCAGGCGGCTGAGGCCGCGAAGCAGGCTGCGAAGGACGCGCGCAAGGCCTCCAAGCAGAACGCCAACGCCGGCAAGGGCAAGGGCGGCCTGGTCTTCGGCATGATCGTGACCGCGGCGGTTGCGGGCGTTGCCATCTGGAAGGCCATCCAGCCCATCGAGGACCCGTGGAAGCGCGCCACGACCATCGAGCCGAAGCCCACTGAGGCGGAGAAGGCTGCAGACGAGGCTCGCCAGACGGCCCGCCGCGCCGCCGGCGCCTAAGCAGGCCGCCCGGGACGCCGCTAGGCGAGCGTCGTCGAGCACTCCTGCCCCAGGCTGACACGAAGGACCCCGGACCCTCCACAGGGAGGTGCCGGGGTCCTTCTGCGCTGCGGACGGCAGGCGCCGGGCACAGGCGCTCCCATGGCCGACCAATACCCCATGGGGGTATGATGGGCGCGGCATGTCAGGGCAGGCGCGTGGCTGTCAGCGCCTGCGCGTCAAGTGGGCCCCGGCCCCGAAGATTGGAGTATTCATGCGCAACGCACGTGCGACATCCTGGGCCGCGGCGGTCGTGGGAGGAGCACTTGTCCTCGCCGGGTGTGGATCCGCCTCGGATCACGGACCGAATCACGCGGCGCCCTCGGCCAGCGCCTCGCACAGCCACCCGGGCTCCGGATCGGCCTCGCCATCGGCCTCGGCCTCGTCCTCGGAACAGGCCAGCGGACACTCCGGCAGCGGACACATGCACCACGCCGCAGACGGCGGGCCGGCGCCCGCAGGCATGAAGAAGGCCGAGAAGCCGACATACGCGGTGGGCTCCAGCGTGACCCTCACCGCGGACCACATGGAGGGCATGAAGGGCGCCAAAGCGAAGATCGTGGGCGCATACAAGACCACCGTCTACGCCGTGGACTACACGCCCACCGACGGCGGGGCTGTCGTCAAAGACCACCGCTGGGTGGTGCACGAAGAGCTCAAGGACCCCGGCGCCAAGCCGCTCGGAGACGGCAGCGCCATCACCATCCTCGCCGACCACATGCCCGGCATGAAGGGCGCCAAGGGGAACGTCGCGAGCTCGACGAGCCAGACGGTCTACATGGTGAACTACGAGGCGGGCGGCATGACGATGAAGAACCACAAGTGGGTCGTCGAGGACGAGATCAAACCGGCCAAATAGGGCTCGGGGAGGCACCACCCATGAACGAGGACGGGCGCAGGACCAGGGCTCGTGAGCCCCGATGCCTGCGCCCGGTGTCACCGCACGGATGGAAGCGGTGAAGAGCTAGACCCCGCGCACGTGGGGGGCGTCAAACCGGCGGCCCTCCGGGTTCGAGGGGAGCAGCATGAAGACGAGCAGGATGATGCCGCCGACGCCCGGGATCAGGCCGAGGAGGAACAGCCAGCCGCTGAAGCCCCCGTCATGGAAGCGACGCACAGTGAGCGCGATGTTCGGAATGAGCGTGGCCAGCCAGAAGATGAACGCGACGATCATGAGGATCGACCCCAGCGCGTTGGGGACCATCTCTGCGTTGGCCCCCGCGCCCGTAGACGTCGTGTACGTCTGAGCCTCCTGGACCTCCATGCCCGCAGTGGCGAAAATCGTGCCGAGGAGCGCGGCCACAAGGAAGCTGAAGAGCGCCACCCACCAGTACTCGCTGCGGCTCGAGCGGCCGTGGAAGCGGGCGTAGCGCTTGAAGTAGCGCGCTACGGCTTCACCGAACGATGCACCGTAGAGAGGACGGTCGAGGTCGGCGGGGTTCTTGACGCCGGGCTGGGCGGCAGCGGGGAATGCAGTGGGATTCGTCATGACACCCAGCTTAGTCACAGGTTGGCTCTCCTGCGGAAGCCGCCCCTGAGAAGAAAGACAGCTCAGGGGCCGTCCCTGCGCACATCCCCGGGGCGCGGCCGCTAGCCCGCTAGCCCCTCATCCCGGGGGAGACCTCGGCCGGGACGCAAAGAATCCCCGCCTCGGTGAGAGACGGGGATTCTTTTCTGTGGAGGCTAGGGGACTCGAACCCCTAACCCTCTGCTTGCAAAGCAGATGCGCTACCAATTGCGCCAAGCCCCCAAACAGGTGAACCCGCTGAGCCGCCAGGGGTGGCCTGACGAAACAGAAGGTTCAGTGGGCGTACCAGGACTTGAACCTGGGACCTCTTCGTTATCAGCGAAGCGCTCTAACCGCCTGAGCTATACGCCCTTCTTGGCCCTGCTGGACCGAGAAACTACTCTACCCGACACTGCCCCGGAACTCAAAATCGGCGCAGACGGGAGGTGGCGGGGGAGTTGAGGCCCCCGCCTCCAGGTCAGTCGTCCGTCAGCGTGACACCCACGCCGCCCACGAGGGAGGCGCAGATGTTGTACAGCACTGCCGCGAGCATCGACAACGCGGTGATGAGGACGATGTTCACCAGGGACAGGATCGTCGTGAAGGACACCACCTGACGCATGGAGGCGATCTGACGGATGTCGAAGCTGCTCACGGACGAGCCTCCGATGTCCCCGAGGAGCGTATTGACGCGATCGAAGATGCCGGTGAGGTCGAGAACCACCCAGAGGACGATCGAGGCCACGACGGCCACGATGCCCAACGCCACCGAGAGGAGGAAGGCCAGCTTCAGGACGGACCACGGGTCAAGCCGCGAGACAACGAGGCGAGCCTTGCGGGTCTTGGCCTTGGGCGCCGGGCGAACGAGGCCCTGCCGCTGCCCAGCCCGGGCCGGAGCGGTCCTCTGGCTGGGGCGCTGCACGGGACGTCCGGCCTGCGGGCGGTTGCCCGTGCGGGGCGCGCCTGCACGTCCTGTCTGCGACTCGCTCACTCGGTCTCCTTCGTGGATGTCGGCTCAGCGCCGGCGGCCTCCGCCGCGGCGTCAAAGCCCTGGGTGTCAGAAGTCAACGGTACGCCATCGGAGCCAGCCTCGACAGACGCGCCCGCGGCACCCTCCTGGGGGTCCTCGCCCGTCTCGTCCTCCTCGACAGCTGCCTCAAGGTGGCGCTCCGAGTTCTTCGCGACGGCGATGATGCTGTCCCCCTTGTCGGGCTTGGCGAAAATGACACCCATCGTGTTGCGGCCCTTGGCAGGAACGCCGTCGACGCGGGAGCGCACGACCTTGCCCTTGCGCATGACGACGAGCACTTCGTCGTCCTCGCCCACGATCATGCCGCTGACCAGGTGGCCTCGCTCTTCGGCGAGCTTGGCCACCTTGATGCCAAGGCCTCCGCGGCCCTGGCAGCGGTACTCGTTCACATGGGTGCGCTTGGCGTAGCCGCCCTCGGTGACCACGAAGACGAAGCCCTCGTCAGTGATGACGTCCGCAGACAGGAGGTGATCGTCTCCGCGGAACTTCATGCCCGTGACACCGGAGGTCGCGCGGCCCGTGGGGCGCAGCGCGTCATCCGTGGCGGTGAACCGGACGCTCATGCCCTCGCGGGACACGAGGAGGAGGTCGTCCTCGGCGTCGATGAGACGCGCCGCCACCAGCTCGTCGCCTTCGCGGAGGTTGATGGCGATGACGCCTGCTGAACGGTTCGTGTCGTAGTCCTCCAGGCGGGTCTTCTTCACGAGCCCGTTGCGCGTGGCAAGCAGCAGGTAGGGCGCTACAGAGTAGTCCTTGAGCTCCATGACCTGAGCGATCCGCTCATCGGGCTGGAACGCCAGGAGGTTGGCCACATGCTGGCCCTTGGCGTCCCTGCCGCCCTCGGCCAGCTCATAGGCCTTGGCCCGGTAGACCCGGCCCAGGTTCGTGAAGAAGAGGAGCCAGTTGTGGGTCGTCGTCACAAAGAACTGCTCGACGACGTCGTCCTCGCGGAGCTGAGCCCCGCGGACTCCCTTTCCGCCGCGCGCCTGGGAGCGGTACTGGTCGATCTTGGTCCGCTTGACGTAGCCGCCGCGCGTGATGGTGACGACCACCTCTTCCTCGGGGATGAGGTCCTCCATGCTCATGTCGCCGTCGAACCCGCGGAGGATCTGGGTGCGGCGGTCGTCGCCGTAGCGCTCGACGATCTCCGCGAGCTCGGAGGAGACCAGGTCCCGCTGACGCTGCGGGGACCCGAGGATGTCCTTGTACTCAGCGATCTCGGCCTCGAGGCGCGCATGCTGCTCCTGGAGCTTCTGGCGCTCCAGGGCTGCGAGGCGCCGCAGCTGCATGTCGAGGATGGCCTGAGCCTGCTCGTCGTCGATCTCGAGGAGGGACTTCAGGCCCTCCCGCGCGTCCTCCACGGTGGGGGAGCGGCGGATGAGGGCGATGACCTCGTCAAGGGCGTCAAGGGCCTTGAGGAGGCCGCGCAGAATGTGCGCCTGGGCCTCGGCGCGGCGCAGGCGGAACTGCGTGCGGCGCACGATGACGTCGAGCTGGTGGTTGACCCAGTGGCGCACGAACGCGTCGAGGGACAGCGTGCGGGGCACGCCGTCGACGATCGCGAGCATGTTCGCGGAGAAGTTCTCCTGAAGCTGCGTGTGCTTGTACAGGTTGTTGAGGACGACCTTCGGCACGGCGTCCCGCTTGAGGACGATGACGAGGCGCTGGCCCGTGCGGCCCGAGGTCTCGTCGCGGAGGTCCGCGATGCCCTGGACCTTGCCGTCCTTGACGAGCTCGGCGATCTTGATCGCGAGGTTGTCCGGGTTGGCCTGGTAGGGCAGCTCGGTGACCACGAGGCACGTGCGGCCCTGGAGCTCCTCGACGTTGACCACGGCGCGCATCGTGATGGAGCCGCGGCCCGTGCGGTACGCGTCCTCGATGCCCTTGTGGCCGAGGATCGTGGCGCCCGTGGGGAAGTCCGGTCCCTTGATGCGCGTCAGGAGAGCCTCGAGGAGCTCTTCCTTCGTGGCGTCCGGGTTCTCGAGCGCCCACTGAACACCGTCAGCGACCTCGCGGAGGTTGTGCGGCGGGATGTTCGTGGCCATGCCGACCGCGATGCCCGAGGAGCCGTTGACGAGCAGGTTCGGGAAGCGCGACGGCAGGACCGTGGGCTCCTGGTTCTTGCCGTCGTAGTTGTCCTGGAAGTCGACCGTCTCTTCGTCGATGTCCCGGACCATCTCCATGGCCATGGGGGCCATCTTGGTCTCGGTGTAACGCGCAGCGGCCGCGCCGTCGTTGCCCGGGGAGCCGAAGTTTCCCTGGCCGAGGGCCAGCGGATACCGCATGGTCCAGTCCTGGATGAGGCGGACGAGGGCGTCGTAGATCGCGCTGTCACCGTGCGGGTGGTACGTGCCCATGACGTCGCCGACGATGCGCGCGCACTTGTTGAACGACTTCTCGGGGCGGTAGCCGCCGTCGTACATTCCGTACACGACGCGACGGTGGACGGGCTTGAGGCCGTCCCGGACGTCAGGGAGGGCGCGGCCCACGATGACGGCCATCGCGTAGTCCAGGTAGGAGCGCTGCATCTCCTCCTGGAGGTCGATCTGCTCGATCTTGTCGTGGCCCTCGGGCACGACGACGCCCTCGGTCAGGGCCGTGCCGTTCTCCGGGTTCTCGGGCGTGATGTCGCTCATTGTTTCCTTTCGCGGGGGTTCTCTGGTCATCGGGGCCTAGCCTCAGATGTCCAGGAACCTCACGTCCTTCGCGTTCTGCTGGATGAACGAGCGGCGCGACTCGACGTCGTCGCCCATGAGGACCGAGAAGATCTGGTCCGCGGCGGCGGCGTCCTCCATCGTCACCTGACGCAGCGTGCGGCGGGCCGGGTCCATGGTCGTGTCCCAGAGCTCGTGGTAGTCCATCTCGCCGAGACCCTTGTAGCGCTGGATGCCGTTGTCCTTCGGCAGGCGCTTGTTGGCGGCGCGGCCGGCGGCCAGGGCCGCGTCCCGCTCCGCGTCCGTGTAGACGTAGTCGTGCGGCGCGTTGGACCACTTGATGCGGTACAGCGGCGGCTGCGCGAGGTAGACGTAGCCCTGCTCGATGAGCGGCCGCATGTACCGGAAGAGGAGCGTCATGAGCAGCGTGGTGATGTGCTGGCCGTCGACGTCGGCATCCGCCATGAGGACGATCTTGTGGTACCGGAGCTTGCTGATGTCGAAGTCCTCGCCGATGCCCGTGCCGAAGGCCGTGATCATCGACTGCACTTCCATGTTGCCGAGGGCCTTGTCCAGGCGGGCGCGCTCCACGTTGAGGATCTTGCCTCGCAGCGGGAGGATGGCCTGCGTGCGGGGGTCCCGGCCGCGCTTGGCGGAACCGCCGGCGGAGTCACCCTCGACGAGGTAGACCTCGCACTCGGCGGGGTTCTTCGAGGAGCAGTCCGAGAGCTTGCCCGGCATGCCGAACGACTCGAGCGGAGACTTGCGCCGGGCGTGATCGCGCGCCTTGCGGGCCGCGAGCCGGGCCTGGGCGGCGAGCTGCGCCTTGCGGATGATGTCCCGCGCGGGGCCGGGGTTGCGCTCGAGCCAGTCGCCGAGCTGGTCCGTGACGACTCGCTGCACGAAGCCCTTGGCCTCCGAGTTGCCGAGCTTGGTCTTGGTCTGGCCCTCGAACTGCGGCTCGGCGAGCTTGACGGAGATGACGGCGGTGAGGCCCTCGCGGATGTCGTCGCCCGTGAGGTTGTCGTCCTTCTCCTTGAGAAGGTTCTTCTCCCGCGCGTAGCGGTTGACGAGGGAAGTCATCGCCGCTCGGAAGCCCTCCTCGTGGGTGCCGCCCTCGTGAGTGTTGATCGTGTTGGCGTAGGTGTGGACGGACTCCGAGTAGGCCGTGGTCCACTGGAGCGCCACCTCCACGGAGATGAGGCGATTGGTGTCCTCTGTCTCGAAGGCGATGACGTCCTCGTGGACGAGCTCCGTCTTCTTCGAGGAGTTGAGGTGCTTGACGTAGTCGAGGAGGCCGTCCTTGTAGCAGTACTCGACGACAAGGGGACCCTCTGGCGTGTCCTCTTCCTCCGCGATCTCCTCGCCGCTCTCTTCCGCCTGGCGCTCGTCCGTCAGGCGGATCCGCAGGCCCTTGTTGAGGAAGGCCATCTGCTGGAAGCGGGCGCGGAGCGTCTCGAAGTCGAACTCAATGCTCTCGAAGATGTCCGGGTCCGGGTAGAAGGTCTGGGTGGTGCCCGTCTCCTCCGTGGCCTCGCCCTTGACGAGCTCGCCCTGCGGCACACCGCCGTTGGCGAACTCCATCCGCCACGCGTGTCCCTGGCGGCGCACTTCCGTGCTCACGCGGCGGGAAAGAGCGTTGACCACGGAGATGCCGACGCCGTGCAGGCCGCCGGACACCGCGTACCCGCCGCCGCCGAACTTGCCGCCGGCGTGGAGGATGGTCATGACGACCTCGACCGTGGGCTTGCCCTCGGTGGGGTGGATGTCCACCGGGATGCCGCGGCCGTTGTCCGCGACCTTGACGCCGCCATCGGCCTGGAGGACGACGTCGATCGTGTCCGCGTGACCGGCCAGGGCCTCGTCCACGGAGTTGTCGACCACCTCGTACACCAGGTGGTGGAGGCCGCGGGGGCCCGTGGAACCGATGTACATGCCGGGGCGCTTTCGGACGGCCTCAAGGCCCTCGAGGACGGTGATGGCGCTTGCGCCGTACTCGTTCTGGACCACGCCGTTGGACGGCGCCTCGTTCTTGTTCTCTGCCACTGGCGGCTCAAACTCCTGGGAAGTCTCGGCGAACGCCACACGGCGACGTTCGGTCAATCCCTCCGATTCTACCAACACCACGGGAGAATCGTGCCCCTGATCATGCCTTGGGACGGCGAATCTCCCGCATAGGGGGCCCTCTCGGCGGGGGTCATGTCCACCGATTCATCTCCAGGGCTTCCAGGCGGCCAGAGAGCCGTCTAGCGCGTTTGGGGCTCTGCGCTTCTCACCCGTAGGTGTCGCGGGGTCCGCGCCCCTTGACGGTGCGGTATCCGCGCCGCCATGTCGGAGCGGCCGGCCCGGCGATCTCGAGGCGAGTGACGACGCCGTCCCCGAGGCGCTCGTTGAGCTGCCGCACAATCTCCGGGGCCATGAGCCGGAGATTCGTGGCCCAGGCGGTCGTGTCGCAGCGGACGTGGACCGTGGAGTTCTCGAAGGACTCGGCGCGGCAGTGCTCGGCGATGTCCTTGCCCACGAGCTCGGACCAGCGCGCGAGCACGCCCCCCACCGCGATGGGCTGCTTCCAGCCGCGCTCGCTCAGGAAGCGGTCGAAGATGCGCGAGATCCCCTGCGGGTCCCTCCCGTAGTAGGAGTCCGCCTCCCCTCGCCTTGCGCGGTCAGCGGCCTTTCCCTCCCGCGAGAGCTCGCGGTCCTTGGCGCGGGCCCTCGAGCGGGCAACCTGCCTCGCGTCCACGCGGCGGTCGCCTCGCTCCGCGGCGCCCGCACGGAGTCGGTTGAGGAGCGCCCAGGCGGCGTCAACGTCGTCGTTCTCAGAGGACGACGACGCAGCCGCGCCGGACTCGAGGCCGTCCGTCACGCCCGCTCTCCCTGGGGATCGGTGACGGTGCCGGGGGAGACCCGCAGGGTCCTCCCGGCCAAGTCCGCGGGGAGGTCCTCGCCGACCGCGGCCGTGATGATGACCTGCTCCGCCTGCTGGACCAGGGCCCCGAGGCGCTGACGGCGGCGCGCGTCCAGCTCGGCGAAGACGTCGTCGAGGATGAGGATGGGACAGGCGGCCTCGGAGGGATCGTCCTGGCGCATGAGCTCGAAGGCCCCCAGGCGCAGCGCGAGCGCGAAGGACCAGCTCTCGCCGTGGGACGCGAATCCCTTGGCCGGGGCGCCGCCGAGGATGAGAGCCACGTCGTCGCGGTGAGGGCCGATCGTCGTCGTCCCCCGCTCCCGGTCCCGCTGCCGGGCCCCGGCGAGGGCCTCGAGATAGCGGCGGTAGAGCTCGGGCGCAGAGAGGCTCGCCAGCTCGCCCGCTCCGCTGGCGTCAGGGGACAGGCGCTGGGCGTCCACATCCCCCGCGAGCGAGCTGATGTACACGATCTCCGTAGGCTTGCCGCCGTCCGTGAGGCGCCCGTAGGCGGTCTCGACGTGGGGGTCGAGATCCCTCAGGACACCGAGCCTGGCTGCGGTGAGCGCGGTGGCGGCGGTCGCGAGCTGCTGGTCCCAGACGTCGATGGTTGACTCGTGCCCCTCGTTCCAGCCGCGGCGCCCCGAGCGGAGGAGGGCATTGCGCTGGCGCAGGACCTTCTCGTAGTCAGCGCGGGCCTGGCCGAGGTACGGGTAGAGGGTCACGACGAGGTCGTCGAGGAAACGACGTCGGCCGCCGGGCTCGCCCTTGACGAGGGCCAGGTCCTCCGGGGCGAAGAGGACGGTGCGGGCAATCCCCAGAATCTCCCGCGCCCGCATCGGGGCCGACCGGTTGATGCGCGCGCGGTTCGTCCTGCCTGGCGCGATCTCCAGCTCGAGGATGCTCTGCTGACCCCCGCGGACAATCCGCGCGCGGACCACGGCCCGCTCCTGGTTGAAGCGGACCATGGGAGCATCCGTGGAGACGCGATGGGAGGACAGGGTGGAGAGGCAGCCGATGGCCTCGACGATGTTGGTCTTGCCTACTCCGTTGGGGCCGACCAGGACGTTGACGCCCGGCCCCAGGCGCACGTCGGCTTGCGCGTACGTCCTGAAGTCCGTGAGGGAGAGGCGATCAATGTACATGCCGTCCTGGTTATATGCCTAGGCCTTTTTGACTGCGTGGCCGCCGAACTGATTCCGCAGGGCCGCGACGGCCTTCATCGCGGGCGAGTCCTCCTGGCGGGACTCGAAGCGGGCGAAGATCGAGGCGGTGATGGCCGGCAGCGGCACAGCCTGCGCCAGGGCCTCCTCGACGGTCCAGCGGCCCTCGCCGGAGTCCTCGACATAGCCCTTGATCCCGTCGAAGTGCGGGTCCTCTTCGAGGGCGCGCACAAGCAGGTCGAGCAGCCACGAGCGCACGACCGTGCCCTTCTGCCACGCCTTGAACGTGCCCGGAACGTCCTTGATGATGTCCTTGGACTCCATGAGCTCGAAGCCCTCGGCCAGGGACTGCATCATCCCGTACTCGATGCCGTTGTGGACCATCTTGGCGTAGTGGCCTGCACCCACGTCCCCGACGTGTACGAAGCTGTCAGCGCGCTCGCCCTCGGGCCGCAGCGCGTCGAAGATGGGCATGAGGCGCTCGATGTCCTCGCTCGTGCCGCCGGCCATGAGGCCGTAGCCGTTCTCCAGGCCCCACACACCGCCCGAGACGCCGCAGTCTACGAACGCGATGCCCTTCGGGGCGAGGTAGCCCGCGTGCTTCTGGTCCTCCGTGAAGCGGGAGTTGCCGCCGTCGACGATGATGTCGCCGGCCTCCAGCTTCTCGCCGAGCTCCGTCACGACGGAGTCGGTGACAATCCCGGCCGGCACCATGACCCACACGGCGCGGGGCGCCTCGAGGCGGCTGATGAGCTCGTCGATGGAGGCGACATCGCTCACCTCGGGGTTGCGGTCAAAACCGACGACGTCGATGCCGCCGCGGCGGAGCCGCTCACGCATGTTGAAGCCCATTTTGCCGAGGCCGATCAGTCCGAGTTGCACGAGGAGCACCGCGTTTCTTCGATTGGGGATGGTTTCAGGACCGGATGGTCCCGGGGGAGTGGGAAGGGGTCCTGCTCGTCTTACTGGTTGGGCAGGCGGACCGGCATCACGAGGTACCGGTAGGTGTCCTCGTCTTCCCCTTCGAGCTCAGCCTGTGCCGTCAGCATCGCGGGCTTCGGCGCGGAGGTGAAGGAGAAGCGGACGAAGTCAGTCGAGATGGCGCCAAGACCCTCGCTGAGGTAGGTCGGGTTGAAGGCGACCGTGATCTCTTCGCCCACGAGGCGAGCGGAGATGGACTCCGACGCCTGGGCGTCCTCACCCGTGCCTGCGTCGAGGCTGACGGCGCCGTCGGTGAAGGCGAGGCGGATGGGCGTGTTGCGCTCGGCAACGACCTTGACGCGGTTGACTGCTGCCACGAGCTCACTCGTGCTGACCACGGCATGGATCGGCGTGGACTCCGGGAAGAGCGAACGGATCTTCGGGTAGTCCCCGTCGACCAGGAGGCTCGTCTGGCGGCGCGAGGAGGACTCGAAGCCGATCAGGTCTGCGTCGTTCTCCAGGGCAATCGAGAGGCTGCCGGCGTGGGCAAGGTTCTTGGCCACGGAGTCGAGGGTCCGCGCTTTCACAAGGGCGGAGGTGCTGATCCCCGGCGTCGTCGGGCGCCAGGAGAGCTCGCGCATGGCGAGACGGTAGCGGTCCGTGGCGAGAAGGGTGATCTTGTCGTCCTCGAACTCCAGGCGCACTGCAGTGAGGATCGGGAGGGTGTCGTCCTTGCTCGCGGCCACGGTCATCTGGGAGATGGCGGTGGCGAACTCGGCGCCGTCGACTGAGCCGCTGACGGCGGGCAGTGGCGGAAGCTCCGGGTATTCGGCCTCGGGCATCGTGGCAAGGGCGAAGCGGCTGGAGCGGCAGGAGAGCTGGAGCTTGGAGCCCTCGGTGGCCGCAGTGACGGTTGCCGAGGTGGGGAAGCTGCGAACGACGTCCGCGAGGAGGCGCCCGGGAACGAGGATGGTGCCCTCCTCCGTCACGTCAGCCTCGATCTCAAGGCGTGCGCTGGTCTCGTAGTCGAAGCTCGAGAGCGTCAGAAGCCCCTGGGAGCCCTGGATGAGGATGCCTGAGAGAACGGGCATCGGGGGGCGAGGGGAGAGAGACTTTGCGACCCAGGAGACTGCGTCGTTGAGAACGTCTCGTTCGACAGTGAATTTCACGCGCGTTCCGCCTTTCGAGCGCGGATGAGACCGCGAGGACGATGAAGAGTGCAGAGTCCAGCTTAGCCCTGTCTCGAACACCGTGCAGGGGTGTGGAGGACGAAGGACGAGTCCCCTGAACAGGGGTCAGGGGCTGGGCGAACCACAAGGCCCGGGACGAGGTTTCATGTTATCTGGAAGGGCTTCTTTGAGGGAGGGGAGTGTTAACAACCCCTGTTGGTTCTGTGGATAAGTACACGGATGTCGGGCGAGGTCTGGGATCGGGGCTCGGCGGGGGTGTGTGCGAGGTGTGAGTCGCTCCCGTTGCACGGTGTTCATGGCGTGTGGACGGCAAAACCGGCCTCGAGCGATCATCACACGTTCGTGTCGTTTGTCCCCATCCAGAGCGAGTTGTCCCCGTCGTTGTCCACAATTCTGTGGATAACCCTGGGGAAGCCCAGAATCTAGGCGTTGCGCTGCTGCTGCTTGATCCGGTTTGTCAGTTCGGTCACCTGGTCGAAGATCTGGCGGCGCTCAGCCATGAGGCCGCTGATCTTCCGCGTGGCGTGAATGACCGTGGTGTGGTCCCTTCCGCCTACGGCCGTGCCGATGTCCGGCAGCGACTTGTCAGTGAGCTCCCGGCACAGGTACATGGCGATCTGCCGGGCGTCGACGAGGTTCTTCTTCCGGGACTTCGCGCACAGCTGCTCCACCGTGAGACCGAAGTACTCGGCCGTCGCCGCGAGGATCTGCTGGATCGTGATCATCTCGGCCCCGGAGTCCGTGATGAGGTCCTTGAGCACGTGATCGGCGAGGGCGACGTCGACAGGCTGTCGTGTCAGCGACGCGAACGCGGTGACGCGGATGAGGGCGCCTTCCAGCTCACGGATGTTCGTGGAGATGCGAGAGGCGATGTACTCGAGGACCTCCTTCGGCACCTCGAGGCCCTCGACCATGGCCTTCTTGCGGAGGATCGCACTGCGCGTCTCGAGCTCCGGCGGCTGGACGTCCGTGATGAGGCCCCACTCGAAGCGCGAGCGCAGGCGGTCCTCGAAGCCGGAGAGCTTCTTGGGGGGGAGGTCCGAGGTGATGACGATCTGCTTGTTGTGGTTGTGGAGGGCGTTGAAGGTGTGGAAGAACTCCTCCTGCGTGCCCTCCTTGTTCGCCAGGAACTGGATGTCGTCAATGAGGAGGATGTCCACGTTGCGGTAGAGCTGCTTGAAGCTCGAGCCTTCGTCGTCCTTGATGGAGTTGATGAAGTCGTTCGTGAATTCCTCGCTGTTCACGTACCGCACCCGGATGCCGTGGTACAGGTTCCGCGCGTAATGGCCGATCGCGTGGAGCAGGTGAGTCTTTCCAAGGCCCGAGTCCCCGTAAATGAACAGCGGGTTATATGCCTTGGCAGGTGCCTCAGCGACGGCAAAGGCGGCGGCGTGAGCGAAACGGTTCGAGGCCCCGATGACGAACGAGTCGAAGACATACCGCGGGTTGAGGCGTCCGAACTCCTGGCTCGTGCTCGGCGGCTTCGGGGTCGGGGCGTCGCCGGGGCGCCGCGGCGACTCGTCCTCCTCGCCGAGCGTGTAGAGGCTCGGGGAATAGAGGTCTTCGCCCGAGGCGTCCCGGCCGGACGTGCCGAAGGAGCGAGAGGGTGCGGGTGCGGCGGGCGCGTCGTCGTGCTCCTCCGGCGTGGAGGCGGGGGCGTCCTCGAAGCGCGGGGCGGCCGGGCGCCCCTGAGGCTCAGCGTCCAGCCGGGGCTGCGGAGCGGGCGACGACGGGGGCCGCTCGGAGTGAGCCTGGCTGGAAGCCGGTGACATGCGCTGGATGGGCTCGATCGAGGGGTCGATCACGTACGCGCACTGGAGCTCCTGGCCGAAGACAGCCCGGATCTTCTCGTCGAGGATCTCCTTGAGCTGCATCTGGAGGAAGTCCCGGGTCTTCTCGTTCGAGACGGCGACAAGGAGCGTGTGGCCCACGAGGCCCTGCGCCTTGGTCAGCAGAAGGTTCCCGTATTGCCGCGGGGAAATGTGCTGCTCCAGTGAATGGACGGTAGTACGCCACTGGTTGCCGAGGTCGTCGACGAGTTCTTCGGGCACGGGCTGAGTCCTTCGGGATCCGGCTGGGGATAGGTCCTCCAGTATAGGACTATCCACAGGCTTATTCACAGTTGTCCCCAGCTGTGGGCAACTGGCATCCTGTGCCCCCAGGGCTCCCCACGCGGAGGAGGCGACTTGACCGGGCCCCTCGCCGTGACCTAGTGTTATTCAGTCCTACAAGTGTCTTTTGCGCACCGTCGCGCCCTGCAGCCCGCTGCAGTGTCAGCGCGCACTCATTGTGTGTGTTGAAGTCGAGCAAGGAGCGGCCCGCCGAACCAGGCGTTTCGCGGACCCCATCCCACAAGTCTTTGGAGATTCACCGTGAGCAAGCGGACTTTTCAGCCGAACAACCGCCGTCGTGCCAAGAAGCACGGCTTCCGTCTGCGCATGCGCACCCGTGCAGGTCGCGCGATCCTCGCGAGCCGTCGCTCCAAGGGTCGCACAGAGCTCTCTGCCTGAGTCCTTTCTCAGCGTGACTGGCCGTCCGCGGCCGCTCTGACATGCTTCCCAGACGGCACAGACTCCGCACACCCGCGGAGTTCAGCACCACACTACGTTCCGGCGCCCGCTATGGGAGCCGGAACTTAGTCGTTTTCACGGCCGCCCTCGCGTCCGAGGACGAGCCCACCCGCGTGGGCTTCCTCGTCTCCAAGAAGGTCGGAAACGCCGTCACACGGAACCTCGTCAAGCGCCGCCTGCGGGACAAGGCTGTCTCGGTCATCGAGGAGCACAGCACAGGGAAGGCGCTCGTCGTCCGAGCGCTGCCCGGCGCCGCGTCGCTGGACTGGGACGCCCTCAGCGCTGACTTTGACGCCACCGTCAGGGGAAGCCTCAGCAAGCACGCGAGGCGGCGATGAACCTCCGGCGGAGCACGGTGCGGGCGGCGCGATTCGTCGTCGACCTCCCACGCCTTGTCCTCATTGGCCTCCTCAAGGCCTACCGGGCTGTCATCTCACCCCTCTACGGACCGGTGTGCCGGTTCTATCCCAGTTGCACGGCATATGCTTTGGAGGCAGTGACAGTTCACGGGGCCGTCAAGGGTTCCGGGCTGACTGCGTGGCGAGTTCTCCGGTGCAACCCCTTCAATCCTGGAGGGGTGGACCATGTGCCGCGCGGCACCCGCCGGTGGACGCGCGAGAAGCTTCCCCGCATCGTGGTCCTCAACCACGCGCGGATCGACGATTACATCGACGGCCAGTCGGCCGCCAAGGAGCAATAAATGGACTTCCTCAATACCATCCTGTGGCCCTTCAAATGGCTGGTGTCCGCGATCCTCTGGGTGTTCCATGAGGCATTCACGGCCATCGGCATGGACCCGGCCAACGGATGGACGTGGACGCTCGCCGTCATCGGCCTCGTGATCGTCATCCGTGCGCTCCTCATCCCGGTGTTCTTCTACCAGATCAAGGCGCAGCGCGGCATGCAGGCCATGCAGCCGGACATCCTCAAGCTCCAGGCCAAGTACAAGGGCAAGACGGACCAGGTGTCCCGCCAGCGCATGGCAGAAGAGCAGATGGCGCTGTACAAGGAGCACGGCACCAACCCGTTCGCAGCGTGCCTCCCGCTGCTCATCCAGATGCCGTTCTTCTTCGCGCTGTTCAACGTCCTGAGCTCCGTGTCCAAGAGCCGCGACGCCGGCGAGGGTATCCAGATGCTCACGGCGGACCAGGTCCGCCAGTTCGACGAGTCCAAGATCTTCGACGCCTTCCTCTCCTCCGCGCTGCTTCACCCGCAGGAGGGTGACAACCACCTCTCCGTCATCATCCTCTCGATCCTCATGATCGCGGCGATGATCATCACGCAGTTCGTGACGCAGAAGCAGATCATGTCCAAGAACATGACGGAGGAGGCGCTCAACAGCCCCTTCATGCGCCAGCAGCAGATGCTCCTCTACGTGCTGCCCGTGGTCTTCGGCATCGGCGGCATCAACTTCCCGATCGCGCTTCTCATCTACTGGACCGTGACCAACCTCTGGACCCTCGGGCAGCAGTGGTACGTCATCCGCCGCATGCCCACCCCCGGCTCGCAGGCCGCCAAGGACCTCGCCGCCCGCCGCGCCGCCAAGGGCCTCCCGGAGAAGGTCCTTCTGGGAACGCCGAAGAGCCGCACCGAGGCCGCGGACGCCGACGTCCTCGCCCCGAAGCCGGTCCGCAACCAGCCCGTTCGTCGCAACAGGAGGAAGAAGTAATGCCCAACGGCGCAGACGCTCCCGCAGAGCGCATTGACGGGCAGGACGCGGCTGAGCAGGCCGAGCCCGTTCAGGCCCCCGCCCAGGCCGACGATGCCCCGGAAGCCCCCGAGCCCGCGGGCGACCAGGTCGTGACCCAGGGCGCCGGGCAGGCGGCGGACGTGACCGCGCCAGCCGGCGTCGTCGACCTCTCCGAGGCAACTCCGGAAGAGGCGGACGCCGCAGAAGCCGCTGAGGAGGATGACCTTGAGGACGAGGACATCCGCGACGAAGGCGAGATCGCGGCCGATTACCTCGAAGAGCTGCTGGACATTGCGGACTTCGACGGCGACATCGACATTGAAGTCAAGAACGGCCGCACGTACCTGTCCATCGTGAGCGAGGACACCGCTGACGAGGAGAGCGAGCTGGACATCCTCGTCGGGGAGAACGGCGAGGTGCTCAACGCCCTCCAGGAGCTCGCGCGCTTGGCCGTGCTCGCTGAGACGGGCGAGCGTTCCCGGCTCATCCTTGACATCGCGGGACACAGGGCCCGTCAAGGGTCGCGGCTCGTTGGGCTTGTGGAGAAGGCCGTTTCGGAGATCCGCGAGACGGGCGGTCCCGTGGCCCTCGAGCCCATGGGCGCGTACGAGCGCAAGCAGATCCATGACCTCGTGGCAGAGGCAGGGCTCGTCAGCGAATCTGAGGGAGAGGGCGCGGGCCGCCACGTCGTCATCCTCGCGAAGGAATCGTGAGCACCGCGGTGCCCCAGCCCGGGGAGGCCTCCCAGGACCCGGCAGCAACGGGGTCCTCCGCGCCGCTTCAGGACGCCGACCGCCTCGCCGCCGAGACCCTCTTCGGAGACCGCCTCCCGGTCGCGGAGGCGTATGTTGAGCACCTGGCGACGAGCGGCATCGAGCGCGGACTCATTGGCCCCCGAGAGGTTCCGCGGCTATGGGAGCGCCACGTGCTCAACTGCGCGGCACCGGCACCGCTCCTCGTGGACGGAACGACCGTGGCGGACGTCGGATCTGGCGCGGGCCTGCCCGGGCTCTGCCTCGCGATCGCGCGTCCCGGTGTCGAATTCCTCCTCATCGAGCCGTTGGAGCGGCGGTGCGTCTGGCTTCAGGAAGTCATCGATGACCTCGCCCTCGAGAACGTCACCATCCTGCGCGGACGCAGCGAGCAATTCTTCGGCAAGGTCACCGCGGACGTCGTGACTGCGCGGGCCGTTTCCGCCATGACGAACCTCGCGGGCATGACCCTGCCGCTCCTGAGTGGCAACGGCGTGCTCCTCGCTCTCAAGGGGCGCAGCGCTGCTGAGGAGATAGCCAAGGCGGCCAAGAAGATCTCCTCCTTGGGCGGCCGGGACCCCCGCGTCTTCACTGTGGGCGACGACGTCCTGGCGGAACCGACCACCCTCGTGCGAGTTGACGTCGGATCGGTCGAGGGAGTCCTCCGCGAGGATGTCCACACCGGCTCGGTTGAGGCAGACCCCACGCGATAGGCTTGGGGGAGTGGCTGATGCTCTGCCCGGCCGGCCCGTCCGGTCAGTTTCCGAGGATCATGAGGCCCATTGCCTACCGCGCGAGGGCCGGTAGGCGCACGCATGACATCACCCAGGGCGCTGTCCGCGTGGCCGGACCGCAGCAGATGGAAAGCATAGGAATTCATGGAAGCGATGGACGAATCGACGCCGCTCGCGCGACAGTTGGCGAGCGAGACCAAGCGCCGAAAGAAGCTGAGCAACAAGGCAGTGCCCCGCCCCGAGGCTACGCGGATCTTCACGATCAGTAACCAGAAGGGCGGCGTGGGCAAGACAACAACCACCGTCAACATCGCGGCCGCGCTGGCGAAGTCGGGCATGGAAGTCCTTGTGATCGACATCGACCCTCAGGGCAACGCCTCGACGGCACTCGGTATCGCGCATCATGCGGATGTGGACAGCATCTATGACGTCTTGATCGACGACGTTCCCCTGGCCGAGGTCGTGCAGACGTGCCCCGATATGGATCACCTCGTCTGCGCCCCGGCCACCATTCACCTTGCCGGCGCTGAGATTGAGCTCGTGTCCCTCGTGGCGCGGGAGCAGCGTCTCCGCCGGGCCATTGACCAGTACTCGGCTACGCGCGAGGAGCAGGGTCTCCCTCGCCTCGACTACATTTTCATCGACTGCCCGCCGAGCCTCGGTCTCCTGACGGTCAACGCCTTCGTGGCAGCGCGCGAGGTCTTGATTCCCATTCAGTGTGAGTACTACGCTCTCGAGGGCCTCAGCCAGCTGCTCAACAACATTCAGATGATTCAGAAGCACCTGAATGCCGACCTGGTCGTGTCGACCATTCTCCTGACGATGTACGACGGGCGGACGAACCTCGCGGCGCAGGTGGCGCAGGAAGTTCGAGAGCACTTCCCGAATGAAGTGCTTAATGCGGTAGTTCCGCGCTCTGTTCGCATCTCAGAGGCGCCGAGCTATCAGCAGACGGTCATTTCTTACGACCCGTCCTCGACTGGTGCCCTTTCATACCTGGAAGCGGCGGCCGAGATCGCTGAGCGGGCAAAGACCACGTCGGAGTAGTTTCCTCCGTCTTTGTTGAGCGAGGCGGGCCCCTCTTTAGGCGGTAAGCGCTCCTTTGGGACTGCGCGCTCTGGGGCTGCAGTGAGGCTCCTGGGTGTGCATATTGGACGTGGTCATGCGCCCGCGCGGTCTTGTCAGAGTGGGATTCGACCCGCGTTCCGGTTTACCTCGACTGGCACATTGATCTGCGGACCAGGCCCTGTGAGCGGCATGAAGTGCCCCGGATTATGCGGGGCTGATCGCGTACCCTCTATCGCTTGTGCATGTTCTTGGCGGGCCTGATCCGGCTGGCGGGGTGAATGACATGTTTCACGTGAAACTGTGTGGATTGCTTGAACGTGCGAATGCCCGAGCGGGGAGACCCCTTGCGGCGCTCCCTGAGCAGAGGCGCTGCCCGTAACGCCGGCCACCTGGAGTGGGAGACGTAGCGTCGTACCTGTCCGTTGGGGCAAGCGGTCGATGGCGCCACGGGCCCTAACGACGTCGCTGAGTCGGCCACTGCAGGAGTGCAGGGAGGCGGCTTCCCTGTGTAAAACGCGCCCGGTTGCGTTGGGATGTGTTTTGGGGCCGGGTGCGCACGCCGGCCTCCGTGGCGGACAAACAAACGGGGCTGGTGGCCTCGGTGTGTCTAGACGTTGAGAGCGGCGTGGGCGCCGCGTGCCAGCGTGTAGCCGGGAGGCAACTGCCGGTGATGCATTTCCTGCGTGGTCCAGGCCCGAACGGAATGGCGTCGCAAAGGTGGACACTCGAACTTCACAGTGCACAAGACCCCTCGACATCTACCCCATGTCGTCACCCATCGAGAGTCTGCAGCTTCCACCGGGCTTAGGTAGCGGACACGGATCATCGGCTCCTGATCATGGCTAAGGGCGCGTCGCTGGGTTTGCGCGTGGACCGCTGAGAATGTCGAGACTGATAGGCGGATCATTGGAAGTGTGGCGATGATCCCGGCGGGATCGGAGGCCCTTCGGAGCATCTAGGGGGTCGAAGTCCAGGGTCGGAGCCTCAGGGACCACTAGCCGCCCTCAGTGGGCGCGCCTGGCCTGTCCGTTTACAGCCAGTCTCCGTCCGTGGGTGGGCTAGTCAGTAAGCTGGCCAGTCGCCCTTGCTGGGCTGAATCCGCGATGACCTGACGGGCAGGGTGTGGGTGGCAGGTGCCCGCGTGCCATCGCCAGGAAGAGTTTTGCGATAGTAGTTTCACGGGAAACATCCGAGGTTGTTACCGGAGTCAGTGGCGGGGAAGGTCGAGGAGATCCGATGGGTGGGTGCCCTTGGGTGGCGCGAACTGGCCGCGGGCCGCATAGGCATCGAGAGGGAACTGGAGTGCATGCTCTCGTCTCCGTTCGTGGGTGCCTGGGCGCTCGTCAGATCGGAGACGACCCGTTTCACGTGAAACCGGGCCTTCGTACAAAGACCTCAGGAAGCGTACATGGCTAGATCGGGCGCCGCAGCGTCCCTGGCCGGCCTAGTTGCCTCATGTTGTGCAGGCTCGACCGTTGGATTACAAACCAAGACGAATTGCCCCCTGGACACACAGCCGCTCGGCTGTGTTGGATTTGGTCGTATCGCCAGTCCAGCTACGCTCAGGTTTCACGTGAAACAGCGCCCGGTGTGGTCGGATGGGTCCTGTGGGCGGCCGGACATCGGCCCAGGGTGCCCCTCCCGTGTGGCCAGAACGACGTCCGCTGAAGCCCCTGTGCGAGGTTCGCGGTCGCTACAACAGTGGCGGAGGCCAATGTGGCTGCCGGCTGCGGACACGACCACACCATGGGGTTCGTGGGCTGTCCGCTGTCATATCTCTGGCTTCAATCCCAAACCCCGGTGAGACGGGGTGACTCCGTGCGTACCCAGTCGGTCCGGTGGTGGCGAGGGGATGTTGATGGGGAATCCAGCAGACGTGACCCAAGTGGGCCTGCATGTGTGGCACAGGTCTTGGAGGTCATGGCCTGTGGGCGCGCTCTGAGCGCCGCCTGGGGGATGGGAAGCCTTTACGACGCGGGTGGTGTGCTGCATACCCGATAGATGTTGCACCCCCCGCGGCGCCACCACCTCGGATGAGTCGATCCTGTTTCACGTGAAACGCCCGACAATGGCCCCCGTTCCCGCTGGCCTGGGGCCTCGTGCCGACCGCTACCGCAGGCAGTCACTCCCGGGCCCGTTGGACCTGGGGAGCATGCGTAGGGCCTGTGGTCCTCCGTTCAACCACCAATGCGAATGCCGCATGCTCAGGTGGGGTCGCGTATCGAGGGAGGCTGCCTGGGGCCTAGGGGGCCTAGGGGGCCTAGGGGCCGGGAGCCCGGGAGCCTGAGGACTGGGCTTGACGACTCGGAGCCGGGGAGACGCTGAACTGGGGGCCAGCAATCTGGGGTGGAGGGGAGACCGGGAGGCTATGAGCCAGAAGGCAGGGAGTTAGGGCGGCTGTGAGCCCGGGCTGGGGCGCCTGGGTGCCTTAGTGCCCGCGCTGGGGTGCCTGGGTGCCTTAGTGGCCCGCGCTGGGGCCGGGCGCCTTAGGCTCCCGTGCTGGGTGCTGGGTGCTGGATGCTGGGTGCTGGGTGCTGGGTGCTGGGTGCTGGGTGCTGGGTGCTGGGTGCTGGATGCTGGGGCTTCGGGGGAGGGGCCTGTTTGGGGTGTTGATCCAGGGAAGCCAGCTGGAACCTGGTAGGGCAGTTGCGGCAGGCCAGTCTGATGAGCCTTCTGGGCCGCCATAGGGTTGCCCGATGACCGAGACTCGAGGGCGGCGTGTGTGGCCGTGTGTGCGTATCAACGGGTTTCGGTGCCTGACCCCACTCGTGCTGCTTGCGCAGGCGCGGTCCGAATGGAGGGCGATACCGTTTCCCCTCCGGCCTACATGACAGAGCAGGGTGCCACGGTCTAACCAGGGAGCGTGGTTTGAGGCGGGTCCCAGAACTGCTGCTGCGAACTGCCGGTCCACGCCTGGGCCCAGATGGGGACCCGCGGATAGGGGGATTACACGTCCATGCGTCCCGCAAGACTTGCATGCGGAAGTCCCCGGGCGGGCGTCCGGTCCGTAGAGTCAGCGGATGCCCATATGGAACAGTCACCGACGACTACGTTCCGAGAATGCGGACTGCCGCCAGTGCTCGCGGGGGGGTGCTTCTATGGTTTTCGTCAAGCCACCAGAGCCATTCGCGGAGGACGAGACTCGTAGAAGGTTCCGTCTCGGAGCATCGCGAACAGGACATCGGAACGACGGCGGGCGAGCGCCATGACGGCCTGGTTATGGCGCTTGCCCTGCGCTCGTTTCCGGTCATAGTACGCCCGCGAGGCCGGGTCGCTCAGGGCCGCGAATGCTGAGAGGAACAAGGCTCGTTTGAGGATCTTGTTCCCACGACGTGAGGCCGACTCGCCACGGATGGACGAACCGGATTGTCGCGTCACGGGTGCGATTCCAGCGTATGAGGCGAGGTGCGCGGCGGACTTGAACGTCTTACCGACCACTTCTGTGAGCAGTCGCGCTGCGGTCCTGACGCCCACCCCGGGCATGGACATCAGGACAGGGGAAAGAGGGTGCGCATCGACCACCGCCAGAATCTCTTCGGCGATGTCATCGCGCTGCCGACGCAGCTGGACGAGCTGCTCAGCCAGGCGTCCAATGACTTTCGCGGCCGCGCCCGTCCCGGCGACGACGACGGTCTGCTCGGCTAGAGCCTCGAAGATCTCCTCCGTGAGGCGGGGTGCCAGGCGCGGGGCGAGCTTCCTCAACCGTGCCCTCACGTGGCCTCGTCCTGCTGTTTTCAGGGCTCCTGGGCTGGGGTAGCGGGTCAGCAGATCAACCACGGCCTTGTGGTCCAGGTGAGGTCCAATGACGCGCTCGAGGGCCGGGTGGATTTGTGTGAGGAGCCCGCGGAGGCGGTTGCTGACCTGCGTGGTCTGAGCGGCGAGGTCGTCATCGAAGCCGCAGAGCATCGTCAGCTCGGCGATGTTCTCCTCCGTGACCGTGATCGAGCGCAGCGTGTGGGGCATGGTGCGGGCGGTGTCAGCGATGATGAACGCGTCCCGAGCGTCCGTCTTCGCTTGCCCGGGGTGCAGATCCGCGACCCTGCGCATCGTTAGTCCGGGGAGGTAGGCGACGTCCAGGCCCACGTCTTTGGCAACCGCCACGGGCAGGGCCCCGATGGTCTTGGGCTGGTCAACGACCACGAGCCCGGTGCCGTGCTGGGCGATGAGGTCGGTGAAGAGGTCCCGGAGTTTTGGCTCTGATTGGGCCAGCGGCTTGTCGTGAACGATGGTGCCGTCGGGCAGCAGCGCGGTGGCGTGGTGCTCGCCCTTGCCGACGTCGAGTCCGATGTAGAGCTGGTAGGTCATGGTGCTCACCTTGGGGTCTGACTGTCTTGCTGAGAGCAGCCAGAGGGTCACCTCGTTCACATCCACGTTACAAAGACCCTTGAGGTGAAGCGGGCTTCTATTAGCGATCCGTGGTGACCTCGCCGGTCCTGGTGACTACACCCCCCGGATCATGAACTGCGACTGGGGGCAGCGATCATGCCAGGACCGGCTGGCTGCTCGTCCTTCCATCATCGCGGAGGAAGGACCCACGAAGAAGGTAACGGGGGCGACGGGCGGCTGAGACAGGACTGGCAGGGTTGGTTTCACGTGAAACAGGTGGATCGAGATGGACGGGAAACTCAGGGGGTTAGCGGCCTGCTCGCCACGGTGCAGTGGGCGAGGCTGCTCCCTGTTTCACGTGAAACCTGCTCGATGCCTCCACCGCGTGGAGTGGCGCATAACCCGTGACTCAGGAGCGAACTGCGTGTGGTTCTCGAATAGCGGGCGCTGAAAGCTTCTTGTACTAGGTAGAACGCGGCACGCCGGACGAAGGTTACCGGGCGCCGAGCGCAGAATGCAGGATGTCGAGGGCACAGGGCACAGGGCACAGGACAGAGCACAGGGCTCAGAGCACAAGACAGCGAACACAGATCGCAGGGAGCAGAGCTTAGAACGTAGAACGTTAAGGGGGCAGACCCGGGTGTCGCTGGACCCTGGCACGGGGTGCGGGGATGTGCAAGCTGAGCTGCCGAAGAATCTGTCGTGGATTCACAGCCCCGACATTAGGAAGAGCCGGAGGTGACCATCCACCCGCCGACGGTTGCGGATAGGGAATCATTGATCAACTCGCTCGGCGCACGCCTGGCTCGATACCTATTCATGGGACAGAACAGAGGTCATTTTGGACAGTCCCACAGCGGGCTCTTGGGGGCCAATGTGGGCAGGTCGGCGAGTAGGCCGAGGGGAAGGCAGCAAGGAGCCCGGCGCCAGAGGGGGGAAGTAGTCGTGAATGCCAGGGGGCTCCTCGCGGGAGGTTCCCCGGGTGGACGTGGCAAGGGGTGGCTGGGGGCTGGGACCAGGGATCAGCAGACATGGTGGGGCGGGTGCGTCCTGCAGGCTCAGGGTGAGCCCCAGTGGGTTAGTAAGACTCCGGGGTCCCATGTGCATCGACTAGGAGCAACACTGCTTGTTTCACGTGAAACGCACATCTCATGGGCAGCGTTCCTCGCCGGAGACCGTCGCAATTGCGACAGCTGAGCGATGCCTTCCGAGCCGGCTGATGAAACAGCCGACTCTCGGTGGCCAAGAGCTGACCACCGCCGCGGTGCCGGGGCAATCACTCCGGCACGACGCGTCTCTATGGGGCCTTCCCTGGGTGCAGAGAGAGGGGGGTGGTGTGGAAGGCCTGCATCTTGGGCGGCGTTGGGGCGGTCCTGGCGCAGGGAGAGGGATCGCGGCAGTGAACCGTATCCCGCAGGCGCTACGGTGTTCTCCGTGCTCTCGAAGAGGGATCGTGACAGTGGTGTGCATTCCGGGCGGGATGAGTTGTTCTCCGGTCGCAGGAGGGGGGAGGGATTGGTGGCCCGCATCCCGGGGGCGGTTCGGTGCTCCCTATGCGAAGGGAGTGGGGGTTCAGACACGGAGGTCATTAGATGCACCAGGTCTGCGTTGAGCGGAGCTGGCATGTTTCACGTGAAACAGGGCGATTCCGGGCCGGTTTCTGCGCCTGGGGCGGCGAGGGGTGGGAAGCCCAGGAGCCGGAATGTCTCCAAAGGGCCTCGTAGTTGATTGGGGGGAGGTCTGGCAGCGCGGGAGGTCATGCCAGTTGGCTGCGCGTCGCCCGGGCCGAACCCCTGAGACTCTGGGAGAGTCAGGCTCTCGGGAGCCAGATTCAATCCTTAGGCGCGCATAGCCGGCATAGCGCTGGCTTCATGGGCTCATGGGTCTATCGGCTCACTCGACTTACTTAGCGCATTGGTTCAGTGGCTCATTGGCATGGGTGGCCCATTGGCTCACCTAACCTACTCGGCTCATCCACTTGACTTCGTTGGATCGTGGCTTCGTCGCCCCGTCACCCCTCATACCCTCACGCCCTCGTCCCGTCACCCCGTCGCCTCATCGCTTGCATGCGGGTCCGCATCCCTGAGCAGACGAGAAGGGCTGAAGTGTTTCACGTGAAACGGGAGCCAATAGCTCGTCATGTCACGGTCTCTACGGGTCCTGGAGGACGAAGGGCCGTAGGCAGACCGGAGCGTGCATTTGTGCAACAGTCATGGGGCCAGGCGGGGGAGAGGCGCGAGGAAGTAAGTCGAGGTCCGGTAAGGGGATCGGGTGGGGTGTATGCCTCTTCGGAGAACCGGACGCGGCGCGTACGAAGAAGTTATCCACATCCAACGTGGAACTCGAGTGCCAGGACCTAAGATGTAGATGAGGACCTTCTGACGACGGGGAACCCCTTCGTTCCACGTGAAACACCCTGGGAGACTGTGCAGACCATGAGCGAACGACGCCGTAGCGGGCTGGGGCGGGGCCTCGGAGCCCTCATCCCGAGCAGCAGTAACCTTACCGACGCGCCGTCCGTCATTTCGCCGCAGGTCAAGGCCGATGGCGCCGGAGGCGGGTCCCGAGGAACGGCTGCGGGAACGCCTAGCGGCAAGAAGGGTTCCACCTCGCCGGCGGAGACAGCCAGTGGCGCGAAGGCGGATCGGACGGCCTCTTCGGGCAAGGCGGCCCCGGCTACCGCCACCAAGAAAAATCACAAGGCGAAGAACTCCCCGGACGAGTCCCCGGAGATTGCTGTGGCTCCTGGGGGACAAGCGGCAGATACCCGAGTGGAGGCCCATGGCCCGCTCGACGCGGAAGGCGACAACACTCGCACCCGCAGCGTCCGCTCTTCAGGAAACCGCCCGGCCAAGAGGACTGCGGTTGACGATCCTCGTGGGTTGGCCGGAGCGCTTCGGTCTTCTGCAGGGGCCGAAGTAGGGGCGGAGGAAGCAACCTCCGAAGACAACAAGCCGCCTACCGCTAGGGGCGCGGAGGCGCGGGCTGCACAGCGCGCCAAGGGCACCCGCCCGGTCGACTTCTTCTTCCAGCCGGGGCGCCGGGCCGAAGAGGAGGAGGCCGACGCGGAGATCAGCTCCTCCGGCATCAATCTTGACCGCC
This sequence comes from Falsarthrobacter nasiphocae, assembly GCF_031456275.1. NCBI lineage: Bacteria > Bacillati > Actinomycetota > Actinomycetes > Micrococcales > Micrococcaceae > Falsarthrobacter > Falsarthrobacter nasiphocae. The sequence goes on from NZ_JAVDUI010000001.1 coordinate 1,161,056, forward strand.
TTCGGGTTTCGAAGAAGAGCCCCACCACCCGCAAGAAGGCCGCACGCAACGTTGTAGCCGAGCGGCAGCCTCAGGATGCCCCCTCAGGCGTGCCTGAGGGCCCCTCTGGGCGCCCTGAAGGGTCCTCGATGGGTATCGAGCCCACCACGGCGTCTGGAAGCGCGACAGCCCCGTCTGGCGCCTCTCAGCCTGATGTGGCCGATACTGCTCCGGGATCTGCTGTGCACGGAGCCTCGGACGCCAATTCAGGCGTCGCGACGACATTCTCCGATGGAGAGCCTTCCTCGACGGAACGGCACGGCCGGACACAGGCGGCGGATGCATCCATAGCCCAGAGGGCCGAATCGGGTCCACGAGGGGCCTCCTCGGAAGCTGAGGCTTCGTCCCAGTCGGGCCCCACGGACGGCCAGACTCTGGTCGCTGTGCCGGGTGCCCGCTTCGCAGAGCTCTCGGTGACGTCCATTCGTCCGAATAGCAAGCAGCCTCGAACCGTCTTTGACGAAGAGGACATGGACGAGCTCGTCCACTCGGTCCGCGAGATTGGTGTTCTCCAGCCCGTCGTGGTGCGCCCAGACACCACGGGGGAGGCCGAGTACGAGCTGGTCATGGGAGAACGCCGCTGGCGGGCCTCCCAGGCGGCGGGTCTTGACGCTATTCCCGCTATCATCCGGGACACGACGGACGACAACCTCCTCCGCGACGCGCTCCTCGAGAACCTGCACCGCAGCGAGCTCAACCCGCTGGAAGAGGCGGCGGCCTACCAGCAGCTCATGGCCGAGTTCGGGTGCACCCAGGATGAGCTGTCGCAGCGGATCGGCCGCTCACGCCCGCAGATTTCCAACACCATTCGCCTCCTCAAGCTTGCGCCGGAGGTCCAGCTCAAGGTGGCAGCCGGCACGCTCAGCGCGGGCCATGCCCGTGCGCTGCTAGGCCTCAAGGACCCGTCCATGGCGGCGCCGTTGGCCGACCGGATCATCCGCGAGGGCCTCTCAGTCCGGTCCACGGAGGAACTCGTCTCCCAGCAGGATGCCCTCCTGACGGATGAACCGAAGAAGACGTCCCGAGAGAATCCCCGTCACGAGCGTCTTGACTACCTGGCGACTTCCCTCTCAGATCGTTTGGACACGAACGTGAAGATCACGCTCGGTGCCAGGAAGGGCAAGGTCCAGATCGACTTTGCGTCCGTCGAGGACCTGAACCGCATCATGGACATCCTCGGCAACGGATAGCCCGTCCGCAGAGACAAGAAGGCCGACGAGACTGGGTCTCGTCGGCCTTCTTTCCTGACGGCGATTCAGCACCGCACTACTGGGGTGAGCCAGCGGGACGGGCTTGATGGGGCATCAGCCTCGGATGGCTAGCCTCCGAGGACGGCGGCGAAGTCTGCCTCAAGGGCAGGCTTGGGCTTGGCGCCGAGGGACTTCGCAACAATCTCGCCGTCCTTGAACGCCATCATCATAGGAATGGACGTGATGCCGTACTTGGCGGCCGTAGCGGGGTTGTCGTCAACGTTGACCTTGACCACGTTGACCTTGCCCTCGTTCTCTTCCGCGATCTTATCGAGGATGGGGCCCACCTGGCGGCAGGGACCGCACCACTCGGCCCAGAAGTCGACAATGACGGGGGTCTCGCTCTCCAGGACCTCGGAGGCGAAAGTTGCGTCGGTGACGTCGCGTGCTGCACTCATGTTGGTTCTCCGTTCGTTGGGGTGTGACGGTAGGCGCTCAGTGGGCGTCGTTCAGCCCAGCAATGTAATGCTCGACGTCGATGGCGGCCACACAACCCGATCCAGCCGAGGTGATGGCCTGCCGGTAGATCGGGTCAATGACGTCGCCGGCGGCGAAGACGCCGGGAAGGCTTGTCCGCGAGGTGCGGCCTTGCACGGCGATGGTGCCCTCGGGGGTGAGATCGAGCTGGCCCTTGACGAGGTCCACGCGCGGGTCCGCGCCAATCGCGACGAACAGGCCCGTGATATCGAGCTGCTTAGTAGTGCCATCCACTGTATTGCGGACGACAACGCCCTCGACCTTGGAATCTCCAAGAATCTCGGTCACCTCGGCATTGAGCTCGAACCGGATCTTCTCGTTGGCCCGCGCACGGTCGACCATGACGCGGGAGGCGCGGAAGTCGTCTCGGCGGTGAATGATCGTCACGGAGCGAGCGAACTTCGTGAGGAACGTGGCTTCCTCCATGGCGGAGTCGCCGCCGCCGACCACGGCGATGTCCTGGTCCTTGAAGAAGAACCCGTCACACGTGGCGCACCACGAGACGCCGTAGCCGCTGAGCTCCTTCTCGCGGGGGATGCCCAGCTCGCGGTATGCGGAGCCAGTGGCCACGATGACGGCGCGCGCCTTGTAGACATCGCCGCTGCCCGTGGTGAGGACCTTGATCTCGCCCTCGAGCTCGGCGGTCGCAACGTCTTCGAACTCGATCTGGGTTCCGAACCGCTCTGCCTGCTGCTCAAGGTTGGCCATGAGGTCCGGCCCCATGATGCCTTCGGGGAACCCGGGGAAGTTCTCGACGTCGGTGGTGTTCATGAGCTCGCCACCGGCCTTGACGGAGGATGCCAGGATCAGGGGCTTCAGGTTGGCCCGGGCGGTGTAGATGCCGGCGGTGTACCCGGCGGGGCCTGAGCCGATGATGATGACATCATGGATTGTCTCGGACGCTAACGCTGCGGTGCTCATGGAGACCTTTCTGTCTGTTCCTTCGGTGCCCATTTGGCGCTGTGCATAGGACAACGCTCAACGGGCGGCGGGCATTCCCGGAGGGGCGGCTATTTGACGGTGACTTCAGCGATGACCATGCCCCACGGGTAGACCGTCTGCACGCCGGTCAGGCGCGGGAGCTCAGTGACGTTCATGATGACGTACTTCTTGGCGCCTGCCGAGGTCAGATCGAGGGAGACGTCCGCCGAGGAGAACGTGCCCTGGCCGACTTTCGTCGCACCCGTCAGGCTGGGCGAGTCGTTGACGAGGATTTCGTACGCGCCCCCGGAGCCGTAGCGCTGCGTGAGGTTGAACCGCTTGGGCTCCGCGGGACTCTTGAGCTCGAAGACCAGAGCGAAGTTCTGCGTGAGGTTGCCGAACTGCGGGTTCGTGTACACGAGGCTGCCCCACGCGCTCGCCGGGTCGCCGTCGATGATCCGCCCGAGGTTCACGTCCGAGCCCGCGTCCAGCGTGGGGTTGCTCGGGACCAGCCGGGAGACGCTGGAGATCGCGGGGGCAGCGGCGGGCGCCTGGGAGGGCGTGCTGCTGGCGCTCGGGGATGCCGACGACGTCGATGGCTGCGCGTTGTTGCTGCCGCCACCGGTGAAGAGTGAGCTCAGCTGGGTCACGGCGAAGACGACGGCGCCGATGAGAAGGAGTGCGAGGAGTGCTCCGACGAGGGCGCGGGAGCCCTTGCGGCTGCTCTCGTCCTCCGGCTCTTCCTCGTCGTAGAGGTCTTCGCGAAGGGAGGCCGAGTCCGCATTCTGGTACTCATCATCCACAGGGTGAGACAATGCCCGCGTCTCGGGGCCGTTCGTCGGCGCGGAGAGCTCGGGCTGGGCGGCAGTCGCTGTTGAGTCGGGGCCCAGGGGGCGGACGGACGGACGGTGTGCGGTGACGCCCGTCGCCGCGCCAAGGCCCGCGGCTGCACCCGCCGCGGCACCGGCCTGGGTGGCGCCAGAGGGGCTCGATTCGGCGACGGAACTCCCCGTGGACGCGGCCTGGGGGGCGTGTCCGGCACCGCTGCGGGGCTCGGAGCTGCGGAACCAGCCGCGGGAGGAAGAGGCCTGGCGCGTATCCCGGCTCTCATCCTGGGCGTCAACCTGGGGGACGGCCTGCGTGGAGGGCCCGGCGGAATTGTCAGAGTCGAGCGGGCGGACGCTCGGGCGAACAGGGGAGGAGGCGGGCTCGGATCCGGAACCGAGCAGGGCCGACGCGCCGGCCCCAGCGGCCCCGACACCGGCGGCACCCGCGCCGGCCCCAGCGCCCCCAGTCCCGGCCCCTGCAGAGCCGCCAGAACGGCTCGACGCGGCTGAGGCGCTCTCGGAGGCATCCTGCGTCCGGCGGGACTCGGCGGCCTTGAGGCGGGCGGCCTCGGCACGCTGGGCGGCGGCCGCGTCACGGGCGGCGGCGCGCTCAGCGGCACGAGCCCGGGCGCGCTCGGACATGGAGGAGAGGTCGATGAGGGGCTTCTCGTCCCGGAGGTCGTAGTAGTGCTCGTCCCACTCGAGGTCGTCCTCGGGGGTGGCCTCGCGCTGCTGGCCGAAGATCTCGGACCCGAGGGACTCGGTGAAGAACGGCTCCACGTACGGCTTGTCCTGGCTGACGAGGAGGTCGAGCAGCTCGTCCGCACGGGAGCGGTTGGTGATCAGCGCAGGGCGGCCGTCCATGATGACCATGTCGAGGACCTGGACGGAGCCGGCGCGCTCACCCGTGGCGAGCTCGCGCCCGGACTGGGCCGCCTGGCTGGCGTTCTTCTTCGCCGCAACGAGGATGCTCACCGAGCGGTTGAGGACCTGGTCGAGTCCCGCAAGGACGTCGTCGCCCTCTTCCGTGGACACGATGAGCCCCGTGACCTTATAGCGGCCGCCGATGATGGTTCCGACGTCGATGGGATTGGTCACGAGTCATGCCTTCCGGTGAATCCATGAGCCCGGGGGGTGCGGGCGTTGATCTTCAGCCCATGCTACCGGCGGAAGCGGGCCAGCACGGGGTCCAGGACGTCATTGAGCTCCTTCGTCTTCCACCACCGGAGAATGACGAGATACACAACGCCCATGACGGCGGAGACGAGCGCGGCCACGAAGAGGGCCTGGAAGCGCCCGGACCACGCGAATCCGTCCAGGCTGTAGCCGCCCAGCAGCCAGAGGAGGCCGACGCCGACAACCGCGGAGAGCAGCGCCGCGGCCGTGAATCGGGCCCAGGAGTCGAAGATGGACCGGAGGCGGTACGAGCCGATCTTGCGCGTCAGGCACACGTGGTTGATGACGGCGCCGATGACGTTGGTGACCGTGGTGATGAGCGCGATGACGTAGATGCGGATGTGGGGGTCCACGAGGAGGGAGCCGAAGGCCGCCGCGATGGAGAGGCCCGCGATGGCCACGGTGACCCAGAACGGCGTCTTGGCGTCGTTCATCGAGTAGAAGGTGCGCCCCAGGAAGACGGTCGCGGAGAAGACCGGTGCCGTCAGCATGAGGATGATGAGGGTGATGCCGAGGAAGACGCCGAACGGCTTGGAGCCGCCCGCGAAGACGAACCCGAGAGGCCCGGCCACGACGATGAGCGCGGTGGACGCAAAGATCATGGGCAGACCGACGGTCCGCAGACCGGAGTTGAGGGTGCGGGCCAGCCGGGGGATGTCGCCGTCGGCGCTCGCGTGAGAGAGCCGGTTGACGAGGATTGTCGCGAGGGACACGGCGATGACGGCGTGCGGCAGGATCGAGAGCATCGAGGCGTTCGTCAGCACGGCCGCGCCGGGGATGTTGGTGTAGTCCGGGGTGCCGCGCAGTGACTCGCGGTAGGCCGCGATGGAGGCCTCCACCCAGTTGTAGACGAAGAAGGGCACGTTGCCGATGACCATGGTCATGGCGGCCCAGCCCGCAAGCCTCCCGGCCTCTCGCAGGCCCACGCCCCGGAACCGGAAGTCTGGACGCAGACCGAGTCGCAGCTTGCGCAGAGGAATGATGAGGATGAGCGCCTGGAGGACGATTCCGAGGGTGGACCCGAGGCCGATCACGAGGCTTTTCTCGAAGGTCCAGTTCTCGAGCGTGTGGTGGCTCCCCGAGCTCTCCGCCCCGAACATGAGCATGAACAGCGTGAGGGTGGCGAGCGCGACGACGTTGTTGAGCACGGGCGACCACATGAACGGCCCGTAGGACTCCTTGGCGTTGAGGATCTGCCCGAAGATCGCGTACATGCCGTAGAAGAAGATCTGGGGCAGGAGGAAGTAGGAGAGCTGGGTGGCCACGTGCAGCTGGTCCGGGCTGTAGTCCCGCCCCAGCACCTTGATGATCCACGGCGCGGCGAGGGTCGAGGCGACTGTGACGAGGAGCAGGAACGTGGTCAGGAGCGTCACGAGCCGTGAGAGGTAGTCCCGCCCGCCGTCCTTTGCTTTGGCTGCCTTGATGATGAGGGGCACGAGGATGGCGCTGAACACGCCGCCGGCGATCATCGCGTAGATCTGGTTCGGCAGGACGTTCGCGAGGTCCCAGATGTCGGAGATGGCCCCGCCCACGCCGAGCGCGGACGCGAGCAGGAACGTGCGCACGAGCCCCAGGACGCGCGAGGCGATCGTGCCGGAGGCCATGAGCATGCCTGCCCGGACGGAGCGCTGGGGCGCGGCCTGGGCGGCCTCGTGCTCGTCCGCGGCGGCCACCTCGGGGGCGGCCAGTCCGTCTTCGGTGTGGTTTCCTGCCCGGCTGCCGGCGGACTCGGGGCTCCCTGAGCCGACGACGACGGGGCCGCCCGCCTCCTCGCCGCCCGTGCCCCGGTCTCCACCGGTGCGTGTGCCCGTGGGGCGGCTCCTACCTGCGCGGCGCGGGCCCGGTGCTGCTGCGGCCCGCCGCGGGGGGCTGCCGTGCTCGGCGCCCGCGGGTGACGCGGCGGGGTCGGTCCCGGCGGCTGCGTCGTCGTCGTCTTCCCAGATGTCCCCGGGAGCCCGCACGCCGGCAGGAGCCGCGCGGTACCCCTGGACCATGTCGGTGTCCTCGTCCAGCCGGAAGCGGGACGGGCGCTCGACCTCCCACTCTGCGCGGGCACGACCGCCGATGATCGGGGGGAAGGAGTGGCTCATGATCTGTACTCTCAGGGAGGCTTCGGGGCGGTCAGAGGTACTGGGGGAGGACGGCCCGCGCGTGGTCCGCCATCCGCCGCTCGTTCGGGAAGGACAGGCGCGAGCCCAGGTCCCGCAATGGCACCCAGGCGACGTCCACGGCCTCGTGGTCTGGGTCGTTCTCGGTGGTCAGGGTGCCGCCGGTGGCCCGCAGAAGATAGTGGTGCACCGTCTTGTGGATGCGGCGGCCTTGGGCGGAGAACCAGTAGTCGATGCTGCCGAGGGCCTGGAGGATCTCGCCTTCGATCCCGGTCTCCTCGAAGATTTCGCGGCGGGCGGCGGCGCGGAGGTCCTCGGAGCCCTCCGGGTGGCCCTTGGGCAGGCACCATTCGAGGCGCTGGGCGCGGTTGAGGCGGCCGATGACGGCGACGTTCAGGGTGCGCGTGGAGAAGTCCAGGATGACACCGCCGGCGGAGATCTCGTCGAGGACGGCGGGGCCGGAGACACCAGGGGCACGGTTGGTGGCGAGGCCCCGATGCACCGTGAGCGGAGTGCGCCGCTGCGCGGAGTGGGGAGGCCTGTGCATGGTCCCACTCTAGCGGTGCGCGGGAAGGGGCCGCGGAGTCGGGGCCGGGGCTCGGGCCGGGGCTCGGGCCGGGCCTCGGGGAGGGCCTGTCCGCCGTCTGGGACAATGGAGACACTATGGCCAATATTCTCCAGATGGCGGCGGACGAGAACCTCTTGCCCCCGGTCGTGTACGAGCTCGGACGGCGCTTCGAGGACGCGGGCCACGAACTGTCCCTCGTGGGCGGGCCCGTGCGTGACCTCTTCCTCCGGCGGGTGTCCGGCGACCTTGACTTCACGACGGACGCGCGACCGGACGGCATCCTCGACGTGGTGCGCGGCTGGGCGGACTCGACGTGGGAGATCGGGCGTGCGTTCGGGACGATCGGCCTCGCGAAGGCCGGGTACACGATCGAGATCACGACCTACCGGGCCGACGCCTACGAGGCCGGCTCCCGCAAGCCAGAGGTCCGCTTTGGAGAGACGCTTGAGGACGACCTGTTCCGCCGCGACTTCACCGTCAACTCGATGGCGCTGCGCCTGCCCTCGCTGGAGCTCGTGGACCCGTTCGGCGGCGTCCGGGACCTCGCCGCAGGCCGTCTTCGGACCCCCGGCCGCCCCGAGGACTCCTTCTCTGACGACCCGCTGCGCATGATGCGGGCAGCCCGGTTCGCCTCGCAGCTGGGCGTGGATGTGGCGCCGGAGGTCGAGGCCGCGATGACGGGCATGGCCGAGCGCCTGTCGATCATCTCCGCCGAGCGCGTCCGCGACGAACTGGTCAAGCTCATCAAGGGCCAGGACCCGGCCACGGGCGTGGACCTCCTGGTGCGCACGGGCCTCGCGGACATCATGCTCCCCGAGGTGCCCGCCCTCCGCCTTGAGACGGATGAGCACCACAGCCACAAGGACGTGTACCAGCACTCCCTGACGGTCCTGCGGCAGGCGTGTGAGACGGAGACGGACGACGACGGCCCCGTCCCCTCACCTGACTTTGTCCTGCGCTTCGCGGCCCTCATGCATGACGTCGGCAAGCCCTCCACGCGCCGGTTTGAGGGCAATGGCGCGGTGACGTTCCGCAACCACGACGTCGTCGGCGCGAAGATTGTCCGCAGGCGGATGCGCGCGCTGCGCTTCGACAACGACACGATCAAGGCCGTCTCCCGGCTCGTGGAGCTGCACATGCGCTTCTTCGGGTACAAGGATCAGGCGTGGACGGACTCGGCTGTGCGGCGGTACGTCACGGACGCGGGCGCTCTCCTGGAGCGCCTGCACCGGCTGACCCGCTCAGACGTGACGACGAGGAACAAGCGCAAGGCTGCCCGGCTGAGCCAGGCGTATGACGACCTTGAGGCCCGGATTGCCGAGCTCGCCGAGCAGGAGGAGATGGCCGCGATCCGCCCGGACCTCGACGGCGGCCAGATCATGGAGATCCTGGGCCTGCGCCCGGGCCCGCTCGTGGGCAAGGCGTACCGGTGGCTGCTGGACCTGCGCCTGGAGGAGGGGCCGCTCGGCGCCGAGGAGGCGCGCGCCCGCCTCGAGGCGTGGTGGCGAGAACAGCCGGAGAGCGCGGCGGCGGGGGCAGCGAAGGCCTCCTCGCCGGGATCCGCCGGCTCCGCCGCCGAACCTGTTGACACTGACGAAAGGGCCACGAGCCGATGACCACCCCCACCGCCGAGCCCGCGTCCTCTGCCGCGACTCCGCCCGTCCTCCCCACTCTCTGGCTCTTGCGCCACGGTGAGACCGAGTGGTCCGCGTCCGGCCAGTACACGGGCCGCACGGACCTCGAGCTCACGGAGCACGGGCGGGAGCAGGCGGCGGCGGCGGGCGAGCGCCTCGCCGAGCGGGGTGTGACGTTCGACCTGGTCATGTCCTCCCCGAGGCGCCGCGCCCGGGAGACGGCGGCCCTGGCGGGGCTTGGCACCCCGGAGATCGTGGACGACGCCCAGGAGTGGGACTACGGGGACTACGAGGGCCTGTGCAGCGCGGACCTGCGCCTCAAGGACCCCTCCTATGTGCTCTGGGACAGCGGCGTGCCGAATGGCGAGACTCTCGCTGAGGTGGGTGCGCGTGCGGACCGGATCGTGGAGCGCGTGCGCCGTGAGCTTGCGGGCGGCGGCTCGGCGATCCTCGTCTCCCACGGCCACTTTTCCAGGATCCTTGCCGCCCGGTGGCTGGGTCTCGACCCCATCCACGGCCGGAACTTCCTCCTGGGCACGGCGCGGCTGTGCGAGCTGGGGTGGGACAAGCGGGACCCCGCCGTCGTCGGCTGGGGGCTGTAGCCCCCCGTCCACACGGAAGACTCGGCTTTTACGCAGGGAAGTCTCACGAGGCCGGGTCATACTCGAGTATGAGGATTCGGTCCGCGCGGGCGGGCCGTGAGGAGGAGGAGACCGATGCCGTCCAGTCGCGTCCGCGCCGTCAGGTGCGCCCGGAGAGGGGACAGGGAAGCGCGCCGCATGAGGCGGGGCTCCCTCGTCGGCGCGTGCCTCCTCTCCGTGATGGCGACGGCGGGCTGCGCGTTCTCGAGCCCCGGGGAGTCCTCGTCCGCCTCTCCGCAGGCCTTCACCGCCAATGCCACGGCCGCACCCGGGAGCGGCAACGCCATGGCCGGTGACGCGGACCTCGTGGACGCGACGTGCGAGCGCTCGCCCTCGGGCTCCTGGTCCTTCAAGGCCGTGCTGCGCAATTCCACGAAGCACACGAGTCACTACAGCCTCTCCGTCACGGTGGCCAACAAGGAGAGCGGGGCCGTGTACGGCTCGGTGGCGCAGTCCTTCGCTGTGAAGCCCGGGAAGGAGCGGCGGGTGTCCTTCTCCACCGTCGCCAACTCCGGCGTCAGCGAGCAGTCTGCCGTCGTCTGCGAGCACTTCACGACGGTGGTCCGCGACACGTGACGGAGCGGTCCGTCACATCTGGGCCATATATGGTAGCGGACTCCTGGATGATGGGGTACTCTTAATTCATCGGTTGGTTTTTCCCAACTGGCCCGGAGCCGGGAAGGCTTCAGTCCAGGGGAATCCACTGGTATTCACGCGCGGACCTCATTGGGCCGCACTGTCTTGAGCGGGTTTCACCCCCGCTCCACGCACGGGGAAAGGAGGCGAAGATGATGAACAACACACCGAACGCGCTGGCAGGCGTCCCGCAGGGATCCCTCGGCACCGCAGTCAAGCGGCGCAAGCGTCCCACCGGCATTGCCAATCTCTTCGCCTTCGCTTGGAAGGACGCCTCCTAACGGAGCAGTCCCGGTCCTCATCTCTCAGGACCGCCGAGCCACAGCCCTGACATCGCGCGGCACCCTTGCCGCCACAGTCCCGGGCCTCCCGCCCTCTTCGCACGGGGGCACATGTGCCAGACATCGTGAACCGGAGACCAACTCGTGCAGCTCGCATCCCAACCACGCCTCTCAGAGGCAAGTGCCCCTTGCCGCCCTGGGCCTGAATCCTCCATGCCCGGACGAGAGCAGACCACGTACCGCCCCAGCGGTGCAGGCCGGACAGCCGTGAGCCCCCCGCGCACCGGGGAGTTCATCATGGCCGGCTCCCTCACCAGCCTGACCCCCTCGAACCCCTAAAGGAGACCTAAGCATGCGCAAGATTCTCGGCTTTGGCAAGACCGACCTCGCCGCCCGTGACGCCTACTCTCGCCGCGAGCAGCGTGCGGAAGTCGCCGCCCAGCACCAGGCGTGGATCGAGAGCGGGCGCCACGGTGGCGCCATGCCCGCCAGCCACCTCAGCATCCGCTAGCCATGGCGCCGTTCGCGGCACCGGGACGCAGACCTCAAGACAGCGAGGCCGTCCTGGACCTCTCACCAAACCCCCGCCCCTGTATGGTCAGGTGTGGGGGTTTGTTGTTTCGGAACCCAGTGTTTGTTTGAGGAGCGTTGACCCGTTGAGCCCAGTGTTGTCCGTCGCGCTCATCTCCATGCACACCTCGCCCCTTCACCAGCCGGGTGCCGGCGACGCGGGCGGCATGAACGTGTATGTGCGGGCGCTGGCCCTCGAGCTGGGCCGCCTCGGCGTCAGGGCGGACGTCTTCACGCGGGCTGACCCAGGGGCGCCGGGCGGCGTGACACAGATCGGCCCCGGAGCGCGCGTCATCAGTCTCGACGTGGCCGTGGGCGTGGCCAAGGACGACCTCCCCCCGCATGCGCCGTCCTTCGCGGAGCGCCTCCTCGCGGAAGGCCACGGGCCCTACGACGTGGTCCACGCCCACTACTGGCTCTCCGGGATGGTCGGCGAGATCCTCTCCGAGGCCTGGAGCGCGCCCCTCGTGCACACCATGCACACGCTCGCGCTCGCCAAGGACCGGGCCAGGATCGGCGGCCGCGGGGAGACCCCCGGGCGCGCCGCCATGGAGACACGCCTCCTTTCGGAGGCGGACGCGGTCATCGTCAACACGGACGCTGAGCGGGAGGACGTCGCGCGCCTCTACGGGGCTGACCCCGCCCGGGTCGTCGTCGTGCCGCCGGGGGTGGACCTTGGCGTGTTCTCGCCGGATGGGCCCACCGCAGACCGCGCCGGGCTCGGCATCAAGGACACGGATTTCCTTGTTCTTTTCGCAGGACGGCTCCAGCGCCTCAAGGGGCCCCAGGTGCTCGTTGAGGCCTTGGCGGCCATGACCGGCGCCGCGAGCCCCCGGCTCGTTATCCTCGGCGCCCAGTCCGGTGAGGGCGCCGAAGGCCTGGAGGATCTGGCGCGCGAGCTCTGGATCGAGGAGCGCGTGGACTTCCTCCCGCCCGTGCCGGCGGAGGAGCTCGCGGCATGGTTCCGGGCGGCCGACGTCGTCGGCGTCCCCTCCTACGCGGAGTCCTTCGGGCTGGTGGCGCTTGAGGCGCAGGCCTGCGGTACGCCCGTCGTCGCCGCGAATGTCGGGGGCCTGCCGCACGCTGTGGCGGACGGGGAGACGGGCGTGCTGGTGAGCGGGCACCGGCCGGCGGACTGGGCCGCGGCGCTCGAGCGCCTCGCCCTCAACGACTACGTCCGGGAGCGCCTCGCGGACGGGGCAGCCCAGCGCGCTCAAGAATTCGGCTGGGCCCACACGGCCGAGCTGACCCTGACCGCCTACCGACGCGCCGTCGAGAACCCCGTTGACGGTTTTATTCGCCTTCAGAGGACCCTGTGATGCCCCAGACCCGAACCGATCCCGTGTGGGACGCCGCCGCGGAGACCGTGGGAGGCCCGCGGGGCCAGCGGGAGGGCCGCCGCGCCGGCGCCCTCGCGTGGTTCACGCCCAGCCGTGTGCTGCTCATTCTGACGACGCTCGCCGCTATGCTCGCGTACGCCATCAAACAGCCCTGTTTCGGAATCAATTGGGCGAGTCCCGAGGTCTTTTCTCGTGCTTGCTATTCCGATTGGCCCGTGATTTTCTCCCAGCGCGGCCTCGCAGACGGTCTTCTTCCTTTCTTGTCCCCGGAGAGCCGGGTTGAATACCCTGTTCTTCTGGCGCTCACGGCCGGCCTTTTTGCGGCGGTGACTCCGGGCAGCGGATTGAGCCACGAGCGCTCGATGGACTTCTTCAACATCAATGCGGTCGCCGCCGCCGTGGCCTGGGGCGCTCTCGTCCTCGTCACGGCCGCCACGGCGCGGCATCTGCGCGCTCAGGGCGCCTTCGATGGCACCGAGGCGGCGGCACCGCGCTGGGGGACGGGCATCGAGCGGGGCGCCGTCGTGGCCCTCTCTCCCGCGATCATCACGACGATTTTCATCAACTGGGACGTCTACGCGGTGCTTCTGGCCGCGGTGGGACTGTGGGGAATTGTCACGCGGCGCTGGGTCCTCGCCGGTCTTTTCATTGGGCTGGGGACGGCGTTCAAGCTGTACCCAATCCTCTTGCTGGGCGTTGCGTTCCTCATGGCTGTCCGCGCGCCCCGGCGCTCCCGTGCGTGGGTCTCCTTCATGACGACGACGGTGGCCGCCGTCGTCTCGTGGCTCGCGGTCAACGTCCCGGCCATGCTTGTGGACATGACCCAGTGGCGGTATTTCCTGGATTTCACCAAGGAGCGCGGCGCGGGGTTCTCCTCCCTGTGGTTCGTCATCAATCTTGGCGGGGGAGGCTGGGACTCGGTGCTGAGCGCCGAGCAGATCAACCGGCTCGGCATGATCTCGCTGCTCGTCATGCTTGCGCTCATTGTTGTCTTCGCCTGGCTGTCCCCGAGGCCGATCCAGCCGGCGGCGCTGGCGTTCCTCATCGTGGCGGCGTTTGTCCTGACGAACAAGGTGTACTCCCCGCAGTTCGTCATCTGGCTCGTGCCCCTTGCCGCCCTGGCGGGCATCCCGTGGCGGTGGCTGCTCGCCTGGCAGGCGGTCGAGGTGCTCCACTGGTGGGCCGTCTGGGAGGCGCTCGCCCGCTGGTCCACGCCCAATGCCAACCCCCAGCACTTCATGGCTGAAGACGTATATTCCTGGGCGGTGATCGCACATATGCTCGCCCTCGGCGCCCTGATGGCGTGGGTGTGCGTGCGGGGGTGGACCTCGCCCGAGCCGCAGCAGGGGCAGCCTCTGCGCTCTGCGGGCGCACGCCCGGCCCGGACCTTCTGAGCCTCGCCCTGCGTCCCGGGGTTTGCCCTGCGTCCCGGGGTTTGCCCCCTGTTTTGGCATGTGCCCCTGACATTGCGGGGGGCCCTTGCCAGTCGAGGGGGCAAACGGCCGCAAGGAGGGCGCCCCAGGCAACGCAGAAGCCCGGCACCTCCCGTGAGGGAGCGTGCCGGGCTTCTGTAGTGAGTGGCTCGGGCGGTGGTGGGCCCGCACGAGGGCGAGCTGGCCCGTGCCCGAGCCGACGTGCGCTCTAGCGCCGGAGCGTTGCAGGGCGCCTTAGAACTTGGCAGCCTTGCGAGCCTGGAGCCACGCGGTGATCTCCTTGTTCCACGCGATGACGACACCGGCGATGAAGACGATGGCGGTGAGGATCGAGAGGATCGAGGGGATGGGCATGGCGGCGAAGTTCGCGAACGTGCCGAACAGGCCGAAAAGGGAGAAGGCCGCGAGGATCGTCAGGACGATGCGCGCCCAGCCGTGGCCCTTGGCCCAGAAGAAGACGAAGAGACCGTTGATGAGGAGGCCGAGAACGAGGCCGATGATGGCGCCCACCATGAGCGAGGACTTGAACGTCTCGCGGTTGACGTTCGCCTCAGGGTTCTGGCGGATCGCTTCGTCAACGGCGCCGTCGATGCCCATGAGGCCGACGAGGTTGGCGATGAGGCTGAGGACGAGGCTCGCGATCAGGAGCTTGACGGAGAGGCCGTGCTGCTTCGGGGCTGCGGCGACGGCCGGGTTGGTGCCGTACCCGTTGGCGGCGGGGGCCACGGGTGCCTGGCCTGCCCCCTGAGCGCCGTCGTTGAAACCGCCCTGCGGAGCCTGGGGGAAGCCGTTGGATTCGTTCGGAGTGTGAGCCATGAGACGTCCTTCGTCGAGTGACTGATTGAGAGACTGACAATCCCAGCTTAGAGAACGGATGCTTTAAAGGGAAGGCGAGAGGCGCCCGTCCTCCATATGCAGGACGCGGTCTGCGTTTCCGAGAGTCTCCGTTTCATGGGTGACGAGGAGCGTGCCCGTCTCGAATTCTCGGGTCACCTTTTCCAGGAGAGCGACGACGGACGCCGAGCGTTCTCGGTCCAGCGCGCTCGTCGGCTCATCGACCAGCAAGAGAGCCGGCTGCCCCATGAGCGCCCTGGCGATATTGACGCGCTGGCGCTGCCCTCCCGAGAGCTGGCCCGGACGGCGGTCGGCCTGGCCGCTGAGGCCCACGAGGTCGAGCAGCTCGTCCGCCCGCCCCCGGGCCCCGCGGGTCTTCCCGCCGCGGATCGACTCCGTGATGAGGAGCTGCTCGCGGGCGGTGAGGGACTCGATGAGCTGGGGCTGCTGGAAGATGATGCCGATCTTCTCGCGGCGCAGCGTCAACAGCTCCCGCGTCGAGAGCGCGGACGTGGGGGTGCCGTCCACGGTGACCTCGCCCGTCGTCGGCCGCTGGAGGGTGGACGCGAGGGAGAGGAGGGAGGACTTGCCGGAGCCGGAGGGGCCGACGAGGCCCACGAGCTCGCCCCTGCGGATGGTGAGGGAGGCGTCGTCCACGGCGGTGAGGCGGCCGGCGCCGTCCGGGTAGGTCAGGGTGACGTGGGAGAGGTCGAGTGCGGTGGGCATCAGTTTCCTCCGAGCGCGGTGAGCGGGTTGATGGAGCGGACGCGGGTGACAGCGGCGAGGGAGCCGAGGAGCCCGACGGCGAGGACGAGGAGGCCGGGGCCGCCGATCGTGGCCATGCTGACCTCGAACGGGACGGCGCGGGAGGCCAGGCCCGCGAGCCCCCAGCCCGAGAGGGCGCCGACCAGGACGCCGCCGAGGACCACGATGGCGGACTGTGCCAGGCCGTCCCGCACAAGGAACCCCTCCGAGGCGCCCAGCGCCCGCAGCAGGGCGAGGTCACGGGTGCGCTGCAGCGTCCAGATCGTCAGGAACGCGGCCACAACGAGCCCCGCGATGACGTACAGGATCACCTGGATGAGGAGCAGGGACCCGTGCTCGGAGCGGTACCCCGGCACGGCGTTGAACGCCTCCTTGACGGTCGCGGACGTCAGCCCCTCCACCGTGAGGGCCGGGTCAGCCGAGAGGATCGCGTTGGGCGTGCGGGTATGCAGGACCTCTCGGGTGGCGGACTCCGGGAGGCCGACGACGGGGGCGTGCGCGTAGCTGAGCCCCGGAGCCGAGACGCTGGAGACCTTCTGGGCGATGCCGTTGAGGGTGACCGTGTCCCCGGCGCCCACGCCGAGCTCATCTGCGACCGCCGAGGGCAGGGCCACGCCGGAGTCGGGGACGGACGGCACCCAGGCCGAGGGGCGCGGGGCCGCGAAGACGGCTGCCTGGACGGGGCCAGACGAGGCACGGGGCGAGGCGCTCGCGGCCCCGTTCCCCGGGCCGGCCTCGAGGCGGACCATGCCGATTGTCAGCGGGAGCGCGTCGGCGTCCTGGGCCGTGGCGTTCCTGAGCTGGGCGTCCGTCACGGAGGACAGGCCCACGGCGTCGCCAGCGAGGAGGACCCGGGCGGCGCCGGCTTTCCCCGCGGCGCAGAGGGCCGAGGTGGACTGGGACCCGAGCCCGCCCGTCAGCCCGGACAGGAGGGCGACGAGCAGGGTGAGGAGAGCGACGACCCCTCCGACGAGGGCGAAGCGGCCTCGAGCGAAGGCGACGTCCCGGCGGGCGAGCAGCATGGGGACCTCCTTGAGTTCCGGGTCCGCTGGGCGGCCCCGTGGGTGAGCATGTCTCCACACTCCTCCCCGGGAGGGGCTCCGCGCCGTCCCGCAGGGGGTTGATTCCCCCTCAACCGAACGGTTGACTCCCGCGTCTTGGCGCGGATCTGCGGGGTTGAGACGGGGTGGTGCGGGGCCGCGTCGGCGGCGCCTCGGGCGTCGCGCGACGGCGACGTCCACGTTGTCCACATCCCCCTGCGCGGCGGCGAGGCGAGCACTACGCTGGAGAGATGAGACCCACGCCGGACAGCGCCACAGACCTCCTCGTCAGGGGTCTGCGCCTGGGCGTCCACGTGGCTTTCGCGCTGCTCCTCGCCTTCGCGCTCGTGAGCGTCTCGCTGGACGGGGACGACGACGCCGCGCCGTGGGGGATCTACGCCGTCGGCGCGGCGCTGGCCGCCGTGTATGTGGCGGGCACCGCTGTGGAGCGGCGCCTCGCCGTCCGGGCCGGGTACGGCGCCTCGCCGGTCATCCCCGTGGTGGTCTGGGCCCCGTGGCTCGCGGCCGTGACCGCCCTGTGGGCCGTGTTGGTGGCGCAGCACAGCGCGTTCTCCTATTGCGTCTTCCCCCTGTTCTTCGTGGTCCTGCACCTTGTCCGTCCCCTGCCCGCGGGCCTGGCCGGGGTGGGAGTTCTGCTCGTCCTCCTCGTGGCGGCGCTGAGCCGCGGCGGCCAGGCCGGCACGGGGGCCATCGTGGGACCGAGCGTGGGGGCTGCCTTCTCCGTGGTCGTCTTCGTGGTCTACGAGGCGCTCGTGAGGGACTCCCTCGCCCAGCGGCGCGCCCTCGCCGAGCTCGAGGCCGCGCGGACAGAGCTCGCCGCCGCCCACCGCTCCGCAGGCATGGCGGCCGAGCGGGACCGATTCGCGGCCGAAGTCCACGACACCCTCGCGCAGGGCCTCAACGCCATCGTCCTCACGGCACGCGCGGGCCTGGCGGGGGCAGATGAGCGCGGCGCCCTGCGCACCGTCGTCGACCTCGCGTCCGCCAACCTGGAGCAGGCCCGCGAGATGTTCCGGGGCGCCACTGGGACGGCCGGGGCTGGGAGGCGGGACGCGCTCGCGGAGGACATCGAGGCTGCGGTGGCCCGTATCAGCTCGGGGGCGCTGAACCTCACGGTGCGGGACGAGCGCTCGCAAGAGCAGCGCGCCCAGCCCGTGGACGCGGAAGTGGAGCGGTTCCTCGTCCTCGCCGCGTCCTCGCTCGTGTCCAACGTGACCCGGCACGCAGGCGCGGGGCGAGCCGTGCTGACGGTAGGCTCACCGGGAGAGGGGCTCCTCGCCATGGATGTCGTGGATGACGGCTGCGGCTTTGACCGCAAGACCACCCCGGACGGGTTCGGCCTGGCCTCGCTCTCGGCGCGGGCGCAGGCGCTCGGCGGCAGCGTCGTCGTCGAGACCGAGCCGGGAGAGGGGACCGCTGTCAACGTGACCGTCCCGGCCCGCCCCACAGGCGCGGGGCGCGCCGCGCCCTCCAGCATCACCACCCCAGACAGTCCCTGACTGCACCTCACCCCGTCGCACCCCCAGGAGGCCCCATGCGCATCGTCCTCGCCGATGACCACCCCGTGGTCCGTGCCGGCGTGCGCGCGCTCGTGAGCCTTGTCGAGGGCGCGGACGTCGTGGGAGAAGCGGGAAGCGCGGAGGAGACGCTCACCGTGGTGCGGGAGTTGCGCGCGGCCGGGGAGCCCGCGCAGATCGTCCTCATGGACCTCAACATGCCCTCCACGAGCGCCGAACTCGGCGGGATCGCGGCCACCCGTGCGCTCACGCGGGACGGGGGGCCGGAGCGCGTCATCGTCCTGACGACGTTCGACGCGGAGGCCGACGTCGTCTCCGCCATCGACGCCGGCGCCCGCGGGTACCTCTTCAAGGACAGCGAGCCAGCTGTGATCGGGGAGGCGCTCGCCACAGTGGCGGGCGGGGGCCAGTACTACGCGCCCCGCGCCGCAGCGGCCCTCGCGGCAGCCGTCCGCCGAACCACCCAGCCGGAGGCCCTCCTCACGGAGCGCGAGCTCGACGTGGCCCGCCTCCTCGCCACCGGCGCGGGGAACAGACAGATCGCCAAGGCCCTCTTCATCTCGGAGGCCACGGTCAAGACCCACCTCATCCACGTCTACCGGAAGCTCGGCGCCACGAACCGCACGGCCGCCGTCGCCGCCCTCCACGAAGAAGGACTCGTATGACACATCTCCGAGCTGAGGCGGCCTCGCGGGCGACCTTCCTCCATTTCTTCCTCAACGGCTTCATCGTCACCGCCTGGACCGCGCGCATTCCCGGAGCCGCGGCCACGCTCAAGGTGGACAACGCCCAGCTGGGCCTGCTTCTCCTCATGGTGGCCGTGGGCTCCATCCTGTCCATGTCCCAGGCGGACCGCCTGCTCGCCCGTTTCGGCACGCGCACCACGGCCCGCGGGGGCAACGTCGTGGGCGTGCTCGGCCTCGTGGGGCTCTCGGCGGCGCTCGGGGCGCAGAGCCCGGTCTGGGCCGGCGCGGCGCTCCTTGTCCTTGGCGTCGGCATGGGCGTGTGGGACGTGGCCATGAACGTCGAGGGGGCGCACGTCGAGCACGAGCTCGGCCGCACCGTCATGCCGCGGTACCACGCCGGCTTCTCCGTGGGCACGGTGGCCGGTGCCGTCCTCGGTGCCGCGCTCGCGGCGGCGTCGGTGCCGATTGCCGTGGGGCTCATCGGCGCGGGTCTCGTCTCCCTCGTGGTCGTCGCCCTCGTCACGCCCCGCTTCCTCGACAGCGGCCCCGCGCTCGAGCCCGTCCCCGCAGGCCAGGGCGCCGACCCCGCCAGCGCTGCCGCCGCCGCGACGAGCGCCCCGGCGGTCAAGCCGCGCTCCCCGTGGACCGAGCCGCGCACCCTGCTCATCGGCGTCGTCGTCATGGCGTGCTCCCTCACGGAGGGCTCCGCGATGGACTGGGTCGCCAAGGGCGCCGTGGACGGCATCCACGTGTCCGAGAGCGTCGCCGCCATGATCTTCGCCGTCTTCGTCACGGCCATGACCCTGACCCGCTGGTTCGGCACAGGGTTTGTGGACCGGTTCGGCCGTGTCGCGTGCCTGCGGGTCTGCCTCGCCGCGTCCCTGCTCGGCCTGGCCACGTATGTCCTGGCGCCGAACGGCTGGGTCATGGCGGTCGGCGTGTTCTTCTGGGGCGTGGGCGCTGCCCTCGGCTTCCCGCTCGGCATCTCCGCCGCGTCCGACGAGCCCGCTCGCGCCGCCGCCCGCGTCAGCACGGTCTCGATGATCGCCTACACCGCGTTCTTCCTCGGCCCGCCGCTCCTTGGCTGGCTGGCTGAGGCGTGGACCATCCGGCACGCGCTCGCGGTCATCGCGGTTCCCATCCTCGCGGCGCTCCTTCTTGCGGGCGTGACCCGGGCGCAGCGGGAGCCGGCGTCGGCCTCCTGAGGGAACTGAAAGGCACCTGAGCAGAGGGCGACGACGGGCTTGCGCTGCCTGCGCCTGATTTCGGTCCGTGTTTGGGGCGAGAGACCCGACAGACGAGGCCATGACTTCACAAGGCGAGTCCTTCACCCAGCCTCGCTCCAAGCACTGAGCTCTGTTAGAAACTGACCTCACATCTCGTGATGTACCACGATTTCAAAGACCTGAGGTTGAGGCCCGGGAGTGCATCGAAGTCTTAGACGCTTCAAGTTCGAGGTGCGGGCTTCCTCAGCTGGTTGTTGAGCGGGAATGCCGGGGGAATCGCGGTGCGGCAACGGGGGTGCCTGCCCTGCACGGGAAGAGTCCCGCAGTTAGGGGACCTTGGTGCAGTCGAGGACGCCATCAGCCTCGGGAGACAGGTCACATCGAGGGGAATGTCCACGGCGGGCTCAGAATGGCCTTCTAGGGGTTTGAACGCATGCTAGGGTTCTGTTCACCGAGTCTGTCTGGGCCCGGGAACGAATGACAATCTCTAGATTACCGAGGAAGCATGAAACTCACTGCATTAAGGTCAGCGACAGTTCTGGCGGTCTGCCTGACTGGAGTCGTGGCAGGCGCAGCGCCGGCACAAGCAGCCCGCTTTCGAGCGTGGGACTACCAGGGGACCCATGGCCCCCTCTTGATTGATTCGTACACTGATAGGTCAACACTGGATATCGTTGACGACCGCGCGGAGTCGGTGTGGAATCAGACTTCTTGCACCATGGAAGGACGTAATTACGCCGGACTGTGGGGATTCACTTCACACGCAGGATTTTTTGGGTCTGGAATTCTGCAGTCTAAGATCGGGTACCCCAACATGATTGACTACTTCGACTGCCGCGCGTGAGCAAGTTCGAAAAATAGAATGGAACTGATGATGAATAGAAATTTTGCTAGATTCGCGCTGAGTATTCTTGGCCTTGGAGTTATTTGTATTACAACCGCCGCCCCTGCCAGTGCAGAACGGTTTCGCGCGTGGGATGGACCCGGGACGCACTTGACTCGCCTGGTTGATGACTGGGGCAGCGGGGATATTAATGTTGCGGACGATCGAGTTGAGTCGGTCTGGAATGAGCGCTATAGCTATGTGACGGGCCGAAGCTACACTGGTCTATGGTCGTTTTCAAGTCAAGCTGGACAATTCGCCCCCAATACCCTGTACAAATATATCGACCACCCCAACCAAATTGATTTCTTCGAATCGGGACTGACTTTTTAGTCTTACTAGGGCCTCATGAAAAATTTCAGGTTAACTTTCACCTCGGCGGCATGCGTTGCACTCGCCTTGAGTGGTTGCACCAGCGCTAACGAATCGGCCGATGTGCCTGACAATGTCAAGAGGAGCGTTGCCTCGCTTGCCACGTCGGATTCCGATATAAATTCAGCCGTGCAAAAGCTGGAAAATGAGTGCGCTCGCAAGGCTGGCATCCCTCATGAGGCGCGTCCATTTACGTTCGACCTTTCTTCTCTCACGGGAGAGGTGGGACTCTTTGGCAACCCCGAGATGGCGGCAAAGCGTGGGTACGAAGAGACTGTGGATAGGCGCACCTCCCCGGAGACTATGCGACTTACTCCCGCTCAGGAGAAGGTCATCATGGGTGACCAGAATCCAGACAAAATGGCTGTGGTCAATACTCCCAGTGGGGCTCAGATCGCGACGCCCAAGGACGGTTGTGCGGCGAAGTCTCGGATTGCCGTCTATGGGTCCATTGAAAATTCTTTGAAAGTGAATAACTTTCCTAACGAAATCCTTGCTGCAGGTGCTGGCGCGCGGGACGGGGTGAAGAATGTAATTGATGAAATTTCTCCGGACTACAGCAAGTGCATGAATGACTCGGGATATGCACTGGGCCCCGGCAAGGCCGGCGAGTTTGCGAAGCAACGGTGGGGAGTGTACCGGGCACAGGGGCAAGTGCCCTCAGTTGAGGAAGCGGCGTTGGCCAAGGCTGACGCAGGATGTCAAGCTCAGTCTGGCTTGATTAATAAACTCCAGGAAAATTTCTTTGATCATGCGGGTGCCTGGGCGCAAGACAACGAGGGAGAAATCCTAAAGCTGGCTGAAATCAGAGCTGAATCGAAGAAGCGAGCTCAGGCGATTCTCAGTGGCAAGTAAGGGCCACCGCTGGACTGTTCTCCGCCAGGTGCTGTCATTGCTCATCGGAACTGCTCTGGCTATCGGTCTCCTGCTCCTCGGCTGGAGTGCAGTGAAGAACCAAGAAGCGTCCGCCGTGAACCAGAATATGCCCGAGCTTGCTCTTACTGCCCAGGTCGAGACGGGTGCTCTCTCCGATGAGGCGCAGGGCACCGCGACGAGCATCGTCACCCGCACGGAGGCTGTCTCCCTCCCCGCCAAGGAGGGGGCCCGCTTTACCGCTGATGGTCTTGCCGCTGGGTCAGAAGCAGGCCTGGGGCGAGTTCTGGCAGAGGTGAACGAACGTCCCGTGATAGTTCTCCAAGGCCCAGTCGCCGCCTACCGCACCCTGTCCAAGGGCGCCACCGGGCGGGACGTCGCCCAGCTGCAGCAGAGCCTGGCCGCTCTGGGGTACGAATCTGGCCTGAGCCTGGGCACGTTCGATGACTCAACCGCTCGAGGCCTGGCTGCGCTCTTTCGCACCTTGGGTTACCCGGCAGTCTCGGTGGACGGCTCGGTGATCCCCGCCGAGAGGTCCGGAAGCAATGCGGCTCTGGTTCTGGGCGAGGGGTACTTTGCGCCCGTGCTCCCGGTGAAGGCGGCCGGAGCGTGCGGAACCAACCGTCTGTTGGTGGAAGGCCCGCTGTGTGAGGTCACGACGGGCGCGCCCTCTCTCATTGCCACGATCCCCACTGCCGATGCTCAGCGCATCAAGGGACACGAGAACATCCGCGTGGTCTTCCCCGACGGCAAAACCTACTCGGGTGCCCTCAATGGCCCTGCCTCGACGAAGAACATCAGCAATCAGACATCGTCCTCCCAGAATGGCACCAAGGGTGCTGGTGGGACGGAATCCGCCTCGCAGTCAAATGCCCCGGCGGCAGGCCGCGGTGCCACAAATACCGCTCCAGACTCGGACCCCAGCGGCTCCAAGTCCTACGCAATCGTGCTCAAGGACGCTCCCGAGCTTCCGGCACCCGGCAGCGGAGACATGCCCCTCACGGTGATCTTCTCCCAGAGTGAAGCCGAGTCGCTACTGGTGCCCTCTACGGCCATTCGAGCGGCTTCCGGCACTTCCTGGGTGGAGAAAGAAAGCGGCGCACGGGTGGATGTCACTGTTGGTCTGTGCGTCCAGGGCCGGTGCGTTGTGCGCCCAGCCAGCGCCTCTGAGGAGGGGCTCAGCACCGGCGAAAGCGTCATCATCACCGGCGCGGCGAAGAAAGCCTCCGACGGTGGGTGAGACCAGCCCGGAGCTGCAGCTCATCGGAGTGTCCAAAAGCTATCCGCCCGCCACCCGAGCCCTTCAGGATGTCTCTGTGGAGATCTTTGCGGGGGAGTCCGTGGCGATTGTGGGCCCCAGCGGCTCAGGCAAGTCCACACTCTTGGCGATGCTCGGGCTGCTGGAGAATCCGGACGAGGGTCGGCGGGTCATCGCCGGGCTGGATACGGACACTGCCTCGGAACGTGAGCTCACCCGCCTGCGCCGAACCCACATATCTTTTGTGTTTCAGGCCTTCCACCTGCTTGAGCACTTGACCGTCACAGAGAACGTCCTTCACGCGCTCCAGATCCGGGGAGTCAGCGGCGGTGCCGCTCGCACGGCCGCAACGGAGGCCATCCGAAGCGTGGGGCTGCAGCACCGCTCGCATGCCAAGCCCGGCACTCTCTCCGGGGGTGAGCGGCAGCGGGCCGCCATCGCTCGTGCCGTGGCGATGCAGCCGCGGGTGCTGTTGTGCGACGAGCCCACGGGAAACCTCGACACCACCACCGCGGAGTCTGTTCTGCAGCTGCTGCTGGCCCAAGCCGACGCCGGGACGGCAGTCGTCATCGTGACGCATTCCCCTGAACTCGCCGCCCGGTGCGACCGCACCATCCGTGTGCTGGATGGGCGGGTGCACCATGCTGCTGCGTGAGGCGTGGAGGAATGTCACCCGTCGGTGGAACCGCACCGCCTTCAGCTTGCTGACCATCGTGATTGGCGCCGCGACGCTCGTGACCATGTTGGCCGTCACTCGGGGCTCTGCCTACCGTTCGGCTGAGCACCTGGCTGCGCTGTCCAGCGGAATGCTCACTGTCTCTCTGCCCGCCGGGCCTGCCGGATGGGCAGAGGGGGAGGAGGGCCTACGGCAACGGCTCCTGCGTCAGCCTGGCGTGAAAGAGGCCGGCACGTTCACCGTTCTCAACGACGGCCAGCGCACTCCTGTCTCCACGGCACGTACGAGAGATGCCGACGCAGTCTCTGTGGCTCTGTCCGATTCGGGCCTGAGGGTGATGGGCGGGCATGTGGTGGCTGGCGGCTGGCCCAGCGCGGGTTCCCACGAAATGCTCGTGGGGCAGCGGGTGGCCGAGACTTTGGGCGTTGCTCCGGAGTTGGGCCAGAACCAGGTGAAGATCGGCGACCGCTGGTGGAGCGTCGTCGGCGTCGTCCAGGGGACTGGGAACGCGGCCATTCTTAACGAGGCGGTGATCTTCCCGCCCACGAAGGCCGCCTCCCTTGAGCCGACGGTCAGCCGGAACATCGTTCTCGAGGCGTCCGTCCCGGACGCAGTGCCCGAAGAACAGTTGCGTTTGGCGGCCTGGCCTTATGAGCCGGAGCACGCGCGCATCACCAGGCCCGTCAGTGCGGAGTCCCTCTCCACCGGGTTGCTGCGCGAATCCGAGACGATGGTGCTGGTCACCATGCTGGTGCTGGCGGTATCCGCAGTCTTCAGCGTGTATTCCACGATGCAGACGGCGGTGTGGGAGCGCCGTCGCCATATCGGCCTGGACCGTGCGCTTGGGGCTTCCCGGGGGCGGATAGCGGGGCTATTCCTTTTCGAGTCGGCCCTGACCGGTGGGCTGGGGGGCTTAGCCGGAACAGGCCTGGGGGTTCTGGTGGGTGCGGGCGTGGCGGCTCTCCAAGGATGGCCCCATCTGTTGCCCTGGTGGGTGGTCGTCGTGCCGGGTGCGGGGGCGGTGATCGGGGCGATCTCGGGCCTGCTTCCGGCCGTTGGAGCAAGTCGTGTAGACCCAGCCCAGCTGTTGCGTGAGTAACCGGGCAATCAGACCCAGGCCCGCTGAGAGCATCCGGCGTTTCTTCTTGCGGGCGTGACCCGGGCGCAGCGGGAGCCGGCGTCGGCCTCCTGAGGGAACTGAAAGGCACCTGAGGAGGGGGGGGCGACGACGGGGCCGCTGGGCGCGAACTCATCCTCAAGGATGATGCGCAGGGCTCCACAATGTCCCCCGCACGGGGGATGACCCGCCCGGGGCCCGATTTCTAGACTGGATGCATAACGTCGATCCCGACGATCCCGAGACAGGACTAGAGGGAGATTCATGATCCAGGTAGAAAACCTCACCAAGAGGTATGGCAACAAGGTGGCGGTGAACAACGTCAGCTTCGAGGCGCGTCCCGGCCGCGTCACCGGCTTCCTCGGGCCGAACGGCGCGGGCAAGTCGACGACGATGCGCATGATCCTCGGGCTGGACACCCCGACGGCCGGCCGGGCGCTCGTGGACGGCAAGCCGTACCGCGAGGCCACGTCCCCCCTCTCCTCCGTGGGCGCGCTCCTCGACGCGAAGGCCGTTCACACCGGCCGCAGCGCGCGGAGCCACCTGCGCGCCATGGCGGCCACGCACGGCCTGCCCAACGCCCGCGTGGACGAGGTCATCTCGATGACGGGCCTCGACCAGGTGGCCAAGCGCAAGGTCGGCGGCTTCTCGCTCGGCATGGGCCAGCGCCTCGGCATCGCCTCCGCCCTCCTCGGCGACCCCAAGACGGTCATCTTCGACGAGCCCGTCAACGGCCTCGACCCCGAGGGCGTCACCTGGGTCCGCAACCTGTGCCGCTACCTCGCCTCCGAGGGCCGCACCGTGTTCCTGTCCTCCCACCTCATGTCGGAGATGGCACAGACCGCTGACGACCTCGTCATCATCGGCAAGGGACAGATCATCGCCCAGGGCCCCATCACGGACATCATCGCGGGTCAGGGTGAGGTCCGCACGCTCGTGCGCACGGACAACGTGGAGGCCCTGACGTCGGCGCTCGCCGGGCACAACGTCCGCATCTCCACCCTGGACGCCAACTCCGTGGAGATCTCCGGTGTCTCTCCGCGCCAGATCGCAGAGACCGCGTTCCAGGAGCGCATCTTCTTCTACGAACTCACTCCCCGCGAGCTCTCCCTCGAGGAGGCGTACATGCGCCTCACGCAGGGTGCCGTGGAATACCACTCCGCCGAGCTCAACGGCGCACAGGAGGTCAAGTAACCATGTCTCACTCGCTGTCTGCACCCCAGAACCGCGCCGCGGGGGAGGGTTCGGCCCCCCGCCACGCCGTCGAGACGAACGGCGCGCAGGGAGGCTCCGCCACGGATGAGCGCCGCGCGCCGGTGCGGGAGTTCTCCTCGCGCTTCTCCGGCAACAAGGTCGGCTTCGGCAAGCTCGTCAAGAGCGAGTTCATCAAGATCACGTCCCTGCGGAGCACGTATTGGCTCCTCGGGATCGCGTTCGCCCTGACGGTGGGCTTCGCGGCTCTGTTCACGATTGCGGTCAACTCGACCGTCGATTCGGTCAAGAATCCGCCGGAGGGCATGCCCCCTGGCATGGGTTCCACGATGGACGCAGCCCGTGAGGTGGCGATGCACTTGCCGATCGTCGGTGCGTTCTTCAGCATCCTCGTCTTCGGCGCCTGGGCGGTGACGACGATTGCCGGCGAGTACGGCACGGGCATGATCCGCTCCACGATGACGGCGGCGCCCAAGCGCTGGCCGGCCCTCCTCGCCAAGCTGCTCGTGACGCTGCTCGTCGCGGCCGTCGTCGCCTTCCTCGCCTTCCTCGCCTCGTATGGACTGGGCCAGGTCATGACCCCGAGTGAGGTCCACTTCGGCCTCGGCGACGGCAACGTCATGCGGTCCATCCTCATGACCGTGCTCTACGTGGTGCTCGTGGTCCTCATGGGCTTCGGTCTCGGCCTGCTCACGCGCAACGCGGCCGGCGGCATCGTCACGATCGTCGGCATCCTCTTCGCCCTGCCCCTGATCTCGGGGATCTTCGGGGGAATGGTGGACTGGGTTGGAGATGCTGCCCGCTTCCTCCCGAGCAACCTCGGCCAGACGATGGGCGCTGTGACGGACGCCGCCGCGCCCAATACGGGTGCCGAGTCCGCTGGCTCGAACACCCCCACCCCGATCAAGTGGAATGAGGCGGCCCTCTGGCTCGCCCTCGAGTCCGGCGTCATCTGGCTGCTGGGCATGATCACGGCGCAGAAGCGGGACGTCTGATCCGCACTGCACCAACACCCGCGAGGGGGGTCTCTTCGGAGGCCCCCCTCGCGGAGCTCATTCGCCGGCGGAGGAACCCGTTCCTCCGCTTCTTCGCGGACCACCCGAGGACGCGCACCGCGATCATCCTCGTCTTGCTCGGACTGTGGGTGGCCGTGGAGATGCCGGGCCTGGCCCGCTCCGGCCAGTACGGGATTGAGCCGTGGCGGGCCTGGGTGCTCGCGATCCTCACCGTCCTGCCGCTCGTCGGCCTCCTCTGGCGCAACCGCTGGCCCCTCGGCGTCTTCCTTGCCGTCTTCGCGATGGACCTTGCCGCGTGCGCTCTGTTGGTGACGGCCTCCACGCCCAACGTCGTCGCGGGATCCTTCGCCGGGGCGGTCGCCCTTTACTCCGTGGCGAAGTGGCGCAGCCCCCGCGTCTCCTGGACGTGCATGCTCGTCCAGTGCACCGCCACAGCCGTCTTTCTCGCGTTCGTCCTCTTCCAGGAGGACACGTCCTTCCCCGTGCTGATCTTCGTCCTGGCCTCGGGGACTGCGGCCATCTATGCGGGAGGGGCGGGCGTGGTCCTCGTGGGCATGGCTGTCCGCCGGGAGCGCCTCCACGAGGAGGACCTCAACGCGTGGGCGGTGGACCAGCGTGAGCGCGCGCAGCTCGCCGAGCGGTCCCGCATCGCGCGGGAGATGCACGACGTCGTGGCCCACTCCCTCACCGTCATGATCACCCTCGCGGACGGGGCCAAGGTGCTCTCCAAGTCGGACCCGCAGAAGGCTGCGGAGGTCATGGGGGAGGTGTCCAAGACGGGGCGCAGCGCGCTCGCGGACATGCGGAGGGTGCTGGGCATCCTCAAGGTCGACGGCGAGCCTGCGGCGGCGCGGGCCCCCATCGCCGCGCGGGAGGCGCTCGCTGAGCTCGTCGCCGGATTCCGGCGGGCCGGAGTGCCGGTCACGCTGATTCACAGCGGCTATTCTCTTCCGGAGGACCCCGCCTTTGTTCAGACCGTCTTCCGCATCATCCAGGAGTCTCTGACGAATGTTCTCCGGTATGCCAAAAGCGCGTCAGAGGTCATTGTTGAGACGCACAGCGACGGCGAGGGCGTGAGAGTCAGGGTCGCCGACAACGGGCTTGGCGTCGCTCCCGAGCGCAGCGCCCAGAGGCGTTCTCGGGGCGAGGGGCTCAGGACCGAGCCGGGCCAGATCCCGGGCACGGGCAACGGCCTGGAGGGCCTGAGGACCCGGGCCCATGCGTTCGGCGGCACGCTCCGTGCCGGACCGGGCCCCGCCCAGGGGTGGATTGTTGAGGCGGTCTTCCCGCCGAACTTTGAGAGAAGGTCATCATGAGCCACGAGAACCCCGCCGCGCCGCACAGCACGGACACCCAGGCACCCTCCGAGGCCGGGGCTCGCGAGTTCGCCGGACGGCGCCGCATCCGCGTGATGCTCGTCGATGACCAGCCGCTCATCCGGTACGGGTTCGGTCTCATCCTCGGGGGCGAGGAGGACATGGAGGTTGTCGGGGAGGCGTCCAACGGCGAGGAGGCGGTCGCGGCGGCCCGGGACCTCCGCCCCGACGTCGTGCTCATGGATGTCCGCATGCCCGTCTTGGACGGTATCGAGGCGACGCGCCAGATCTGCGCGGAGATGCCAGGCGTTCAGGTCGTCATTCTCACGACCTTCGACCTCGATGAATATGCCTTTGAGGGCATTAAAGCCGGGGCCTCTGCGTTCCTGCTCAAGGACGCCGATCCGGAGGAGCTCGCCCGGGCCGTCCGGGTCGTGGCGGAGGGCGACTCGGTCGTCGCGCCCCGGGTCACCTCACGCCTTCTCGAGGAGTTCGTGCGGGGCTCCGCGGCGGGCGCGGCCCCGGCGGACTCGGCCTGCGTGAGCGAGCTGACGCCCCGCGAGGTCGAGGTGCTCGAGGCGATCGCCTCGGGCTGCTCCAATGCGGAGATCGCCTCCCGGCTCTTCGTCTCGGAGGCTACCGTGAAGACCCATGTGGGCCGCGTGCTGTCCAAGCTGGGCCTGCGGGACCGGGTCCACGCGGTGATCTTCGCGTACGAGAACGGGCTGGTCCGCCCGGGAGGCCGCGAGGGCTAGATCGGCTATATGCCCCGTTGGGTATCTTCCCCAGCTGCCCCGTCCCCATCCCGAGCGGCTCGATAGAGTGGCACCATGAGTGCTCACGATCACGCCCAGGACCTCGCGCGCTTTGTCACCGCGTCCCCTTCGAGCTACCACGCCGCCGCGGAGGCGGTCCGCCGCCTGGCCGCGGCCGGGTTCCGGGAGCTCGACGAGACGAAGGTCTGGGACCTTGCCCCCGGGGCCTACGTGGTCCGGCGGGACGGGGCGTTCATCGCGTTCCTCCTGCCCGAGGGCGACGGCCCCCTCGAGGGCGCTGACATCGTCGGCGCGCACACCGACTCCCCGGGCTTCAAGCTCAAGCCGAAGCCCACGACCGGCTCGGCGAACATCCTCCAGGCGGGCGTCGAGGTCTATGGCGGGCCACTCCTCAACTCGTGGCTGGACCGCGAGCTGCGCCTGGCCGGCCGCCTCGTTCTCGCCGACGGCACCGAGCGCCTCGTCGCCACCGAGCCCATCCTCCGCATCCCGCAGCTCGCCGTTCACCTTGACCGCGCCGTCAACGCGGACGGTCTCAAGCTGGATCGCCAGCAGCACACGCAGCCCATCTGGGGGCTCGGGGACGCGGCGGACGCGGACATCCTGGCCCACCTCGCCGAGCTGGCCGGCGTGGAGGCCTCGGAGATCGCCGGGTACGACCTCGTCGTCGCTGACGGCCAGGAGCCCCGATTCTTCGGCGCGGGGGAGGAGTTCCTCGCCTCCGGCCGCCTCGACAACCTCACGAGCGTCCACGCGGGCCTCACGGCCCTCATTCGGGCGGCGGGCGCCCCGTGGTCGTCCTCTCCTGGGGAGGGAGAGCGCGACGACGCAGCCGCCGCACGCGGTCGCCGCGTCACGATGCTCGCCGCGTTTGACCACGAGGAGATCGGCTCCGGCACCCGCTCAGGCGCCGGGGGGCCGTTCCTCGAGGACGTGCTCACGCGGATCGTGGGGAGCAGGGGCCCGGAGTTCGCGAGGATGATCGCGGGCTCGGTCCACGTGTCCTCGGACGCCGGCCACGCCGTGCACCCCAACTACCCGGAGCGGCACGACCCCGCCGTGCGCCCCGTCCTCGGCGGGGGCATGCTCCTCAAGATCAACGCTGACCAGCGGTATGCCACGGACGGCGTCGGCGCGGCGCTCATCAGCCGCCTCGCCCGCGAGTCCGGCGCGGCCTATCAGGAGTTCGTCTCCAAGAACACGATGCCCTGCGGCTCGACCATCGGGCCCATTACGGCCACGCGGCTGGGAATCCGCACGGTGGACGTCGGCGTTCCGTTGCTATCGATGCACTCGGCGAGGGAGATGCTCGCGGTGAATGACTACGCGGCGCTGACCCGAATTCTTGAGGCTTTCTGTGTAAAGCTGTGAATTTCATGGGTATTCTGTGAGTGAAGCACCTCGCGGGGCTTGGCATCGAACGTCGAGGTGACAAGCTCACGTGAAGGGAACGCCGAATGTCATATCAGCAGAACCCCCAGGGAATGCAGGGCCAGGGGTACAGCCAGCCCGCAGGCCAGGGTTACAACCAGCCCGCCTCGGACCCCTTCGGCAGTCACGCCGGCGGCTCGCCGGCCCCGGGCAGCGGCGGCCCCAAGAAGAAGACCGGCCTCATCGTCGGCCTCGTGCTCGGCGGACTCGTTGTCCTCGGGCTCATCATCGCCCTCATCGCCAACCTCATGAACGTCGTCGGCAAGGGCTCCTCGAAGGACGCGTCCTCGACGTCGTCGGACGGCCAGTCCTACTCCAAGGGAGACCAGGGCGAGGCGGAGAAGACCGTCTCCACTTATGTGGACGCGCTCCGGGACGGCAAGGCCCAGGACGCCCTGAAGAAGATGGACACGGACATGGTCGGCCTGGACCCGGACCAGCCGTACTACAAGGACGAGGTCTACTCGAAGGCGAAGAACCGACCCGAGGGCTTCTCCCGGACTGACTCCAAGCGCGTCAGCGACGACTGGTACAAGGTGAGCGGCACGGTCAAGCAGAAGAGCCGCGACCTCCCCGTCGAGTACGACGTCCGCCGGATCGGCGGCGAGTGGAAGGTCGCCCCCCGCTCCAGCTACGTGTCCCTTCCGCACGTGTACGCGAGCGGAGCGAAGTTCCCCGTCACCGTCAACGGCGTCAGCGTCTCGGACTCCTCCTCGACCTCCGCCACGAGCATGAAGAACCCGCTCCCCGGCGACTACGAGATCTCCAGCATCAACAACACCTACTTCACGACCAAGCCCGTCACGGCCACGGCGTGGGCGGACGGCAGCAAGGAAGGCTCGAGCGGCACGTCGAAGCTCGAGGTCAAGCCCACCGCCGAGGCCCAGAAGACCGTCGTCACCGCAGTGACCGAGGCCATGAAGACGTGCGCCGCCAAGCTCGACCACAAGACCTGCGGGCGCGAGTTCAACGCCTACAGCAGCCAGGGCAAGCTTGAGGGCCTCAAGGTCACCATCGCGAAGATGCCGGTCATCGAGGCCACGGCCGGCTCGTCCAGCCCGAACCGCTTCACCATCTCGACGACGACGAAGGGCACGATGGACTACGACGCCAAGCTCAACGGCCAGCCCGTCCAGGCCTCTCGCGACCTCGACATCTCCGGCAGCGCCACGATGTCCCCCGAGGGCAAGGTCCAAGAGCTCAAGCTCTACTGATCCCGCGCTCCGCGCAGCCCAGCTGCCTGCGGGATTCGTGCGCTACTGTGCTGTCCAACGCCGTGCGAACGCCGCGGCTTTCACGAGGAGGGATCGAAGCGATGACTTCTGACAAGGAGACCGCCCCGGACGCCGTCAGCCCGGACGCAGAGCGTCAGGACGAGGAGCGCCCCACGCACGGCAACGGCATGGGCTTTGCTCTCGGCGCCGGCCAGTTCGGCCAGCCTGGGGGCATGGATGAGAACGACGACGAGCGGGCGCCGCGGGACGGCGAGCAGCTCGGCCAGCCCGGCACCATGCCGGCCGAGGACGAGAATCGCGGACGCCAGTTCGGCGAGCCCGGCCCCCGGGTCGTCTAAGAGTCAGACCCGCACGCGCGCGAACGGCCCGTCACCCCGAACCGGGGTGACGGGCCGTTCGCGCGTCTTGGGGGGCGCCAGCCGCCGTCGTCGTGCACCGCAGCAGCCAGCCGCACGAGGCAGGCGCGGGGAGGGTCAGTCCCCGACGGAGTCGCGGCCCCGGTCCACGATGAGCGGGTCCGCCGGGAAGACGACGCTCGTGTCCTTGCCCGGGTAGTCGAACTGGTTGAGGAAGTGGCGCATGGCGTTGAGGCGGGCGCGCTTCTTGTCGTTGGACTTCACGGTGGTCCAGGGGGCGTGGTCCGTGTCCGTTCGCAAGAGCATCTGCTCCTTGGCCTCGCCGTAGTCCTCCCAGCGGTCCAGGGACTCGAGGTCCATGGGGGAGAGCTTCCACTGGCGCACCGGGTCAAGCTGGCGGATCGCGAAGCGAGTGCGCTGCTCCTTCTGCGTGACCGAGAACCAGAACTTCGTCAGGTGGATGCCGGACTCCACGAGCATGCGCTCGAAGTGGGGCACCTGCTCCATGAAGGTCTCGTATTCCTCGTCCGTGCAGAAGCCCATGACGCGCTCCACGCCCGCGCGGTTGTACCAAGAGCGGTCGAAGAGAACCATCTCGCCGGCTGTGGGGAAGTGCTGGATGTAGCGCTGGAAGTACCACTGGCCCTGCTCGCGGTCACTCGGCTTGTTGAGGGCCACGACACGGGACGTGCGCGGGTTGAGGTGCTCCGTGAAGCGCTTGATGGTGCCGCCCTTGCCCGCGGCGTCACGGCCCTCGAAGACGATGATGTGCTTCTGGCCCGTGTCCTCCACCCAGTACTGGAACTTCAGGAGCTCGATCTGGAGCCGGTACTTCTCGAGCTCGTACTCCTCGCGGCCCATCCGCTCGCCATAGGGGTACCCCTCCTGCCACGTCTCGACGGCGCGGCCCATGGGGTCGATGAGGTCGGGGTCGTTCGTGTGCCCCTCCGCCACCGTGTAGCCCTCGCTGAACATCTTGTCGATGAACTCGCGAAGGTTCTCCTTCTTCGAGTTGACGCCAAGCTGCGCGTTATTCAGGTCTGACTTCTTCATGGATGGCCCTCCTGGTCTCCGGTGTTGAGCCCAGCCTAGGAGCCACCGGTGAACGGGAGCCAAACCCTGATCGCCTGATAGACTTGGAGATCGGCGCGTTCGCGTCTCCCGCATGTCCCATGGCCTGCGGGCGAAGCGCCAGCACACCATGAACCTCCTGTTGCGGAAAGACCGCGACCGTTCAGCCCGAAGGAGGTGGGTTCACATGCGTGCATACGAGCTCATGACCCTGATCGACCCCGAGGTCGACGAGCGCACAGTCCAGCCGACGATCGAGAAGTTCCTCACCGTCGTCACCAATGGTGGCGGCACTGTGGACAAGATCGACGTTTGGGGCCGCCGTCGCCTCGCGTACGACATCCAGAAGAAGAACGAGGCCATCTACGTGGTCGTCAACTTCACCGCGGAGCCGGCAACGGCTGCTGAGCTTGATCGCCAGCTCTCCCTGTCTGAGATGATCATGCGCACGAAGATCATCCGCCCGGAGGACCAGAAGATCACTGCCGAGCAGGCCTGATCTTCCCGTTCACCGACACACGTAGGAGCATTCCATGGCAGGCGAGACTGTAATCACCGTCATCGGCAACCTCACCGGGGACCCCGAGCTTCGGTTCACCCCCTCGGGCTCTGCCGTCGCGAACTTCACGATCGCGTCGACGCCGAGGACCTTCGACCGCCAGACGAACGAGTGGAAGGACGGGGAGACCCTGTTCCTCCGCGCATCCATCTGGCGCGAGGCCGCTGAGAACGTCGCGGAGACCCTGACGAAGGGCACCCGCGTCATCGCCCAGGGCCGGCTGAAGTCCCGCTCCTACGAAACGAAGGAAGGCGAGCGCCGCACGTCGATGGAGCTTGATGTCGACGAAATCGGCCCCTCGCTCCGCTACGCCTCCGCATCCGTCAAGCGCACCCAGCGGTCCGCTGGCGGCGGCGGCGGGTTCGGCGGCGGCCAGCAGCAGGGCGGCGGACAGGCTCAGGGAGGCGGCTCCTCGTGGGGCGCACCCCAGCAGCAGTCCCAGGCCCCGCAGTCCCAGGATCCCTGGGCGGCCCCCGGCAACAACTCCGGTGGCTGGGGCAGTGGCCCGGACATGTCCGAGCCTCCCTTCTAAAACCATTTTCAAACGGGCGCCTGAGAGGCACCCGTCCACCATCCCGTGGACACAGTTTCACGGGCTCCACCACGATTGAGGAGCACCACGATGGCTAAGGCTGAACTCCGTAAGCCCAAACCAAAGTCCAACCCCTTGAAGGCCGCTGACGTCACCGTCATCGACTACAAGGACGTCGCACTTCTGCGCAAGTTCATCTCCGAGCGCGGCAAGATCCGTGCCCGCCGCGTCACTGGCGTGACGGTCCAGGAGCAGCGCAAGATCGCCCTCGCGATCAAGAACGCTCGCGAAGTCGCCCTTCTGCCGTACTCCGGCGCAGGCCGCGGCTAAGGGAGAGGGAGAGAACCACTATGGCAAAGCTCATTCTGACTCAGGAAGTCACGGGTCTCGGCACGTCCGGCGACATCGTCGAGGTGAAGAACGGTTACGCCCGTAACTACCTTCTGCCCCGCGGCTTCGCTCTCCTGTGGACCAAGGGCGGCGAGAAGCAGGTCGAGCAGCTCCGCGCCGCTCGCGAGGCTCGCGCCGTTGCGTCCCTCGAGGAGGCACAGGCTCTCGCGGCCAAGCTGCAGGAAGCCCCGATCAGCCTTTCCGTGAAGGCGGGCGAGTCCGGCCGCCTCTTCGGCAAGGTCAAGGCATCCGACGTTGTCGCAGCAGTTGAGGCCGCTGGTCTCGGCACGCTCGACAAGCGCTCCGTGGAGCTCGACGACGTCAAGTCGCTCGGCACCCACGAGGCCACCGTCCGTCTCCACTCGGACGTGTCTGCCACGATCAAGCTCAACGTCATCGCCGCCAAGTAAGGCAGCGAGTCGCGGCCGCGAGGCTGCGGCGGCGCCCCTTCTCCCTTCGGGGAGGAGGGGCGCTTTTCGTTAACCCTCCCCCCCTCGTTGCGGGGTGATGTTCGCACGGAAATGGGCGGTCCTTGGTGCGAAAACCGCCTCGCAACGGGTCATGAGGGCGATGCGGCGGGGGAGGCGGGCCCCGGTGCCCGCGGCGCAGTCTTGCCGCGGGCTCTCGGGGCGATTCGACGTGGCGCGCAGCGGGGATCATGCCGTGAGGCGATCCTTGCGAAGACCTGGGGGGCCACCGCGGCGGGCCGTCGTCGTGCTCTTCACGCTATGGCGCGAGGCTGAGGTTTGGGTGAGTCCCGGATGGGAGTGGCCTTCGGGTTGCCTGGCGAGATCAGATGAGCGCACGTGCCGCCGAGGCCGAGGCCGAGGCCGAGGTGGAGGTCGTGGTCGAGGCCGAGCCGCCGAGGGGGCGCGAGGGCGCGAGGCGCTATGCGCCGGGGGAGCGGGGCGGCGGGGCGCTCGCCTCGCGCTGTTGGCGCCGGGAGAGCCAGCTGGCGGACAGGAGAGCGACGGCGATCCCGGCGAAGTCCGCCACCGCGTCGAGAGGATCGGCCGAGCGGCCGGGGAAGAACATCCCTTGGAGGACTTCCGAGAGCGGCGCATGGACGACGAACGCGCCCAGGACCGCAAGACGGTTGAGGCCCGCCCGGAGGAGGAAGAACACGGGCAGCGCGAAGATCGTGAAGTGCACGGCTTTGTCCACCGGCAGGCCCGGGAAGGGGGAGCTCCCGTTGACTTCCCCGTACAGGGACCGGAGCTGCAGGAGCACTGCCGTGAGGCCGAAAACCAGCATGACTCGCTGGGAGACAGAGCGGCTCGCGAGGAAATGGCGCATTGGTCCAGTCTATGCGGGACGCCCAGACCCGCGAGATGTCGGGCCGGGGCGGAGTTGTGGACAGGCCCTGTGGACAGTACCTGTGGATAAGTGGGGATAACGTGGGCGCAAGGGGGGCGATGCGGAGGGATGAGGGCGTTTCCTGGTGAACACGGCATGGAATCCGCGTAAATGCCACGGCCGTTATCCACATGGTTAGACGGCGAAGAACCGCGGAATCACGGGGATTTCTCGGCTTGTCCCACCGCTGTCCACACTGTCGTCCCGGACTTGCCCACACGACACGCCGCGATATGCACAATCAGCCCTCGGCGAGTGTGGATAACTCCCTTGAGATGGGGGCTGTCGAGTTATCCACGTTCGGCTGAACGCCTCTCTTCGGGCCTGCCAGCCGCCCTAGAATGAGAGGACATCCACGGCGAAGGGGCGGCATGCCCCCGAGCTTTCAGGCGAGCAGCGGAGGGCACCGATGAGCGAGTATGGGGAAGGCGGCGCCTCAGCCGTACGGAAGCCGCCGCAGGACCTCAACGCGGAGATTTCGGTGCTCGGCGGCATGCTCCTGTCCCAGGACGCCATCGCGGACGTCATTGAGGTGCTCCGCGGCAATGACTTCTACCTGCCCAAGCACGAGTCGATCTTCGACGCGATCATCGACCTCTACGGCCACGGCATGCCTGCGGACGCCATCACCGTGGCGGATCAGCTCCAGAAGACGGGGGAGCTCTCGAAGATCGGCGGCGCCCCGTACCTCCACGAGCTCATCCAGTCCGTCCCCACGGCCGCCAACGCCAACTTCTACGCGGAGATCGTCCGCGAGCGGTCTGTCCTGCGCAAGCTTGTGGAGGCCGGCACCAAGATCGTCCAGATGGGCTACGGCCAGGACGGCGAGGTCGAGGACATCGTCAACCGCGCGCAGGCAGAGGTCTTCCAGGTGGCCGAGCGGCGCTCGACGGAGGACTACGTCCGGTTGAGCGAGTTCATGGAGGGGGCGGTCGACGAAATCGAGGCGGCCGGCGCCCGCGGAGAGGAAGTCTCCGGCGTGCCCACGGGGTTCTACGACTTCGACGAGCTGACCCACGGCCTGCACGGCGGCCAGATGATCGTCATCGCCGCCAGGCCCGCCGTCGGCAAGTCCACGTTCGCGTTGGACTTTGCGCGGTCCGCCGCGATCCGCCACAACATGACCACGGTCTTCTTCTCACTCGAAATGGGGCGCAACGAGATCGCCATGCGCCTCCTCTCCGCAGAGGCCTCCATCCCCCTCCAGGACCTGCGCAAGGGAACGGTGGACGGCGACGGCTGGTCCAAGCTCGCGCAGACGATGGGCGAGGTGGACAAGGCGCCGCTCTTCGTGGACGACTCGCCCAACATGTCCCTCATGGAGATCCGGGCCAAGTGCCGCCGGCTCAAGCAGAAGCATGACCTCAAGCTGATCGTCCTCGACTACCTCCAGCTCATGAGCTCGGGCAAGCGTGTGGAGTCCCGTCAGCAGGAGGTCTCGGAGTTCTCGCGCTCGCTCAAGCTGCTCGCCAAGGAGCTCGACGTGCCTCTCATCGCGCTCTCGCAGCTCAACCGCGGCTCGGAGCAGCGCACGGACAAGAAGCCGATGATCAGCGACCTCCGTGAGTCGGGCTCGATCGAGCAGGACGCCGACATGGTCATCCTCCTGCACCGCGAGGACATCTATGACAAGGAGTCACCCCGCGCGGGAGAGGCGGACGTGATCGTCGCCAAGCACCGCAACGGCCCCACCCGCACCATCACGGTGGCCTTCCAGGGTCACTACTCTCGGTTCAACAACATGTCTCCCGCTGCGGACGCCGGCGGTTTCTAGGCCTGTGGCCGCCGTGCGCTGAGGCGCCGGCGGCGGCTGCACGCGTCACGGCCACTCGGACTCAAGGAGCGCTCGGCATGAACATGGACGACGTCGTTATGCCTGACACGACTGCGGTGCGCGCCGCCATGGAACTGGCGAGCATTTATCAGCCCGAATCATTGACGGCTCACGCGATTCGCTCTGGTTACTGGTCAGAAGCAATTGCCCGCGTTGTGGGAATAGCGATCCCGGATCGGGAGCTGCTCTGGGTGGCGGCACTCTTGCACGACATCGGGATTGTCCCCGAGTTCGACAACCACCTGAATTCCTATGAGGACGCGGGCGGGCACGTCGCCGTGGCGCTGACCGCGGGGGCCGGGTGGCCGCACGCGCGGCGACTCCGGGTGCATGAGGTGATCGTGCGCCACAACTGGCCCTCGGTGGACCCTGCCCTGGATGTCGAGGGCCACCTTCTCGAGAGGGCCACGGCGCTCGATGTCGCCGGGGCTCAGGCGGACCTGCTGCCCTCGGGCTTCGCCGCGGAGGTGCTCGCATCCTATCCGCGAGGAGACCTCGCCCAGGTCTTCGGGAAAGCCGTCACTGGCCAGTCAGAGAGGAAGCCGCACACACAGGCTCGGCGGATTGTGCAGGCCGGTGTCGTCGCGAAGATGGCCGAGCATCCCCACGAGGCGAGAGCCGGCTCCCAGGGCCGCTGAGGGCACGCAGCCGCGCTCGCTTTATCACCGGGGCTTCGGTGAACAATGCGGAAA